>NZ_JAWLRZ010000010.1:0-162454 GCF_033142425.1 Rhodococcus sp. IEGM 1366
CAAATCCACAGACCGCCGAACAGCCAACCCCACCAACGACTCCGGCCCAACACCCAAACCAATCAAATAACGCGCAAACCTATTAACCCGCTCATCGAACTCCCCGTACGAAAGCACCACATCACCACACACCACCGCACGCGAACCCGAAGAAACCCCCACCACAGAATCAAAACCATCCAACAACAACCCACCCACAACCGGACGCGAGGTGTCGTTCCAGGTGTCGAGCACCAAAGCGCGCTCAGGCGCGGTCATGATCTCGATGTCACCGACTGCAGTAGACGGCGTTTCACCGATTTCGGTCAGCAGAGTCTCGAGGCGACCCAGCAGGGCCTGCGCGTACGACTCGTCGAAGAAGTCGGGTAGGTAGCGAAGAGTCAGGTGCAGTTGGTCGTCGAGACCGATCAGCAGGGTGAGCGGGTAGTTCGTGGAGTCGTCGGAAGCGACATCGTCGATCACCATGCCGTCCAAGAACTCTGCTTGCGCTGCAAGACCGTCACGGTCGACCGGGTAGGACTCGAAGATCACCAGAGTGTCGAAGAGTCCGCCGACGCCCGCGGCGCTCTGCACGTCGGTCAGGCCGAGGTAATGGTGATCGAGCAATCCCGCCTGTTCGATCTGAACCCGTGAGAGCAGTGCCTCGACGGACTCGGCCAGATCCAGTTGGACACGCACGGGCAGCGTGTTGATGAACAGGCCCACCATCTTCTCGACGCTGTCGAGTTGTGGCGGACGGCCGGAGACCGTGGCACCGAAGACGATGTCCTGGCGACCGGTCATGCGTCCCAACAGAATTGCCCAGGCAGCCTGGACGATCGTGTTGGCGGTAACGCCGGTCCTCGATGCCAAACCGGTCAGTGTCGCGGTCACCGATTCGCTGAGCGAGATCTGCAACTTCTGCGACAGCGCACTGAATTCCTGGCCGGCAACGGTGGGAGCCAACAACGTCGGCTCTTCGACGCCGCCCAGCGCCTTCGCCCAGGCATCCATGGACACACTGCGATCCTGCTGAACCAGCCACGCGAGGTAGTTCCGGTAGCTCAGTGCCCGCGTCTGAGCGGGAATGTTCCCACGCATCGCGTAGTGGCCGAGGAGCGTCTGGAGCAGCAGCGGCATGGACCAGCCGTCGAGGATGATGTGGTGGTTTGCCACAACAAGGCGGTATTCGCTCGCCGCGATCTTGATCAGCGTGAACTTGATCAACGGCGGGTTCGACATGTCGAAGTGCGTGGCCTGGTCCTCGGCAAGAATCCGATCCAACTCGCCGCGTCGTTCTTCGCTGTCGGCGATTGTGGTGAGATCCAGTTCGCGCCACGGCACGTCGATGTCACCGAGAACTACCTGGACCGGTGTACCCGTTCCATCGACCACAAATGCGGTGCGCAGGTTCGGGTGACGATCGATGATGGCCTGTGCTGCGGCGTGGAGGCGATCCGCGTCGACGCGGCCGGACAGCGAGAGAACCATCTGCACGGAGTACAGGTCGACGGTCGACTCGGCCATGACAGCGTGGAACAGCAGACCCGACTGCAGCGGAGCCAGCGGCCAGACGTCCTGCACCGCCGGGAAACGCTGCTCGAACCCGTCGAGATCCTGCTGGGTCAGCGTTACCAGCGGCACGTCCGACGGCGTGAGTCCGCCTGCGCCGACGGCCTGTGCGTGCTGCGCCAGCGCTGTGAGTGCTCCGACCCACAGGTCGGCCAGGGCTTGCACCTCGGTGGCGCTCAGCAATCCGTTCGGGAAGGCAAACGATGCTTCGAGCACCGCGCCGTCAGGGCCGTCGTTGACGATGGCATTGATGTCGACAACCTTGTTGGCCGGCATGTCCGGGTCTTCCGGCGCAGCGACATCGGAGAAGTCGCGTGCCGGAATCCATCCGAGGCCTTGCGCTGCAGCCGGAATATCCTCCGCCACAATGCGACCCAGGTAGTTGAAGCTGACCTGCCCGCTGCTCAGCTTCGACAGCTCGGTGCGGGTGTCGTCGTTGACGTACCGCAGCAGTCCGTAGCCGACACCCTTGTCGGGAGCGGCGAGCAACTGCTCCTTGACTGCCTTGATCGCCGCTCCCGCAGCAACTCCGGCGTCGAAGGCGTCGTCGATGTCGATACCGGCAAGGTCGAGGGCGACAGGGAAGGCCGCCGTGAACCAGCCGACGGTGCGCGAGAGATCGGCACCCGGGACGACACCCTCTTCGCGGCCGTGGCCCTCGAGCTGGAGCAGTGCCGCTTCGGTGTCGATGCCCCGGTCACGCCGCCAGCGCACCAGTGCCAGAGCAAGTCCGGCCAGCAAACCGTCGTTGGCTCCGCCGCGGAACATCTCGGGCAGGGTGGTCAGCAGCGTCTCGGTGACGTCTGTGGGCACCTCCACGCGCACACGCTCGACTGTTGCCGCAACGTCGACGGAGGGGTCGAACGCACGCGAACCGAGAATGGGGTCCGGAGTCGACAGCGTCTTACGCCACCGTGGCAGTTCTGCCAGTCGCTTGTCGGATCGTGATTCCGCAGCCAGCGAGTGCGCCCAGGTACGCATGGACGTGCCCGTCGGTTCGAGCACGGGCACACTTCCGCCACTGCGCTGGGCCCACGCGGAAATCAAGTCCGGCACGATAATTCGCCAGGAGACGCCGTCGACGATCAGGTGATGCGCAGCCACGATCAATCGGCCGGTACGCGTGTCACCGAAGTCGATCCACACGAACTGAGCCATGACACCAGCGGCCGGATCCAACCGGCCGAGAGCGTCGTCGAGAGCGCCCGACGCGATGGCCGTCAGCTCTGTATCCGCAATCGCGGGGTCCACCTGCACCCGGCGCACCGAACCATCCACGTCGACGGTTCCGGGCGCGGACACAGCCATGCCCGGACCACGCTGATCATTGACCAGACGCGAACGGAACATGTCGTGGTGATCGATGACCGCAGTCAACGTTTCGACAACACCGGTCCGGTCGATTCCCAGCGGCAATTCCAACGTCAACAGCTGGTTGAAACGCTGGTAGCTGCCAGGCCGTTCGAACATGAAGCGCTTGATCGGAGTGAGCGGCATCCAACCGATGCCACCGCCTTCGATCTCGGCGAGAACAGTGATCGCGTCGGCGTCGGAGCCGAAGACGGCGACCTCGGCCAACTCTGCCACCGTCTTGTTCTCGAACACGTCCTTGGGCGTGAAGAGAACACCGCGGGCCTTGGCGCGGGACACCAACTGGATCGACATGATCGAGTCTCCGCCCTGAGCGAAGAACGAATCGTCGGTACCGATCTGATCGAGGCCGAGAACGTCGGCAAAGACCTCGCTGAGGATGCGTTCCATCTCGGTGGTGGGAGCGCGGAACTCCTTGACCTCGAATACCGGATCCGGCAAAGCCTTTCGGTCCAGCTTGCCGGCCGGGGTCAGCGGCATGTCGGTCAGAACCATGATCGACGCAGGCACCATGTGCGCCGGCAGAGTGCGTGAGACGAACTCACTCAGATCCGCCGAGCTGACAGCAGATTCCTTGCCGACAAATACGTACGACACCAGTGCCGGAGCACCGGACGCCAGCGTGGTGCCCATGGTCGCGGCGAACTCGACGTCCGAATGTGCCGTCAGGGCGGCGTCGATCTCACCGAGTTCAATGCGGAAGCCACGGATCTTCACCTGGAAGTCGTTGCGGCCCACATACTCAACCTGATATTGGTCAGTCCAACGCACAACATCACCGGTGCGGTACATGCGCTCACCGGGCAGGCCATGCGGGTTGGCAACAAAGCGATCCGCGCTCAATCCCGGGCGGCGATGGTATCCGCGGGTGACCTGAGGACCCGACAGGTACAGCTCACCGGCAACACCAACCGGAACGGGCTGCAGACGCGTGTCGAGAACAAACGCGGCCATGTCGCCGATGGTTCCACCGATGGTCATCCGGTCGCCCGGCATCAGCGGCACACTGACATTGGTGACGATAGTGGTCTCGGTGGGGCCGTAGACATTGAGGAATGTGCGTCGACGGTTCGGCTGATCCGCCCACTTGGCCATCAACTCCGGCGAGTACGCCTCGCCGCCGACACCAACCACCTCGAGATCGTTCAGGCCCGACGGATCCATGGAAGCCAGCGCCGCCGGCGTGATGAAGGCGTGTGTGACGCGTTCGGACTTGAACAGCGCAGTCAACTCGTCGCCGCCGAAGATCGACGTCGGGACGATCACCATGGCAGCGCCTGTCGCGACAGCCAGGAACAGTTCAAGCATCGACGCGTCGAAACTCGGCGACGCGAAGTGCAGCGTGCGGGAGTTCGGCGTCACCAGGTAGTGCTGTGCCTGCGTTGCACTGAAGCTCGCGAGGCCTGCTCCCGTAGCAACAACACCCTTGGGCAAGCCTGTTGTGCCCGACGTGTAGATCACCCAGGCCGGATGCGCCGGAAGGACGGGGCGCACACGTTCGCCTTCGCGAATCGGTGAACTATCCTGCGCTGCCATCAGCTCCGCGCAAGCAGCACTGTCGATCGCGAGCCACTCGACGGTGTCGGTAAGCCCTGCGAGTTCAGCTTCGAGAGTCAGACCGACCGAGACGCCCGAGTCGGAGACCATATGCGTGATGCGGTCAGCCGGGTAGTGCGGATCGATGGGAACAACCGCGGCGCCCGTCTTGGATACCGCCCACACCAGCAGGACCGATTCGATGGAACGCGGAATCGACACTGCGACCAGATCTTCGGCGCCCAGACCGCGAGCGATCAGGACACGGGCGAGGCGCGACGACCACTCGTCGACCTCGGCGTAGGTCATCGACCGATCCTGGTAGCGGAGAGCTTCGTTGGAGGGATACTGCAACGCGGTCTCGGCCAGGATGTCGGCCAACGGCTTCGGCTCGATGCCCGAGGACGCTCGGCGACCGGTCAATTCGATGCGCTCAGGCGCTTCGAGGATGTTGATGTCGCCGACAGCCTGCGTCGCATCCACGGCGACGGCTTCGAGAATTCGAGTCAACCTCTCGGCGAAGGAGACAACTGTCCCCTCGTCGAAGAGATCCGTCGCATACGTGAAGGTCGCAGTCATTCCGTGACCATCGGCAGCTTCCACCAGGGTCAACTGAAGGTCGAACTTCGCTACGGTTTCCGCGATATCGAATTCGGTGATATCGAGTCCCGGCAGCGTCAGGTTATTCTGCCCCAGGTTCTGGAATGCCAAGGCAACCTGGAACAACGGGTTGTGCGCTTGCGAGCGCACCGGATCGAGAACCTCGACCAGCCGCTCGAACGGCACGTCTGCGTGAGCGAAAGCCGCGAGATCACTCTCACGCGCCGACGTAAGCAGATCGAGGAAACGCATCCCCGGATCGACCGAGGTGCGCAGCACGAGCGTGTTGACGAACATGCCGATCAGATCGTCGAGTTCTGCTTCGCCGCGACCGGCCACCGGGGTACCGACTGCGATGTCGGTGGTGCCGGACAACCGGGCAAGAAGTGTTGCCAACGCCGAGTGCATCACCATGAACAGCGATGCCTGGTGCTCGCGACCCACAGCAGCCAGTCCGCGGTGCACATCCGCGGAAATCGGGAAGCTGTAGGTGGCTCCCCGTCCGGTGAACACGGCTGGACGCGCGCGGTCACTGGGCAAGGTGATCTGGTCTGGAACTCCGTCGAGAGCCTTAGCCCAGTAGCCGATCTGCTCTGCGAGTACGGATTCCGTGTCACTCTCGGAACCGAGAACACCACGCTGCCACAACGCGTAGTCGGCGTACTGCACCGGCAACGGCGCCCACGTCGGGGTCTGCCCCTGTGAGCGGGCGTAGTACGCGGTCATCACGTCACGGATCAACGGGCCCATCGAGAAACCGTCGGTGGAGATGTGGTGAATCACTATCGCCAGTACAAACGAGTCCTCGGCAAGCTGGAAGAGCTTGGCCCGCAACGGAACCTCAGCCGTGACGTCAAAACCTGATGAGACGAACTCCGTCACCGCCGCGACGATGTCGGATGCTTCGAGCTGCACGGGAGCCAGATTCACCGGAACTGCCGCCGCCGGCAGTATCCGCTGGTAGCCGATACCGTCCACCTCGGGGTAGACCGTGCGCAGGACCTCGTGACGCTTCACTACGTCCATGACAGCGTCGTACAACGCCGCCTCATCGAACTCGCCGGTAAGCGTGATCGCCATCGGAATGTTGTTGGCTGCCGACTCGCGATCCAATTGGTTGAGGAACCACATGCGTTGCTGCGCAAACGACAACGGCACCTGCGCCGGACGATCCTGCGCAGTCAACGCCGCACGCGAACCACCACCGACATGAGAACCGAGGCGAGCGGCCAGGCCTTCGACGGTCGACGCCTCGAACAACTCCCGCACCGACACCGCAGCATCAAGAGCCTGACCCAACCGCGACGTCACCTGCGTCGCGATCAGCGAATTACCACCGAGCGCAAAGAAATCGTCATCCAAACCGACACGCTCGGCACCCAGAACATCCGCAAACGTCTGCGCCACAACCTCTTCCACCACCGACGTCGGAGCCCGGAATACCGCAACCTGCAACGACGGAGCCGGCAACGCCCGACGATCCAACTTCCCGTTCACCGTCAACGGAATCGCATCCAACACCACAAACGCCGACGGCACCATGTACTCCGGCAACAACGAACCCACACTGGTGCGGACATCCTCGACCGAAACGCTCACACCCGCAGCCGGAACCACATACGCCACCAACCGCTGATCACCCGGAGAATCCTCACGAACAACCACCGCCGTCTGCGCCACGGACACATCCGCCAACACCGCAGACTCGATCTCACCGATCTCGATCCGGAATCCACGGATCTTCACCTGATCATCAGCGCGACCCAGATACTCCAGATCACCAGCGCTGTTCCACGAAGCCACGTCACCCGTGCGGTACAACACCTCACCAGCAGCAAAAGGACTCGCCACAAACCGAGTCGACGTCAACCCCTGCTGACCCAGATAACCGCGAGCCAACTGCACACCCGAGACATACATCTCACCCGCAACACCGACGGGCACCGGAGTCAAACGCGTATCGAGCACAAACACCTGCAGACCCGAAATAGCCTGACCCACAACACTCGCCGACGCATCCGCCGCCATCGCAGCATCCAACACGCGATGGCTCACATGCACCGTCGTCTCCGTGATGCCGTACATGTTCACCAACGTCGGCGCGCTGTCACCGCGGCGGCCGTACCAGTCCGACAAGCGTCGAAGCTCGAGCGCCTCGCCACCGAAAACAACCCACCGCAACAACAACTCAGCGGCCTGACCGGATTCCGACGCCAACCGATCAGCCTCAGCCAACTGATAGAACGCCGACGGCGTCTGATTGAGCACCGTCACCCGCTCAGCAGCAAGCAACTCCAAGAACTGCTCCGGCGACCGCGACGTCACATAATCCACAACGACCAACGTGCCGCCGTAGAGCAACGGACCCCACAACTCCCACACCGAGAAGTCGAACGCATAACTGTGGAACATCGTCCACACATCCGACTCGTCGAACCCGTACACACTCTCGGTATTCGCGAACAATTTCGCCACCGTGATGTGCGGAACCTGCACACCCTTCGGGCGACCCGTCGAACCCGACGTGTAAATCACATACGCAACATTCGAGGTACGCAACGGCGACACACGATCAGCATCCGTCACCACCGAACCATCGAACTCGGTCAGATCCACCGCGTCGATATCGACCACCGGCAGACCAGCAGGCAACACCAACTCACGCTCAGACCACGAAATCGCGCACACCGGAGCAGCATCGGCGAGCATGAACTCGATACGGTCGCTCGGGTACGACGGATCCACCGGCAGATACCCGGCACCGGACTGCACTACCGCCAACAACGCCACCACAAGATCAGCCGACCGCGGCAACGCCACCGCCACCAACGTCTCCGGACCACAGCCCAACGCAATCAACCTGCGCGCCAACCGATTCGACCGAACCGACAACTCCGCATACGTCAACGACTCGTCACCGAACCGCACCGCGATCCGATCACCGAACTCCGCAGCGGCACGATCGAACCACGCCGGCAACGTCGACTCCACACCGCTGTCGATACCCGTGTCACTCCACGCCAGAACACGATCCAACTCACCTGAAGTCAGAACATCCACGTCGCCCACGGCGGCAGTCGGGTCCGCGACAACGCCACGGAGGACGGACACGAATCGATCAGCGAACTCGGCCGCTGTCGACGCGTCGAACAGGTCCGTCGCGTAAGTCAGGGTGCCGGACATACCGGCGTCAGCAGCGTCTTCAAGAGTGAACTGCAGATCGAACTTGGCCAGTGCTGCGTCGAATTCCACAGCAGCGGCGGTGAGTCCGGGCAGTTCGAGAGCACTCTGGCCAAGGTTCTGGAAGGTCAATGCCACCTGGAACAGCGGGTGGTGTGCCTGCGAGCGCACCGGATCGAGTGCTTCGACGATCCGCTCGAACGGAACGTCAGCGTGGGCAAACGCCTGCAGATCCACTTCTCGCGCAGAAGCCAAGAGATCCGTGAACGACATCGACGGATCAACCTCGGTGCGCAGCACCAAAGTGTTGACGAACATGCCGATCAGATCGTCGAGCTGCGCTTCACCGCGACCGGCGACAGGAGCGCCGATTGCGATGTCGGTTGTCGCGGACAAGCGTGCCAACAGCACGGCAAGCGCAGAGTGGACGACCATGAACGGGGTTGCGCCCGCCGTCTGACCTGTTGCTTCCACATCGGCCCACAACTGCGGGTCGATCACAAAGGTGTGGTTCGCTCCTTGTCCCGTTGCGATCTCGGGGCGGGTGCGATCACTCGGCAGGTCCAATTGCTCGGGCAGATCAGCCAGGGCGTCGGACCAATAGTTGATCTGCTGCGCGATGACGGACGTCGGCTCGCCTTCGGAGCCGAGGACCTCGCGCTGCCACAACGCGTAGTCGGCGTACTGCACCGGCAGCGGAGCCCACGTCGGGGTCTGTCCCTGTGAGCGCGCGTAGTACGCGGTCATCACATCGCGGGTCAACGGGCCCATCGAGAAACCGTCGGTGGAGATGTGATGCACCACGAAGGACAACACGAATTCGTTGTCGGCGAGCTGGAAGAGCCTGGCCCGCAACGGAACCTCGACAGTGACGTCGAATCCCTCGACGAAGAATGCATAGAGCTCCGCTTGAAGCTCGCCCTCGGCAATGCGTACGGTCTCGAATTCGATCGAGGCATCCTCCGGCGAGAGGATCTCCTGGTAGCCGACACCGTCGGTTTCCGGATACAGCGTACGCAGAACCTCATGACGCGCAATGACATCGGCGATCGCCGAGTGAAGCGCACCTGAATCCAGGTTGCCGGTGAGACGCACCGCAACGGGAATGTTGTTGACGGCTGACGCGGTATCGAAGCGGTTGAGGAACCACATACGCTGCTGCGCCAGCGACAACGGCACCTGCGCCGGACGCACCTGCGCGGTCAATGCTCGTGTGCCGTCGCCACCGACGTATGTTTCGATGCGCGCGGCAAGTTCTTCCACTGTCGACGCGTCGAACAGCACCCGGACCGGAATCTTGGTTTCGAGCGCCTGCCCCAGACGAGACATCACCCGTGTCGCGATCAGCGAGTTACCGCCGAGCGCAAAGAAATCGTCGTCCAGGCCGACCTGTTCGATTCCTAGAACATCGGAGAATACCTGCGCCACAGCCTGTTCCACAGAACTGACCGGAGCCCGGAACACTGCTGCCTCGAACGCGGGCACCGGCAATGCTCGCCGATCCACCTTGCCGTTGGCGTTGAGCGGCAGGGCGCCCAGCACCATGAAGACTGCCGGAACCATGTAGCCGGGCAAAGAGTCGGCGAGGCGCCGGCGCAGTTCCGTCTCATCGATCACGGCACCGCTGGCCGGCTCCACATACGCGACCAGCGTGTCCTCGATGACCGCGACCGCAGCCAGGGACACAACGTCTTGTGCCGCGAGCAGTGTTTCGATCTCACCGAGTTCGATTCTCTGGCCACGCAATTTCACCTGGAAGTCGGAACGTCCGACAAATTCGAGTGAACCCGAGCGCGTCCAGCGGACGAGGTCACCGGTCCGGTACAGGCGCTCGCCGGCTTCCGAGAACGGATGCGCAACAAAGCGCTCCGCAGTGCGAACGACGTCACCGAAGTATCCCCGGGCCAACTGAGAGCCGGATACGTACAACTCACCGGTAACACCGAGTGGTACTTGAAGCATTCTGGAGTCGAGCACCCACAATCCGGTGTTCCACGCCGGGCCACCGAGGGGCACAACATCGCCGTCGAGATCCGAACTGCGATGGCTCGTGACCTGGATCGTCGTTTCGGTCGGTCCGTACAGGTTGTGGACATCACTACCGGTCAGCGCGCGGAAGCGGGCCGCGAGAGCGCTGTTCAACTGCTCGCCGCCCGCAAACGTCGCACGCAAGGAAGTGGGCGCCGCAGTCTCGAACTCGTCGGCCATTGCTGCAAGCACCGATGGCACGAACTGAGCCACCGTCACCGATTCACCTGCAATGATACTGCTCAGGTATGCGGGATCACGGTGACCGCCGGCCTCCGCAATCACCATTCGAGCACCGACCATCAAGGGCCAGAACAGCTCCCACACCGAAGCGTCGAAGGTTGCGGGTGTCTTGTACAGCACCACGTCTGAAGGAGTAAGGCCGTAAGTGGCCTGCATCCACGACAACTGGTTGACAACGGCCGCGTGTGTGACTCCGACGCCCTTCGGACGTCCCGTCGATCCGGACGTGAACAGCACGTATGCCATGTTGTCCGGGCGCAGCGGGGCACGGCGCTCGTCGTCACGGATCTGCGCCGGCGAGTAACTCTGCAGGTCAAGGGTGTCGATACCAAGTACCGGCCACCCTGCGGGGACGTCACCGCGTTCGGAATCCGTGGTCAGCACGCAGACCGGCGCTGCCGACTCCACGATGTACTGATTGCGTTCGGCCGGCTGCTCGGGATCAACGGGAACATAGGCCGCACCGGCACGGAGTACCGCGTACACGCCGATCACCTGATGGATCGAGCGGCGCATCACGAGCGCGACTCGCGAATCGGGGCCGACGCCGACATCAATCAGTTGACGCGCCAAACGGTTTACGCGCGCATCGAATTCGGCGTAGGTGAGAGTGAGATCGCCGCTGACTACTGCGACGTCTGTCGATGAAGCGGCCACTCCTCGGTCGAGTACATCGACCAAGGTCTTGTAGTCCGCCGGCACTGTCATCCCGGCCGATACACCTGACAGCACGCTGCGTTCCACGTCGTCGACAATGTCGACATCGCTCGGCACGACGCTCGGGTCGGCAACGAGTGCCTGTGCCAACGCAATGAACTGCGTCGCCATAGCGGCCATCGTGGCTTCATCGAACAGGTCAGTCGCGTAGACCATCTGCACGTGCAGCCCGGCATCGCCATTCGTGGCGCCGACCCGTTCGGTGACCGTAATCGACAGGTCGAATTTCGCGCTCTCCGACTCCGGTTCGAAGGTCGTGACCTCGAGCCCGCCCAGCGTGAAGTCGACACGATCCAGGTTCTGGAAAGCCAACATCACCTGGAACAACGGATTACGCGACCTCGACCGCTCCGGATCGAGCACCTCGACCAACCGCTCGAACGGCACATCCGCATGCGCGAATGCGGCCAGATCGGTGCCGCGTACCTGGGTCAGGAAGTCCTCGAATGTAACGCCGGAACCGACCTCGGTGCGAAGCACGAGGGTGTTGACGAACATACCGACAACATCGTCGAGCGCGGCGTCTCCGCGACCGGCGACCGGAGTCCCGATCGTGACGTCGTCCGTAGCCGCCAATCGAGCGAAGAGCGATGCGAATACCGCGTGTACGACCATGAACAACGATGCGCCGTTTGCACGGCCCAACTCGGACATTCCGCGATGAGTCGCCGCGTCGATGTCGAAGGTATACGCATGTCCTCGACCCGAAGCCTGCGCCGGTCGTGGACGATCCGTGGGTAGTTCGAGCTGTACCGGAGCATCTGCGAGCGTAGCGGTCCAGAATTCGATCTGGCGTGCCATCTTCGACTGCGGATCGTCTTCGGAACCGAGTACGTCGCGCTGCCACAGCGTGTAGTCCGCGTACTGGACCGGCAGCGGTGTCCACGATGGAGCGCCGCCGCGAGTGCGTGCCTCGTAAGCGACCATGACGTCACGGGTGAGAGGTCCCATGGAGAAGCCGTCGGTGGAGATGTGGTGAACGACGAACAGCAGTACGTAATCAGCCTCGTCGACGCGATACAGCGCTGCCCGCAACGGAATATCCGCGCTCACATCGAAACCCGCCATCGCGGACGTCGTCACGGCAGTAGGCAATTCGGCAGCCGTCAACGGCTGGGGTACCAAGTCGAGTGCAACGTCGGCAATCGGCAGGATCTCCTGATATCCGACGCCATCGATGTCCGGATAGACGGTCCGCAATACCTCGTGCCGATCGATCACATCGAGCACAGCGGCGCTCAGCGCCACCACGTCCAGATCGCCGGCGATACGAATCGCGACGGGAATGTTGTTGACCGCGGATTCCGGTTCGAGACGGTTCAGGAACCACATGCGTTGCTGCGCAAGCGACAACGGGATCCGCTCCGGCCGGGTCTGCGGAACGAGCGGCGCAACCGCGCCGGAGCCTGCATGGACTTCGAGCCGAGCAGAAAGGGCCCCCACGGTCGACGCCTCGAACAGCGCCCGTACCGGCACTGTGGTGTCGAGAGCCTCGCCCAGGCGTGCGGCAACCCGAGTCGCAATCAGGGAGTTGCCACCGAGGTCGAAGAAGTCGTCGTCACGGCCGACCGGCGAAACACCCAATACCTCGGAGAACACCTGGGCCACGATCGATTCAGCTGCGGTGACCGGCGCGGCATACGCCTTGGCCGCGAAAGCCGGCGCCGGGAGCGCCTTGGTGTCGGTCTTGCCTGCCGTGGTCAACGGAATGGAATCGAGCACGAGGACTGCGTCGGGAACCATGTAGCCGGTGAGGAACTTCGAGACGGAATCGATCACCGCGGCAGGTTCAATGGCAGCCCCGGCATCGGGAACCACGTAACCGACAAGACGATCACCGAATTCTTCGTCGGTGTGGACTACTGCAACAGCCTGTGCGACGCCCTCGCAACGAGACAGTGCTGCTTCGATCTCGCCCAGCTCGATGCGGAATCCACGAACCTTCACCTGGAAGTCGCTGCGGCCCACGTACTCCACTGCGCGGCCGTCGATCCAGCGGACGACGTCGCCGGTGCGGTACAGCCGATCACCGGCGTCGCCGAACGGGTCGGCAACAAATCGACTTGCCGTCAGAGCGGGCTGGCCGAGGTATCCCCTGGCGACCTGGATGCCCGACACGTAGAGCTCTCCTGCAACACCGACCGGGACCGGCTGCATCCGGTCGTCGAGGATGCGAGCGGACATTCCGCGAACCGGTCCACCGATGTTCATCCGGTCGAATGCGGTCAGCGTGTCACTGATATTGCTGGCAACTGTGGATTCGGTGGGACCGTATGCGTTGAAGAAGCCGCGTACGGAGCCGTCCGGCAGCGGTACGGCCCACTTGGCGACCAGAGCGCGCGGGCTTGCCTCGCCACCGACGACAACAACGCGAAGGGCGTCGAGGCCGGCCGGGTCCACCGACGCCAAGGCTGCGGGCGTGATGAAGGCGTGCGTCACTGCCTCGGAGTTCAGGATTTCTGCCAGTTCGGCGCCGCCGTAGACGGTGGTCGGCGCGATCACCATGGTCGATGCGGCGCCAAATGCCATGAGCAGTTCCAACACCGACGCGTCGAAGCTCGGGGACGCGAAGTGCAGGGTCCGTGCGTCTGCGGTCAACTCGTAGCGTTCGACCTGTACGGCACAGAAGTTCGCCACTCCGGCGTTGTCGACGACAACGCCCTTGGGTAGCCCGGTGGTACCGGAGGTGTAGATGACGTATGCCGCATTTTCCGCGCGGATGACGCCCCGCAGCTCCTCGGCACGAATCGGTGCGCCGGACTCCGCGGCCATGACAGCGTCTTCGAGCGTGATCCAGTTGGATCCGGCGGGAAGCGCTGACACGAACTCTTCCGTCGTAATTCCGACTGTGGCACCCGAGTCCGAGACCATGTGAGTGATGCGATCAACCGGATAGGTGGGGTCTACCGGCACAAAGGCGGCGCCGGCCTTGGCTACCGCCCACAATGCGAGCACGGAATCTGCCGATCGCGGAATGGCAATGGCCACTCGATCTTCGGCGCCGACACCGCGGCCGATCAAGACACGGGCCACCTGGGACGAGCGCTCGTCGAGCTCACGGTAGGTGATCGTTTCGCCGGCGTAACTGATAGCTTGCGCGTCCGGGTTCACGGCTGCGGCATCGGTGAGAATTCCGGCCAGTGTTCCCGAAATACCCTGTGCGCCGCGCACATCGGTCAGCTCGAGCCGCTCAGAAGAGTCGAGAATATTGATGTCGCCCACAGCGACTGCGGGGGCAGCGACCACGGATTCCAGAATGCGCACCAGTCGGCGGGCAAAGCCCTCGACGGTGTCGCGGTCGAACAAATCGGCAGCGTAGGTGAACTCCGCGGCGATTCCCTGAAGTTCGCCGTGCACTCCGATGGACTCGGATACCGACAGTTCGAGATCGAACTTCGCTGTTGTCGTGTCGATCTCGGCAGCCTTGACTGCCAGGCCGGGAAGTTCCAGCTCGGTCTGCGCCAGATTCTGCAACGAGAGAACAACCTGGAAGAGCGGATGCCTGGCCTGGGACCTGGCGGGAGCCAGGACGTCGACCAACCGCTCGAACGGGACGTCCGCATGGGCAAATGCGCTGAGCGCGGCATCGCTCGACGCCGCAAGCAGTTCCGTGAACGGAGCCGACGTGTCGACCTCGGTGCGCAGGACCAGAGTGTTGACGAACATGCCGACCAGATCGTCGAGCGCTGCCTCGCCGCGGCCGGCGACCGGAGTACCCACCGAGATGTCCGATGTCCCACTCAGGCGGGCGAGCAGCAGCGCAAGTGCGGCATGCAGCGCCATGAACAGCGTTGCATTGTGCTCCCGTGCAAGTGAATCGAGGCGAACATGCAACTCGGGCGCGATGTCGAAGGCGAATCGTTCGCCGCGCATCGACGCAACATCGGGTCGAGCCCGGTCGGCGGGCAGTTCGATCCGGTCAGGCAGACCCGCGAGCGTCTCGCTCCAGAACGAGATCTGCTGGGACATCAGTGACGATGCGTCGTCCTCGGAACCCAGGACCGCACGCTGCCACAGCGCGTAGTCGGCGTACTGCACCGAAAGCGGTTGCCACTGAGGAACAATCCCGTCCTTGCGAGCCGAGTACGCGATCATCAGGTCGCGGCCCAGCGGCGCCATCGACCACCCGTCTGCGGCAATGTGGTGAACCATGATCGCCAGCACGTGCTCGGTGTCACTCAGCGTCAACAGACGCACGCGGATCGGCACGTCAACGGTAATGTCGAGTGCTGTCGAACCGACTGCGGCAATGGCGTCGTCGAGTTCACCGGTGTCGACGGACACCACATCGAGACCCTGGAACACATTGTCGACGTCGAGAATCGACTGCACCGGACCGGATTCGGTATCCGGGTACACCGTGCGAAGAACCTCGTGCCGAGCCAGCACGTCCTCGAACGCTGCTTCCATCGCGGCGACGTCGAGATTTCCACTCAACTGAAGCGCGAAGGTGATGTTGTACGCCGCAGACGCCGTGTCGTAGCGGTTGAGGAACCACATGCGCTGCTGGGCGAGCGACAACGGAATGCTGCTCGGACGCGTCTGCGCGACGAGTGCGGTGCGCCCACCACTGCCCGCGTGTGTCTCCACCCGCGCGGCGAGTGCCTCGACGCTCGACACGTCGAACAACGTGCGGACCGGCACCGTGGTGTCGAGTGCAGCGCCCAAGCGCGAGGTGACCTGCGTGGCGACGAGCGAGTTGCCACCGAGAGCAAAGAAGTCGTCGTCGAGTCCGACTCGCTCGACCCCGAGAACATCGGCAATGATCTGTGCGACGATTTCCTCGACCGGCGTTGTGGGCGCGCGGAATTCACGCACCTCGAACACCGGCTCCGGCAGCGCGTCCCGGTCGAGCTTTCCGACCGGAGTCAGCGGAACCTCGTCCAAGGCCATGATGACCGACGGAACCATGTAACTCGGCAGGGATTCACCGACAAAACCCGCGAGGCGTTCGGCGTCGAAACTCGCATCGCCTTCGAGTTGGACATAAGAGACCAGGGCCATGACTCCCGCGATGCCTTCACGGCCCAGAGTCACGGCGAAACGAACGTCCTCGTGTGCTGTCAGCGCGGCGTCGATCTCGCCGAGTTCGATGCGGAAACCACGCACCTTGACCTGGAAGTCGCTGCGGCCCATGTACTCCAGGACGCCCTGCTCACCCTCGCGAGAAGTGCCGGTCCACCGCACGACGTCGCCGGTGCGGTACATCCGGGAGCCGTCCGACGAGTACGGGTTGGCGACAAACCGCTCCGATGTCAGCGCGTAGCGATCGTGGTACCCACGGGCCAATGCCGCACCCGCAAAATAGAGTTCACCCCTGGTACCGACCGGGACGGGGTGAAGTCGCTCATCGAGGACAAGCGCCGACATTCCCTCGACGGGGCGGCCGATGTCGATGGGCAGACCTGCCGTGAGGTGCCCGTACGACGAAATGATGGTGGTTTCGGTAGGACCGTACCCGTTGAAGTACTCACGTCCCGGTGCCCACGTTGCCAGCAGTTCCGGTGTGGTGACGTCGCCGCCGACGGAGACTACGGCCAACTCCGGCAGCTCAGCTGCGTCCATCGTGCCGAGCACTGCGGGCGTGATGATCGCGTGGGTGACATGCTCGTCGCGCAACAGTGTGGTCAGTTCGGGGCCACCGATGATCGCCGGTGGAACGATGACAAGGGTGGCGCCGGTGGAGAAGGCCACCATCCATTCGAGAACCGACGGATCGAAACTCGGTGAACAGATGTGCAGGAACCGGGACTCCTCGTCGACTCCGTATCGCCGCTGCGCGGCATCACGAACACCACGGAGGCCGCCGTGGGTAACGCTGACGCCCTTGGGCTTTCCGGTGGAACCGGAGGTGTAGATCAGGTATGCAACATGCTCGTCGCGCAGCGGCGTGGTTCGTTCGGAATCGACGACCGTGGCACCCGATTGGGCGTCGACGAGGTTCACGGTGGACGGATCGTCCAGTGCCCACCATTCGGTGGCGGCGGGCAGCTGTCCCAGGAACTCCGATGACGTCAAACCGATTCGTGCCGCGGAATCCGACAGCATGTGGCGAACCCGGTCGTCCGGGTAGTTCGGATCGACCGGAACGTAGGCGGCGCCGGTCTTTGCCACTGCCCACACCGCGCGAACCATGTCATAAGACCGTGGAAATGCCAGCGCAACAGTGGTTTCCGGACCTATGTCGCGCGCAATGAGAGCCCGGGCCAACCGTGACGACTGCTCGTCGAGCTCACGGTAGGTAACCGAACGTCCCTCGAATCGCACTGCGACCGATTCCGGATCGGCCGTACCAGCGGTGAGAATGTCGGCCAGGCTCGCTCGCGGCATCGCGTCGTCGGACGCGACATAAGTGAGGTCGACGAATTCAGTCGGCGAGAGCAGTTCGAGATCTCCGACCGTGGTCGCCGGCCGAGCAGTGACCGCGTCGAGAATCCGGACGAACCGAGTGGCGAACGTTGCTACGGTCGACGCATCGAACAGATCCGTGGCATAGGTGAAGGTAGCGTCCAGGACATCTGAATCATCGCTTCCTTCAGGATTTTCCGACACCATCAGCTCGAGATCGAACTTGGCGACAGGAACTTCCAGTTCGGTGGCGACCGCAGTGATCCCCGAGAACTGCAACTGGCGACGTCCACTGATCTCGGCGGTCAACGCGACCTGGAACAACGGATGACGCGACTGGGACCGCGCCGGATTCAGGACCTCGACAAGACGCTCGAACGGCACGTCCGCGTGTCCGTAGGCGCTCAGTCCCGACTCGCGCACCCTGGCAAGCAAGTCTTCGAACGTTTCGCCTGCGTCTACCTCGGTCCGCAACACCAAGGTGTTCACGAACATACCGATGACATCGCTCAGCGCTTCGTCGCTTCGACCGCCGACGGGAGCGCCGACGGCAATATCCGTGGTTCCGCTGAGTCGGCTGAGCAGCGCCGCATACGCCGCTTGCAGGACCATGAAGAGCGACGCGTTCTTCGAACGTGCCAACGCGTTCAATTTGCGCGTGGTGCGCTCACTGATGTGGAAGTGGTGCTTGGCACCGCGATTGGAGGCAACGGCCGGGCGGGGGCGGTCGGTCGGAAGATCCAGCTGGTCGGGAAGCCCAGCGAGTGACTCACGCCAGAAGGCGATCTGACGTGCGGACTCCGACGAAGGATCATCTTCGGATCCCAGGGCCGCGCGTTGCCAGAGCGCATAATCCGCGTACTGCACAGGCAGCGGCGTCCAGGCCGGTGCGGTGTGCTCGCTACGTGCGGAGTACGCGACCAGGAGATCACGGGCCAGCGGACGGAACGACAAGCCGTCTGCTGCGATGTGGTGCAGCACCATGACAAGTACGAAATCGGTCGCTGTGACCTCGAACAACGTGACGCGCAACGGGATCTCGGTTGCCACGTCGAATCCGCGTCCGGCGATCTCGACAGCGGCGGCCTGCACCTCACGCTTGGAAATCCGCTGCGGAGTGAGATCGATGGACACCTGGTCGATCGGCAGAATCACCTGCTGCGCGGTGCCGTCGGTGTCGGGATAGAGCGTGCGCAGCGACTCGTGCCGCTCGAGAAGATCCATCACCGAGGCGTGCAAGGCCGCAGGATCGACCGTGCCGGTCAATCGCACCGTGAACGGAAGGTTGTAAACCGGCGTCGACGGGTCGAGCTTGTTGAGGAACCACATTCGCTGCTGCGCCAAGGACACCGGAATGACGTCGGGACGCGGTTTTGCGACGAGTGGCGCCAGCGGCCGAACATTTCCCGCCAGCAATTCGGCCCGCGCGGCAAGCGTCGCTACTGTGGTCGATTCGAAGAGCTCGCGCACACCGAGTTGGACACCCATCGCGGAGCCGACTCTGGTGACCACTTGCGTTGCCACCAAGGAGTTTCCACCGAGTTCGAAGAAATCGTCGTCGAGACCGACTTGCTCCACACCGAGGACGTCGGCAAAGACGTCGGCGACAACTCGCTCGGTATCGGTGCGCGGTTCCCGGTACTGCTTGGCGCTGGCGAAGACAGGCTCCGGGAGCGCTGCGCGATCGAGCTTGCCACTCGTGTTGAGCGGCAATGCTTCCAAGACCATCAGTGCAGCCGGAACCATGTACGACGGTAGGCTTCGACCGGCGAATTCGCTCAAAGCAGCCGAATCAACGGAACGGCCAGGACCCGGCACGATGTAGCCGACCAACTGGTCACCGGTCGGTGTCTGCACCACCAACACGACGGCCTGCGAGACGTCGGGATGCGCGAGCAGCACGGTCTCGATCTCGCCGAGCTCGATGCGCTGGCCGCGGAACTTCACCTGGAAGTCGGTGCGTCCGATGTAGTCGAGGTTTCCGTCGTCACGTCGACGCACGAGGTCGCCGGTTCGGTACATACGTTCCCCGGCGGGACCATAGGGGTTTGCCACAAAACGATCGGAGCTGAGGTCAGGTCGACCGACGTATCCGCGGGCCAACTGAACTCCGGCGAGGTACAGCTCACCGGGCTGGCCGATCGGCGTTGCACGGAGATGCGAATCGAGCACGTAGGCCTGAGTATTCCACTGCGGCAAGCCGATCGGGACCGACGTAGTGTCGGACCTGCGAGCCTCGTAGTACGTTACCGAGACCGCAGCTTCGGTGGGGCCGTACAGGTTGTGCAGATCCGCGCTGCACAGTTCACGGAAGGCCGTAGCCGTCTCGGGCGGCAACGCCTCACCGATGACAAAGACGTGGCGCAGTGAATCACATGACCCGGCAGGGGCATTCGCGGTGAACAAGGTGAGCATCGACGGGACGAAGTCCGTGACGGTGACACGATGCTCGGCAATCTTGGCAGCCACGTACATCGGGTCACGATGGCCGTCGGGGGTCGCGACCACGAGGGTCGCACCGACCCGCAATGGCATGAAGAATCCCCACAGAGACACGTCGAACGTAGTAGCTGTCTTCTGCAGGTATACGTCCGATGCGCCGAGGTGGTACTCGGAGTTCATCCACTGGAGCTGGTTGTTGATCGCCGCATGTGTGACCGCAACGCCCTTCGGGCGACCGGTCGAACCCGACGTGTAGATGACATAGGCCGTATTCGAATACCGCAGGGGCGACACCCGATCCGAATCCGTGACTGGACTGGTGTCGAGTTCCGCGTCGTCGAGTTGGTCGATTTCGAGAACTCGGGTTCCGAGCGGCAGGTCCACCTGATCCCGAGCGGTGGTCAGAACACACACCGGCCGTGCGGAATCGAGGATGTACGCCGTTCGATCTGCCGGATGGTCTGGATCGACCGGCACCCAAGCGCCGCCGGCCTTTGCAATCGCATACAGTCCGACCATGAGGTCAAGGGAACGCCGAATAGCCAATCCCACAAGGGATTCCGGACCAACACCCATGTCGATGAGCTTGCGAGCGAGGCCGTTGACCTTCGCGTCGAACTCCGCGTAGGTGAGTGAGCTCCCCTCGAAGATCAGCGCGGTGGCGTCCGGGGTTCGATCGACCTGACGCTCGAACGGCTCGGTGATGGACTGCGAAAGTACGTGGTAACCGGTTCGATTCCAGAGCGCGACTTTCTTGCGCTCCTCTTCGGACGCGATGGGCAGGTCCCACACTCGGCGAGATGTTTCGGCGGAGATGAACTTTTCGAGGAACTCGACAAAGCGCGAATGGTTACGCTCGGCGACCGACGCGGAATAGAGGTTGGGATTCGACTCGAAGTCGATGTGCGTCCGGGTGTCGCCGACGCTCTGGTACAGGTTGACACCGAGGTCTTCGATCAAACCCGTTGACAGGATGTGTAATTCACCGACCAGTGGCCCGAAGGCAAGTTCGGTGGAGAACATCATGATGTTGATCCACGGGCCGAAGAATCCGCCCTGACCTGGTCCGTCACCGTCGCGGACCATGTCTTCGTGCCGGTATCGCTGATGGCGCAGGGCGCCCGACATCTCACTGCCAACAGCATCGAGAAGTTCCTGGACGGTTGTCGTCGAGGTAATCCTCAAGCGCAATGGCACCACGTTGGACACCATTCCGCCGGATCGGCGGAGCACTGCCGTGGTGCGGCCCGAGACGGGCAGCGACAGCGATACGTCCTCACTTCCGGTCATCTGGGCCAGGTACGCGGCAAACGCTGCGACCACCGTGCCGGCGACCGTCGTCTTCTCGACGCGTTCGAGGAATCGCGCGAGCAACGCTTCCACATGGTTGGACAGCGCCGCACTGTTGATGCGGCTGACCGGCGTCGGTGGGGCGCTGCGACCGGCCAGGCTCGAAATCTCGTCGAGGTCGGCGATCTTCTCGGCCCAGAAAGTGCGGTCGGTGTCGAACCGATGGGAATTGCGGTAGGTGTTGTCGACCTCGTACACGTCGCGCAGGTCGGATGCCTCGTTGGGCGTGGGCTCACGGCCTTCGACGCGGGCCGAGTACAACTCGGCGACTCGAGTGACAAATGTGGACGCGCCGAAACCGTCGAGGATCGTGTGATGGACCCGGGTGTACCAGTAGTAGCGGTCCTGTTCGAGGCGCAGGATGGTTGCCGAGATCAATCGGTCTGCGAGCATGTCCACGGGACGGCTTCGGTCTGCGCGCATCCACCGCATTGCCGCGTCGTGCGGGTCGGCCTCACTGCGGACGTCGACATAGCCGACCGAGTCGTCGAGCGTGTCGTCGATGATCTGGAAAGGCTGTGCATCGACTTCGATGATCCGAACGAAGGCCGAACCGATTTCGCGGCCGGCGTCGGCGCACGCCGCCCGGAGCACGTTCAGCTGCAACGCGCCACGAAGTTCGACGTACTGCGCGATGTTGACAGGGACGCTGGGATCGAGGTGCTGCGCGAACCACATACCGAGCTGTGCGGCCGAGAGTGGGAATGCGCCAGATCGCTGAACTTCTTCCGGCGAGCTGCCGACCTCCGACTTACCGCTCTCCAGTTTTCCGTTTCCCAGCGACTTCACGCCCACAGCCTCTCTTCCACACCATTACGCACACGCTGTGACGCACATCTCGCCGCCACAACTTGTACCGATCTCATCTACCCTCAATGAGCCAGAACGATCCATCATCTCCGATGGGCCGCAGGCATGACAAAGCCACACCCAGACATATCGAGTTTGAAGTGAAGGTTCGTTACAGCAACAAGCCACAATTCGCCCACCGCGAAGGCTCGTCTCAGGATCCGACAATCGCAGCGGACAACCCCCTCCCTCACTACCGTTCCGACGGGCACGATCGAAGCAGTTCCGCGCACAGGCCTATCGCGCGCGCGAATCCCCGCGTAACCGCCCGATAAATGTACAGGCTCGGCAATTCGCGAGGAATCGCGCAGTTCACGGGCCTTTTTATCCAGACAAATCGACCGCCGTCAGCCGGTTCGGACTTCGGTCGGGTCCTACTCACGAAGAAACGCGCCGGCTATGCGCCGACGCGTTTCTCCGTACCTCACAACTCATTCACACGAGCGTAACGCCCGTCACATTCTGCAGGTACTCAGCGCTGACGCCCGGTGCCAGCTCCACCAGCGCAATGCCCTCCGGTGTGACATCCAGCACGGACAGATCGGTGATGATGCGATGTACCACACCTTGGCCCGTCAACGGCAAAGTACACCGCTCGAGGATCTTCGGGTTTCCCTCCCGGTCGGTATGCTCCATCACCACGATCACGCGGCGAGCGCCGTGGACAAGGTCCATCGCGCCGCCCATGCCCTTGACCATCTTGCCGGGCACCATCCAGTTGGCGAGATCACCGGTACTCGACACCTGCATGCCACCGAGAACGGCAGTATCGATGTGGCCGCCACGAATCATGCCGAAGGACAGTGCAGAGTCGAAGAACGCGGCGCCTGGATTGACGGTGACGGTTTCCTTGCCCGCGTTGATGAGGTCGGCGTCGACCTGATCCTCGGTCGGGTACGGCCCGGTGCCAAGGATGCCGTTCTCGCTGTGCAGGACGACCCTCACGCCCTCAGGAAGATAGCTCGGGATCAGTGTCGGCAGTCCGATTCCCAAATTGACGTATTCGCCCGGCCGCATCTCGGCAGCCGCACGTGCGGCCATCTCGTGGCGAGTCCAACCGACACGAGTTTCCTCCGAACTGGTCACTTGGTGCCTCCTGAGACGGTTCGCTTCTCGATCCTCTTGTCTTGCACACCCGTATGTACGACCCGCTGGACGAACACACCGGGAAGGTGAACGTGTGCCGGGTCGATTTCGCCGGGCTGGACCAGATGTTCCACCTGTGCGATGGTGATCCGACCAGCCATTGCGGCAAGAGGATTGAAGTTCATCGCGGTCTTGTTGAAGACGAGGTTGCCTTCGGTATCGCCGTAATCGGCATGCACCAATGCAAAATCCGCGGTAATCGATTCTTCCAACACATAGCGGCGATCCCCGAAAACGGCGGTCGCCTTGGGCGGAGAAGCGACGGCAATGGATCCGTCGGAGTTGTAACGCCAGGGCAACCCGCCCTCTTCGATGGGAGTGCCCACGCCGGCCGGCGTGTAGAACGCCGGGATGCCGGCGCCGCCCGCACGCAGACGCTCTGCCAGAGTCCCCTGCGGCGTCAGCTCCACTTCGAGCTCACCCGAAAGGTACTGGCGTGCAAACTCTTTGTTCTCCCCCACGTACGACGCCGTCACCCGGGCAATGCGATGAGCGCTCAGGAGAATTCCGAGACCGTAATCGTCGACACCACAGTTGTTGGAGAACACTTCCAGATCGGTGGCGGTACCCTCGGCGATAGCCGCGATCAAGGCGTCGGGAATTCCGCACAGTCCGAACCCACCGACGGCAAGCGTGGACCCGCTGGCGATGTCGGCAACCGCGTCGAGTGCCGAACTCACAACTTTGCTCATGCGTTGTTCTCCTTACTCGGGGAGGATACCGGCGCGATGCAGCAGTTTCTCGGCGTGACGCAGAACGGGCGCGTCCACCATCTTGCCTTCGAAGGCAAACACACCACGTTCGTGGGCCACTGCCGCAAGAACCCTTTGTGCCCAGTCGATTTCCGACTCCGACGGCGCGAACGCTGCGCGGATGACATCAACCTGGCTGGGGTGAATCGCAACCTTGACGTCGAACCCGACGGCAACGGCGTCGGCGGATTCGACGCCAAGTCCGACCAGGTCCTTGATGTCGAGGTACACGGAATCGACAGCCAGTCGGCCGTAGCTCTTCGCTGCCAGCAAAGTATTCGAGCGAACGTGCCTCGCAACGTCGCGGTACGAACCGTCCTGATGACGACTGGCATTGCCTCCGAGACCGGCGATCAGGTCCTCAGCGCCCCACATCACGCCGATGGTGTTGGCCGCCAGAGCGATTTCCTGCACGGCCAGTGCGCCGAGCGGCGACTCGACCAACGCAACGACCTCGGCGGGGGCCAGCGAGAGAACGTCGTCGGCCGATTCGCACTTGGAGAGCATCAAACGCGTGTAATGCGTGCCGTCGAGGGCAAGCAGGTCGAGTTCGTGCTCGCGAGTACCAACGGGATTGACGCGCACCACCGTGCGTTCCGGGTCGAGCGGTGTGTCGATCAGCGCGGTGCGCGCTGCCTCCTTGTCGTCAGCGGCAACGCCGTCCTCGAGGTCGAGAATGACAACGTCGGCTGCCGCCGCAGCTTTCGCATAGCGCTCCGGGCGATCTGCCGGGCAGAACAACCACGCCGGCCCCGGCGGAATCCACGTCACGACGATTCTCCTTGCGGCCTCAACTGCACCAACGTTTTACGAGTTGCCACGGCCACGACGTCGCCGTGCTGATTACGACCGGTGTGGACCAACGTCACGATGCCTTCACCCGGGCGGCTCTTCGATTCACGCTTGTCGGCGATCAACGTCTCCGCATACAGGGTATCGCCGTGGAAGAGCGGCTTCGGGAAACTGATGTCCGAGAACCCGAGATTTGCCACGATGGTTCCCTGCGTCAATTGTGCAACCGAAAGTCCCACGATCGTCGACAGCGTGAACATCGAATTGACCAGGCGCACACCGAACTGTGTGTCCTCGCTGTACGCGGCGTCGAGATGCAGTGCCTGCGTGTTCATTGTCAACGTCGTGAACAGTACGTTGTCGGCCTCGGTGACCGTGCGGCCTGGGCGGTGTTCGTAGATTGCGCCAAGTTCGAACTCCTCGAACCAGAGTCCGCGCTGAGTGATCTTCTTGGTCTCTGCGTTGTTCATCTGAGAGTTCGTCACAACCCCGCCTCACGTGCGATGAGCATCAACTGCACCTCGGTAGTGCCTTCGCCGATCTCCAGAATCTTACTGTCACGGTAGTGCCGCGCGACTGCGTATTCGTTCATGAATCCGTATCCGCCGTGGATCTGGGTGGCGTCGCGGGCGTTGTCCATGGCGGCTTCGGAGGAGATGAGCTTGGCGATGGATGCCTGCTTCTTGAACGGCTTGCCGGACAGCATCAATGCGGCCGCGTCGTAGTACGCGGTGCGGGCCACGTGGGCGCGAGCTTCCATGCGCGCGATCTTGAACGCGATGGCCTGGTTCTGACCGATGGGGCGTCCGAATGCCTCGCGCTCCTTCGCGTACTTGATCGACTCGTCGACGCAACCCTGGGCGGCGCCGACGCTCAACGCGGAAATAGCGATACGGCCTTCGTCGAGAATGCGCAGGAAGTTCGCGTAGCCCCGGCCACGCTCACCGAGCAGGTTCTCTTCGGGGACACGAACATCCGCGAACGTGAGCGGGTGGGTGTCGGACGCATTCCAGCCGACCTTGTTGTATGCAGGCTCAGCGGTGAATCCCGGCGTCGTGGTCGGCACGAGAATCGTCGAGATTTCCTTCTTGCCGCCGTCCTTGACACCCGTAACCGCGGTGACCGTCACGAGCTTCGTGATGTCGGTGCCCGAGTTGGTGATGAACTGCTTGTTGCCGTTGATGATCCACTCGCCGCTGTCGAACTTGGCGGTGGTCTTGGTTCCACCGGCGTCGCTACCGGCGCCAGGCTCGGTCAATCCGAAGGCGGCAAGCGACTTTCCGCTGGTGAGCTGCGGCAGCCACTCGTCCTTCTGCGCGTCGTTGCCAAATCGGTAGATCGGCATGGCGCCGAGGGACACTCCGGCTTCGAGAGTGATCGCGACACTCTGATCCACCTTGCCCAATTCCTCGAGTGCGAGGCACAGGGCAAAGTAGTCGCCGCCCATTCCGCCGTACTCCTCGGGGAACGGCAGACCGAACAGGCCCATCTCCGCCATCCCGGCAACAACCTCGTACGGGAAGGTGTGATTGGCGTCGTGCTCGGCGGCAACCGGCGCCACAACTGTCTTGGCGAAGTCCGCAACGGTCTTGGCCAACTGCTGGTACTCGTCCGGAAGCGCTCCGGTGGCAAGGTAATCGGACATCAGGCTTCTTCCTTCTGAGTCGTGTTCTCGGTGTCTTCTTCTGCAGTGTCTGCTTCGGCGGTGGGTACGACGCGGGCCAGAATCTGATCCACCATCACCTGATCGCCCTGACGGACAAGCACTTCCACGGTTCCGTCGATCGGCGAGGTCAGCGAGTGCTCCATCTTCATGGCCTCGACGACCACCAGTGACTGCCCCACCGACACGGCTGCGCCGTTCTCGACGTTGACCGCGATCACCGCACCCGGCATCGGACTTGCGATTTCGGCGTCACCGGCGTGCGCGTCGTCGCCTCGGACGCTGACCTCGGCAACTTCGCGGACATGCCAGGTTCCGCCGCCGGCCAGCCACAACCCACCCTCGGTCTCGGCCACGACAAACGTGCGCCGACGCCCGTCGATCACCACAGCCAGTTCCGATCCCGTCAAGCCGGCACTGAAAGCCTGCGGCTGCGATCCTTCGACCTCGACCTTTGCGTCTGTGGGAGTCCCGACTATCGACACATGCGCAATCCGGGTTCCGGCCGACAGGCGGATGCTGGTCGGAGCCGGAGTCCCCACGCGCCATCCGCTGGGAACGTCCCAAGGGTCTACCGATGCTGCAGTCGTCCACCGTGCCAGCCAGCGATAGGCCGCAGCGGCAATGAGGACCTCGTCCGTGGCGTCTGCCGCGACAAAGTCTTCAACCCGACGATCGAGGAGGCCGGTATCGAGGTTGCCCGCGATCACATCCGGATCGGCAAGGAGGAAGCGTGCAAATTCGATGTTGGTGACCACGCCGAGAACCGCGGTGTCGCCGAGCGCACGATCGAGCTTGCGCAAAGCACCGGCGCGGTCGGAAGCGTGTGCGATGACCTTGCTGAGCATCGGGTCGTAGTCGCTGCCGACGACGGTTCCCTCGAGCAGGCCCGAATCGACGCGTACGCCCGATCCCGACGGCTCGACGAGCCCGACGACGCTGCCACCGGTCGGTAGGAATCCGCGTCCCGGATCTTCGGCGTACACGCGGGCTTCGATGGCGTGCCCGGTCAAGGTGATGTCGCTCTGCTCGAAAGCCAGCTTCTCCCCGGCCGCGACGCGTACCTGCCACTCGACCAGGTCGAGTCCGGTGACCATTTCGGTGACCGGGTGCTCGACCTGCAGTCGGGTGTTCATCTCCATGAAGAAGAACTCGTCCGGCTTGTCGGCCGAAACGATGAACTCGACGGTGCCGGCACCGGTGTAGTCGACGCTGCGAGCGGTATTGCACGCTGCTGCGCCGATGCGGTCGCGCGTCACCTGATCCAGCAGGGGTGACGGCGCCTCTTCGATGACCTTCTGGTGACGCCGCTGCAGGCTGCACTCACGCTCACCGAGGTGAACGACGTTGCCGTGCTGATCGGCGAGAACCTGGACCTCGATATGCCGGGGCCGCAGGACAAATCGTTCGAGGAACAGCGTGTCGTCACCGAACGACGACGCGGCCTCGCGGCGAGCGCTGCGCAGCGCTTCCGCCAGATTGGCCGGATCTTCGACCAACCGCATACCCTTACCGCCGCCGCCTGCCGAAGGCTTGACGAGTACCGGGTAACCGATGTCCTCAGCTGCCGCGATCAGTTCTTCGTCGGTCAGATTCGGGCGAGCGATACCCGGAACCACCGGGACGTCGAATGCCGCCACCGCGTTCTTTGCGGTGATCTTGTCGCCCATCACCTCGATGGCACGCTCGTTTGGCCCGAGGAACGCGATCCCGGCCGCAGCGCAGGCTGCCGAGAAAGCCGAATTCTCCGACAGGAAGCCGTAACCCGGGTGAATACCCTGGGCACCGGTGGCCTTGGCGGCGTCGATCACCTTGTCGATGACGAGGTAGCTCTCGCGCGCCGGAGCAGGCCCGATGTTGACGGCAGTATCGGCTTCTCGGACGTGGCGCGCATTGGCGTCGGCGTCGCTGTAGACGGCAACGCTGCGAATTCCCAACTCGCGCAACGTGCGAATCACACGAACAGCGATCTCACCACGGTTGGCAACGAGGACGGTATCTATGGTGCGAAGCTCAGTCATCTCTCTCACATCCTGAAGACGCCGTAGGAGACCGGCTCGATCGGCGCGTTTGCACACACCGAGAGAGCCAGGCCGAGAACAGTTCTGGTATCTGCCGGGTCGATCACGCCGTCGTCCCAGAGTCGAGCAGTGGAGTAGTACGGACTGCCCTGCGCCTCGTACTGCTCACGGATCGGCGCCTTGAACGCTTCTTCGTCGTCAGCCGACCACGGGTTACCAGCGCTGTCGAGCTGTTCGCTGCGAACTGTCGAGAGCACCGACGCGGCCTGCTCGCCGCCCATGACCGAGATGCGCGCGTTGGGCCACATCCACAGGAAGCGAGGCGAATACGCGCGTCCACACATGGAGTAGTTGCCCGCGCCGTACGAACCGCCGATGACCACCGTCAGCTTAGGAACCCGTGCACACGCGACGGCCGTGACCATCTTGGCTCCGTGCTTGGCGATGCCGCCGGCCTCGTAATCGCGTCCCACCATGAAGCCGGCGATGTTCTGCAGGAACAACAGCGGAACACTGCGCTTGTCGCACAGTTCGATGAAATGTGCACCCTTCATGGCGGATTCGCCGAAGAGCACGCCGTTGTTGGCGATGATGCCGACCGGATGGCCTTCGATGTGGGCGAAACCGGTCACGAGCGTCTTGCCGTATTCAGCCTTGAACTCCTGGAACGCGCCACCGTCAACGAGCTTGGTGATCACCTCGTGAACGTCGTACGGCGTACGGGGATCGGTCGGGACGACGTCGTAGAGCTCGCTCTGATCGGCGACGGGCGGAACTGTCGAGATCACGTCCCACGGGCGCTGGGAGCGGGGGCCAAGTGTGGCAATGATGTTGCGCACGATCCGAAGTGCGTCGCGGTCGTCCTCGGCCAGGTGATCGGTGACACCGGAAACCTTGGAGTGCAGGTCACCGCCGCCAAGCTCCTCGGCTGTCACGATCTCGCCGGTCGCAGCCTTCACCAGCGGCGGTCCGCCCAGGAAGATGGTGCCCTGATTACGAACAATGACGGCCTCGTCGCTCATTGCCGGTACGTAGGCGCCGCCGGCGGTGCACGAACCGAGAACTGCAGCGATCTGGGGAATCCCCTTGGCGCTCATGGTTGCCTGGTTGAAGAAGATCCGGCCGAAGTGCTCACGGTCCGGAAAGACTTCGTCCTGACGCGGCAGGAAGGCGCCACCGGAGTCGACCAGGTAGATGCAGGGAAGGTTGTTCTGCAACGCCACTTCCTGCGCACGCAGATGCTTCTTCACCGTCATCGGGTAGTACGTGCCACCCTTGACCGTTGCGTCGTTGGCGACGATGACACATTCGCGCCCCGACACCCGGCCGATTCCTGTAATCACGCCGGCACCGGGGCACTCGTCGTCGTACAGGCCGTTTGCGGCCAGCGGGGACAACTCCAGGAAGGGACTGCCCGGATCGAGCAGTGAATCCACCCGATCTCTGGGAAGCAGTTTCCCTCGACTGACGTGCCGATCCCTCGATTTCTGGTTGCCGCCGAGGGCGGCTTGAGCCAGTTTCTTCTTCAGTTCATCCACCAGAACGGTGTGATCGGATCGGTATCCCGACCCTTGCGTGATTCCACTGGGAGTCATCCCGCCGCCTTCGCCATGAGTTAATGCTCGATAACTGAAACTAGATTAACTATGATTAACTGAGTTGTCCAGGTCACACGCGAAGAAAGATCAAAAGAATGCCCTCTGAGCAGGTAACGGCTCCGACCCGGCGCGATCAGATGAAGGCGGATCGCAGACGTCAACTCCTCGGCGCCGCCGCACGCCTGATCGCCGAACGTGGATTCGTGAGCGTTCGACTCGAGGATCTCGGCGCCGCCGCCGGAATCAGCGGACCTGCCGTATACCGGCACTTCCCCAACAAGGATGCCGTCCTGGTCGAACTGCTCGTCGGGATCAGCACCCGGCTGTACGAGGGCGGTTCGGCCGCAACCGAGACAGCCGACTCCCCGACGTCAGCGCTCGACGCCCTCGTAGAGTTCCATCTCGACTTCGCACTCGGTGAACCGGACCTGATCCGCATCCAGGATCGCGACCTCGAAAGCCTGCCGGCCGACGCGAGACGGCAAGTCCGCCAGACGCAGCGCAAATACGTGGAACTGTGGGTCGGAGTCCTCGAACAGCTCGATCCGACGCTCGACGAAGCCGATGCGCGAATCAAGGCCCACGCCACATTCGGCCTGATCAACTCCACTCCGCACAGCGCCAACCCGGCGTCGCCTGCCCGAACGCGCCGCGTCCTGCGCGCTATGACGCTCGCCGCACTACGCACACCCTGAACCGGACACCGCAAAATCAGTGGCAGACTGGTTGCACCAGCTAACAGATGAGGGTGCCGTGCCGAACGTGGAAGACAGCAGTGCAATCAGTCGAACAGATTTCGCCGAACTGCGAACCGAGTTCTCCCGATTCATGATGCTGTACCAATTCGGTATCGCCGAACTGATGACCAAAGTGAACATCCTCAAGGACGAGTTCACCCACATCAATCAGTACAGTCCCATCGAACACGTCGCATCTCGGGTGAAGACGCCGGAGAGCATCATGCGCAAAGCCGAGCGACTCGGCATTCCGATCACCATCGAGGACATCTCGAAGAACATCTTCGACATCGCCGGCGTGCGCATTACCTGCAGCTTCATTTCCGACACCTATCGGATCGCCGAAATGCTCACCAGCCAGTCGGACCTGAGGGTGATCGAGCGCGAGGACTACATCGCCAACCCCAAGCCCAACGGCTACAAGAGTCTGCACCTCATAGTCGAAGTGCCCGTCTTCATGAGCGACCGCGTCTCTTACGTGCCGATCGAACTCCAGATCCGTACCATCGCAATGGATTTCTGGGCCAGTCTCGAGCACAAGATCTATTACAAGTACAACCGGGACGTGCCGGCCGAACTGCTCGACGAGCTCACCGAAGCCGCAGCCGCCGCACACCGTCTGGACGTCAAGATGGAGCGACTCAACGACGAGTTCGCCAAGATCAAAGCTCTCCCCCATCCCGACGACGAGAGCGTCGAACTCGAACTGCCGACCCAGTTTCTCAATGCCCTGCGTCTACAGCGCGGGCTCTGATCACTGCCTAGACAGATTTCTGCCCAGGCAAAAGTGCGCCCTCCTCTATGGGGAGGGCGCACTTTTCAGACCAAGCGATATGCCTATTTCTTGCCCGTCACGGCGCTGTAGCCGAGGGACAGAACTGCAGCTGCCGCGATGCTGATGATCCAGCGAATCCAGTCGATTCCGCCGGTATCACCCTTGTCCGAGATGGCGCCCCAAACCCAGTATCCGATCAATGCACCGGCGACACCGAGGACGATGGTGATGATCATCCCGTACTGCTGCTTACCTGGCAGCACCAGGCGCGCAAGGATTCCGATTACTGCACCGAAAATAATGGTCCCGATGATCTGTCCCATGACAGCCCCTCTCACATGTCGTGCATGCGTGCGGCCGAAAAATCTCCGCCCAGTCGAACAATAACCACAGTTACAGGTAACAGTCGCCTGTTGTCCAAATTATTGTCCGAGATGCAACCTGAAATACACGGCCGCCAGATGCGACCGACACACAGCACACTACACGTGGCGACTCATCAGCAATCCACATTGACGATGCCATGGAGCACTGAAGAAGTTCGATTTCCACCCCGCCGGACACCTTGTAGTTATCTTGTCGCAATCAAACGTCACCGGTGTGAGCGCCGCCAGGAATTCCACCGCTCGAGGAGATTGATCCCTTCACCGGAAAGAGCATCCCGGCGCCGCAGGCCGGTACACTTACGAGCGCTTCAACGCAGTGATGCGGTCCTCACTCGAGCGCAACAGCACCCGCTCTCCTCCCCACAACTCGCGCGGTTGCACCCAGGTGCCAACACCATCGTCTCCATCCGGTTCCACGCGAACCTCCCAGGTGCGCTGACCTGTTCGAGGATTCACTCCGTACACAATTCCTTCGTCTACGACAAGATCACCGTCCCACAGAATCTCGCCGGTACGTTCGGTACGGGTATCCCACAGGACCTCCCCGTTGGACAGATCAACGAACCGGATCGTACCGTCGGCGCTCGTCACAGCAACCACATCTCCGATCACCGCCAAGGATTGCGCAGAACCGAGCACCTCCTGGTTGGTCCACAGCTTCTCTCCGGTCTTTCTGTCGAAGCCGCTGTCCCCCAGAATGATCGGAGTCGAATCCCCGGCAGGTTGGTCACGGCTGTAACGCAAACTGAAATACGATCCCGATCCGGAAGACACGAAATCCGCCCTGGCAAATTCGTGCCCGTACGGATCAATTGCGTACGCTCTTGTCGCTTGCCCATCGTTCTGGCAATCACGTTCTAAAACCAAAGTGACACCGTCAGAGGATGTGTGCGTGGTCGAGCACGTGGTGTAGCCGTACAACCACCGTTGATCGCCGGTCTCCGGATCGAAACCCAGAGTCTCGTCGAGGGAAATCAGGCCCAGATCGCCGCGCACCGACATCACCGGCTCGACGTAACCGGATTCCCACGATCCGCCGACGTCGAATGCCTTGGACCAGTTGGCTTCCGGATCGTCGACGCTTCCACTGTGGACACGAACGTCGTTGCTCTCGATATCACCCTCGAGGGCCAGGACGTCATCGCCCGAGACAACCGCGATGATCGGTGACCACGGCGTGACAACGTCTCGACGCTCGCCGCTCTCGATGTCGAAAACCGAGTACGCGGAGGCAGTGACATACGGCCCGGAGTAGCACAGCAGCGAACCGTCCAGCAATGCCGGAGAACACCCGCCGATATCGACGGCCGACGCGCGCCAGCGCACCGAGCCGTCTTCGGCATCGAGCGCAACGAGTTCCGCGTCGTCGAGGGAGTAGGACTGCCGGTCCGGCATACCTGCCATTGTCACCACTATCGAGCCCGCGTCGATGAATCCGCCCATCTCCATGTTGAATTCGGTTCCGCCGAGCGGGCTGCGAAAGACCGCGAACTCCCGTCCGAGAACCTCGGCGGCGTCGACGGCCCACAGCGGCGCCCCGACGTCAACGGAATGGGCACGATTCCCGGCATCGATCACGGTGACCACTGCTGCGGTAACGGTGACTATCGCGGCAAGTGCCGCGATGCCCAGACGTGCCCGTGGAGAGAACCGCTCGGTCATCGAATCTCCAGCCCGTCGATCGTTGCGAGAAATTCCAATTGCTCGTATGTCATCGGCATGTTCGGCGACGCCGCCGACGAACGAACCGACACCCGCGTTCCATTGGGCTGTGTCAGCGTTACCGACCGACTCTGTTCACTCGTTGCCTCGCGAGTGCCTTCACCATTCCCCATCGGCATGACCGAGTAATGACGCTCGTCGCGCACGATCACAGCGCCGTCCTCGGCGGTCACCACCGATTTCGGATGCCCGTCGTACGAAGGGTCGTACTTGTTCGGCGCCTTGGGAAGTGGCTGCCCGCTGGTGATCGAAATAGTCAGATCCGACTCGTTGCCGCCCGATCGCGCTACAAGATCCTGACAGGCGGTCGTGGTGTCGCTCTCGGCCAGAACCAATCTCCCGAGCGCAGGTTCGAGAACTGGCATTCCGGGAGGTGCCGCACGCCAACCTGATTGGAGAGCTCTTCCCAGCTCGTCGACGGTGCCACGATCCAGCTTCCGCCCGGACGGGTCGAGTGTCGATCCTTGGCAACCGGGCTGGATAGGTGCCGTACCTGGTGGAACCGGCGCCGTAATGCGCAGTTGCGGAAGGCTGACCAAAGCGATCAGGTCTTCGACGGTCAACGGAACCATCCCGCTGATCTCGACCCCGGGGCTACCGGCATAGACCGCGTCGGTCGCGCTCGCCTGGATGAATGTTTTATCCGCGCCGTACAGAAGCGCTGAACGCGACAGAGTGCGAACGCCGTTGGTTTCGCTCCACGTGTCCTGCGCGTCCACGACAGAACCGTCAGCGAGGGTGCGGCGCTCGACGAGCGAGCCGGCAATACACGGGGGAACCGGGCCCGTATGGGACGTCACCCGGATGTCGAGTGCTCCTGCCTTTCCGTCCCGTACCAGCGTCGCGGATGCCGTCGTATCCGCCATCTCCTCGAGTGAGAACCCCTCTGGCAGTTCGGACGACTCCGACGGAACGTGGAGGGGCCCGAAGTTCAACGATCGTTCCGGGCTTGCGAACTCGATCTCGGCGACAGCCGGCAGCGACCGCTGGACGGCTTCGGACATCACCGTTGCCTTGGGCGCGGAGAACCACGGGAACCGTGGATCGTCGTAGGTTTGTGCCCCGGTCGACCAGTACGAGATCGATGACAAGCCGTCGCCAGGCGACTCGACGCTGGTGCATCCCGGGATGCTCGTCGGGTACACCACCGTTGGTGTTACGTACGTGTACTCCGAATTCTCCTCGGCCTGCGTCTCCTCGGTCGACTGCGTCGTTCCGACGGACGACGCAGTCAGTTCACCGGAGTCCGAACCGCTCCATCGATCGACTACTCCGGCAAAGACGATGCCGCCGGCCATCAACGAGACCACCGTGAGCGCGACCGTCCACTTTTCGGTCCGATCGGAACCGGAATTCTTGTCGGCCACCAGCCCTCGCAGTTTCCTCAGGGCACGCCAGGCAGGCGTTGCCTCTCCCCGGACCTGTCGCGGCGGCACCGACTTTTGTTACCAACCGGATGGTTTCCATTGGAGAAGTCACTACACCCCGACAGGCACCGGATCTGCGTCTGGATCCTGTTCGATCGGGATGAGCCGGATCGCTTCGCCCTCGATATCGACGTTGGGCAGGATCTTGTCGAGCCAGGCCGGCAGCTTCCACGCCGAGTCTCCGAGAATCGACATGACCGCGGGAATCACGATCATGCGAATGATGAAGGCGTCGAAGAAGACTGCAGCGGCAAGGCCGAAGCCCATCATCTTGCTGGTGGTTTCCGACGACAACATGAACGCGCCGAACACCGAGATCATGATGATCGCCGCTGACGCGACCACTCGCGCACCGTGGGTGTACCCCGAGATGATGGCGTCCTTTGCCGACAACCCGTGCACGTATTCCTCACGCATTCGAGTCACGAGGAATACCTGGTAATCCATTGCCAGACCGAAGACCACACCGATCATGAAGATCGGCAGGAAGGAGATGATCGGTTGGGTGTGCTGGATCAACCCGAATGCGCCCTCTTGGAAGATCGCCACCGTGGCACCGAACGTGGCGCAGATGGAGAACAGGAATCCGAGAGTTGCAGTCAGCGGAACCAGGATCGAACGGAAGACGACCATCATGATGATGAACGCCAGCCCGACGACCACAATCAGATACGGAATGAGGGCGGAACTGAGTTTCGACGACATGTCGGCAACAATCGCCGTCTGACCCGCGACGCCAAGTTCAGCGCCCTCGGCTTTCACCGTCGACCCGTATTCGCGGATCTGATCCATCAACTCGTGTGTTTCGGGACCGCTCGGCGATAGCTGCGGAGTTACGGCGATCAGGGCGGAGTTTGCCCCAACGGTTGGGTTGGCCGCGTCCGGGCCGTTGCCGGTCCACATCAGGAGATCCGGCGTGGCGACGTTGTCCAGACCCTTGATGTACGCAATCGTCTTGGCTGCGACGGGCGTGATGTCTGTCCCCTCGGGAGAGTCGAGCACAACGAACAACTTGCCGTTGACACCCTCACCGAAACCTCGCTGCATCAGCGCGAGTGCCGGTTGCTCCTCGTCCTGAGTGAAGGAAAGCCCGAGCTCGAGTTTTGTCATCGGAATCGCGGCGATCACCAGCAGAACCAACGCAATGCCGGCGATAGGCCACGGGTACTTGGTGACCACCTTCGCCCACCGGTGCCCGTTCGATTCCATCGATTCGGGCTCGTCACCGTGACGCAGGCCGGGGATGCGCGGCGAGAAGGCAAAGCGGCCGAACACCCCGAGAACAGCCGGGATCAACGTGATCGCGCCCAACACCGCGATAATCACGGCGATCGCAGCCGAGATTCCCATCTGGGTGATCATCGGTACACCCACCACGGCCAGCGCTGCCAAGGCAACCACAACGGTCAGGCCGGCAAAAACGACGGACGAGCCGGCTGTGCCCACCGCACGACCGACTGCCGCCTCCCTACTACCACCCAGATTGAGTTCACTGCGGTACCGCGAGACGATGAACAGCGCGTAGTCGATCGAGACGGCAATGCCGATCATCGTCACGATGCCCGTGACACCCTCGTTGATGTCGAAGAATCCCGCCCCGAGCGTCACGGTCAGCGTTGCGAGTGCGATGCCGAGTATCGCGGTGAACAGCGGAATGAACGCCGCGATCAGTGCACCGAAGGCCACGATCATGACGATGAACGCCACCGCGAAGCCAAGCATCTCCGACAATCCGCCAGCAGTCTGGACCTGCATCAACGAACCGGTGCCCTCGACTTGCAAACCGCCGGTACGGAACTTGGCCATCAGATCGAGGAAAGCCGTCTTGTTGGCCTGCGTCTGATCCTCGATGCGGATCGACTGGTTGAGCTGGATCAACCCCACCTTGCCGTCGTCGCCCAGTACGGCACTGGCAAGCGCCGGTTCAGCCGCCGCGAGGGCGACCGGATTGACGATCGTTTCGGGATCAACGATGTCCGGGAGAGTCTTTGCCTGCGCGATCAATTGGTCGATCTGATCACTGTGCGCAGCAAGTCCGTCGTCGGCCGCGACAAGAATGCTGGTGGATGCCTTACTTTGTTGCTCTGCCGCAGCCGCAAAATTCTCGTTCATCAGCTCGGTGGCACGCTGGGAATCCGTGCCGGGAAGATTGAATTCTTTCGAGAACGTCGGGCTGGTAGCGCCGATCGCGCCGCCGACAATCGCGATGACAATCACCCACGTTGCCAACACAAGGTACTTGTGGCGGAATGCAAACTTCCCAAGCCTGTACAAATAGGTAGCCAACGTAAGCCTCTCTCGCCGTGGACTCTCGGTGCCACGTCATACGGTACGGTCCGATTCGCGTTATGGCACTAGATATTTGCCAAGAAGCCCCCACGAAAGGCATCCGCATGACCCACGGCCAGAGCGTCGACCGCGACCTACTTCAGTCCGGGCAACAACGCCTCGACGCCCTGGGACCTCGATTGACCGGCACTGACGCGCATCATGCGGTGGTCGAGGAAGTCGCCCGCGAATTCGTGGATCTCGGGCTCGAGGTACACCGTGATTCGCACACCTTCGAGCGTTGGGATCTACCTCAGCGTGCCGACGGACTGCGCATCGAACTGCCGACCGGACCGGTGCGAGTCTCGTCCGCATTCCCCTACTCCGGACTCACCGGACCGGCTGGGATCACCGCACGTCTGGTCTACCTGAATGCCAAGCGCCCCTCGTGGTCGAAGGCCAAAGGTGCTATCGCTGTGATCGAGGTTCCCCACGTCGACCTCCCGCGCTCGCTGCTGGTGAGTGAGTGGGGACCGATGGTGACGGACGAGACCCTGCGCAATCCGGTGCTCTCCGCGACGCTGTTGGGGCCGAAACTCGAGAAGGCCCGCAAATCCGGTGTCCTCGGCGTGATCGCGGTGTGGCGTGGCATTGCGCCGGACAACGCTCTGGGACAGTATCTTCCGTTCACCCAGCCATATCACGATATTCCGGCAGTGTGGGTGGCGGGTGACGAGGGCGCACAGGTAATTGCTGCCGCCCATTCCGGTCAGCAGGCGACTCTCGTATTGGACGCAACCTTGCATCCCGGAACAACAACCGACACCGTCTGGGCCGTCTCCCCCGGCACTTCACCATCGGAAACGATTCTGGTCATCACACACAGCGACGGGACGAACGGGGTCGAGGAGAACGGCCACCTCGGCATGATGGAGTTGGCTCGCCATGCTGTTGCGCAACCGCATCGACGGTCGTACGTGTTTGTTCTGACCACCGGTCACCTGCGTATTCCCGCGGTGTCCGAACACGGACAGGCAACGTCGACGTGGCTGGAGGCCCACCCCGACATGTGGAAAGGCGAAGCGGGCCAGGCACGCGCGTTGGCCGGGATAGCAATCGAGCATCTGGGCGCTCTCGGCGACACCGAGGACACCGTACTCGGCACCTATACGTTGGACGCGACCCCGGAACCGGAACTGCTGTACGCGACGAGTCGGGAAGTCCACGATATCGTCGCACCGCTGTGGCGCGACATCGGTAGCGGCGACCGTCGAATCGTCGCCCCCGGCCCCGTCATTCATTTCGGTGAGGGTGAACCGCTGTTCGAGCGCAAGATTCCGGCTGTCGCGTTGGTGACCGCGCCGCAATACCTGCTGGCGTTGCGCGAACCGGACACAGCCACACACGTGGACATCGATGTTATGGCGCAACAGGTCCAGAGCTTCCGCGATCTACTCGACGCCCTCGACGCAACGGACTCCGCAGCGTTCGGCTCGGTAGTCGGGCGGACGGTGTTCGCGAAATTCTCGGCATTGTTGAAGCTGATGCAGATCCTGAAAAAAGCAAAAACCGCTGTGCGCCTTTATTAACCGACCGCGGTTAACAAAGGCGCACAGCAGTTTGTCCTACTTGTCGTGAATGATCACGCCACGGATGTTCTTACCGTCACGCAGATCCTGGTAGCCCTGGTTGACGTCTTCGAGGCTGTACGTGTTGGTGATCAGTTCGTCGAGCTTGAGCTGACCCGCATCGTAGAGACGCAGCAGGCGCACGATGTCGTACTGCGGATTCATGGATCCGAACAGCGTGCCCTTGATCGTCTTCTGGTTCAGCGTCAGGTCGGTACCCGACACGTGAACGGTCAGCTTGGCAGGATCGGCGAGTCCCGTGATCACCACGGTGCCGCCCTTGCCGATTACGGCCGTCGCTGCACTGACGACGTCCTCGTCGACGGTGCCGACCAGAATGAGCGCGGCGTCTGCGCCCTGGCCCCACGTCAATTCGTTGACCTTGACGGCAGCACTCTCGGCGTCCGCAAAGGCATGGGTTGCACCGAATTTCAGTGCGGTCTCCCGCTTGAGCGCAACCGGGTCGACCACAACGACGTACTTGCAGCCCGCCGAAACGGCGCCCTGGACCGCGTTGATACCGAGGCCACCGATGCCGTAGATCACTGCGGTGTCACCGGCGCGGAGGTTACCGGCGTTGACGGCGGTTCCCCAGCCAGACGGCACACCGCAACCGACGACCACTGCGGTCTCCAAGGGAAGCCAGTCGTCGATCTTGACGACCGAGTGCTGCGAGATGGTGGCCCGCTCGGAAAATGTTCCGAGCATACACATTCCGCCGAAGTCCAGGCCGTTGCCATGGAACCGGAAGGACCCGTCCGGCATGGAACCTTCGAGGATGGTGGCGCCCATGTCACACAGGTTCTGACGACCGGTCGAGCAGTAGCGGCACGTGCCGCAGTTCGGGATGAAGCTACACACGACGTGATCGCCCGGCTTAACCTTCGTGACGCCGGGTCCGACCTCTTCGATGATGCCCGAGCCTTCGTGCCCACCGACAATCGGGTAACGCGGCGGGAGATCACCGTCGGTCAGGTGCAGATCCGAATGGCACAGTCCGGCAGCGGTGTACTTGATCAGTACCTCACCCACGCCCGGGCCGTCGAGGTCGAGTTCCATGATCTCGAAAGGCTTTCCGGGCTCGAGCAGTACAGCAGCTTTGGTCTTCACTGGTGATCTCCTTGATTGTCGGACGAGAGAATGAGCGATGGGGTCGGTCAGAGGGCGATGTTGACGGCCTTGGTCTGGGTGTAGAGGTCGATGGCGGATGCGCCGAGTTCGCGGCCCCAGCCGGACTGCTTGTATCCGCCGAAAGGCATCGCGGTGTCGAAGCCGTTGTACTGGTTGATCCACACCGAGCCGGCCTTGAGGCGCTTTGCCGTGCGGTGGGCCTTGGAAATGTCACGGGTCCAGATGCCTGCGGCCAGGCCGTAGATGGAATCGTTTGCGGCAGTGATCGGTCCGTCGTCCGCGTTGAACGGCAGTGCCGCCACGACGGGTCCGAAGATCTCCTCCTGGACGATCGAGAACTCCGGCTTGACGTCGACAAAAACCGTCGGCTCGACGAAGTAGCCCTGATCGCCCCAGCGGTTGCCGCCGGTGAGTGCGCGTGCGCCGTCGGCGATTCCCTCGCGAAGGTATCCGGTGACCTTGTCGAACTGCTCCTGCGACACCAGCGGCCCGAGCTGGGTGGTGGGATCGAGGCCCGGTCCGATCTTGACCTGGCTGGCGGCGTGGGCAACCGCTTCGGTGAACTTCTCGAAGATGGAGTCCTCGACGTACAGCCGGGTTCCGGCGACGCAGCACTGACCGTGGTTGAACAACCAGGCGTTGAGCGAACCCTCTACCGCAGCATCGAAATCCGCGTCGGCGAACACGATATTGGGACTCTTGCCCCCGAGCTCGAGGGTCACCTTCTTGAGGTTGCCCTTGGCCGCGTCAACGATCTTCTTGCCCACCTCGGTCGAACCGGTGAAAGCGACCTTGTCGACGTCGTCGTGACCGGACAGTGCCGCGCCGGCGTCACCGAAGCCGGGAACGATGTTGACAACTCCGGGCGGGAAGCCGGCTTCCTCGAAGACCTCGGCAAGAAGCAGAGCGGTGAGCGGAGTTTGCTCGGCCGGCTTGAGGATCACGGTGTTGCCTGCGGCAAGTGCTGGGGCAAGCTTCCACGACGACATGAGCAGCGGGAAGTTCCACGGCACGATCAGACCACAGACTCCGATCGCCTCACGCAGTGTGTATGCGTGGAACTCGCCGCCGGGAGAGAAGGGCATGGACACGTTGACCGTGCTGCCTTCGATCTTGGTGGCCCATCCCGCGTAGTAGCGGAAAACGTCTGCGGCCCAGGCCACGTCGACTGCTGTGGCGATCGCGACGGACTTGCCGTTGTCGAGAGCTTCGAGCTGGCCGAATTCTTCGGCGCGGGCACTGAGGATGTCGCCGACGCGCCAGATCATCCGCTCGCGCTCGTTTGCCTTCATGCGCGACCACGGTCCGTCTTCGAAAGCTGTGCGGGCAGCGCGTACTGCGCGATCGATGTCTTCGGCCTGGCCGTGCGCCACGTCGGTGAGCTTCTGCCCGTCAGCCGGGTTGTACGTCGAGAAGGTCTGACCCGAAGCGGCATCGACGAATTCGCCGCCGATGTAGAGCTTTTTCGGTCCGTTCAGGAATCCCTGTACCGCGGAACTGATGGTGTGCTCGGCTACTGCCGTCATCGGAAACTCCCTGAAGTAGTGAGGTGCGAATGTGATGCACGCCATACTTCCGCGCTTCCGCGGGTGCTAACTGTCCGAACTTTGTACAACTGAGTTCGGACAGCAACTTAGACAGTGATGTCGAGTGCCCGCATCCGCGTGTACAGGGTGCTTCGGCTGATACCGAGTTGCGCCGACGCGTGAACCTTGTTGCCGCCGCAGTCTTTCAACGCTCCGATGATCGCCTGACGCTCCGCTTTCTCCCGTCCTGCCAACCGCGACACCTTGGTGGTCGTGCGATAGTCCTCAGGCAGGTCGGTGACGTCGATGCGATTGCTCGCGCGATCGCCCGCGGCGCGATACAGCACAACTCTCAATTCGGCGAGATTGCCCGGCCAACTGGCCGCTGTGAGCGCCTCGGCAGCACTGGCGGTCAACCTCAGTTCGGGCGAGATCCCTTCCAGCATCGCCTGCGCCAACTCGGCAATCTCGGCTTGCCGCTCGCGCAGTGGGGCGATGACAACTCTGGAAGCGCAACGCGAGAGCAACGCCGCGATGGTCGGCGGTAGGTCTGCTACTGCTCCACTGGTCATAACGATCCTCGGCCCCTCAGCGCTGGCGTCGATCAAGTCCGCGATCATGGGCAACACCGAATCGGGAAGCAGCTGCACCTGTTCGATCACGACAACACCCGAGCGCCTTCGGGCAGCTCGCACGAGATCGGTGACCCATTGCTCACGGCCGTCGAAGGCGATTCGCGTGGCATCGTGCCAACTGGCGTCGACGCTCCCGACCACGTCCGACGCTGCCGAAGTTCGACCGGAACCTGCTTCACCCGAGATGGCAACTGCGGACGACGACGCCCGCGCCCGCATCAGATCGCGGCGCAGTCGTTCCCCCGGAGACGGAGTCCGCTCGTGCGTTCGACGAATTGGCGCCCGCTCACGCTGGAGTGGTTCGACCAGGAAAAGCGCTCCACCGTCGGCGCCGGAAATTCTGTCGGCTTGGACTCGCGCGAGTGCACCGGACGCCAATTCGACTGTTACCAATCTCGATTGGTCCGGGTTGAGGTCGGCGATCAAAGACCGGAGCGATACATGGTCTGCGGTGTCCAGCAGATCCAACGCCGTTCGGTTGCTCAGCAAAATGTCGTCGCCGATGGCCGCGACGGCAATGTTGCGCTGATGCGACACTCTCTGGAATGCGTCGACCAACCGCTGCTCCGACGCTTTCGATCCCTCGAGTAGGCGCTTCTCGATGTCCGCCGCTGCCCGCGCAAGGAACGGCGCGAACAGCGGGTTAGCTTGCGAGACAATACCGGTCATGTCGAGAATGCCTTCGACCCGGCGAGTCACCGGGTGCAGAATCGGCTGTCCGTAGCAACTGAGACCTTTGAGGCTGTCGAGGAAATGCTCCTCGCCGTGGATCACCACGGCTCTCCCCACCTCGAGCGGCGTACCGAGGGCGTTGGTGCCGGCATGTTCTTCACCGAATCGTGAACCGTTGACTACACCCAAACGCTCGATTGTCCGCTCGACCAGACGGTCCGAGTACACCGACGCGATAACGCGGCACTCCCGATCTGCCAGCAGGACACAGAATCCGGTGCCCGCGAGCTGCTGGGCAACTTCGTCGAGCACCGGAGTAGCCGCGCGCAGCAACCGGCTCTCGGCGTCCTGGTCGGCGGTATCCACTGCGATTGCCGCGGACGGGTCGACTCCGCTGAGCCGCGAGCGTTTCCAGGAAAGCGCGATCTCGGGCCGAACCGGATCGCGAGTTCCTGAAGAATCGAACACGACTCAGCCCTGCCCGATCAGTTCCATCGCCTGTTCGCGCATCGCGATCTTGCGCACCTTTCCGGTGACGGTCATGGGGAATTCGTCGACGACATGCACGTACCGCGGAATCTTGTAGTGCGCCAATTTACCTGTGCAGTAGGCACGTACGGCGTCGGCGTCCAGTTCGCGTGCGCCCTCGCGCATCCGAATCCACACCATCAACTCCTCGCCGTACTTGGCGTCGGGCACGCCGATCACCTGCGCGTCGAGGATGTCGGGGTGGGTGTAGAGGAACTCCTCGATCTCACGGGGGTAGACGTTTTCGCCGCCGCGAATAACCATGTCCTTGATCCGTCCGGTGATCGCGACGTACCCGGCCTCGTCCATGACACCGATGTCGCCGGTATGCATCCACCGGGCAGCGTCGATCGCCTCCGCAGTCTTTTCCGCGTTCTCCCAGTACCCGAGCATGACCGAGTACCCGCGCGTGCACAGCTCGCCTGGTTCTCCGCGCGGCACCGTCAATCCCGTTGCCGGGTCCACGATCTTGATCTCGAGATGCGGTCCGACGCGTCCGACCGTCTCGGTTCGCTGCTCGATGGAATCATCCGAACGGGTCTGAAGTGACACAGGAGACGTCTCGGTCATGCCGTAACAGATGGATACCTCGGCCATCCCCATGCGATCGATGACCTGCTTCATCACCTCTACCGGGCAGGGTGAGCCGGCCATGATTCCGGTTCGCAGGCTCGACAAGTCGAATGTATCGAATTCGGGCAAGGCCAGTTCCGCGATGAACATCGTCGGCACACCGTAGAGGGAGGTGCATTTCTCCGCTTGCACAGCCTCGAGTGCCGCACTCGGATCGAAGGCCGGACCCGGAATAACCATGGCGGCACCGTGACTGGTGCACGCGAGGTTGCCCATCACCATGCCGAAGCAGTGATAGAACGGCACCGGAATGCAGACGCGGTCGAGTTCGGTGTAGTGGCACAACTCGCCGACGAAGTAGCCGTTGTTGAGAATGTTGTGATGACTGAGCGTCGCACCCTTCGGGAAACCGGTAGTGCCCGAGGTGTATTGGATGTTGATCGCATCGTCCGCAGACAACGCAGCCTGCGCAGCGGCGAGAGGAGCCGGATCGCTTGCCTGCGCCGCCAACCCGTCCGCCAGCACGCTGTCCCACTCGGGTGAACCGAGCAGGATCACCGACGTCAGATCAGGGCACTGCGGCCGCACCGTCTCGATCATCGACGCGTAGTCCGACGTTTTGAAGCTGGCCGCAGACACCAGTGTCGAGATTCCGGCCTGCTCGAGCACGTACTGCAACTCATGCGAGCGATACGCCGGATTGATGTTGACCAGGATCGCGCCGATCTTTGCCGTCGCATACTGCGTGAACGTCCATTCCGGACAGTTGGGAGCCCACATCCCCACCCGGTCGCCCTTCCCCACACCACGGGAAAGAAGTCCGGCAGCGAGCCCGTTCACCTGCTCGGCGAACTCCCGGTACGTCCATCGTCGACCGCTGGCATGGTCGATCAACGCATCACGGTCGCCGTGCGCGGCAACCGTGCGATCGAGATTGTCTCCGATGGTGTCGCCCAGCATCGGACCGTCCCATACTCCGGACGTATAGCTGGGCAGCGGCGTACTCATGTGTTCTGTCCTCTCCGGTTGCCTGTTCAGGCACCTATGAGAGGGGCCGCCGCAGCGGACCCTCTCATCTACGAATTTACTCGATTCGGTGTGATGCACGACATACTTCCCGGTGCGGGGTGTCCGTAACTGTCTGAAGTCCGGACACCCCGCCCGACAACTGTCCTTACAGTGCGTGGTCCTTGGTCTCGACGAGCGCCCAGGTGCAGACGAGACTCACCACACCGAGGATTGCGAGCATGATTCCGATGGCCATGCTCCCGTAGGCCGAGGCCAGCGGGGCGGCGATCAGCGGCGGCACTGCGCCACCGAGCACTCCGGCGAGGTTGTAGCCGAGGCCGGCACCGGTGTAGCGGTAGCGGGTCTGGAACATTTCCGGGAGCAGTGCGCCACACGGGCCGTAGGCGATTCCGAAGATCATCAGAGTGCCGAACATTCCGAGGATGAATGCAAGAGGAGTTCCGGTATCGAGGAGCGGGAACAGAATAAGTGCCCACACCACAGCCAGACCACACGAGATCATGATGACCTTGCGACGGCCGATCCGGTCCGAGTACAGCGCGGAGACGATGATCGCGGCGCCGAAGACAAAGGCGGACGCAATACCGACGGACAGGACGAACGGGCGGGAGAATCCGAGCGTCTTGGTGCCGTAGCTCGTGAGGAATGCCGTACCCATGTAGAAGAAGGCAAACAGGCAGGCCAGCGCACCGGCCGAGAGGAGAATTTCCTTGGTCTGGAAACGCCATGCATCCAGGAACGGGAGGGTGCGAGGTGCTTCGTTCTTCTCCGCTGCGACGCGATCAGCTTGCTCCGCCTTGAAGACCGGAGTTTCTTCGATTGCGAGGCGCATGTAGAGGCCGATACCGACGAGCACGATGGAGAACAGGAACGGGATTCGCCAGCCGTAATCGAGGAATGCCTGGTTGGTGTCGCCGAGAACTGCGCCGGTGATGAGGAACGTGCTGCTCGAGAGAACAAAAGCAATGGCCGGGCCGAGTTGCGGGAACATGGCGTAGAGGCCGCGTTTGCCGGGCGGGGCGTATTCCGCGGTGAGCAGGGTTGCGCCCGCCCATTCACCACCGACTGCAAATCCTTGACCGAAGCGCAAGAGCACCAAGATGATCGGAGCTGCAACACCGATTGTGTCGGCGCCGGGCAGCAAACCGATGAGCAGCGTCGAAATACCCATCAGCAACAGAGTGGAGATGAGCGTCTTCTTGCGACCGATGCGATCTCCGAAGTGCCCGAACAACATTGCGCCGACCGGCCGTGCGATGAAGGCAACGGCAAAGGTCGCGAACGACGCCACTGTGCCGGCAGTGGCCCCGAGCGCCGGAAAGAAGACCGTCGGAAAGACAAGCGCCGCAGCGGTTCCGTAGATGAAGAAGTCGTAGAACTCAATGGTCGTGCCGATACAACTGGCGATGGCAACTCGCCGCACACTCGTTGTCTTCGCGGGGGCTGCCGCAGTGCCTGCGGCACTCGATCCCCCTGCTGGAGAGACTGTGGTCACTCGATTCCTCCGTGGTCCGGTGGTGTTGCCCTGTGGGCTTCACCGTCGATAAGAGGAAAGGTAGTGATCCGGCTCACCCCCCACTACCCCCGAAAGGGGGTGAGGGGTGATGCGCATCACGCTTCATGTCCTGAAGTAACGAGTTTCACTTCGCCGTGACACGACGAAGGCCGTCCGACTCCCTGGGGGAGACGGACGGCCAACTGTGAGAAACTACGCTCAGTTTTCCGACTTGCCAGCCGCCTCGCACAACTCCTGGCGGATCTCCACCCACACCGTGGCGTACGAGTCGATTCCCTGTTCCGCAATCCACTTCGACTCCCCCGCTTGAACTTTCGCAAGCGCGTCGGAGAACAAGTCCTGATACCGCGACAGGCGCGGAACAAACGCGGACAGATCATCGAACACGTTGGACGCGCGGCGATCCAGCTCTGCCAGCGACGCGGCGTCAGCACTGGCGAGGAGAGCTGAGAATTCCTCGTCCAACGGCAGGAAGGCTTCGAGGACCTCGAGAATCGAATCCTCGTCGATGGACACGCGCTCGGCATCGAGCTGATCGTTCAGCTCGGCGAGACCCTTGTCCGTCAGACTGATCTCATTGTCGCTCTCCACGGCCTTACCCTGTTCGACCAGGGCGTCGTACGCGGCCTGTCCGGATGCCGCACTCACTCCCAGGTGCTCGGCAAGAACACCCGACCCGACGCGTTCCTTGAGCCGCACCGACTGAAGCAGCGCCAATTCGTCCACGTTGCCGGCAAAGGCCATCGTTCTCTCCTCATCACGTGCCGCCTTGGCGGCTCTCACACTGGTGCGACATACCGAAACAGAATCGCAAGCCCTGACGGGCTCGACAGCAATCACATCACAGGAGCGGCCACACCAGCGCTGCTACCTGCGACCAGCGGCAAATCCGACGCAGCGGCTTTACCAGGCATACGGTATCTTTGGCGCGTGAAACCGCACCTTGTGTCCGTGGTAATCCCTGCGTATAACGCCATGGACCACATCGGCGAACAGCTGACCGCGCTTTCCTCGCAGGATTACGAGGGAGCACTCGAAGTCGTCGTTGCCGACAACGGTTCCACCGACGGACTCGCCGCGTACATCGCGACCCATCCGTCTACCGATGCCCTTTCCCTCCGCCTGGTGGATGCGTCGGCCGGACGGGGCGGCGGCTACGCGCGCAACGTCGGGGTTGCCGCATCCAGTGGCGATTTCATCGCATTCTGTGACGCAGACGATCGCGTCCACCCGTCGTGGCTCAGTGCGATCGTCCGCGCCGCCGAGAACTCGGATGCCGTTGGCGGAGTGGTCGAAACCGCGTCGATCAACTCGAGTGAGGTTGCCACGTGGCGCACTTTCACCGGAACACAGTTCGGCAGTGAGGATTTCCTCCCCTACGGCATCACCTGCACCTTCGGCATCTGGCGCGCAGCATTCGACAAGGTCGACGGATTTGACCTCCGATACGTCAATTCCGGTGAGGATATCGACCTTTGCTGGCGCCTGCAGTTGGCCGGCATGACGCTGGCACACGCACCCGATGCCGTGGTTGCCTACCGTCTTCGTGACACGTACAGCGGAACGTGGAATCAAACCCGCGCCTACGGAATCGCCACGGCGCAGTTGTACTCACGGTTCCGCCAACACGGTCAGCGCCGGACTGCTCCTCGTATCGTCGCCGCGACCCTGCTTGCACTGTTTCTCTTCAACCCACTTGTACCCCAACGGATCTGCCCGATGCCTCGCGGTAGGTGGTTCGTCCACGCCGGCAATCTGGTGGGGAAGGTTCAGGGAAGCATCAGATATCGAGTGCTCTTCATCTGAGCACTGTTCTGGGCACTACTCGAGGGTCAGCACCTCACCCGATGCCAACTGGTCTGCCCGCGACGTGTCTTTGAGGTCTACACCGGAACGCCCCAGCTTCCGGGCACCGGCCACCAAACCCGCGACAACGCGGGCTGCCTGCTCGTAGCCCAGACCTTCCGGTGGATGGATATTGGAGATGCAGTTTCTGTCCGCGTCAGTGCGTCCGATTCGAGGAAGATGGGTCAGATAGATCCCGACGCTGTCGGCAACCGAGAGTCCGGGCCGTTCGCCGATCAGGACCACCGCAGTCTGCACACCCATCGCCGCCGCGATGTGATCACCCAACGCAACCCTCGCATTGGTCGCGATGACGGGCGGCGCAATCGAATACGTCGTTCCCAGCACGGCAACAAGCGCCGCGAGCAACTGCTCACCGTGATCCATGAGGGCGCGCGGTGAAAGTCCGTCCGCGAGAATGAATCCAATGTCCTGGTCCGACGTTTCGATCGCACGCAGATCAGCCGGCCGGCGTCCCAAATCGGGTCGGCGTAAGTACTCGCTCCGGGTGGACGCACCGCTGGTGACCACCACGGGCGCTCCGATTCCGACGGCTTCGACCCGTCGAGCGAGAATCTCAGAATCGAGCGGTACGTGAACGGCATCCCGCGCGGCAGCGTGAGCGGCTTTGAACTCGAGCACTCGTGTGGTGGGCAACGAATCTCCGGTGCGGCCCAACCCGATTCGAGACTGTGTTGTCGAACGGAGCGGACTCCAGAAATCGACAACCGGTGCCGCGTCGTCGCTCATCGGTTCACCGTCAGTGCTCGCAGCGGCGAGAGGGAGGCGTCTACCGGCAATAATCGTCCATCTCCGTCCGTCATCCCCAATCCGTGCAGCCATGCCTCGAACTCCGGGGCAGGTTGCAGCCCCAACACCCGGCGCACGTACAACGCGTCGTGGAATGCCAGACTCTGATACCCGAGCATCACGTCGTCCGCCCCGGGAACCGCGATCACAAATGCCGCACCCGCCACGCCGAGCAGGGTCAACAGGTTGTCCATGTCATCCTGGTCGGCCTCGGCGTGGTTGGTGTAACACACGTCAACGCCCATCGGCAGTCCCAGCAGTTTGCCGCAGAAATGATCCTCGAGGCCCGCTCGGATGATCTGTTTACCGTCGTACAGGTACTCAGGCCCGATGAATCCGACGACGGTGTTGACCAGGAGTGGTTCGAGGTCGCGGGCCACCGCGTACGCGCGCGTTTCGAGAGTTTGTTGATCGACGGGAGCGCCGCCGGTTCCGAGGTGAGCGCCGGAACTGAGCGCCGAACCCTGCCCGGTCTCGAGATACATGACGTTGTTCCCGACAGTCCCCCGGTTCAAGGACCGACCGGCTTCGTTACCTTCTCGGAGCAGCGGAATATTCACTCCGAAGCCGGAATTGGCGCCTTCGGTGCCGGCAATCGACTGGAAGACGAGATCGACCGGTACACCGGATTCGATCAGTCCGATCGTCGTGGTCACGTGGGAGAGCACGCAGGATTGTGTCGGAATCTCGAATCGCTGCCGGATGTCGTCGAGGAGGTGCAACAGGTCCGATGTGGCCTGCGGAGAGTCCGTTGCCGGGTTGATCCCGATGACGGCGTCGCCGCAACCCAGGAGGAGACCGTCGAGCGTGGCCGCGGCGATTCCCCGCGGGTCGTCGGTGGGATGGTTGGGTTGTAGCCGGGTGCTCAGCCGACCAGGCAGACCGATGGTGGTCCGGAAGCCTGCGGTGACGTTGATCGCCTTCGCGACCGCAATCAGATCCTGATTACGCATGATCTTGCTGACCGCCGCTACCATCTCCGGGGTCAAGCCAGGACTCACCGCCGCAAGTTGTGCCGCGGCACCTGGCGCCGACGCAGTCTCGAGGAGCCAGTCCCGCAAGCCGCCGACGGTCAGGTGCGCGATCGGTTGGAATGCCAGACGGTTGTGACTGTCGATGATGAGCCGAGTGACCTCGTCGTCCTCGTACGGAACCAGGAGATCTTCCAGAAATACTTTCAACGGAAGATCTGCCAGAACCCACTGGGCAGCAGCGCGTTCCGCGTCGGAGTGCGCCGCGCAACCGGCCAGTTCGTCACCTGATCGAAGTGGTGTCGCCTTGGCCATGAGGTCGACGAGACTCTCGAACGAGTAAGTCGTGCCCGAAACCTGTTGGTGGTACATGCTCATTCCAGTTCTTCTTCCGCCTGTGCAAGTACAGCAAACTCCTCGTCCGGCGAGTTGGCAACAAGATGATGTCGACTGTAGAGACCAAAATAGGCCATGAGAACACCGAACGCGACGAGCGTGAGAAGTGCTGCGATCGGATCGACCAGGAACGTGGCGACCACGGATATCGCTGCGACGACAAGAGCAAATGAAGTGGTGGCAATTCCGCCGGGAGTCCGATACGGACGGGGCATGTTCGGCTCCCGCTTGCGAAGCACGATGTGGCTCACCATCATCAGCACGTAGCTGACAGCCGCGCCGAACACCGCCATGTTCAGCAACATCGCGCCTTCTCCGGTGAGCGACAGGGCAAACCCGATGACTCCGGGGACTACGAGCGCAAGTGTCGGGGCCTTGCGTTTGTTCGTCACCGACAGGTTCTTGGGCAGGTATCCGGCACGCGAGAGCGCAAAGGTCTGACGGGAGTACGCGTACATGATCGAGAAGAAACTCGCGACCAGGCCGGCGAGCCCGATGTAGTTGACAACCTTGGCGGCGCCACTGTCACCGAGCGCTTCGACCAGCGGGTTTCCGGACGTGGACAACGCGTCGGCACCCAATGCGCCCGTCGCCAGGAAGAGAACGGCTGCGCCCGTGACGATCAGGATCAGCATGCTGATGATGATGCCGCGCGGGACGTTCTTCTCCGGCTCGCGCGCTTCCTCAGCTGCGAGCGGAACACCTTCCACCGCAAGGAAGAACCAGATCGCGAAGGGAACTGCCGCCCAGATTCCGATCAAACCGAAGGGCAGGAACGACGACGACCCGGCCGCGGAAGTATCGACGGCGATGTCGGTGAGACTCGACGAATCGAACAGTCCCACAGCGGAAACCGCAAAGACGACAAGGCCGACGAGAGCAATGGCGGTAATCACGAACATCGCCTTGAGCGCCTCACCGGCACCGGTGAGGTGAATGCCGATGAAGATCGCGTACACCGCGAGGTAGACCCACCAACCGTCGGTGATTCCGAACAGATTGAGCGACTCGACGTACGCACCGATGAACGTCGCGATGGCGGCCGGTGCGATGGAATACTCGATGAGAATCGCAGTGCCGGTGGCAAATCCACCCCACGGACCCAAGGCGCGACGGGCGAACGTGTACCCGCCACCAGCAGCCGGGAGAGCCGACGACATCTCGGCCATGCCCAGCACCATCGCCAAGTACATGCCGGCGATGACAACGGCAGCAATCAACAGACCACCGAATCCGCCCTCGGCCAGTCCGTTGTTCCATCCGGCATAGTCGCCGGAAATCACATAGCTGACTCCCAATCCGGCCAGCAGCACCCATCCTGCCGTGCCTTTGCGGAGTGTTCGTTTTTCGAGATACGAATTGTCTTCTGCATGAAAATCGGCGCCGTCGTGGTGCGCGCCCGTCGACTTGTCCGGCACGTGCTCGGAAAGAGACATGTCCATCCTCTGAATCGGTCAAGAATACAACGACGCCAGTGCCCGGCGCCGCGTGGCTCAACAGTATGGGTGAGAAGTAACTGGCAATCGCCGCGGCGATGACGGGACTGTAAAACGCTCAGGCTCGGCCGGCCATGCCCGGAACCGGGCAAGCGTCCACCGCTTCGGCCACAACCTGAGGAACTGTTGGCGGAAGGGGACGCACCCCGGCCTCCCACTGCGCGCCGACCAAGATCGCGGACGAGTTGAGCGCATCGTTCTCTTGCTGCGTGAAAGCCCGTGCTCGACTGAGGAATCGGAACCCTTCAGGAGACTCCAGACTGAAACCGCTGCCGCGACCGGGCACAACGTCCAGAACCAGCTGGGTATGCTTCCACGCTTCGAATTGGGATCCGGAAATCCAGACCTGAACGGCATCCGTACCCGCGGGCAGGTCGACCGGAACCTCACCGACCCCAAGTCGCAGATCGATGACGCCGAGCAGTACGTCACGGTCACCGACGATGAATTCGCCTGCGGGATAACACATCGGTGCGCTGCCGTCACAGCATCCACCGGATTGGTGCATCATCAGTTCGCCGTGGTTTCCGCTGAGGCGGCGCAGAAGATCAGCCGCCCCAGCGGTAGTCACGAGACGGGGTGGAACGACGCCTGCCGTGTCATCAGTTGCGGTGACATCAGTAGCGTCCATTCCAGCCTCCGTGTGTTCGTATTCTCGTGTTGTCTTTACCTGGTGCGCGAAGCGAGGATCAGAAGAATCCCTGAGCCTTCTGCGCGTAGCTGACCAGGAGGTTCTTGGTCTGCTGGTAGTGCGAGAGCATCATCAGGTGGTTCTCGCGACCGATACCGGACTGCTTGTATCCACCGAAGGCGGCATGTGCCGGGTACTGATGGTACGTGTTGGTCCACACTCGGCCGGCCTGGATGTCACGGCCCGCACGGTAGGCAACTCCACCATCACGCGACCAGACGCCGGCGCCGAGACCGTAGAGGGTGTCGTTGGCAAGTTCGATGGCCTCGTCGTAATCCTTGAAGGACGTGACGGATACGACCGGGCCGAAGATCTCTTCCTGGAAGATGCGCATCTTGTTGTTGCCGGTGAAGACCGTCGGCTGCACGTAGTAGCCGCCGGAGAGGTCGCCGCCCAGTTGAGCCCGCTCGCCGCCGGTGATGACCTTGGCGCCTTCGGCCTTGCCGATCTCGATGTAGGACAGGATCTTCTCGAGCTGATCGTTGCTGGCCTGCGCGCCGATCATGGTGTCGGTATCGAGCGGATCACCTTGGCGCACAGCCTTGGTGCGGATGGCAGCCATTGCGAGGAAGTCGTCGAAAATATCTTCCTGGATCAACGAACGCGACGGGCACGTGCAGACCTCGCCCTGGTTGAGCGCGAACATCGTGAAGCCTTCGAGCGCCTTGTCCTGGTAGTCGTCGTTGGCGGCGAGCACGTCGGAGAAGAAGATGTTGGGGCTCTTGCCACCGAGTTCGAGGGTGACCGGGATCAGGTTCTGCGACGCGTACTGCATGATCAGGCGTCCGGTGGTGGTTTCACCGGTGAACGCGATCTTCTTGATGCGCGGGCTCGATGCGAGCGGCTTGCCGGCCTCGACGCCGAATCCGTTGACGATGTTGAGAACACCGGCAGGCAGCAGGTCACCGATGATGCCGATGAGGTGCAGGATCGAGACGGGCGTCTGCTCGGCAGGCTTGAGGACGATGGCATTTCCGGCAGCAAGTGCGGGAGCCAGCTTCCACACGGCCATGAGGATCGGGAAGTTCCACGGAATGATCTGACCGACTACACCGAGCGGCTCGTGGAAGTGGTACGCCACGGTGTCGGAGTTGATCTCCGAGAGCGAACCTTCCTGTGCGCGAATCGCTCCCGCGAAGTAGCGGAAGTGGTCGATGGCAAGCGGGATGTCCGCGTTGAGGGTTTCACGAATCGGCTTGCCGTTGTCCCAGGACTCGGCAAGCGCGATGGATTCGAGGTTCTCCTCCATGCGATCGGCGATCTTGTTCAAGATGATTGCGCGCTCGGCAACAGAGGTCTTGCCCCAGGCCGGTGCCGCCGCGTGTGCTGCGTCGAGAGCGAGCTCGATGTCTTCCGCGGTGGAACGTGCCACGTCGCAGAAGTTCTGTCCGGTCACCGGCGTCGGATTCTCGAAGTACTGACCCTTGACCGGAGCAACCCATTCGTTGCCGATCCAGTTGTCGTATCGAGACTGGAAGGACATGATCGCGTCGGCGGTACCTGGGCGGGCGTACACGGTCATTGCAAGCTCCTATGTAAACGTGATCTTCCTGGGCACAGTCCCGAGATCGGTGACTGCAGTCCCACCCCCCGGTGGGGTGTGATTCACAACACTAGGAGTTGCAACGTTGCAACTACGTTGCGTCGGTGCAACGCGCCCGTTCGGTCGGTGCAACGCGCCCGTTCCTCAGAGGCCGAGTTGCCGGTCCAGAAGATCAATTTTTGCCTTGACCTGCGAATACAGTGCAGATTTCGGGTCGAGTGTCGACAGATACGCCTCCCAGACGACCGAATCCTCCCGGCCATGGACCGAGGTGGTCCACTTGGCGAGAAGGTTGGCGTCGCCGCCGCGAAGAAGCGCGGCCTGAACCCGAGTGCGCAGTTCGTCCCGGATTGCATCGATGCCCGGAGCGGTGGATCCACTCAGGACCGGGCCGGAATACAAGCGCAAGGCCGTCGCTGCGTCACCGCGATCCAGAGCCTTGCGGACGTCGTCGACGTCGGTGGCGAACTCGGTAATGATGCGATAGGGCCTCGACGCCAACCGATCGGCGCCGAAAACCTTACGAAGGCGAGACATCTCGGCGCGAACAGTGACACCGTCCAATTCACCTTCGTCGAGGAGAACCGCAAGGTGATCGGCGCTGAGCCCTTCCGGATGTTCCGCGAGCAGAAGCAGGATCTCGGCGTGACGTTGTGAGACCGGAATCCGCTCACCGCCACGTACGAGAGTCGGCCGTCCGCCGCCGAACGTCTCCAGCCTCGGAGCTGAGGCAGTGAGCGGGATCGGCGAGTTGAGCAGGTGGAACCGCAGTTCCGATTCGGCGGCGGCCACCGTCGCACGAATCAACGACAACACTTCCGGGACGGCAACCCGAGGTCCACCGGTGATGTCGATGGCGCCGAGAATCTGTCCGGTCGTGGGGTCGTGGACAGGCGCGGCCGAACAACTCCAGTCGTGCACGGTGCGGTTGAAATGCTCCGAACCGAAAATCTGTACCGAATGATCGAGCGCGAGTGCCGTCCCCGGAGCATTGGTGCCGACGCGGTCTTCACTCCAGTCGGCGCCTTCGACAAAATTCATCGACAGTGCCCGATCCTTGGCGGCGCTGTCGCCCTCCACCCAGAGCAACCGACCGTGTGCGTCGCTGATCGCGATCAGCAGGCCTGTATCCGCTGCATCCTCTACCAGCAGTTTTCGAACCACCGGCCGGATGAGAGACATGGGATGGGACGAGCGATAACTCTCGAGATCCAGCCCCTCGAGCATCTCCGGAGCACCGACGACGTCAGGATCGACGCCCTTGTTTCGACTACGCATCCAGGATTCGAGCACAACGGACCGCACGCGCGAATCGTCCGCTATTGCAGCCCCGTCGTGGGCATCGATAAAGGATTGATGGGCACTCGACAGTCGACGTGCCAGCACCGCTACGTCATCTCCGGGCCGCACTGCTACCCACGGGTTGCCGTACACAGCCTGTTCACGTGCCATATTCTGCGTTCCTCCGCTCCCCTGCCACTGTAGTGCCGATCACATCACAATGGTGAAGATGGTCGGTTGCTCTTCACGCCCGCGCAGCGTCACGCACCAGTTCACTTGCTCGTTCAGCCAGCATCACCGCAGTTGCATGGGGACCGCGAGTGGGAATCACCGGCATTATCGATGTGTCGACAATACTGAGTGCCTCGACGCCGAGGACACTGCATCGATCGTTGACAACCGCATCCGGATCGAACTCCGAACCCATGACGCAACTTCCCGACATGTGCAGCGACGTGCCCAACCGCGATTCGATCCACTCGTCCGAATATTCGATCTCGGGCCGCCGGATCATCCCGGTCTTCGCAATGGTTTCGAGCAGGTCCTCCGCGATCTGCATTCCCCGCCGGAGGACTCGACGATCGTGCGCTGAGTCGACGTAGTTGTATCGAATCCGCGGCGATCCACCGGGCGCCTTCGGATCGAGCTCGACGGTTCCGCGGCTGCGCGGAGCCATCAGCACCACTCCGATCCCATGATCCATCTGTGGAATTCCGGGTACCAAATCTGTGAACGAGGCTGTGTACGGACGTATTTCGAGGTCCGCGTCGTTCAGAGCCATTTCCAGCACCGGGGTCTGCGGCCGCAATGCCTCCGGAACCGAATACCTGTAAGGCAGCAGCACTTCCGGGTGATCGACAAAACCCTGCCCCACGCCCGGAAGGTCGACCACCACCGGAACATCATGAGCCACAAGCTGATCAGCCGATCCGACGCCGGAATTGAGGAGCAGGAGCGGCGTGGCAACCGCGCCGGAGCACACCACGATGTGGCGCCCGCGGATGCGCCGCAACGCTGTGCCGTCGAGGACATCGACGCCCACCGCCCGCGTCCCGGAGAACACGATCCGCAGCACGGTGACACCGACATCGACGGTGAGATTACGACGCCCCATCGCCGGCAACAGGTAGCCGACCGCACTACTGATACGACGATGGTCCGAGATATTCAACGGGACCGGGCCGACGCCGTTCGAATCCGGCGCATTCTTGTCGGCGTCCTCTGGGAAACCCGCTGCAAGTGCCGCGTCATGGAACCGACTGCTGAATGGATGCATGTCGTCGAGTTGGCGCCGACGCACCGGAATTGGACCATTGTCACCGTGATACGGCCCGCCGAAATCGTGATCGGTCTCCGACTTCCGGAAGTACGGCAGCACCTTCTCGTAACTCCAGGAATCGGGCCAGAGGTCAAAATCTGAGCGCGTGGCCCTCGCGAAGTACGCACCATTTACCGCGCCGCTCCCACCGAGAGTTCGCCCACGCGAGACGGTGGCACGTCGACTTGGCGTCAATTCGACCGGATACGTCCAGGTGTGTTCACTAGCCGGTCCCACCGGGAGCAAATACGGATCATCGAGGACACCCGGAAGATCAACCGTCGAACGATATCCACTTCCCGCCTCGAGAAGAAGCACCTGCGCGGCCGGGTCCTCGCTGAGTCTCGCCGCGACCACACAGCCCGTGGTGCCGCCACCGACCACCACGAAGTCTGCGCGATCCGGAACGCTCACTTGGTGATTCGGGGCTTCAATGCCGCCAGGTCGCGCGCCTCGATCGCACCACGCCACAGGCCGAATCCGTACGCGACGTCGTCGGCCCGTTTGAACAACACGTACCGAACCGGACCCAAACCACCTGGCTCGCGGTGCCGATACCAGTCCACCAGCCCTTCACTGACTGCCGCGGCAATCGCCAATCGCCGGATCTTGCGTGAGCTGATCACCGCCAACAGCGTCACCGGCCAATAGTGACGGCACATCGCCGACGCCAATTGCCAGAACCCACCCACAAATCCTTGGGCAGTGAGAATCGCCGCGATGCGCGTCGGCTGCGTCAGACCAGTGAACATCTTCCGCAACCGGAACACGGTGAACAGCAAAGCGCCGAGCGCTCCGGCCAACCCCGACTTGGTGAGCGTTGCTGCCGCAACACACGCGAACAGCGTCGAGACCGACATCGCCATGGGCGGCACCGAACCCGGATGGCGTGCAGCCAACGGCGCAGCGCCGGTTCCGTAGAAAGCTCGTCTGCTGAACCATTTGCCGAACTGAACCCGATGGTCATGGGCGACATTGGCAACCGGTTCGTAGCGCAGTCGCCAGCCGGCTGACTGCAGGCGCCAACAGAAATCGACGTCCTCGGCCACCTCGAGGTTTTCGTCGAATCCCTCGCAGTCCAGAGCCACGTCGCGCCGCACGATCATGGCCGCACTGGGTACGTACGACACCGGACTGCCGGACTTGACGGCGGCTTCCTTCCGCCCGAGATCCAGGGAGGAACGCATACTTTCATACCGAGCCAGTGACGTCCCGTAAGGATCGAGGGCCACAATTCGCGGCGCTACCAGCGCCACACCAGGATCACTGAAGTGCCCTAGCATCAGCTCGAGCCATCCCGCTCGCGGAATGACGTCGGAGTCGAGGAACGCCACGAAACATGTTTGTGCCGAACGCAATCCCGTATTACGGGCCGACGAGGGACCACGCGCGTACTCGTGCCGGACAACAGTGACAGTTCCCGTACCCGGGTAGTCCCGCCGCGGATCGAGAGGAACGTCGGACCCGTCGTCGACAACGATCACTGCCAGATCCTTGAGCACCGGCAACAACCGCTCGATGCCGGCAACGTTGTCCTTGACCGGAATCACGACAGTGACGTCAGCCGCCGACGGCGTCGACATGGGCCGAGGATTCGCGACGCCCGAATCGAGCAAATGGCGCGCCACCGCGGCGCTCTGGTGGTCGACAACCTCGAGGAAGCCGTCGCCGATCATCGCCGCTGCTGTCGGAGCCAGTTTGAGCATGCGCGTAGGCGAACCGCCGATGAGCACGCGGCCACCCGAGTACGTGCGAACTTTGGGATCCAACCGAATGCCGAAGCCGTCGGGGAGTCGTGCGGGTCGCATCAGGCGATCGTCAGGGAAAACACCGCGAATCGGTTCGGGTAGATCGCCCGCCCCCCATCGGTAACAACCATCACCGAAGCCTCCCATCCGGGCCCGGACTCCACCGGGCCAGTCCATCCGTCACACGTTGCACCAACTCGTCGAAAATGTGCGCGCCGTCCACGGCACTTGCCTGAACTGGATCACCCAGAACACCGTTATCCGACACAGCGACCATACCGCCCGAACGCAATCCTGGCATCAGGTCTGAGATAGGAGAAATATTTCCTACCTCCGCCAGGTTCATATCCACACATTCCGGCGAAAGGTGCAGTAAGAGGCTGGTTTCTGTCTTGCCCGCATGGGCGTCCGCCCCCGGAACCGCGCAAGGCACCCAAGCTGCATCCCGGCCTTCGTATCGCAACAGCGCCACAGCCTTTGCCAACGCCGGACCGTTTCCACCATGACCGTTGACAAACAGCACCCGCTTCGCCCACCGGAATGCCGACCGTCCGTACTCGACAACCACCATTTCCATGACCTCGGCGCCGATGGAAATCGTCCCGGCAAAACCCTCGTGCTCCCCGCTCGCTCCGTACTCGAGGGCCGGGGCAACCACGACGCCAGGAAGCTCGTTCGACACCGCTCTCGCAATTCGGGTATCGGTGTCCAGCGGCAAGTGCGGGCCATGCTGCTCGAAAGAACCGACCGGAACCACGACGGTGTGCGCAGACCCCTCGAGCCCTGGGCTCGGGATAGCGGACAGTTCACGGGTTTCGGTCATGATGAGATCATATTCGTCGGCCGTTCGAGCATGGGCAGCGCACATGGCCGATTTGTATCAATGTATCGAATATTATTGCAAGTCAACATGTCTCGCGAGAATATTGACGGGAATCTGTCCGATATGTCCCTAGGAATCGAAATTATGTTCGACTAAAATTAGTTCATGGACAGTCGGGAAGCGTGGCAATACGACGGCGAGGGCCTCAAGACCGAGGTACTCGACCTCGCTCGCGCCCGGCACGAGATGCAGTCCCGCATGGTTGTGATGATCACGGAAATGTTCACCCGCGACACCCTCGGCGGCAAAGGATTCCGCGCTATCGCACAGTGGCTGCACCTGTCCACCAATCTCGAGATCGGCGAATGCAGCCAACTTGTCGGCCTGGCGCGGTTATTCATGCTCGAACCTGTTGTCGGACAATCCTTTCACGACGGTGATATCGATGCGTTGAAAGCGCGTCAGGTTGCCCACTTCTGTCAGCACCCGCCCAAGAACATGAGCCTCGCCGACGTCGAGAAAGCCCGCGACATCCTCCTGACCCTCGCCTCGAAGAAGGTCACCGACTGCGATTCCGTCCGCGCGGCCATTAGACGGATCCAGAAGCAGTACGGCAACCGCGCCGACGGAGTGCCGGCCGGTGAAGATTCCGAGCTCAACGAGTTCTACGCCTCCCGCGGTTTGTACGGGCGAGTCAGCGTGAAAGGTGACCTCGACGCCGTCAACGGTGCCCGTCTCATCGCACTACTGTCTGCCCTCTCGGCGCCCACACCGGAGAAGGACGGTGTGAAAGACGAACGCACCCCGGCACTTCGAAGCGCCGACGGGTTCTGCGAAATGCTGCGCCGCTACGAAGCCGCGGGTCTCGGTCCCGTCGAAGGTGGCGTGAAACCGCACCTGACGATCACCGCCACCGCAAAAGACATGACCGATCTTCAGGCCCTCAAAGACATGTTGCCTTCCACCGAGGAACTCGGGTACGCGATCACCAACTGGGCCGGCCCCATCAGTCTCGACACTGCCCGGATGCTGGCCTGTGACTGCGAGGTCACCCGAATCCTTCTCGATAGCAACGGTGTTCCGCTCAATCACGGTATGAAAGCGCGCCTTGCCAGTGTCCCGCAGCGGCGGGCCTTGACGGTGCGAGACGGTGGATGCGCCTTCCCCGGTTGCGGCACTCCACCGGGCTGGTGCGACGCCCACCATCTGATCCACTGGCTCGATGACGGCCCCACGGATCTCGATAATTTGATCTTGTTATGCGGTCACCACCATCGGATGATGCATCACACCGAGTGGCGCGTGGATATCGGAGACGATCGAAAAACCCGGTTCTATCCACCGATGTCCGTGGATCCGTATCAAGTTCCCGTTCCCGGGAACACACCACCAACAGCGGCCTGAAAAACCACCGTGTGCACCGGGGATCAAACACGCCCCGGCGCACATGCCTGCGTGCGCTTTAGAGGCTCACTGCAACCCTGTGACCTTCAATGACGGCACTGTGCGAACGTCTCGGCGACAGAGCATCACCAATTCGGTAGACCTCGAAGGAACTGCCACGCAGCCCATTCCACAGTTCATCCACCGGTTCCTGCTGCGTCGCAAACACAACCCAGTCCGCAGCAACAGACTCGGACACTCCCGTCGGATGGTGCACCAGTTCGACAGTCACTGGACCTTCGCCGTGCACCGCGGTCACCATCAGATCCGTACGCTGAACTATCGACTTCTCATGCGCCCGACGGTTCCAGCCTTCGAAATCCAAAGTGATACTCAAATCTTGGGCCACAACCATCCCGTTGGTGGCGATCGTGACGGCGCACCCGCGATCTGCGAGGAACTCCGCCACCGACGCGCCCTGGTGGAATCCCAGTTCGTCGAACACCAATACGGAACCGCTCGGCAGCACCTTCCCGTCGAGCACGTCGCGAACACCCACAACTCTGCGCAGGTCGCCCGCCCACACCGGGCGCACTGGCTTTGCTCCCGTCGCCACCACCACCACATCCGGGGCCAACTCGATCAGCCTCTCCGCTGTCACTTCAGTATCGAGTTCGATGGCGACTCCGTCTCTGCGGCATTCGGATTCGAGGTTTCGGATCAGATCACCCAGTTCCCGGCGAGCAGGCATCACGCAGGCAGTACGGATCTGCCCACCAAGAACGGCGTCGCGCTCGAACAGCGTCACCCGATGCCCACGCTGCGCGGCGGTAGCCGCTGCCTGCAGACCAGCCGGCCCGCCGCCGACAACAACTACGCTGCGGCCCTGCAACCGCGGCCGGGGTAAAGCAACGGACTCTCGTCCGGCCCGCGGGTTCTCCGTGCAACCCAACCAACGGTTGAGCCCCATCCGTCCGACGCATTCCTGGTTGCAGGACAGGCAGGTTCGCACCTGCGAGGGCTTGCCCGCGCGTGCCTTGTTCACAAAATCCGGGTCTGCGATCTGACCACGCACTACCCCCACTAGATCGCACAGACCTTCGTCCAACGCCTGCTCAGCCTGTTCCGGTGACTTGAATCGGCCGACACCGATGACAGGTAGTGAGACCACTTCCTTGATCGCCGATGGAATGAAGTTCGCGTAACCTTTCGGCACCGCCATCGATGCCTCGATCAAATGCAAAGTCTCTGTGGCCATGCCGATAGCGGTGTTGATGTAGTCGACCTGACCGTCGGCTTCCACCAGCTGCGCAGTCAGGACCGCGTCAGGCAACTCGATACCGCCCCGGGTTCCTTCGTAACCGCTCAGCCGAACTCCGAGAATGCGATCAGGGCCAATGGCGCGGCGAAGAATTCGCAATACTTCCAGGAGGAACTGGGCACGGTTCTCAGTAGCACCGCCGTACCGATCCGTTCGCTGGTTTGTCGACCGCGCCAGAAATGCTCGGACAATCGACGACTGCGACGCCTGCAATTCCACGCCGTCGAACCCGCCGGAGATACAGTTGCGCGCGACCAGCGAAAAGCCGTCGAGAATCTCCGCGATATCGCCGTCGTCAACAGCTTTGGGGACTTCCCGGAACAGTGGATCGGCTATAGCACTGGGCGCCCAGAGCGGGAGCCTCGAATACGTTCCGGCGCCCTGTCCTCCATTGTGATTGATCTGAGCGAGGATCACCGACCCGTGCGCGTGCACGGCATCGGTGATCCGGCGATAGCCCTCGACCACCTCGGGCCTGTATCCGGCGATCATCTTCTCGTACGGTCGATCCGACGGATGAGTCGAATGTTCCTCACTGATGATCAACCCGGCGCCACCTCGCGCCCTCGCCTCGTAATACGCGGCATGCTGCGCCGTCGGCAACCCGTTCTCTGCATAGTTGGTCAGGTGCGCAGAGAACACCACCCGATTACGCAGGGTGAAATCGCGCAGGCGCAGCGGCTCGAAGAGACGAGGATATGACGTCATCAGACCTTGGAGTTACCTTGATCAAGAGCGATGTGGCTTGCCGTCACGGTGCGTGAACCGTCACCGGCCAACCACACGACGGTATCGGAGATCTCGTCGGGCTCGGCAAAAGCCGTCTCCGTGAGAATGGGAGTGAAGTTCGGGAGGTATTGCGGGTAGTTCTGGAACACGGCGAGAGCGCCCTGATCAACACCCATCGGGGTATTGACCCCGTACGGATGGATGGAGTTGACGCGGATCCTGTACTCCCCCAGTTCCTTTGCCGCCGCCTGAGTGAGACCGACCAAACCGAACTTTGCGCTTCCGTAGTGCGCCTGACCGGGCATCGCCTTGAGTCCGGCGACCGAACTGATCACGACGATCGAACCACCGCGGCCACCCTCGATGATGGACGGCACCGCCGCTTTGAGCGTTTTCCACACACCGGTGAGGTTGATGTCGATGAGGGTTTCCCACTGCTCGTCCGACATCTCCCAGAATCGATTCCAGTTGCAGACGCCCGCATTGGCCACCACGATGTCCAGTCGACCGAACTGCTCGACACCGTCCTTCACCACAGCGGCGAGCGCGGCACTGTCTCGAACGTCAGCCTCACGCGCGAGGATCTTGCCGCCCTCGGCTTCGACCAGGCGGACGGTCTCAGTGAAATCTTCCGAGGTTGCCGCGTCGTACGTGTTGTGCTCGGCAACCGCACTGCAGACGTCGATCGCAATGATCGACGCGCCCTCCCTGGCCAAGCGAATTGCGTGTGAGCGGCCCTGACCACGCGCCGCGCCGGTAATGAATGCAACACGGCCTTCGAGTGAACGTACCTGGGTCATGAATCGATCCTCTCCACGGAATTGAAACCTGTTCCAGTAGTAAACCCTGCGCGGCGCCCTTCGTGGATGGATTCGAGAACAGTTCTCGGAGCAATCGTGTCGCCGACACCGGTACCTGCCAAATAGCGCAGGGAGTTGTCAGGCAATCGAGGCGAGCAGTCGATCACGGTCGCGCACCGGATTTCTGCAGCGACATCCGTGTAGACGTTCTCGACGTGCACACAGCCGTCGACAACCGCACGTACCCGCGAGGAGCAGATACGGTTCACGCCAGCCTGCTGAAGTCTGGTGTTCGCGCCGACAAGGTCGCCGCTCATTCCCAACCGGGAACCGACGATTGTGTCAGGTGTGACGATCGAGACCTCGAGTCCGCACAGTGCCAATTCCTCTGCAACTGCAACACCTATCGGCCCACCCAACGGATCCACAAGAACAACAGGGCCTTTGATCGAATCGCCGCCAAGCCTCTGCGCCTGCGCCGCGTCCATCCAGAGCACGGATGTGTCCACGGAGTACGTCGGCGGCCTGGAAATGCTGCCCGACGCGATCACCACGCCTCCATGGCCTCGTGCGTCGTCGATCTCCGGTGGGCTGACTGTGTGCTCGGTCAGCATGGTGACGCCGCTGCGACGGCATTCGTCTTCGAGCCACTGCGCAAGCAAGGAAAATCGACTGCGCCCCTTCCCCTGCGCAAAGGTTCGGATCATCCCGCCGAACCGTGACGATTGTTCGGCAACGGTGACGGCAGCGCCGCGCCCGGCCAGGATTCGTGCAGCTTCCAATCCCGCAGGTCCGCCCCCGACCACAAGCACCGGGCCGGTAATCGAATCCTGCTCGCGCTCATCAGGATCGATCGTCTCGAATCCGGCAGTCGGATTTCCGACGCACGTCACCACCGGATTACGCGGATCGCGCACGAGGCACGTTTGATTGCACAGAACGCACGGACGCGGCTGATCTCCGCGGGCTGACTTCACCACCAGGTCCGGGTCGGCGATCTGCGCTCGGGTCATTTCCACAAAATCCACATGCTCGAGCGCGTCATGGGCGTCCGCGATGTCGACGACGCTCCCCTGCAACACAACCGGAATCGAAACTGCGGCCTTGACGGTTCGGCACAGTTCACGATTGAAGTTCGGTTCTGCGTGAAAGTCCGGACGATACCCCGCGGTCGAGTAGAGACCGCCGCGCACCACAACCAGCAGATCGAGATACCGCTCGAGTTCACTGGCATACCCGACCGCGAGCTCTGGTGTGACACCCGCCCACGGCGCCTGCTCGTCGCACGACAACCGCAGGGAAACCACACGGTTCGCACTGACAGAGCCGCGAACTGCGTGCAGGACTTCCCGCAGCAGCGTCAGCCGATCACGTCCGTACCTGTCCGCGCGCGTATTGGTCAACCCCGAAAGGAACTGCCGCAGAATGCTTCGCGGGCCGGCATCTATCTCGATGCCGTCCATCCCGGAGTTCACCGCAAGCGCTGCCGATGTACGGAAACCCTCGACCACAGCATCGATGTCGTTCTGTTCCATCATCATCGGCAACTCGCGTGTCACCGGATCAGCGACCCTCGACGGCCCCCACAGAACCGCCTGCGAGTAGGCGCTCGATCCCTGCATCCCGGTGTGCCCCAGGCTCGCGAGGACCAGGGTGCCGTGCGGCGCGCATGCCGATGAGATCGCTCGCCAACCCGGCCCACACCGAGATGCCAGCGGCGCACGCTCGTATGGCCAGTCGTTCTCCAGAACCGACGCCGTTTCGGTGACTACGATCCCGGCTCCGCCCTCGGCGCGGCGCTGGTAGTACGCGCGGTGCCGATCCGAGAAACCTCTTCCCACAGCAAGATTGGTCTCGTGCGGACCGAAAACAACCCTGGACCGGACAAGGTGTCCGGCCAGGGTTGTGTGTTCCTGAAGGCTCAACTCACAGCTCGATCAGAGCCAGAGGTTCAGCTCGCGCCCAGCGTGCGGGTGAAGCCCTCCGGAATGACCAGGTCATCTTTGCTGAGCTCGGTGATGGACGAGTGGCCGAGACCCATGAGTCCCGAGTCGATGCCCATACGCATGAGGTCGAGCACGTTCTCGACACCGGCCTGACCGTTTGCCGAAAGGCCCCACAGGTACGCGCGGCCGAGCATGACTGCCTTGGCTCCGAGCGCAAGAGCCTTGACGACGTCGCCGCCGCGTCGGATGCCGCCGTCGAGAACAACTTCCACCTGATCGCCCACAGCTTCGGCGATCCCCGGGAGCACACGGATCGGCGCCGGGGTGCCGTCGAGGTTGTTGCCACCGTGGTTGGAGACGGAGATCGCGGAGACACCGGCGTCGACTGCACGCTTGGCGTCGTCGATACGCATGATGCCCTTGAGCATGAACGGGCCACCCCACTGCTCACGCAGCCACGCGATGTCTTCCCACGTCGGAAGCGGAGTCTGCATCCACTCGCCGTACGCGCCGAAGAACGTCGGTGCCGGCTGGCCGGGAGCCGCGAGGTTGGGTGTTGTCAGGTCCGGGATCTTGCCGGTCTTGGCGAACTCCAACAACCACTTCGGGCGCATGATGCCTTCGGGCGCGAACTGGAACATGGCCTTGAGGTCCATCTTTTCGGGGATGGACGGGCTGCCCCAGTCGCGGCCGTACGAGAAGGACCAGTCGGTGGTGATGATCAGGCCCTTGGCGCCGGCAGCGCGAGCGCGCTCCATACGCTGTAGGAGCACGTCGCGGCTACCGACCCAGTACATCTGGAAGAACACCTGCGGGTTGGCCGCAGCGACCTCTTCGATGGACTTGCTGGCAAAAGAACTCAGGCCGATGGCCGTTCCCCGCGCCGCAGCGGCCCGTGCAACCGCCACCTCACCGTCGGGGTGCACTGCCTGCACACCGGTCGGCGAGATCATCACCGGAAGCGAAATGTCCTGCCCCATAATGGTGGTGGCCATGTTCCGCTCGTTCGGCAATCCGGCCGCGTGCGGAGCGAAACCCAGTTCGCTGTATGCCGCGACATTGTCGTCGACGGTCAGACCCTTTTCGGATCCAGCCACCAGCGCTGCATACACGGACTTGGGCAACCTCTTCTGCGCACGTCGCTGTGCTTCAGCGACGGTCTCGAAGAATGCGTTCTTTGCCATCAATCAAACCTCTCGTATCGCAAGTAGCCAGAAAAGCTACTTACATTCCCGCTAGCGGGTTTTCGTCACAAATCTTGGCGGGGGGACGCATCATCAGTGTCAAGGGCACCGATGCGCGCGGGGTTTTACGTTGACCTGATCGTGAGTGGTCGACGCTGGACTTGGGGATCTCTCCCGCGCCGGCCAACGCCATTTCACCGTTTCCGATGACGCATTCGGGATCGGGTCCGTCCATCGGCAGGCCGGTGAAGAACTTGGCTGCCATGCAGCCGCCGCGGCAGGAGTCATAGTGGTTGCACTTGCTGCACGCACCACCGGTCTGCGGCGAACGCAGTTCCTGGAACAGGTCCGAATGCTGCCAGACATGCTGGAAGCCACCGTCTTTCACGATGTTTCCGGCGAGGAACTGATCGTGAATCGCGAACGGGCATGCGTAGACGTCACCGACCGGGTCGATCAAGCACACAACTCGGCCCGCGCCGCACAGGTTCAAACCGGGCAGTGCATCGCCGAACGCAGAGAGATGGAAGAAGGAGTCGCCCGTCAGGACGCCCTCACCGTTGGCGACCAGCCAGTTGTAGAGCTCACGCTGCTGCTCGGGACGCGGATGCAGATCATCCCACACGTCGGCGCCGCGGCCTGAAGGACGCAGGCGAGTGATGCGCAGGGTCGCGTCGTACTTGTCCGCGAGAGCCTTGAACTCGTCGAGCTGGCTGACGTTGTGCCGCGTGACGACTACGGAGATCTTGGCGTCCTTGAAGCCGGCTTCCTTCAGGTTGGCAAGCGCACGCTCGGCCATCGCGAACGAACCAGGCCCGCGCACAGCATCATTGACCTCAGCGGTGGCGCCGTCGATGGAAATCTGCACGTCGACGTAGTCACTGGCCGCAAGGCGCGCAGCAACCTTCTTGTCGATCTTCACGCCGTTGGTGGAGAACTTCACGCCGACCTGGTGGTCCGTCGCGTAGTCGACGAGCTCCCAGAAATCGGAGCGCACGGTCGGCTCGCCGCCACCGATGTTGACGTAGAAAACCTGCATACGCTGCAGTTCGTCGATGATGGCCTTGCACTGCTCGGTGCTCAGCTCGTTGGGGTCGCGGCGACCCGACGACGACAGGCAGTGCACGCAGGACAGGTTGCAGGCGTAGGTGAGTTCCCACGTCAGGCAGATAGGGGCGTCGAGTCCGAGTTCGAACTGATCGACGAGGCGACCCACCGGTGCCGGCGTGGAGGGATGTTCAAGAACTGAGGTCATGGCTGTGTCCTCGCAAAGAAATGAAGCGGGCGAACGTGCAGAGGGCTGTTCCACACGTGGGAGCGAGCGAGCGACTCAGACAGGCACAATCATGTGCGAGTCGGCGAGAGTGCTCAGCGCGCGGGCATATTGGGGAGCCGCGTCATCTTCGATGCCTTGCGCACGCAGTGCGGACCGGACATCAGGATGGTCTGGCAACGCCTTGACCACCGCAACGATGGTCGTGTTCTTCAGGAACGAGAGCTTGCGCGTTCCGAAGTGGTAGAGCAACGCCCCGAAAGGTTCGGGGCGAAGCGCTACCTGCGGGTGGAGTTTCCACCCCGCATCGAGATTCAAAGCAGGCACGGTCAGTACACGCCGCACATGCCGTCGATCGAAACCTCTTCGACCAGCGATTCTTCGATGAGGTCGTTGTCGAGTGCCTTATTGTCACGATCGGACATGGATTCCTCCTGAATCTGTGGTCACGAGTGGGACTTCACTGTGACTCGGTTCACCACTGTAATGGCATCGAGTGCAGAATGACAGACTGGGAGCAGAAAAAGTATGCGAAGCCGCAAAAACCCGTCCGCTCGGATAGGTCGTCGCCCCTCCACTACCAGGGAGGGGATCAGTACGGTCGGCATCGAACTCTTTTCCACGCTCGGCTTCAACGAGGTCAGTGTCGATCAGATCGCCGACGCTGCCGGAATCGCTCGCCGGACGTTCTTCCGCTACTTTCCGTCCAAGAACGCGGTGCCATGGGGCGACTTCGACGGTCATCTGGCTCAGATGCGTGAACACTTCAATTCGCTGCCCGAGGACATGCCGCTTGTCGACGCCCTCGAATCCGCACTACTGACGTTCAACACGTTTCCCCCGGAAGAGACTGCTGTGCACCGTAACCGGATGGAACTCATCCTCACCGTGCCCACACTTCAGGCATACTCGGTGGTGATGTACGAAGGCTGGCGCCAGGTTGTCGCCGAGTACGCTGCCAAGCGAATGAACCTCGAACCGACCGATCACGGTCCGCGGACTGTGGGCTACCTTCTGCTCGGTGTCGCGATGGCCGCCTACGAACAGTGGCTCACCGACGACGCACTGGAACTACCCGAACTTCTGCGAACCGGAACGCAGTCCTTGCGCACCGGTATCAGCATCTGAGGAAGGCCCACCATGTCAGCACCCGCCGCACCGGTCATGGATTCACTTGCGCCCTCGGCGCCCGGGCGATGGTCGTTCGGCCACGTCACGGTCGAGCGGGTGGCGTCAGGTCCCCTCACTCTCGATCGCAGTGACGGCACACTTCTGGTGCGGCATTCCCTGACTGCGGACGACCTCAGCGAACGGCTCGTCGCGGGCGTGACCGCCTCGATCCAGGACGCCGACTTCGGGCAGGACGAATTCGAACTCACGATGGTGGGACTGGTTCGCTCCACCGTCGACGGAGCCCTCGAATCATGGACCACCTACTACCGGAACTCACTGCGCGAACTCCTGGACGGCAGCGCCGATTTTGCGCCCATCCACGAGAAAGCACACGAACTCGTGCGCGGCTCCGTCCTCGACCTCGGGTCGTGTTTCGGATTCCTGCCGTTGCGACTTGCCGACGCCGGAATGGACGTCACTGCGACGGATATCCTGCCCGGAACCATGATCCTGCTCGACGCGGTTGCCCCAGAACTGGGTATCACGATCAACACACTGATCTGCGACGCCGGTGAGGTACCAACACCCGACAAGAGTGCGGATACCGTCACGGCAATTCATCTGCTCGAACATGTCGACAATGCCGTGGGAGAGAAGGTGATCGCGCAGGCCCTGCGGATCGCCCGAGAGCGTGTTGTCATCGCCGTCCCGTTCGAGGACGAGGCAACTGCATGCCACGGGCACATCCGGACCTTCGACCTCGAATCACTGCGCGCCGTTGGCGAGAAGACCGGCTTGCCTTTCGAGGTGTTCGAACATCACGGTGGATGGCTGATACTCGATGCGCGGTAAGTGCTAGCCGGCATCTTCCTTCAGGGTATGCGCCACTAGAGCATTGGCATGTCCGTGCCCCAGCCCGTGCTCGGACTTCAGCCAGGTGACCAGTTCCATGTGCTTTGTCAGGTCGGAACTGCGAATCAGCTCCTGCCACTCGCTGATCGGTCGTCCGTATTTCTTCTCGATCGACGGAAAATACGACGCTGGGCCTTTCACCGGTTCAGTCATGACCCGGAATCTACAGCCGCCATGCATGCGTCGCGCGTCATTTACGACGATCTCGCGAGGTGCGTCGTCATCGTGTAGTCCTTGCTCGGCCCGGTCACCGTCCACTCGACCGACCACGCAGCCTGCGAGTCTGTTGCGGCTTCCTCGACATCGATGTCGATGCGGCCCCGGTATGTATCTGCGCCGCAAAGATGCTCGACGTCGTCTCCCGGCGCCCAATCGTGAAACTCTCGACCGTCCTCGAAGGTGACTGCCCACTCGCCGTCATGCTGCTCGATGAACAGAGTGCGGAAAACCGGCAACTCCAGGTCGCCGTCGAACAATGTCCCGCTTTCGAACCAGCGCAGTCGGCCGTCACCGGCATCTTCGATGGTGGTTGTTCCCGTGACGCGTTTTGTGACTTCTGCACGGCGGTCGACGATCCTTCGTTCGAAGTTCCACTCCCCTACCAGTGCGTTTGGATCGAGGTGCCTGTCGTTGACCATCTCCCGATTCTAGTGGCTCGGTAGGTGGCGTATGTTCCGAGTACAGGCCTACCCGCAGGAGATCCAGAAGAACATGAACGATTCTGCCGCCCTTCACCATCGCTCCGTCTACGCCGAAGATCTTCGGATCGGCCAGATCATGGAGTTGAGTTCATACACGGTCTCGGAGCAGGAAATTGTCGACTTTGCGACGCAATGGGACCCTCAGTGGTTCCACACCGACAAAGAGGCCGCCGAATCCGGCGTGTTCGGCGGCTTGATCGGCAGCGGAGTACACACTTTGGCAATTTGTCAGAAACTTGTGGTCGCAAGCATTTACGACCGATGGAACGTCATTGCCGGCAAGTCCATGCGCGACGTACGGTTCCTGCGCCCACTCCGTCCCGGCGACACCTTGAGCGGCACGCTCACCGTTGACGACGTAGTACTCGACAAGCGCTCGCGTGGACTGGTGACTACAACCGCCGAATTGGTTGATGCGCAGGGTAATCGCATGTTCCAGGTTGTCACAGACGCGTATCTCCACTGTCGACCGACATCGTGACCGAGCCGCTACATTCGGATGTCTCGGCGTGCAAACGCAGCAATCGCCGACGCACCGAGAGCTAGTGCCAGAGCGGTCAACACAACCAGCGGCAAAGCGGTCACGGCTTCGGCGGGTGCGGTGGGAACGTGAGTGAACGGTGAAAGGTCCAGGACTACTTGGGGAAGCTTGAACAGCACGCCGAATTGCCCGAGAACGATGCAGGCCGCAAAAATACCCCAGGACAGCGACGACGCAATCGCCGGAAACAGTCCGAAAACCAAAGCCACGACTGCAAGAACGACCAGCACTGCCGGCAGATAGGCCAGCGCCGCGCCTGCCATCCGCACAGTGTTGCCCGCGATATCGTCGGTAACCAGACCGAACGCGAACCCGGTGAACACGCCCGCAAGAATGTGCGCGAGCACCACCCCGCCGACAACGGTGCTTACGTGCGAAAGCATCCACTTCCAGCGCGGAAGCGCCGTGGACAACAGCGGTTCCAACCTTCCCGAGGATTCTTCGCCATGCATGCGGAGAACGCTCTGAACCGCATATGCCGCAATGACTATCGACAGGAAACCCAACGCGGTCGCCAGGTAGGAATCGACCAAATCGCCTGATCCCCCACCGAGCTGCTCGAAAAGGTCAGCAGTCTGCTGCGACGAACCCACCAACTGGTCGATCTCGTTTCCGACTGCCCCGTACGAGAATCCGAGAATGACTACCGAGAATAGCCACCAGAACATCGTCACTCTCTGCATGCGCCACGCCAGACCCCACGCCGACGGCAACCAGCGCGCCGCAACCGGTGGCCCCGGCCTCGGCTGGACCAGTCCCGCTCCCTGGTCACGATGGCCGATGAGCACAAAGGCAATCGCGATGTGAACTACGGCAAAACCGAAGAGCAGCAGCAGTATCCACCAGGCGTTGTCGTCGTACGGTCGTATCTGCTGCGCCCACCCGATCGGCGAGAGCCACGACATCCACCCACTGACCACGCGGGTACCGTCGTCGACAACGGTGCTGTCGACGTCGCCGATCGCCCGTAGCATGAACGCAATTCCGATGGCCGCGCCCGCGATACCGTTGGCCGTGCGGGCACCGTCCGTGATTTGAGCCGCAACAGCCGCAACGCCGGCAAACGCGATACCGGTGCCGCCGATCGCCGCTCCCAGCGCCAGCGAGCCGTCCGCCGGAAGCCCGATGGCCACCAGACCGATTGCACTGGCAAGAGCCAGAACGATATTCGCACCGATCGTGACAACAAGTGCCGACGTCAGTAGTGCACGCCTACCGACAACCGCCGCACCGATCATCTCGGCGCGCCCGGTCTCCTCGTTCTGCCGAGTGTGGCGCACCACCGCCAGCGTGCTCATCAATGCCGCTGCCAACGCAAACACCAGAACGCCCTGGCTGGCAACAATCGCGCCCTCGGAGTATCCCGACACGATGCCGTTGGTGGCCAACGCCACGGGTGAGACTGCGGATCCGACTGCAACGGAACGCAATTCCTCCGGAGTGCTGTACAGTCCACCCACGCTGGCAGCGACAAATATCAGAAACACGGTCAGCGAAATCAGCCAGACCGGGAGCTGAATTCGATCGCGTCGCAAGGCAAGCCGAACCAACCGTGATGTACCGGTGAACTGGGTACCTTGGTGAACGTCGACCGGGCTGGTCGTGGCAGTCACGGCCGCGCCCCCGATTCCGCTCGCAGATGCTCCGAACTCTCCTTCGCTCGTTCGTCCCCGTAATGACGAAGGAACAGTTCTTCGAGAGTTGGCGGTGTGGACGTCAGCGCCACGATCCCGAAGCCGACAAGATGTTCCATCAGTGCGCCGAGCCGAACACTGTCGACCTCACACTTCGCGTGATCACCATCTACGAGCACGTCGTACGTGCCCTCGAAGGCGTCGAGTCCGGCGACCGGTGTGCGCGTCGTGACCGATACCGATGTACGGGTCAGATGCCGCAGTTCCGACAGCGTTCCGGACTCCACCGTTTGCCCTTCACGAATGATGCTGACACGATCGCACAGCGCTTCCACCTCTGCCAGAATGTGACTCGACAGCAAAACCGTCTTCCCGGCATGGGCCAACTCGTGAACGCAGTCCTGGAAAACCGCCTCCATCAACGGATCGAGACCGGACGTCGGTTCGTCGAGAACATAGAGTTCGACGTCCGAAGCGAACGCGGCAACGAGTGCCACTTTCTGCCGATTGCCTTTCGAGTATGTTCTCGCCTTCTTTCTGGGATCGAGTTCGAAACGATCGAGTAACTCTGCGCGCGTGGACACATCGATCCCGCCTCGCAGGCCGGCGAGCAGGTCGATGGCCTCACCTCCGGTCAAATTCGGCCACAGATTCACCTCGCCCGGCACGTATGCCAGACGCCGATGCAGGGCGACGGAATCACGCCACGGATCGCCGCCGAGGACCGTTGCTTCGCCGGAATCCGAACGCAGCAGGCCGAGCAGTACCCGAATGGTGGTCGACTTGCCTGAACCGTTCGGCCCGAGAAATCCGTGAATCTCGCCTTCGGAAACCTCGAGATCCAAGCCGTCCAACGCTCGGGTTGGTCCGAACGTCTTGACCAGGTCTTTCACCGAAACTGCGGCACCCATGAATTCGACCGTACGCTGATTTCACAAATGTGTGAAGATAGAAAAACGTAAAGATCGGACACTCCCCGATGACCGACATGACCGCCCGACATGAACCGCCCGACCATCCCGACAAGAGCCGGCAGTTGGTCGAGCGCCTCTCGCTGGTGCTGATCGACATGGGCTTCCCGCCCATGCCGGCACGCGTCTGGGCGGCTTTGATGACCAGCAATCAGCCGTCGTCGACTCCCGGTGATCTCGGTGAGGTGCTCGGCGTGAGCGCGGCAGCCATTTCCGGCGCGGTGCGATACCTGCTACAGGTCAGCCTGATCGAACGCGACGCCGTTCCGGGATCAAGGCGTCAGCACTACCGCGTCAGTGTAGACCTGTGGGCCGACGCGTTTGTCACCAAACAGTCTGCGCTGTACCAGGTATCGGAGGTAGCAGCAGAGGGCATTCGCGTCCTTGGCGAAGGCACACGCGGCGGCGACCGGATGGCCGACCTTCGCGACTTCTTCGACTTCATGGCCGCGGAGATGCCGCGGATGCTGGCCGACTGGCGAGCAACACGCGTCTAGATCAATCCTTGTTTGCTGGCCGCGTAGACTGCCTCGGCACGCCGACTCACCTCGAGTTTTCGCATGATATTGCTGACATGGAACTTCACCGTCGTCGGCGAGATGAATAATCTCTCACCGATCCTGATGTTGGACAATCCATTTGCGAGCAGCCGCAGGACCTCGAGTTCGCGATCCGTCAACCGGTCCTTGGTTGTGGACTGGCCGTTCAACGAGCGCACCACAGCGGAAGCACTGCGCGAGTCGAATGCACTCTCGCCGCGAGATACCGCCCGGATTGCCCGGACCAGTTCGGTGGTGTCGACGTCTTTGACAACGTATCCACGCGCCCCGGCGTGCACAGCGCGAACCACCAGTTGGTCGTCGAGAAATGTGGTGAGAACCAGTAACCCGAGTTTCGGATGCGCCACGGACAACTGCGAGCACAACGTCAATCCCTCGTAGTCCGAACTCGCCGAGAGCTTGAGGTCCATGAGGACGATGTCGGGACTCACCCGATCGACAACCGACAATGCCTCCGGCAACGACGATGCCTCGCCGACAATGCGCAGATCGTTTTCCCTCTCGAGCACCGATCGCAGCCCTTGCCGCAGTATCGCGTGGTCGTCGACGAGCACGATACGAACTACGCGACTCTCGGTGGGCCGGACAGGATCTCTGTGCCCGACGTGGCCGGCGGAGACGGGGCGTGCTGTGGTCATCATTCCTCGATCTCGGTTGCGGGACAGGTATCTTCGGCGCCGGTCTCAGTATCACTGTCAGGCTTGTCGGCGAGCGGCACCCGAACCAACACCTGGACTCCGCCGATCCTCGCGCGACGAACATCGAGCGTGCCACCCAATTCGCGTGCCCGGGACTGCATGTTGGCCAAGCCCCTGTGCCGCCCGTCGAGATCGTTGCTCGCCGCCAGTTTGAGGATCAATCGCATCCGCGCGGGGTCTCCGTCACCGTCGTCCGAGATGGACAAGACCACGGTATCGGTGCGATACGTCAACCGGAGAACTGCCCGAGTGGCGTGGGCGTGAACGGCGGCGTTGAAGAGTGCTTCACCCGCGATCCGCAACAATGCATGTTCGGTTTCACCGGGAAGCTCGGCCGGTGTGCCGCCGACACGAAGACTTACGGCCAACTCGTCAGGCATGTGGACCACGCTGAGTTGCTCGAGCATCTCCGGTAACGAGGTCCGGCCTTCATCCGACGAGTGGTTGAGCGCGTAGATCGCCGAGCGCAGTTGCTCCACGGCCCGCCTCGTCAGATCCTTTGCCAGATCCAGTCTTTCACTTCGCTCGGCGTCGGGAATGTCACTGCGGCACACTTCGATCTGCATACCCGCTGACAACACGGCCTGGGTCACACTGTCGTGAAGTTCACGGGCGATGCGGTGCCGTTCGTCGTCGACTACCTGGTGCCGATGCGCCACCCCGAGTTGACGTTGCGTCGATTCCAGCTCACTGTTTCGCACCGCCAGATCGGCGGCAGTTCGATTGGCCTCCGCAAATGCCTCTTCGGCACGCGCCAGCAGCAGTTGCCCGCGCTGATACAGAGCCGAATTCTGCAGCGCAACAGCCGTTTGACTGGCCAAGATGCTGAGAACTGCGCCGTCGGTGGAATCAAGAGTGCGATTCTGCGGAGTCCAGGCCGCAAAGGCGCCGACCACACCACCCCCGAGCACGATCGGCACAAACGCGTAGTGCGGATCGACCACGGAATTCGATTCGATACTGCCGCACCGAATGTCGTTGAGACAATCCACGACGTCGTCCGGCAGCGGTGGACCCTCGACGTTGTCGACCAGGAATGGAGTCGCGTCCGGTCCGAGAACCAACCGTCGCGGCCCCGCGTCAGGCAAGGTGCCATCGGCGAGCGCAAAGACCACCCACTGCGCACTCAAATGCGCACGCGCGGCCTCGGCAACAGCACAGACCAACGTCTCCGGGCCGTCGACTGTTCTCACCAGCGCCCGCGAAATCAACTCCAATGCATGCACGACGCGCTCGAGTCGTTCAGCCGCGCCGCGGTACTGCGGATAGAAAGTGCTCTTCCCCGAACGTAAGCCGGTGAGCCTCGACAGGTCTGCGGTCATGATCTCGCCCGATTCACAGCGCGCTCCGGAACAAGGCCACCATCTGTTCCTGAGTGGCTTCACGGGGATTGGTGGACATACACGCATCACGCAGTGCAAAACTTGCCAAGCGGCTCAAGTCCTGCTCCCGAACACCCAACTCCGCCAAACCCTTCGGGACACCGACCTCACGGGCAAGCCGCTCGACGCGATCCGCCACCGCCAACGCGGCTTCTTGCGCACTGCCACGTTGCTCCGGAAGGTTCAGCGCCGCAGCAATTGCCACGAACGGCGCCGCGTCGGTCGTGGAATTGAAACGAATGACGTGCGGAAGCAAGATCCCGTTGATGACGCCATGTGGGAGATCCAGCATGCCTCCGACTTGATGACTCATCGCATGAGCCGCGCCGAGAATCGCGTTGGTGAAGGCAAGACCGGCCTCGAGACTCGCCTGAGCCATGACGGATCGCGCTTCCATTTCCATCGGCTCATGAATTGTGCGCACCAGGTTCTCGGTGACCAAGCCGACCGCTCGGAGTGCGTGATGATCAGTGAGCGGATTGTGGGCAAGCGATACGAAAGCCTCGATGCCGTGCGTCAACGCATCCAATCCGGTTGCCGCATTGAGCCACTCGGGCATCGTTGTGAGCAAACGTGGATCGATGACCGTGACATCGGGAACCAACGCCCGCCCGATGATCGTGATCTTCGTACCCCGAGCGGTGTCCGTGACTATGCAGAACTGAGAAACATCTGCTCCGGTACCCGACGTGGTCGGGACCATCACCAGGGGCGGAATCGGCTTGGTCGCCTGATCGACCCCCTCGTAGTCGAGGATGTTTCCGCCGTTTGCGGCCAGAACCGCGACGCCCTTTGCCGCATCGATGACAGACCCACCGCCGAGCGCGATGATGACGTCGCACTCGCCCTCCTGGTACACCTCGAAGCCGGCCGCAATCTCGTAGTCCTTGGGATTGGGAGTCAGCCCAGCCCAGACCGTCGGCAGCAGCCCCTGCTCGGCCAAGTGCGCCTCGAGTTCACTGACCCATCCCGATTCGACCAGGCCGGGGTCGGTAACGAGAAAGGGGCGAAAACCGCCGAATCGGAGAGTTGCGTGAGCGGCCTCGACCAGGGAACCGATGCCGAACACAATTTCCGGAGCATGGAACTTCACCAATCTGGCAGCGGCGCCACGGCGGTGTTCACCTGTGTCATGGCGGTGTTCACCTGCGTCACGGCGGTGTTCACCTGCGTCACGGCGGTGTTCACCTGCGTCAACAGCGTCCGGAACATCCACCGACACGGCTCCCACTCTCCTCTCGCCCGGCGCCGAGTCTGTGATCCACTTAACAAGCGCCGGTTCCGAGACTACGCGGGCATCGACGGACACACACCCGCCCAAGGAGAGGTGAATACCTACCCGATCGGGTAGGTACTGTCTTTATGCCTCGACCGTGCGTCCAGGGAGACCCTTACTCCTGACGAGGACGATCCCGCCCGCCGAACAGCACGAACACGATGCCGGCGAGCAAGCCGACCACGGTCGGTCCGAGGACCAATCCGGAATACAACCACGGCGCAGGCTCTGCGGGGTACAGGTCCATAAAGCTGGCTCCGGTGAACCCAGGCTCGGGATCGAAGTATGCGCCGCCAGTGAGGATGTGCGGTGATGCCAACGATTGCCACCACCACTGGAAGACTCCCAGAGCAACAAGGCCGCAGACCGCACCGACTACCGTCAGCAGCAGTATCGGTTTCCAGCGCAGCGCCGACTTCTCGGCCTTCGTCACCGTCATGGATATCAGTACATCACTACTCTCGGATTACCTGTCGCACCTCAGCGAAGCGCGTGACCCAGTTCCGCCGCCTTGGTCATCAACTGCGCGGCATCGCGAGCCACCACCACCTCGTCACAGATCTTCGAGTACTCCGGCATCGCACACGAAGCCTGGTTCCAGTATCGCTGTGGTTCCGGCGTGATCCAGGCCAACCGATGAACCTTGCGTCGTAATTCCTCGAGCTTCTCCACCTGCGGAGGTAATCCGTTGCACCGCCCGTCACCGACGATGATGACGGACGTTCGTGAGTTCAAGGCGTTGCCGTGCTCGTCCAGCAATTCGGTGAGCACTCGCCCGTAATCACTGCTGGCTTCCAGGTCCAGACCAGGATGCGCCAGGACCGCTGCCAGAGCGCCGTCACCACTGCTGGCGAGCAGGGTGTCCGTGACGTCGACGGGTCGATCGACAAAGGCCAGCACCTCACAGCGGTCGGCGCGCCGGTGCATCGCCTGGGCCAGCCTCAAGGTGAACGCGGTAACGGGCCGGACCGACAGCGAGACGTCGGCGATCAGCAACAACCGAACCCGATCGGGGCGAGGAGCTTTCACCACCAGATGGAAGGGAATGCCGTCAGTCCGCAAACTCGACCGTACCGTCCGCCGCATGTCCAAACGCCCACGGGAGCGTTCGCGCGGTCGCGGTCTCGAGGGGCCTCGCATCCGGCGCAACACTTCGTGGCACGCAAGTTCGACGTCGTTATGTGAGGGGCCTGCGGCCGCCTCACTGTCAGGGGCATCGGGAGCGGACTCCGCCAGGGCAGCGGCGGAGAGCGCCTGAACAAATGCTTCGACAGCTTCGACCAGGCGGTTCAACTGCGCCTGCGTCAGCGGTCCGTCATCGGAAACGTCCGCGTAAGCCTTGCTGGGATCGTAGGCGTCTAACCACGCGAGAATAGACGTCGGATCGTCCCAGGACAGCGAACCCACCACAGCGGCAGCAACACTCGTACTGAGATCACCGACTACGGCCGACGACGCTCTGTCCACGTCCACGGTGTAGCTGACCCCCCGTCGCCCCGTTTCGGAACCGGTATCCACCGACAGTTCAGCATCACTTGACGTCATCGACACATCGTCGTCGTCCTTGTGCGGGTTGAATCCCTTCTCCGCCTCCGGAGTATCGAAGTAGTCACCCACCTCGGCGGCACGCTCGTTGTACTCCGCGTAGCGGCCGACTTCCTGATCCTCGTCGATACCGAGTGCGGTCGGCAGACCGTCGGCCACTTCCGCTCTGGACGCAATGCGATCTGCCGTCTTGCCGTCTCGAATCGGACGGAACAACGCGTCGAATGCCCGATCGAAGCCCGGTTGCTCATGAGAGTACTTGGCGCACACCGACCGCAGGCAGGCACGCAAGACATCACGATCCGATGCCCCGACCATCGCCAACACCCGCCGGACCTCGATGACCTCAGCGGGCGACGCCGATACTCCGGCCGCCCTCAGCAATCGGCCGAAGCTCGCCGACACCACGTCGAGGACAAACGACGGCTTTTCGGCAGCGCTGAGCATTGTCATCGCGACGAGCGGAGTCCGCTGCCACCGCGGACCCCTTGTTGATGCGAATCCCGCCCGCCGGTCCCCCGGAACACCGCTGTCGTCGTGTTCGCGGGCTTGCTTGCGACAGTGGCACGTTCGACTGACTCCCCGCCATTGCGCGACGGCGACTCCAGCGCTGTCCCGTCGAATCGTTCCTTCGCGAGCGTCACATCCGACGAGTACTTGAGTAGCGCTGCCAGCAAGATGTCGCGCACCGTGGCGTCCGACGACGCCCCCAGGCCGCTGGCTGCGAGAACCGTTGCCGCCCTTGCCGCATCGATCACCTCGGAGATCGACGGGCTCTTGCGCAGCGGAAGGTCACGCAGGATTCGAGCCAGTTCGACTACTTCGGAGGCGGTGGCTTGATCAACCTCCGGCGCACGGGCGGTGACGATTTCACGCTCGCGCTCGGACGTCGGGTAGCCGAGATGGTAGTGCAGGCACCGACGCTTGAGCGCCGGCGAGAGTTCACGAGTATCGTTGGACGTCAAGATGACCCAGGGCTGCGACCGGGCCACGAATGTACCGACCTCGGGAATCGTGATCTGCTGCTCGGCCAGAATTTCCAGGAGAAGCGCCTCCATTGACTCCTCGGTGCGGTCCACTTCATCGACCAGAAGCACGACCGGTTCCGGTGACAATATCGCCTCGAGCAATGGCCGGACCGACAGAAAATTCTCGGAATACAAACCGAAATCCTGATCTGCCAGAAACTTCGACGCGTCAGCGACGCTGTCGAACTCGGCCACCTGATCGCTGATCCGGTCACGGAGCATCTGCACGTGCAGGAGTTGCTTTGCGTAGTCCCATTCGTAGAGCGCCCGATTGTCATCCAAACCCTCGTAGCACTGCAATCGCACGAGCTTTCGTCCACCGATCGCGGCCAGCGATTTCGCGAGTTCCGTCTTGCCGACCCCGGCCGGTCCTTCGAGCAGGAGTGGACGCCCCAACGCCGTCGCAAGGTGAACTACCACCGCAAACTCGTCGTCCGCGATGTAGTCCTGCTCGCGCAGCGCATCTTTCACTTCGACGCCGGTGGAGAAAGTGCGATTGGACATGGAACACCTTTCAATGGGGGGCAAAGCCCCACGTGCGCCTTTCTGGTAGCGCGGGCTACCAGAAAGGCGCACGGGGCCGAAGGCCCGTTAGAAGTAGGACTTGTTGATCGCGTGATCGACAACCGGGATCATCGACTCCACGGTGACCTCACGGGGATTGCCCGGGGTGCACCAGTCGTCCTGAATGTGCTCGGAGATGGCGCGCACAGTCTTCTCGTCACCCTTGATGACATCACCACGACCCTCGTACTTCTTGGTGTTCATCTGGTTCTTCGCGTACGAATCGGTGCGCACCTGACCGAAGTTGTCAGGGATACCGACATCCTTGGCCAGACGGATCGCGGCCTCGACGGCAGCGTCGGCGGCCTGCACCGTCGTGAGGTTGCGGGTGTCGACACCGAGAGCTCCCGCCAACTGGGCGTAACGCTCGTAGCGCGAGGGCAGGTTGTACTCCCACACCCGAGGCAGCGCGATGGCATTGTTCAGACCGTGGTGGCTGTCGAAGAAAGCGCTCACCGCATGTGAGATCGAGTGAACGATTCCGAGTCCGCCGGAGTTGAAGGCCTGGCCGGCAATGTACTGCGCGTTCATCATTCCCTCGCGGGCCTTGAGGTTCCGCGGCTCGAAGACAGCCTCGCGCAGGTTCTTCGCGACCAACTCGACCGAGTAGATCGCGTTGCCGAGCGACGGCGCAAAATCCAGGCGAGACACGAAAGGCTCACTGCCGTGGGCAAGTACGTCGAAGCCGCAGTACGCGGTGAAGTGCTGAGGGCAGGTGTAGTAGAGCAGCGGGTCGTCGACCGCGAGGGTCACGATGGTCGCCTCGTCGAAGCCCACCCACTTGTGCGGGTTGTTCATGTCAGACGTGTCGGTGATGACGTACGCCCATGACGTCTCGGAACCCGTACCGGCTGTGGTGGAAACGGCGATGTGCGGAGGGTTCTCCTTGTTCGTGGACTTGGCAAATCCCTCGAACTCGTTGATGTTGCGACCGTCGTGCGCGATCACGACGCGGGCACCCTTGGCGGCGTCGTGGCTCGAGCCACCACCGATCGAGATGATCGAGTCGCACTTCTCCTTCTGGTAGAGCGCCGCGGCCTCCATGACGTTGTAGTCCTTGGGGTTGGACTCCACCTTGTCGTAGAGAACCACCTCGACGCCCTGGTACTCGATCTTGCCGATCAGTTCTTCGATGATTCCCGAGCCGCGCAGACCCGTCGTCATCAACAAGGTGCGCTTGAACCCGAGGTTCTTGGCTTCGACGCCGATGATGTCGTGAGCACCCACACCCATGAGTGCGCGGGGGAACGGATGAAATTCCTTGATCGGGAAGTCCCAGATCTGATTGAGCTCGATTGCCATCTTCTTTGCTCCTCGCGAATGCGTGACTGTGACGGTGGGAGTGATTGAAAGCCGCTTGTTTGTGATCGGCATCTCATCTGCACTCCACTGTGGACCGGCCGACAGCCCGAACCCACAGTTCGCTGCGATTACCGCCCGGACGCCGCCCCCGAACCGCCCATTCGGGCAGGTTGTGACCGCCCCGGCCCGCCAGGCGCCCCCATCACGATCGGTCTGATTCCCGCTGATCGGGAACGTTTTGCCGCGCGACTAGGATCCCCAGTAGCTTTTCATCACTGCTAGCATTGAACTAGAACATGTTCTACCTGCAGCATTTCACTGACCTGCGCATTACCCAGCTTCACGAGAGGACTTGCTTCGCGATGACGACAGTCGAGGTACCGCACAGCTCGCGATCGGCGGTACTCACCGTGTCCGGAGTCGTGGAAGAGACTTCGGACGCCCGGTCGCTGGTATTCGAGATCCCCGCAGACCTGAAGGGCAAGTTCGACTACAAGCCCGGACAGTTCCTCACCCTGCGCATCCCCAGCGACCAGACCGGTTCTGTTGCCCGGTGCTACTCCCTGGCCAGCTCACCGTTCACCGACGACGCCCCCAAGGTGACCGTCAAGCGAACCGTCGACGGCTATGGCTCCAACTGGCTGTGCGACAAGGTTCAGGTCGGCGACACCATCGAAGTGCTGCCGCCCTCCGGTGTGTTCACCCCCAAGTCGCTCGATCACGATTTCCTGCTCTTCGGCGCGGGCAGCGGCATCACGCCGGTGATCTCGATCCTCAAGTCCGCTCTCACCCAGGGCAGCGGCAACGTTGTCCTCGTGTACGCCAACCGTGACGAGAAGTCCGTCATCTTCGGTGCAGAGCTTCGCGAACTCGCAACGAAGTACGCCGGTCGCCTGACCGTCATCCACTGGATCGAATCGGTCCAGGGACTCCCGGTCGTTTCGCAGCTGGCAACGCTGGCCAAGCCGTTTGTCGCCTACGAAGCCTTCATGTGTGGCCCCGGCCCCTTCATGGACGCCGTGCACAACGCACTCGCCGAAGCCGGCATGCCCCGCACACAGGTCCACGCCGAGGTCTTCAATTCCCTCGCCGGCGACCCGTTCAAGGACGTCGAGCTCGCCGAGGTCACCGACGAGGAAGCTGCCGACGCCGCCACGGTCGAGGTCGAATTGGACGGCGAAACCCACACACTCGTCTGGCCGCGCAAGCAGACCCTCGTCGACATCATGCTCGCCAAGGGCCTCGACGTGCCGTACTCCTGCCAGGAAGGCGAATGCGGCTCCTGCGCCTGCACCGTCACCGAAGGCGAAGTGCAGATGGACAACTCCGAGATCCTCGACGCCGAGGACATCGCAAACGGGTACATTCTCGGATGCCAGGCAAAGCCTGTCTCCGACAGCCTCAAGATCGAGTTCTGACACCGGATTCTTCGATACTGTTCGGCCCCTGAGTCCCTTCGGATTCGGGGGCCGAACCGTTTTCCCCGAACACCGAATTCTCCCCGAACACAGTGTCCGGGCGTGGCCGCATCTGCCACAAAGCAACAATTGCCGCGGCGCTGACCAGGATGAAACCCTCCCGCAAGATCGCACCGACCGGCACGAGCAGCACCGACGCGTCCATCAACTGCTGTCCCATACTCGGTCCGCAATAGACCACCACCAGAGCTGCAACAAAAACCGCGACACCACGACGCGAACGCAGCCGGAACAGTATCGTGACCGCCGCCGGGATCAGGTACACCCAGTGATGAATCCAGCTGATCGGCGACAGAATCGGCGCGCTCAACCCGATCACCAGTGCCGCGTCGACGCTACGGCCGTCGAGGTATATCCGCCTCGCAATCCACAGTGCCGCTGCGCCGACCAGCACGATCAACGGCATCACCACCGCATCCGTCCAGGAACCCAGCGCAGCCAGAGTGCCCTGCAGCGAGCCGTTACCCGAACTGGCAATCGCCTCGCCCGTAAGATCCACGCGGCCACTCAAACTCCACACGACTTCGGTCCAGAAGGTTCTGCTCAGCGCCGGATCAACCAGTGCGGCAGCAACAGTGGCAGCGGCCGCACCCACTGAACTCCAGATCGCCAGTCGCCATTGCCGTGTCACCACGAAGTAGACGACGAACAACCCCGGAGTCAGCTTGATCGCGGTCGCAACGCCGATCAACAGTCCACGCGGGAAATACCGGCCGAGAATCGAATTGTCATCTCGAGTGATGTCGAACAGCACCAGTGCCATCAACAACAGATTTACCTGACCGAATGAGATGTGCGCGCTGACCGTCGGTGTCACCGACACCCCGATCAGAAGTGCCGCCATCACCAACGGCCGCAAGCGAACCCACCTCGGAGTGAAGCGCGCAACCGTCCACGCCACCAACAGAATGCACAGAAGCGACCACAGAAGGTACGCAGTCCACCAGTCGAAAAACGCTGTCGGCCACAACAACAACACTGCAAACGGCGTGTAGGTGAACGGCATTCCCTCAGGCTCGATCATCGGACCGAACAAGTTCCCGGAATAGATGTCACCGCCACTGGCAAACTTCTCGACAGCGTAGCGATAGACGAGGAAATCGACAGGTTCGACGGCTCGCACGACGTACACCAGATATGCCAGCACCACGCATGCTGCCGCGAGCATCGACGCGATGGTTGTCGCTGTAACTAGTCGAGCTGAGGAGGCCTGCACCTCTCGATCGTGTCACAGACCCTTACGGCAAAGTCTCACACCGGCGCACGGAGCGACCGAAAATGCGTCCGCTCCTCCGCACTGAGGTGCTCACACGCATAGCTCAATGCGGTACGACCCATGTCGTGCGCATGCAGCTCCAGGAACCCGGTCAACAAACCCCGGTCGACGCGTTTGCCCACCTCACGCAGCATCCAGCCCATCGCTTTCTGCGTCAGATCACGACGATCGTCGAGGACGGACGCCGCGAGCTCGAGAGTTGTCGACGCGTCGCCCCGCGTGATGAAGCCGTACGTGGTCAACAGCGCCACGCGCCGACGGCACAGGTCGCCCGAATCCGAGAGCTCGAACACCAGGCTTCGGTTCCGCTCGAACAACCATCCGCCGAGAATCTGACCGGCCGACGAATCGACCAGGTCCCAGTTGTTCACCCGCCCACGCTCCACCGCGTCGAGGTAGAACTCGGCGATCGTGCGTCGGGCTTCGTCGTCGAAAGACCGCTGCTTACTTGACTTCTCGAACTGCGTCACCAGAATCAACAGGCCGGCGAGACGATACTCGTGAACGTCGCTGTCGAGCAGTACACGCACTTCGCTCAACTCGAGACCGCCGAACCGCTTGACCACGGTCCGTGTCTTGGGCACCCGAACACCGATGAAGACGTCGCCCTCGCCGTACTCCCCCGGCCCGGTCTTGAAGAACCGCTGAAGGTGAACAGCATCCTTCGGATCGGACAGGTCGGCCAATGCCTCGCCCACCGCACGAGCACTCAGATCACCCATGTCGACACGATCTCACAACTCACAGCGTCCTCACATCTAACGCCCCAGGTAGGCACAGCCTGGTCGGCAACACTGAAACCATGCTCACAACTGCACTGGCCTTCACCACACTCACGCTGATGGCGCTCTCCGGCCACATCGCAGCCACCGCCCCGCGCGGCCTGGTCGCGGCCCGCACCCCTGATCACAAATCTTGAAACAAAGTCGAACTTGACCGGACGTGGAAAGTAGCCGGCTCCGACACCGCGTGAAATCTAATCCTGTCTGGTTGGATACCGGGATGGAATACAAGTTTGTCGGGCCGAAGGCGTGGCGCGCGATCACCAAAGCGATCCAGACTGCAGGTCCGCGGTATGCGGCGGTGGCATTTCTGGGCAGCGATGCGCCCAAACTGATGCCACTGACACTCGGGGACGTGCTGGTGACAAATGCATCGGATTCTGCCGTCCGCTCGCACTCCACCAGCCCCCAGGCCATCGAAACGTACCTCGCGGCGGGCGTAGAGGTGTGGTCCTCAGGGGCATTGCACGCCAAGGTGATTGCCACCGCAGAGCGCGCAGCGATCGGATCGGCGAATGCTTCTGCTCGCTCCTCGCGGCGAACGAACGAGGCTTCGGTCATCTCCGGTACCGACGCGATGATCGCCTGGACACGTGCCTTCGTCATTGCTGAGAAATCGGCATCAGAACAGGTCACTGCGCAGGATCTGCCTCGCCTGAACGCGCTGTGGGCTGACGGGGCAGATCAAGACAACGACCGTTTTGGCGTTCCGGGAATCAACACCTCCGCCGACGAACTGGTCACCACGTCGGATGCACGGTTTTTCGTATGCAACTACGGCGAGGTCGATGTCGACGAAGTCGCCAGCAAGGAAATGAACCGGATTGTCCGGCGCGCGCATCGCTCGACAAATTTCGGCACGGACTGGCTCGTCTTGGAGGACGGAGACGAGTTCCGGATCGATGACGTGCTTTTCCTCTGGGACGATGACGGCCTCGAAGCCCCTGTTGTCTTCATAGACGTACCAAGAGATCAGGCTGACGGAAGCCGGTACCAGGCATACCGATACCGCACTGATCTCGACTGGAAATCGTGGGACGAACTGGAGGAGGCACTCGATTCGTCAAACTACCAACGACTCCTCCCTGACGACCTGTACATCGAAGGAGATTTGTCGTACTGGAATGCCGATCTCGCACGTGCGTTGCTCGATGTGTGGGACTTGACTGCTCCATTGCCGACACCACGAATCGTCTACGACCCCGAACTTGTGCCTGCCGGCCCAGCATCGCGATCGGATGCGATCCCACACCGTGCACCCCGGTTTCGAAAGATCGCACGGCTCGCACCCGAGTCGCACCTATGATCACAAATCTTGATACAAACCGGCTCTGCCTGCGGGTAACTGCAACCCGAATGCAATTGTCGGAGAGTTGAACTCGACCTCAGGAAGGCGTCTACTCGAGAGTGAAAGAATCTTTTCGCTCGAGGAGGTTTCGCCATGAAGTCGTGGAATCGAATGCAGGATGCCGTAGCCGTGGTTCTCGGTGTCTTTGCCGCACTGTCGCCGATCTGGTTGACCACCAACGACCGGGCTATGTGGTCACTGATCGTCCTGGGTGTGCTCGTTGCACTCGCCGGCCTGGCTCACATGGCACGACCGGACATGGCCGTCGCCGACTACGCGATGGGTGTCTTCGGCGTTCTGATGTTCATCTCCCCCTGGGTCATGAACTTCCACGCCCTCGAAGGCGCAGCCTGGACAGCCTGGGTTGTCGGAGTCCTCACCGTAGTGGTGGCAGTGAGTGCGATGCCGATGATGGCCGCCAGAATGCATCACGGCGACCACGGAGTGGCCGCCCACTGAGTACTCAGGCCCTGATTGCTCCCAACAACCGTCCGGCGTCGAATGCTTCAGCACTGGACGGAAGGCTGCCGGGGCGTCCGCTCACGAACACCTCGACCGTCCCGGAACCAACTGAAGTGTCCATCTCAGCTGCGTCGATACGGCGCAGTGTCTGCCTTGCGACGGCCTCGGCGCTGTCGAAGAGCAAGACGCCTTCGGGCAGCGCGGCAACAATCTCGTCCCGCAACAACGGGTAATGGGTGCAGCCAAGAACAACACCTTGCACACCGTCTGGTGTCCGGGCCGCGGCGTCGCTGATCGCGGCCAAGGCGCCCGCTCGGTCGCCTCGGTCGATGGCGTCGGCGAGGCCGTGGCACGCGACGCCGACTACCTCGGTTCCATCCGCGAATTCCGCGATCAGATCTGCTTGATAGCGGCTGGCCGTGGTTGCCGCCGTAGCCCAGATCGCCACCGACTCACACACGGCAGCCGCTGGTTTGATTGCCGGTACCGTCCCGATTACGGGAATACCAGGCCCGACCAGCTCGCGGACATGCTCGAGCGCCGTCACACTCGCCGTATTGCATGGCAGCACGATGACCTCGGCGCCCCGGTCGAGACTTCGCGCCGCAGCACCGAGCACCCGGTCGATCACCCACGGCGCAGGCTTCGGCCCCCATGGTGCGCCGTCAGGATCCAGGGACAACACCAGATCCAATTCGGGACGCAGGCGGCGAAGCCAAGCGGAAGTCGGGAGCAAACCTAGACCCGAGTCGATGAGCGCAACGATCACCGAACAAATCTAGCGTCCCGAACCCGACCGAGCCGCATCAGCTCGCCCGCCTGTCCATCAACTCACACTGCTGCGGCTTCCAACACTTCGGCGATCGGAGTACCCGCAGCGATCTTCGCGCGCATCTTCATCACCGCCGCAGGACTGCCACAGCCGACTACAGCTGCCAACACTCCGTCACGCTCGTAGTAGGCGACAAACTTGCGGCCGTCGTCCTTGACGATATGCACCTGATCAGTGGACGACACCGTTCCCAGCGCCTGAATCTTCACGTCGTATTGATCGCTCCAGAAATACGGAACCTGCGCGGGCGCATTCGCGTCACCGGTACCGGTCAACGCCCCGGCAAGAATCTTTGCCTGATCCCCGGCGTTGCTCCAGTGTTCGACGCGCTTGCGCGCTTCCCCGATCGTCCATGCGGCCACGTCACCGATCGCCCACACGTTCTCGACACTTGTCCGGCCCACCGCGTCGCACAGCACTCCGTTGCCAAGTTCGATCCCGGAATCTGCAAGCCAATCCGTCACCGGCAATGATCCGACGCCGATGGCGACCACGTCGACGGCAATTTCGGAACCGTCACCGAGAACAGCGGTGTCGACGACGCCGTCGCCGGACAGAGTCTCGAGCCCGACGCCAACCCGGACGTCGATGCCCGCGTCTCGGTGCAGTCGCTCCACCAGAGCACCGACCGTCGTGCCGAGTACCGATGCAAGCGGTGTCGGTTGCGGTTCGAGCAGAACGACGTCAACTCCGTGCGACTTCATGCTCGACGCCAATTCACAGCCGATGAAGCCGGCACCGACGATCAGCGCTCGCTTGCCCGGCGCAAGGTCCGCGCGCAGAGCGAGTGCTTCCTCGATGGAACGCAGGACGTGCACGCCTGAAAGCTCAGGCAGACCGCCGATGCGCCTTGGGGTCAGTCCCGTGGCGATGATCAGATCGTCGTACGTCAGCTCCGAACCGTCGGCAAACGCGACGGTCTTGGATGCGGTATCCACCGAGAGTGCTGGTGAACCGAGCTTCAGGTCGATCGCGTTCTCGGTGAAGAACTCCGCCGGACGCAGAGTCGTCTCGTCCTTGTCTCCCCGGATGACTTCCTTCGACAGCGGCGGACGGTCGTACGGCAGATGCGCCTCACCGCCCGCGAGGACTATCTCGCCCTCGAAACCGGCGCGCCGCAGCTCCTCCGCGGCTCGTAGCCCCGACAAACCTGCGCCCACGATCACAATCCGTGCCACCACACACCCACCCGTCTGATCTTGCGTCACTATCGGCGCCCACTATGAGAGCCGTCACGTATTCACGTCAGACTCTGTCATACCAAATTCGGACGTAGGTGTGGTGCACCCGCTGGGAAGCAGCGGTTGTCACTAGAGTTAATGACAGGTGAGACGCACACACTGAAACTCGAGCAGGGAGCACCGCATGACCAGCGATTCCAGTGGAAGCAGCAGCGTCCAGTTCGGCGCGGACGGTGGCGCCGCGCTCCACAGCACGCAGGGCAAAACGATCATTGCGGACGCCGTGGTCGCCAAGATCGCCGGCATAGCCACCCGCGAGATCAACGGCGTGTACGACGTCGGCGGCGGTACCGCACGCGCTGTCGGCGCACTCCGCGACCGCATCCCTGGTGCACGCGTCAATCACGCGCAGGGCGTGGCCGTCGAGGTCGGCGAGAAACAGGCCGCGATCGACATCGGAATCGTCGCCGAATACGGCGTCGCCCTCCACGAGTTGGCACTCGGAATCAGGCGCAACGTCATCGCGGCCGTCGAAAGAATGACCGGCCTCGAAGTCACCGAAGTCAACATCACCGTCTTCGACGTCATGCTCTTCGGCGAATCCGAGAACCCGGGCACCGAAGCGGAAGCGAAGCCGAGAGTTCAGTGAGCGGTCCCGAACGGATCGATCTCGGTATGGCAGCCGAAACCGTCGCCGACGCCGCGCTGGCGGTTCACGGTGTCGCCGCACTGCACGGCGGCGAGTTCGGCGAAGTCGGAACCTACCTCCCGGGCAAGCGCGTCACCGGCGTGGTCATCGACGAAAACGGTTGCAACGTACACATATCCGTCGCTTACCCGGCAAACGTCATAACTGTCGCGCAGCACGTCCGCGACGCGGTCGGGCAGGTCGTCGACGTACCGATCACGGTCACCGTAGGCGACGTCAGCCACCCTGACGATGACCGCGCACCCCTCATCGAAGAAAGGAACTGATGTGAACAGCACGACAGTCGGCCTGCTGGTCGGTCTGCTCCTCGCCCTCGCCGGAATCCTGGGCGGGTTCAGCGGATTCCTTTTTGCCGTCCTACTCGGAGCAGCCGGTATGGCGATCGGCGCGCACCGCGACGGTCACCTCGACCTCGGCGCCATCCTCCGAAGCCGTGGCCGTGGCTGAGTCCACCACACCCACCCCCTCGATGCCGGGCACATCAAAACCCGGTCCTGTCGAGCCTGAGGTCGATCCCGGCCTTCGCGGCGTACTGGTCATCAAGGACCGCGCGATGTCGAAAATCGCCACAGCCGCCGCGATCACGGTCCCCGGAGTTGTCCGGCAAACCGGCGGACTGAGCAAGTTGACCGGACGGGAACTGCCGCGGGCAGACATCGCGATGGGGTCCGACGCCGTATCCGTCAATCTCTTTCTTGCGGTCAACTGGCCGTGCTCTGTTGTCGAACTGACAGGTCGCGTGCACAACGAGGTCGCCACGAGTGTCGAATCCCTCACCGGCTACCCGCTGCACGAAATGAACGTTCTGATTGCGGCAACCACGGTCCCCGAAGAGGGCGCCGTACCGGGCATCAGCATTCCCGAAGACACTGCCGAGCAACCGGTTTCGCAGTGGACTCCCCCTCGCACGCCTGCCGCCGCACCCGCCGCAGCGGTATCGGCAGTAGTGATCGCGTTCGGACTGCTCGCGCTTGCTTTTGTGGTCTCACGTGAATGGTTCATCAATCGCGGCACCTTCGAATCTGCGCCGTGGATCGCGAACTCCGTTGAATGGGCATCACGATTGCACTGGCAGACGTGGCTACTACCGACGGCAATCGCAGCGGTAGTCGCCGGGGTCGTCCTGATCATGACGGCGATGAAGCGACGTGCTAAAACCCATGTGCCACTAGGGAACCCGAATGCCGGTACCGTCTGGATGCGCCCGACCGACATTGCCCGCATGTGCAGCGGACAAGCCGCAACGGTGCCCGGCGTCGAACGCGCCCACACCACCGTCGACCGCAAACACGCCAAGGTCCATATCGATACCGTCGGCGGGGATCGCGACGCACTGATCACGGCCGTCGAAACAGCAGTTCAACCGCACCTCGACGTCCTACAGCGCCCCGTCCGTCTGACCGTTCTCGCCCGAGAAATCGCAGCAAAGCAGAAGGTCGAATCGTGAACCGCTACATAGCCGCGCTCGACCGAATCGTTGTGCTGATCATCGGCATTGCTCTCGTCGTCGCCGGTGCGTACATCATCGCCTGGGATGCCGGCGTCCGTCTGATCCGGACGTGGGTGTCACGGCTGGATCGACCGACACTCCTCGGAATTCCCGAGCAGCCCTGGTGGCATTGGGTTCTCACCGGAACTTTTGTCTTCTGCGTGATTGCCGGCTTCGGCTTGCTGTATCTCAATCTTCGGCTGCGCCGCGCCCGAGCAATAACGCTCCGACATGCACAGTCCGGCACCGAAATCAGTGTTGATCTCGGTCCGATCGCCGATGGTGTTGCAGCTGAACTCGCACATTTGCCCGGTGTCCGTGCCGCTAAGGGACGAGCCACCGTAGACCGTGGGCTCCCGACACTCTCCGTAGTGGTCAACGCCGATCCCGGAATCAACGTCGTCGACTTCACCACCCGCGCCGAGGACATCGCGTCGACAACGCGCCGCAACCTCGACGGTTCTGATGTTGCGGTGCAGGTACTACTGCACCTAGATCGAGTGGACGCCGCGCAGTAGGTCTGGCTCCGGTTCCCGAGCAGGCAGACCACCACCGCAAAACAAGTACAACAACAAGAAAGGCGCTCACTCCCCGAAGGGAATGAGCGCCTTTCTGTGCGGAGCTATGAATCAACTAGCAAGACAAGAGTCTCACTTGATGATCTTGGAAACCTTGCCGGCGCCGACCGTACGGCCGCCTTCGCGAATTGCGAAGCGCAGGCCCTCGTCCATGGCGACAGGCTGGATGAGCTTGACGGACATCTCGGTGTTGTCACCGGGCATGACCATCTCGGTGCCCTCAGGCAGCGTCACGACGCCCGTAACGTCCGTGGTACGGAAGTAGAACTGCGGGCGGTAGTTGTTGAAGAACGGGGTGTGGCGGCCGCCCTCGTCCTTCGACAGGATGTATGCCTGGCCCTCGAACTCCGTGTGGGGAGTCGTGGTGCCCGGCTTGACGACAACCTGTCCACGCTCGACATCTTCGCGCTTGATGCCACGAACGAGCAGTCCGACGTTGTCGCCGGCCTGGCCCGAGTCGAGCAGCTTGCGGAACATTTCGATGCCCGTGACGGTGGTCTTGGTGGAGGTCTCCTTGATGCCGACGATCTCCACCTCCTCGTTCACGTTGACAACGCCACGCTCGATACGACCGGTGACAACGGTGCCACGGCCGGTGATCGTGAAGACATCCTCGACAGGCATGAGGAAGGGCTTCTCGGTCTCACGAACCGGAGTCGGGATGGACTCGTCGACTGCAGCCATGAGGTCGAGGATGGACTGGGTCCACTTCTCGTCGCCCTCGAGTGCCTTGAGTGCCGAGATCGGGATGACCGGGGCGTCCTCGTCGAATTCCTGAGCGGCCAGCAGTTCGCGGACCTCCATCTCGACGAGCTCGAGGATCTCTTCGTCGTCAACCATGTCGGCCTTGTTCAGGGCGACGAGGATGTACGGAACGCCAACCTGGCGAGCGAGCAGGACATGCTCGCGCGTCTGGGGCATCGGGCCATCGGTGGCTGCAACGACGAGGATAGCGCCGTCCATCTGAGCCGCGCCGGTGATCATGTTCTTGATGTAGTCGGCGTGACCCGGTGCATCGACGTGCGCGTAGTGGCGCTTGTCCGTCTGGTACTCAACATGCGAGATGTTGATCGTGATGCCACGAGCCTTTTCCTCGGGAGCCTTGTCGATCTGATCGAAGGCCGAAGCCTCGTTCAGGTCGGGGAAAGCATCCGCAAGCACCTTGGTGATGGCCGCCGTCGTCGTGGTCTTGCCGTGGTCGACGTGACCGATGGTGCCGATGTTCACGTGCGGCTTCGTCCGCTCGAACTTCGCCTTCGCCACTTTTGTCCTCCTGGACTGATAATTGCTTGCCGTATGCAGCAGTGCGGTTGGTTATTACTTGGTCGTGCTTCGTGCCGAAAGCAACCGAGGTTACTTACCGGCGCGGGCTGGGGAGCTCGCAGTACTTACTACTTACTCGCCCGTCGCCTTGGCGATGATTTCCTTCGAGACGTTCGCGGGAACCTCTGCGTAGGAATCGAACACCATGGAGAAGTTCGCCCGGCCCTGGGTCCTGGACCGCAGGTCACCGATGTAACCGAACATCTCCGAGAGCGGAACCAGCGCCTTCACGACACGGGCACCACTGCGTTCCTCCATGGCCTGAATCTGGCCACGGCGGGAGTTGATATCGCCGATCACGTCGCCCATGTACTCCTCGGGCGTTGTGACCTCGACAGCCATAAGGGGTTCGAGAATGACGGGGCCGGCCTTGCGGGCGGCTTCCTTCAGCGCCTGCGAACCGGCAACCTTGAACGCCATTTCCGAGGAGTCGACGTCGTGGTAAGCACCATCGAGCAGCGACAGCTTCAGGTTCACGAGCGGGTAGCCGGCGAGAACACCGTACTGCATCGCGTCCTGTGCGCCTGCATCCACGGAGGGGATGTACTCGCGCGGGATACGTCCGCCGGAGACCTTGTTCTCGAATGCGTAGGTAGCACCGTCTTCGCCCACGAAAGGCTCCAGAGCGATGATGACCTTTGCGAACTGGCCCGAGCCACCCGTCTGCTTCTTGTGGGTGTAGTCGTGCTTCTCGACCGTCTTGGTGATGGTCTCGCGGTACGCAACCTGCGGCTTGCCGACGTTGGCCTCGACCTTGAACTCGCGACGCATGCGGTCGACGAGGATGTCGAGGTGGAGCTCGCCCATGCCGCCGATGACGGTCTGACCGGTCTCGTCGTCGAGTTCGACCGAGAAGGTCGGATCCTCTTCGGCAAGCTTCTGGATCGCGACGCCCAGCTTTTCCTGGTCGGACTTGGTCTTGGGCTCGATGGAGACCTGGATGACCGGTGCGGGGAACGACATCGACTCGAGGACGATGGGGTTCGCCTGATCGCACAAGGTGTCACCGGTGGTGGTGTCCTTGAGGCCGATCATCGCGTAGATGTGGCCGGCTACGGCCTCTTCTACCGGGTTCTCCTTGTTGGCGTGCATCTGGAAGAGCTTTCCGATGCGCTCCTTCTTGCCCTTGGTTGCGTTGAGCACCTGTGCGCCCGGATCGATACGACCCGAGTACACGCGGACGAAGGTCAGCTTGCCGAAGAACGGGTGAGCAGCGATCTTGAAGGCGAGAGCCGAGAACGGCTCTTCCTTGCTCGGCTTGCGAGTGATCTCTACTTCTTCGTCATTGAGCTTGTGTCCGACAACCTCGCCGATATCCAGCGGGTTCGGCAGGTAATCGATGACTGCGTCGAGCATGGGCTGAACGCCCTTGTTCTTGAACGCGGAGCCACAGATAACCGGGTACAGCTCGGAAGCGACCGTCATCTTGCGGATGGCGCCCTTGATTTCCTCGACCGTGAGCTCTTCGCCGCCGAAGTACTTCTCCATGAGAGCTTCGTCGGACTCGGCAACGGTTTCGAGCAGCTTCTCGCGGTACTCTGCAGCCTTCTCGACGAGATCCGCGGGGATCTCTTCGATGGTCGGCAGTGCACCGGTCGGAACTACGCCGCGCCACGTGATGGCACGCATCTCGACCAGGTCGACGACGCCGTCGAAGTCGTCCTCAGCGCCGATGGGCAGCTGGAGAACGAGCGGCTTCGCGCCGAGACGGTCGATGATGGTCTGCACGGTGAAGTAGAAATCCGCGCCCATCTTGTCCATCTTGTTGACGAAGCAGATACGCGGAACGTCGTACTTGGCAGCCTGACGCCACACCTGCTCGGACTGCGGCTCGACACCCTCTTTACCGTCGAACACAGCAACTGCGCCGTCGAGCACGCGCAGCGACCGCTCCACCTCGACCGTGAAGTCGACGTGGCCGGGGGTATCGATGATGTTGATCTGGTTGTTGTTCCAGAAGCAAGTCACGGCGGCAGACGTGATCGTGATGCCGCGTTCCTTCTCCTGCTCCATCCAGTCCGTCGTCGACGCACCGTCGTGCGTCTCACCGATCTTGTAATTGACACCGGTGTAGAACAGGATGCGCTCGGTGGTGGTGGTTTTGCCGGCATCGATGTGCGCCATGATGCCGATGTTGCGGACCTTGTTCAGGTCAGTCAGCACTTCCTGTGCCACAGGTTTCTTCCCCGCTCGTTGCTTGGTTTTTCGGGTGTCGGCCGTATCCGGTGTGTTCCACCGTCAAGGCCATGGTCTTTCAATTATGTCTCTGCCGCGGCAACCCGACCACCTCTGTCCGGAATTAACCGGCCGATGTGATCAGGTCGCCAACGGCGACAGCGTCGGAGCACCCACCCGATGGCAGTTGCTCCGACGCTTACATCACCAGCGGTAGTGGGCGAATGCCTTGTTGGCTTCGGCCATCTTGTGAGTGTCTTCGCGACGCTTCACAGCTGCACCGAGGCCATTGCTGGCATCGAGGAGCTCGTTGGCGAGACGCTCGACCATGGTCTTCTCACGACGTGCACGCGAGAAGGTGACCAGCCAGCGCAGTGCCAGCGTGGTGGAACGACCGGGACGAACCTCGACCGGCACCTGGTAGGTAGCGCCACCAACGCGGCGGCTACGAACCTCGAGTGCAGGCTTGACGTTGTCCAGGGCGCGCTTGAGCGTGACGACCGGATCGGTGCCGGTCTTCTCGCGTGCCTGCTCGAGAGCCTGGTACACGATTCGCTCTGCGGTGGACTTCTTGCCGTCCAGCAGGATCTTGTTGACGAGCTGCGTCACCAACGGGGAACCGTAAACCGGGTCGTTGATGAGCGGGCGCTTCGGAGCGGGGCCCTTACGTGGCATTAGCTCTTCTCCTTCTTGGCGCCGTAGCGGCTGCGTGCCTGCTTGCGACCCTTGACACCCTGGGTGTCGAGGGAGCCGCGGATGATCTTGTAACGGACACCCGGGAGGTCCTTCACACGACCGCCACGGACGAGCACCATGGAGTGCTCCTGAAGGTTGTGGCCTTCACCGGGGATGTACGCGGTGACCTCGACCGAAGTCGTCAGGCGAACGCGAGCGACCTTACGGAGAGCGGAGTTCGGCTTCTTGGGGGTGGTGGTGTACACGCGAGTGCACACGCCACGACGCTGCGGGCTGCCCTTGAGGGCTGCCGTCTTGACCTTGGCGGTCTTGTCGCGGCGACCCTTGCGGACCAGCTGGTTGATGGTTGGCATTTACCGGCTTTCTACGTCGGAACAGACTGCTCGAAGCAACCTTGGCTGTTCTGAAATTAGGGATCTAGCAGTTGGAGCAAGATAGCTGCTGCTCCTCACCCACCTCTGATACTGCTGCGCTGCGCAAATGCGCCTCGCTCTGCACCCGAGGTCGGGCGTGTCGCATACCCCCACACAGGCAGCCGGATGCTCGTTCTGAAGCAGTAACTGCTCGAACGTGCGCACGGCAATACCTAGCTAGGCACACAGATCGGCCCGGGCATGCCGGACACGACCCATAACGATACCTGCCAGCGTGCTATGTGGTCAAAATGAGCCTGAAGTGATACGGAACTCACAGCAACGACCAGGTTCGACAGCAGGTTCAAATACTGACGTTGAGCGTCAGTTCTCCAAGTTTAGTGACTCCCGCGCACGCATCCATGCCGCCGACCGGCTGGCGCACCCACCAACCGAACACTCCCCCGGCCGGAGCGCCGGCGGTGATGCCACAGCTTTGTGGATCCGCCGGTTGCCGCACGAGGTAGGCGTCACTGCCCTTGACGGTGATCTTCTCGACCACATATCCGAGATGCTCGAATGCGGCGACCTCGTGATCGGTGGTGCCGGTCTCGAACCAGTTGAACGTGACATGGACCGGACCTGCGCCGCCAACCCCGTCCCACCGACAGATTGCCCCGTAGAACCCACGGTCGACGCCGTCGGCGCCGATTGCCGCCGCGATCTGCGGGTCGGACACCGCTTCACATTCCTGCAGGATGTTGGCGAACTTCTCGCTGCCACTGCCCTGATAGCCGCCCTCGGCCAGCGGCGTTCCCGTCACTGTCGAACCGCACCCCGTCAGCAGGATCAACGACGCGCCAAGCGCCGCCGCCCGGGCGCGACTCACTGTGCCCTCGAGACAGTGAGTTCCATCAGGCTCTTCCCGACAACACACGGATCGGCAGGCGGGGCGACAAGCCCGGAGTTCGCGGAGCCGTAGTTCACCGACCAATGGACAAAATCGCCCCCGAAGGAAATACCCAACTCGCACAGAACGCCTTCTCGCGACGCGATGAAACCGGAGTGGCCCTCGATCGTGATGTCGGCGGCAGGTCGACCGAGAAGGTCGGAACCGGCGCGCTCGCGGCCGATCGGGCTGCCGCGGTACCAGGAGAACGCGACGCTTGGTCCCAACGAACCGGCAACCGTCCATTCACAGCCGACACCGTTTCTGGTGACATCGGTGAACGCGAGCCCGAAAGCCGCGACCACCTCCTCATCCGTCACCGATCCGCATTCTGCGAACATCGGACCGGGATCGGTTGCTGCCTGGGCGGTGGGCGCTGAACCTGTGGACTGTTCCGCTGTGCCGTCGTCGGCCCCACAGCCGGTAACCGACACCAGCACCGCAGCAGCGACCACCAACGGGGTACTGAAGGACAGGGCTCTGCGGCGCGGCATGCAGGTGACTGTACTTCCGGGATCAGAGCTGCGCGATCACGACACCGGCGCTGACACACGCACGAGAGTCGAGTCGAGTTGCGCCGCCCACGTTCTGACCACCTCGGACCGTCGACGCGAGTCGTCGGTCAAGACATCTGCCAACCCCAGCCCTCTGGCAAGGTCAAGGGTCGCCTGCACCAGACGGTGCGTCGTCGGATCTGCGTCGTCGGCGCCAAGACTCTCGACGGCCATGCGGTGCGCGATGCGCCCGAACCGTTCCTCGAGTGGCAACACTCGCGCTCGCAAGTCCGGGTCGGAAGCTGCCGCCGTCCACACCTGAAGTGCTGCCTTGAACAGAGTGCCGGTGTAGTACTCGACCAATCGGGAGATGATCGCCTCGGTTCGACCGGCACCCGCGGGAAGGTCGGTGGACTCTTTGCGTGCCTGATCCATTCGGGCGTCGAACATCACCTCGAGTGCCGCGGTGATCAGGTCCTCACGCGTCGGGAAGTGGTGCTGCATGGCACCACGGGATACCCCGGCCCGCTGCGCGACGACACTCATCGTCGTTGCACCCCATCCGAGTTCGGCGAGACACTCCACCGTCACTTCGAGCAGGTGGGAGCGCGTGACTCGACTTCGGTCCTGCTTGGGTTCTCGAGTCATCGCGCCGCCATCCCTTCTACTGTGCGTTCTGTTGTGCCCAGGCTGCTGGACGCTTCTGCAAGAAAGACATCATGCCCTCACGAGCCTCGTCAGAGGAAAACAGCCGCGCCGACTGCGCGATCATCTCCTCGCCGTCTCGGTCGAATCCGGCCAGGACCTGCCTGGTCGTGAGCCATTTCGATTCGGCCAGCCCCTGTGGCGAGCACTGACGCAATGTGACCAAGAGTTCAGTGATCGACTCAGCGGTGCCCTGCGACGCTTCCGTCACCAGCCCGATAGCGTGGGCCTCGTTCGGTCCGAACTTCTCTCCGGTGAGCAGGTACCGGCTCGCAGATCGCTGGCCGAGCCTCGGTAGGACCGTGAGCGAGATGATGGACGCGGCCAACCCCAATCGTGATTCCGTCACCGCGAAGGTGCTCGCCGGTCCGGCGACGACGATGTCGCACGCCCCGACAAGACCCATACCCCCGGCCCGGACGTGACCGTCGATGCGCCCGATCACGGGCTTGGGCAGCTCGAGAATGCTGCGCAAGAGCGTCAGCATCCCCCGCCCACGCTCTTTGACTGCCTCCTCCGGAGATACGGACGACCCGGATGCTTCACTGAGATCGGCTCCCGCACAGAATGTTCCACCGGTGTGGGTGAGCACCACTGCTCGAACTGCCGGATCAGCGGCCGCCGACGTCAGTCCAGCCTGCAACTCCGTGACCAACCGCGTCGAAATCGCGTTGCGGTTGTGTGGTGAGTCGAGAGTGATCGTGGCCGCACCACCGGATACTTCGTACCGTACGTATGGCTTGTCCTCGTCCGTCATGCTTCGCCCTTTCCAGTGAGACCGTCTAGTAAGACCGAGGCAGACCGAGAGAATGCTGCGAGACGAAGTTGAGGATCATCTCGCGGCTCACCGGCGCGACACGGGCGATACGAGCCGCGCCGAGCATGGCGGCCAGTCCGTATTCCTTCGTCAGACCCGCCCCGCCGTGCGTCTGGATCGCCTGATCGAGTGCCTTGATGCTGGCCTCGGCAGCCGCGTACTTCGCCATGTTCGCGGCTTCGGCAGCACCGAAATCGTCACCACTGTCGTAGAGGACCGCGGCCTTCTGCATCATCAGCTTGGCGAGCTCGAGTTCGATCTTCACCTGCGCGAGGGGATGCGAAATACCTTGGTGGGCACCGATCGGCGTCTTCCACACCGTGCGCTCGTTGGCGAACTTCACCGCGGCGTTCAGGGCGTAACGGCCCATTCCGATGGCCATCGACGCACCCAGGATGCGCTCGGGGTTGAGACCGGCGAACAACTGCATCAGGGCGGCATCGGCTTCGCCGACCAGAGCGTCGGCCGGCAGCCGTACATCGTCGAGGAACAAGATGAACTGGTGGTCCGGCTCGATGATATCCATCTCCATCTGTGTCTTCACGAATCCGGGAGAATCCGTGGGGACGATGAACAGAGCGGGCTTGAGCTTGCCGGTCTTGGAGTCCTCGGTGCGCGCGACGATGAGCACTGCGTCAGCTTGATCGACGCCCGAGATGTAGATCTTGTTGCCGCTCAGGATCCAGTCTTCGCCATCCCTGCGTGCCGTCGTCGTGATCTGGTGTGAGTTCGAACCCGCGTCGGCCTCGGTGATTCCGAACGCCATGATCTTGGAGCCGTCGGCGAGGCTGGGCAGCCACTGCTGCTTCTGCTCCGCAGTGCCGTACTTGCCGATGATGGTGCCGCAGATGGCCGGCGAGACGACAACCAGGAGCAGACCGGCACCCTGCGCCGCCAATTCCTCCTGCACCAGCGCGAGTTCGTAGATGCCGGCACCGCCGCCGCCGTATTCCTCGGGCAGGTTGACGCCCAGGAACCCGAGTTTGCCCGCCTCGTTCCACAATTCGGTGAGCGGCTCACCCTTGCGCGCCTTGGGCAGCACGTAGTCGACATAGTTGAAGCGCTCACCCAGTTTGGAAACGGATGCCCGCAGTTCCTTCTGCTCTTCGGTTTCGATGAAACTCATCATGCGTCCTCTTCTGTAGCGGGTTCTTCCACACGTGCGAGTACCGATCCGACCTCGACCTGCTGGCCGACGGCGACCGGAAGTTCTACCAGGACACCGGCTGTCGGCGCGGTGACGGTGTGTTCCATCTTCATGGCCTCTAGCCACAGAATCGGCTGGCCGGCAGTGACTGTGTCACCGAGTGCTGCGCCGAGGCGAATAACTGATCCCGGCATCGGAGCGAGCAACGAACCGGCGGCGACTTCCGCCGACGGATCGACGAAGCGCGGTGCTGCCGTCAACGCGACGGGCCCGAGCGAGGAGTCGACAAAAATCTCACTCCCGTAGGCCGCCACGTCGAACGAACGCCGAACTCCGCTCTGCTCGAGCACTACCCGGGTCGCAGTTGCCGATACCAGGCTCACGCCGTCGAACCCTTCTGCACTCAGCACGCCGCTTCGGCTCAGGGAGTAGCGGACGTCGTAGTCGCCCGACGCAGTGGAGTAACTCTTGCTCTGCGGCTGTGACGGGAGGTTGCGCCACCCGCTGGGCAAGCGGCCGATGACGCGCGCCGACGCCCGGTTGTGCGCGGCATCGGCAAGTGCCGCCGCCAGCGCCGAAAGCCTTTCGGCGTCGGTGTCGGCCAGAGGCGTTGACAACTTCTCGAGGTCATGGGTCTCGAAGAACGCCGTATCGGTATCCCCGGCAATGAAGGCCGGGTGAGCCAGGACATTGACGAGCAGATCGCGGTTGGTCCGCAGACCGTGAATCCTGGTGCGCGCCAGCGTCGACGCGAGCAGCCGGGCAGCTGCGTTCCGCGTCGGCGCGTACGAGATGACCTTGGCCAACATCGGGTCGTAGTGGACGCCGACAACACTGCCGTCGACGACGCCGGAGTCGAGGCGAACGCCCTGCTCACGCAGAACACTGAATTCTTGCGGGTCACCGGGCAACTCGATGTGGTGAACGGTTCCGCTCTGCGGTTGCCAGTTCTTGGCGGGGTCCTCGGCGTACAGGCGCACCTCGATGGAATGTCCGCGAATCTCCGGCTGCTCGTCCGGAAGCACTTCACCTGAAGCGACCTGCAATTGCAGTTCCACCAGATCGAGTCCGGTGGTGCACTCGGTGACGGGATGCTCCACCTGCAGGCGAGTGTTCATCTCCAGAAAAAAGAAGTCACCCTTTTCGTCTGCCAGGAATTCAACGGTTCCCGCACCCTCGTAGCCGATGGCGTTGGCTGCGAGCCGCGAGGCGTCGAACAGCTTGTCGCGCATGGCGGGGATGCGTTGCACGAGCGGCGACGGTGCCTCTTCGACCACCTTCTGATGCCGACGCTGGATCGAGCACTCGCGCTCCCCCACCGCCCACACCCCGCCGTGGCGGTCGGCCATCACCTGGACCTCGATGTGACGACCGGTCTCGAGGTAGCGCTCACAGAAGACAGTCGGGTCACCGAAGGCGGACTGCGCCTCACGCCGCGCTGCTTCCAGTTCGCCTTCCAGCGCCGACAATTCACGAACGACACGCATTCCGCGTCCGCCGCCGCCCGCCGACGCCTTGATCAGCACTGGCAGATGAGCTTCGGTCACCGCAGCGGGATCGAGTTCGGAAAGCACCGGCACTCCGGCGGCGTCCATGATCTTCTTGGACTCGACCTTCGACCCCATGAGCTCGATGGATTCGACGGGTGGGCCGATCCACGTCAGCCCCGCGTCGATGACGCTGCGCGCGAACTCCGCGTTCTCGGAGAGGAATCCGTATCCGGGGTGAATCGCGTCGGCGCCCGAAGCCTTCGCGGCGGCGATGATCAACTCGCCCCGCAGGTAGGTCTCGGCAGGCGTGTTACCCGGCAGGCGAACCGAAGCATCGGCTTCGGCGACGTGAGGGCTGTCGGCATCTGCGTCGGAAAATACCGCGACCGTGCCGATTCCGTTCTTCCGACACGTTGCGAAGACACGGCGGGCGATTTCGCCACGATTGGCGACCAGTACTGAAGTGATTGTCACGGCGTGCCTCACATACGGAAGACGCCGAAGTTCTCGGTGCCTTCGATCGGGGCGGTGGCAATGGCCGACAGGCACATTCCCACCACGGTGCGGGTGTCTCGGGGATCGATGACGCCGTCGTCATAGAGACGCCCCGACAAGAACATCGGAAGTGACTCGGCCTCGATCTGGTTCTCGATCATCGCTCGCATGCCGGCATCAGCCTGCTCGTCGAAGACCTGGCCGCGGGCCTCGGCAGCAGCGCGTCCCACGATGGAGATGACGCCGGCAAGCTGCGCACCGCCCATGACGGCGGACTTGGAACTGGGCCAGGCAAAGAGGAATCTCGGATCGAATGCCCGTCCGCACATGCCGTAGTGACCGGCGCCGTACGACGCTCCGAGCAAGATCGAGATGTGCGGAACCTTGGAATTGGCTACCGCATTGATCATCATCGATCCGTGCTTGATCATTCCGCCCTCCTCGTATTCCTTACCCACCATGTAGCCAGTCGTGTTGTGCAGGAACAGCAACGGTGTGTTGGAGCGGTTGGCGAGCTGGATGAACTGCGTGGCCTTCTGAGACTCTTCGCTGAATAGCACTCCACGTGCGTTGGCCAGGATGCCGATCGGGTAGCCGTTGAGCTCGGCCCAGCCCGTCACGAGGGAGGAACCGTAGAGCGGCTTGAACTCGTCGAAGTCGGAACCGTCGACGATACGGGCGATGACCTCACGCGGATCGAACGGAATCTTCAGGTCGGCCGGAACGATGCCGAGCAACTCTTCCGGATCCTCGAGTGGTTCGATGATTTCGGCACGAGGCGCCGGCCCCTTCTTGGTCCAGTTGAGGCGCTTGACGATCGAGCGCCCGATGCGGATCGCGTCCTGCTCGTCGGCTGCGAAGTAGTCGGCCAGTCCCGACTTGCGGGCGTGCATTTCGGCGCCGCCGAGTGCCTCGTCGTCGGATTCCTCACCGGTGGCCATCTTGACCAGCGGCGGGCCTGCGAGGAACACCTTGGAGCGTTCCTTGATCATCACGACGTGGTCGGACATGCCGGGGATGTACGCGCCGCCTGCAGTCGAGTTGCCGAAGACCAGTGCGATGGTGGGGATACCGGCGGCGGAGAGCTGTGTGAGGTCACGGAACATACGCCCGCCCGGGATGAACACCTCCTTCTGCGTCGGCAGGTCTGCTCCACCGGACTCTACGAGGGAGATCACCGGAAGGCGGTTCTGCATGGCGATGTCGTTGGCGCGGAATCCCTTACGCAGCGTCCACGGATTGCTGGTGCCACCGCGCACGGTGGGATCGTTGGCAACGATCAGGCATTCGACACCTTCGACAACGCCGATACCGACCACAGTGCTGGCGCCGACCGGGAAGTCACTCCCCCACGCAGCGAGGGGACACAGTTCGAGGAACGGCGAATCCTGATCGAGCAGGAGTTCGATCCGCTCGCGTGCCAGGAGCTTTCCCCGCTTGTGGTGCCGCTCGGTGTACTTCTCGCCGCCACCGGCAAGCGCTTTGGCGTGCTCGACCTCGATCTCGGCGAGCTTGGTGTTCATGGTCGATGTTGCGGTCTGATACACCTCGGAATTGGTGTCCAGCGTTGACCGGATGACACTCATGACTGATACCCCAATCGCTTGGCCGCGAGGCCGGTGAGGATTTCGGTGGTTCCGCCACCGATTCCCAGAATTCGCATGTCCCGGTACTGCCTCTCCACTTCACTTTCCTGCATGTATCCGAGGCCGCCGAACAGCTGAACGGCTTGGTTCGCAACCCATTCGCCCGTCTCGACTGCCGTGTTCTTGGCGAAGCACACCTCGGCGATCAGATCGCCGTCACCGGCCATGTGCCGTTCGATCACCGAGTGCGTGTACACCTTGGCGACGTCGATCTTGCGGGCCATCTCGGTGACGGTGTTCTGCACGGCCTGCCGGCTGATCAGGGGGCGACCGAAAGTCTCGCGGGCGCGGCACCATTCGAGGGTCAGCTCCAGGCAACGCTCTGCACTGGCATACGCCTGCGCGGCGAGCGCGACCCGCTCGGAGACAAATGCCTGCGCGATCTGCGCGAAGCCGCTGTTCTCTGCGCCGACCAGATTCTCCACCGGAACCCGGGCGTCGACAAAGGACAGTTCCGCTGTATCCGACGCGCGCCAGCCCATCTTCTCGAGTTTGCGCGAGACGGTGAATCCCGGTGTGCCCTTCTCGATCACGAGCAGTGAGACACCACCCGCACCGGGGCCACCGGTGCGGACGGCGGTGACAACGAAGTCGGCGCGAACACCAGAGGTGATGAACGTCTTGGCCCCGTTTACGACGTAATGCTCACCGTCGCGCTTGGCCGTTGTCGTCAGGTGCCCGACGTCGCTGCCTCCGCCGGGCTCGGTGATGGCGAGCGAGCCGATCTTGTCGCCGCGCAGAGTCGGCTTGACCCACTTCTCGATCTGCGCCTCGTCGCCGGCCGCAATCAGGTGCGGCACCGCGATGCCGCAGGTGAACAGCGAAGCGAACAGCCCGCCCGACGCACCTGCCTGATGCATCTCCTCACAGATCACGATGGAGTCGACGGCGTCGCCGCCCTCACCACCGGCCGATTCGGGCGCACTGGCCCCAAGGAGCCCGAGAGCGCCTGCCTTGCGGTGCAATTCGCGGGGAATCTCGCCGTCACGCTCCCACTGCGTCAGGTGCGGCAGAATCTCCTGGTTCACGAATCCGCGTACGGTCTCGCGAAGCGCAAGCCTTTCCGGTGTGGTCCACACGGTCACCGTGAATCCTCTTTCTCGTCAGTTGTGGGGAGTAGCGAAATCGGGATGTCGATGTGGCGCGAGCGCAGCCATTCACCAATTCCCTTGGCCTGCGGATCGAACCGCGCCTGCGAGGCAACACCCTGACCGAGGATTCCCTCGATCACGAAGTTGACGGCACGAAGGTGCGGAAGCTGGTAGCGAGTGACGGTAAGCTCCGCCGCCTCGGGCAGTAGTTCCTTGAGTTTCTCGACGGACAGAGTGTGCACCAACCACTTCCACTGGTCGTCTGTACGAACCCAGACGCCGACGTTGGCGTTTCCACCCTTGTCGCCACTACGGGCACCGGCGATCGTGCCGAGCGGCACCGAGAGCGAAGACTGTGGCGGCAACGGCTCCGGACGCTCAGGTTCGTCGACAGGTTCGAGGTCCTGCGTCAGCGTCGACGGAGCGATGTCCACCCGCGTGCCGTCTGGCAGTACGGCCACGTGAGGCACCGATCCCGCGTCGACGTAGCCGGGGGTGAACACTCCGTACGGTTGTCCGTTGCTCGGCGGCGCGGTCAGCGAGAAGCCGGGGTAACTGGCGAGTGCCATTTCAACCGCAACCGCGGAGAAGGGGCGACCGATCACCTTGGGGTCGGAATCGCGAACCACGCAGCGCAGCAACGCACTCGCTGTTTCCTCGGTGTCGGAATCCGGGTGATCTGTGCGAGCGAGAGTCCAGACCAGTTCGGCGGGCTTCTTCGTCAGCCAGGATTCGAGTTGAGTCTTCGCCAGATCGGCCTTGGCCTCGATGTCGAGACCCGTGAGGATGAACGTGGCCTCGTTGCGGAACCCGGCCAGCGTGTTGAGTGAGACCTTGTACTGCGGCGGCGGAGCCTCGCCCGTGACTCCGCTGATCAGCACCCGATCCGGGCCTTCCTGGGTGAGCACCGCGTTGTCGATACGGGTGGTCACGTCCGGGCCTGCGTAGCGTCCGCCCGTGATCTCGTACAACAGCTGGGCCGTCACCGTGCCGACGCTCACCTCGCCGTCCGTTCCGGAATGCTTGGTGATGACCGAGGATCCGTCCGCGTTGATCTCGGCGATCGGGAAGCCAGGACGGCCCAGATTGGGAATCTCGGTGAAGAACGCGTAGTTGCCGCCGGTGGCCTGGGTTCCGCACTCGATGACGTGGCCAGCCGCGACAGCACCGGCCAATTGATCGAAATCATCTCGCTTCCAACCGAAGTGATGAGCGGCTGGACCGACGATCACCGACGCATCGGTGACACGACCGGTGACCACGACATCGACGTCCGCCGACAAGGCTTCGACTATGCCCCAGGCGCCGAGGTACGCATTGGCCGTCAGCGGGGAGCCGAGTCCGAGTTCGTCTGCCCGAGAGATCAAATCGTCACCCTCGACGTGGGCGATCTTCGCGTTCAACCCCAGCTTGGTGTTGACCTCGCGCAGCGCGTCCGCCAGTCCGGCCGGGTTGAGGCCGCCGGCATTCGCAACGATCTTCACGCCCTTGTCGAGCGCGAGGCCGAGGGTGTCCTCGACCTGTCGCAGGAACGTCTTCGCGTAGCCGAGCGACGGGTCCTTCATCCGGTCCCGGCCGAGGATCAGCATCGTCAGTTCGGCCAGATAGTCGCCGGTCAGGTAGTCGAGTTCGCCGCCCTCGAGCATCTCGCGCATCGCCGAGACGCGGTCGCCGTAGAACCCGGAGCAATTACCGATCCGTACCGAACTCATCTGTCCACCTTCGCTTCTCGTCCCTCACCGCTCGCTCCGATGGCGGCTCGCCCCTCGCCGCTGGGTCCGGCAAATGCCTGCGCAAACCCCAACCACTCGTCCGCGTCGGCGCCAACGGCAACCAGATCGAGATCGGCGCGATTGGCGCGCTGGGTGACCAGCAGGCAGAAGTCCAACGCCGGCCCGGTCACCTTCTGCGGCGCATCTTCCGGCCCCCAGGTCCAGAGCGAACCGTCCGGCGCCGTCAACTCCACCCGGAAATCGTCGGCGGGCGGCGTCTTCTCGTTGACCGAGTACGCAAAGTTCCGCGTCCGCACACCCAGATGAGCGATGTTCTTGATGCGCGCCGTCGGAGCGCGTTCGACGCCGAGTGTGTCGGCGACGTCCTGCCCGTGCGCCCACGTCTCCATCAATCGCGCGGTTGCCATGGAGACACCGCCCATGGGCGGGCCGTACCAGGGGAACTTGGTGCCGGCCGGGGCAGCGGTGAGCGCCTCGACGAGAGCAATGCGCCCCGCCCGCCAATCGGCGAGCAACTCTGCGGGCGGGCGGGCTGCCTGCTCGGCAGCACCGTCGTCGACAAATCCCGCCGGATTCACGAACGCCGCCTTCAACTGCTCCGCGAACCCGTCCGGGTCGGTGACAGCCAGGATCGCAGCACTGTCCGTCCAGTGCAGGTGCCCGATCTGATGCGCGATGGTCCACCCTTCCGCGGGCGTCATTGTCGCCCACTTCTCCTCGGGCAGATCCGCAACCAGGGCGTCGAGGCTCTCGCCTTCGGCCCGCAAGTCATCGATGAACGTCTGAAGTTCGGCCATGCGACCAGCATCACACCCGGGTCCATAAAAATCAAGCACGAATGATTGTTATTTGGAAATCTCGCGATGAGAGACTGAGCTCAACTGCCATCGACTATCAGGAGCACCCATGAGCGACGCCGTACTGATCTCGCGAACCGGCGATGTGGTCACGTGGACCCTCAATCGCCCGGACACCCGCAACGCCATCTCCGAGATCGACATGATCGAGGCCCTCGAAGACGCGGTCACCGCAGTCAACCGAGATCAGAGTGTGCGCGCAGTCATCCTCACGGGGGCCGGGTCGGCTTTCTCCTCCGGCGGCAACGTCAAACACATGCGAGACAAGGAAGGCATGTTCGGTGGTGCTCCCGGCGAGATCCGCCAGGGCTACCGGCACGGCATCCAGCGCATTCCGCTCGCGCTGTACACGTGTGAGGTGCCGACCATCGCAGCCGTCAACGGCCCTGCCATCGGAGCGGGCTGCGATCTCTCCCTCATGTGTGACCTCCGCATCGGGTCGACGGCGGCGGTCTTCGCCGAGAGCTTCGTCAAGGTGGGACTCATCCCGGGCGACGGCGGAGCCTGGCTGCTCCCCCGCGCGATCGGCAACGCCCGCGCCGCCGAGATGGCGTTCACCGGCGAACCGATCGACGCGACCAAGGCACTCGACTGGGGTCTGGTCTCGCAGGTGACCGAGCCCGAAGAATTGCTTCCCGCAGCGCACGCTTTGGCAGCGCGAGTAGCCGCCAATCCCCCGCAGGTGCTCCGCATGACCAAGAAACTGCTCCGCGAGGGCCAGCACCAGAGCCTCGAGAGTTTGCTCGAACTCTCGGCCGCCATGCAGTCGATCGCCCATCACACTCGCGATCACCACGAAGCCGTCGCCGCGATGCTCGAGCGTCGAAGTCCTGAGTTCACCGGAGAATGAAGGCCGGCAGTCAGCTACTGCCGGTCGGCGCAGTCCTCACCTCGATACTTTCGCTCCAGTTCGGAGCGGCATTCGCGACGACCCTGTTCTCGCAGATCGGGCCGGCCGGTGCCACGACGCTTCGGCTGACGATCGCCGCGATCATCCTCGGAGTCATCGTCCGCCCACGATGGAGCAGGTGGTCGAACCGGCAGCGCAAGGGCATATTTGCGCTCGGCGTTTCTCTGGCCGTCATGAACGGGGCCTTCTACATGGCCCTCGACACGGTGCCCATCGGAACGGCCGTCACCATCGAATTTCTCGGGCCACTCACACTTGCCGCGGTGCTGTCGAAGCGCTGGGCCGACTTTGCCTGGGTGCTGCTTGCCTTCGGCGGAGTACTTCTCCTCGGATTAGGTGATCACGGGGAATCGGGACTCGACGTCGTCGGCGTGATCTACGCACTCGTTGCGGCCGCAGCCTGGGCGGGATACATCATCGCCGGTTCACACCTCGCCGCAACACTTCCGAGTGCCGACGGTCTGGCCGGTGCCACGATTGTGGCAGCCGTCCTCACCCTGCCGTTCGGTGTGGTCTCCGGAGGATCCGAACTGCTCGATCCGAAAATGCTTGCCGCCGGCGCGGCGGTAGCCATCCTCTCGTCCGTCATCCCGTACAGCCTGGAAATGTGGGCGCTGCGATCCTTGGCCAAGAAGGTCTTTGCCGTCCTCATTGCGCTCGAACCGGCAGCAGCAGCGTTGGCCGGCGTGGTCATCATCGGACAGGCACTCGACTCCATGACCCTTGTTGCCATCGGACTTGTGGTCGTGGCGGGCATCGGCACCGTTGTCATGAATCGAAAGCCCACCCCGAAATAGTCCAGGTACCGTCAGAGCACGTTCATTCCAACGCACAGGAGAACCATGACCAACCCGATCATCGCCACCGTTCTCGGACGCACCCCGCAGATCGACGAGAGCGCGTTCATCGCACCCAATGCCACCGTTGTCGGCGCAGTGACCATCGCTGCCGGCGCCAGCATCTGGTACGGCGCGGTCATTCGCGGCGACGCCGAATCGATCTCCATCGGCGCGGACACCAACATCCAGGACAACTGCACGGTGCATGCAGACCCGACGTTCCCCGCAGTTCTGGGCGAGCGGATCTCGGTCGGCCACAACGCGGTACTGCACGGGTGCACCGTCGAAGACGACGTGCTGGTCGGCATGGGCGCAGTGGTGCTCAACGGCGCGCACATCGGTTCGGGATCACTGATCGCGGCCGGCGCCGTCGTCTCGCAGGGGATGCAGATCCCGCCCGGATCACTGGTCGCCGGCGTACCGGCAAAGGTCAAACGTGAACTCTCCGAAGGTGAAAAGGCCGGGATCAGCGCCAACGGCGCCGGTTACATCATGCTCGCCAAGGCCCATCAGGACATCGAACAGGCCTGATCGACACGACGCTTGCGGCCGGAAGCAGCAAGAGACGCGGCTAACCTCGGGGCCGCAACGTACTGTTCGGCAACTCGGGTGCCGGGAGCGCCGGACCGTCGTATCCCGGCACTACGCCGAAACGTTGATCAGGGACGCTGCCGTCGAATCCAGAGGCCAGTTCGGCCTGCCACTTGCGTCGATACTCGACGATCTCTTCGTGCGTGCGGCCCATGAAGTTCCACCACATGATGACCTGCTCGCCCAACGGCTTGCCGCCGAGCAGCAGGACCCGAGCTGGTTCGGAACCCGGATTGCGTAATGTCAGCTTCCCGAAACCCGGTGCTTGATAACCCAACTCTGCCCAGCCGACGGTGGTGCCACGCAGCACTACCGATCCTTGATCGACGATCACACCGTGTTCGTGCGAACGATCGACGTCGAGCGCAATGTCAGCGCCCGGATCGAGAACTATCTCGGCACCGAGCAATTCGGTGAAGGTGGATACCGGCGATTTCTCGCCGGCCAACGAGCCGAGGAACACGCTGAGCCTGGCGCCCCCAATGGTCACTGGTTCCGGTCGATAGTGAACAAACGCGGGGGCGGTATCGCGAGCCGCGTCCGGGAGAGCCACCCACAGCTGCATGCCGTGCAGAACCTTCGTGTTCGGCGTCGAGACCTCCGAATGCGCGATCCCGCTACCGGCCGTCATCAAGTTAAGTTCGCCCGGGCGCACCATCGCGTGAGAGCCGATGCTGTCGCGATGCTCGATCTCTCCCGTGAACAACCAACTGACCGTCTGCAAACCGGTGTGTGGATGCGGCGGCACATGCATGCCGGGCCCCGAGCCGACGTCGTCCGGCCCGTAGTGATCGGCGAAGCACCACGCCCCGATCAGCGAACGATCACGCTGCGGCAATGTGCGCCGCACCCGCATTGCCCGCGGGCCACCGAGCGGAACATCCCGCGGGGTGAGGATCTGAATCTCGCTGTTGTCAGGTTTGCCTTCACATTCCTGCTCTACGGGGTGCATGTCGAGGTTGCTCATCTCTTCATCCTGCCTCGGGTTACTCCGGGGCGCCTAGGACCTATGCCGATACCGCGCTGTTGTCACGGGCGGCCTTCATCGACGCGTGGGTGGGCGGGTTGTCCGGGACATGCGCCGGACGACGGGCTGCGAATTCACGACGCAGAACCGGTACAACTTCCTCGCCGAGAAGATCGAGCTGCTCGAGCACCGTCTTCAGCGGAAGACCCGCGTGATCCATGAGGAACAGCTGGCGCTGGTAGTCGCCGAAGAAATCCGCGAACGCGAGGGTCTTCTCGATGACCTGCTCCGGCGAACCGACTGTCAGCGGCGTCTGCTCGGTGAACTCTTCGAGCGACGGTCCGTGACCGTACACCGGCGCATTGTCGAAGTACGGGCGGAATTCCTTGACGGCGTCCTGACTGTTCTTACGCATGAAGACCTGACCGCCCAGCCCGACGATCGCCTGATCGGCGGTGCCGTGTCCGTAATGCTCGTAGCGCTGACGGTAGAGGTTGATGAGCTCGATGTAGTGCTCCTTGGGCCAGAAGATGTTGTTCGCGAAGAACCCGTCACCGTGATAGGCCGCGATTTCCGCGATCTCAGGACTGCGAATCGAGCCGTGCCACACAAAGGGTGCGATGCCGTCGAGCGGACGTGGTGTGGACGTGAAACCTTGCAGCGGAGTGCGGTACTCCCCTTGCCAGTTCACCACTTCCTCGTCCCAGAGCCGGCGCAAGAGCTGATAGTTCTCGAGGGCCAACGGAATACCCGCGCGAATATCCTTGCCGAACCACGGGTACACGGGCGCCGTGTTGCCACGCCCCATCATGAGGTCGACGCGACCCTCCGCGAGATGCTGGAGCATCGCGTAGTCTTCGGCGATCTTCACCGGATCGTTGGTGGTGATCAGCGTCGTTGACGTGGACAGCGTGATCTTCTCGGTCTGTGCAGCGATGTAGCCGAGCATCGTGGTCGGTGACGACGGCACAAACGGCTTGTTGTGGTGCTCGCCTGTTGCGAAGACGTCGAGTCCCACGTCTTCGGCATGCTTGGCGATAGTGGTCATCGCCTTGATGCGCTCGTGCTCGGTGGGCGTGACCCCTGTCGTGGGGTCTGTGGTGACGTCACCGACTGTGAAGATTCCGAACTGCATGGCTACTCCTGTTCAGGGCGTTGATCCCTACGACTGCATGTAGATAATTTAACATTCAATCATCTGGGGCTATTCCCGCACCCTGAACAGCGCTGAGGGCGGTAGGCACACCATGTGCCTACCGCCCTCAGCGCAAAAGAATACGTGTCAGTGCATCATGATCGGCGCCGCTGAATCACCCTCGGCTACAACTCGCGTCGTCTTGCTACGCGGCAGGAAGAATGCCGGGATGAAGGTCAAAGCAATCAAGACGGTAGCAACAAGGAACGTGTTGCCGAATGCGTCGGCGGCAGAACTCAGAATCGAATCGACCGTCGACGGATCCGGTCCCACCGGCGGCGGAAGGTGCGCCATGCCGACTTCATTGCTTGTCAGATCGCGATTGAGCAACTGGTTGGTGAGAACCACGGACATCACAGCGGTACCGATAGAGCCGGCGGTCTGCTGAACGATATTCATGAGTGTCGAACCGCGAGCGATCTGCTCGTTGGACAGCGTCACGATCGCGGCCGTCATCAGCGGCATCATCGTGCAGCCCATACCCATACCCATCACGAACAGGGCAGCCATCAGCATCCAGGTCGGGGAATCGGAAGCGACCTGCGTAAAGACACCCATGCCGATCAGGATCAACGGCAGACCCGTCAACACGATCTTGCCTGCGCCCATCTTGTCCACGAGTCGGCCGGCGATCGGCATGGTCAACATTGCGCCAAGCCCCTGCGGAGCCATGAGGAGGCCGGCCTCGAGGGTCGTGTGGCCACCCACCTGGATGAAGAAACTCGGGAACAACAGACCCGCGCCCATGAACGCCACGATGAACAGTGACGTCGTGATCACGGCGACCGACAACTGCCGGTTCTTGAACAAGCGCAGGTCGATCAGCGGATGATCCTTACGCAGCGCATGGAACACAAACGCGATGATCAGAACCAAACCGATACCGGCGGAAACCAAGACCCTGGCCGACGCGACGGTCCCGACCTCGGGGATCGAGGACACACCGAAGAGGAACAGCGCCAGGCCCGGCGACAGCAGCACCATGCCGAGGAAGTCGAACGACTCCGAAGGCTGGGGCTTGTCCGAAGGCAGAATCTTGAACGCTGCCGCCAACGCAATGGCACCGATCGGCAAGTTGATCAGGAAGATCCAGTGCCAGCTTGCGACCTCGATCAGCCAACCACCGAGGATCGGTCCACCGATGGGGCCGAGCAGCATCGGAATACCGAGCACAGCCATGACACGACCGATCCGTTCCGGACCAGCGGCCTTGGTCATGATCGTCATACCGAGCGGCATCAACATGCCGCCGCCAAGACCCTGCAGAACTCGGAAACCGATCAACGACGTGATGTCCCACGCCATCGCACAGGCAACCGAACCCAGCACGAACAGCACGAGCGCGGTCATGTACAGCCGTTTGGTACCGAAACGGTCCGCCGCCCAACCCGTCACCGGGATAACTGTTGCGAGAGCAAGCGTGTACGCGGTCATCGTCCATGCAACGGTGGCGTAGGACGTATCGAATTCCTCGGCAAATGTAGTCAGCGCGACGCTGACCACGGTCACGTCGAGAATCGACATGATGGCACCGAGCACCACCACGGATGCGATTTTGAGTACCGCACCGTCTAACTTGTCGGACGCCGGTGCCGGCGCGTTCGGCGATGTCATCGCGAAGTCTCCTGGGTAGATGCTCGCAGGTAGTCACCCGCGAGAATGGGCTCTAGCGCCTCGACAAGTCGAAGCCGTTCCGGCGCGGGCACGCGCGACGCAAAATCACGAAGCTGTCCACGCTTGCATTCGATGTGATTGGACGTGACCTTAACGCCGGCCTCCGACAGGGAAACCCGTTTGACGCGCCGGTCACGTTCGTCCTCACGCCGCACGACCAACCCCATCTGCACGAGGTGGTCGATATTGCGACCCGTCGCCGCCACCGAGAGCCGAAGTTCGTCGGCAACCTCGTTGATCGGGACGGGCGCATCGCACTGGCCGAGAGCAAACAGCACACGAACCTGACTGAACGAGAGATCCAACTCGATCAGTGCATCGATCGACTCCGAATCACCGGCGCTCATCAGGCGAGTGAACAACTCGTCGAGTGCTCCGAACAGGTCATCAGAATCCGAGGCGATCACCTGGCGAATAGTAGTGCGGATGCAACTATTGCCCAAACGTAACTAACGCGCAACCCGATTTCCGGTGAGCGACATCACCCTCGGAAACTCATTCCTGCACCAAGATGGCCTTTCCGAGAACTTTGCCCGTTTCTAAATCGGTGAGCGCCAAGGCCGCATCCTCCAGAAGGTATCGAGCCTTGACGATGGGACGCAACCCGTTTTCGACATGGCGCACCAGCGATGCATGCACCTCAGCAACTGCGTCGCGATCAGAACGTGTGAACTCACCCCACGCCGCCCCGACAATGCTGATGTTGCGGAACAGCACCCGGTTCAACTTCACCTCGGGAATCCCGCCGCCGGCAAATCCGATCACGACAAGGCGGCCTTCAGGGGCCAGAACGCGGACCGCCTCGTCGAAGGCGTCACCGCCGACGGGATCCACCACTATCTGCGCCCCCTTGCCGCCGGTCAGCTCGCGAACCCGCTCACCCCACCCCGGCGCCAGTGCCACCACCTCGTCAGCTCCCAACTCGCGGAGGAACTCCTCGACGCCGGCGCGTCGAACAACGGCGATTACCCGAGCACCGTGCGCCTTGGCCAACTGAATGGTCGCGGTGCCCACACCGCCGGCCGCGCCGAGAACAACTACGGTTTCGCCGGCCACGATCTTGGCGCGACGAGCCAGCGCAAACTCCATCGTCTGGTAATTGATGATCAAAGACGCGGCTTCGTCGAAATCCAAAGCGTCCGGGATTCGCAACACCTGCGAAGGGTCGACTGCTATTCGTTCCGCATATCCCCCGAGATAGGTCGCCGCAAGGACCCGGTCGCCCGCAGTGAATCCCGACTCCTCCGGCGCCGTGATCACGACACCCGAGATTTCCGCACCGGGGACAAACGGGGGCTCCGGCCGGATCTGATACTTGCCGTAGGTGATCAACAAGTCCGGAAAACAGACTCCACTGGCCTTGACGTCGATGAGAACTTTGCCGGACGCATCAGGCTCGGGGATCTCCTCGAGGTCGAGTCCTTGCGGGCCGGACAACTCGGTAACAACCATCGCACGCACAGCAACTCCTCATCGAGAAAGCAATCGGACATCATCTGTTCCCGACCTTAGCCTGCCGTCCGACCATCTCGGCCGATAGAACCGGACGCAAGGTACGGAAACTCGCTTCGCAAGGCTCGCAAGGAAATTCGCCGTCGACCTTAGGTCGCATGGGTTCCCATTCATTCCCTCGGTCTGTACGCTTGGGTCATATCGGGATTTCAGTTTGTTTCTGACGTCAGGTTTCGTCCTTCGGAACTCAATTTCGGAGCATCTGAATTCAAATATGTCCGAACCTTGTGCGCTGGAACAAGATACGGAACATCTGCCACGTCTGCGCAGACTCCACTTCTGCGGGGACAATTCACGGCACCGGTAACGACCTACGGTGGGATACCCATGCATGATGACGCTCTATACCTCTGTGCCCTGACCCATTTCGCGTCGCCGCCGCGCGAAGGTAACTCGGCAACACAAACACTTCACGAACTCGTGTGCTACATCGCCGACATATTCGATACCGCAGCGGCAAGCATCACCGTCACCCTTCCCGATCAACCGGACATCACGTCGGTCAGCTCACCCGAATTCGATCGATGCGAACGAGAGTTTCGGATAGGGCCGGGGAGGTTACCCCGACTCGACAGCGTGCAGATCACCGATGTGCCGAGCGCCGCATACGCCTGGCCTGCCTTTGCTGCCCAAGCGAGCCACCTGGGCGTCAAAGCCGTGGCGGCGCTTCCGTTTTACCGGGAAGCGAGAATCTCGAGTGGGTCCGCGTCCCCCGCCCGAACCTCGATCGGGACACTGACCGTCTTCTCACACGAGATGATCATCTGGGACGACGACGATGTGAGCGCAGCCCAGGCACTGACCACCGTCGCGATGGGGTTCATACTCATGTCGCTCGAATTACACGAGCGCGAACGGGAATCCATGCAGCTGCAACATGCACTCGAAACCCGAATCGTTGTCGAACAGGCCAAGGGGATCATCTCCAAGGACCACAACACCACCATCGACTCGGCATACCAACTCATCCGCCGACGCGCACGGAGCCACAACGCGACCGTGCTGTCCGTCGCGCGGGCGATTGTCGAACTGGGACTGAAGGTGTGATCGATGCGCGTCGCTTTGGTGACACCGGCATTCCCGCCGTCCATCGGCGGAGTCGAAGACCACGTCGCGCAGTTGGCCACACATCTGAGCTCGACCGGGATCGATGTCGAAGTTTTCACCGGTAGCCGTCGAGCGGAAACGCCGGCGACCCCGCAAAAACGCGATTCGATTGTTCACCGCTACCCCGCCTGGACAACCACCGCCATGTCAGTCTCACCCCGACTTTTGGTGCGAACCATGCACCTCGACAATACTTTTGACATCGTCCACGTCCACAGCTATCACGCATCCTCCGCGTTGGCCGCATTGACCGGGTTCCGTCGGCCGGTCGTCTTCACCCCACATTTTCACGGCACCGGACACACTCGATCCACCCGCATGCTGCATTCGCTCTATCGGAAATTCTCCCGAGCGCTCTTCACCTCGAGCTCCGCCGTTGTCTGTGTCTCCGATGCAGAACTCGAGTTGGTGCATTCGTATTTCCCGGGCCTCGAAACCTACACAACTGTCATTCCCAACGGCGTCGACGCAGCTGCAGTACGCGCCGCCACGCCGTATCCCGACGAAACCGCCACGCTGTTGTTTCACGGGCGATTGGAACCATACAAGCGGGTGGATCGGATCATCGAGGCCATGGTCGAATTGCCCGACACCGTCCAGCTTGTTGTCGTTGGCGACGGTTCTGCTCGAAATGCACTGGCCGCCAGTTCCGCCCGCCTCGGACTCGGCAACCGGGTGCGGTTCACGGGACGGCTGGACACTCCTGGCATGCATCGCTGGCTCCGGACGGCGGAGGTGTCCGTCTCGTTGTCCGAACATGAAGCCTTTGGCATCGCCCCACTCGAGTCGGCCGCGGCAGGATCACGAATCGTCCTGAGCGACATACCCGCTCATCGTGAGATTGTTCGGCGATTCCTCGGTACCGGAGCAGTCCTGATCCCACCGACTGCAGGCGCCACATCCATAGCCCGTGCGATCGCACTTCAATTGAGTGCCGGTACCGGCGACGACGTGGTATTGCCTGACTGGGCCGGCGTGGCCACCGCAACAGCCCAGGTGTACCGACATGTACTCCGAGGGGAGCCGTAGCGTGGAGAGTCGCCGAGGAGTAAGTTCGAATTAGTCGGCATGCCCTTGTTCCCTGGTACTTCCGCACCGATATTCGGAGCTGCCCCTGATTCCCGGTAGCTCGTCCCTCCCCGCACGGACGAGTCAGGTGGCACCCGCAATGAATCAGCCTTCGTTTCCGCACAGCCAGCCGCTGGTCAGCCTCTCGATACTGATGCCGGTCTTCAACGAGGAACGCACGCTGAAGGCAGCGATAGACCGCGTATTCGCCGTACATTATCCGTGCCGGATGGAACTGATAGTCGTCGACGACGGCAGCACCGATCGCACCGCACGAATTCTCGAAGCTCAGCGATCAGACGCTCGGACATCGAAAGACATTGTCGTAGTGACCCATCCGGTCAATCGCGGCAAGGGCGCGGCAATTCGAACCGGGTTGGACTACGCCGCCGGAAGTCACCTCGTCATCCTCGACGCAGATCTCGAATATCTGCCGAGCGATATTCCGTCGCTGATCGCACCGGTACTGGCCGGATACTCCGATCACGTGTTCGGCGCGAGGGTCCGCGGAGTCAACGCCTGCTTTCCGTCATTTCGGTTTGCCATCGGAGGCCGCGCAACAACCTTGTTTGCCAACGTGTTGTACGACGCTTGCCTGACGGACATGCACACTTGCCTCAAACTCATCCCGACCGATCACCTGCGCTCCCTGACATTGACGGAGGGCGGTTTCGGCCTCGATACGGAAATGACAGCGCGATTACTGCGGTGCGGTATCCGACCTCTCGAGGTGCCTGTGTCGTATCACGGACGATCGGTGTCGGAGGGCAAGAAAATCACCTGGCGAGATGGTGTTGCCTGCCTTGCCGTCCTGACTCGGATTCGGGTGCAGCACCGACCGGACATCGCACCCATTGTGCACCGGATCTCGGTAGTCGCAGCAGCACAGGGTGATCCGCCGAACAATCCACCCAACAGTCCGCCCACGGTTCTGCATCTGCCGAAGGCTGCGGGGTGAGCAGCGTGAACGCGGAAGGCAGACTCGAGGTAGTGCTCGTGGGTCCGGGCTTTCACTTCCTCAGTGGGTTGTCGGCCTACACCTGCACACTTGCGAACGAACTGAGTCGCGAACACGATGTGTCGGTGCTCCTGCTACGCCGGGTCATCCCGCGGCGGTTGTATCCGACTACTCGTCGCTCACCGAATACCGGCACCGCGCTTCGCTACGGCAACAATGTCACTCGCATCGGCGAACTCGACTGGTACTGGTTCCCCGGCCTATTGGGGGCCCTGGCTCGGCTTCGCTCGACAAAGCCGAATCTGGTTGTACTGCAATGGTGGACTGCCGCGACACTCCACACCTATATCCTCGTCGCGTTGTTTGCCCGGGTACTCGGCATTCGTGTGGTTGTCGAGTTTCACGAGACTCAGGACACCAGTGAGGCTTTGGTCGTGGGCGTCGATATGTACTGTCGACGCGGTATGCCCCTTCTGCTGTCGCTCGCCCACGGCGCGCTCGTCCACAACAACCATGATTTAGAGTTACTGCGCAGAACATTCGGCTCGCGTCCGTTCGACCGGCTCGACATCGAAACAGCACCCCACGGACCGTACACACACATCGCCGATTCCCCCGCCGATTCCCCGGCTTCTCACGATTCCCGCAGTGGGCCAACCCGACTGCTCTTTTTCGGCCTCATCAGACCGTACAAAGGGCTCGACGATCTCCTGGTGGCCTTCAACAAACTCAGCGCCGAGCAGGCCGCACAGTTTCATCTCACGATCGTGGGTGAAACCTGGGAGAACTGGCAGACTCCGGCAGCACTGATATCCGCCAGTCCACACCGTCGGCGCATTACCTTCGTGAATCGCTACGTCAGCGACGCCGAGGCAGGCCAATTCTTCCGCGATACAGACGTAGTGGTGCTTCCCTATCGGCGCGCGTCGGCAAGCGGTCCGCTGCAGATCGCAATGCACTCCGGACTACACGTCGTGCTCTACGCGGTGGGCGGACTGGTCGAAGCAACTCGCACCTACGAAGGCGCCCATCTGGTCGAACCCGACAACGTCGACGCACTCCGTCGTACCTTGATGTCGATTCCGCCGGACCGCCATCGACGATTCACCGACCACACGTCGTGGTCGACCACCCTGCGTGCGATCGAACGGTTGGCGCAATCATGATCGCACTCGCCCCGGTCGATGCCGAACAGGCTCCGCGGCATCGGTTCTCCGACACTTCACGCTCGGCGCTGCGGTCGTGGACATCGACAGGCGTCCTCCTTGCACTCGGAATACTCCTGATCGGTGTGTCGTACCGGATGTCGTCCGACGGTTCACCGCCGAATGTCTACTACGCAACCTTCTGGGTCGGTATGCTGCTCGGGGTTATTCCGCTGGCAGCCAAACTGGCGGCTTTCGGGACAACAGTCAATCAGCGCATCGGCGCGATAGCGTTGCTCGGACTCTTCACGGCAGTCCCGAAGTATCTCCGAAACCCTTTCGGTCCGTCGTATCACGACGAGTATGCGCACTGGCGTGAATCCGTCGACGTCATGTCGAGCGGCCAACTGTTCCCACCCAATTCGATCATCCCGATAGTCGAATACTTCCCGGGTACGTCAGCCCTGTCCGCCTCTATCGCTCAGCTGACCGGACTTTCGGCCTGGTCCGCCGGCGAAGTGTTGATGGTCGTCACCCACGTGATGACAATTCTCGGTGCGTACGTCCTTGGAACGTCGCTACTGCGCTCCGCCCGTGCAGGTGCCGTGGCAGCGCTGATCTACGCCCTCAATCCGTCTGCCATCTATTTCGACACTCAATTCGCGTACGAGGGTGTTGCCATCACATTCTTCATGTGGGCGTTGGCTTTGACCTCGATTGCCGCACGGTCGGACGATCGTCGTCGTCGAATCGCTTTTCTGTCGATCGCGGTCACGTGCGGCGCCGTATGCGTCGTGACCCACCATCTGACCACCATCGCCTTGCTCCTGATCTCGGGTGCAATCGCCGTCACTGTCACCGCATTCGGGTTTGTACGCGCACACCAAAGGCCATACGCATGGTGGGTTCTGCTGAGCGGCACCGCGGCCGTCGGAGCCGCCTGGCTTGTCTTTGTCGCATCACCGACCGTGAGCTACCTCTCGCCGTATCTCGCCAACTCGGTGACTCAGTTGAGCAGCATTGCCACGTCACAATCGAGTGGCCGCGAACTGCTCGCCGCCAATGTCCAACCACTCTGGGAACGAGCCTTCACTGCCGCCGCCCCGGCAGCGGTCGCAGCGATATTCGCGTTGGGCCTGTTGGTGATCGCGCGCGTGCGGGGCAAAGTCACGTCCGCAACCCTCGCATTCATCGCCATCGGGGCCGTCTACTTCCCGTCGGTTCTGTTTGTGCTGGCCCCATCGGGCGCAGAGGGGGCCAGGCGCTCGTGGGCGTTCAGTTACGTCGGGGTGGCAGTGATGTGCGCCCTCGTCGTCGCGTTCCAGGATCGGTTGCCACGCATCGTGATCCGGTTCCGGAAACTGATCTCGCTCGCCGTCCTGATCGTCTTGCTGATCGGCAATGTCGGCGCCGGCCTCAACGATCCGTACCGCTTTCCCGGCCCGTTTCTCTGGGGCTCCGACACCAGATCCGCGAGCGCCGAAGCTCGGACGGTGGCCGAACACATTCGACTGAGAGAAGGTCGCGTGCGCGTCGTGACCGACCGATACACAACGCTGGCACTGGCGGCGTACGGCGAACTCTACGTCTCCGAACCGTCATCCGACTTTCCGGTGTGGGAGCTGACCCAGACCGACACCGACCCTGATACGAAGCTCGCTACCGACCTGGCCGGGGCAACCTACGACTACCTTGTCGTCGATACCCGAATGGCGGATTCCCCACCCTTCAACGGGGACAACTACGGCAGCGGAGATCCCCTGGCCGGCCTGCCGACACCGCCGTCGTACCTCGACCGACTCGACCACGCGCCATGGGCGTCGCTGATCATGTCGACCGAGCATCTCCGGGTCTACCGACTCGATTCGGCGAGCGTCGGCACCGAACTGACCGATCTGACAGGAACGCCATGAAACGCACTGACATTGCCACTCGGAGTCGCCAAGTCCTGGACGTGGTACTGACCTCCGATATCCTTACCGGAGTGAGGGTTTCCGCCGTGGTTGCGGCCGTGTCTCTCGCCGCGGTACTGCTCCGGGCTCCCGTGGAACTTCGGGTGTGTGCAGTGGCCGCACTCCTCGTCATACCGGCGTGGGCGGCCGCGGCGCTGATCCTCGGCAAGACGCCCGGCAGTACCGACACACGCTTCGACGGACTCGAAAAACCGCTGCGCGTACTTCTTCCAGCCCTGTTCACCCTCATCATCCTGCTCGAAACCGTTCTGGCACTTGGCCCATTGGGATTTCAACTGACCACGTCAACCATCGCACTGGCACTCTTTGCCGTATCAGCGGTGATGTTATCCCTGTTGGCCATTCGCATCCGGCAGTCTCCGCGGAAACCTGAATCGCGCGCAGCCCCCGACGTACCGTGGCGCCGAGTCGGGAAAACCGCACTGGTCTCGCTCGCGTTGACGGCCCTGTGCGTCGGCGCGTTGATCGGAGCGCTCGCGATGCAGACAACGCAGCCCGAACGGTATGTCAACACGATTCTCACCGGCCCCGACACTGCCATCGCGGGCCAACTCGCAGTGACACCCGGTTCTCCGGTCGACATCGAATGGACTTCGTACAGCTACGGATTCCTCTTTCCCACCCTGCCGCCGGACGTGTCCGCAACCATCGGTGGCGTCTCACCGACCGATCCGCGGTTTGCCACGACACCACCGACCGCGCCCTTCGACACCAACACAAATGCCCGCAGTGCCCAGGTCGGAACGGTGTCGTTCCTCGCACCGAACGAGCCCGGCCGGTACCGAGTCGCGATCGACATCGCGATAGCCCAGACCCCCGACACCGTCGGTGTCGGACCGACATCCCTCGTGCTCTATCTCTCCGTGGCGCCCTGATGAAGGTGACACTCGGCTCTCTCCCCCAGATCGCGCGGACCCGAATAGCCGAAGACTCGATGCTGCGCAACAGTTCTTACATGATGGCGAGCACCGTTCTCACCTCCCTCATGGGCTACGTGTTCTGGCTTGTTGTTGCTCACACGACATCAACAGCGGACATCGGAGTCGGGGCGGCCACCACCAGCGCCATGCAGGCGACGGCATTGATCGCCAGCGTCGGCGCTGCCACCGCGATGGTCGAGTGGCTACCGCGCACCCTCACGGTTGATCGCTGGCGGCGAATACTCACCGCCGCAGTGACAGTCGTGATCGTGACTGCGGTGTCCGGGTCCGCAGTCGTGGTTCTCATCTTGGGATACGTTCTGCACACCCTCCCGTCGCTGAGCACCGCCGTTGCCGCAGCGGCATTCACGATGGGAGCCACATTCTTCGCGCTCGGCACGCTGGCCGACTGCGTGGCAGTTGCGCTACGCCGCAGCGGACTGCTCCTCGCGCGCAACATGCTGTTCACCGGCTTACGCATTCCGTTGCTGTTCTTTCCGCTGCTCATCAATGGCACTCACAACCAGATTCTGACGGCCTGGAGCGCGTCCGCGGTGATATCGGTAGTGTTCTCGACTTTCTGGTGCAGACGAATTCGCGGTGAGCACAGCATGCGGCCACTGTTCGGACACCTCGTCTCCGACGTCCGGGATATGAGTGCGTCACTTCTGGGGCAACACGTCGTGACTGTGGCTGCGAGTGTCACGTCATTCGTGCTGCCGATCATCGTGCTCGCCAGACTGTCCGAATCCGACGGCGCCTACTTCTACGCGACGTGGATGCTCGGCGCGGTGTTCTTCATGATCAGTCCATGCATCGCGATGTCGCTGTTCGCCGAGACTGCAACGGATCCCGAAGACATCCCGGCTCTCGTGCGGCGCTGCAGTCGGATCATCGCCGCGTTGCTCGGCCCGCTGATCCTCGTCTACCTCATCGGCGGTGGTTGGGCGTTGCGGGTATTCGGCGAGTCGTACAGTGCCCACGGGAAAATGCTGCTGATCGTGCTCACCTTCTCTGCCATCCCGGACGCCGTTACCAACATCGCGGTGGCAGTTCTGCGTGCAGTCGGCAGGCTGCGCGAGGCAATGACGCTCAACGTGTCGATGCTGCTGATGTGCCTGGCGCTCTCCTGGATCCTGTTGCCTTCCATGGGGATTGTTGCTGTCGGAATCAGCTGGCTCGCAGCGCAGAGCCTCGGCGCACTCTGGGCGTTGGCGCGGTGGCGTTACATCATCGTGCCCGCACAGCAGAGGGTTCTTCGGTGAAGGGGGTTCGCCGGTGAAGGTCCTCGTGGTCTCCGACAGCTACCCACCGGCGGCCGGTGGACTCGAACGTGCCGTGCATGCACTGGCCACCGGATTGGCCGGCGACGGAACCGAAGTCACAGTCGCCACACTCAGCCGAGGCGGCACAGCCTCGCATTCGCTCGAAGGCCTGGTCATGGTCCACCACCTACCTGGCTGGACGCGATTCCTGCGACCGTTCACCTCCGACCCCACCCACCAATTTCATCCCACCGCACCCGATCCCGCACTGACGAGGCACCTCCAGCGCCTTGTCGATCGGCTACAACCCGATGTAGTGCACGCCCACGGATGGATCCTGCACTCGTGCCTGCGATTGCGCTTACCTCGGCAAACCGCACTGGTAGTCACTCTCCACGACTACGGACTGAACTGTGCCAAGAAAACTCTGGTACCCGCAAACGCGCTGGACACCGTATGCCCGGGTCCAGGAATCACGCGGTGTCTTCGGTGTGCAAGCGAGTTCTACGGGGCACCGAAGGCCGTGCCACTTGTCCTCGGACTGGCCGAGAGCCAACACCTCCTCGATCGTGTCGGGCTCTTTCTGCCGATCAGCACAGCAGTGGCGCAATCATGTCTGGAGGGAGTCGACCGCGATCGGGTAGCCGTAATACCGTCGTTTGTACCCGACGATGTCGGTGACGAGGGGCTGGGTGACGAAGGGCTGGGGAATGGCACGGCCGATTTCCTCCCGTCCACCGACTACCTCCTCTTCATCGGTGCCATCGGCCCGCACAAGGGAATCACGACACTGCTGGACGCGCAGCGGCTCATGCCCACGCCGATTCCACTGGTCGTGATCGGAATGCAACGCCCCGATACTCCGTCGATGACCGGCGACTCCGAACGCCGAGTGATCGTGCGCACCAACGCCGGACACCAACAGGTCATGGCCGCCATGCGAAGGGCTCGCGTGGTCTGCGTCCCCTCGAGATGGGCGGAACCACAAGGACTCGTTGCCATCGAAGCGATGAGCGCGGGAACCCCGGTTGTCGCATCCGACATCGGCGGGCTACGGGACGTGATCGACCACAATCGATCCGGACTGCTTGTTCCTCCCGGCAATGCCGCCGAACTCGCCCGGGCACTGGAACTGCTGCTCAACGATCAGGCCCTCCACACACGTTTGGCTGACGGCGGAAGGACCAGAGCCCGCGCCTACACCGAATCGACTGTTCTGCCGCAGGTTCGACGCGCCTACGCCAGGGCAATTTCACGGCGTGCCGTATGAATATTTCTGCGCCGTCCCGAATTCTGCACAATCGCAACAGCATACGCATTCCACCACACACTCGACGGCGGCTCACCGCGATTGCACGTGCCATCCGATTCGCCGGGATGTTTGACCCACAAATACGCGTCCGCGTGCGCTGCCTGGGTTTGTGTTGTCGGGGCCGACCCTAGCGCGCGATCCGGCGGATTGCACCAGTTGAGCGGCCCTTCGGGCGGTGGTCCGGCGCCGTTGCGTGACGTATCGACGACGTAGGTCTTTCCGCCGGTCAGCGCCGATACGGACTCGCCGTATGCTTCCTGCTCCGCGGTCGTGTGGAAGTTGGCGACATTGAGACTGAACCCCCTGGCTCGATCAACGCCGGCCGATCCCAGTCGGCTCGCCAGCTCGGGTGCATCCAGCCATCGAGAATGACCACCGTCGATGTACACCGCCGTATTCGGTTCCGCAGAAAGAGCATTCACCGAATAGCGAAGTAGATCCATTCGTTCCGTGATCTGTTCCGAAGACAGGCACGATCGGTCGGTGAGCGCGTCCGGTTCCACGATCACGACGGCTTCACGGTTACCGATTCCGGCCGCGACATTGTCCGACCAGGTCCGGTAGTCCGCGCCGTTGCTGTACCCGCCGGCAGAGAAGGAACCGCAGTCGCGCTGGGGAATCGCATAGGTGACCAACACCGGAACAGCACCCGCACTCGCCGCGCCGTCGACGTAGCGCCCCACCTGGTTGGCAACCGCTGACGGCGGAGATGTTGCACTGAGCCAGAATGCCTGCGGTGTGTCGGCCAACGTGGCAACGGTCGAGGCGGTTTCCGGGTAGTCGACCATCGCGCGCGCCGCACTCGAATTCGGGTCGACGTAAAAACCTCCGGACGCGACCTGCTGCAGAGTGGCCAGGTCGTCTCGCGCACCCGCCGCACAACAACTCGAACCCGTCATGAGCACAGCCGCGCAGGCACACGCGACGATTCGATTCCACATCACGGTAGGTCCACCCTTGTCTCGTGAAGAGCATCGTGAAGACCTGCCAGCATGATCGCTGCCAGTTCTTCGATTTGTGGGCTGTCGAGAATCGAGTCGTGGCTTCCGCACAGAAAGTGCGTGCGCACCCGACCTTCGTGGAAGGTATCCCACCCGAGAATCGGTGTTCGCACTTCCGACGCCGTCGTCGACGTGACAAATAGTTCGAGTGGCACGCTGTGCCCGCGTTGTTCGTAGCGCGCCATGATGTCCCAGACACCCCGAAGATCGAAATCCTCCGTCGCCGAACGCCGAACGAGTCCCGCGGAAATCAGTTTCTCCCGGCCCGACCATCTGAGGTTGCGGGCATATTCGGTCACCAGCTTGATCCTGCCGGGCTGGCGCAGTCGCTCGAGTCGTCCCGACGACGACTTCCATCGCTTCATCACTCGCCCTGCGGTTTCCGGCGTCGGCGTATCGAGTATCCCCAGCCACGCAACGTGCTGCCCGTCTCGATCCAACTGTCGCGCAAGCTCGTACGCCACAAGCCCGCCGAACGAGAAGCCGGCCAGTGCGTACGGCCCTTCCGGTTGAACGGCCCGCATCGCCGACATCATGGGCTCCACGAGTTGCTCGACGGTATCCGAGCGTTCCGGGCGCATCGACGCGGCAAGCGGCAACAGCGGATACACACCCTGCTCGTCGCCCCACAGCGTCCGCAGATGCCGCAGACTCATCGCGCTCGGGAGATCGGGAAACACGAAGAAGGCGGGCGGCCGATCCGTCACGGCCGGCGCGTGGGATTCGGCCGGCGACGACGCACCGTCCACGAGGCGCGCAAGCCCAGCAACGGTAGTTCCCTTGTCGAGGAAATCGACCAGCGACACCTGCGCACCCATCCTATATTCGATCTGCGCAACAAGATTCGCGGCCAGAATAGAATGCCCGCCGAGATCGAAGAAGTTCCGATCCAGATCCGACACCTCGGTGGCGAGCAGCATCGACCACAGAGAGGCTACCTTCTGCTCCGTCGGCGTGAGCACCCGTGCAGAAGACCTCTCGGAAGCGATTGCCGCGCTGCGATGTTCATCTGCGCCTTCGCGCTGCACCCGTGCGGCCAGGTCGCGCAAGGCCCGGCGATCGAGTTTCCCACTTACCGAGGTGGGAAGTGCCGGCACTCGAACGATCACGGCCGGCACCATGTACTCCGGCAGTCGTTGCCGTGTCCACGCGCGCAGATTCGCGTCGTCATCCGGTTGGTTCTGCCGGGAGTAATTCTCGTCCGGGACGATGTAGGCAAGCAACTGCGGTTGTCCGCAGTGGTCGGTGCCGACGTCGACGGACACCGTTGCCACGCCCGGATGTTCTCTCAGCGTCGCTTCGATCTCGCCCAGTTCGATCCTGAACCCGCGGATCTTGACCTGACCATCGAGTCTCCCGAGGTGCCGCAGCCGTCCGTCGGCGATGTACCGCCCGCGATCACCGCTGCGGTAGGCGCGCTCTCCGGGCACACACGGATCCGGTACGAACCGTTGCGCCGTCTCACCCGTGCGGTGGAGATACCCTCTCGACACCCCTGGTCCGCCGATCACAATCTCTCCCGGCACACCCATCGGAAGGATCCGCCCACTCGAATCCGTGACGTACAGACGTGTTCCCGGCATCGGTCGGCCCACTGTCACCGGTTCATCCGGGGAGACCGATCCGCCGCCGGCAAACACTGTCGTCTCGGTTGGGCCCCACCCGTTCCACACCCCGGCGCAGAGACCGGACAGCGACATTGCCACCGACTGCGGTAGCGGTTCACCAACCGCACCCGCGATCAACCCGGGGCTTCCTGCCCAGCCCGATTCGATCAGCGCTGCCCAACTGGTGGGGGTTGCGCTCATCCGCGTGGCGCCGCACTGCTCGATCACGTGCGCAAGCCGACGCGGGTCGTGCATCTCCTCGGTGGTAGCGACCACAAGACCGGCCCCGATCCCGAGAGTCACGAAGTAGTCGCCAACCGACATGTCGAACGTGTATGAGGCCACCGAAAGCACAACGTCGCCGGAATCGAGACCCAGCGCCACCGGCAACGCCGACATCAGATCCAGTACATTGCGGTGTTCCACCTGAACGCCTTTGGGTGTCCCGGTCGAACCCGACGTGTAGATGATGTAGGCCAAATCGTCAGACCGAACTGCCCCCGTGTACCGACCGTCGACCAACCGTTCCGTGCTTGGATCAGAGGGCTCCTGGCCGTCCACTGTCACCACTGGGCAGTCGACCCACGTCAATTCCTCCGCCAAGGATTCGGCAGTCAGCACTACCGACGCATGCGCGTCCTCGAGCATGAACCGGGCCCGCCGCACCGGTTGCCTAGGCTCGATCGGCAGATAGGCAGCACCCACCATCAAGGCGGCCAGGATCGCCGGTACGAGATCAATCGTGCGTGGCATCAACACCGCCACAACAGTTCCCGGACCGATACCCACGCGGGTAAGACGTCCGGCAATCGAACGGGCCCGGTTCACCAGCTCGCCGTAGGTCAAGCAGATCGCACCCACCGTCACGGCTGGTGCATTCGGCGACGTGATCGCCCGATTCACGATTGCCTCGTGGATCGTTCGCGGAGGGCTTTGTCCGATCAGTCCCGACTCGGCAGAGGCAGGGGCAGGGGCAGGGGCAGGATTGAGATTCAGCTGCCGAGTCACGTCTTCGGGATCCGCGAGTGACAGCTCGCTCAGGACAGCGGTGGGGTTTTCCGCGCACCGGCGCAGCAACAGGTGCAGATGACGCCCCATCAACGCGACCGTTCCTGAATCGAAAAGGTCTGTGTTGTAGCTGATTCTGCCCACCAACCGACCGTCGTCGCGCTCGTCCAACTCGAGGCTCAGATCGAACTTCACCTGCCCAACTCCGGAGCCGACGGCGTTCTCCATCAGCTGCATCGACCACTCGTCGTCGACGGGAACCGCCGGGGGTTCGAGAACCAGGACCGACTGGAACAGCGGGTTCATACGAGGATCTCGCGGCACGTCCAGTCCCCGGACCAGCCGTTCGAAGGGCACCACACGCCCGAGCGCATCCAGTACTTCGGTGCGCATGGCGGCGACGGCCTCGGCAAATGTCCACTCCGCGCTGAGCCTCGCGCGCAACACGGTCGGAGTGAGGCAGTACCCCACCATCGACTCGAGTTCGGACCTTTGACGGAGGTCTGTCGGTGTTGCGAACGTGACATCGCTACTGCCCGTGTAACACTGGAGCCAGTACCCGTACACCGCGGCCAAGGCATGGAATAGCGTTGCCCCTTGCAGGCCCGCCGAGGAACGCAATCTCGCCACCGTGTCGGCGTCAACCGAAACCGGCTCAACAGACCCGACAAACCGTTGACGCGGCGGACGCGGCCGGTCGAGCGAAAGGTCCAAGGCCGGCGCCCCCTCGAAGTGCCGTCGGTAGCATTCGATCCTGTTCGCCACCTCATCGCCCTCCACCCACTTCCGCTCCCAGGAGGAGTAGTCGCCGTGTTGAACGGGCGACTCACGAAGCGCAGGCAAAGTGCCTGCGATCCGAGAGTTGTACAACGACACCAGCTCCGGAAGAAATATCCGGTACAGCGTGACGCCGTCGAAGATCAAGTGATGCAGTCCGAGGTACAACCGATGACATGAGTCGGACACACGCACCAACTGCGGCCGGATCAGTGGACCCGCGCTCGTGTCGTACGGCTGACGTGTCTGCTCGACGGCAAGGTCTGTTGCCACGCCGACCGCTTCGTCGAACGGTAGGTGGCTCACATCCAAGACTGGCAGCTCCGTCACCGCCGGCGGATGGATCACCTGCCGCGGCTCGTCGCCCACCATCGCAAACGTTGTGCGCCACGCTTCATGCCGGCGGATGAATTCGTTGAAGGCCCAGCTGAGGGCTTCGACGTCGAAAGCCCCGTCTTTGGTCACGATGGCAAGTTCGTTGTACGCAAGCGCTTTCGGCGCCAACCGATTGAGGTACCACAGTTGCAACTGTGCGGCCGACAGCGGCGCGTAGTGCACACCGGTCTCACTCCCCCGTCTGCGCGGCACGGAAGGTGATGCGCCATTCGCTTGTGCTCCCCGCAATCGATTCTCGAGCAGTGCTTTCCGCGCCGCGATCCGGCGCTCGTTGTCGAGGGTGGTCATAACGACCACCGCACGTTCAGCGACGCAAGGCCACGTAATCCCAAATTGGGGCGCCACCGGATCGGTCCCGGTTCCAGTTCCAGTCCTGGCAACCGGGCCAGCACCGTCCCGAATGCCGCCTGCGCCTCCATCCGGGCCAACGGCGCACCGAAGCAGAAGTGCCCCGCCCAACCGAATGCGAGGTGACGGTTGGGTGCGCGATGCAAGTCGAGCCGACCAGGATCGGTGAACTTCGAGGGGTCCCGATTCGCGGACCCCATCACGGCGATCACCGCTTGGCCTGCCGGAATCGGTTGTCCGGCAATCTCCACCGCGTCCGGAGCAATCCGTGCCGTGTGTTGGCTCGGGCTCTCGAAACGCAGCAGTTCCTCGATGGCTGCGCTCAGACCCGAGGGATCGTCGATCAATTCCTCGAACTGATCGCGGTGGCGGAGCAACGTGAGCAAGCCGTTGCCGATCAGATTGGTGGTTGTCTCCTGTCCGCCGACCATGGTCACCACGACGTTGGCCACTATCTCGTCTTCGCTGAGACTGTCTCCGTCGATCTCCGCGGCGCACAGCGCACCGATCAAACCGTCGGTGGGATGCGTGGCCTCATTCCGCACCGCAGCCTGGAAATACTCCGTCATCTGCTCCACGCTGCGCAGGACACCGGCAACGCGGCCGGGATTGTGCTGAAAATTGCCGAGCATCTCGGCAAAGTCACTTGACCAGTTCTTCAGCAGTTCATGGTCTTCGGTGGGCACTCCCAACATCTCCGCCGTCACGATAGCGGGCAGCGGGTTGGCCAGGGTGTCCATCACCTCCATGCCCCCGTCGTCGATGACCGCGTCGATCAGCGAATCGGTGATCTCCTGGATGTGACCGCGCAGGGCCGCAATGCGGCGCGGTGTGAAGGCCGCAGCCGCCAATCCGCGAACCCGACCGTGTTGCGGTGGATCGAGGAACAGCATCTGACGCACCATCACTTGCGCCACCGGAGCCAATTGCTCCATCCCCAACTCAGCCAACTTTGCCGGGGTGGGCGTGCGATCAGCCTTGAACCGGGTGAGTACGTCGGCGACATCCGCGTAACGAGTCACCACCCACGCGTGTAGGTACGGATCCCACATCACCGGCGCCTCGTCGCGCAAGGATTGATAGAGCTGGTAGGGATCTGCCAGCACTTCGGGGTCGAGTAGTCGAATCAGACTGGGAGCCTTGGTCGGTGCCGTGGTCATCATTCACTCCGTCCTGCGTCGAGAAGCTCCTGATCGCTCATGCCGGATATCTGCTCCACGACCAGTTGTTCCACCTTGGCGGCCATGTCACGAACCGTGGGATTGTCGAAAAGCTCGAGCAACGTCATTTCGACGCCGTACATCTCCGCTATCCGAATGATCAACTGAGCGCCCAACATCGAATGGCCGCCGAGAACGAAGAAGTTTTCGTCGATCCCCACCGCCGGCAGATCCAGTCGTATGGCGACGATCTCGGCGAGCGCTGCCTCGACCTCGTTTCGAGGCGCGATCAAGGAGCCTCGGTCGACACTGATGGTCGAGTGCGCCGCGCGCTCCAACGCCGCGCGATCAATTTTTCCGTGTGCGGTGGTGGGGAACTCGTCAAGTTCGATGATGGAACGAGGCAACATGTGATCGGGAAGGTGGGCCGAGAGATACGTCTGCAGCCCCGATATGTCCGCCGTCTTGTCATCCCGAACGACAAACGCAGCCAGAGATGGATTCTGCCGATCCCCGCGAACGATCACCACGCTGGCCTGCACCGCCGGGTGTCGATCGAGTACCCCGGCGATCTCACCGACTTCGACCCGGTTACCTCGGATCTGCACCTGATCGTCGCGTCGGCTGGAGAACTCGACATCGCCGAATCTGTTGAGCCGAACCAGATCACCGGTCCGGTACTCGCGTTGTGCGGGGTCGTCGCCGTGCTGTGAGAACTTCTGCGCGGTCAACTCCGGCAGACCGAGATATCCGCGGGCTACCGATACACCCCGTATCACCAATTCTCCGACCTCACCGGCACGGACTGGGGAACCGTCCTCACCGACTACCTCGAGGTCGACACCGTCGATCGCGCGACCGAGTGCGGGCAACGCGTCTGCTGGGGTGTCACCGGCGAGCGGATCGACAACCCCCGACACGGAGACGACACTCGCCTCGGACAGTCCGTAATTGTTGACGAGAGTGAACGGCAAGCCAGGCGGCGGACGGTGGTACAACACGTCGCCTCCTGTCAACAGAATCCGCAGTGCGGTATTTTCCGGCCAGGTCATCGCAATCAACGATTCTGCGAGGGGGGTGGGCACAAAGCACACGCTCACGCGTTCGGAGACCAGCCAATCACGCAACCGCACCGGATCGTTTTCCAATCCCGATGGAACTACGTGCAACGACGCGCCCGCCGTCAAAGCCGGCCACAGTTCCCACACTGATGCGTCGAAACCCGGACTCGCGATCAACGTGCATCGATCATTCGAGGTCAGCTCGAATGATCGTTTGTGCCAGTCGATCAGGTTGAGCAATCCGCCGTGCTCGGCAACAACGCCTTTCGGCTCACCGGTCGAACCCGACGTGTAGACGACGTAAGCGGCATCAGTCGGTCGGGTGCTGAAGGTCTCGGCAATGACAGCCTCGCCGTCGACCGGTGCGCACCCAGTGCGCGGCGGAACGATCGGGTCGACCCAATCGAGCCTGGCAGCAACGTCCGGAAAAGCAACTAACGCGCGAGCAGAACTATCCTGGACGGCAAACCGAAGTCGCGCATCAGGCTGCCGCGGATCGAGTGCCACGTACCCGGCACCCGCCGAGAGGATCCCCAACGCACCGACGACACAGTCCGTCGAACGCGGCACACAGAGAGCCACAAGATCACCAGGAACCACCCCGGCAGATCTAAGCGCTTGGGCGAGTGCGCTTGCGCGAGAATGTAGTTGGCCGTAGTCGAGTTGTTCTTCCACCGAGGCAACGGCTACGCTGCGGGGCGCGGATTCCACAACTCGCGCGATCTGCCGCACGACGGAATCGTCAGGTAAATGAGAGTGAAGGTGACGCTGAATGTGATTCATGAGGGCCTGCCTACTCGTCCATCAGATCGGACGAGCCACCAGGCATCAGGGGTAGCTCCACGCACCGCGCCACCAGGAATCAGGGGTGGAACGGCTCTGAATTGAAAGTTACTCCACTGCCAGGTCGATGGCTAGGTGTCACCGCCGGGTCGATGGCTAGGTGTCACTGCCGGGTCGATGGCTAGATGTCTTTCCATGGCACACCGGCCCGGATCGGTGTAGCTTTCGACTAGGCGGCAGTCTGCCCTTCCACACCCGGCAGCGCTGCAGGCCCTCTCCAGAGCTACCCCTGATTCCCGGCAGCTCGTCCTCGCTGCGCTGACGAGTAGGTAGCCACGATGAATCTCGAATTCGCCGATCTTCTTGCACATTTTGTGCAGCTGCTGCCGACCGTCTATGTGGTGGACGACGTGATGACGGAGTTGCTGGAAAACAGCGTCGACGCCCTCGGGGTGTCGGGTGGCAGCATCAGCCTGGTCAGTGGGGGCGAACTGAGATGCATCACGTCGATTGCCGATTCCGCTGCCGATATCGAACGATGCCAGGAAGGTCTTCAATCCGGCCCCGGACGGACGGCGTACGAGAAGGGCGAGAGGATCGCTGTCACCGATATCCGTCAACGGCACGATCTCTGGCCTGAATTTGCCGAGAACGCCAGACGGTTGAACATCGCAGCTACTGCGAGTGTCCCGATGTCGATCAACGGCGAAACGATCGGCGTTGTAAGTCTCTACGCGCACGAGCCACGAACGTGGTCCGCCGACGACATCGTCTTCACGTACCTGGTAGCGAACATGGCAACGGGGTACTGCGTCAACGCGTCGAAACGCCATCAACTGCAGCAGATTCGTTCTCAGCTACAGGAATCGTTGAAAGTGCGCATCATTCTCGAACAAGCCAAAGGCATCACTGCCGATGCGCGGCGCACCGGAATCGACGAGGCGTACGCGCTGATCCAAGCTCACGCACAGTTGTGCAACGCTTCGGTATCCGCCGTCGCACGCGCAATAGTCGATGTCGGACTACGGGTGTGAAGGCGTCAGAGTTGTAACTCGTAGGGGCGGCGACGACCTGCGCCCGGCCCGCAGCATCGCCGCGATACGGTCGGATTTCACCGGTGGGCTGAAGAGAAATCCTTGCGCATACCGGCATCCGAGATCGAGCAGTATTTGCGCCGCCCGACCGGAGTCGACGCCTTCGGCGACCACGTCCAGCCCGAAGGAATCTGCAAGTCCGACAATCGAGTGGACTATCGCCAGATCGTCGTGATCGATTCCCAGTTCATGAACGAATCCCCGATCGATCTTGACCGTGTCGACCGGCAACACCTTCAACTGAGCCAAAGAACTGTACCCGGTTCCGAAATCATCGAGAGCGATGCGAACGCCGAGTTCCTCCAGTCCACGCAATGTCACCAACACGTGAGCCAGATCGTGCATCACCGCCCTCTCCGTGATTTCAATACACAAGCTGCTACCCAAGAGGCCATGCGTTTCCAACTCGATTGCAACGGAATCCACAAAGTCACTGGTAATCAACTGCGCCGGTGATACATTCACGCACATGAACAGTGGTGTCCCTGAAATCATCGCATTCCACTGCGCAAGTTGACGGCAGGCCTCGCGGAGAACCTGCCGGCCGAGTTCCCCTGAAAGGTTGGCAGCCTCGGCAATGTCGATGAACGAATCCGGTTGAAGCACACCACGTACCGGGTGGTTCCACCGCACCAGCGCTTCGACACCCGATATCGCACCCGATTCCAGGTCGACAACAGGTTGGTAGTACACCTCCAACTGGCCGTCGCGAATTGCCGCGCGCAGGTGCATCTCCATCTCCGCATGATCGTCGTTGGCTGCCCGCATCTCGTCGCTGCACACCACTACCGCATTTCCTCCGTCGGATTTTGCGGTAAGCACGGCCTCGTCGGCGCACCTGAGCAATTCGCCCACGCTGCACTCTCCCGGTTTTGCCACCGCGATACCGATACTCACGCTTCTGCCCACCTCTTCGGTCCCCAGCGAGATCGGCGTGGACGCAACCAACTGTGCTTCGCGCGCAACCACTTCGGCCTCATTCGCGTCCATCGGTTCCGACATGACAATGACAAACTCGTCACCGCCGAGCCGGACCACGACGTCATCCGGAAATCTGCCTTCGAGGCGGTTTCCGAGTTCGTGAATGAACGCATCGCCCGCATTGTGTCCCAGTAGATCGTTGACCACCTTCAGCCGGTCGACGTCCAGGAACAGAAGTGCAACGGGCCCGGACTCCCCCGGCTGCAGACGTCGTTCGAGTTCACCGAGAAGCATCCTCCGATTGGACAGTCCGGTCAGCTCGTCGTGATCCGCCAGGTAGCGCAGACGCCCCTCCGCAGCCACCCTCGCCTGCAATTGGGCAAACAGAGTGGCAATAGCGTTGAGTGCATTGATTTCTCGAGTTGACCACTCCCGGTCACCGAACTTGATGAATCCCAGGACCCCCGTGGTGACGGGACCGGACAGCAACGGCACGGCGGCCATCGACGTCTCGACGACACCTGCGCCGCTTCGGATCCTGTCTTGATACCCGCTCGGTTCGGGACGGATGATCACTGCTTCGCGCGCATTCTCGGCGGCCGCAAAAACCGGGTCCGCGTCCCGGAAATACACCACTCCCAAGGGATCGGGGTCGGGAACATCCTGGCGCTGCGGCCATTCCGCCACCAGCACCGTCGCCCCGATCGTGTGATCGTTGCGCCGCAGGAAGCTGACGTCGACGCCGAAGTACTCGACCAGGTCGCGAAGGACCTCGGTGGCCGCTGCGACCGACGTCGTCGAGTCGGCCGGCATCAGTCGACCGGCAACGTCGGTCACCAACTGTTCGAGGCTACGTCCGTCCATGATTTCTCCTGCAACTTTCTCTACGGTGCCTCAGCGTCGAATACTGTTCGCGGGCAGTCGCGCACTGCGCACTGTTTCCGGTGGACAATGACTCAGGCGCAGCACCAAGGCAATGGACTCCTCGCTACCGAGATCGAGTAGCACTCGCATGTGCAGGCGCAATGCATCGAGTTCGCTGGCAAACGGGTCGGACAATCGCGCGCAGTCGTTACCGTCGCGGGCGTACAGGAACACTGGTGACATGGGTTGCACACCCAATCCGTGCTCCTGTGCGCACACCCACACCGCTTCGGCAGCCGAACCGCCGCGAACATAGTCGTCGAGACAGGAACCGTCCACAGTCACCACACCAAATGCCGAACTCGACGTGATGCGGTCACGAGCACTGATCCCCAATACTTCTCCCGCGCCCCATCGCGCCAGCCGGGTCACCACGTCACTACGCCTGACGACGTCGAGGAATGCCACCTCGCTGTCGGCGAGCCCCAGTGTGCGGATATCGATCCCTGTATTCGCTGTTTCCGATCCCGGCCAACGCAATTCGCCGATCATCTGCTCGTGCAGCATCGGCGTCAGGTATCGGATACGGTCAGCGGCACCCACGACGTCCCCGAACGCACCAAGATCACGCGGGTCCGTGTACAGATGAAGGTGACCACCTTCATCGCGCGCGGCGCCCCGCAGTGCATCCTCGAGCTCACGGCCGATCGGTGCTTGCACCCCTACCCCTCGATTGGTACTTCGCTCCATCATCGCCGGGTAGCGCTGCGCCAGAAGCTGATTCATCGTTTCTCCGAGCTTGACACTTGCCACCAGATCTACCGAATCCGGATCGGGAAGAAGAACGGTGTCACCAAGAATTCCGTGTGCCGCTGCTGCGACCTTCGCGTTGTAGACGGCAGCACCGATCGCCACATGGGTTGCGCGGCCCTCTACATCCATCAACGACGTTCGATCACGATCCGCATGGACGTGGATCACCGGCCCATCGACCTCGACGGCCCAGGGTTGGGCATTTCCGCCCGACGGCGCCCACCTGATCGCCTCGAGAACAGCCTCGACGCCGTCGCCCGGCATCGTCGGTGCCGCGCCAGCCGCCACACTCGTTTCAGGAACATCGCTCTGCGAGCCATCCTCGTCAACCAGCGGATCATGCAGGCAATTCAGCCGGGCACCCGAGTCGATCCGGATCCGGCCGGACGGCAGCGACTCCCCCAAACCGAACCGGCGCACTGCGGTCGCCACGGCGGATGCCCCCGCGAAGCATTCACTTCCGAGCTGCGGCCACGTCGACAGTGTCGACCCGACTTCGACCAGTGACGCAGCCATTTTCGCCGACAGTTCTGCGGCCGACAAGAGCGCCAACGCATGGGGGATCTTCTCCTGGGCCGTTAGTCCGGCCAAGGTTCCTGTGTCGACATTCCCGAGAAGCCCGTGAAACAACGGCCGCTGCGGCTCGAGATCAAAACGCTCGATGTCCAGCAGCCCACGATCGGTTGTCTCCATGATCACCGGGATTCCACGACCACGCGCCACCCGTCGTATCGACATCTTGGCGTCGAGCGAATCACATTCCTCGACAACCAGATCCAGACCGTCGACAATCTTCTCGACGCTCGCGTCCGTCACCCCGGCCGTAAACACCGACACAGCAAGATACGGGTCGAGTTCGGCAACACGCCGCGCTGCGACCACCGCCTTGTTGACACCCACGTCAGTGATTCCCACCGGGATTCGGTTCAGGTTCGAGAGGTCGATACTGTCGAAATCTGCCAATCTCAGCTCGCCGCACAACCCTTCGAGCGCCAGAGCCTGCGCGATGACATTCCCGACACTCAACCCGACGATTCCTACACGCAACCGTCTCAGTCGCGCCTGTTCGTCACGGGTGATCTTGTTCCGGTTCCGGTCCAACCGGAGAAGTGAAAATGATTGCGGACCAACAATTCCCACCAGCTCGCGCCGCCACGGGTAGTACACCCATCGACAAGGTTCGTCGACAACCCGGCGATCAGGAAGGTCGCGAAGTCCCGACAACTCGTCGCGGAACCGAGCCCGATGGTCGAGTGCCAACGTATCCGGTTGTCGCCTCACCTCTTCCAACGAGGCAGCGTCGGCGGCGACTCGCTCGTCGAACACTCTCGCTCGCCAGAGCGCCTCATTCCCGGCCGACACCATCGCCGAGTCCATCTTCCGCGAAGCTGTCAGACGGCACTTGCGCCCCCTCGAGTTGGGCTGCCTCCGCCAGGAGTGCCGGCAACTGAGTATGGTGCGTCTTGTCCACGTAGGTGTGCTTGTCCCACCACATCATGCGGGTCAGATACCGCTCGTCCGGATACGGAACCCCGGGAATCGAATCCTCCATGACGCCGCCACAGGTAGCCCAACGGTCGAGTACGTACCCCGCGGCCGTCGCGAATGCGAACCTGACTCCGAGCAGCGACAGCGCGTGCGGTGCGATGCGCGACAATGCCGACGTCAGCTCACCACGTCTCTCCGCTTGCGCCCCGCACCAGGCAGTCTTGAGTTCGATCACACCACTTGGGATACGCCCGTCGATCATGGCGTAAACCTGTGCGATACCGGGGTGGTCGGTCCATTCCTGGACAGCGTGTGCCTGGTCCGCGCACATGTACGGCCCCTGCACGCGCACGCCGCCGACAACACGTCCCACGTCGTCGAGAGCCACGAAGAACAGCGTTGTCGAGAGCCCGTCCACTATGTCGTCGTATTCGACGACACTCTCGACTCCGTGATGTCGATAGTTCTCCCGCGCACCGTCTAGATACTCGCGCCATAATCGCGGATGCGACGCTGGTGTTGCAACAAGGAACCAGCACCGAGACGTAGCGTCGAAATAGCCACATTCCGATGCCGTCGTCGTGGGTGCTGTAGTCGTGCGTACCGCAGTAACAGAGGTTGTGCTCGCCGCTCGAGTCATGACAGTCCCGTCCACACCAGAAGGTGCGTAGTCGAAGCGCGAGGAGAGAATCTTATTGTCGCAAGAAATCGGCACCGATGCTCGAATCTCTGCGTCGACCGACCACCTGGCAGAATTCAAGCAACCCCTCGGCGAACAGGAATCACTTTCGTGAACTCAGACCTCACACTCGCGCCGCAGCCCGATCGCGGACCGATTTTCGTGAAAACACGCCCGGTGCGCACCGGCGACATCAACGCGGCCAAAGCGCTCCGGTTGGACGGCGTCGCCCGATACCTGCAAGACATCGCCACCGACAACATCGAGGCCATCGAGGCCGTCGACACTCACCCGTTCTGGATCGTGCGTCGAACCGTCATCGACGTCATCCGTCCGGCGATCTGGCCCGAATATCTGACCATGACCCGGTGGTGCTCCGCATTCTCGACGAGGTGGGCGAACATGCGTGTCCGCTTCGACGGCAGCAACGGTGCGCTGATCGAGACGGAAGGGTTCTGGATCCACATCAGTGCAGAGTCCGGTATGCCCACCCGGATGAGTGACGACTTCATGAAACCACTCGAGGAATCCACCGACGAACATCGCCTCAAATGGAAACGTGTGATCGCCGACAACGCACCGGACGTCGAAGCACCGGGCGTCATCGACACTCCGTTCACCCTGCGTGTGACTGATATCGACCCGTTCGATCACGTCAACAACGCCGTTTACTGGCAAGCCGTCGAAGAGGTGATCAGTACCCGAACTGCACTGCGCAGCACGCCTCACCGGGCGGTGATCGAATACCTCTCACCCCTTGTCGCCGGCGACGACGTGGTCCTACGGAGCCACGTCGAAGGTTCGCGCCTCACCGTCTGGTTCCTGGTGGGCGATGCACTGCGCGCCGTTGCACAGGTGAGTGCGCTCTAACGCAGCTTGCGAGTAGCTACTGCCGCAACGCCGAACACCAGAGCGAGAAGGATCGCGGCCCAGAAACCGAAGAGCCACCACACGACACCGAAGACGACTACAGCCGGCGCCACAGTGATGAGTGCAATGGTAGGGCTTTCCCGTACCACCTCGAGAGCCGTTCGAGCATGCGTGCGATCGAGCTTCTTGCCTGCCATGGAAGCCTCCTTCAAGGTCCTGACCATCCAGAGTAACCGTCACTGGTAGCGACAAAGCGGATAACGTGAACGCATGGCAGACCACCGCACCCTCGTTCTCATGAGACACGGAAAGTCCAGCTATCCCGAAGGCATTCGCGATCACGAGCGGCCACTCGCCGAACGGGGACTGCGCGAAGCCCGCCTCGGCGGCGAATGGATCCGCGAGAACGTCCCACCCATCGACGCCGTATTGTGCTCGACGTCGCGGCGCACCGTCGACACCCTGGCCGCGACCGCCGTCGACGCCCCGACAGGCTTCGACAAGTCGATCTACGGCGGATCCCAGGCCGACGTCATCAACGCAATCCGGACCACGTCCGCCAATGTCAGCACGCTCCTGGTCATCGGCCATGAACCGGGAATTCCCTGGACTGCACTGGATCTGGCATCGAACGAGAATTCCGAAGCAGCCCAACGGATTCGAGACAAGTTTCCGACTTCGGCAATCGCCGTGTTGTCCGTGCCCGTCCCGTGGTCAGAACTCGACGACGCTGCGGCCACGCTGCTGGAGTTCCACGTTCCCCGCTAGATCACCTCGCGCAGTACGTGATCCGAGTGTTCCAGGGCGGCGCGGTCGTATGTCGATGTCGACGCCAGCAACTCGTCCGCGCCCGTCCGCTCGGCCAGATCACTCGAGTGCTGCTTCACCTCGATTGCGGTCCCGTACATAGCCGAAGCCACGAACGAGTCGATACGCCTGGTGGTTCGATCGTTGAGCGCTGCGCCCCTGATCTGTTCCGCCGACACGAGCGGCGGAAACTCCCCTGTCCGTGACGATTCCGCGAGCGCGTACGCCTCCGGGATCAACAGCTCACGGGCCGCCTCGGTGGTATCGGCAACCATGACTTCGAGCGAGACCACGACATAAGGATCGGGGTGCGCGTCGCTGGGCTGGAAAGTCCGGCGATACTGGTCCAGCGCCTCCACCCTGTTGGTACCACCGATCTCGAGCATTGGCCCACCCACGACCACCGGAAGCCCCAGCTGCGCTGCCACTTTCAACCCGGTGCGCGTGGCAAGCACAAAGATCGGCACCCCGCCGCGCCACGCCGGACGAGCCGAGACGACGGCAGTTCCGTCCAGATAGCGTCGCAGCTCCTCGACATCAGCGGCAAACGTGTCCGGCGCGTCCTTGCTCCGTCGGAGCGCCCGGCGAACCGGTTCCGTGAAGCCCAATGACCGGCCGAGACCCAGATCGATCCGACCCGGATACAGGGCATCCAACATCAGGAACTGTTCGGCGACAACCAACGGTTGATGATTCGGCAGCATGACTCCGCCGCTGCCCAGTCGAATGTCGCGCGTGTGAGCGCCAATGGCTGCAAGAAGCACAGCCGGCGACCCACTCGCGATACCCGGAACCGCGTGATGCTCGGCGACCCAGAACCGGTGGTAGCCGAGAGCGTCGGCACCTTCGGCTCGCTCGAGGGTATGAGTCAGAGCGGCGGAGTCGGGGTATCCGCTCCGGGTTCGGGATCGGTCGAGCAGTGAAAGAAGCACTCTCGAAGCAACAAGGAATTCGGAAAGTTTCATCCGATTCGCAATCGAGGACCGTTTCTGACCGCAATACCCGCAACACTGGACCTGTCGCCGGAATTCACCATCACATGAAGGGCACGTCATGGACATCAAGCTCGAACTGGTCGCCATTCCCGTCACCGACATCGACCGCGCCAAGGACTTCTACGTCCGACTCGGCTTCAACGCCGACCACGATCACACCGTCAACGAGAACCTGCGGTTCGTCCAGCTGACCCCACCCGGTTCCGCCTGCTCCATCTGCATCGGCAAGGGAATCACCGACGCCGAGCCCGGTTCGGTCGTCGGCATGCAGGTGGTAGTCAAGGACATCGAAGAGGCCGAGCGCGAGTTCAAGGGCCGCGGGATCTATATCAGCCCGATCGACGACCAGGCTTGGGGACGATTCATCTACTTCGCCGACCCCGACGGCAACAAGTGGGCCGTCCAGGAGATCGTCATCCCCGACCTCAGCGGCAGTAACTCCTGAAACGAAAAATCCCCCGCCTCATCAGAGGCGGGGGATTTCTCACGAACTAACCGCTAGCGGTAGTCGTTGCTGAAGCCGTAGTCGTCCAGCGGAACTGCAGCACCGGTGTTCTGGCCGAAGCCGTCCGGGCTGTAGTACTGGTCGTCGTACGCGGGCACTGCGTACGCAGCGGCGCGGGCCTCTTCGGTGGGCTGAACCTGGATGTTGCGGTAACGGTTGATACCGGTACCGGCAGGGATCAGCTTGCCGATGATGACATTTTCCTTCAGACCGATCAGCTTGTCCGAGCGGCAGTTGATTGCAGCGTCGGTCAAGACACGAGTGGTCTCCTGGAACGATGCCGCGGACAGCCACGAATCCGTCGCGAGCGACGCCTTCGTGATACCCATGAGCACCGGACGGCCTGCTGCGGGCTCGCGGCCCTCAGCGACAACGCGGCGGTTGGCCGATTCGAACTCGGCGCGCTCGGTGAGCGAACCGGGAAGGAACTCGGTGGCACCGGAATCGATGATCGTCACGCGACGAAGCATCTGGCGCACGATGACCTCGATGTGCTTGTCGTGGATCGACACACCCTGGCTCCGGTACACCTCCTGGACCTCGTTGACCAAGTGGATCTGAACCTGACGCGGACCCATGACTCGCAGGACCTCGTGGGGATCGGCAGCACCTTCCATGAGCTGCTGTCCGACCTCGACGTGGTCACCGTCTGCCAGAAGGCGGTCTTCGCCGTCGCTGTGCTTGAAGCTACGCAGACGCTGACGCTTGGAGAGCTTGTCGTAGACAACCTCTTCGCCGCCGTCGTCCGGCACGATCGTGATCTTGTAGAAACGATCGCCGTCTTCGAGCTGCACCCGACCGGTGACGTCCGCGATAGGAGCCTTGCCCTTCGGCACACGTGCCTCGAACAGTTCCTGGACACGCGGCAGACCACCGGTGATGTCGGCGCCGGCCACACCACCCTGGTGGAAGGTACGCATGGTCAGCTGGGTACCGGGCTCACCGATCGACTGTGCGGCGACAATACCGACAGCCTCACCGATGTCGACCAGCTTGCCGGTGGCCATGGAGCGGCCGTAGCAAGTGGCGCAAACGCCGGTGCCGGTGGTGCAAGTCAGGACCGAACGGACCTTGACCTGCGTAATACCGGCCTCGAGCAGGGCGTCGATCGCGGGGTCACCGAGATCGTGTCCGCGCTCGACGATGACCTTGCCGTTCTCGTCGACTGCGTCAGCAGCCAACGTGCGGGCGTACGTGCTGGTCTCCACGTGAGCATCGCGGATGATCGAGCCGTTGGCCTGCTTCTCCGAGATCGTGGTGACGATGCCGCGCTCGGTGCCACAGTCGGTCTCGCGAACGATGACGTCCTGCGACACGTCCACCAGACGACGGGTCAGGTAACCCGAGTCGGCGGTACGCAGAGCGGTATCGGCCAGACCCTTACGAGCACCGTGCGTGTTGATGAAGTACTCGAGAACGGTCAGGCCTTCCTTGAAGGAAGACTTGATCGGACGCGGGATGAACTCACCCTTCGGGTTTGTCACCAGGCCCTTCATACCGGCAAGCGAACGAACCTGAGTCATGTTGCCGGCCGCGCCGGACTTCACGATCATCGGGATCGGGTTGTTGTCGGGGAAGTGAGCCTCCATGGCCTTGCCGACCTTTTCGGTCGCTTCCTGCCAAATGGTGACCAGAGCGCTGTTGCGCTCCTTCTTGTCCAAAGCACCACGCTGGTACTGCTTCTCGATCTTGTCGGCCTGAGCCTCGAAGTCCTCGATGATGGCAGGCTTCTCCGGCGGAACCAGAACGTCCGAGATGGAGATCGTGACACCGGAACGCGTTGCCCAGTGGAAGCCGACATCCTTGAGCTTGTCGACGGTCTGAGCGACCACGATCATCGGGTAACGCTCGGCAAGATCGTTGATGATCGTTGCCTGACGCTTCTTCGGCATCTGCTCGTTGACGAACGGGTAGTCCGCCGGAAGCAGCTCGTTGAAGAGCACGCGACCCAAAGTGGTGACAGCGGTCCAGCCGTCGCCGTAGTTCCAGCCCTCGGGGAACAGTTCCGCTTCGCGATCGCGCGGCGGACGCTGGTTGGTCAGACGCACCTTGATCTGCGACTGAACCGTCAGCGCGCCACGATCCACGGCCATCTGAGCCTCGGCGGGGCTGGAGTACACGCCCTGCTCCGGACCCTCGGACGTAGCTGCAGCGAGCTCACCGACGACACCGTCGTCGAGACGCGTCAGGTGGAACAGACCGGTCACCATGTCAAGACGCGGCATAGCGAGCGGGCGACCCGAAGCGGGCGAGAGGATGTTGTTCGAGGACAGCATCAGAATGCGTGCCTCGGCCTGAGCCTCTGCCGACAGCGGAAGGTGAACAGCCATCTGGTCACCGTCGAAGTCGGCGTTGAAGGCCTCACACACCAGCGGGTGGAGCTGAATGGCCTTGCCCTCGACGAGCTGCGGCTCGAATGCCTGGATACCCAGACGGTGCAGCGTAGGTGCACGGTTGAGCAGCACGGGGTGCTCGGCGATGACCTCTTCGAGGACATCCCACACCTGGACGCGCTTGCGCTCGACCATGCGCTTGGCCGACTTGATGTTCTGCGCGTGGTTCAGATCCACCAGACGCTTCATCACGAACGGCTTGAACAGCTCGAGAGCCATCAGCTTCGGCAGACCACACTGGTGCAGCTTGAGCTGAGGACCGACGACGATCACGGAACGACCCGAGTAGTCGACGCGCTTTCCGAGGAGGTTCTGACGGAAACGACCCTGCTTGCCCTTGAGCAGATCGCTCAGGGACTTCAGCGGGCGGTTACCCGGTCCGGTGACCGGACGTCCACGACGACCGTTGTCGAACAGGGCGTCGACAGACTCCTGCAGCATCCGCTTCTCGTTGTTGACGATGATCTCGGGAGCACCGAGGTCGATCAGTCGCTTGAGGCGGTTGTTGCGGTTGATGACGCGGCGGTACAGATCGTTGAGGTCGGACGTCGCGAAACGTCCACCGTCGAGCTGAACCATCGGGCGAAGCTCCGGCGGGATCACCGGAACAGCGTTGAGGACCATGCCCATCGGCGAGTTGCCGTTGGTCTGGAAAGCCGCAACCACCTTGAGGCGCTTGAGAGCACGGAGCTTCTTCTGGCCCTTGCCGCTGCGGATGGTCTCGCGAAGAGACTCTGCCTCGGCGTCGAGGTCGAAGTTCTGCATCAGGATCTGGATGGACTCTGCGCCCATCGCACCCGTGAAGTACTCGCCGTAACGGTCGACCAGCTCGCGGTACAGCAGCTCGTCGATGATGAGCTGCTTGACGCTCAGCTTGGTGAAGGTGCTCCAGATCTCGTCGAGACGATCCAGCTCACGCTGCGCGCGGTCACGGAGCTGACGCATTTCGCGCTCGCCGCCGTCCTTGACCTTGCGGCGGACATCGGACTTGGCGCCCTCTGCCTCGAGCTCGGCGATATCGGCTTCGAGCTTCTGTGCGCGTGCCTCGAGATCGGCGTCGCGCTGATCTGCGACAGCCTTCTTCTCGACCTGCATCTCGGCTTCGAGGGTGGACAGCTCGTTGTGACGGAGCTCCTCGTCGACACCGACGATGACGTAAGCCGCGAAGTAGATGATCTTTTCGAGATCCTTCGGAGCCAGGTCGAGCAGGTAACCGAGGCGGCTCGGCACACCCTTGAAGTACCAGATGTGCGTGACCGGTGCGGCCAGTTCGATGTGACCCATGCGCTCACGACGAACCTTGGCGCGAGTGACCTCGACGCCACAGCGCTCACAGATGATGCCCTTGAAGCGGACACGCTTGTACTTACCGCAGTAGCACTCCCAGTCCCGGGTGGGGCCGAAGATCTTCTCGCAGAAGAGGCCGTCCTTCTCGGGCTTGAGCGTGCGGTAGTTGATGGTCTCCGGCTTCTTGACCTCGCCGTAGGACCAATTGCGGATGTCCTCTGCGCTGGCCAAGCCAATGCGGAGTTCATCGAAGAAGTTGACGTCGAGCACGTAACTTCCTTTCCCCGTTGGGGTTACGGTTGCCGGTCACCCGGCAACCTGACTGCCAATTCAAATGTGAACTACGCCCCCGGGCCGCTCTTTCACAGAGCAACCCGGGGACCGAAACCTAGTTCGCGAGGTCGTCGACCGTTGCCGCTTCGTTCCTGGACAGGTTGATGCCCAAGTTCGCCGCAGCGCGCTCCAAGTCCTCGTCGTCGCCGTCCGCCATCGTGATGGCAGCGCCGTCCGAGGACAGCACCTCCACGTTGAGGCAGAGCGACTGGAGCTCCTTGAGGAGCACCTTGAACGACTCGGGGATGCCGGGTTCCGGGATGTTCTCGCCCTTGACGATGGCTTCGTACACCTTCACGCGACCAACCACGTCGTCCGACTTGATGGTCAGCAGTTCCTGCAGCGTGTAAGCCGCGCCGTAGGCCTGCATAGCCCAGCACTCCATCTCACCGAAGCGCTGGCCACCGAACTGGGCCTTACCGCCGAGAGGCTGCTGCGTGATCATCGAGTACGGACCGGTCGAACGAGCGTGGATCTTGTCGTCGACCAAGTGGTGCAGCTTGATGATGTACATGTAACCGACCGAGACCGGGTACGGGAACGGCTCGCCGGAGCGGCCGTCGAACAACGTGGCCTTTCCGTCGGGGCCGACCATCTGCTCGCCGTCGCGGTTCGGCAACGTGGACTCGAGGAGACCAGTGAGCTCGTCTTCCTTCGCGCCGTCGAACACCGGGGTGGCGATGTTCGAGTCGGCAGGAGCGGCGAGCATCTCTTCCGGAAGGGTCGCAGCCCAATCCGGACGAGTGCCGTCAGCGGCGATCTGAACGTTCCAGCCGGTCTTGCCGATCCACCCGAGGTGGGTCTCCAGGACCTGACCGATGTTCATACGACGCGGGACGCCGTGCGTGTTCAGGATGATGTCGACAGGCGTGCCGTCCGAAAGGAACGGCATGTCTTCCTGCGGGAGGATCTTGCCGATAACACCCTTGTTGCCGTGGCGGCCGGCGAGCTTGTCGCCGTCCTGGATCTTGCGCTTCTGGGCCACGTACACGCGAACGAGCTCGTTGACACCGGGAGGCAGATCGTCGTCGTCATCGCGCGAGAAGACGCGGATGCCGATGACCTTGCCGGTCTCACCGTGAGGAACCTTGAGGGACGTGTCACGAACCTCGCGGGCCTTCTCACCGAAGATGGCGCGAAGGAGGCGCTCTTCGGGGGTCAGCTCGGTCTCGCCCTTCGGCGTGACCTTTCCGACCAGCACGTCGCCGTCACGAACCTCGGCACCGATACGGATGATGCCGCGCTCGTCGAGGTCAGCGAGGACCTCGTCGGAGACGTTCGGGATGTCGCGAGTGATTTCCTCGGCACCGAGCTTGGTGTCGCGGGCATCGATCTCGTGCTCCTCGATGTGAATCGAGGTCAGGACGTCCTCTTCCACCAGGCGCTGCGACAGAATGATCGCGTCCTCGTAGTTGTGGCCTTCCCACGGCATGATCGCCAGGAGCAGGTTCTTACCGAGAGCCATTTCACCGTTTTCGGTGCAAGGGCCGTCAGCGAGGACCTGGCCGGCATCGACGCGCTGTCCCTCGTCCACGATCGGACGCTGGTTGGCGCACGTGCCCTGGTTGGAACGCGCGAACTTGCGCATCCGGTAGGTCTTGCGGCTTCCGTCATCGGCCATGACCGTGATGTAGTCCGCTGAGACCTCTTCGACAACACCGGTCTTCTCGGTGATGACGACGTCACCGGCGTCGACAGCTGCACGCAGCTCCATACCGGTACCGACGAGAGGCGCTTCGCTGCGAACCAGCGGAACAGCCTGACGCTGCATGTTCGCACCCATCAGGGCGCGGTTTGCGTCGTCGTGCTCGAGGAACGGGATCATCGCGGTAGCGACGGACACCATCTGGCGCGGCGAAACGTCCATGTAGTCGATGTCGGAGGACGAGACGAACTCGACCTCGCCACCCTTACGACGAACGAGAATCTTCGCGTCGGTGAAGCGGCCGTCACGGTCGATGGCCGAGTTGGCCTGTGCGACGACGTGGCGATCCTCTTCGTCAGCGGTCAGGTAATCAACCTGATCGGTGACCTGGCCGTCGACAACCCGGCGGTACGGCGTCTCGATGAAGCCGAACGGGTTGACGCGTGCGTACACCGACAGCGAACCGATCAGGCCGATGTTCGGGCCTTCCGGGGTCTCGATCGGGCACATGCGGCCGTAGTGCGACGCGTGAACGTCACGAACCTCGAGGCCGGCGCGCTCACGGGACAGACCACCCGGGCCGAGGGCAGACAGACGACGCTTGTGCGTCAGCCCCGACAGCGGGTTGTTCTGGTCCATGAACTGCGACAGCTGGGACGTTCCGAAGAACTCCTTGATCGCAGCGACGACCGGGCGGATGTTGATCAGGGTCTGAGGCGTAATTGCCTCGACGTCCTGCGTGGTCATGCGCTCACGAACAACACGCTCCATGCGGGACAGGCCCACGCGGATCTGGTTCTGGATGAGCTCACCAACGGTGCGCAGACGACGGTTACCGAAGTGGTCGATGTCGTCGACCTCAACGGGAACCTCGACGCCGTCCGGTGCCGTCATCGAGGTGTCACCAGCGTGCAAACGCACGAGGTACTCGACGGTGGCGACGATGTCTTCTTCGGTCAGCGTCGAAGCAACAATCGGCTGACCTGCGTTGAGGCCGAGCTTCTTGTTGATCTTGTAACGACCGACGCGAGCGAGGTCGTAACGCTTGTCCTTGAAGAACAGGTTCTCCAGAAGGGTCTGGGCGCTCTCCTTGGTGGGGGGCTCGCCCGGACGCAGCTTGCGGTAGATGTCGAGCAACGCCTCGTCGGTACCGGCGGTGTTGTCCTTCTCCAGCGTGGCCATGAGGATCTCGGAGAAGCCGAAGCGCTCCGTGATCTGCTCCGTGGTCCAGCCGAGTGCCTTGAGCAGGACGGTGACGGGCTGACGACGCTTACGGTCGATGCGGACACCAACGGTGTCGCGCTTATCGACGTCGAACTCGAGCCATGCGCCGCGACCCGGGATCACCTTGACGCTGTGCAGGTCCTTCTCGGTGCTCTTGTCGACGCTCTTGTCGAAGTACACACCGGGGGAACGCACGAGCTGCGAGACAACCACGCGCTCCGTGCCGTTGATGATGAAGGTGCCCTTGTCGGTCATCATCGGGAAATCACCCATGAAGACCGTCTGGCTCTTGATCTCACCAGTGTTGTTGTTGATGAACTCCGCGGTGACGAACAACGGCGCCGCGTAGGTCATGTCCTTGTCTTTGCACTCGTCCGTCGAGGCCTTGACCTCGTCGAATCGAGGATCAGAGAAGGAGAGTGACATAGAGCCGGAGAAATCCTCGATCGGAGAAAGCTCCGCGAGGATGTCTTCGAGACCGCCGGACACTGCATTGTCGCCGAGAGCTGCTGCTCGTTCGCGCCAACTCTGCGCGCCGATCAACCACTCGAACGAATCGGTTTGAACATCAAGAAGCCCGGGAACTTCGAGGGGTTCGCGAACTTTCGCGAACGAAACCCTCTTCGGGGCTCCGGGGATTCCGGAAACTGCCTTGGTCTGGCTAGAGACTGCCAAGATGCGTCCTTCCAGCACCTCACGCGGGCCGCTCCGTACTGTTGCGACCGCCGCTGTATCTGCTTCGAATTTCGCTGGTTACAACCCGAACGAAACCCGTCGCAGAAAGCAAGAAGTACTTGACTTCGCAGCGGTTGAGACGAGGGGTGGACAGGAGGCAGCCAGCGCAACGTCCAAAAGTACACCCTTACTCAGGAAATGTCGAGTCGGGTGTAGCTGAGGGTCTGATTCAGGTGCTGACGTGAGACTGCCGATCACTCGTCCGTGCATGTTCACCGCTCAGACTGGACCTTCGGAACCGCCCCGTCAAGAGCGCCGAGGTAAGTCGTGGCATTCGAACAGTCGACCGACTCGGTTCGAACACCGTTGTCGGTAGTGTAGCCAGTCACTGACCCGGATACGAAAAACTGGACCGGAATCTATTTCCGGTCCAGCTCGTCGCACACATTTGTCAGCGGTCGCGGATCTCCGAGATCAGCCAATTACCGTCCTGCTTCTCCAAGCTGACGACAACCATCCCGGAACGGGAACCGGCCGCCACACCACTCTGCGTCGAACTCACGTTCAACTGCGCGAGAAGTTGCGCTCGGTCCTCCTCGAGCCTGGTGACACCGATCTCCGTGACATCCGCCGTAGTCGCCGTCTGGGTTTGTTCGACGCCGGCCTTCTGCGTGTCCTTGTACTCGGTCAGCTGATCACGCATGGCCTGGTTCAGACCCTGCAAGCCCTTGTCGAAATCGGCGTCGAAGGTGCCGGGCGCAAAGGTGAACACCGCCTCGAGCGCCGGTGGAGTCACCCGCAGCACCTCAGCCGTCGCCCCCTCGTCGACCCATGCCACATCGTCCATCTGGGCGCCGACCTTGAAAAAAGCCAGACCCGCAAGCACCGCGACTACTACCGCTGCTGCGCCTAACCCGATGACCAGCGGCCACGAAGTGCGACTCGCTTCCTTCGACAGAGCAGGCTCTGGTGCTGGCGGTTCCTCCGCGAGGCTGGGCTCGGCTGCCGTCTCGGGACTCGGCTGGGCTTCCTTCTCGAGACTCGGCTTCGGGGCTTTCCGAAGGCTTGCCTTCGGGGCTGCCTCGGTCTCGACGGCCTCGGTCTCGACGGCCTCTGTTGCGGCTACCTCGGCCTCGACGGCCTCGACGTTCACTGGTTCCTCGGCCGGCGTCCCCGCGGGGACGTTCAACGAGCGGGCTGATCCGGCTATCTTCGGCCGACGGTTCTGGTTTGCCTGCGGCATCCCGACTCTGCGCTTCGGTGGCATTACGCGCTTCTCCTTCGGATGGCTGATCGAGGCTGACTACTGGCCACCCGAATCGCCCCCTACGCTCGGTGCGGGCGCCTCGGTGGGCGCTGGTGATTCGGTTGCCGGCGTCGACCCATCGGAACCGCCGGTGCCGTCGGCGCCCGGCAATGTGCCCGACTCCAGATCGATCCGGTTTCCGACGGGTTCGGCCGAACTGGCCTTCCAGATACCGTCCACCTCGACCATGCCCAATCGCATACCGACCTGGTTCTTCACGTACTGGTTGCCCTGGGTGGTAGTGACCTTCACGACCACAAGTGCCGTCGCAGTCCTGTCGTCCGTGTTGAGTTCGGTGAGCGCAGCAGACATCACCTCGGCGTCGGCCTTGGATCCGGAGTTCCGCAGTTCGTCCGTGATGGAGTCTTGAACACTTTGGAGGTACACCGTCATCTCGTCGCCGGTAACCGAAGACCGCATGGTCTCGATCGACGCGTCGAGATTCGCCGAGTCGGCGTTGTTGAGATTGATCGCAACCTGCTGGGCGCCGATCAACGCCTCGTCGCGAATCTCTGCGGTGTTGCGGTCAGTGGTCAACGCCTTCACGTACGGGACGCCGAACACACCTAGCGCAACTAGTGCGGCTACGAGGAGAACGCCGACCGCAACAAGCGGCGCCGTCACCCCCTTCGGACTGCTTTTCTGAATCACGCTCACTACCCTACTTACCTGTTATGTCCGGATCCTGGCAGCACCAATTCCGTTGCCTCGAATCCTCAACTGCCCCAACCCAATAGCACACCCTGGGGCACATCTACTTCGGCGTCACTCCGAGAATCGGCGCCAACTGGGTAGCAATCGGATTGAGATTCAACTTGTCAGGATCGACCTTCGGCTTGAAGTCCCACGGTTGAATCGTGCCGGGATCGGCGTAGATAACCCGGTTGGCACTGCGAACACCCGTCTCGCTGCCCAGCGGGACCTCACAGGACGCCGCTGTGTTCAACGGGAAGTCCTGCTGCGTGTCGTCGAAGTTGGGATCCTGACGCTTCATGTCATCGAGAATCGCCATGGTGCCTTCGTACCCGACGGTGCACGACAACGGATTGTTTGTCTCCAGCACCAACCCTTGATGCACGGTTCCGTCACCAGGAGCCACTGTCGGCCCCGCCGCAGCCAGCCCCGGCAGAAAGATCAGAAACGGCTGCAGCGCAATGGCACGAGGCGCAAACGTCCTGCCGAACGACGCCAGATTTGTCAGGTCCGTGGTCAGTGCCGGACCGGTCTCGTTGACGAGGGCCCCGATCTGCTCGCTGGCCGGGATGCCGTTGTCGATCAGACGCCTGATGTCGGGGTCACTGGTCCGCAGTTGTGCGGCAATGACATCGAGGTCGGCACTGAACTGCTTGATCGACGACGACTGGTCGGACTGGGTCGTGAGCACCGTCTGGCTGTCACGGATCAATCCGAGCGTCTGAGGCAAGGTGTCGAGGCCGGACTGCGAGAGTCCGGACAACGAGTCGGCCAGAACCTGGATGTCCTCACCCTTGCCGTTGAAGGCTGCACCGAGTTCGACCGCGACGGTGTGCAGTGCATCGACGGGCACCGAATGGACCAAGCCGTTCGCACTGGTCAACACTTCTTCGACCGGAACCGGCGTCGCTGTGTCACCCACTGCAATCACAGAACCGTCCTCGAGGAACGGACCCTGATCGGTATCGGGGATCAGATCGACGAACTGTTCGCCGATTGCAGAACGGTTGGCCACAACAGCCCTCGTCGACGCCGGGATCGGCGGTGCATTGTTGTCGATCTTCAGATCGACCTCGATCCCGTCGTCCGTCAGTGACAAATCACCAACCCGTCCCACCGGCACACCGCGATACGTCACCTCGGCATTGGTGAAGATGCCGCCCGACGTCTGCAGTTCCGTCTTGACCGTGTACTGCCCGAAACCCAGGAGGTTGTCGAGGCGCACATACTTGCCTCCCACATAGACAAGTCCTAGGAGCGCGACCAATACGAAGCCCACTAGCTGCCACTTGACCAGAGCCGATCTCATTGTCCACCACCGATTCCGAACTGATCCAGCATTCCCTGAATGGGGTTGAGCGGGGCACCGACTGCAGGTGCCATCGGCAACTGCGGCAGGATCGGCGCGATCGGGAGCAGTGACACTGTGGGCCAGCCCGGTCGCGGTCCGTTTCCGTTGTAATACGGATTGGACGGATCCACCACCGGCTTGGGATCACCGAACTTGGGCTGGCGATACTCGGGATCTCCCTGTCCGACACCAAGCCCGGAGAGCGTATTACCGATTTGCAGGTCGACAGCGAGGAACAAATTGACCGACCCACCTTGCGTGATCTTCTCGACTCCGTCCGGGAACGGGAACGTCGGAAGCAGCGGGAGCGCGCCGACGAGGTCGTCACCGGATGCAGCGAGCGCCTGCAATGTCGGACGAAGTGCCTGAAGATCTGCGATCAGATCGTCCTTGGACTGTGTCAGGACATCGGTGCCGACGGTTCCGAGACGGTCCACCTGAGCGAGCATCTGCGTCAACTGCGGGCGCTGCTCGTTGAGTACCGATATTGCCACGGGCAGTTCGTCGAGGACCTTGGCGATCTTCTCGTTCTGCTCGTTCACCCGACTGGACAACACGTCGAGACCGTCGAGCGCGCGAGTGATGTCCTCACGCTGTTCGTTCAAGCCTCCGATGAGAGTATTCGCCTGTTCCAGAAGACTTCTGGTTGTTCCCTCGCGGCCGTCGAACGCCGCGCCGAGCTCCTTGACGATGGGCTGCAACTGGCCGACACCGCCGCCGTTGAGCAGGAGCGACAATGCACCGAGCACCTGTTCGATCTCGGTGGCGTGGCGAGTGCGATCCAACGGAATCAAGTCGCCGTCCGACAACTGGGCCGTAGTGTCCGCGCCACTAGGAGGCGCTGACAGCTGAATGAATTTCTCACCGAGCAAATTGGTCTGCTCCACGGCGGCAACGGCATTGGCCGGCAAATCCACCGAGGAATCCAAGATGATCCGCACGTCGGCGGTCCAACCGTCCGGACCGACTCCGATCTTCTCCACTCGCCCGACCGGAACACCGTCCACCTTGACCGCGGACTGTGGAACCAGATCGAGAACGTCGTCGAATTCAATGGTCAGATTCATGGGATTCGATCCCACGTCAGGCCCACCCGGAAGGGGCACCGCATAGATGCCCTCCGACGAGCAGGCACTCGCACCGAGCAGAACCACAAGTCCCGCACCGGCAATCACTGTGCGCTTCACTCGCCCTCCCCGCTGCTCAGTCGCGGTGACACGACACCCGGCACCGTGCCAGGAACAACCTGCATCTCACGCTCCGGGCCGGCCAGGATTCCGAACGGGAGATTCATGTTCTTGGCCTGGTCGGCCGCATCCGTCATAGCGGCCACCGCCACACACTGATCGATGGCGGGTTGCATCTGTCGTCCCAACTCCTCGAACTGAGGATTACCCGGCACCAGTTTGCCGAGATCCATCAATTTGCACAGCACCTCGGCCGGGTTCTGCAAGTCCGGGAAGGCCAGACGTGAAGCGAGAACTCCGGATTCGGCGTCATACGAGTTCACCAGATTGGAAATGGCGAGAGGCAACAAGGTCAGGGTGTTGGCGAGCGCTTCCTTGTTGTTCGCCAGCGTCTGCGTCGGCGCAATCAGACCTTCTGCAGTTGTCGCCAACTGATCGCGGTTGTCTGCCACGAACTTAGCGACATCACCGAGAGTCAAGGACAACTGATTCAGAGCGGCACCCAGATCATCGCGTTCGCCCGCCAGAAATCCGGTGAGGTCGGACAATTGAGTGTTGAACTGGCGCACCTGTTGATCGTTGGTCGCCAACGCTCCGACAAAAGTATTGAGATTCTTGATGGTCACCGCGATGTTGTCACTCGAGTCGTTCAACGTACGAGCCGCGTCGGACAGCTGGGTGATGCTCTCCCCCAACGCTGCTCCGTTGCCGTCGAGGTTCGCGGCACCGGTCTCGACGAACTTGGACAGCGCACCGTCCTTGTTCGCACCTTCGGGTCCGAGCGCCGACGCGAGGTCGTTGATGCTCGCGTACAACTGATCGACCTCGACCGGGGTGGCGGTGCGCTCGATCGGAATCACCGAACCGCTGGCCATCTTGTCGCCGCCCGTGAACACCGGCGTCAACTGAATGTAGCGGTCCGCCACTACTGACGGAGTCACCTGCGCCGCATTGGCATCCACCGGAATATCGATTCCGCGATCCACGCGGAGGTCGACCTTGACCTGATCGCCCTGCGGTTCCACCGAGGTGACAGTGCCGACCTTCACGCCCAGAACTCGCACGTCGGAACCGTCGTAAATACCGATGGACTTGTCGAAGTACGCCGTGATCGTTGTTGTGCCCGCGCGGGTGAACACCCACCACAAGGCGCCGCCAACCACCAACACGCCAATCAACGCTGCGGCAATGATCGCCAGAGTTCGCTTCTTGGAGCCACTTTCGGCTTCAGTGATATCAGCCATCAGTTACCTCCCAACGTACGAATCGGATCACGAGGGCCCGGAATCAGTGGCAGACCAGGTGGAAGGAGGTTGACAACGACCTGGTCGAACCAGCGGCCGTTGCCGACGACGTTGGCGTACAGGCGAATAAAGGGTTCGTAGAGCTTCAGAGCCTTGTCCAAGTTCTCGTTGTTGGCTTCGAGGATGTCGATGACACCGTTGAGTTGGGTCAACGCAGGCCCGATTGCCGCCTCGTTGTCGCGGACCAATCCGGTGAGTTGCTGTGACACCCGCTGAGTTCCGGTGAGCAACTGGGAGATCGCCTGCTGGCGGTTGTTCAACTCCTGCACCAGCAGAGCGCCGTCACTGATCAGTTGAGTGAACTCCTTGTTCCGGTCCGCCAAGATTTGCGACGTCTTGCCCGTTGCCTCGAACAGTTTCTGCAGGTCCTGATCACGGCTCGCGATAGTCTGCGACAACCGACTCACGCCGTCCAATGACGCTCGGACGTCCTCTGGCGTCTCGGAGAAGGCCTCCGACAGGGTTTCCATGCTCTGCGCCAACTGCTCCGTGTCGATGTCACCGACAGTGTCCGCGGCCGACGAGAAAGCCTCGACAACGTCGTACGGAGCAGTCGTGCGCTCCAATGGAATTCGGTCCTTCGGATCCAGATTTTCGGTGCCACGCGGATCCAGAGCCAGGTACTTCTGCCCCAGAATCGTCTTGATCTGGATGGACGCCGACGTCTGATCGCCGACCCACGCATCCTTGACTTTGAAGTCGACCAGGACGCGGTCACCGTCGAGGTCGACCGACGTCACCTTGCCGACCTTCACACCCGCGATGCGGACCTCGTTACCGGGCTTGAGCCCAGCAGCTTCCGAGAATTCCGCCGCGTACGAAGACCCTGCGCCGACAAAGGGAAGTGAATCCATGAAGAAGGCGGACAACGTTGCCAGGAGCACCACGACGATGCCTATGGCCCCGGCCATTGCCGGACTACGACGCTTTTTCATCGGCCCTGCAACTCCTTCATTCCGTCTTGAGTGCATCGCTTGGCCGCATTGGTGTAGATCGGCATATTGACCGTCGGCAACCCGGTCGGCAAGTTCAATGTTGCCGACTGACCAGGACCTGCAATGATGTCGATTCCGCACAGGTAGAACTGGAACCACGATCCGTAACTGGCGACACGGGTCAACTTGTCCAGCTTCACGGGCAAGGTCTCGAGCACTGCATTCACGTCGTCGCTACGGCGGTTCAGCGTTGTGGCCAAAGTGTCCAGCGCCGTGATCGATCCCTGGATAGACGGTCGCGTGGGCTCCAGCAGATCCGCCGTTGCATTTGTCAATCCGGCGAGCGACGTGACTGCTGACCCGACAACTCCGCGCTCGTTGGCAAGTCCCGTTACCAACTGCTGTGTGTTGACGATGAGCGAATCCAGATTCTTGTCGTTCGCATTTACTGTCGACAGCACTTCGTTGAGGTTCTTGATCACTGCGCCGATGACAACGTCCTTGTCCGCCACCGTGTTTGTCAGGCTGGCCGTGTTGCGGACGAGTTCGCTGATCGTTCCCGACTCTCCCTGGAAAACCTGGATGATCTGGTACGACAGCTTGTTGACATCCTCGGCACTCAAAGTCGTGAACAACGGCTTGAAGCCGTTGAACAGGGTCGTGAGATTGACGGCCGGTCGGGTCTGCTCGAGAGGGAGCGTTTCGCCTGCGGTCAGCTTCTTACCCTGGCTGCCTTCGCCCTGAGACAGCGAGATGTAACGCTGCCCGACCAGGTTCCGGAAACGGATCGTGGCAATGGAACTGGCCGGCAACCAATCTCGATCGGAGACCGAGAACTGCACTTCGGCTTGGTTGTCGTTGACGATGGCGATCTTCTCGACCTGACCGACACGCACACCTGCAATCCGAACCTCGTCGCCCTCGTTCAGTGAGGTCACGTCGGAGAACACGGCGTTGAACTTGGTCCCGCCTCCCCCTCCGAGGTTTGCGATACTCGCCGCCAGCAATCCTGTTGCCAGAATCGTGACCACGACAAATATGATGAGCTTTGTCAGCGGTGCTGCGAGACCTCTCATTGGAAGCTCACCTCCGCACCGGTAAATGCGGGAGCGCTGACCAGAGTGGTCCACGACGGAACATTCTCCGGTGCAACACCATTAGCCTGGCCGTAGATGACCTTCAACGTATCCTCTTCGAGTTGCGAGCCCGCATATCCGGCTTGCTGCACCGGACCGGTGGTGTTGGTCGAGAACATCTGCGGTCCCGAACCTTCCGGAGCCTGCAAGAACTCCATCGTTTCGGGGCCACCGTTGCGGGAGGGAACCTGGTACGAGCCGTCACCGTACGAACCGCCGGGATACTGTGGGAAGGGTCGACCGGGCTCGGTGACATTGTCGTAGCAAACCGGTCCACGATTGTCGACGAGTCGAGGCTCGTCCTGGTTGGGGATGTAACGCCCCTTCGGGTTGACAATCTGAATGTTTGCCCGAACACCGGGATCAGGCGCGTCAGCCGAGAGAATCTTGGCGGCCTTCGGCGTAGTTTCAGCGAATCCCTTGAAGGTGCACCCGAATGTCGGAGAGTACTGAGCCAACAACTGCAGCGCTTCTCGTGAGTCTGCGGACAGTGTGATGATGGACTGCGCGTTTGTCTCGAGGAACGCAGCGGTGGTCGACGACGTCGCCGTCAACGAAGCCAACAGGGTGTTGACCTGATTCTGCTTCTCCACCACGGTGTTTCCGGTGGTGCGCAGGGTGTCGAGTGCATTCACGAGATCCGGAGCGGCCTCCGAATAGGTCTGTGAGAAATCTGCGAACTTGCGCAGGTCCTCCTGCACGGCGGGGAGTTCGGTATTGACCTCGCGGAAAATCTCCTCGAGACGGTCAACGGTGAGCCCCAACTCAGCGCCGCGGCCGGTCAAGCCTTGTGCCAGCGAACCGAGGGTGTTCGCGAGATCCTGCGGCGGAATTGCCTGCAGCAACGGGAGCAAACCGTCCAAGACCTCGCCAACCTCGATCGCGTTGCCGCTCTTGTCCTGATGAAGCACGGTTCCGGCCGAAAGAGGCGGAGCCGTTGTCCCCTCCGGGATGATCAGCGAGACGTACCGCTCACCGAACAGTGTCTTCGGGAGCAAACGAGCTGTCGCGTCGGAGGGAATCAACTCGGCTTTGTCCGGTTCGATCGCGAGAACCGATGTGACGACACCATCGGTTGTCGACGCGGATCGCACCTCACCGACCAACATTCCACGAACCTTGACATCCGCGTTGGGAGGTAACGCATTTCCCACGGAATCGGACAGGAGATCGACCTTCACGACGTCGGTGAACGACTTGTTGAAGGCCCCGATCGTGAAGGTGAGAAACAGCGCCAACACAACGAAGAACACAATTCCCAGCACACGGCGGCGCAGAACGGACGGAGCCTCGATCATCCGGCCACCCTCACTGTTGTCGTGGTGCCCCAGATTGCGAGGCTGAGGAAGAAGTCAAGCACTGCGATAGTCACGATTGCCGCACGAACGGCGCGACCGACGGCCACGCCGACGCCTGCCGGGCCACCCGACGCGTGAAATCCGTAGTAGCAGTGGATCAAAATCAGAACAAAAGCAAAGACCAGGACCTTGGCAAACGAATACAACACGTCCTGCGGTGGCAGGAACAAGTTGAAGTAATGGTCGTAAGACCCCGTTGACTGGCCGTTGAATACCGTACTGATCACGCGCGAGGCCAGATAGGCGGCAAGCAAGCCGACGATATACAGCGGGATGACGGCCACAAAGCCGGCGATCATGCGAGTCGTCACCAGGAAGGGAACCGACGGGACTGCCATGACCTCGAGCGCGTCGATCTCCTCGGAGATACGCATAGCACCGAGTTGTGCGGTGAAACCACACCCGACCGTCGCTGAAAGGGCCAGCGCGGCAACAATCGGCGCGATCTCGCGAGTATTGACGTAGGCAGACAGGAAGCCGGTCAGGACCGAGCTACCCAACTGTTCCAGCGCCGCGAACCCCTGCAATCCCACAACGACGCCGGTGAATCCGGACATCATCGCGATGACGCCGATAGTTCCGCCGATGACAGCCAATGCGCCACTGCCGAAGGTCACTTCAGCGAGTAGACGCAGAGTTTCCTTGCGGTAGCGGTGCAGTGTGCGCGGTGTCCAGGCAATGGCTCGCGCGTAGAACGACATCTGCTCACCCGCGCGATCAAGCACGTTGAGCGGCATTCTGGCTACTTTGCGGCTCTTCAGCAGAAACTGATCGCCGCGGCCTCGTGCGATGGTCATGTAGGTCAGGATCCCTTCGCCGGCACGATCTGGAGGTACACCATCGTCAGAATCAGATTGGCGAAGAACAACAACAGGAACGTGATGACAACGGCCTGGTTGACCGCCTCACCAACGCCTTTGGGCCCACCCGAGGGGTGTAGTCCCTTGTAAGCCGAGATGACTCCGGCGATGACACCGAAGACCGCAGCCTTGATCTCGCCACTCCAGATATCCGGCAGCTGCGCAAACGCCGAGAACGATGCGATGTAGGCGCCGGGGTTACCGCCCTGCAGGATCACGTTGAAGAAGTAGCCACCCGCGATACCAACGACGGATACCAGCCCGTTGAGCAATACGGCAATGAGCACCATCGCCAACACACGTGGAACAACAAGTCGCTGAATGGGATTGATGCCAAGGACTTCCATGGCGTCGATCTCTTCACGGATTGTCCGCGAACCGAGGTCAGCGGTGACCGCTGAACCGGCAGCACCAGCGACAAGCAGAGCAGTCACCAGTGGACTTCCCTGCTGAATCACCGCAAGAACGCTGGCAGCGCCGGTGAACGATTCAGCGCCCAACTGCTTGATCAGCGAACCGGTCTGCAGCGAAACGACTGCGCCGAACGGAATCGCGACCAGCGCAGTCGGCAAAATCGTGACGCTGGCGATGAACCATGCTTGCTCGATGAACTCGCGAAACTGAAACGGCCGCCGGAACGTATTCTTCACGACCTCGACGAAGAGTTCGACGATGTTGCCGGCCTGAGTCAGTGCCCCGTGTACAGGACTCAGAACCGAGTTGCGGGTACCCGCCATTCGTTATGCCTACCCTTGTCCGTGAGTCGTGTTTCCGTAGGGATCACCCTCATAAGCTGGAATTACCTGTGTATCCTGCGAGCTTCCGTCCCACTCCCCCTGGTACTCGCTCGCGTCCGCGTAGGCGTGGTTGAACTGACCCGCCTCCTCGTTGAGGCTGTCCTGGATTGCCGCCTGCGCGTTCACCGGCAGTGTGTGCATGATCTGACGGACGCGTTCCTGACGGCGACGAACAGCCTGACGCTCCGGATTACCGGGCGTCGCCTTCATCTGCGGCACGATGCCCTCGACGTCGTCGACACCGCCGGCATGGTGACCGGCATCCACGAGCGCCTGCTCGTGCGCCATCTGAGCCTCGTCCTTCTCTTCCGACATACCGATCGGACCGATCATCGTGCCGTTGAGGAATTGCTTGACGACGGGCTCGTCGGACGTGAGCAACACCTCACGAGGACCGAACATAACCAACTGGCGACGGAACAGCATCCCGATGTTGTCGGGAACCGTACGAGCAAGGTTGATGTTGTGCGAGACAATCAGAATCGTGGCATCGGACTGAGCATTGATGTCGATCAACGTCTGACTGATGTACGTCGTACGCACCGGGTCCAGACCGGAGTCCGGCTCGTCGACGAGAATGATCTCGGGATCGAGCACGAGTGCACGCGCCAGACCGGCACGCTTACGCATACCACCGGAAATCTCACCGGGAAGCTTGTCCTCCGCACCGACCAGACCAGTCAGATCGAGCTTCTCCATCACGATCTTGCGGATATCGGATTCCGA
>NZ_JAWLRZ010000011.1:0-160460 GCF_033142425.1 Rhodococcus sp. IEGM 1366
AGTTCTCAAAGAACACGCGCACACCATCACCGCGACCTTCAGGCCACTCGCTCCGGGGCAACTTTTCCAGCCTATCCCATCGAAGTCACCGGCGCAAACCGGAGCATCGTGAAGAAGAACTGGGGTTGAAGCACAACCATACATGATGGAAACTACTTCGAATTTTGGCCAGGCACTTCGTACAACCTCGTGTCACTCGCTGTGAAGCGGGAGTCGGTGTCCGTGTCGCTCTGACTTGGAATAAGTTACGCGAACCTTCAACGAATTAACAAATCGCCTGGTCGCTCTACTGGACTGGACAAGATTTGCGAGGTCACAGCGATTTCCGTGCCGGCTGAATCCAACTAAGCCGCACAACTGCCCGATGTGACCCCGAGCACCCCGACTATTCGGTGCTGACCCTCTCGATAATCCCGCCCAGTCCACGCAGGTTCTCGACAAAGCGCGGATAGCCGCGGTCGATGTGGAAGATGTCGTGCACTTCGGTCACGCCATCTGCCACCAAGCCGGCAAGAACAAGTCCAGCACCGGCGCGAATGTCCGAAGACCACACCGGCGCGCTGGACAGAACCGGCACTCCCCTGATTACGGCATGGTGACCGTCGGTCCGGGCGTCTGCGCCTAAACGGATCATTTCCTCCACGAACCGGAAACGGGATTCGAAGACGTTCTCTGTGATCATCGACGTTCCCTCTGCCACTGCTGCCAGTCCGATGGCCATGGGCTGGAGGTCCGTCGGGAATCCCGGGTACGGGAGCGTCGCAAAGTTCACGGCTTTGGGCCGCTCACGTTGGACAACCCGAAAACCGTCGACTTCCGGTGTCACTTCGGCGCCTGCAGTTCGCAGTTTGTCGAGGACCAACCCGAGATGCTTGTGGTTGACCCCGCGAACGCGTACATCTCCCCTGGTCATCGACGCGGCGACGCCCCAGGTTGCTGCAACGATGCGATCACCGATGACTCGGTGTGTGGTCGGTTCCAGTTTGCGAACACCTTGAATGGTGAGCGTCGTGGAACCCCCGCCACTGACCTTTGCCCCCATCTGGTTCAGCATGTTGCACAGATCGACGATCTCCGGTTCACGGGCGGCGTTGTCAATGACCGTTTCACCGCGCGCCAGAACGGCCGCCATGAGGATATTTTCGGTAGCACCGACCGACGGAAATACGAGGCGGATGTTTGCGCCGTGCAGGTCATCGGCCTGCGCCACAACACATCCGTGCTCGATTTCGCTGTGGGCACCGAGAAGGCGGAGTCCCGACTGATGCATGTCGAGTGGGCGGGATCCGATCGCATCGCCACCGGGAAGGGCAACCACGGCCCGTCGACAGCGCGCTACGAGTGGCCCCAAGACACACACTGATGCGCGGAACTGCTTCACGGCGTCGAAGTCGGCGTGGTATTTCGGTTCGGCCGGCGTCGTGATCCGAACTTCTGAATCTTCGAGTTCGACTTCGCACCCCAGGCCTCGCAGCACGTCCGCCATCAACGGAACGTCGAGGATGTCTGGGCAGTTGGTCACGACGGTAGTGCCCTCGGCCAACAATGCTGCAGCCATCAGCTTCAGCACACTGTTCTTGGCGCCCCCGACTGAAACTTCACCTTCGAGGCGCTTACCCCCGGTTACAAGAAAGTGCTCACTCACGGTTCACAGCCTAGAGCCACAACCGTCGAAACTCCGCGCCGGTACCGTTGGCGTATGAGTGTTCACCTAACGAAGATCTACACCCGGACCGGCGACGACGGCACCACAGGACTGAGCGACTTTTCGCGCGTGTCCAAGAACGACCCGCGCCTGACCGCATATGCGGATTGCGACGAAACCAATGCCGCGATCGGTGTTGCGTTGGCCCTCGGCAATCCATCGGAGAGTCTGACGGCGATACTTCGCCAGATTCAGAACGACCTCTTCGACGCGGGAGCCGACCTGTCCACCCCGGTCGTCGAGAATCCCAAATACCCGCCGCTGCGCGTTACCCAGGCATACATCGATCGCCTCGAAGGCTGGTGCGACGAGCTCAATGATGAACTGGCACCGCTGAATTCGTTCATTCTTCCCGGCGGAACGCCGTTGGGAGCTCTACTGCACGTTGCTCGGACCGTATCTCGCCGAGCCGAACGAGCGGCGTGGTCGGCTATCGATGCGCACCCTGACGACACGAGCGTTCTGCCCGCCAAATACCTCAACAGATTGTCGGATCTGCTCTTCATCATGGGAAGAGTTGCCAATCCGAACGGTGATGTTCTCTGGAAGCCAGGCGCCGGCGCCTGACGCCGCACCTCCGGTCAGGCGGTACGTCGCCTGCGGGCACGCCCGTCTGGCCGAGATTCCACCCAGGACAGGAACGCGGTCAACGCTCCACTGTCCAAAGCGATTTCGTAGTTCGACGACCCATCACGCAGACGCAGGACAACGATGTCGTCACTCATGATGTCGAATTCGGTACCGGAGGGAGAGCGACGGCTCTCGACCTCGATGCCTTGACGGTCGACACGTGAATCCGGACCGGGCCGGAGAGAAGAAAGTTTGAAGAATACGAAGGAGCTTTCGCCGTAGCGAATGATTCCGTGTCGCCACCCGCTGTCCCCCGGAGAGGGCAGAACACGAAGAAGTGCTGCCGTACCACCGCGGCGCAGGATCACCAGACGGTACAGAAAAGCCGCGACGAGAACCGCGAGCAGCACAACCAGAATGATCAACACAGTCATTCCGAATGTCACTGTTCGTCGGCTCCCGTCGCGGCTTTGCTCTGATTAACTACGCGCGCTCGACTGCCCGAAGCTGACCCTTGGCGACCGCAATCGCCTCGTCGTCGGCTTGGGTGTCAGCGAGTACTGCCTTGGCAGCGCTCACGTCGATGTCCTCGGCCATGTCCGCGGACTCGGCCAGAATCGTGACGGTGGTAGCCGTCACCGACAGGAAACCGCCGTGAACTGCTGCGACGATGCGCTCACCGTCGACAGACGTGATCGACACGGTGCCGCCCTCGATGAGCTGGCCGAGAACCGGCTCATGCCCAGGCATGATGCCGATCTCGCCCTCAGTCGTCTGAGCGCTGACCAGCGTCGCCGTACCCGACCACAAGCGCTCCTCGACGGCAACGAGTTCTACGGTCATCTCAGCCATCGTGGACTACTTCCCGGCCATCTTCTTGGCTGCAGCCTCGACGTCGTCGAGTCCACCACAGCTGTTGAATGCCTGCTCGGGAAGGTGATCGAACTCGCCCTTGCAGACGCGGTCGAAGGCTTCGATGGTGTCGCGAAGCGGCACGACGGAGCCGGGCTCACCGGTGAACTTCTCGGCAACGATGAAGTTCTGGCCGAGGAACTTCTGGATACGACGGGCGCGGCCCACGAGGACCTTGTCCTCTTCCTGAAGCTCGTCCATACCGAGGATGGCGATGATGTCCTGCAGTTCCTTGTACTTCTGCAGGATGCGCTTGACCTCGTTGGCAACGCGGAAGTGCTCGGCACCGACGATGCCGGGCTCCAGGATGCGGGAGGTCGAGCTCAGCGGATCCACAGCGGGGTAAATACCCATCTGCGAAATCGGGCGCGAGAGCTCGGTGGTGGCATCGAGGTGCGCGAACGTCGTAGCCGGCGCGGGGTCGGTGTAGTCGTCGGCGGGCACGTAAATAGCCTGCAGCGACGTGATCGAACGACCACGGGTCGAGGTGATGCGCTCCTGGAGCTCACCCATCTCGTCCGCAAGCGTGGGCTGGTAGCCCACTGCCGAAGGCATACGGCCGAGGAGGGTGGAAACCTCGGAACCTGCCTGCGTGAAGCGGAAGATGTTGTCGATGAACAGCAGGACGTCCTGGCCCTGAACGTCGCGGAAGTACTCCGCCATCGTCAGTGCGGACAGGGCGACGCGCATACGCGTTCCGGGCGGCTCGTCCATCTGGCCGAAGACAAGGGCGGTGTCCTGGAGGACGCCCATCTCTTCCATTTCCAGGTGGAGGTCGGTGCCCTCACGGGTACGCTCACCGACGCCTGCGAACACCGAGGTGCCCGAGAACTCGCGAGCGATACGCGTGATCATTTCCTGGATCAGAACGGTCTTGCCGACACCGGCACCACCGAACAGACCGATCTTTCCACCCTTGACGTACGGGGTGAGAAGGTCGATGACCTTGATGCCGGTCTCGAGGATCTCGGTCTTACCTTCGAGCTGATCGAAGGCTGGTGGCTTGCGGTGGATGCCCCACTGCTCGCCGTCACGGCCGAGGCCGGGTGTGTCGAGGCAATCGCCCAGTGCGTTGAACACGTGGCCCTTGACGACGTCACCGACGGGAACCGAGATCGGCTTGCCCGAGTCGGTCACTGCAGTGCCGCGGACCAGGCCGTCGGTGGGCTGCATGGAGACGGTGCGGACCAGGTTGTCACCGAGGTGCTGAGCAACCTCGAGCGTCAGCGTCTTGGCGACCGAGGGAAGCGTGATCTCGGCGTTCAGGGCGTTGAACAGTTCAGGAACAGCGCCACGCGGGAATTCAACGTCCACGACGGGACCGATGACCCGCACGACGCGGCCGGCTACGGCCGAAGCCGAACCTGCCCCGTTGTTTTCGGTTACTGCTGCGGTCATGTGCTAGTCACTTCCTGCGCTCGAGGCGAGCGCGTTGGCGCCGCCGACGATCTCGCTGATTTCCTGGGTGATCTGGGCCTGGCGAGCCTGGTTGGCCTGACGGCTCAACGTGTTCACCAGTTCGTTTGCGTTGTCCGTCGCGGCCTTCATAGCGGTACGACGGGCTGCCGACTCCGATGCCGCAGCATCGAGAAGCGACGAGAAGATACGCGTGCTGACGTACTTCGGCAGAAGTGCGCCGAGCAGTTTCTCCGGCTCGGGCTCGAAGCTGAAATCAGCGACGGGACCGGTGGAGTGGTCGTCGTCGTGACCGTTGGTCAGCATGTCGTCGCCGAGTTCGATGCGCTCTTCGGATACGGACACCTCGAGGGGAGCCATACGGCGAACCTCGGGGGTCTGGGTCAGCATCGACACAAAGCGGGTGTAGACGATATGGAGTTCGTCGACGCCCTCGATGGTGCCTTCGCCGTTCGGAGCGTCGACCTGGTTGCCCGAACCTGCCATGAAGAGCTCCACCAGGTGGCGGCTGGCCTTCGCGGCATCCGAGTAACCCGGATCCTGCGAGAAGCCCGTCCACGCAGCACCGATGTCGCGGCCACGGAAGGTGTAGTAACCGAGTCCCTTGGAACCGAGCACGTAGACAACCGGCTCCTTGCCCTCGGTGCGGAGCAGAGCCATGAGCTCTTCTGCCTGCTTGAGGACGTTGGAGTTGTAGCCACCACACATGCCGCGGTCACTGGTGACAACGAGCACCGCAGCCCGCTTGGGCTCCGGACGCTCGTTGAGCAGCGGGTGATCGAGCGAAGCAGACGCACTCGCCAATTCGGTGAGTACCTTCGTGATCTCCTCGGCATACGGCTTGGATGCGGCGACGCGAATCTGAGCCTTCGTGATACGCGAAGTCGCGATCAGTTCCTGTGCTTTGGTGATCTTCTTGGTCGAGTTGACCGACTTGATACGGGACCGCAATTCGAGAATGCTTGCCATCGATCAATCACTCTCCCTTCGGAATTCGCAGTGTCATGGGCGCGTGCGTCACTTGCTGACGGTCTTGCGCTTGACGTTGATCTGCTCGTTCGCGACCTCGTCTGCGCCCAGAGCGTCGGCCTCGGCTTCGTTCACGACCCGGCTTCCGTCGGATGCGATGAAGCCTTCCTTGAACTTGTCGGTTGCAGCGATCAGCGCAGCAGCGTTGTCGGCATCGAGTGCCTTACCGCCGTTGATGCTGGAGTAAACGCCTGCAGCCGAGTGCTTGAGGTCTTCGAGCAGTTCCTTCTCGAAGCGACGGACGTCGCCGATCGGGACGCTGTCGAAGGTGCCTTCGCCGGCGAGGTAGATCGAGATGATCTGGTCTTCGACGGGGATCGGGCTGTACTGATCCTGCTTGAGCAGCTCGACCAGACGGGCACCGCGCTCGAGCTGAGCCTTGGAGGCAGCGTCGAGATCGGATGCGAAGGCGGAGAACGCTTCGAGCTCACGGAACTGAGCCAGTTCCAGACGCAGCGAACCGGAAACCTTCTTCATGCCCTTGGTCTGTGCAGCGCCACCGACGCGGGAGACCGAGATACCGACGTTGATCGCGGGGCGAACGCCCTTGTTGAACAGGTCGGACTCGAGGAAGACCTGGCCGTCGGTGATGGAAATGACGTTGGTCGGGATGTATGCCGAGACGTCGTTTGCCTTGGTCTCGATGATCGGCAGAGCCGTCAGCGAGCCGCCACCGAGTGCGTCGGACAGCTTCGCCGAACGCTCCAGCAGACGGGAGTGCAAGTAGAAGACGTCACCGGGGTATGCCTCACGTCCCGGCGGGCGACGCAGCAGCAGCGAGATGGCGCGGTACGCCTCTGCCTGCTTGGTCAGGTCGTCGAACACGACCAGAACGTGCTTGCCCTGGTACATCCAGTGCTGGCCGATGGCCGAGCCGGTGTACGGTGCGAGCCACTTGAAGCCTGCGGAATCAGAAGCCGGAGCAGCAACGATGGTGGTGTACTCCATCGCGCCCTTCTCCTCGAGGGCAGCCTTGACGCCCGCGATGGTGGAGCCCTTCTGACCGATGGCAACGTAGATGCAGCGAACCTGCTTGTTGACATCGCCGGAATCCCAGTTGGCCTTCTGGTTCAGGATCGCGTCGATGCAGACCGCGGTCTTGCCGGTCTTGCGGTCGCCGATGATGAGCTGGCGCTGGCCGCGGCCGATCGGGGTCATGGCGTCGATAGCCTTGATACCGGTCTGGAGCGGCTCTTCGACCGGCTGGCGCTCGAGCACCGAAGCGGCCTGCAGTTCGAGTGCACGGTTTTCGGTGCTCTCGATCTCGCCGAGGCCGTCGATGGGAGCACCCAACGGGTCGATGACGCGGCCGAGGAAAGCGTCGCCGACGGGAACCGACAGAACGTCGCCCGTGCGCTTTACTTCCTGGCCTTCTTGAATGTTCTGGTAGTCACCCAGGATGACTGCACCGATTTCGGTGGCATCCAGGTTGAGCGCGACGCCGACGATTCCACCGGGGAACTCCAACAGCTCGTTGGACATAGCCGAAGGCAGGCCAGAGACGTGCGCAATGCCGTCACTGGTGTCGGTCACTGTGCCGACCTCCTCACGGGAGGCCTCCGGGGAGTAGCTCGCGGTGTAGTTGTCGATCGCGCTACGGATCTCGTCGGAGGAGATCGTCAGCTCCGCCATGTTTTTCCTGCTCTCGGTATCTGGTCTTCGAAAAGATCTGGAGTGTGTGTTCGGCTGAAGGACTATTTGAGGTTCTTCCGCAGTGCTGCGAGTCGTCCCGCTGCACTACCGTCGATGACCTCGTCGCCCACCCGGACGACCAAGCCGCTGAGAAGTGCGGGATCGATCTCGACGTGCACGGTTACCGGCTTCCCGTAGGTGCGGGTAAGTGTGCTCGTCAAACGATCCGTCTGCTCCGCACTCAACGCCGAAGCGCTGCGCACGTGGGCAACAGCGGTATCACGCTGCGCGGCGGCAAGATTCGACAGCTGGTCGAAAGTGTCTGCGGGTGCAGACTTCAACCGGCCGACGGCCTGTCCGGCAAGTGCCTCGGTGACCGCGGTGACCTTGCCGTAGAGCAGGCGCGAAAGGAACTCACGCTTGCGGGCTGCGGGAACCGACAGATCCGAGAGCGTCTGCTCCAGGCTGGGATCCCCTGCCACGATGCGGCCGAGACGGAACAGCTCGTCCTCGACGGTGTCCAACTGACCCTGATCTGCTGCGGCGCGGAGCAGAGCTTCGCGGCCGAGCAGTTCGAGCGAGTTGACCAAGTCGCGGCCCGCTGACCAATCCTGGCCTGCAGCTGCTTTCACGGTTGCCAGCGCTTCCGCGCCGACCTTTCCGGAGAACAACTGCTCAGCCAAGCCCTGGCGACCAGCGACCGGTGCCGAAGCGTCAGCCAGCGCGCTGCGAAGAGCGCGCTGGCCGTCAAGTACCTCGACCACCGAGAAGAGCTCGGACCCAGCCTGCGCAGCGGCCGCGGTAGCGGCAACTGCAGAGACTGCGCCCAGGGCGCTGCTCAGCGCAGAACGCGTCTGCGCCAAGGATTCACGGCTCGCTGCGTACATGTTGCTCACTTCCTGGCTGAATCAGCGCTGACGGCGTCGAGCTCGTTGAGGAATCGATCAACCGTTCCGGCACGCTTCACGTCGTCGGCGAGGGACTCTCCGATGACCTTCTCGGCCAGGTCTACAGCGGTCTTGCCGAGATCCGAGCGGAGCTCAGCGACGATCTGCTGACGCTGGGCGACGAGCTGGCTGTGGCCTGCGGCCACGATGCGATCGCTCTCCTCCTGCGCCTGAACCTTCATGTCAGCAATGATCTGCTGACCCTGGGTGCGCGCTTCCTCACGGATCTGCGCGGCCTCGGTGCGAGCTTCGGCAAGCTGCGCGCGGTACTGCTCTAGCGCGTCCTTTGCCTCGGCCTGTGCCTCTTCGGCCTTCTTGATCCCGCCCTCGATCTGCTCGGTGCGATCGGCAAGGACCTTCTGGAACATCGGAAGTACGAACTTCCAGAAGACAAAACCGACAACGACGAGGCAGACGATGGACCATACGATGTCGTACGTCGCGGGCACGAGAGGGTTGTGAGTCTCACCCTCAGCGGCCGCGAGCAGAGTAATGGTGGCTGCCATGTCGGTCTCTTAGAAAATGAAGCCGGCGACGAGGCCGATCAGCGCGAGGGCCTCGGTGAATGCAATACCGAGGAACATGGTGGTACGAACCTGTCCGGCCATCTCGGGCTGGCGAACCATGCCCTCGATTGCCTTACCGACAACGATGCCGATACCGATGCCGGGGCCGATTGCCGCGAGGCCGTAGCCGATGGCGCCATAACCCTTGTTGGTGATGGTCTGCTCGGCAACTTCCTGTGCCAGGTAAGCGACGCTCATGGTGTTCCATTCCCTTTCAGTTGACCTTCGCCGGTGTCGACGAAAGGCTCAGTTCTTGGTGTAGCTGAAATGTGGTGTGGTCAGTGATCTTCGGCGTGCAAGGCGAGGTCGATGTAGACCGCGGCCAGCAGAGAGAAAACGTAGGCCTGCAGCACGATCACCAGGATTTCGAAGAAGGTGAAGGCGATAGCCGCGGCCAGGGAGGCAACACCGAAGAGTGCCTGGAAGCCGCCGTTGAGGACAAAGAAGTTCGTTGCTCCGAGGAACAGCACCAGCAGGATGTGGCCGGCCAACATGTTGGCCATAAGACGAACCATCAACGTGAAGGGGCGCAGGACGAACGTCGAGATGAACTCGATCGGGATCAGCAGGAAGTGCAGGGCAGTCGGAACGCCGGGCACAACGATGCTGCTCTTCACGTACTTGAAGAAGCCGTACTTCTTGATGCCCACGTAGTTGAAGACGATGTATGCGAGTGCCGCGAGAACCAACGGCATACCGATACGCGCGTTCGGTGAGATGTTCAAGAAGGGGATGATCGCGGAGACGTTGTTGGCGATGACGACGAAGAAGATCGTGGCAATGACGGGCAGGAATCGCTTGCCCTGTTCCTTACCGAGAACGTCTTCAGCGATCTGCACGCGAACGAAGTCCAACGCGATCTCGGCTACGTTCTGCACACCACGCGGAATCAACCGCGGGCTGCGCATCGCAATTGCGAAGAACGCTGCTACCAACACCGACATCAGAATGCGGATGAGCATCAGTCGGTCGAGCTCGAACGGACCCGCGTGAATCAGTACTGATTCGGGGAAAAAATCGTCTAGTGACGGCGCGTGGAACTCCACGGCGGCCAGGGTGGTGACGCTCAGCGTTCTCTCCCGTAGTCGGTCCGCAGCCATCATTGACTGCGGTTCGATCGGACATTGACGATCTACAAGTCGACAAGTTCGACTCGCGCATTCGTCAGTTGCTGGAGAACCCTCGCGGGGGCCTGGCTTCTGTCGGTGTCGGCGACTCTCGTCGACTCAGTGGCCCAGAATATCGGCCACCTGCGAGCACATGGCATCGTCGGCTGAGGGTTACCTAGCCTGCCTTTGCTCTCGCTTGACGCTGACCCTACCAAGTCATCTACGACATTGTGTAGATGGGGTACCTGAAGGGGCGGTTCGTTACGATTTGTAGTACTACTCTTCGTCGTTGACCGGGGCGCTCGGGGTGGGGTCCACGTACGGCGTCTTGGTTCCGAGAACACCGTATGTTTCCGCCCCGAGGACGATAACCAACGCAAATACCATGACCAGTACCAACGACGTCTTGTCATAGAAGTCGAGCGGTTTCAGAATCGCGAGCACCACAATTGCCAGGATCATCTTGAGCAACCAGGTCCCGAGAAGAACTGCACCAGCGGTCAGTGCCGGCAGCTTCGACGTGAGAAGAACGCCCAGTGCGGTGAAGAGAATGAACCCACCGCCGACGGCGGCGCCGAGAAGCGCGCCGTACAGGCCTTCCTTACCGCCGATCAGCCACCCGAGCAGTGAACCGACAATGGTCAGCACAACCAGTCCGATCACGCCCCACTTCACTGCGGAGCGCATTGCTGCGGTCGAATCGGGAATGGGCTGCGATGCCGGCACTGATTGCGGGGTGTTCGTCACGATGCTCAAGGGTAATGGATCGGAAAAGTTCCCTACCCTCGCTCCTGCCGGCGATCGCGCAGTGACGGGATCGCGGTGAACAGGAATGCCGCAAGTAACCCGGCCGCCACGAGGACAACAACCAACTGTCGATCCAGCAGCGAAGATCCCACAGCGCCGAACGCAAGAACCCCCACCCACGAGTAGATGACCAGCACAACTCGGCGATGGGTGTGACCGATCTGCAGCAACCGGTGATGCAGATGCATCTTGTCCGGACTGAACGGACTCACACCTGCCCTCGTGCGGCGGATGACCGCAAGCAGCATGTCCAGCATGGGGATGAACATCACAGCACTGACCAGCAGCAACGGCGCGAGGAGACCGACAAGATCGCGCGTGCCGTATGCCGTCAGCGGAATCCGGCCGGACGCGGACGTCGAAATCGCGGCAAGCATGAGTCCGATCAGCATGGATCCGGAATCACCCATGAATATCCGTGCCGGATTGAAATTGTGCGGCAGAAATCCGAGGCACGCTCCGGCGAGGGCAGCGGCGATCATCGCCGGCGGGTACACGCTGACATCACCGCCCTGATCGTGCAGGAGTCCGATCGAGAAGAGGAGGATCGCGACCGCGGCAATAAGGCCGAGTCCCGCCGCCAGACCGTCGAGACCGTCGACGAAATTCATGGCGTTGATAGTTGCGACGGCAACGGCAACCGTGAACAGGCCCGATTGGATCTGGTCGAGAATGATGGTCGATCCGCCGTCACCGAACGGGTTGTAGATGATGAACCAACTGACGCCCATCACCACCATGATTCCGGCAGCAGTCACCTGACCGACGAACTTCGTGAGGGCGTCGAGTCCCCACTTGTCGTCGATGATCCCCACCAGGACTATGACACCGCCGGACACCAGCGCCGCTTGAACGTCATGACTGTCGAACTCGAATCCTCGTGTCAGAGCAGGCAATTGCTGCGCGAAGAGTAGCCCGGCAGCCAAACCCACATACATTCCGACACCACCGAGACGAGGTGTCGGCTGAACGTGGACGTCACGGTCGCGCGGTATCGCCACCGCTCCGAAGCGAATGGCCAGTATCCGTACTGCGCCGGTAGCCAGATAGGTGACCACAGCAGCGGTGCACAGAACCAGCAGGAGTTCTCGGATCGGTACGCCCGTTCCCCCGCTTGACTGCGCGAGGATCTCGGTGGCCTGGTGCGTCGTGATCACTGGGGAGAATCACCCGTGTTCTGGCGGGCACCGACCATCGTTACGAAACTCCCTCTACAAGGCTTTCCGGCGTGGTGCCCAACACGTCTGCGATATCTTCCGCTGACACGGCGCCGACCCGCAGGATACGGGGCGAGTCGCCGGTCAGATCCACGATCGTCGACGCCACCGCGTGTGCTGCCGGTCCACCGTCGAGGTAGACGCTGGCCGAGCCGCCTAGCTGATCACGAGCCTCGTCGACCGTGGTGGCCGGTGGACGTCCGGAGATGTTGGCGCTCGAGACGGCAAGCGGTCCGACGTCGCGCAGCAATTCCAATGCGACGGGGTGCAACGGCATGCGAAGCATGACCGTTCCGCGCGTATCGCCGAGATCCCAGGCCAGTGAGGGTGCTTGTTCGACAACCAGACTCAGCCCGCCCGGCCAGAATGCGCGAACGAGATCGCGTGCCTGCGGACGGACGCTGTAGACGAGTCCGTCGATGGTGTTCCAGGATCCGACCAGAACGGGAACCGGCATGTCCCGGCCGCGCCCCTTGGCACGGAGGAGGCTCGTGACGGCCTCACTGTCGAACGCATCAGCAGCCAATCCATACAACGTGTCTGTCGGAAGGACAACCAAGCGGCCGGCTTTGAGTGCATTCTTAGCGGCAGCTAGACCTGCCGTACGGGTATCAATTTCACTACAGTCGTAAACGGTGCTCACTGGACCATCCTGTCACTCGGCATTCCGTGGTCTCGCTCACGCTGGGCTTCCACGTCGGTGGCGACGCGTCTCGCGACAACAAAACGGGGGCGACCGGCCAGGTCCGGATGCTGCTCCACTTCGCCGAACACCCGTCGACCGGAGAACAGTGCCGCGACGCCGTCGCCGTTGGTGTCGTCGTGCTCGATCCCGGCGGCGCCGCCGATCCGCAGCCAGCGTGCGATGTTGCTGATCATGGGTTTGATGACGGACAAACCGTCCGGACCACCGAAGAGAGCCGTGTGCGGGTCGTAATCCATGACCTCGGGCTGCAGCTGCGCCCCTTCGGGAATGTACGGCGGGTTGGAGACGACGAGGTCGACTTTGCCTTCGAGAGCCTGCAGCAGATTGCGATCGGTGACATCACCTTGATGAAGATGAATCGGGGTATCCCCCGCTGTTTCACGGTCCGCGGCGTTGCGACGCGCCCACGCCAGCGCGGCGGGCTCTTTCTCCACGGCATGTACCACAGCGTCCGGCCTTGCCTCGGCGATGGACAGCGCAAGCACGCCCGAGCCGGTGCACAGGTCCAGGACAACCGGAGGCCTACTGCCGCATCCTTCGAGGAACGAGAGTGCCCAGCCCATCAGCAACTCGGTTTCGGGCCGCGGGATGAACACACCCGGACCGACGGCAACGTCGATATTGCCCATCGACGCGCTGCCGATGATGTGCTGCAACGGGATTCGCTTCGCGCGCTGCGCCACCATGCCGTTGAACGCCTCGATCACCTCGGGGTCGACCAACGGAATCAGGCCTAGGCGGGTGCGCTCTACCCCGAGCAGATGCGACGCCAGCAGTTCGACATCATTACGTGGGCTGGGTACGCCGGCCGCGTCGAGCTCTTTGGCTGCCTCGATCAGCGCCAAACGGAGTGGGAGTCTGCTCACGCGTACAGCCTGCCACGCCTGAGAAATTCACGAGTTGTCATGTCGCCCGCCTATTCGGCTGCGAGGCGGGCCTCGCGGTCCGCCTTGCCCAGTGCGTCGAGGAGCGGATCAAGCTCTCCGTCGAGAACGGCGTCGAGGTTGTGCGACTTGAATCCGATGCGGTGATCGGTGATGCGGTTCTCGGGAAAGTTGTAGGTGCGGATACGTTCCGAGCGGTCGACGGTCCTGACCTGGCTCTGGCGTCCGGCGGAAGCTTCCGCGTCTGCGGCTTCCTCCGCGACAACCTGCAGACGAGCGGCCAGCACCTGCATGGCGCGGGCCTTGTTCTGAAGCTGCGAGCGTTCGTTCTGGCACGTGACCACAATTCCGGTGGGCAGGTGAGTGATTCGCACCGCGGAGTCGGTGGTGTTGACGCCCTGGCCACCCTTGCCGGACGAGCGGTAGACGTCAATGCGCAGGTCACCCTCGTCGATCTGAACCTGTTCGACCTCTTCGGGTTCCGGGTACACCAGGACACCGGCGGCGGAAGTATGCACACGTCCCTGCGATTCGGTGACGGGCACGCGCTGGACGCGGTGAACGCCGCCCTCGAACTTGAGTCGTGCCCATACGCCGTCTGGGGTATCGGACTTACTCTTGATCGAAATGGTTGCTTCTTTGTATCCACCGAGATCGGAGACCGTCGCATCCAGGATTTCGACGCGCCAGCCGTGACGTTCCGCGTAGCGGACGTACATGCGGGCCAGGTCGGAAGCAAAGAGTGCCGACTCCTCGCCGCCTTCACCCGACTTCACTTCGAGGACGATGTCGTCACCGTCGTGGGGATCACGCGGGGCAAGTTGATCGGTCAGCGTCTGCTCGAGCTGTGCGACCTCGGCCTCGAGGTCCGGAATCTCCGCGGCAAAGCTGGAATCGTCGGCAGCGAGTTCACGCGCGGCTTCCAGATCGTCCTGCGCAGCAGTGAGCTTGTTGTACGTCGACATGATGGGCGAGAGCTCGGCGAACCGCTTTCCGACACGGCGGGCGGCCGTCGGGTCGTTGTGCAGCGCCGGGTCGGACATCTGCGCTTCGAGACCGGCATGTTCTGCCAGGATGTCGTCGATGGCCGAGGGCTTGGTTGCGCCTGCCATAGTTCGCTCCGCTCTGAGTTTTCGTTTCCTACGGTGCGCGCTTAAAGATAATTCGACGCTACTACCCGGGAAACGCGCAAAACCGAGTGCAGGCACAAAAAAGCCGACGCCCGATCCGCAATTGCAGATCGGGCGTCGGCGGAACAGCTAGTCTTCGGTCTGAACCTTGCTGTCTGCGCGCTTGCCGTAGCGAGCCTCGAAGCGAGCAACGCGTCCACCGGTGTCGAGAATCTTCTGCTTGCCCGTGTAGAAGGGATGGCACTGCGAGCAAACCTCGACGTTGATGCGTCCGGACTCTTTGGTGCTGTGAGTCTCGAACGTGTTACCGCAACCGCAAACGACGGTGGTCGCTACGTAGGTTGGGTGGATTCCTGCCTTCATGGTGTCCCTTTCAATGGTCGCCGGGTCGACGTCGCCAATCGACATCGTGAACCGGAACCGGACTCGGCCGTTCAGTATGCCAGACGTGGTGGTAGAGCCGGTAATCCGCGTCTGAACTTCCTGAAGGAAGTGGGCTGTACGAATTCATAACGCACTCCCCCGTCAGTTTGTTCCACAGACGCGAAGAACCCCACAGCCAAATCGGCTGTGGGGTTCTTCTTTGACCGAAGATCAGTCGTCGATTGCGCCCGGTGCGGTCTTGGAGACCTGCATCAGGAACTCGAGGTTGTTCTTGCTCTTCTTCAGACGGTCGATCAGCAGATCGATGGCCTGATGCGAGTCCAGCCCGGACAGCACACGACGCAGCTTGTGCAGCACGGCGGCTTCGTCGGGGCTCAGGAGCAGCTCGTCCTTACGCGTACCGGACGGGTTGACATCCACAGCCGGGAACACACGACGTTCGGCGATCTTGCGATCGAGCTTGAGCTCGGCGTTGCCGGTGCCCTTGAACTCTTCGAAGATCACGGTGTCGCCGGTGGATCCGGTCTCGACCATCGCGGTAGCGATGATGGTGAGCGAGCCACCGTGCTCGATGTTGCGGGCAGCACCGAGGAAACGCTTCGGCGGGTACAGAGCCGTGGAGTCGACACCACCGGAGAGGATGCGTCCCGACGCGGGCGACGAGTTGTTGTACGCACGACCCAATCGAGTGATCGAGTCGAGCAGAACCACGACGTCCTTGCCCATTTCCACGAGACGCTTTGCGCGCTCGATGGCGAGCTCGGCGACCGAGGTATGGTCTCCCGGCGGGCGGTCGAAGGTCGAGGAGATAACCTCGCCCTTCACGCTTCGCTGCATGTCGGTCACTTCCTCGGGACGCTCGTCCACGAGGACGACCATGAGGTAGCACTCCGGGTTGTTGGTCGCGATGGCGTTGGCGATCGCCTGCAACACGCTGGTCTTACCGGCCTTGGGCGGGCTCACGATCAGGGCGCGCTGGCCCTTACCGATGGGCATCACCAGGTCGATGACACGCGTCGTCAGAATGTTCTGCTCGGTCTCGAGACGCAGGCGCTGGTTCGGGTAGAGCGGCGTGAGCTTGTTGAACTCGGGACGCTTCTTCGCAGCCTCGACATCACCACCGTTGACGGTGTCGATACGCACCAGCGGGTTGAACTTCTGACGCTGATTGCTCTGGTCGCCGTCACGGGAGACCCGGACAGCACCGGTGATGGCGTCGCCGCGGCGCAGACCGTTCTTGCGGATCAGATTCATGGAGACGTAGACGTCGTTGGGTCCGGCGAGGTATCCCGACGTACGCACGAACGCGTAGTTGTCGAGTACGTCGAGGATGCCGGCTACCGGCTGCAGGACGTCGTCCTCGCGGATCTCGGTCTCGCGTGACTCGCTGGGTGCACCGCCCTCGCCGCGTTCGCGGCCACGGCCACGACGCTCACGGAAGCGGCGTCCGCGACGTCCGCGGCCACCCTCTTCGTCGTCGTCCGGACCGTTGTTGCGGTTGTCAGTGCGCGGGCCGGCGTTGTTCTGGCCGGCATTGCTCTGATTTCCGCGATCCTGACGATCTTGACGATCCTGGTTACCGCGCTGGCCCTGGTTGTCGCGCTGACCTTGGTTGTCGCGCTGTCCCTGGTTGTCGCGCTGGCCCTGGTTGTCGCGCTGACCCTGGTTGTCGCGGTTGTTGCGCTCGCGGCGGGGACGCTCGGTGGTCTGCTCGGCAGAGCCGGACTGTTCGGAATCGGTCCGGGTCTCGGCGCGCTCGTTCTGCTTACGCTCGACGGGTGCTTCAGTTGCCGGTGCTACAGCGGCCGGTGCGTTAGCAGTCGGTGCCGACTCCTGCTCGATGTTCAGCTCGCCCTGGTCGGGTGAACCGGCGCGACGTGCAGCGCCGCGACGCTGACGGCCACGACGAGGGGCTCCCGCCTCGGCTTCTTCGGACGTGTCGGTACGCGTGGCTGGTGCTGCTGCGGCGGGCTCGGCTGCGGGAGCTTCGACAGGAGCCGGAGCTTCGGCAGTTTCGGTGCGCGCGGCGCGAGTGCTCTTGGCGCGTGTGCGGGCAACCGGTGCGTCGTCGAGCGTGAGTTCACTCTGAGCGGGTGCCGCCTTGGCGCTGCCGCCCTGACGTTCCTTGATCGCGGCGATCAAGTCGCCCTTGCGCATCCCGGAAGTGCCCTTGATGCCCAGTTCACCGGCAAGACTGCGCAGTTCGGTGAGCACCATGCCGGAGAGCCCGGCGCCACGACGTGCGTCGGCACGCTTCGTGGAGGTCGCCACCGCACCACTGGGTGCTGAAGATGACGCCTGAGAATTGTCGCCTGACTGCGCCCCAGCGGAATTCGCCTTGGGTGCAGTGGTGGCGATGAGGTCCGTATCGGTCACGGAGGTCCTTTCCTTCCCTCACTTGCGCGGCGCAGAGTCGAGGGTTCGTCCCGAAGTTTCGATTGATTACCGAACTCGGAGGTGCCGTACTTAGTTGCATGTCGAGAGTTGCATGTCAAGAACTACCGGCTTGCCCGTCATCAACATGGCCGTCGGAAACCGGTGCTCGAACCGCCCCTGTTTCAAACCGACATGCTGTCGCACACCTGCCGCGACTGACGAAACATCGACGGATTGTGCCGTCGAGGATTCAGACCTTCCCGAGAAGGTACAAGTGCGAGGATCACGTCAAGGATTGTGGACCCCAATTCCCGACTGGGTAGGAGTTTGGCCCCTTGATGATGCACCGGCGACTGACGCGCACGATGTACGGACATTGCCAGGATAGCGCCGATCCACGAGTCCGGCAAGATTATCCGAAACCCGCGTGTGTCACTTCACTTCCCTGGCAACCGGGCGGGAGCCAACTCAGTCCAGGGTCGGACGAACCTCGACACCGGAAGCAATCTCGAGTTCGAGAACTCGGAGACCGTCGGCTCGCGCCGCCTCAGCCAACTGCTCGGGCAACGGTTCCGTGCTCAGCGCGAGCACGGTGGGGCCTGCGCCGGAAACGGTAGCCGCGATACCGGCCTCACGAAGAATCGAGATCCATCGTGTTGTCAACGGCAACGCGGGCGCGCGCTGGCTCTGATGCAGACGATCTTCGGTGGCTGCCATCAACAGATCCGGACGCGTCGTCAGGGCGACGACGGCCAGAGCGCTGCGGCTTGCGTTGAACGACGCATCCTGGTGCGGAACCATCTCGGGAAGCAGTCCGCGGGTGTGCGCGGTGGAGGATCGTTCTTCCGGAACCAGTGCTACTGCACGGATATCGGGATGAACGTCGAGTTTTGCGGCCGAGTAGATCGGCTCGTCGCCATCAACGATGGACGGGCAACTCCACGACACCACTGCGCCGCCCAGGACACTCGCCGACGCATTGTCCGGGTGCCCTTCGAACTCGGAGGACAACTGGACCAACTGCTCGTCGGTAAGGCCGATCTCGGCGTCGAGTGCACGGGCCAATCCGTTTGCGGCAGCAAGTCCGCCCACTGCCGCCGACGCGGACGAACCGAGCCCACGCGAATGCGGGATCACGTTGCGGCACAGCACATCCAGGCCACTGGCCCACACACCGGCAGCTTCGAGTCCGCGCTCGATGGCCCGAACGACCAGATGCGAAGGGCCCCAGGGCACGTCTGCGGCACCCTCACCTTCGACCTGGATATTCAGGCCGGAATCCGTTGTGGTGACCACGATTTCGTCGTACAGCCCCAGAGCCAAGCCGAGGGTGTCGAACCCCGGCCCCAAGTTTGCACTCGAGGCCGGGACGCGTGCGGTCACCGAAATACCGACAGGCAGGGTTCTGGTCATGTCAGATACCGGATTCCGCGGAGTGGTTGACGAGTCCACGGACACTATGCAAGCTCGAGGGCAGCCGCAACGGCAACGGGATCAACACCGATGGGCTCGACGTTCGGCATGCCCTTCAGAGCGGTGTCGGGATCCTTGAGGCCGTTACCGGTCACGGTGCACACGACGGTCAGTCCGGGCTCCAGCCATCCTTCGGCGCGGGCTGCGAGGAGTCCGGCAACGCTCGCTGCCGACGCCGGCTCCACGAAAACGCCTTCGGTGGCAGCGATCAGACGGTAGGCCTCGAGGATCTTCTCGTCGGTTGCGGCGCGGAATGCGCCGTTCGACTCTTCCTTGGCCGCGACAGCGCCGTTCCAGGATGCGGGAGAACCGATCCGGATTGCGGTGGCGATGGTCTCGGGATCCTTGACGGGCGCACCGTTGACCAGCGGTGCGGCTCCGGCTGCCTGCACGCCGAGCATGCGGGGCCTGACCGTGGTCAGACCGTCCGCGTAGTACTCGGAGTATCCGCGCCAGTACGCCGTGATGTTTCCGGCGTTTCCGACCGGGAGTGCGTGAACGTCGGGAGCCTTGCCCAGGACGTCCATGATTTCGAATGCCGCGGTCTTCTGGCCTTCGATGCGTACCGGGTTCACAGAGTTGACGAGACCGATGGTCGGGAACTCCGCAGTGGTCTTGCGTGCCAGCTCGAGGCAGTCGTCGAAGTTGCCCTGGACCTGAATGATCTTGGCGCCGTGCATGACTGCCTGAGCGAGCTTGCCCATGGCGATCTTGCCCTGCGGGATCAGGACGGCGCAGGTCATTCCGGCCTTGGCGGCGTACGCGGCAGCCGAGGCAGAGGTGTTGCCGGTGGAGGCGCAGAGCACGGCGCGCTGGCCACGAGCGAGGGCGTCGGTGACGGCCATCGTCATGCCGCGGTCCTTGAACGAACCGGTGGGGTTGAGGCCCTCGACCTTGAGGTAGACGTCGCAACCGGTGATTTCGGAGAGATGACCGGCCGGCAGGAGCGGGGTGCCGCCCTCACGCAGGGTGACGGTCTTCCAGTTGTCGCCGATTGCCAGACGATCCCGGTATGCCTCGATGAGTCCCGGCCAAGCTTTGTGGACGGGATTGACGATGCCGGTCATTGTTCAGTGCCTTCCAGTCGCAGCACGCTGGTCACAGCGGTGACGAATTCGAGTTCGTTGAGGGCCGCCACGGTTTCGGAGAGAGCCGCGTCGGTTGCTACATGAGTGACGACCACCAGTCGAGCGCCGGCGCCGGCACCTTCCTGACGGACGACGGAGATGCTCACGCCGTGCTTCGCGAACTCGGCGGCGACTGCGGACAGCACGCCTTCCTTGTCCGCCACCTCCATGTTCACGTAGTAGCGCGTGAGGATGTCGCCCATCGGAGCGACCTTGAGCTTGGCGTACTTGGATTCGCGGGGGCCGCGGCCACCGTGAACCTTGTTGCGCGCCGCCATCACGAGATCACCCATCACCGCGGAAGCGGTGGGAGCGCCGCCTGCGCCCTGGCCGTAGAACATGAGTCGGCCGGCGTTTTCCGCTTCCACGACAACGGCATTGAATGCGCCGTTGACGGTGGCGAGCGGGTGAGTGAGCGGAACAAGCGCTGGGTAGACCCGCGCGGAGATCCGTTCCTTGCCCTTGGGCGTGACGATTCGCTCGCAGATCGAGAGCAGCTTGATCGTGCAGTCGAGTGCCTTCGCCGACGCCAGGTCCGCGGAGGTGATGGTGGAGATTCCTTCGCGGTACACGTCAGCGGCGGTGACGCGGGTGTGGAACGCGATGGACGCGAGGATCGCGGCCTTTGCTGCGGCGTCGTAGCCTTCGACGTCTGCGGTCGGATCGGCTTCCGCGTATCCGAGGCGGCCGGCTTCGGCGAGGGTTTCCTCGTAGTCCGCGCCCGTTTCGGCCATCGCGGAGAGGATGAAGTTGGTGGTGCCGTTCACAATTCCGGCAACCTTGTTGACCCGGTCGCCTGCGAGCGACTGCGTCAGCGGGCGGATGACCGGGATCGCGCCGGCGACCGCCGCCTCGAAGTACAGGTCGACCGAGTTTGCTTCGGCTGCCTCCGCCAATTCACCGGTGTGGTCCGCGAGCAACGCCTTGTTGGCAGTGACGACGGACTTGCCCGAATTGAGCGAGGAGAGGATCAGCTTTCGCGGTAGCTCGATTCCGCCGATCACCTCGACGACGATGTCCACGTCCTCGCGGGCGACGAGAGATTCTGCATCCGTCGTCTGCATGTCCTCGGGAATTCCGCGGTCGGAGCCGATACGACGAACGGCAACTCCCCGCAGTTCCAACGGAGCGCCGACGCGAGCTTCGAGCTCCTCGGCCTGCTCACGAATGATGCGGACGACTTCACTTCCGACGTTACCGAGGCCGAGAACGGCCACACCGATAGCGCGATGCGCCGATTGGCTCGTCACTGCGATACCTCCAAGCTGAGCAGATCTTCCACTGTTTCCCTCCGCAGAATCACGCGTGAAACTCCGTCACGCACCGCCACCACGGCTGGGCGGGTGAGCAGGTTGTACCTGCTCGACATCGAATAGCAGTATGCACCGGTCGCTGCTACCGCAAGTAAATCACCAGGTCCGACGTCCTCGGGCATCCAGGTGTCCCGAATGACGACGTCACCGGATTCACAGTGCTTTCCGACAACACGTGCAACAACAGGATCGGCCTCGGATGTACGTGAGACCAACTTGGCTTCGTACTCCGCACCGTAGAGCGATGTGCGGATGTTGTCGCTCATGCCGCCGTCGACGCTGATGTAGCGGCGTGTCAGTGCGCTGCCCACCGTGACGTCCTTGATGGTGCCGACCTCGTAGAGCGTCACCGTGCCTGGTCCGGCGATGGCGCGGCCGGGTTCGACGGCCAGTGTCGGCTCGGGCAGTCCGGCCAGTGCCGATTCGTTGCGCACGATGTGGCCGAGCTTGGCTGCGAGTTCGTCGACGGGCGGCGGGTCGTCGGACGGGATGTACGAAATTCCCATGCCGCCACCGAGGTCGATTATCGAGATCTGCTTGGTCTTCTCGACGCCGAACTCCGCGACGACGTCGCGAAGCAGCCCGATGACGCGATGGGCTGCCACCTCGAAGCCGTCGACGTCGAAGATCTGCGAGCCGATGTGGCTGTGCAGTCCGACGAGGCGCAGGTTGTCGGCGGCAAAGACGCGGCGCACTGCGTCGATTGCCGCTCCCCCGGCCAACGAGAATCCGAACTTCTGATCTTCGTGTGCAGTGGAGATGAATTCGTGGGTGTGCGCTTCGACGCCGACGGTCAGGCGGATCAGCACGTCCTGGACAACTCCGGCCTCACCGGCGACGCGGTTGAGGCGTTCGATCTCGACTGCAGAGTCGAGGACGACGTGACCGACACCGGCAGCAACACCGGCCGTCAGCTCGGCGACGGACTTGTTGTTGCCGTGCATGGCAATTCGCTCGGCCGGGAAATCGGCGTGCAGTGCGATTGCCAATTCGCCACCGGAGCACACGTCGAGTGACAGACCTTCGTCGGCAACCCAGCGTGCGATCTCACCACACAGGAATGCCTTGGATGCGTAATGCACCTTGGCATCCGGGCCGAATGCTCGGGCCATGTCGCGGCAGCGTGAACGGAAATCGTCTTCGTCGATGACAAACAGCGGCGTGCCGTACTTCTCGGCAAGCTCGCTGACCTTGACACCTGCCAGGGTTACTTCGCCGTCGTCGCCGCGAGCCGCGTTGCGCGGCCACACCTGCGGCGAGAGTTCACCGAAAGCCTCGGGACTGGTGGGACGGTCGGGCAGACCGGGGGCCTGCAACTGCTCGGCATGCTTGGGGCCGGCGGGGTGCGCGTTCACATCTGCTCCGGTGCTGTGACGCCGAGCAGTTCGAGGCCGTTGGCCAGGACCTGCCTGGTGGCGGCGCAGAGTGCCAGACGCGCGCGGTGCACGTCGGTTGCGTCTTCGTCGCCTTGTGGAAGGATGCGGCACGCGCCGTAGAAGCGGTGGTACGCACCCGCGAGTTCTTCGAGGTAGCGAGCAATACGGTGGGGCTCACGCAGGTTCGCTGCACTGGACACGACGCGAGGGTATTCGCCGATCGTGCGAATGAGATCGCCCTCCTGCTCGACCGTGAGCAGGGCGAGGTGGCTCGCGTCGGCAGAGAGTCCGAGGTCTGCGGCGTTGCGGGCGATCGCGGAGAGGCGGGCATGCGCGTACTGGACGTAGTAGACCGGGTTCTCGCTGCTGGTCTTGGTCCACAGATCGAGGTCGATGTCGATGCTGGAGTCCACGGACGAGCGGATCATGACGTAACGCGACGCGTCGACGCCGATGGCTTCGACCAGGTCGTCGAGGGTGATGACGGTGCCTGCGCGCTTGCTCATCTTGACGGCGGAGCCGTCCTTGACGAGGTTGACCATCTGTCCGATCAGGACCTCGACGGTGTCCGGGTCGTCACCGAATGCGGCAGCGGCGGCCTTGAGCCGACCGATGTATCCGTGGTGATCGGCGCCGAGCATGTAGATGCACAGATCGAAGCCGCGGGCGCGCTTGTCCTGGAAGTAAGCAATGTCACCGGCAATGTAGGCAGCGTTGCCGTCGCTCTTGATGACAACGCGGTCCTTGTCGTCGCCGTAGTCGGTGCTCTTGAGCCACCAGGCACCGTCCTCGTGGAACAGGTTGCCCGAGCTTTTCAGGGACTCGACTGCCTTTTCGACTGCGCCGGATTCGAAGAGCGAGTTCTCGTGGAAGTACACGTCGAAGTCGACACCGAAGTCGTGGAGCGTCTGCTTGATGTGCGTGAACATCAGATCGACGCCGATGGCGCGGAAGGTTTCCTGCTGCTCGTCGGCAGGCAGGTCCATGACGTCCGGGCGCTGCTCCATGACGGTCCGAGCGATGTCGGCGATGTAGGCGCCGGCGTAGCCGTCCTCGGGTGCCGGTTCGCCCTTGGCCGCGGCGATCAGCGAACGCGAGAAGCGATCGATCTGGGCGCCGTGGTCGTTGAAGTAGTACTCACGTGTGACCAGGCCGCCCTGCGCGGACAGGATGCGTCCGAGCGCGTCTCCGACTGCGGCCCAACGGGTTCCACCGAGGTGAATCGGTCCGGTGGGGTTGGCGGAGACAAATTCGAGGTTGATCTTCTTGCCGGCGAGGGAATCGCCCGAGCCGTACGACGGACCGGCTTCGAGAACCGATACGACGATCGCGCCCTGGGCGTCCTTGTCCAGCCGGATGTTGAGGAAGCCCGGTCCGGCGATCTCGGCGGATTCGATTCCGTTGGCTGCGGTGAGGGCTTCGGCAAGCCAGCCCGCCAGCTCGCGCGGATTCGTGCCGACCTTCTTGGCTACCTGCATGGCAATGTTGGTGGCGTAGTCGCCGTGCTCGGGGTTGCGAGGACGCTCGACTGTCAAGGTTTCTGGGAGCACCGAGACGTCGAGGCCGCGTTCGGCTAGGACGCTCGCAGCGGTTCCGCGGAGCAGTTCGGCAAGGTCAGCTGGAGTCACAGGTATTCATCTTATTGCCTGCACACTCGAGGTGGAGACTCGCCTCGCGCCGGGCCGCCTGCGGGTAGGCTGACGACCGATTTGGGCGTGTCGCACGCCACTCTCCCAGATTGCCCTCAGACTCGGAAAGTACAGTGGTAATGCCCGAGCTACCGTCACGTACGTCCGACGGGAGGGTCTGCTGCATATTTGCCCACACACCGAAAGAGCCCAATCGATGCCAAGCGGTTCGGATAGTCGCGGTCCCAATAATAAATCCGGGGCCAAATCAGCCAAAGCCATCAAGGCTGCCAACAAGGGTGGCCGTCCGGCCAAGAAAGGCAAGGGAGGCGTTCCCGCCCCTCGCCAGATCCCGTGGCTGACGATCGGCGCCGGTGCGCTCGTGCTTGCACTGATTGCAGTGCTCGCCGTCAACTTGTGGCCGAAGGTCGAGGAGCAGCAGGCGCTGGAGCCCTATAAGTACAGCTCGGAGAACAAGGATCCGTCCGACAAGATCGACGGTGTCCTCAAGATCGAGTACCCGGCCGGTCAGCACGTCGAGGCCACGCAGCGCGTCGCCTACGACCAGACCCCACCGTTCGGTGGACCGCACGACTCCACGTGGGCGAACTGCACCGGCACCGTGTATGCAGACCCGATCCGGACCGAGAACGCAGTCCACTCCCTCGAGCACGGCGCCATCTGGATCTCGTACAACCCCGATCTTGTCGACCAGGACCAGATCGACAGCTTGGCGACACGCGTCAACGGCAAGTCCTACATGCTGATGTCGCCGTACCCGGGCCAGAGCAGCCCCATCTCGCTCCAGTCGTGGGGCCATCGCCTCGAAGTCGACAACGCCGACGACGAGCGCATCGACCAGTTCATCACCGCGCTGAACCAGAACCCGAACACCTACCCCGAGGTCGGCGCCAGCTGCTCCAACCCGCTGTTCAGTCCGGAAACGTCACCGTTCGATCCCACCGCTCCGGGCCCCGACGCCGTTCCGATGGACGGCGCAGGCACCACGGCAGCTACCGACGAGCAGATTCCCGCGGGTGGATAACGTGCCAGACACCGACCAGCCGTCGAAGCCCAGTCAGCGCACCGCGCTGCTGATCATCGGGTTGATCGGCGCTATCGCAATCGGCTTCGCCCTTGGTGCGCTCACCAACATGTTGGGTCCCGACGCCGAGTCCTCACTGACTGTCCCGGCATCGGACTCCGTCGATGTGGGCTTTGCGCAGGACATGAGCGTGCATCACAGCCAGGCCGTCGACATGGCATCCATCGCGCTGACGAAGTCCACCGACAACGACGTACGCACGTTGGCCTACGACATCTTGACCACGCAGCAGAATCAGCTCGGCCAGATGCAGGCCTGGCTCACGATGTGGGACCAACCCCTCAGCAAGGTCGGCCCGTACATGGAGTGGATGTCGTCCGACTCGTCCGGGCACAGTTCGCACGGGACCTCGGGCACGATGGACATGGATCATTCGGGCCCGGTCGACACCATGCCGGGCATGGCGTCACCCGAGGACCTGGCCGCACTGCGCGCCGCGTCCGGCACCGAACTCGACGTCCTGTTCCTGCAGCTGATGTTGCGTCACCACGAGGGCGGACTCCCGATGATGGAGTACGCCGCAGCCGATGCCACCGAGGGCCCGGTGCGGTCCCTGGCACAGACGATGGTCGACACGCAGCAAAGCGAGTCCGCACTGATGACCAGCATGCTGGCCGCGCGCGGAGCCGCTCCACTGCCGATGAATTAATCCGGCTCTTTTCCAGACCCGAACTGGGCCTGGTCCTGATCTACTTCAGGACCAGGTCCAGTTTTCTATTTCCGGCATGTCCTCGAGGTGTTCGACGATGTAGCGGGAATGCTTCTCCAGCTGCGACCGACAGAATTCGGCCAGCTCCGGAGATCCGGCCGTTCGCCGCTTCGAGCGTCGTAGTGCCTCGATCACCAGGTGGTAGCGGCTCATCTTGTTGAGCACGACCATGTCGAACGGTGTTGTGGTGGTTCCTTGTTCACTGAATCCCCGAACGTGGAAACGCTCCGGCGACGGCCGCCCGTGCATGAGCTCGTGAATTGCGCGGGAGTAGCCGTGGAACGCGAACACGACGTCGGTCTGCGCGGTGAACAGATCGAGGAAGATTCGCTCACCGAATCCGTGTGGGTGCTCGGTCGGCGTCAGCAACGCCATGAGGTCGACGACGTTGACCACCCGCACCCGTAGGTCCGGAGTGTGCTCTCGGAGCAGTTGGGCGGCGGCAAGAATTTCTTGTGTCGGAACGTCTCCCGCTGCCGCGAGCACAACATCCGGCTCTTCGCCGTGAACTTCCGTTCCCGCCCACTCCCACACCGAAGCACCGGCAGCGCAGTGCGCGTGTGCCTGCTCGAGTGTGAGGTACTGCAGATGTGGCTGCTTGTCGACGACGATCAGATTCACGTGATCAGTGCTGCGCAGGCAGTGATCCGAAATCGACAGCAACGTGTTGGAGTCCGGCGGCAGCCACACACGGATAACACTGGGCGCCAAAGGAATCACGGCGTCGATCATTCCCGGGCCCTGATGGCTGAAACCGTTGTGATCGTTACGCCAACACGTACTTGTGAGCAGTACGTTGAGCGACGCCACCGGAGCGCGCCACGGCAATTCGACTGCATGTTGGAGCCATTTGGCGTGCTGGATGAGCATCGAGACGCTCACCATCGCAAAGGCCTCGTAGCTGGCGAACATTCCGTGCCGGCCGGACAACAGATAGCCTTCGAGCCAACCCTCACACAGGTGCTCGCTGAGCACTTCCATGACTCGTCCGTCTGTGGAGAGTCCGTCGTCGAATTCGGTGATCGGCAATTGCCAACAGCGCTCTGTTGTCTCGAAGACGGCGCCGAGTCGGTTACTCGACGTCTCGTCCGGACAGAAGAGTCGGAAGATTCCGCCGCTGTCGTCGGTTTCGGTGGCGGCGTAGATGTCTCGGAGCAATTCTCCGAGTACCCGGGTGGTCTCGTGGAACGTCGAACCCGGCGATTCGATGGGGAGCGCGTACTTCTCGAGGGCCGGCACGGGAAGGTCGACGCGCAGGCGCCCACCGTTGGCGTACGGCGTGCTGCCCATCCGCTTGTCGCCGGCAGGGGCCAACGCGGCCAGGTCGGGTCGCAATGATCCGTTTGCGTCGAACAACTCGTCCGGCCGGTAGGAACGCATCCATTCTTCGAGTTGGCGCAGGTGCGCTTCGTTGGTGCGCACTCCCGACAGCGGCACTTGATGCGCCCAGTGGGTACCTTCCACCAATTTCCCGTCAACCGTGTGCGGCCCTGTCCACCCCTTGGGCGTGCGCAGGACAATCGCCGGCCATTTACCCGACCACTCCTTGCCGCCGCGCGCCTTCGCCTGCCGATCACGAATCATGTTGTGAGCATTGACTATTGCTCGGTACAACTGCGGGAAGACCGCACCGGGATCATCTCCGGACACAACAACGGGATCCCACCCCTGACCGCTGAGAAACGCCTTGACATCCTCGTCGCTGCTGCGCCCGTACACCGTCGGTCCCGCGATCTTGGCGCCGTTGACGTGCAGGATCGGCAGCACCGCTCCATCGCGACGCGGATTGAGGAAGGCCGGGAGTTTCCACGATCCCGATAACGGACCCGTTTCCGCCTCACCGTCACCGATGACACATGCCACCAACAAGTCCGGATGGTCGAACGCGGCGCCCGCCGCGTGTGCGAGCGCGTACCCCAACTCGCCACCTTCGTGAATGCTGCCGGGAGTCTGCACGCTGACGTGACTCGGCACACCGCCCGGAGCCGAGAACCGTCGGCACATCCGATGAATACCCTCACCGTCCGCCGGTACGTCGGGATAGATCTCCGAGTACGTCCCTTCCAGGTACGTCGACGCGACCAATGCCGGTCCGCCGTGTCCGGGCCCCGTCACGTACAGCCAATCCGCGTCGGTGGCAACGATGTGCCGATTCAGCAACGTGTAGATCATCGACAAACCCGGACTGGTTCCCCAATGCCCGAGCAGTCGGGGTTTGATGTGCTTCGCTTGCAACGGTTCTCGCAGCAAAGTGTTGTCCTGCAGGTAAATCTGCGCGACGGTCAGATAGTTCGCGGCTGCCCACCACTGCAGGTCCAGCTCGAGATCGTCGTCGGAATACTGATGATCGGTCATCGTCGACTCCCGTACTTCACGAGGGTGCCCGAGCGGTCCGCCCGAACCTGTGCCCAGAGGCGAGCCTAGGTGCAAACCGCACGGATGTCTTAGTTACCGACGCTCGACGCATTCTTATGTGGGGCCGGTTTGACCACATGCGGGTGTGATGCGCTACGCTAACGCAGCCCAAGTCGGCACACCGATTTTTATCGGTGCGCCCCCGTAGCTCAGGGGATAGAGCGTTCGCCTCCGGAGCGAAAGGCCGCAGGTTCGAATCCTGCCGGGGGCACCACGACAGCGCAGGTTTTCTTACCGGCTGCGCGTCTCGGTGCCACATTTTTCGGGCCTCATTTCTCAGCGACTACCGTTGGCAGCATGCCGCGCCGCGATTCTGCCCCGACCTACACGATGCGTCAGCTTGCCGCGTTTGTGGCGGTAGCAGAGACCGGAACCATCACCGCTGCCGCCGATCTCATGCACCTCTCCCCCTCGGCACTGTCAGCGTCCATCACCGAACTCGAACGCGCCCTGAAAGTTCAACTGTGCGTTCGTCGTCGATCATTCGGCGTTCAACTCACTCGCACCGGCGAATCTGTTCTGGTGCGCGCACGCGCCCTCCTGCAACAGGCCGACGAACTCGAGTCCGACGCACTCGGAACTGCCGGCACCGTTTCCGGGCCCATTGCGATCGGGTGCTACCCCGCATTGGGGCCGACAATTCTGCCGTCGATGATCGCCGGCTTCACACGCACCTACCCGGCAACACAGGTGGAGTTTCGCGAGGACAACCAGAACCGACTGCAGACCCATCTGGAAAACGGCGAGTTGGATCTTGCGATCGCGTACGACTTGGATCTCTCGTCGGAACTGCGCACGATTCCGTTGACCACCCGACAACCTCTGATCGTCTTGGGCGCCGAGCACCCGTTGGCGCAATCGGAGAACCCCATTCATCTCCCTGATCTCGCCAAGTTTCCGATGGTCCTCCTCAACGCGCCACCGAGCACCAAACACGCACTCGACGTGTGTCGCCTCGGCGGGTTCGTCCCGGACGTTGCCTACCGAACCGGGAACTTCGAGACGGCGCGAGCCTTTGTCGGGCGCGGTCTCGGCTGGACGCTCCTGCTCCAACGCCCGAAGATGGACATTACGTACGAGGGCCTCGAGGTAGTCGTGAAAACGATCGGATCGCCTGCAGTTCCTTCGGTGGACGTAGTGCTCGCCTGGCACCAGGACGCACGCCTCAGTCGAGTGGCACGAAGTTTTATAGAATTCGTTTCACAGCAGGATGATCGGCAATAACGACCCGACCAGGACAAATCTCTCCTTCCATCATTTTTCCGTGGAAGAACCTCCAATTCTTTAGCTTTTCAAGTGTTGTGGCGCGCGTCATTGTGTCTTCAAGCGATATTCATGTCGAAAGGCAATTCATGACCTCCACCGCCACGCCGCATACGGTGCGCGCTGCCGCGAGCGCCAAAGCGCGCAAAGCCGCCCTCGGCAGCTTTGTCGGCACCGCCATCGAGTGGTACGACTTCTTCATCTACGGCACCGCTGCGGCGCTTGTACTCGGCACGCAGTTCTTCCCCGGCACGTCCGAACTCGCCGGAACCTTGGCCGCCTTCGCGACACTCGCCGTAGGATTCATCGCGCGCCCCATCGGCGGAATCGTGATGGGACATTTCGGCGACCGCATCGGACGCAAGTCCATGCTCGTACTCTCGCTGCTCCTGATGGGCGGCGCGACCGTTGCCATCGGCCTGCTGCCGAATTACGACTCTATCGGTGTCTTTGCGCCCGTCCTCCTCGTGACATTCCGCTTCATCCAGGGCCTGGGCGTCGGCGGCGAATGGGGTGGAGCAGTCCTGGTTGCGACCGAAAATGCACCAGAAGGCAAGAAGGGCCTCTACGGCGCGGCGCCGCAGATCGGCGTGCCGGCCGGTGTGCTGATGGCCAACCTCGTGTACCTGCCGCTCGCCGCGTTCATGGACGACAGCACCTTCAACTCCTGGGGTTGGCGAATTCCGTTCCTGCTCAGCGCTGTTCTGGTGGGCGTCGCGATGTGGATTCGACTCGGACTCGAGGAAAGTGACGAGTTCACCGCGTCCAAGGACGACGCTCCTGCGGAGACACTGCCGATCCTCGAGGTGCTGACCAAGCACTGGAAGACCGTGCTGCTCGCCGGTGGCACCTTCATCGCCACCAACGGAATCGCGTACGCGTACATGGTGTACGTCCTCAAGTACGGCGAGAAGGAACTCGGATTCAGCAAGACCACGATGCTGTTCCTGCTCATCGCGTCCTGCCCCTTCTGGATGGCCGGAATGGCATTCAGCGCGCACAAGTCGGACTCGATCGGACGCCGAACCGTCTACATCCGTAGCTCCATCGCGTTGGTCGTCGCCGCGGCAGCATTCTTCCCGCTCATGGACACCGCGATCATCCCGGCGATGTTGTTTGCCATGATCGGCCTTGGCTTCACGCTCGGCTGCTGCGCCGGCCCACAATCCGCGCTGTTCGCCGAACTGTTCCCCGCCCACATCCGCTACAGCGGAGCGTCGCTCGGCTACCAGATCGGTGCCATTCTCGGCGGCGGCCTGGCCCCGATGATCGCCACCGCACTCTTTGCCGGATTCGGCACGTCGCTCGCCATCACCGTCTACTTCGTGGGAATCGCCGTGATCAGCCTCGTCTCGATCCTGTTGCTCCCCGAACCTTCTGCCGCACAGAAAGCCTCGTGATCATGTCGACTTACTTTCATCCGAAGAAGTACGCCGCCGAGGATTTTGCGTCCCTGGCTCCGTCGGCCGACGCGCTCCCGGTAGTGATCGTCGGAGCCGGCCCCGTCGGCATGGGCGTTGCCATGGGCTTGGCCCAGCGCGGCATTCCCGTCACAATTCTCGAAGCGGCAGATCAGGTTTCGTTCGGCAGCCGCGCGATCTGCGTGTCGCGGCACAGCCTCGAAGTTGCCGAGCGTCTCGGCTTCGGCGCCGAACTCGAAGACATCGTTCTGCCGTGGGTAGGTGGCCGGAGCTACTACCGTGATCAGGAAGTGCTGCACTTCCGTATGGCCTCCGCCGATCACGACGCGCGCGGCCCCATGGTCAACGTGTCGCAATCCGAGTTCGAGCAGATCATGACGGACAAGCTGCTCGCTCACCCCCTCGTGAACTTCCACTGGTCGTCGTCGATCGCGGGCATCGCAACCGGCGACGACGAGGTGACGTTGACCGTCGACACCGCGTTCGGAACTCGCGAACTGCGTGCCGCCTGGGTCGTTGCCGCCGACGGTGGCCGTAGCAAGATGCGCGAACTCAGCGGAATCCGCCTGCAGGGCAACAGCTACGAGGGCAACTACGTCATCGCGGACATTCATTGGGAATCGGAACTACCGGCCGAGCGTCTGGTGTGGTTCGACGCGCCGAGCAACCCGGGTTCCACGATCATCATGCACCGCCAGCCGCGTGACATCTGGCGCATCGACTACCAACTCGACGCGTCGGACGATCCCGAAGCGGAGACGCAGGAAGATCGCATCCGCGACCGCATCACGCGCCACCTCGAATGGCTACAGAGCGACATCCCGTGGACCCTCGAGTGGTTCGGTTTCTACCGCGCTCATGCACTGGCCTTGGAAGATTTCACGCACGGCCGCGTGCTGTTTGCCGGCGACGCAGCGCATCTCGTCCCTATCTTCGGTGTTCGTGGCCTCAACTCCGGCATGGAAGACGCCGAAACCCTGGTGTGGCAGTTGGCCTCCGTCATCAACGGAGCGTCCGATACCGCCATCCTCGACGCGTACTCGACGGAACGTCGCAGCGCGTGGCAGCAGAACGTCGACAATGCAGGCAAGTCGACGCTCATCATGTCCCCGGGTAGCCACGGACACCGAACCACTCGCGACGCGGTGCTCGAACTCGCCACCACTCGAGGCGAATTCGCGCACCTGATCAATCCGCGCCAGTCGAGCGCAACACACGCCCACCTCTCACCGCTGACGTGGCCAACCACTCCCGGCACCCAAGGCGTCCTGCCCGGCGATCCGCTCGAAGACAGGATCGTCGCGGTCTCGGCGGGCGGCTCGGAAACCTCCTTGAATCGTTTGCGCGGTACGGGATTCGGTGTGCTGGCCTTCGGCCTGTCGGCTGAATTGGCTTCCGAACTCGCCGCGCAGGCCGATGTTCTTGCTCGCGCACTTGCACCGGAAACCGTGCGGGTCATCACCGTGGGCGGTGCCGATGCCACGGTCGACGACGCTAGCGGCGACCTCGCGGCTGCACTCGGTGCTCGCGTCGGCGAGATCTTCGTGATCCGCCCCGACGGCTTGGTGCTGTGCCGGATCAGCGATCCCGCACAATTGGGCGATGTAGCCAAGCATCTCACCGCCGGAACTGCGCCGACCCACTTCGACGCAGCAGTGTCAGTGACAGCTGCAGCGGTCGGAGACGATGCCCGTCGCGAGCACGTGTGGTTGGCACTCTCCAACGCACTCGATCAGGCCGAGCCGGCTGATCGTGAAGGCATGTTGGTGCGCCTGGCCATGATCCTCGGCTCGCAAGCGAGCACTGCCGACTTCGACAGTGCTGTTGGGTCCGCTTCGCGTTAGTCCACGATTCACACGTTCAGCCGCGCAGGAATTCTCCTGCGCGGCTGAACTTTTTTACTAGGAGACGGGCGTCAACTCCTTCTCCGCATCGGTGCGCTTTCCACGTACCGATCTTCCCCGCACCAAGGGCGAAACGGTGATGGCCAAGCCCACCAGCGCAACGCCGGTAACCAGGATCAGTCCGGGATGGAACTGTTGAAACCCGGCAGTCCCCGAGCCAGTCGCGGTATGCGAGCCAGCGGTGACCAGAGCCGTCGTCAGTGCCAGCACAAGGGCCGCACCGACCTGAGCCGACGTGTTCACCAGACCCGAGGCCAAACCTTGCTCCGAGTCGTCGACGCCAGAGGTTGCCTGAGCCATGATCGAGGTGTAGCCCAAGGCAAATCCGAGGCCGAGCAGAATGACGCTGGGGAGAATTGCCACAACGTATGACGGTGAATCACTCCCGGCAAACAGGAACCAGAGGTACCCGACGCTCAGCGACGTCAGTGCCGCGATGATGAGTCTGGCACTGCCGTACAGGTCGACCAACCGTCCGACAAACGGCGAACCGAAGGCAACGATGATGCCTGCGGGGAGCAGTGCCATCGCCATCTTCAGGGGCGACCAGCCGAGGGCGGACTGCAGGAAGATCGTCATCATGAACTGGAAGCTCAGATAGGACCCGAAGAGCGCGATGATGGCGAGATTCGCGCGGACGATGCTGCCGACGCGCAGAAGTCCAAGGCGCACAAGCGGATGTGCCACCTTCTTCTCCACGACAAAGAACGTCGCCAAGAGTACCGCTGCCACGGCAAACGACCCCAAGGTCATCGGGTGCGCCCAACCACGAGTCGGGGCCGAGACCATCGTGTAGACCGTGAGCAGCATTCCCGTCACCAACGTGACGGCGCCAACCAGGTCGTGTCCGCCGTTGTCCGCGGGACGGTCCCGCGGAATGAGGAAGTACCCACCGATCAGCGCGATGACAGCGAAGGGCACCGGCATCAGGAACGTGAATCTCCAACCGGCGCTGGTCAACAGCCCGCCGAGAATCAGTCCGGACGAGTAGCCGCTGGCACCGAATACCGAGAACACGGACAGCGCCCGGTTACGTGCCGGACCTTCTTTGAACGTCGTGGTGAGGATGGACATCGCGGTCGGAGCGGTGAAGGCGGCAGCGAGTCCCTTCACGAATCGTGATGCGATCAGCGGTGTTCCGTTGTCGACGAGACCACCGACGAGCGAGGCGATCGCAAACACCGTCAGCGCGATCAGGAACACTTTCCGGCGTCCGAGCAGGTCTGCTGTGCGCCCGCCGAGCAGCAGCAGTCCGCCGAATCCGAGGACGTAGCCGTTGATGATCCACTGCAGCGAAGTAGTGGACAGGCCCAGTTCATCGCCGATGGACGGTAGAGCGACGCCCACCATCGACACATCGAGACCGTCGAGGAACAACACGAGGCAGAGCACCGCGAGGATGCCCCACAGCTTGAGGGACCAACCCTCCCCTGTGGCCGGATCCGTGGATTCCGTAGAACCCGGTGATTCCGGCGAATCGAATGGTTTGAGTGTCGAGTCTGTGCAAGTCACGTCAGCGAGAATAGATGCACATGCACTTAATGCACAAGCATTTAATGCAATTGCACGTAATCGAGTCTTCAACTAGAATGCGGTCGTGACGTCGGAATCCGAATTGCGCAACACCTGGCGCTCGCTGTCGACCAGCTACAACGACATCGCATGCGAACTCGATCGCCAGATGCAGTCTGCGCATGGCCTGAGCATGAGCGACTTCGAGGCTCTCGACCGACTCATGGACACCTCGTGTGAGCGTCCACGGATGCAGGATCTGGCCTCGGAGATGTACCTGAGCCCCAGTGCGCTCTCCCGCAGCGTCGCCCGTCTCGAGAAGGCCGGACTGGTTCAGCGAGCACTGTGCGAGGCTGACCGGCGCGGAGTCTTCATCGACGTCACCGACAAAGGGCGCGAAGTCCACTCGGATGCCAGCAAAATTCAACTGGCCGTGCTGAATTCACACCTGCGCGCGCAATAGCCCTTACTCACTCGACCGTACCGTCGCATGCCCGAACCCCGGGCGATCAACGAACCCGGCTAGACTGGCCTGGTACCGACGCGCTTTTCTGACGCCGTCGGCGATCGACAGCAGCGCACCCAGCACGCCCTCAGGCGGTCCTGGTCCAGGCATTCTGCCAGCGTTCCTGCGGCTTCTGCTCTTCCCTCAGGCTCCTGCCTGACATCTCTACCTGCTCCTATCGAGAGATACACAATTGAACAACGTACGCACCCTTGGAGTCATCGGACAGTCGAGCAAACCGGCAGAACGCCGGTTGCCGATCCACCCTGCCCATTTCGATCGGATCGACGCTGAACTTCGCTCGCGCATCTACCTCGAAGAGGGCTACGGCCATGCCTTCGGGTACTCAGACGACACCCTCTCGGGCCTGGTGGCCGGAATCCGCACGCGCAAGGAAATTTTGGCGGAAACCGATGTGGTTCTCCTACCGAAACCGTTGGCGGCCGACCTCGCCGAACTCCGCACCGGCCAGGTGCTCTGGGGCTGGCCGCACTGCGTGCAGGACACCGAACTGACCCAGATCGCGATCGACAAGAAGCTGACTCTCATCGCTTTCGAGGCCATGAACCACTGGCACAGCGACGGATCCTTCAATTTGCATGTCTTCCACAAGAATAACGAGTTGGCGGGCTACAGCTCGGTTCTCCATGCCTTGCAGTTGATCGGTTCCACCGGCGACTACGGGCGACGCCTCACCGCTGCCGTCATCGGTTTCGGTGCCACCGCCCGCGGCGCCGTCACGGCACTCAAGGCGCATGGTATCCATGAAGTCGACGTGCTGACCCAACGCGGCGTCACCGCCGTCAGCTCCCCCATCCACTCGGCTCGGATGGTCTCGTTCGACAACAACAACGGTGATGTTCGCGGCAGTCACGTGATGATCGACAATCACAGTGTGCCGGTCCCCGGCTTCCTCGCCGAGCACGACATCGTCGTCAATTGTGTACTGCAGAACACGGATACACCGCTGACGTTCCTCACCGAGGAAGACCTCGTGAACTTTCAACCCGGCAGCCTCATCGTCGACGTCTCATGCGACGAAGGAATGGGATTCAGCTGGGCTCGCCCCACCTCGTTCGCGGAGCCGACCTTCATCGTCGGTGACAACATCACCTACTACGGCGTCGATCACAGCCCGTCGTACCTGTGGAACTCCGCATCGTGGGAGATCAGCGAATCACTTCTCCCCTACCTACCTGCCGTCATGGCGGGCGAGACGGCGTGGAAAGCAGACGAGACCTTGGAGCGGGCCATCGAAATCCGTGACGGCGTCATCGTGAATCCGGCCATCACCCGATTCCAGCACCGCTCACCGGACTACCCACACCCGATTCTGGCGTAGTGAACAATCAGCCCTGGCCGGCTGCCGCCGTGATCGGCGCCATGTCGAAGTAGTCGCGCCAGGCGCTGATTTTCCCGTCACGGACTTCGAACACGCCCATCACCGGTAGCGCTACCTCCGCGCCGTTGATGCTGAAGACGTCGATGCGCTCGTTCATGACTACGTCACCGCCTGAGACCTGACGCTTGGTCTGAAAGTCGATGTTGCCGAAGGCACCCACAAACTGCTCGATGAATGTCCGGACGGCCTCGCGCCCGACCACGGGTTCCATCGGAATATTGTGGTAGACGATGTCATCGGTGAAGTAGTCGACGATCTTCGCGATGTCGGCGTCGGCCCATTCCTTGCAGAATTCGGTGACCAAAGTGTCGGGTGTCATTGTGCGTCATCCTTTTTCGGGTGCGGTTCGATAATTGCCATGATGCTTTCGATCTCCCCTGCCGGTATTCCGAAGTACTCGGTGATGAACACCGTGACAGCAGGCGCTTGGCCCGGGGTTCCGAGGTCCATCAGATACCGCGCTACGACGCTTTCGCCCCACTCACGCAGCGCGAGTTCACGTATGGCGACAATTCCGCGGTACTGCTGCCCCTGTTCGAGTTCATTGCTGATGAAAGCGCCGGTGTCACCGGTTCGTTGACCGTTCTCCACGCGCCACGCGTCGGCGGCAAAACGGACCTTGGTTGCGTCGTGAGTGAGCAACGCGTTCACGTACTCCCGCGCCATCGCGACGCGTCCGCTGACGGCAGACTCCGTGGAGTGCTTGGCAATTGCACCCAGAATCGACTCGGCCAGCTCTGGTCGGCAGATCACCAGGTCCGGCAGATACGGATGAGATTCGTTGTACAACAACGGCGAACCGTCGATGCGGCTGCAGTGCAGCCCCGCAGCCTGGGCTACACCGACGGGCGCAGCCGAATCCCATTCCCACTGCCCACCGGCATGCAGGTAGGCGTCGACGTCGCCGCGCACGACGGCCATCGCCTTGGCGCCAGCCGAGCCCATCTGCACAACCTCTGCGCCAAGCTCGGCCGCCACCGCATCGGTAAACGCGGGCGGGCGCGAGCCGCTGACAACAATGCGAAGTGGCTGGTTAGCCGGTGCATCCGACACTGCGTCGTTACTCGAGTACACCTGCCCAAGGGCTGGTTGCGACACCGCCGCCGCAGTTATGCCGTGTCCTCGTTCCCAGAGCGCGACGTGCACAGCCCAATCGGAGCGAGCGGGCATCCCGTATTCCTTGGATCCGTCGAGAGGGTCGATGATCCAGACGCGCGACGCATCGAGCCTGGTGCGATCGTCGGCGGATTCTTCGGAAAGGACTGCGTCACCAGGACGGGCCTCGGCCAACTGGTCGAGGATGAAGACATCGGCCGCTTTGTCCCCGCGCCGGCCCAATTCCCGGCCGTCACCGGCGCCGAGACCCTCCGCTCGAATACCGAGAAGGATGGCTCCGGCGGCTTCTGCCAAGTGCTTCGCCAACTCGGCGTCGGCAGTTCGGCTGTGCGTTGGTTCACTCACAGCGCCAACACTTCCATAATTCGCTGTGCCAGTTCGGCAGGCGTTCCGTCTTCGGGTCGAATTACCAGTTCGGCGTGTTCAGGGACCTCGTAGGGATCGTCGACGCCGGTGAAGCCCGTAATCTCCCCCGCCCGCGCTTTTGCGTACATGCCTTTGGGATCCCGTGCCTCGCACTGCTCGATCGGAGTATCGACATACACCTCGACAAAGCGCAGACCCGCAGCTTCGTGAGCAGCGCGGACGCGGTCCCGATCCTCGCGGTACGGACTGATCAGGCAAGCCACGGCGACTGCGCCGGAATCGGCGAACAGCTGCGCCACCGATCCCACCCGCCTCACGTTCTCGGCGCGGTCCTGTGCACTGAATCCCAAATCGGCATTGAGTCCATGTCGAAGGTTGTCCCCGTCGAGTCGGTAGGCGGGGGTACCTGCCGCAACCAGCCTGCGTTCGAGTTCCACTGCGATCGTGGATTTCCCGGAAGCCGAGAGGCCGGTAAGCCACACGGTGGCGCCTGCTGTCGCGCGCTCCTCTCGGGAGACTTCGGAGCTGTGCCAGACGACGTGTGAATCCTTGAGCGTCGGGCCGTTGATCATTCCCGCTGCGACGGTATTTCCGGTGATCTCGTCCACGAGGATGAAGCTGCCGGTGACGCGATTACGACGGTAGGGATCGAACATCAGCGGCTGCTGCGTTTTGATGGAGATGCGCCCGATCTCGTTGAGCGACAGCGCCTCCGCGGTCTCGTCGCGGTGCAGTGTATTGACATCGAGGCGGTAGTCGAGGCGCACAATCTGTGCCTTGGTCGAACGAGTGGTGTGCAGCAACGAGTACCGGTTGTTCTCCGACAGTGTGGTTTGGTCGGTGAGCCAACAGATCATTGCGTCGATCTCCTGGCCTACCTGTGGCCGGTTGTTGATCCGACACAGTTGGTCTCCGCGACTGACGTCGAGATTGTCGCTCAGTTCGATGCAGACGGCGGACGGCGCGAAAGCTTCGGTTATCGCCGTTCCGCCCGGTCCGTGAACGGCCTTGACCGTCGACGTGAAACCTGAAGGGAGAACTACTACTTCGTCGCCTGGTTTGAAGACTCCACTGGCCACGGTCCCGGCGTATCCGCGGAAGTCGTGAAGATCTGCGTCGGTCTGTTGCTGCGGACGGATGACGTACTGCACCGGGAATCGCGCATCGATGAGATTGCGATCCGACGCGATGTGCACCTGCTCGAGATGGTGCAGCAGCGACGGACCGTCGTACCAGGACATGTTCTCGGTACGCGCAACGATGTTGTCCCCCAACAGCGCCGATACGGGGATGAAGGACAGATCGTGGACGTCGAGCTTGATCGCGAACTGCCGGAACTCTTCCTTGATCTCCTCGAACCGGTCCTGCGACCACCCCACCAGGTCCATCTTGTTCACGCACAGCACGAGGTGCGGAATTCCCAAGAGAGTCGACAGAAACGCATGCCGACGTGTTTGCTCGAGCACACCTTTGCGCGCGTCGACCAGGATCAGGGCGAGGTCGGCTGTCGACGCACCGGTGACCATGTTCCGGGTGTACTGCTCATGCCCGGGCGTATCCGCGATGATGAACTTGCGATGCGGAGTGGCAAAATATCGGTGTGCCACATCGATAGTGATGCCCTGCTCACGCTCGGCACGCAATCCGTCAGTGAGCAGTGCGAGGTTGGCGTACTCGTCACCGCGTTCACGACTACTGCGCTCAACTGCTTCGAGTTGATCTTCGAAGATCGATTTGGAGTCGTAGAGCAATCGGCCGATGAGCGTCGACTTACCGTCGTCGACGCTGCCCGCGGTCGCGACTCGGAGGAGTTGCGGCATCAGAAGTACCCCTCTTTCTTTCGATCTTCCATGCCGGCCTCGGAGATTCGGTCGTCCGCCCGGGTTGCTCCGCGTTCGGTGATCCGGCTCGCGGCCACTTCTTCGACGACGGCGGCGGCCGTTTCGGCGGACGACTCCACACACCCTGTACAGGTGGCGTCGCCAACAGTCCGGAAACGCACCAACGCTTCGTACGATTCCTCCCCCGGCCGCAGTTCAAGGAATCGTGTGCGCGCCAACAGCATTCCGTCCCGCGGCACTACCTGCCTTCGGTGGGCGTAGTAGATCTCCGGAAGATTGATCATCTCGCTCTCGATGTACTGCCAGATGTCGAGTTCGGTCCAGTTGGAGAGCGGGAAGATCCGAATATGTTCGCCCTTACGATGTTTGCCGTTGTACAGGTTCCACAGTTCCGGTCGCTGCATCTTGGGATCCCATTGGCCGAATTCGTCCCGGAAACTGAACACTCGTTCTTTTGCTCGCGCCTTCTCTTCGTCCCGGCGTGCTCCCCCGAACACGGCGTCGAACTTCCCGTCCCGAATACCGCGGAGCAGTGCGTGAGTTTGCAGGCGGTTGCGACTCGCCCCGACGCCGGTTTCCTCGCTGACTCGACCTGCGTCGATGTCGTCCTGCACGCTGGCGATCACCATGCGCAATCCGAACCGGTCCACGGTTCGATCACGAAACTCGATTACTTCGTCGAAGTTGTGCCCGGTGTCGACATGCATGACGGCAAACGGCAACGGCGCCGGCCAGAAGGCCTTGGCCGCGACATGCAGCATCACCACGGAATCCTTGCCACCGGAGAACAGAAGCACCGGCTTTTCGAAAGTCGCGGCAACTTCCCTGAATACGTGGACTGCCTCGGCCTCGAGCGCCCGTAGGTGGGACAGCTCGTAGGCGGGCGGGGTCTGGAGTGCTGGCATCGCTTCAGCTCCTACTCGGTGCCGGTACATTTTTGTACCGGACTGGTTCGAGAATGAACGCATTCACAGAATAGAACTCGTTCTAGCTAGCGGTCAATGACTGCGAACCGGAGCCCGCCCACCCACCTCCGCAGTCACGGCATCAGCAGCCGCCACCAACGCCGTTGCGCGCCGTTCGATCTCGGAACGCGTAATCGAGCCGCCAACATAGAGCGTCAACACCAACGCCTGATGACCCTCGGCGTCGTAAGTGGGAGCCGCGATCAACGAAACAGGGTGCTCGTCGTCCGAGCTGATGTCTCGCCCGAGATAGACCCGCTCCCCCAGACTCGACACCATTTCGCCGAGCAATTCCCGCACCTCGGACGGAAGATCATGTGTCACAACACCTGCCATCAACGTATGCAGGCGTTGACCGATCGGATCGAGACTCTCCACGAGATATCCCGCGTCACGGCAGTCGCGCACCACAGTCAACAACCGATCCCGATCGAGGCGCACCGGAAGGCTCGGTTCCCGCGCCAGCCAACTCTCGAGATCATGATCGCTTCCCCACAGCACGTACATCAATCCGACCGGCGGAGCGAACGGATACACCTGACCGACCTTTGCCGCTTTCCGTATACCTTCCGGCCCGGTGACTTCGAGAACGCTGATCCGGTCGCCGACCACCGCCGACGCAGTGCAGGTCGTATCGAATTCAGCGCTCAGGTTCTCCAGCTGAGCCCGGGCAATCGGGCCGACGGCAAATCCACGTTGCGCCGCCCGGCCCGCCGCAATCAGCGCCGGACCCAGCCCGTAGGTCTTCACGGCGTCGTCGCGCGTCAGATATCCACGATCCGCCAACACCGTCAGGATTCCCAGCGCGGTCGGCTTACTGATCTCGAGCGTCCTGGCAAGTTCGGACAACCCGAAACGCTGGTCGGGACGCGCCACCAGGTAGTCGAGCACCTGCACGACGCGTTCGGTAGGTGGAGACTGACGGCCCGCCGAATGCGGCTTCTCGAATTCAGCCATTGACCACTCCCTAGAACGCGTTCTATTGTCAGAATACCAAGATCTACCCCATAGGTACATATTTGTACCACGACGCTCTGGGCCGGCAAGACTGCCGGAACTGTGAGGAGCCAGCGTGCTGACGGACCCGTTTGCCCAGGCCATCGCCGAGGCCGAAAAACTCATCGAGACGGCCCCGCACATCAGATCCGAACAAGACCTGCTCGAGGGCTACCAGTACCTGGCAGGTGGAGTCATCGCGACAATGCACGCAGCTTGGGCCGCCGAGAAAACCCACCCCAGTTTCATCCAAGGAACCGGACCCTTCACGAAAATGGGGCTCGACAACCCCGACACGATGTACTTCGGCGCCCGCATCAACGACGATCAGGAATACAAGGTCACAGGAAAGCGCGGCACCACAGCCGATCTCAGCTTCCAGGTCCTGAGCGGCAACTACACCAACTCGAACGTGCCCGGTAGCGAGATAGCGTTCGACGACCGCGAGCTCGAGATCGCCGACGACGGCAGTTTTGTCGTATGGTTCGGCCCCGGGCCTGCCGATGGCCGCGCCAATTACTACACACTTGCACCGGGATCGTCACAGCTCGTCGCACGAGAGGTGTACAGCGACTGGAGCCAGGATCGCGGAGTCATCCGGATCGAGCGGACGGATTCGATCGGCACGGCGCCCGCGCCGCTCACCGCCGAGGAAACCGAAAAGCGTTTTGCGCGGGCCGGAAAAGCACTGGTCACGCGGGTCAAGACGTGGATTCAATTCCCGGAGTGGTTCTACCTGAAGCTCCCGGTCAACACGATGACCGAACCTCGCCTGACCCCGGGTGGTCTTGCCACGCAGTACTCCTCGGTGGGGCACTACGAACTCACCGACGATCAGGCCATGATCATCACCGTTCCGGCCTCGGATGCGCCGTATCAGGGCTTCCAACTCGGCAGCCTGTGGTACATCTCGCTCGACTACATCAATCACCAAACGTCACTCAACAACGGCCAGGCTCAGGTAGACCCGGACGGCAAGATCCGAATGGTGGTGAGCGAGAAGAATCCCGGCGTCACCAACTGGGTCGAAACTGTCGGCCACCCGCGCGGGATCCTGCAGTTCCGCTGGCAGCGAGTCTCGCGTGAACTGACACCCGAGGACGGTCCCACCGTCGAAATCGTTGCCGTTGAAGATATTCCGAAACACCTACCACATTTCGACACCAACGCCATCACTACCGATGAATGGGCAGAGCGAATCGCTCAGCGCCAGGCCGCCATCGACAACCGAATGCTGGGGTAACAGATGACCGAATTACTGAAGGACCGAGTAGTTGTCATTTCCGGAGTCGGCCCGGCACTGGGCCGTGCTCTGGCACTACGCTGCGCCTCGGCGGGCGCGAATCTTGTTCTCGCAGCGCGCACACAGTCACGATTGGACGACGTTGCCAAGGAGATAGTCGACGCGGGTGGACGCGCTGTCACCGTCGCCACCGACATCACCGATCAGGCGTCCGCCGAAAACCTGGTGGCCGAATCCCTCTCCGCCTACGGCAAAGTCGACACGCTGATCAACAACGCCTTTTCCGTGCCGTCGATGAAGCCGTTGGCGCGCACCGACTATCAGCACATCCGCGACAGCATCGAACTCACCGTTCTCGGCGCACTTCGACTGACGCAACTCTTCACAGCACCGCTGGCGGAGTCGACGGGCTCGGTAGTGAACATCAACTCGATGGTTCTGCGACACTCTCAAGAGCGGTACGGCAGCTACAAGATGGCAAAGTCGGCACTGCTCGCGATGTCTCAGTCGTTGGCTACCGAACTCGGCCCACAGGGTATCCGCGTCAATTCGATTGCACCCGGATACATCTGGGGTGACACCCTCAAAGGTTACTTCGCCCATCAAGCCGAGAAGTTCGGTATGACCGTCGAGCAGATCTACGAGCACACTGCGGCCAACACCGATTTGAAGCGCCTCCCCACCACCGACGAGGTTGCCGACGCGGCAATCTTCCTCGCGTCGCCGATGGCCAGCGCCATCACCGGTCAATGTATCGACGTCAACTGCGGCGAATTCCATCACTAGGAGCATCATGGCTGAGCGCACACACGTCGGAACCGTCGAAGATCTTCATGCATCCGCAACCAAGATGACGGGGCTCACCGATTTCGGCGTCGACGATTACACCGAAGCTCTGTCGGTTCTCCTCGAGTCGTACGACCGCGACGAGGACCTGACTCCGTTCGGCAGCAAAATCTCTCGCGTTTTCCTCCGCGGTGCACTTGTTGCCCGCCTCCTCAGTGAATCTGCGTGGAAGCAGCATCCGGAGCACGCCGAGGTCAAGATCGAACGCCCGATTTTTGTCACCGGTTTGCCCCGCACCGGAACCACCGCGCTGCACCGACTCTTGACGGTCGACCCCGCGCATCAGGGTCTCGAAATGTGGCTGACGGAGTTCCCGCAGCCGCGTCCACCACGCGATACGTGGGCATCGAACCCGGTGTTCGCCAAGATCGAGGAGACGTTCGGCCAACACCACGTCGAACACCCCGAGTTCATGGGTGTGCACTACATGTCCGCCAGCGAAGTCGAAGAATGCTGGCAACTGCTCCGGCAGACCTTCAAGTCCGTCTCGTACGAGTGCCTTGCCAACCTACCCACGTACTCGAATTGGCTGAAGGGCCAGGAATGGTCCAATGCCTATGCGCGCCACAAGAAGAACTTGCAGCTGATCGGACTCCCGGATCAGGATCGTCGATGGGTGCTCAAGAACCCCAGTCACCTGTTTGCACTCGACGAACTGATGGCTGTGTACCCGGACGCCTTGATCGTCCAGACCCACCGCTCCCCCACGACAATCATTCCGTCGGTCTGCAGCCTCGCTGCGCAAGCCACCGAGGGGTGGTCGAACACGTTCACCGACAAGGTTATCGGCGAGAGCCAGCTCGAATTATGGGCCCGAGGGCTCGAACAATTCGACGCGGCACGGGCCCACCACAATCCCGCCCAATTCATCGACGTCGACTACCAGGATTTTGTTGCCGATCCACTCGCCACCGTCGAGAACATCTACACCCACTTCGACCTTCCGTTGACCTCCACCGCACAACAGTCGATGGAGGCAATGCATGACGAAAGTCGTTCCGGTGCACGCAAACCTGCACACAAGTACACCCTGGAGGAGTTCGGCCTGAATGCCGAGCAAGTCGAGGAGCGATTCGGGGCGCGCTGACGCGTCCCGCTCATCGGGAAAAGCCTCGGCGACGGGCCCTCCACTGTGTGATCATCCGCGAGAACCGAACTCGTCGGTTGTAGCCGAAAACCGGAGGGCCCGCTCGCGATGACTCTGCATCTCAACCGATCTGCACTTGTTTCCGGACCGATCGGCGGCGGATCCCACGGGTTCCCCGGTACGTCGACATCGTTGGATATCGCGGCGGCAGGGTACGTCGAACGAGAGTTTCTTGTCAGCGGCGATGCCGTGTCGTACGTCGCCGCAGAGGACTGGGCGTCCGACGGTCAGTGGTCGGTAACGGAAGGACCCACCGCACGGTTTACCACCCGGATTCTTGTACGCACACCTACCGACCCCAGTCGGTTCAACGGAACCGTGGTTGTCGAGTGGCTCAATGTCAGTGGCAACACCGATATCGATGTCGACTTCGGACACATGAACGAGGAGATCACGAGAGGGTATGCGTGGGTGGGTGTTTCCGCGCAGGCTGCCGGAATCACCAGCACCGGAGGCAGCGGCCTCGGCGACGGGGTCGTGGGCCTTCTCACCTGGGATCCCGAGCGTTACGGCGCACTTGATCACCCCGGTGACCATTACTCCTACGACATCTTTTCTCAGGTCGGCGCTGCCCTACGTGCGCCCGGCGATGTCGATCCGCTTGGCGGCCTGGTTCCGACACAACTGCTCGCAGCCGGGCAGTCACAGTCAGGTTTCCGCATGCTGACCTACGTCAACGCCGTTCATTCTCATGCTCGAGTCTTCGACGGCATGATCATTCACGCGCGTGGCGGTATCGGAGCTCCGCTCGGCGACGGCATGATGCTCATGGATCCAGCACCTGCCCGCGTGCGCGCGGATCTCGACGTTCCGGTTTTCCAGTTGATCACCGAGACCGAGCTTTTCGAACTGTGCGGTGGACCAGGACCCACCAGTTTTGTCGCGGCCCGTCAGCCCGACACCGACATGATCCGAACCTGGGAAATAGCCGGCACAGCGCACTCCGACGCCTATTCTCTGAAAATCCTTCATCCACAGTATGTTCGGCAGTTCTCCGACATCAGGGATCTGGCAGCCCTGTTCCCGATCGTCAACGACGGACCGCAGCGCTACGTCGCCAACGCCGCTTTGCGCGGGCTGCGTCAGTGGGCTGCGGGCGGTGCGGCACCCACCTCAGCACCCGTCATCGATACTGCCGACAATGCGGTGCTGCGAGACCGGCACGGCAACGCGACCGGCGGCGTGCGCACTCCTCAACTCGACGTCCCGATTGCCACGTTGACGGGCGAACTGACCCATGTGCCGCATAACGGCGCAACCGTCGCCTTCGACGCGTCGACACTCACTGAGCTCTACCCAAGCCACGACGTGTACGTCACCGCCTTCTCCGACGCAGCTCAGCGTGCCGTCGACAGCGGTTTCCTGCTCCCCGAGGACGCTGCGATTCTGATCGCCGACGCTCAGGGATCCGACGTCGGCCGCTAGCGGTCACTTCTGCAGGTGCTCTGCGAGCAACCGGTCCAGTTGCTGCGGTGCCTCGTCGGGTATCCAGTGGCTCACGCCGCGAAGAACTTCGAATCGGTACGGGCCGTCCACGTATCGCGTCGTGAGCTCGGCTCCCTTTCTCCCGAGCACGATGTCGCCGTCGCTCCAGATGTGCAGGGTCGGCACGCTGACGCGCCCGGAACCCGCGGTCGGACTGCTGAACGCCAATGCACGGTACCAATTCAGGCCACCGCGTAGACGTCCCGGCATGGCCATCGCGTCCCGATCACGGCGGGCGCACTCGAGGCTCTGCCCGCTCCTGACCAGGATTGTGTCAGCGGTTCGGCGCAGTATCCATTCCGGAAGTATCGGCAACTGGAAGGCAAGCATGTACCAGGATCGCAGGGCTTGACTGCTGGTCAGCAATGCTCGGACAAACGCCGCAGGATGCGGAACCGACAACGCCGTCAAGGTGCGGATCAAGTCCGGGCGCTCGGCCGCGACCTGCCAAGCCACGGCGGCTCCCCAGTCGTGGCCGACCAGGTGCACCGGGGCGGCGCCGGCTGCGTCGATCAGGGCAACAGTGTCGGCGGCAAGCTCGCTGCGGCGATACGCACTCCGAGCGCTCGGCCGGGCCTCCGGCGAATATCCACGTTGATCCGGCGCGAGCGTCCGATAGCCCCGGGCATGGAGCAACGGCACCAGCCCATCCCAGGACGTCGAATCCTGCGGAAATCCGTGAAGTAGGACAACTACCGGCCCGTCGAGTGGGCCTTCGTCGCGGACGTCAAACGACAATCCAGAGCGTGTGTACCTTCGTAATCTCGGCACCGGGCGCGTCATAACACGACTTTAAGTGCAATTCGTTGCATTTGTGACCCAGTCCACCGTCCACGGAAGCGTGACGTTAGGTATCTTGCTTGCAGCGGTACTGGACCACAGTTCCCACAAACGTAAGGACTTACGACATGCAGTCTGTTGAAGACGTATTGCCCGAAGGCGTCACCCTCGATGACATCACCAAGGTTTTCAAGCTCGGTGCCGCTGCCATCGCCTTCTTCACCGCGGTGTCCGCCTTCAGCTGATCACCACGCTTCACAAAAAACTGGCCGGCCTTCGGGGAGTCCGGCCAGTTTTTGTATGTTGACCCAGATTTCATTCTTCCGAAAGCGGCAAACCGCCCAAAAAGCCGTCAGGCTTGCTAACTTTCTCCTGCACGGCACAACGCCGAGCACTTCAACACTCGGAGGACATTCGTGGGTTCCATCAGCACGCTCAGCACAGTCATCGACGTCCTTGCAGCGATCCAGAAGGCCTTGAAGCTTATTCCGGTGAACAGCTGATCGTTGCAGAACACTCGCCAGATGGTCGGCGAGAAACAAGCGGGGCCGACTTTTGTCGGCCCCGCTTGTCATTCGAGCGGATGGCGGGATTCGAACCCACGTGAACGGCTTTGCAGGCCGGTGCCTAGCCACTCGGCCACACCCGCGTCATGAAGTAACTATGCCCTCGATGCCGCCGCCGAACCACAGTTTTGATCAGCGTGATTCGGGCTACGCCCCTGTGTGCCTTTCCGGTAGCGGGCACTACCAGAAAGGCGCACGGGGGCTTAGCCCCCTCTTTGCTGGGTTACTGGCCGCCGAAAGAGGGGTACTCGCTTGGGAAATACCGACTGTGCCGTACCAGAACAGGCATGGTTCACTCGGGGCTGGAGTGACGCAAGTTACGCCATGCCCCCGAGACGAAAGGCAGCACCGATGCCCCGAGCACGACTTACGGCCGCGACTGCCCTGGCCGCAGCTGCGCTGGCCACATTGACAGGTCTCGTTGCGATCGTCGTTGCACCACCTATCGCCTCGGCCGAGAGCACCAACGGCACCGGCATGGCGTATTCGGACCGGACCTTCCAGCCGTTCACCGCGTCGAACGGTCTTTCGTCGAAATACCACGTGTACGCCGCGGGCATTCCCCAGGACCATGCCGCCGGATTGGTGCTGCAGTTCCACGGAGACGGGGCGTACGAATTCGCGAACCCCACCTCGTCGTACAGCCTCGGCGGCCCGTCGGGCATCGTGGCACAAGCCCGCTCACGGGGTTACATCACCGTCCCCGTGCGCACCCCGGACTCTGCCGGCGAAATTACGTGGTGGGAAAACGGGAGCGCAAACGCAGACTTTGTCGCGAACCTGCTCGACACTCTCGAAACGGGCTACAACATCGACACCGAGGACATCTGGCTCGTCGGCTACAGCGGGGGCTCCCAGTTCATCACTCAATTCTTCCTACCGAAGTACTCGAGCAAGATCGACGGCGGCGGCACTGTGGTCTTCGGCGGCGGCGGCGTGCCACGCGTCTCGGCGCAGCCCTTTGCCGGCGGCCTGATCGCCGACCTTCCCATGCATTGGTACACCGGGGCCGCCGACAACGGCACTAACGTCAGCGACGGTTACAACGCCGTGCTCGACGCCCAGAAGGGGTCGGCTTGGTATTCGACACAGGGCTTTACGACGGATCTCGAGTCTCCCGCCGGCCTCGGCCACAACCTCTCCGGCACATTCGGCACGGTTCTCGCGCGTCACCTGGACGATCACGCCCCGAACAATCAGGTTCCCACAACCACGGTCGCCGCTACCCCTGAGCCGACTGCGACCCAGCCGACGACAACAACAACCAGCCCTCCCCCGATCACCACGACAACGGCGCCGGTCACGACTACAACAACGCCGGTCGCTACGACTACGACAACGCCACCACCGGCGGTGTGGAACTACACACTGACTCCGACGAGGATCGGCGCAAATCTAGTCGTCACTATTCCTGCCGGAACCAGTCGGACTACGTTCCGGGTCACAGCCACCCAAGGCCCGTTCTACGTGTACAACTACACAACGCGTACCGGTCTGCGGACGCTGAGCATCGTCTCCAGTCTCGCCCCGGATACGACGTACAACTACACCGTGGAAGCCGATGACGAGATCGTCGGGTCGGGGTCCTTCCGAACACTTCCCTGACCGACGGGAACAAATCGGACCGTCCTGTTGCTGACTTGCTTCGTGACTGCCGAGAAGACCGCCACCGCACCACCCGTGGATCCCGCTGCTTCGCCGACAACGGTCGAACGCAAGCCGAGCATCGGAAAGATCCTTGCTCTCGGATCCATGACGGCGCTCGGCCCCTTCACCATCGACATGTATCTACCGGCGTTGCCGGATATCGCCGACGACCTCGGCGCCTCGTCGTCGACGGTCCAGCTCACGATCACGGGAACGTTGATCGGCCTGGCCCTCGGGCAATTGCTCGTCGGCCCGCTCTCGGACACTCTCGGCCGCAAGAAACCATTGCTCGCCGGCATCGGCGTGCACATCGTCGCGTCGTTGCTGGCCGTATTTGCGCCCACGATTGCTGTTCTCGGCATCCTAAGGGTGTTCCAGGGAATGGGCGCCGCTGCTGCCGCTGTGGTCACGATGGCGATCGTGCGCGATCTGTACAGCGGCAATACTGTCGCCGTCGTCATGAGTCGGCTGATGCTTGTTCTCGGCGTCGCACCGATTCTGGCCCCCAGCATCGGCGGCGCACTGTTGGTCGCGCTCGATTGGCGCGGGATCTTTGTCGTCCTTGCATTGATCGGTGTCGGCACGGCCATGATCGGCGCCTTCGGGATTCCGGAGACTCTGCCCCGCGAGAAGCGGCGCGCCAGCGGCGTGCGATCAGTTCTCCAGATGTACGGATCGCTTCTCCGTGATCGCACCTTCATGGTCCTGACGCTGGTCTCCAGCGTCGGTATGGCGTCTCTGTTCGCGTACGTTTCCGGTGCCTCGTTTGTCTATCAGGACCAGTACGGCCTCAATCAGCAGGAGTTTGCACTGCTGTTCAGCGCCGGCGCCATTGCACTGATCGGCGCGTCACAGGTCAACGTCCGTCTGCTGGATCGTTGGACGCCGCAGCAGATCACCCGGTCGGCGCTTGTCACTGCAGTTGCCTCTGGAGTCTTGGTCATCGTGGTCGCGGCGCTCGACCTTGGCGGCCTGATCGGATTTGTGATCGCGCTGTGGGTCATGCTCGGCGCGGTGGGATTTGTTCTACCGAATGCCCCGGCACTGGCACTCTCCCGCCACGGAGAAGCAGCCGGAACGGCTGCCGCGATGCTGGGCGCGTTCCAGTTCGGTGTGGGCGCTGCCATCGCCCCGGCTGTCGGACTGCTCGGAAATACCAGTACTGCGCTCGCCGTCACGATGACGGCCTGTGTTTCCGTGGGATTGATCGCTCTAGTGGCGACAAGCCGCACGGCTCAGGTCTAGCCGGCAGCCGCAAACCACTCGCTGTAGAAGGTCGCCAGTCCGATCACGCAGGAAATGGCCACGAAAATCCAGAAGCGAGCGATCACCACTGTCTCGGGCCAACCGAGTAACTCGAAGTGATGATGTATCGGGGCCATCTTGAATACGCGTCGGCCGGACGATCGGAACACCAGCACCTGGATGATCACCGACAGGATCTCGGCCACGAACAGGGCGCCGATGATGACCATCAGTAGTTCGGTGTGTGTGGTGACCGAAAGACCGACAACCAAACCGCCGAGTGCCAACGAACCGGTGTCGCCCATGAAGATCTGAGCCGGCGCCGCGTTCCACCACAGGAACCCGAGGCACGCCCCACCCGCCGCTGCGGCAACTATCGCAAGGTCGAGTGGGTCGCGAACGTCGTAGCACCCGGCAACAGGATCGAGGACGCAGGAGTTCCGGTACTGCCATCCTGCGATGACAACGTAGGTGCCCAGGATCATGCCCATCGACCCGGCTGCGAGGCCGTCGAGACCGTCGGTGAAGTTGACGGCGTTGGACCACGCAAAGACAAGCACGCAGAAGAAGATCAGGAACCCGATGGTTCCCATCGAGAACACCGAGATATCTCGAACGTGGGAGAGATATTGACTGCCGGGCGTTACGCCCTTGCTGTTGGAGAACTGCAGAAACAGCACACCGAAAATGATGGCGCTCGCCAACTGTCCGACGGTCTTCGCCGTCTTGTTCAATCCGAGGTTGCGTTTCTTGCGGATCTTGATGAAGTCGTCGAGGAAGCCGACCACGCCCAACGATGTTGCCAGCGCCAGCACCAACCATCCCGACGCGGACAATCTGGGCAGGCGCGAACCGAAACCGATGGCATGGGCAGCCAGGTACCCGGCCCACATGCCCGCGATAATCGCGATGCCGCCCATGGACGGCGTACCGCGCTTACCCTGATGGCTCTGCGGACCGTCGATGCGGATCTCATGCCCGAGCCCCTGTTTGGACAACACCCGGATAAGGAAGGGCGTCAAGAACAGAGCGACGAACAACGAGACGCCACCCGCGACGAGGATTGAAATCACTCGGAGGACTCTACAGATGTGACGGCCCGCGACACATAATCAGACAAGGCGCTCAGGCTCTGGCAGGCATGGGATGATCGAACGTATGCCTCCCCTTTCGCCGCTTCCCATCGACCCCATCGAAGAGGCACATCGGCAATGGACCGAGCACGGTTGGAGTGACGTTGCCGACGGGATGGCCGCTGTCACGTCGGTGATGCGGGCGCAGCAGATCATGATGGCGCGAGTCGAGGAAGTGCTCAAACCGCTCGGGTTGACGTTCGCTCGCTACGAGTTGTTGACACTGCTCACCTTTACGAGGTCGGGCGCACTGCCCATGACGAAGGCCAGCGCACGCTTGCAGGTTCACCCCACCAGCGTCACGAATGCGGTCGATCGCCTCGAGAAAGCGCAATTGGTACGACGTGTCCCCCACCCCAGCGATCGTCGTACAACACTCATCGAGATTTCGGATTCCGGCCGAGCACTGGCGCTCGAGGCTACGGAACTGCTGAATGCCAAGGTCTTTGCGAACCCAGGCTTGGAACCGGACAAGCTCACGCAATTAGTGACAATCCTCACTGAATTGCGGAAGACCGCTGGCGATTTCGAGGGGTGAAACCACAACGATCCTGAAGGATTTCACTCGCTGAGCGAGCAGAATCCTTCAGGATCGTGGGGACTTGTCAGCGGTGCTTGAACTCAGCTGACCGCTTCTCGACGAATGCGGCCATGCCTTCCTTCTGATCTTCGGTAGCGAAGGTCGAGTGGAAGACCCGACGCTCGAAGCGGACGCCCTCGGCGAGGGAAGACTCGAAGGAGCGGTTGACCGCTTCCTTGGCCATCATCGCGATCGGCAGGGACATCTCGGCAATCGTGGTTGCCGTCTTCAGTGCGTCGTCGAGCAGATCTGCCGCCGGGACGATGCGAGACACCAGGCCGGCGCGCTCGGCTTCTTCGGCGTCCATGTTGCGTCCGGTGAGGCACATTTCCATGGCCTTGGCCTTGCCCACCGCGCGGGTAAGACGCTGTGAGCCACCGATTCCGGGGATAACTCCGAGCTTGATCTCGGGCTGGCCGAACTTGGCGTTATCCGCGGCGATGATGAAGTCGCAGAGCATCGCGAGTTCGCAACCGCCACCGAGTGCGTATCCGGCAACTGCGGCGATCAGCGGCTTGCGAGCTGCGGCAACTCGATCCCACGGGGTGAAGAAATCCTCGACGTACGCGTCCATGTACGTCTTGGACTGCATTTCCTTGATGTCGGCGCCGGCGGCAAATGCGCGCTCGGAACCGGTGATCAGAATGGCACCGATGTTGTTGTCCGCTTCGAGGTCGGTTACCGCGGCAACAACCTCGTTCATCAGCTCGGAGTTGAGTGCGTTGAGCGCCTTGGGACGGTTGAGCGTGATGACGCCGACGCGGCCCTTACGCTCGAGAATGATGGTATTGAAGTCGGTCACTGCTGTCCTTCGGTCGAACGGTCTCGGATGTCGTTGATGATGGCAGAGAAGTCCTGACCACCGGCACCCGCGGCATGGTACTGGCTGTAGAGCTCAGCAGCCTTGAGACCGAGTTCGGCGTCAACACCATTGGTACGCAGGGCATTTGCTGCCAGACCGAGATCCTTGTCCATCAACGCGACCGCAAAACCCGGCTGGTAGTCATTGTTGGCCGGGCTGGTAGGCACCGGTCCTGGTACCGGGCAGTTGGACGTGAGCGCCCAGCACTGTCCCGATGCGTTGGACGCGACGTCGAAGAGTGCCTGGTTGCTCAGTCCGAGCTTCTCACCCAGCACGAATGCTTCGCTGATCGCGATCATCGAAACACCGAGGATCATGTTGTTGCAGATCTTCGCGGCCTGACCGACACCGGCGTCGCCGCAGTGAACGACCTTGCGGCCCATCACGTCCAGCAACGGAGACGCGGCCTGGAAGTCCTCTTCGGATCCGCCGACCATGAATGCGAGGGTTCCGGCGGTTGCGCCGACAACACCACCGGAGACCGGGGCGTCGACGCTACGGTGTCCGGCGGCCTCTGCCCGCTCGTGTGCTTCGCGGGCATCGGCGACGTCGATCGTCGAACAGTCGATGAACAGTGTGCCCGGCTTAGCGACGGGCAGCAGATCGTCGTACAGCCCCAGAACGTGCTTACCGCTCGGCAGCATCGTGATGACGACGTCTGCGTCGCGCACCGCATCGACAGCCGAATCCGCTACCGATGCACCGTCTTTGACCGCCTGCTCGAGGGCTGCCGGCGCCAGGTCGAACCCGACTACCGTATGTCCGGCCTTGACGAGATTGGCCGCCATCGGTCCACCCATGTGTCCGAGTCCGATAAATCCAATGGTGCTCATTAGTGATGCTCCTTCGGCGGTGATCAGTTGCCTTGCGGTTGAGGGGTGAGGCCGAGTTCCTGCTCGCCGAGGGGCGCAAAATACGCGTCCACGGCGGCTTCGGTGACGTCCGCGAGGGTCGCGGGCAGCCACTGCGGGTTGCGGTCCTTCTCGACCACCTGTGCGCGGATGCCCTCGACGAGGTCGTGCGAACTCAGTGACGCCGTCGACACCCGGAACTCCTCGTTCAGAACGTCTTCGAGACTGTCGGCACCCTTGGCGTGACGAAGTGAACGCAACGTGACGGCCAGCGCGATCGGCGACTTACCGAGAATCTGCTCGGCGGCCTTCTCCGCTTCGGGAATTCCACTGGCGCGCAGTCGCTCGACAATCGCGACGACATTGTCTGCCGAGTACGCGGCGTCGATCCAACTCTGCTGTGCCAGTAGTTCCGAAACCGGTGCGGGCTCGGCAAATTGAGCAACGGCCTGTTCTACCGTCGACGATGCGATCGCCTCGATGAACGTCTCGATGTTCTCGGACGGGATGAAGTGATCCGCGAATCCTGTCGCGATGGCGTCGCCGGCACTCAAGCGTGCCGTGGTGAGCGCGATGTGTGTTCCCAGCTCTCCGGGAGCGCGCGAGAGCAGGTACGTTCCGCCGACGTCGGGGATGAATCCGATTCCGGTCTCGGGCATTCCGATCATGGAACGCTCGGTCACGATGCGGACGTCGCCGTGCGCGGACACTCCGACGCCGCCGCCCATGACGATGCCGTCCATGATTGCAATGTACGGCTTCGGGTAGTTCGAGATCTCGGCGTTGAGGATGTACTCGTCGCGCCAGAAGTCGAGCGAACCGGTCTTGCCGTCCTTGGCGTCGTGGTAGATCGAGACGATGTCGCCGCCCGCGCACAGGCCACGTTCGCCTGCACCGGTCAGGACAACGGCCTTGACCTCGTCGTCGGACTTCCAGGCCTCGAGTGCCGCGGCCATCGCCGTCACCATCGAGTGATTGAGCGCGTTGATCGCCTTGGGACGGTTGAGGGTGATGAGTCCCAGCCCGTCGCGCTTCTCGATCAGAACTTCGTTCTCTTCGGTCATGCTGCTCCCTGCTTTCCCTGCCCTGCGATCACACTGCGAGCGATGACCACACGCATGATCTCGTTGCTGCCTTCGAGGATCTGGTGAACGCGAAGATCGCGAACGATCTTCTCGATCCCGTACTCAGCAAGATAGCCGTACCCGCCGTGAAGCTGTAGCGCCCGGTTGGCCACGTCGAAACCGTTGTCGGTCGCGAAGCGCTTCGCCATCGCGCACAGTTCCACGACATCGGGTGCGCCCTCGTCGAGAGCTGCGGCAGCGCGCCACAGCAGGGTTCGCGCAGCTTCCAGGTCGGTCCGCATATCGGCGAGCTGGAACTGCAGAGCCTGCGATTCGATCAACGCCGAACCGAAAGCCTTGCGGTCCACCAGATATCCGACGGCTTTGTCGAACGCCGCCTGTGCGCCGCCCACCGAGCACGCCGCGATGTTGAGGCGACCGCCGTTGAGGCCCTTCATCGCGATGCGGAATCCGCTGCCTTCTTCGCCGAGCATGTTGGCGGCGGGAACGCGCACGTCCTCCATGATCACCTGACGAGTGGGCTGTGCGTTCCAGCCCATCTTGATCTCGTTGGCACCGAAGGACAGGCCAGGCGAATCCTTCGGCACGATGAACGCCGTGATTCCCTTGGCACCAGCAGATCCGGTTCGGGCCATCACGACGTAGACATCGGAAGTCCCTGCGCCGGAGATGAACTGCTTGACACCGTTGAGGATGTAGTCGTCGCCGTCGCGAACAGCCTTGGTGCTCAAGCCGGCCGCGTCGGAACCTGCACCGGGTTCGGTCAGGCAGTAACTGCCCAACTGATCCATCGAGCAGAGTCCGGGTACCCACTTGTGGCGCTGTTCGTCGTTGCCGAACTGGTCGATCATCCACGTGACCATGTTGTGGATGGAGATGTACGCGGCGATCGACGGATCTCCCTTGGCGAGCTCCTCGAAGATCCGAGCGGCGTCGACGCGGGTCAGTTCACTGCCACCGACATCCTCGCGAATGTAGATCCCGCCCATCCCCAGGGACGCCGCCTTGCGGAGAACGTCCACCGGGAAATGCTTGGTCTGATCCCACTCCACCGCATTCGGTGCCAGATGCTCGGCCGCGAAGTCGCGGGCAGTGTCACGAATCGCCCGCTCGTCATCGGTCAGAGTAAACATGGAAGGTAGTCCGATCAGTTCATCGTGGGGATGACGAAGTGATTGGTCTCTTCCTTCTTGCCGGAAGGCCAACGCTGCGTCACCGTCTTGGTCTTGGTGTAGAAGCGGAAGGAGTCGGGACCGTGCTGGTTCAGGTCACCGAAGCCGGAGCGCTTCCAGCCACCGAAGGTGTGGTACGCGATCGGGACCGGGATCGGCACGTTGACGCCGACCATGCCGACGTTGACGCGGGCCGTGAAGTCACGCGCGGTGTCGCCGTCACGGGTGAAGATGGAAACGCCGTTGCCGTACTCGTGTTCCGTCGGAAGACGCAGTGCCTCTTCGTAATCGGCAGCGCGAACAACCTGAAGTACGGGTCCGAAGATCTCTTCCTTGTAGATGCGCATATCCGACGTAACGTTGTCGAACAGGGTTGCGCCGGCGAAGAATCCGCCTTCGTGGCCTTCGAGGGTGAAGCCGCGGCCGTCGACGACTGCCGTTGCGCCCTCGTCGATGCCGATCTGCACGTAGTTGTTGACGCGGTCGAGGGCGTCCTGGCAGACGAGGGGACCGAAGTCCACACCTTCGTCGTCACTGCGACCGATCTTCAGCTTCGCGACGCGTTCCTTCAGCTTGGCAACCAGCGCATCTGCCGTCTCTTCGCCGACGGGAACGGCAACGGAGATGGCCATGCAACGCTCACCGGCGCTGCCGTAGCCTGCACCGATCAGGGCGTCGGCAACCTCGTCGAGGTCGGCGTCGGGCATGACGATCGCGTGGTTCTTGGCGCCACCGAAGCACTGTGCACGCTTGCCGTGAGCTGCGGCGGTCTCGTAGATGTACTGGGCGATCGGCGTGGAGCCGACAAAACCGACAGCCTTGATGCGGTCGTCGGTGAGCAGGACGTCGACAACTTCCTTGTCACCGTTGACCACGTTGAACACGCCAGCAGGCAGTCCGGCTTCGAGGAACAGCTCGGCCAGGCGCAGCGGCACGGAGGGGTCACGCTCGGACGGCTTGAGAATGAAGGCGTTACCTGCGGCGAGGGCCGGGCCGGCCTTCCACAGCGGGATCATCGCGGGGAAGTTGAAGGGCGTGATGCCGGCAACGACGCCCAGCGGCTGACGCATCGAGTACACGTCGATACCCGTGCCTGCGCTCTCGGTGAATTCGCCCTTGAGCAGGTGCGGAGCACCGACGGCAAATTCGATAACCTCGAGGCCACGCTGGATGTCACCCTTGGCGTCGGCGACGGTCTTGCCGTGCTCGGACGAGAGGAGGCGAGCGAGGGAATCCATCTCAGCCTGAGCGAGCTGGAGGAATTTCATGAGCACGCGGGCGCGCTTCTGCGGGTTGAAAGCAGCCCAGACCTTCTGCGCCTCTTCTGCATTGGCGATGATGGCTTCGGTTTCGGCCTTGCTTGCGAGCGGGACGCGCGCCTGAACCTTACCGGTGTTGGGATCGAAGACGTCTGCAAATCGATCGGAAGCTCCGGGAACCCGCTTGCCACCGACGAAGTGCGTCAACTCTTGAACTGCCGCATTGTCAACCATTGTGCTAACCCGTTCCTTGCTCGTTGTGGACTGCCCGAGAAGCAGCGCCGAGTATGTCTACCATCCTATAGTTGGATGTCCATGTATGTCTAGGGCCGAAGCCGCGGACAGCGCAATTTCCCGGTCAGTGACCTCATATCCACCGCTACCACCGCCCGGCCCACCGGAACCTTCGACGATCGCGCGAGCGGACAAGTGGATCGCGTCGACTCCGGTCGCCACAATTGCGGCAATATCGGGAATCCGGACGCCGCCACCGGCCATGATCTGGATCCGCCCCGCGGCGTGATCGACCAGGGTCCCCAACTCCGCCAGCCCTTCGGCGCAGGTCGGGGCACCGCCCGACGTCAAGACCCGGGTTACTTCGAGATCCACCAAGATGTCGAGTGCCACATTTCTGTCCGGCACCACGTCGACGGCGCGGTGTGCGGTGACTTCGACAGTTGACGGGTCGATGCAGTCGATGATCGAACGCATCGCGTCGACATCGACCGCGGAGGTTTCGGCCAGAGCGCCGATCACTATCCCGGACGCACCTGCTGCCACTGCGGCGCGTGTGTCACGGCATATCACCACCATCTCGTCGGCAGAGTATACAAATCCACCAGCCCGTGGCCGGATCAGGACATGCACCGGAACACCCACTGCCACAACTGCTTCGATCAATCCGTAGCTGGGGGTGAGACCACCGGTTGCCCCCAGTGCCGCACAGAGTTCAACACGCGCCGCCCCCACGGCGAGTGCGATCTGCGCCCCACGAACATCCTGAACGGCAAGTTCGAGAGCGCTCATGTCAGTACGACTGCCAGGGTGGCTTGTTCTCGAGCGCGTACCGGTAGTAGTCGGCCAACTTCAACCGCCCGGCAGCAGCTTCGTCGATGACCACCGTGACGTGGCGATGCCACTGCAGGATCGATGCGGGGCAAAATGCCGTCAATGGGCCTTCGACGGCTGCAGCAATCGCGTCGGCCTTGCCTTCGCCGGTCGCGATCATCACCAAATGCCGTGCATCACTGATAGTTCCGAGGCCCTGGGTGAGAACGTGATGAGGAACGTCGTCAGGACGCTCGAAGAAACGAGCGTTGTCGATTCGCGTCTGCTCCGTCAACGTCTTGACCCGGGTTCGCGACGACAGAGCGGAACCGGGTTCGTTGAAACCTATGTGTCCGTCGGTGCCGATTCCGAGCAACTGGACGTCCACTCCCCCGGCTTCGGCGATACTACGGTCGTAGCGTTCCACCTCGGCATCGGGAATTGCTGCTTCACCGTCTGGGCTGAAAACCCGTTCCGGATCCAGATTGACGTGGTCGACGAATTCGGCGCGAATCACCGAATAGTACGACTGCGAATGGCTTTTCGGCAGTCCAAGATACTCGTCGAGCAAGAATGCCTGAGCCTGCGAGAAGTCCAGTCCCGACACCCGGTGACGACGCGCCAGCTCGCGGTACGTCCCGATCGGCGACGAACCTGTTGCGAGCCCAAGCGTCGTAGCACCGCGTCGGACATAGCCTTCGACGATGTCTGCTGCCGTCGAGTCGACCTCCAGCGGGGTTGGCATGATGACAATTTCCATCAGATTTCCTTTCCGGCGGCCCGACCGCCGTGTAGTACGCGCACCGGGCGCAGGTGACGATCGGTGACCAGGATGTCGGCGCGGTAGCCGGCAGTCAGCGATCCATGTGAATCGTGCAGTCCCAGCAGTGTTGCCGGGGTACGAGTGGCAGCGGTGACGGCATCGGCGAGTGCAACTCCGCTGTCGAACACGGTGCTACGCAGCACATCCAGCAGTCGTGCCGTTCCGCCGGCTATGGCCCCGTCCGAACCGTCGGATGTGGCAAGTCTGGCGACGCCACCGCTCACCACCACATCCAGAGCGCCCAGTTGATAGTTTCCGTCGGCCATTCCGGCGGCAGCCATGGAATCACTGACCAGCGTGATCTGGTCTGCGCCGACGGTATCGAACACCATGGACACCGTTTCCGGAGCCAGATGCACTCCATCGGCGATCAGTTCCACCACCATCTCTCCTCTCCCGGCGGCCGCGAGGCACGCCGCCACCGGACCCGGCGAACGGTGATGCAACGGCGGCATCCCGTTGAACAGGTGTGTTGCGCTCACCCGACCGCTGCGAGCCGCCTGTCCGATCCGGGTCGACGTAGTCGCCGCATCGGCGTCGGTGTGTCCGAAGCTGGGCAGAATTTCGCGTCGACGCATGACGTCGAGCAGTTTCTCGAAATTCTCCGTCTCCGGTGCCAGAGTCATCGAACGCACGTGCCCGCGGGCCGCGTTGCACACCTCTTCGAGCAGGTCAGGGTCCCCGGGAACTATGGCTGCGGGATCCTGGGCACCACATCGAACACAATTGATAAACGGCCCTTCGAGGTGGATACCCAGAATCTCGCCGTCCTCAACCAGGTCGGCCAACATCGCGGCTTGGCGCATCAGATCCGCACGGGGCGCCGACACCAAACTTGCCAACAGACCGGTCGTCCCGTGCTCACGGTGATGCGACGCGGCCACTCGGGCGCCCGCCGCGTCGGTGTTGGGGAAACCCGCTCCCGCGGCGCCGTGACTGTGGACGTCGATCAGCCCGGGAAGAATCACGCAGTCGGTTGCGTCCGGAACATCAGCGGGATCCGGGCCATCAGCTAAGGCATAGTCCTTTGCCGCCCCCACCCAGCTGATCAGCTCACCGTCGACCACAACGATGCCGTCGTCGATGCTCCCGGAGGAACCGCCGACAACGGTGCCGCGCAGCACGAGTGACTCGGTCACGAGGAATTCCTGATGCTCGCGACCGCCGCCCTGCCGTCGACCGGCGTTCGGGCACTACGAGCCGCCGACGCCATCTGCAGGCATACCTCGAGATCGAGCGCCGACAGTTCCGCGCGAACGGCCCCGATCGCTGCGACGGACATCGACAGACTCGACACCCCGAGACCCACCAACACCGGCGCCAACAGCGGATCCGACGCCGATTCCCCGCACACACCAACAGGTTTGCCTGCGACGGCTCCGGCCTGACCGACCATCGCTATCAGGTCGAGGACTGCCGGCTGCCACGGGTCGAGCAGGTGTGCGAGGCTGCCCGTCATCCGGTCGACCGCACAGGTGTACTGGCTCAGGTCATTGGTTCCGATACTCAGGAAATCCAGATGTTCGAGGAGATCTCGTGCGCGCAGGGCTGCGGCCGGAACCTCGATCATCGCGCCCACCTTGCCGACCCCACGGGATCGGGCGAGTTCCGCGAAGCCCGCAGCTTCATCGGCCGTCGCGACCATCGGTGCCATGACGCGCAAATCCGCGCCGGTTGCATCGGCAGCCGCAACCAGTGCGTCGAGCTGGGTTACCAGAGTGTCCGGATACAGATTTGCCACGCGGAGCCCCCGAATTCCGAGCGCCGGATTCTCCTCGACCCCGAGATCCAGAAAGGGCAACGGTTTGTCGGAACCGGAATCGAGGGTCCGCACCACGACGGCGCTTCCGGCAAAGTGCTCGAAAACAGCTCTGTACGTTGCGGTCTGCTCCGCCACGGAGGGTGCATCGTGGCGACCGAGATACGAGAATTCGGTACGGAACAGGCCAACACCCTCACAGTCGGCGGCGCCCACACGTTCGGCATCGGCCACGGTCCCGATGTTTGCCGCCAAGCGCACGGCAAAACCGTCGCGGGTACGTCCTGGACCGCTGGCAGTCGCGGCGCGAGCAGCACGGGCCGATGCTTCCCTGGCGACCTCACTGCACTGCTCGGGGCTCGGATCGATCGTCACCGTCCCGCTCGAACCGTCCAGGATCAGAACTGCACCGGAGACCAGCCGATCGGTATCCGCGCAGTTCACGACCGCCGGAATGCCGAGCGACTTGGCGAGGATGGCGGTGTGACTGGTTGGCCCGCCCTCTGCGGTGAGCAATCCGACCACGTCGGTGTCGCCGAGCGTTGCCGTGTCGGCGGGCGCCAGATCCCGGGCCACCAGAATGTACGGGTAACCGGGGTTGGGGATTCCTGGCATCGGTTCGCCGCGCAGCACTGCGACCACCCGCTGAGCGAGGTCACGCAGATCTGTTGCCCGCTCGGCCATGTACCCGCCAACCGCGTCGAGCTTGGCGCAGAATCCGTCGAAGGCAACCGTCACCGAATGTGCTGTCGGCAGACCTGATTCGAGGTTCTTCTGCGCCGCGCCGACGATGGCCCGATCCCGTGCCATCGCCGCCGACGTGGTCAGGATGTCCGCGGACACACCGTCGACGGATTCCGCGCGGCGCAGGAGTTCCGCACTGACGGTGTCGAGCGCCGCTCGAATTCTGGCCAGTTCGGACTCCGGCTCGCCGGTGATCGGATCCTGCGCCGAAGTACGTTCGGGCACTGCGAAACTCAACCAGGGTGCGCAGACGACTCCGGCACTGACTCCGAGTGCACTGATCTGGTTCCGCTCGGTGATTGTTGCCGTTGCCATGCGTCAGCGCCCTTCCAGTTCCTTGTCGAGTTTCTTCTCCACTTCTGCGACGAGTGGTGCGTCGGTCCGAGTGTCGCCTTCGGCAGCGAGCGCCATTTCGGCTTCGAGGAGCGCAGCATCAGGCTCACCTGCCGCAACCTCGGCTTCTTCCTCACGGCCTGGCGTGCGCAGGTTCCACTTCTTGATGACAAAGCTGAAGAGGAAGTAGTAGATGAGCGCGTACCCAAGTCCGATCGGGATGAGCATCCAGGCGTTGGTGGCCTTGCCGAAGTTCAGGACGTAGTCGAAGAAACCGGCGGAGAAGGTGAATCCGTCGTGGATTCCCAGTGCGTTGACCAACGCCATCGACGTACCGGTCAGAAGCGCGTGGATGACGTACAGCGGCCACGCAACAAACATGAACGAGTATTCGAGGGGCTCGGTGATGCCGGTGAGGAAGGCGGTGAGGCCGGTGGAGAGCATGATGCCGCCGACAAGCTTCTTCTGAGAGGGCTTGGCATTGCGCCAGATGGCAAACGCCGCAGCCGGCAGGGCAAACATCATGATCGGGAAGAATCCGGTCATGAACGTCCCGGCAGTGGGGTCACCGGCAAAGAACCGGTTGAGGTCGCCGCGGATGATCTGACCGCTGGCGTTCTGGTAGTCGCCGATCAGGAACCACACTGCCGAGTTGAGGATGTGGTGCAGGCCGGTCGGGATGAGCAGACGGTTGGCTGCGCCGTAGATGCCGCCGCCGACAACGGTATTCGAGGCAACTGCTTCACCGACCCAGTTCAATCCGGAGTTGAACAGCGGGTACAAAAACGCCATGAGGACGCCGACGAGCAGGCCGGTAACGGCGGTCAGGATCGGAACCAAACGTCGGCCGTTGAAGAATCCGAGGTAGTCGGGCAGTTTTGTTCGATAGAAGCGCTGCCACAGAATTGCGGAGAGTAGACCCATCACGATGCCGGCGAGTACGCCGTAATTGATCAACGACTGATCCCCGTTGGGATCGGTTTTTCCTTCGAGAACGATCGGCGACATGGCCTTGAAGACACCGTCGATCACTATGTACCCGACCACCGCGGCAAGGGCGGTGGACCCGTCTGCCTTCTTGGCCCACCCGATCGCAATGCCGACGGCAAAGATCAGCGGCAGCCACGTGAACACGGCTTGACCGGCAGCGGAAATCACCGTGGCCGCGCTCTCGAGCGGACTGAACCGGCCGAGCAGATCGTCCTGGCCGAGTCGCAGAAGGATGCCGGCCGCCGGGAGAACGGCAATGGGCAACATCAAACTTCGGCCGAGGCGTTGGACGCCGGCGAAGAACGTTGATTCCTTCTTGGGAGTGTCGTCGAGCGTCATCGTTGACCTTCTCTGCTCGCTGGGCCGCAACGGGTCGGCCTGCTGGTTTAGGTACGTGAAGTGGACGCCTCGCCCACCGCGAGGAGCCGGAAAATCGTTTTGCCGAAACTGTTGTGGCGTTGCACCGCTAACGGGTACTGTCCGGTCATAACCAGTTGTAGTTTTGCCTGATGAAGCGCAGATGTCAAGACCGGAATGTGATTTAAGTTACGTGTTGACTCACGTCCCGCTATCAGCCAGAGTGCTTCACCAGCGACAACAACCGACGCATTTACGACCACACACAGGAGCAGCAATGTCGAAAGCGGAAGCAATCATCAAGGGCCTCGGCGGCGCCGGGAACATCGTCGAAATCGAAGCGTGCATCACCCGCCTGCGCACCGAGGTCAAGGACGGCGCCAAGGTCGACGAAGCCGCTCTCAAGGCCGCAGGCGCGCACGGCGTGCTCAAGGCCGGCTCCGTCGTCCAGGTGATCGTCGGACCCGAGGCCGACATCCTCGCCGAGGACATCGGGGACATCCTGTGACCGTCTCCGTCCTCGCTCCGCTTCCCGGCCGTGTGTTCGCACTTGCCGACGTTCCCGACCCGGTTTTTGCCCAGCAGATGGTCGGATCAGGGGTAGCCCTCGAACCCGCCCGCGACCAGGGCCACCTCACCGTTGTCGCACCCATCGCCGGGAAGATCCTCAAACTCCATCCCCACGCATTCGTCATCTTCGGCGAGAAGGCAACGGGCGTACTGGTTCACATCGGAATCGACACCGTCAAACTCGAAGGCAAGGGCTTCACGCTCATCGCATCCGAGGGTGACATCGTCGCGGCCGGCGACCCTGTCGTCAGCTTCGATCCGGCGTTCATCGATACCACCGGCTACTCGGCAATCTGCCCGGTTGTAGTCATGGACTCCAAACCCGATACCGTCGAATCCCCTTCTGTGGGAGAAGAAGTGAAGACCGGCGACATCTTGTTCGACTGGTCTGCCTGAATACGAGCGAGGCGGGCGCACCCTCGAAAGAGGATGCGCCCGCCTGCTGTTCGGGTTGCGATCAGGCGCGTGTGCCCGCTCGTTCGTTTCCCTGTACTTCCATCTGCAGTTGATAACGATCGGAGCGGTACCAACTGCACGTGTGCTCGATCGGCGCGCCCTCGCTGAAGGACACTCGATCGAAGTACAGAACGGGTGCCCCCTTCTTCGTCCCGAGCAGAGTGGCGATCTCGATGGTTGCACCGTCGGCGCTGACGGTCTGTTCCGCGCGGTCGATCGGCTTGTCGTACTTGTCGGCCGTCGCACGGTAGATCGACCCGGTCAGGTCGAGGTCGGTGAGCCCGGGCAATTGCTGTGGGTTGTACCAACCGTCGTCGACGCTCACCGGTTCACCGTCTGCCAAGCGCAGGCGTTTGACGTGGTAGCCCAACGAGCCCGGCTCCATTCCGAGCGCCGACGCCGTGGCATCGGGCACGGTGTCTTCCTCGTTGACGAGGACCACAGTGGTGGGAACGTGTCCCTGGGCTCGCATTTCCTCGGTGAACGACGCGAGGTGCAGTTTGGATTGAACCTGGCGGTGAGCGACAAAGGTTCCCTTGCCACGCACGCGCACAAGATAGCCGTCGTTGACGAGTTGACCGATCGCCTCACGAACCGTGATTCGGCTGACGCCGTAATCCTGCATCAGGTTTCGCTCACTGGTCATCAGGTCACCCGGCTGCAACTCGCGGGTGCACTTGTGCAGCAAAATGTTTCGCAGTTGCTCGTGTTTGGGTATAGCGCTGTCGCGCAGATGTACGGGCATCACGGCGGCTGCCCCTTTCGTGAAGTGAAAGAATCTATCGTCGACAGGTCCCTACCGGACCTATCCACCTCACGATACTGGAACAGGCACCGGGATCCTAGTGGTTGAGCTCAGGAGTCCAATTGCCGGTAAATTGCCCGCAGTTCGGCGAGCGCGACGTTTTGCTGTGCCACATCCAATCCCAGCGCAGCCACCGAGGCCCGCAACGCGTTCACGTCCAGATCGTCTATCGCAGCCCGGAATTCGACTCGCGGCAATCCTGGCAGAAGGGACGAGTCCCCGAACCAGCTTTCTACGTCGACCGCGATCGTGGTCTCGTCTTCCACTCCCCCGATCAGATCGCTGAGATCGACCCCGCGCAGGATCAGAAGTTGCAGCGGATCGGTATCGATCCGCTCGGCAGTCAGGAAGGCCACGGCCGCAGCATGTTTACACGGCCATCCCTCGTCGGGACAGGTGCAGTCGAATTGGAAAGCACCCGGCCCGTCCGGCAGGAGTTGCGCGGCGAGCATGTCCGGAACCACCCCGGAGACCAGCGAGGCCAATGAGCCTGGGACCCGGCGGAGTTTGGTGATGATGTCGTCGATATCCGTGTTGTCGAGAGTGCTGACTGCGAGAGTGGCGGTGAACGGTTCGAGCTGTGTCCCCCAGGCCTCGCCGGTTACGCGTCCCGGCCGAATATCGAGCGGCAAGACCTTGCCTGTGCGAGCAAAAGTTCGACCTCGCGAGACCCGGCCCTTGTCACCGATCTGCTCGATGACCCGGACAAATGCCTTGCCCCAGAACGTCCGACCGAAAGCGGGGCGAGACTTGATCGGCGCCGCTCGCTTACGCGCGCCGGTGTATTCACTGAAATCGGGACCTCCACGGCGCGGACTCATTCGCCCACCGCATCATCACCAAGTCGGAGCAATTCACCGAGCTGTTCGACGCTCATCTCCGTCACCCAGTTCTCCCCTGTTCCGACGGCCAGCTCGGCCAATTCGCTCTTCGTGTCGATCATCGTGTCGATCCGTTCTTCCAATGTCCCGACACAGACCATCTTGCGGACCTGGACATTTCGATTTTGACCGATGCGGAACACACGGTCGGTGGCCTGATTCTCGACCGCGGGATTCCACCACCGATCCATATGGACAACGTGATTCGCGGCGGTCAGATTGAGTCCCGTTCCGCCGGCTTTGAGCGAGAGCACCATGATCGGCGGACCGCCGACACTCTGGAACTCCTCGACCATGGTGTCACGGCCGGCCTTCGACACACCGCCGTGCAGGAACGGGACCCCCGTGCTGAACCGCTCGGACAGGTAGGGCACCACCAGTTCCCCGAACTCGCGGAACTGCGTGAACAGCAACACCTTCTCGTCTTCCGCAGTCACCGATTCGACGATGTCTTCGATCAATCCGAGTTTGCCGGAACGATGCTGACCGCGGCGCATCACCGCAGATCCGTCGCGAAGAAAATGCGCCGGATGGTTACAGACCTGCTTGAGTTTGGTGAGAGCGGAGAGCACTGCGCCTTTGCGCTTCATACCTTCCGTGCCTTTGATCTGGGCCATCATGTCGTCGACTACCGCGCGATAGAGAGCAGCTTGCTCTTCGCTGAGATTTGCGCGGACCGTCATCTCGAGTTTTTCCGGAAGATCGGAGATGACAGCGGGATCGGTCTTGACTCGCCGCAGGACAAACGGCGACGTGACGGCGCGCAGCCGCGAAACGGCAAGTTCGTCCTTCTCCCGTTCGATCGGCACGACAAAGCGTTTGCGGAACATCTGTTCCGAACCGAGCACACCACGGTTGGCGAAGTCGAGGATGGATCGCAGCTCGTCCAACCGGTTTTCCACCGGAGTTCCGGTCAATGCGACCCGATGTGCCGCCGGGATGCTGCGAGCGGCGCGCGCCTGCGATGTCTTGGCATTCTTGATGTGCTGGGCCTCGTCGAGCACAACGCGACGCCAATCGAGATCCTTCAGGGCAGCGACGTCACGCGTCATCAACGCGTACGTCGTGATCACCAGATCGTGGCTGCGTACTGCGGCCTCGAGCGCCGCGCCCGTTGCGCGATCGGAACCGTGATGGACGTACACCCGCAGGCTCGGAACAAACCGCGCCGTCTCGCGCTGCCAGTTACCGACCACCGACATCGGACACACCAACAGCGTTGGCGTCGTGGACTTCTCGTGCGCAAGCAGCGCCAACAGTTGGAGCGTCTTTCCCAACCCCATGTCGTCCGCCAACACCGCACCCAACCCGAGAGCGCTCATGTACGCCAACCAGTTGAGTCCTCGCCGCTGATAAGGCCGCAGTACCGCTTTGACTTCTGCCGGAACCGGAACCTCTGCCGGTTCGACCGAATTGTTCAGCAGCGCCGACGCCCACCCCGTTGCCGTCACTTCTTCGACGGGAAGGTCTTTGAGATCGTCGGCGATCAGGTCTTTGATCAATTCGATGATGGCCCGGTCGCCACTCGCATGGCGCTCGCCGACAAAACGAGCGGCCCGGGCAAGCACCTCCCGGTCAGCTTGGACCCACTCACCGCGCAAGCGAACAAGATCCGACTTCGCGTCGACCAGGCGCGCCATTTCTTCCGGCGTGAGCACTTTGTCTCCGAGCGCCAACTCCCAGTCGTATTCCACCAACTGATCCAGGCCGACCGTACGATTCTCGGCAACGATCGGTGAGGATGCCGAGGTGACTTTCACGCGCAACGACGGCGACACGACGCTCCACGCCCGAGGCAGCAGGAGCGTGATTCCCTTCTCCTGCAAGGCGATAGCGCCGTGGCCGACCAGATCCATCACCACAGCTGTCGGCAGTAGAAGGTCCAAGCTGTCGTCGTCGCGCGGCACATCCCGAAAGCGAGGGTAGGCGGCGATGGCTTCCTCGAGTTTTCGGCTACCTACTTGCAGGCGCGCGGCATCGGCACGGTGCAGCCTGATCCGTTCGGGGGCTTCACCTTCCGGCCGAAGGCACACTTGCAGTCGCCAGAGTGCTTCCGCATCGATATCGGCGTCCTCGCTCAGTTCCGGTTCGATCAACCGCAGGACCAAGTCGGGCTCATGTGCGGTGAGAGTGCCGCGCCATTCCGTCAGAGACGACGCAACTCGCAATTCCGCATTGTCGAACGCGTCGCCGCGCACCAATGCCGCCCACAGCCCGGTCGTGGGAGTGTCGACCGACTCGCCCAGCACTCGGCGAACAACCGAATCGGTCAGTTCGAGAACAACGTCGTCCAAAACGGCTCGAGGTGATCCCACTGCGCGCTGCACCGGGGGCATCGCAACAACCAACTCACCCAGCCACGCGCGCTGACGCTCGTCGATCAGCAGCCGCCAGCGCGGCCACCAACTGCCCTCGGCACGGCCCAGTTCGGGAACAACCCGCCCTGCCCGCACCCAACGCTCGATCCCCCGAACAACGTGGACAAGGTAATGCAGGTCGCCGGCAACCCGGCCGTCCGCAGGTTTGATCCGAAGCAGCAGGTCAACGGCATCACCCGGCGCCAGCGCCACCGCCGCGTACTCACTCTGCAGCGGCCCACCCGGCACGGAAGGCATCGCGATACTCACTCGATGACGGAATTTTCGGTGCAGGACAGCACTGACCGGGTCGCGGGGATCATCGACCCCGGCGCCCTCGTGTCCGTCTACCCACAGTTTGAGCCCCGATCCCGGTGACCAGAGTCCATGCAGCATCCGACCATCCAATCAGGTGCTACCGACATAGGCTGTTGTCATGGTCCTGGCATACGGTTTCACCGAGTACGGCGGTCCGCAGACTCAATCGTTCTTCGACGTTTCCCTGCCGCCACCTGGCGCCGGGCAGATTGTGGTGTCCGTCCGCGCTGCCGGCGTCAATCCGGCGGACTGGAAGGTCCGGGCGGGAACCCGCAAGGACACCGTGCCGGTGACACTGCCGGCAGTGCTCGGCCGCGAGGTGTCAGGTGTCGTCACCAGCGTGGGACCACGGGTCACGGAGTTCGACGTCGGCGACGAGGTGTTCGGCTCCACCGCAACAGGATTCGGCGGATATACCGAGGCAACCGTGCTCAATGCCTCCCAGGCCGCACGCAAACCGACCGCGGCGTCCTGGGCCGACGCCGCCGTGATACCCGTTGCCTGCGGAACCGCGTTCGACGCCCTTCATGATCTAGACCTCGCGGCCGGCGCCACGCTGCTGGTGCTCGGCGCGGGCGGTGGAGTCGGGACCAGCACGCTCACCTTGGCCCGAGCGCGCGGCATCACTGTGCTCGGTGTGGCCAGCGCAGCCAAGCAGGACGCCGTCGAGGAAACCGGATCGCTGTGGGTGGACTCCGGTGATCTGTGGGCAGATGCCGTTGCCGCCCTCGCGCCCAGCGGGGTCGACGGTGTCTTCGATCTGGTCGGCGGGGAGCCCCTCCAGAGGGCCGCTTCATTGCGGCGTCCGGGCGCCCCGCTTATCAGCATCGCCGATTCCGTCGCTGCTACCGAACTGGGCGGCAGCGGAGTAGAGCGTCGGCGCACCACCGCGGTGTTCACGGCGGTCGCGGAGTTGGTGGCCGACGGCTCCCTCGACCCCGCCGTGAGGCAGCGCTTTCCCTTCGAGCAGGCCGGCTCAGCACTTGCTGCTGTCGAGAGTGGGCACAGCGCGGGCAAAGTGGTAATCGAGTTCGACCACGCATCCGAAGCCGATCTGTCGGAACCTGGTGATTGAATCTCGATCAAGTGCGAGGGTCAAGCGAGAGGGGCACGGTGGGGCGCAGGGGTTCGTTGGCGATAGTGGTCACGATCCTCGCCTGTGTGCTTACGTCCTGCGGCTGGATCGGCAACGAGAGTTCTGCGCCGGGCAGCCCCAACACCACTCAGCTCGAGGATTTGCTCAATCGGGTATCCGTCGTCGATCAGCGCCCGCACCCCGGCGGATATCAGCGCGGCTGCAAGAGTGGGCAGGCGTGTGTCTTCGGCCCCGCGTGGTCCGACGACCAGGACGCCCCGATGGGTCACGACGGCTGCGATACCCGTAACAACGTTCTGGCTCAGGACCTTTCGGAAACAACGTTCAAGCCCGGAACCCGCGATTGCGTCGTACTGTCCGGTGTGATGACCGATCCGTACTCCGGTGATCGAATCGTGTTCGATCGCAGCCAGGCAAGTGCAGTCCAGATCGACCACGTCTATCCCCTGGCCGCGGCTTGGGATTTCGGGGCAAGTACGTGGCCGATGGACCTACGCCTGCGGTTCGCCAACGACACGGAATTGAACCTGCTGGCAGTCAAGGGAAGTGACAATCAGTCGAAAGGTGACAGCACTCCCGCGCAGTGGCTCCCACCTAATCCTGCGTACCACTGCTATTACGCCTTGAAGTACCTCGCCGTAGCCGTGAGTTACGGACTACCGATCAGCCGAGCCGACCACACAACGCTGCGCGAACTCGAAGAAGCGCGCTGCTGACCTACTTCACCGTGAAAGACCTTGTGTGCCAGCCCGTTGCACCGCCAGGGATGGGCGGAGTCCGTTCCTCGACCTGAACGTTTCCATCCAGATCGATCGCTCGGACCTGCAACGTGTGCAACCCCGGCGCCGCGTCCCACATCCACGACCACTGACGCCATGTGTCGATCGAATACTCCTGCGCGAGGGTTGCGGGTTGCCACGGCCCGTTGTCGACACGAACCTCCACCGCCTTGATACCGCGATGCTGGGCCCACGCTGTTCCCGCCATCTGAATCTGCCCGGCATTCACGGGCGCCAAGGACGCCGGCACTTCGATCCGGGACGCCGTTTTGATCGGCGCCTGCGCACCCCATCCTCGTTGCGTCCAATAGGCGTCCACCTGATCGAACCTGGTGAGTTCCCACTCCGTGACCCACTTTGTCGCGGAGACAAAACCGTACAAACCGGGCACGACCTGACGGACCGGATATCCGTGCTCGAACGGCAGCGGCTCCCCGTTCATCGCCACGGCAAGCATGGCGTCGCGTCCGTCGGTCACCACTTCAACCGGGGTGCCGACAGTGAATCCGTCGACGCTGGTCGAGAGCAGCATGTCCGCGTCCGGGTGCACGCCCACTTCCTCGAGGATGTCCTTCATCGGGTAGCCGATCCAGGTGGCGTTGCCCGCGAGGTTGCCGCCCACCTCGTTGGACACGCATGTCAAGGTGATGACCCGTTCGATCGGTGTCCGGGCGACCAAATCGTCGAACGACAAAGTCAGCTCGCGGTCCACCATGCCGTGGATGCGCAGTTCCCACGAGTCCGTCGTGAGCTGCGGGACAAGAAGTGCCGTGTCGATCCGATAGAAATCGTCGTTGGGGGTGATGTACGTCGACGCACCGGCAACACCGATGTTCGCGGCGGCCGGTATCGGTGGCGCTGCCGAGGCAGCAGTCGGAACGACGAAGTCCGCACGGTTCGCGGAAGCCCCGGCGATGCGCTGCCCCACGAACTTTCCGGCAGCACCGGCCGCCGCAGCGACGGCAACGGCAACCCCGGCCAGCATCAGAAACTGTCGACGCGGCAGCCACGTCTCGGGAATACCAGGCGAGGGCGCTACGTCGAGTTGCCCGATCAGCAACCTCAGCGTGACGACGCCGGCAACAACACCCACGATCGTGGGGAACGCGTACATCGCGTCAGCCGTCGGACGGTTCAAGGCCGCATAGACACCCACCAATCCGAGAGCAATCAGGATCGCACTACCCACCGGGCGTCGGGGACGCTCGAGTACGCCCGCTAGTGCGCCGAGCAGCGCGATCAGGATCGACATTCCGATGAAGAGCGCGGGTTTGTCGTTGGTCCCGAAGGTCTCGATCGCAAACTCGCGTGCCCATGCCGGCGTTCGATCCACCGTGGTCGAACCGACTGCATAGAACGGCGAGGAGTCCGGATTGATCAGCAGGGCGACCAGTTGGCCTACCCCCAGAACCACGGCTACGGCAAGTACACCGGAGATGGCACGGGCTGCAAACCTGCGACGCGGCCGTGACTGCGCGGCCGGGTGTTCCTCGATGCTGTCAGTGACCATATGCGTCTCGGTTCTGCTCGGTACGAGTGATGCGTGGGATCGGTTACCTCGTATTCGGAGCAGATCCCGGCGTGGATGGGTCTCATCACGGCCCTGAAGTTCACGGTAGCCCGGATTAGAGTTGACGCCATGACTGTCGACCTCAACAAGGACACACTTCTGTGCATGTCGCTATCCGGACGACCGAGCAACATCGGCACCAGATTCCACAACTATCTGTACGAGGAATTGGGCCTCAACTTCGTCTACAAGGCATTCACCACCACTGACGTTCCCGCAGCGGTTGCCGGTATCCGCGCACTGGGCATCCGCGGTTGCGGAGTGTCGATGCCGTTCAAGGAGCAGGTGATCGCTCATGTCGACGTCATGCACGACAGCGCGTCCGCAATCGACTCCGTCAACACCATCGTCAACGAGGACGGCATCCTGCACGCCTACAACACCGACTACCAGGCTGTGGCAAACCTGTTGCGCGAGAACAAGGTCGACACATCACTCTCGGTCGCGGTCTCCGGCAGTGGCGGCATGGCCAAAGCCGTCGTCGCGGCGGTTCGCGACACCGGTTTCACCGACGTCACCGTGGTGGCGCGCAACAAGTCTGCCGGTGACGCGCTCGCCTCGCAGTACGGATTCCAGTGGCGGGAAGACCTCGACGATCTGCGTCCCGGCGTTCTGATCAACGCCACTCCGATCGGGATGGCGGGCGGCCCCGAAGCAGACGCGCTGTCGTTCCCGGACGTGGTGGTGCGCGGCGCGGAGGTCGTTTTCGACGTGGTGGCAATGCCAGAGAACACTCCCCTGATCCTCCTGGCAAGAGAACTCGGCAAGACGGTGATCACGGGCGCCTCGGTGATCGCACTCCAGGCTGCCGAGCAGTTTGCGCTGTACACGGGGGTCCGCCCCAGTGCCGAACAGATCCAACGCGCCTCTGAATACTCGCGGGCGTGACAAACTCGACACTATGAACGACACCGGGGAGAGCCCTCCCGTGCAACTCGCTCGGAACTTCAACGAGCTGCTGCAAGAACTACGAGTCGCTCTCTCCGGGGTTCAGATCTTGTTCGCGTTTCTGCTGGCCGTGGCCTTCACCGAGCGCTACGAGGATGAATCGACGTACATCAAAACCATTCACTTGGTCACGGTCATGCTGGTTGCCATTTCCTTCGGCCTACTGATGGCACCGGCAGTGTGGCATCGAGTCCTCTTTCGCGGCGGATACCGTCAGCGCATCCTGACCATCTCCAACCGATTTGCCTTGTGCGGCACCGGTTTTCTCGCGGCGTCCATGACCGGCACAGTCCTCCTGATCGCCGAGATCGCTGTGGGTGGCGTCGGCGCAAAGATTCTGGCCGCCTGCGCCGCCGTCATGTTCACCACGCTCTGGTTCTTCGTCCCCGCACTGATCAGACGAGACGACAGCTGAGAACTACGCTCCAGTGGCGACAGAGCGCGAGCTGTCGTTGGACCACTGCGACCACGAACCGGGGAACAAGGCTGCGTCGTAGCCCGCTATCGCCAGGGCCGCAATCTGATGCGCCGCAGTCACTCCCGATCCGCAGTACACGGCAAAGCGGTCCCCGTCACCCGCTGCGGAGAACCGCTCACGCAAGGCTACGGTGCCGGCAAACTTTCCATTGCCGTCGATGTTCTCACCGGTCGGTGCACTGACCGCACCGGGAATGTGCCCGGCCACTGGGTCGATCGGCTCGACCTCGCCGCGGTACCGCTCAACGGCTCGCGCGTCGAGAAGGACACCACCGCTCGCCGACCACCCGGCCGCCTGGTCGATGTCGACAACCGGCATATGTCCGGCGTCGAGCGTCACGTTGCCCTCGGTGATTGCTGAACCGGCACCGACTGCAACCGGGAAATCGGCCGCTTCCCAGGCTTGCAACCCACCGTCGAGCAGACGGACATCAGCGAGTCCGGCCCATCGCAACAGCCACCACCCGCGCGCCGCGGCGGTGTTCCCCGTCGCGTCGTACAGGACTACCGAATCTCCGTCGTTGATTCCCCATCGACGTGCCGCGGCCTGCAGGTCCTCGATGGCAGGCAAGGGGTGACGCCCCGATTCCCTCGACGCCGGAGCGGCCAGTTCGGTGTCGAGATCCACGAATACCGCTCCGGCAATATGCCCTGACTGGAAGTGCTCGGCGCCGTGGGGATCACCCAGCGCCCAGCGAACGTCGAGCAGGACCGGCGCGGCGCCGGCCTCGATCAGTGAGGCCAGTTCGGTGACATCGACAAGAACGGGTGCAGTCATGTCCTTCATACTTGCACGATCGTCTCAAGCAACACCGAAGAAAGCACCAAGCGCGACAAGTAGGACTCCACTCACCACGTCGATGCGCTTTCCGACGCCAGGTCGGCGCAGCTTACGTCCGGCACCTGCCGCGAGCACCACCACGACTGCCCACCACAGCGCAGCGGCAACCACTGTGGCGCCGGCCAACGTCAGGGTACGCAGGCCCGCGCCCTCGCCTGGTTCGACAAACTGTGGAAGCAGGCCGAGAAAGAACAACAGCGCCTTCGGATTGAGAAGGTTGGACAGGAACCCGTAACGGTATGCCCGCAGCGGCGGGGTCGGCTCCGACGCGGCCACTAACGTGTCGCCACCACTTCGAGCTTTGAATGCACTACGAATTGCGGAGATCCCCAACCAGGTCAGATATGCCGCGCCGGCATAGGTGAGGGCCGAGAGCAGTTGCGGTCGAGTCGCGACAAGAGCCGACAGGCCGAGCGACGCGGCGGCCGTATGGACAACCAATCCCGTGATCACGCCAGCTGCGACCACGGCACCGGTCCGACGATCTGCCAGGGAATGGCGCAGGATCAGGACAAAATCCGGGCCAGGTGTGAACAAGACGATGGAAAGTAGGGAGCCAAAAGCGAGCCACTCAGTAAGACTCATCCGAATTGCCTCACACCCGAGCAGATTCGACACATGCGTTCATAGAGGGAGTGTGCAACTGGATCCGGATAGTTCAAAACAGATCCGGATAGAATCCGGAAGATGACTAAAAATGAGCCCCTGGATTCGGTGGACTGGAAGATTTTGGCCGAATTGCAGAAAGATGCGTCGATCACCAACAAGGTTCTGGCCGACCGAGTGGGTCTGGCGACGTCCTCGTGCCACGAACGTGTGCGGCGCTTGCGGGCAAACGGAACGATCAGCGGAATCCATGCCGTTGTCGACCCGGCCGCCGTTGGCCGGTCGATGCAGGCGATCATCGCCGTGCAATTGCGTCCCCACCGCCGCGATCTTGTCGACCGGTTCACTGCCGATGCGCTGGCCCTTCCGGAAACGCTTGCGCTGTTCAATGTCTCGGGACCGGAAGACTTCTTTCTCCACGTCGCCGTGCGGGACAGTGCGCATCTGCAGAGGGTGCTGATCGATCACCTGGCCGCCCATCCGGAAGTGTGGCACGCGCAGACTCACCTCATCTACGGCAAAGCGGTCACAGCGCCCATCCGACCGGATCGCTGAGAACCGTTGCTCCGGCGTCGGGCAGAATCACTGACCATGTCGGACTCCCCATCTACGACCGAACCGGAAGCGACGGTAAGCAACGCACAGCCCATCAGCGCGGGGATCGTGACAGCGCTCGTGGGATTCACCAGTTCGTTCGCAGTACTCCTCACCGGCCTCAGCGCCGTGGGCGCCAACGCCACCGAGGCTGCATCAGGTCTGTTGGTTCTGTGTGTGACTCAAGCGCTGGGCATGCTGTGGCTTTCCCGCCGGTACAAGATTCCGATCACCCTGGCCTGGTCGACGCCGGGCGCGGCGCTGCTGGCCGGCGCCGGCGCGGTGCACGGCGGATGGCCTGCTGCGGTCGGCGCATTTGTCGTTGTCGGAATTGCCATTGTTCTCACGGGACTGTGGCCGACACTGGGCAAGATCATCGCGGCGATCCCGACACCGCTGGCACAGGCAATGCTCGCCGGGGTTCTCCTCCCCCTGTGCCTGGCTCCGATATTCGCGGTCCGGGACGCACCGCTGGCTGTAGTGCCGGTCATCGTGGTCTGGCTTGCGGCACAACGGTTCTCCAAACGGTGGGCGGTTCCACTGGCATTTCTGACCGCAGCCGTCGTGATCTGCATCAGCCTGACGACCACCGACAACAACACGCTCGACGTCAGTGCGATGATTCCCCGCGTCGATCTCACCATGCCGTCGTGGTCCTGGCAGGCGCTGATCGGAATCGCGATTCCGCTGTACATCGTCACGATGGCGTCGCAGAACATCCCCGGTGTGGCGGTGATGAAATCGTTCGGATACACGGTTCCGTGGCGACCGTCCATGATCGTGACCGGCCTGGGCACCGTTCTCGGAGCCCCCGCCGGCGGGCACGCCATCAACCTCGCCGCGATCAGCGCCGCCCTCGCAGCAGCGCCGACGGCGCACCCTGATCCGAAGCGGCGGTGGATCGCGGCGAGCACAGCCGGTTGGGCCTACCTGGTGCTGGCCGCAGGTTCTGCCGCAGTCGCAGCTCTTGTTGCTGCGGCACCAGCCGGTGTAGTGGAAACCGTTGCCGGGCTTGCACTCATGGCAACCTTGGCAGCGTCGTTGACCGCTGCGCTCAGCGACGCCACCGAACGTGAAGGTGCGGTGGTCACGTTCCTCATCGCCGCGTCCGGCGTCAGCGTTCTGGGAATCGGATCGGCATTCTGGGCACTGCTCGTCGGGTTGATCGTCCGAGCCGTGCTGACGAGTGGTCCACTGACCTCGCTAAGGTCGAGATCGTGAGCGCAGCAGATACCGTCATCTCGATCGAGCAGTTTCCCGTCCGCTGGCCGGTACCGACCCGCTGGGACGACAACGACCACTACGGCCACGTCAACAACGTGACCTACTACTCGTACTTCGACACAGCCGTGAACGCGTGGCTCATGTCCGCCACCGGCGTCGACATCCGCACGCTGCCGGCCATCGGGGTTGTAGCGGAGACATCGTGCCGGTACTTGAGTGAACTCACGTTCCCGGAGCAGTTGCAGGTCGGCATCTCGATTGAAAAGTTGGGCACCAAGAGCATCGTGTACGCGCTCGCGATCTTCCACGAAGACGCCGCGGGGAGATGGGTCGCCGCTGCAACGGGACGGTTCGTCCACGTCTACGTCGACGCAGTCACTCGCACACCGGTCGCGATACCGGCCGCCATCAAAGACGCGGCCGGTTCGCTTGTTGCCAGTGAGGTCAGTCCCGCTTAGTGCAATCCCAGCTTTTCGGCGGTCTCGACTGCGCGCGCAACAACTCCGTCGATCAGAGTCGAGGTCGGACCGCCGTGCTCGGCGCGGTTGCGTGGGTCGTCGAGAATGCGGCGCAGTACTCCCTCGGCGATGATCGACAACTTCCACAGCGCCAGCACGTGCCAGTAGCCCACGGCCGACACGTCGCGACCGGTGGCGGCAACATAGGCGTCGACCAGTTCGTCGCGAGTGGGGAAACCTTCGAGCGTCGACGCCATGAACGGCCCGGCAACTTTGTCGCCCGCTTCGGGCCAATACGCCAGTAGCGCACCAAGATCCGCCAGTGGATCACCCAGCGTGCACAGTTCCCAGTCCACCACTGCCAGCACCTGGCCTCGAGCCGGATCGGTGATGATGTTGTTGAGGTGGAAATCGCCGTGAACCAGGGTGACTTCGGTCTGCTCGGGAATGTTTCGGTGCAGAATGTCCGCGAGCCGCTCCACGTCGGGGATATCTCGGGTTTTCGACTTTTCCCACTGCGCTGACCATCTCTTGAGCTGCCGCTCCGCAAACGGCTTACGACTGGCCAGATCTTCCAATCCAGTCTCTTCGAGATCTACGCCGTGGATAGTGGCGAGAGCCTTGGGCAACGCCAACCCGACATTCCGCCGCTGCTCTACCGTCAATTTCTGCGCAACCGGTACACCGTCGATGACAACCCCGTCGACGTAACTCATGAGAACCAGCGGCGCATCCGTCACAGCCGGATCCTCGGTGATTCCGATGATCTTGGGCACCGGGACGGCCGTACCTTGCAGCGACGACAGGATTCGGTGCTCACGCACTATGTCATGCGCCGAGGCCAACAAGGTGCCGAGCGGAGGTCTGCGCAGCACCCACCGTGCACCGCCGGCATCGGTGACGGCATACGTGAGATTGGATTGACCGTTGCCGATCCTCTCGAAAGTCAGTGGCGTGGTGGCGCCGACGCCCAGCTCGGCGATCCACCCTGAAACAGCATCTTCGTTCAGTCCGACTGCGTTCACCGCACCGATGCTAGCCGGAGAAATCGTTGCGGCGGGTGGTTCCGACACCTTTGTTACCCACCGGTTCAGAAACTGTGACGGTCTGTCCCTCTTCGAAACCCGCAAGTACTTGCGGATTCTGCGTCGAGGGGGATGCTGGAAGTACAGCACCGAAAAACTGAATATCGCATCGGGATTGCTCGAATCGCCCACAAGGCGCGTCGGGCAGGAGCAGAAACCGAGGTGAACTCACGATGATCGACAACCTCGATTATCCAGTCCAACTCATTCAACCGGACGGCGCGCGGGTGTGCCGACCGGAATACGACCGTCTGATCGCAAACCTGGATCGAGACGATTACCTGTCGTTGTACCGCGATCTCGTGATCAGTCGCCGAATCGACACCACCGCGGTAACACTCCAACGCCAAGGCGAAATCGGTTTATGGGCACCGCTCTTGGGTCAGGAAGCCGCGCAGGTCGGATCAGCACGCGCTCTGGAGCCTGACGATTTTGCATTCACCTCCTATCGTGAGCACGCCGTCGCCTACTGCCGCGGAGTTCCGCCCCACGCGCTGACGGTCTTGTGGCGCGGGTGCGCCCATTCTGCCTGGGACCCAGAACAATTCAATGTGACAAACCCGGCAATCGTTGTCGGGTCCCAGGGACTTCACGCAACAGGCTACGCACTGGGTGCTCACCTCGACGGCGCAGAAATCGCCACCATCGCCTATTTTGGTGACGGCGCCACCAGCCAGGGCGATATCGCCGAAGCACTGGGATTTGCCGCCAGCTTCCGCGCCGGCGTTGTCTTCTTCTGTCAGAACAATCAGTGGGCCATCAGCGAACCGGTCTCACTGCAGTCCCGCACACCGATCTCGCACCGCGCCGAAGGCTACGGCATTCCGTCGTATCGCGTTGACGGAAATGACGTACTCGCCGTCTTGGCAGTCACTCGGAAGGCGCTGGCCCACGCCCGTGAGGGAAGCGGGCCGACGTTCATCGAAGCCATCACCTGCCGCATGGGTCCACACACCACCTCCGACGATCCATCGAGGTACCGCTCCGACACGGACATGGCGCAGTGGCGGGCCCGCGATCCGATCGAGCGGATGCGGTTGTTTCTCACCTCGCGCGGACTTCTCGATGACAAGGTAGCCACCGAGATTGCCTCGGCTGCCGACGAAGTCGCTGCCGGTCTACGACGCAACACGATCGGCTTTCCTGATCCACCGCCCTCGGCACTGTTCGATCACGTCTACACCGGACCCCATCCGTTGATCGATCACGAACGTGCGCAGCACCAGGAGTATCTGGCAAGTTTCGACAATCAGGAGGTCGTGTCATGACGCTCGTCAATCTGGTGACCGCCCTCAACACCGGGCTACGACGCGCACTCGAGAGTGACCCCCAGGTCGTGATCCTCGGCGAGGACGTCGGCCGGCTCGGCGGCGTTTTCCGGGTCACCGATGCACTGCAGAAGGATTTTGGCGAGAACCGAGTCATCGACATGCCACTCGCCGAATCCGGCATCGTGGGAACCGCTTTCGGCCTGGCGCTGCGCGGCTACCGGCCGGTGTGCGAAATACAGTTCGACGGATTTGTCTACCCGGCCTTCGACCAGATCGTCTCGCAAGTCGCGAAGATCCACTACCGCACCCAGGGTCGGGTGCGCGCACCCATCACGATTCGCATCCCCAGCGGCGGCGGAATCGGTGCCGTAGAACATCATTCGGAATCACCGGAGGCCTACTTCGCCCACACTGCGGGGCTGAGGGTGGTGTACCCGAGCAATCCGGCCGACGGGTTCCACATGATCCGGCAAGCCGTCGAGTCCGACGATCCGGTGGTATTCCTCGAACCGAAGCGGCGCTACTGGGACTCGGCTGAGGTGGATCTGAGCGCGGAACCACCACTGCCACTGCACAGTGCGCGGGTAATCCGCCCCGGCAGCGATGCCACTGTTGTTGCCTACGGATCTATGGTGGCTACAGCCTTGGAAGCAGCGGACATCGCCGAGGACGAAGGCCATCACCTCGAAGTGATCGACCTTCGATCACTCTCCCCGATCGACTTCGACACGCTCGACAAGTCGGTACGACGGACCGGGCGGCTTGTCATCGTCCACGAGGCACCCATGTTTCTCGGGATGGGCGCCGAAATCGCCGCGCATGCCGCATACGAGTGCTTCTACGACCTCAAGGCTCCTGTGCGACGCGTGACGGGTTTCGACATCCCCTATCCCCCAGCCAAACTCGAACAGTTCCACCTACCGGACGCGGATCGAATCCTCGACGCACTCGATGAAGTGCTGGCCGCATGACTACCGCGGAGTTCCGACTTCCCGATCTCGGTGAGGGTCTCACAAGCGCCGAATTGGTGTCGTGGCACGTTGATGTCGGCGAACACGTGCGCATCGATCAGGTGATTGCCGACGTCGAAACCGCCAAGGCACAAGTCGAACTTCCGTCGCCGTACGCCGGAGTTGTCACCGAACTTCTTGCCGAACCCGGCGAGTCCGTGCCAGTGGGAGCGGCGATCATTCGCATCGAGAGTACGGACCCGGCTGGTGCGAGTACGTCGGCTCCACCGGTCCTTGTCGGCTACGGTCCGGCGACGGCGCATGCAAGCCGCCGGCGCAAGCGAGTCCCGCCCGCACCCTCGCAACACAGAGAGATGGCACGGGCGATGACCGGCAGCGCCCGCGCACCCCAGGCAACGGTATTCGTCACGATCGACGTCACCGCGTCGATGGAACTATTAGACACACTGCGCACATCCGCAGACTTCGAAAACTGCTCGGTCACACCGTTGACGCTTGCCGCCAAATCTCTGGTGACGGCCATAGCGTCGCACCCGAGCATCAATGCGACGTGGGACGAGACGGCCGAACGCAGTGTTGTGCATCCACGGATCAATCTGGGGATTGCCGTGGCGTCGGACCGCGGACTCTTGGTTCCCAACATCAAAGACGCAGGCAGCCTGACACTGCGAGAGATTGCGCGCCACATCACCGAACTGACCTCGATGGCCCGCGCCGGCCGAACCGACGTCGAACATCTCACCGGCGGCACGGTCACGATCACCAATGTCGGGGTGTTCGGCGTCGACGGTGGTGTTGCACTCCTCAATCCGGGCGAGGCCGCCATCCTCGCTCTGGGTAGCGTGAACGAGCGACCGTGGGTTCGCGGCGGGCAGATTGTCATTCGACAGGTTGCGACGCTCTCGCTGACATTCGACCATCGCCACCTGGATGGACAACAGGCGTCGCAGTTCCTCACGCTCGTGGCGTCGATGCTCGCCGACCCGGCGGTCCTTCTCGCCCATCTGTGACGCAACCTCAGTCCTGGCAGACTGTCACGGTGAGCATCGCCCCCTCTCCCACTCTGATACGCGCACGCGCCGGCATTTTCGGCATCTTCGGTATCAACGGCTTCCTGCTCGCGATGTGGGTGGTGCACATCCCGTCGATCGAGCACCGCGTCGGCATCAGCCACTCCACGCTGGGGTCTCTGCTTCTCCTGCTTGCCGTGGGCGCCATTGCCGGCATGCAGCTCAGTGGCCCGCTCGCCGACCGCTACGGGAGCCGAAGGATGGTAATCCTGGCGGGAACCGGCCTGTCCGCCGCCGTGCTCGGTCCGGGATTTGCCACCAACGCGTGGCAATTGGGCGCTGCACTGGTGGCTTTCGGTTTTGCCAACGGTGCCTTGGATGTCTCGATGAATTCCCAAGCCGTCGAGGCCGAACAGTTGTACCGGCGGCCGATCATGTCCGCATTCCACGGCATGTTCTCCGTTGGCGGAGTGGTGGGTTCGGTCATCGGAGCGGGCACTCTGGCACTCGGCCTTGCACCCTCCGTTACGCTGACCGCCGCATCACTGGTCGGCTTTGGTGCCGTCACAATCTGCTCCCGGCCGCTGCTGCCCCGCGCCCTGCACCACGCCGACGACGTCGCAACGGACCAACCGCACGGCCACTTCTCTGCCAAGGTGCTTGCACTGGGCGCACTGGCGTTTGTCCTCATGCTCGCCGAAGGCGTGGCAAACGATTGGAGTGCACTGCAAGTCAAGGAAGATCTTGGTGTCTCGAATGCCGTTGCAGCCCTGTCCTTCGGAGCTTTCTCGGCGATGATGACAGTCGGCCGATTCACGGCCGATCGAATCAGTGCCGCACTCGGCCCCGTCGCGGTTGTTCGCTACGGCGCCATGATCGCTTCGGTGGGAATGTTGACAGTCATTCTTTCCGGGTGGCTTCCGCTCACGCTCTTCGGCTGGGCACTCTTCGGCGCCGGACTGTCCGGATGCATCCCCCAGATCTTCACGACCGCCGGCAACCTGGGCTCAGGATCTGCTGGTACCAACATGTCTCGGGTTGTGGGTTTGGGCTACATCGGGTTTCTTGCCGGCCCCGCGACGATCGGCTGGGCGACACAGATTGTGCCACTCACCACAGCGATGCTCATCCCACTTCTCTGTGTGCTGGTCGCAGCACTGTCCGCCGGTGTCGTTCGTCGCGATTCTTCGACCACCCACCGAGATCACAGCTGATCCTCACGCTTGTCACAGACAAAGCAGGGATGCTGGACATGTGACCGTCTCGACCTCCGCCCCCCACTCCCCGTCCGCTACAACCCGCTTCCTCGCCCTTGCCGCATTGTGTGCCGCAGCGCTCGGTATTTTGTACTTTCTCCGACCTGATTCACCGACGGTCACTGTTCCGGAATCGTTGAGATCCATTGCCGATCAGATCGTCCGCATCGTGGACGTCACGGCGGTATTGACGGCCACCGCCGCCCTCGCCGCGGTCTCGATGATCCGCACATTGCCGTACGGTATCGGCGCCATACTCATGCTCGGGGTGGGCGCAAATCTGACCAGTGCTGCGCTGGGTTCATGGCTCACGGATGCGCCGACGGCCTTGCTTCCCAGCGGGCATGTTGTTGCCGCAGCAGCGCTGTACGGTTCGGCGGTTCTGATCTCTGCGCCGCGGTGGCGGCCCGTCATTGTCGGACTGGGCATCTCAGGAGTTGCCGCGGTCGCGGTCAGTGTGGTCGCCACCGAGATGAGCGGAATATTCGGTGTGGTTGCCGGGCTCCTGATCGCAGCAGCCTGGGGTTGTGTGGCAGCCATTCTGATGGAGCACTCGCCGGTCGCCGCGAAACGTGAAGCAGCACGACCGGATACGGCAGCCATCGCATTCTCCCGCGATCGGAGCATCCACCTGTAAACCGAAAGGGCGCCTACTCACCCTCGTGAGTAGGCGCCCTTTTCTGAAGCAGAAAAACTTACAGAGCCTTGAGTTCTTCCGTGACCTCGGCGACGGACTTCTTCGCGTCACCGAAGAGCATCGACGTGCCCTCGGCGAAGAACAGCGGGTTGTCGATACCGGCGAAGCCGGAGTTCATCGAACGCTTGAGCACGATGACCGACTTCGACTGATCCACGTTCAGGATCGGCATCCCGTGAATCGGCGAGTTCGGATCATTACGCGCCGACGGGTTGGTGACATCGTTCGCGCCGATCACCAACGTGACGTCGGTGCGGGAGAACTCGTCGTTGATGTCGTCCATTTCCTTCATCGCGTCGTACGAGACATCCGCCTCGGCGAGAAGAACATTCATGTGGCCGGGCATGCGACCGGCAACGGGGTGAATGGCGTACTTGACCTCGACGCCCTTCGACTCGAGCAACTTCGCCATGTCCTTGACGGCGTGCTGAGCCTGCGCCACGGCCAAACCGTAACCGGGAACCACGATCACCTGATTGGCGTACGCCATCTGGATAGCAGCATCGGCCGCGGAGGTCGCCTTCGCGGTGCGCACGACACCGTCGGAGGATGCGGCTTCTCCGCCGCCGCCACCGAAGCCGCCGGCAACAATCGCCGGGATGGAACGGTTCATGGCCTTCGCCATGAGGTTGGTCAAGATGGTGCCCGACGCGCCGACGATCATGCCGGCCACGATCATGGCCTGGTTGTCGAGCGCCAAACCTGCTGCAGCAGCCGACAAACCGGTGAGTGCGTTGAGCAGCGAGATCACGACGGGCATGTCGGCGCCGCCGATAGGCAGCACCACCATCAAGCCGAGGATGCCCGAAAGTACGAGGACACCGACGATCCAGAGGGAACTGGTCGGGCCTTCCGGGGAGATCGCCTTGATACCGATGATCACCGAGAACGCAACAGCGGCGATGAGCAGCAGTGCGTTGAGGGGTTGCTGCAACTTGCCGATGCCGATCGGACGACCCGGCAAAGTTTCCTGCAACTTCAGGAACGCAATCACGCTGCCCCAGAAGGAGATCGAACCGATCACCGCAGCAAAGAGAGATGCGATGACGATGTGCACCGTCGGGGACTCACCGTGCTTGAACGCCGTGAAACCATCGGAGTCCAGGAATTCTGCGTACGCGATCAACGCGACGGTACCGCCGCCGACACCGTTGAACAGTGCCACCAGCTGCGGCATGGCCGTCATCTTCGTGCGCAGCGCCGGCGGAACACCGAGCACAACGCCGATGATCAGACCGGCTGCGATGAGGATCCAGTTCCCCATCTCCGTGTCACGGATGGAGATCAGAGTCGCGATGACGGCGATGAGCATGCCGACAGCGGCGATCTGGTTGCCGCGCACCGCGGTCTTCGGGCCGGTAAGGCCCATGAGACCGTAGATGAACATCGAGAACGCGACAATGTACAAACCATTGACCAGGTATTCCATTACTGGTCACCATCCTTCGAAACAGTCTTGGCGGCGGGCTTGGCCTTGAACATCGCCAGCATGCGGTCCGTGACCACAAAGCCACCGACAACGTTGACCGTTCCGAAGACAAGTGCGACAAACAAGATGATCTGCAACCCGATGGACGGATCGTGCACCTTGCCCAAAACCACGAGCGCGCCGAGAACGACGATGCCGTGGATGGCGTTGGTACCCGACATCAGCGGGGTGTGCAGAGTGTTCGGGACCTTCGAGATCACCGCGAAACCGACGAACCCGGACAACACCAGGATCGCGATATTCGACAACAACGATGTGTACATCAGGCGCCCTTCTCTTCACGGGTGACGCACGCACCGGCCAGAACCTCGTCGGAGAAATCGGGCGCGAGTGCGCCTTCCACCAACATCAGTTCGATCAGCGCGGAAATGTTCTTCGAGTACAGCTCCGAGGCATGCTCGGGCATCGACGCCGGCAAATTCAGCGGCGAGCAAATCGTGACGCCGTGCTTGACGACGGTCTGACCCGGCTCGGTCAACTCGCAGTTTCCACCCGTCTCACCGGCGAGGTCCACGACAACGCTGCCGGGCTTCATGCCCTCCACAGCGGCCGCGGTCACCAGACGCGGAGCGGGACGACCCGGAACCAACGCCGTGGTGATCACAACGTCGAATCCCTTGATGGCGTCTTCGAGAGCCTGCTGCTGCTTCGCGCGCTCGTCGTCGGTGAGCTCACGGGCGTATCCGCCCTCACCGGCTGCGTCGATACCGAGATCGAGCCACTGAGCGCCCACCGAGCGCACCTGATCGGCTACCTCAGGTCGCACGTCGTAGCCGGTGGCGCGGCCACCGAGACGCTTCGCCGTGGCCAGTGCCTGCAGACCGGCAACACCGACACCGAGAACAAGCACCGTCGCGGGCTTGACCGTACCGGCGGCCGTGGTGAGCATCGGGAAGAATCGCGTCGACTCCGACGCCGCCAGCAACACAGCCTTGTAGCCGGACACATTTGCCTGCGAGGACAGAGCGTCCATCACCTGGGCGCGGGAAATACGCGGAATAGCTTCCACTGCATACCCCTCGATCCCGGCAGCCTTGAGCTCGGCGATGCGGTTGTCCGCGTTGCGCGGGTTCAGGAACCCGATCAACTTCGCTCCGGAGCTGATCTTGCCGATCTCGTCCGACGACGGCGGCGCGACCTTGACAACAACATCAGCGGTCCACGGATCGCCGATCTTCGCGCCGGCAGCGGTGTACAACTCGTCCGGGATCAAGGCACCAAGACCGGCACCGGACTCGACAACAACGTCGACGCCCTTACCGATCAGAGCCGCCACGATCTTCGGCACCAACGCGACCCGACGCTCACCGTCACTCGACTCCCGAGGGACGCCGACCGACGGACGCACTTGTGCGCTCTTCGATGTTTCCATTTGTTCCATTACCTTCTGCGGTTGGTGGTTCGCCTGCTGCGATGAGCGGCGGCCAACATGGGATGAGCGGAAGATGACCCGCTTTTGGGTGAATGGTGACTGATACTAGCCAGACTTCTCCGTGGAAAGTGAACACGGAGAACTACTTTCTTCATCTGAATCGAGTCCGAACAGTATCTTTACCTAGATACAAGTCATTATAATGTGAGCCCCATCACATCGAGGTGTCGACCAATTCCACGATGTGAACCACAATCGATGCATGAGGTGTCGATCGTGAAGCGTCGAAAAATTGTCGTAGAACGGGTCTACGAAAAGTCCGACGCCGAAAAGTCAGTGCGACTGTTAGTGGATCGACTCTGGCCGCGCGGGATACGACGCGACGAGTTGCCGTTCGACGACTGGGCCAAGGAATTGGCACCCTCTACCGAACTACGAAAGTGGTACGGCCACGACGCGACTCGCTTCGACACGTTTTCCGCGAAATATCTCGCAGAACTCGACGCACGTCCCGTCCGCGAGTACCTGGAGCGCGTCACACCCACAGCGGACACGCGCCCCATCGTGCTGCTCACGGCGAGCAAGGACCTCGCCCACAGCCACGCGTCGGTACTGGCCGACTATCTCCGCACAATCGTGTAACGATTGGTCAACTATTCACATAGTGGGATCGCAGCTTGTGCTTGACAAGTTTCCCAGTGGCAGTTCGAGGCAATTCGTCGGCGAAGTCGATGGAACGCGGCGCCTTGAAATGCGAAACGCGGTCGCGCACGTACTTCAGCAATTCTTCGGCGACATCTGCCGAAGGTTCAATTCCGTCTACTAACTGGACGACCGCCTTGACTTGTTCACCCATCTCGTCGTCGGGAATTCCGATTACCGCGACGTCGAAAACCTTCGGGTGGAGAGTCAGAACATTCTCCGACTCCTGCGGATAGATATTGACGCCGCCCGAAATAATCGTGAATGCCGCCCGATCGGTGAGATAGAGGAACCTCTCGTCGTCGATGTACCCGATGTCGCCGCTCGTGGTCCAGTTCGGATGATCGGGGTGCTGCGCGGACGCAGTTTTCTCCGGATCGTTGTGATAGCGGAACGGCAACTTCTCACGTTCCCAGAAGACTGTGCCGACCTCACCGACGGGAAGGTCCGCGCCGGAATCGTCACAGATATGGACAATCCCCATTACTCCGTCACGACCGACCGAACCTGGATGCGACAGCGACTGCTCGCTGTTGATGAATGTCGCGCCCGCACCTTCCGTCGACGCGTAGTACTCGTTGATCACCGGACCCCACCAGTCGATCATCGACGCCTTGACCTCCGGCGGGCACGGTGCCGCGGCATGAATGGCCACCTTCATGCTCGACACGTCGTATCCGAGTCGTGTCTCCTCGGGAAGTTTGAGCATCCGCACAAACATCGTCGGCACCCACTGACTGTGCGTGACGCCGTACTCGCCGATCAGAGACAGCGCCGTCTCGGCGTCGAAGCTGTCCATCAAGATCACTGTGCCGCCCACCGAGTTGATGACCCCGCAGAACCGCAGCGGCGCAGCATGATAGATCGGCGCCGGGCACAAATAGACTGTGCTGGAATCGAATCCGTACATCGGCGCGAACACGGCGGTAAACGGATCCATCGTGACGTCGACTTCACCTTCCGGCAGATCTCCCTTGATCCCTTTGGGGCGACCGGTTGTTCCCGAGGAATACAGCATGTCCGTGCCGCGGGGTTGCAAATCCAAAGGCTCCGTCGATTGCGCCGAGACAGCCGCGTCGTAGTCTTCGAATCCCGCGAGCTCACCCCCGTACACCAATCTGTGGAGAACTCGCGGAGTCAGCGCCGGATCTGTCGGAACAGCGTGTGCTGCTGCAGCGGACGCGATCAGTACTTTCGCCTCGCAATCGTCGACGATGTACGCCGCCTCCTGCGCCGTCAGATGACAGTTGACTGCGGTGATGTAGAAGCCGGACCGCAGTGCAGCCCAATACACTTCGAACGCGCGCAGGTCGTTGTTCGATATAAGTGCAACGTGGTCGCCAGGCTTCATTCCCAGTCCGCGCAAGTACCTGGCCAGTGCGATCGATCGCTCGTCGAGCTCCCGATACGTGATCGACTCACCAGTCGACGGCCGGATGATCGCCGGCTTGTCCGGTGTGGAAGCAACAAAATTTCCAGGAAACACGCGCACTCCTCAATCAGCTTCTCGTCCGTCCACCCCGGTCTATCACAAGGCGGCGCGGTTCGATTCGATTTCGGCGGAACGGCGCCATTGGCTCGGCGGCCGAACTTCCTCGCCCTACAGTGAGAGGTCAGTGAAACTTCGATACCTACGGAGAAAAGTCATATGAGCGACTGGCCCCAGGAATCCGTCACCGATTTGTTGATCGAGCAATGGCAGGTCATCGACTCGCTTCTCTCTGCCCTCGACGGCGACGGCTGGTTCTCCCCCACCAATCTGCCGGGGTGGACGGTGCACGACATCACCGCGCACCTGATCGGAACCGAATCGCTGCTCTCGGGAATCGAACCGCCGACCACAGACGTCAACGTTCACGCCCTCCCCCACGTGCACAACGAGATCGGCGCATTCAACGAGCGCTGGGTCGAGGGACTTCGACGGGTTCCGTCGCCGCAACTACTCGAGCAGTACCGCGAGATCACGTCTGCTCGCACCTCTACCCTTCGCACTTTGAGCGAATCCGATTGGAATGCAGAGTCTTCCACTCCCGTCGGCCCGGCGCCGTACGGCCGCTTCATGCGAATCCGATTGTTCGACTGCTGGCTACACGAGCTCGACATCCGCGACGCCGTCAGGGCTCCCGGGGACGAGGGCGGTCCGCGCGCGGAAATGGCGTTCAAGGAAATCTCGAGTTCCCTCGGATTTGTTGTCGGCAAACGGGGCAAGGCACCGGACGGCTCGCGCATCACCTTCGATCTCGGCGGCCCGCTGACCCGCGAACTACACATCGCCGTCGACGGTCGCGCCGCTCTGGTTCCCACGCTCGATGGGCCACCTACCGTGACCGTGAGGATGAGTTCCGCGCTCTTCACGAGACTTGCCTGCGGACGGGTCCGCGCGGCTGATCATCTTGACGAGGTCACGATTGTAGGCGATCACGCGCTCGGCAAACGGATTCTCGACAACCTTGCGTTCACGATCTGAACCACGCCGTCCGATGAAGTTGTTCCTGGCGTCGTACCGGTTCGGCGACCACCACACACGGTTCGCGGAACTGGTCGGCCCTGGCGCTCGGATCGCCGTCATCGCGGCGGCCGCCGACGCGTGGCCGGCAGCCGCCCGAGCCTCCGCGGTTACCAGCGAACTGACGCCACTACGCCGAGCGGGATACGACGCCGAGGAACTCGACATCCGCGACTACGCTCGCTCACCCGACGCACTGGAGCACGCACTGCGGACGTTCGACTGCGTCTGGGTCCGCGGCGGAAATACCTTTGTCCTGCGGGCGCAGTTAGCGCGGACGGGAGCGGACGACGTCCTCGAACGCCTTGTCCGCAATGGAGATCTTGCCTACGCGGGATACAGCGCCGGCGCTGCTGTGGCCACACCGACCTTGACCGGGTTGGACATCACCGATGATCCGTCCGATGTACTGGCCACGTGCGGAATCGAGCCGGTGTGGACCGGGCTCGGACTCGTCGATTTCGCGATTGTTCCGCACGGCGGCGGGTCTGTACTCGAGGATCCTGCGGCCACGGCACGAACAATCGCCATACTTACACAAGAACGGATTCCGTTTAGGGTGCTGAGCGATCAGCAGGTTGTGGTCGTCGACGGCGGCGAGGCAGACGTCATCTGACGACCTCAGTCGTCAGTTGCCCTTCAACCGTGCTCGGCGACGGGCGCCGGGTGAACGCTATGTGACTGGCGATCGAGTCGCGCCCACGCGATTTCCCACCGCTTGACCGACACTTCGTCCGCATCTTCGAGGAGCGCGTCGAGAAGGAGTCGTGGGTTCTTGTGCCACGCGAGTTCTGCCGCTCGAACCTCGGCCGCGGAAAAGAGTCCGGATGCCGCAAGGTCGCGGATCCAGTCATCGATCTCGCCGCGGTGAATGCGTGCAATCGTCTCGTATCCGATGTGCTCATCGAGGAAGTCGTACGAAAATATTGCAGCCAGGTAACTGTTCGACTCACGCTGTCCGAAAATCATGTGCGTTCCTTCCTCGAAGTGTTCGACGACGATGTGACGACTGCCCGTTGCCTGGATACACCCGAGACCTTTTTTCCGGTGACCCTGTAACGCTTCGTTTATCCCCGACGATGCACACGCTAACCCCCCAAGGCTTCGTTTGGGTTGCGCTCTGGAAAACGTTGCCGTGTCAGTGCCTATTCGAGACCTAAGGCCATCGCCTTCACGACATTGGTCCATATCTGGAGCCAGTCGGCCTGACCTGCGATTTGCCCGTTTTTTCGGCCTACATGAGAGCAACACGCCCGGTTGCGAAAAAATCTTTTTCAACTATCTCATCAGGTGGGATCGTTACGGTAGCAAATCATGTGTATCGCCGTTTTCCCAGGCATCTTCACACCAAGAATCCCTAGTACACGGCCTATTTCTGACGACACAACGCCCTACACGATCAGCTTTGAACGGCTGTCCAATTGGGCGAGCAGCAATCGAAGGGCGCTGACTCGAAGCGCCTCCCGCGCCGTCCACAGACCCGGGTACCGTCGAGGAGACATCCCTCACCGATACGGAGCCACCAGCAATGACCGACAAGATCGTGCACAACGTCGACGAGAGCCGCTTCGATATTTATTCGGACGACGAACTCGCAGGTTTTGCGGAGTACTCCGAATCGGATGGTGTGCGCGATTTCCACCACACCGTCACCTACCCGCAGTTCCGTGGCCGTGGGCTCGCTGCCGTCGTCGTGCGGCAAGCCCTCACACAAACGCAGTCGGACGGCAAGAAGATCGTCCCGTCCTGCTCGTACGTCGAAAAGTTCGTCGCGCAGAATCCGGAGTTTCAGATCCTCCTGTAACTCGCTTGTTGCCTCGGGGATAACTGACCCCGAGGCCGAGCGAGCCGTCAAAAATCAGTCGCGGACATGACGCGCGTCGGGCAGTGTTGGTGTAAACAGCACTTTTGCTGCCCCGCTGCCCGGAAGGAATGTCCGTGACTGTCACGCCCCGACTCGGACGCGCGGGCACGTCCGAACAGATCCACTACCTTCCGTTGGTTCTGATCAACCTCGCGACGCTGTTCTCCGCAATCGGAAACGGCATCTCCATGGTGGTCATCCCCTGGCTCGTTCTCGAGCGCACCGGGCGCGCCACCGACGCGGCAATTGTTGCCGGTGCCGCCGCCGTGCCACTACTGATCGCAAGTTTGTTCTCCGGCACTCTCGTCGATCGATTCGGTCGTCGGCGCACCTCGCTGGTGTCCGACGCGTTGTCCGCTGTGTCGGCTTCGGCCATTCCCATCTTCGCGGTCACCTCAGGTCTGAGCATTCCGGTGATTGCCGCTCTCGCTGCGCTCGGTGCAACATTCGATCCGGCCGGCATGGCAGCGCGAGAATCGATGCTGCCGGCGGCGACGCGCGCCGCGGGGTGGAAGCTCGATCGGACCAACAGCCTGTACGAGGCGAACTACAACGTCGCGTATCTGATCGGTCCCGGAGTCGGCGGCGTCCTGATCGCCACGATCGGCGCGGTCAGCACCCTCTGGGTGACTGCGGCGGGGTTCGTGCTTTCGATCATCGTCGTTGCCTTCATCCGTCTGGCCGACGCCGGAACACCAGACCCCGGCCTACGTCCGGCGTCCATCTGGCACGGCACACTCGAGGGCTTGAAGTTCGTGTGGAACAACAAGCTTCTCCGAACTCTGGCACTGGTCGACATGGCCGTCGTGGCTCTGTACATGCCGGTGGAAAGTGTTGTTTTTCCCGTGTATTTCACCGAGCTCGACCAACCCGCTCAGCTCGGGTCGGTGTTGATGGCGTTGGCGATCGGCGGAATCGTGGGCGCCTTGGCGTACGCGCCGCTTGCTCCACTGATGTCTCGGCGACTGATCATGATCTGTGCAGTCGGCGTGCTCGGCGTTGCGATGCTCGCGATGGCCCTGCTCCCGCCGTTGTGGGTAATTCTGGTCCTGGCGGGCCTGCAAGGTCTTGTGTACGGCCCGGTGGGGCCGATAGCCAACTACGCCATGCAGACTCGCAGCCCCGAGCACATGCGAGGCCGGGTTGTCGGTGTGATGACGTCGACGGCCTACGCCGCCGGTCCACTCGGATACCTCGTTGTCGGCCCACTTCTCGATCAGCTCGGTATTGCATCAACCTTTGTGGCACTGTCGATTCCGATCGTTGTCATCGCGATCGTGTGCGCGGCGCTTCCGGTGCTGCGCGAACTCGATCACCCCTGACCGCTATTTGAATCCCATCACCTCGGTCCCCCAGGCGATGCGCAGCACCTCGTCAGCGTCGTGGACCAACGAGTCCGGCGAATCGATCAGTAGCGTGGATCGAGCCTCTTCGTCATACGGCGGCCAGTGTTTGGACCCGTCGAGCGCGGCCGGCACTCCATGCCGGGCAAATGCAAGCCACCGTCGTTGTATCCGACCGGCCACCTCCATTGCAGCCTTGCGTCCACCCAACCAGAATGTCGGATCGACGTCCAGGGTTCCGAAATTGCCGAATACATAAGGCAATTCGGTTGCGTGCCCGGCTCCGATGCGCGCGGCCTTGAGCATGGGCGTGGCGTGGTCGAATCGATAGAGCCACGTCGGCGAGTGCCGTGCATGCGCGTCGGCAATCCATAGTGTCGGCATCCGAAACGCCGCGTCACGCGAGAGCGCCAAGGCGCCGCTGGGTTTGGCGTGATCAGGATAGGCGGACATGATCTCGGCCAGCCGCGTCGGCGAAATGTCCGGGTGGTCGTCGGCCAGTGCCTGCAGCATCGCCTCCACCGACTGCGCACTCACCGGCATCAACGGCGATTTCATGAATTTGAAGATCGACGCCTCGTCCTTGTTCGATCCGATGATCAGTGGGATTCTGTGGGCATACCCCTTCTGGAAAGCTGCAACGGGGTAGTGCGGCACCAGATCTCGATCCACCACTGGGGCCATGGCGAGGGTTCCTGGAATGCGGGTCGGGATTTCGTTGACCAGTTCGTCACCGGCCTTGATGATCAGTTCGAGATCGGCGTCGATCAGATCGCCGGCATCGCCTGGGGCAATCGAGATCAGTTCGAGGAAGCGGAGTGCCACCGAGCGCGCGCGATCACGTCCGTATACCGATGTGGCCGGCGGGCTTTGAGCGATCGCGCGATGAAAGAGGCCTTCGGCTGTTGGGCACGTCATCAACGTCGTGATGGAACCGGCACCCGACGACTCCCCGAATACCGTCACCTCACCCGGGTCACCGCCAAACGCAGCAATGTTGTCACGCACCCACTCGAGCGCTGCAATCTGGTCGCGCAAGCCACAATTCGACTCGAACACCACGTCCGGTGTCGAGAAGGAAGACAAGTCAAGGAACCCCATCGCGCCGACGCGGTAGTTGAACGAGACGAGAACAACGTCACCGGTCTCCGCCAGGTGCCGACCGTCGTAGATGCTTTGGGCTGCCGAACCCAGACAATAGGCACCGCCGTGAATCCACACCATGACCGGCCGCGGCGTGCCGTCTGGTCGTGGCGCCCACACATTGACGGACAGGCAATCCTCGTCGACCACAAACGCCCGATCTATCGGCACCGCCGGGCTTTGCCCCTGCGGTGCGATGGGACCGAAGGCGCGGCCATCCCGCACGCCGTCCCATGGTTCGGCCGGTAGTGGCGCTCGAAACCTTCGCTCCCCGGTCGGGGCGGCCGCGTACGGGATACCCTTCCAGGCGAAAACCGAACCATCGGCAAATCCCCGGACGTCACCGGCTGGAGTGTGGACGACAAGGGTGCTCTGGCCTGTGTCTCCCGGTCGAATTTCGGTGTCCATGCCTGAATCTCCTCACGACCTCGACTTTGAGAGAATCTGTCCCAAACCTACCAATTTCCGAGAGGTGGGGACGAGCAACGAAAAGCGGCGGTGTTAAGGTCGCCTTGTTCTGACACGGGGTGCTCCGCATGGGCGGGGCTGAGATCAAACCCGGGAACCTGATCAGGTAATGCTGACGAAGGGATGTCATGGCTACCACACAGCCTGCATACAGTTCTGCCGAAAATACGTCCGTCTCGAACACGGCGCTCATCGAATCGACTTCGGGCCGATTCACCGACCGCCTCTGGGACGAGACCAAAGTGCTGCGTGAGTCCATCGACTCACTCGAATTCCTGCGCCGACTCGGCGACGGCACCTTGCCGCTCGACGCGTTCCGCACCTACATCGAGCAAGACAAGCTCTATCTCGAGGGGTACTCCCAAGCGCTGTCTCTTGTTGCGGCTCACGCACCGAACCCGCAGGCAGCGGGATTCTGGTCCAACTCCGCATCCACGGCGGCCACGGTCGAGTCGTCACTGCATGACGGCCTTCTCACCGGCGGGATTCTGCCGGCCGACACCAGTCGGCTCGAGCATTCACAAGCCTGCTTGGGATACGTGTCCTATCTGATCGCGACTGCCGCCACCGCGCCGTACGCCGTCTCGGCCGCTGCGGTACTCCCCTGCTTCTGGATTTACGCCGAGGTCGGCCGCGACCTGGCCGCGTCAGCGCGGGAGGTTCTGGACGCAGATCCGACGCATCCCTACGCGCAGTGGGTCAGCACCTACGACGCGCCGGAGTTCCACGAGTCCGTCGCGAAGGCACGGGAGCTCGTCGACGCAGCAGCCGACGCCGCTACCGAAGCAGATCGAGAAGCGATGAGCGAGGCGTTCCGAATCGCAAGTCGATTCGAGCTGATGTTCTGGGATTCGGCATTGCACCCGCAGCCTTGGCCCGCGTCATGATCTCGGTAAGGCGTGTTCTCGCCACGACCGCAGCTCTCGCAGCCACACTGACCATGATCAGTGGATGCTCCAGTGGCACAGAATCTTCGGATGCCATCCGGTTTGCACTCGACTGGACTCCCAACACCAACCACACCGGGCTCTACGTCGCGATGCAGGAGGGCTACTTCGACGACGCCGGACTGGACGTGTCGATCCTTCCCTACAACAACACCTCCCCCGACACCCTGGTGGATGCCGGCAACGCCGAGTTCGGGATCAGCACCCAGAGCCAGGCGACGTTCGCTCGCGCTGCGGGCGCGGACACGGTCTCCGTCATCGCGCCACTTCAGCACCGTGCCACTGGAATCGGCGTCAAAGCTGACCGATCGGACATCACCCGTCCGCGTGATCTCGACGGCAAGGTCTACGCCGGCTTCGGCGATCCCGGCGAGGTCGAAACGCTGCAACAAGTGATTCGCAACGACGGCGGGACCGGCGACTTCACCACCGTCACGTTGGGTACGTCGGCCTACGAAGCCGTGTATTCGGGGCAGGCTGATTTCACTGTGTCCTACTTTGCGTGGGAAGGTCTCGAAGCTGAGCGTAACGGAACCCCGATGCGGTACTTCCAGTACACCGATTACGGATTCCCCGACGCGTATTCCATTGTGATCAACGGTAATCAGCAGTGGATGAAGGATCACCCCGAGGAAGCTGCCAAGTTCGTCAAGGCCGTGCAGCGCGGATATCAGACCGCCGCCGAGGATCCCGATCGCGCTGCACAGGATCTCATCGATGCCAATCCCGGCGCCTTCACCGACGAGGACCTCGTGCGGGACAGCCAACGGATGCTTGCCGCTGATTACATGTTGGACGCAAACGGCGTTGTCGGAACCCAGAATCTCGAAACATGGTCCGGCTATTCGGGTTTCCTCTTCGACAACGGCCTACTGGCAGGCCCGGACGGCAATACGCTGACTCAGAAACCGAATTGGTCGGAATACTTCACCAATGAGTACCTCGACGCGCCCTGAAGTGGCGACTCGATGGGGATCCGTCACACGGCGAGCGTTGCCTGCGCTCGCCGTGGTGATCCTGCTCGTTGCGGCCTGGCAGATCTACGTCGATGTCAGCGGTATCCGTCCCCAAGTTCTGCCGTCGCCGGGCCGAGTGCTCTCGCAGGGGTGGAACAACCGCGACGTGATCTCCGGCCATGCGTTGTCGACGCTTCAGGTGACGCTGATCGGATTCACCGTCTCTTTGGCACTCGCATGGATTCTTGCTGTGGTGGTGGACTTTTCACCATGGCTCTCGCGCGCGTTGGTTCCACTGTTTGTCGTCTCGCAGACGTTGCCGATCATTGCGATCGCCCCACTCATGATCATCTGGTTCGGATTCGGACTGTTGCCGAAGGTTCTGGTGATCGCGCTGGCAACGTTCTTCCCGATGACTATCGGTTTGATCGAGGGTTTTGCCGCGGCCGATCGTGAAGCCGGTGCCCTCCTGCGCAGCATGGGTGCCTCCCGCTGGCGGGAATTCCGGTACGTGCGACTCCCGTCGGCAATTCCACGGTTCTTCACGGCGCTGCGCATCGGTATCACCTACGCCGTCGTGGGGGCGGTGTTCTCCGAATACGTCGGCGCGACCTCCGGTTTGGGCATCTACATGAGCACCCAGAAGAATTCCTTCCGCACTGACCTGGTCCTTGCTGCGGTTCTGGTGACCGCTCTGATCAGTGTCACCTTGTACCTACTGACCTTTGCGGTGGAACGCGTCGTTGCGCCGTGGGCTCTGAGCGAAAGGGCACCGCGATGAGCACCGAACGCATTGTCGACCTGGCCTCACTCAGCAAGGAATTCAGCACCCGGGCAGACACGCGACAGGTTCTCGACGACGTGTCGTTCTACGCTGCCCCAGGCGAATTCGTGTCGATCATCGGACCGAGTGGATGCGGCAAGAGCACCATCTTCAATGTCTTGGCCGGACTCGAAACACCCACGTCGGGAACCGTCTCCGTTGGTCTACCGGACTCGGGAAGCGGCATCCCGACTGCCTACATGCCTCAGAAGGATCTCCTGTTTCCGTGGCGTTCGGTTCTCGACAACACCGCACTGGGACTCGAAGTACAGGGTGTGCCGCGGAAAACCGCACGCAACAAGGCACGAGAGCTGTTTGCCGCCTTCGGACTGTCGGGTTTCGAGAATGCCACTCCGTCGCAGCTGTCGGGAGGCATGCGCCAGCGGGCTGCCCTGCTGCGCACAGTAGTTCAGGGCAAGCCCGTTCTGCTGCTCGACGAACCGTTCGGCGCCCTCGACTCGTTGACCCGAACCGAAATGCAGTCCTGGCTCCAGGATGTGTGGCAGCAGTATCGGTGGACAGTTCTGATGATCACCCACGACATTCGCGAGGCCATCTATCTGTCCGATCGCGTCGTCGTTCTCTCCGCAAGGCCCGCCACGGTCAAACGCGTCGTCGACGTGCCACTTCCGCGCCCCCGCGAACTTGACATGATCACCTCGCCAGAATTTGCCGCGGTCGAGCGCGAATTGCTCCGGGTGCTGCACAGCGAGACTTTGACCGCACTGTCCGATCAGTCCCCTCCTGGCGATTACTGAAGATAAGCTGAGAGTCACACGCAGTTCACCGAGAGTTCAGGCCAGACCGATTGATCGATGCCCAGGTCAACCCTCGGAAAAATCTATTGGCGACCAAAACTGCTCACTACCAGAGAGATCGCGCTCGCCGAAATTCAAGTATGTGTGTCGGACGTTCCACAAAACTCTCCGGTAACGTAGTGTGGACCGCCTACGCAACCACTCACCGCAAGGTAACTGGCGAGTGATGCTTGCGTGGCAGGACCCCACCGCAACAGATTTGGAAAGGGACAGTGTGAGCACACTGCAGTCAGGCCAGAGTCTCGCTATCGGCCAGGAACTCAAGTCCGACAACGGTTCCTACGCCCTCACCCTGCAGGAAGACGGCAACCTGGTTCTCTCCGAGGACGGCCGCGCAGTCTGGGCAGCCGGCACAAACGGATCGGGCGCTAACCGCGCGGACGTGCAGGCTGACGGCAACTTCGTCCTCTACAAGGACGGGGACGCAGTCTGGGCATCGCAGACCTCCGGCAACGAAGGGGTCTCCCTCTCGGTGCAGGACGATCGCAACGTCGTTCTGTCCGCAGGCGACCGCATCCTGTGGTCCACTGACACCGCCGTCGCAGCTCCCGCACCTGAGCCCACCCCGGAGCCTGCCCCGGCAGCACCGGAGCCCGAACCGGCTCCCGCCGCTCCGGCAGCGCAGACCTACACGGTCGAAGGCGGCGACACCCTCTGGGCGATCGCCGAACGCTTCTACGGTGACGGCAACCAGTACCAGCGCATCGCCGATGCCAACGGTATTGCCAACCCGGATCTCATCAACGCCGGCCAGGTTTTGACCATCCCGGCATAGCTTGTTTCGCCGCGAGGCCCCGGGCGTTCAACGCCCGGGGTTTTGCACGTGAAGCGGCCTTTGTGTTCTACAACACACTTATTCGCGTCCCACCCAATAGTTTTCGATGTGCCACTACTGTTCGATTTCGCCTACAGTGCTTTGCGTACTGCTCCCGGAGAACAGGTTGTGCATGAGAGACAGAACTGTCATGGTCGGCGCGCTCACAGTTGCCGGCATTTCTGTCGCTTCCGGCTTCCTCTTCGGTGGAGCAGCCGGAGCATTCGGCGGCGGCGGCCCGATCGTCACCCCGCCAGCGCTGGTATCCACGGTCACCGTCGACTCACTTGCGGATATCGAACCTGCCTCGTTCTACACCTCGATAGTCGTACCTACCGTCGTGATTCCACCGACACCGACGTGGCAGGTCGCACCCGAGCTCACGGCCCCGCGCAACGTACCGCTGACATCCGTAGTGGCGTCGACGACAACGTCCACCACCGCTGTATCAAGCACCAGTTCCACCACTGCGGTGTCATCCACGCCTGCTTCGTCCACTCCTGCGTCAGCGACGCCGTCGAGCGCGCGCCCGTCCGGAACCGTGACTTCTACGACGGTCCCGACCAGCACGGGAATCCCGGTCGTCACCATCGATTCAGAGCGCCCGTCCAGCGGAGACTGACACATTCGCCGTGAACTATCACGGTGACCGGCGTTACATCCCCTACCTGCAAACAGCTGCTTTGTCGGCACCTCGCGTTACCGTATAGGTCTCAGCGTTGCGTTAGGAGGTGACTGATGGCCGTGCACGGATTCGACCTCGATATCAGTGTCGACCGAGCGTGGGCGGAATTTCAGGCACGCCTGGCCGACCACATCTCGATCATGGTGGACGGTGACGTCCTTGCTGTCGAGGCTGCAACCTCCGACATCGACACCGCTGAAGGCGGAGCGCCCTGCGTCCAGTTCCTGATCTGGGACACCGACATGGTGCGGTGCGAGGTTCCCTCCAACAATTTCCTGCACCCGCGGTTCGCCCTCGACGAGTCCGGCCTCGAGACTCTCGTCGCGCTCGGCTGGGCTCCCCCGTCGGACGGTCCCGATACCGACAACAGCTCCCCCGCCTTCTGCGTCGACAAGAGGCAGAATTGGTCGGACCAAATGGCTTCGATGACCGTTGCAGCATTTCGCACGGTTTTCGGCGTCCATCACCCGGCGTTTCTGTCCAGTGATCTCACTGGCAATCAGCTGACACCGGATTTCGATCCGTCTGTCACCACCATCGACGAGTTACCGCTGCTCGATCCCGCTGCGGCGTACCTGCCCAACGACGTCGACCATCTCAAAGAACTTGTCACCCTTGCCCTGGTTCCCATGCTCGGCAGTCTCCCCGAACGCGACAGCGACGGAGACATCCCCATTCGCGTCGGCTCCACCGTCATGTTCGTCGGACCGCTCTCGGATTCGCTTGACGTTCAACTGTTCTCACCGCTGGTACAGGACATCAGCGATCGCACCCGCGCCAGCGAGGTCATCGCGGACCTCAACCGCAAATGGTCCCGGATCAAGTTCGTTCTGATCGACGACAGGTTGTCCGTCTTCCTCGAAGTCGCGGGCTCACCGTTTGTGCCCAAACATCTCACCGATACGTGCGCCTCGTTGACGTCGTTCCTTCGTACCGTCGACGACGAGTTCGCGTCGCGCTTGGGCGGCGATCTCTTCTTCGCGAACAAGGGCGGCGAGTCTGGCACACTTCAGCCCGAGCTCACCATGGAAGATCTGCCGCCGGAACTCGAGACGCTGCTTCATCTCGATCTCGATGTAGCCGATGACCTCGAGGCCGTCGCCGACGTGTGTGGTCGCGACCGCGACCTGATCCTGCAGTTGCTGCACATCAGCAACGAGTGGCAGATCCAGTTGCGGAGCCAAGCCGTCGACGCACACAGCCGCGACGACGCTGAAGAAGCCGCCGGATTCAATGATCAGGTCAGTACGTGGGAACGCATGGTCGATCGCCTGCGCGGTGCACTTCGTCTGGTTGTGTTGCCCGATGCCAAGTCGGATCCGCCGGCAAAACCGCAGCCAGAACAAATGGGGTTATTTGCCGACCCCACTCAGGAAACGCTGTTCGACGACCCGTCCTGACGTCGAAAATTCAGCGCCGACGAAGCCGCCACAACGAGGTGGTTTCACGCGCACGCGCGGCATGCAGAGCGTCCGTTCGGTCACTCACCTTGGCGTGCGTCGGTTTGACGTCGATGCGATCGATCACCGTCAATCCACCTGCTGCGATCATCGCGTGCAGTTCGGTCCGCGTGCGCAGGCCCAGGTGTTCGGCGATATCGGAGAGAATCAGCCAGGCCTCGCCGCCCTCCGCGAGATGATCCCCCACTCCGGTCAGAAAGCCTTTCAACATCGCTCCGGCCGGGTCGTAAATCGCGTACTCGATCGGTGAGGTTGCCTTGGCCGGAATCCACGGTGGATTGCAGACCACTAGTGGCGCAACACCTTCCGGGAACAGATCCGCCTCGATCACTGTCACCTGATCGCTGTAACCCAACCTGTCGAGGTTGGACCGCGCGCACTGCAGCGCCCGGGGATCTTGATCCGTCGCCGTCACTTCTGTGACTCCACGCGCAGCGAGCACAGCGGCCAACACCCCCGTGCCGGTACCGATGTCGAAAGCGCTTTCAGTCGACGGCAACGGCGCAGCGGCCACCAGGTCGATGTACTCACCGCGCACGGGCGAGAACACTCCGAATGCCGGATGTATCCGAGCGTCCAACGCGGGAATCAGAACGCCTTTGCGGTTCCACTCGTGCGCGCCGATTGCACCCAACAGATCACGCAGCGAACGAACCGACGGCTGATCCGTGACGCCGAATGCCTCGGTGAACGCCACGTGGGCGTCGGGCGCACGACGCAATGGGATCGAGAGATCCGCGTCGAGGGGAATCAGGAGCATGCCGAGAATCTGTGCGCGCCGGCCCTGTGTCTGGCGGTGAAGATGGAAGGCCTGTGCCGGATCATCCGAGTCTCTGCGCGGTTTGCGATCCATCCGGGCAGCCACAGCCTTGGACAGTTGACGCGCGTTCTGGAAGTCACCGCGCCACAGAAGGGCTGTTCCCTCGCACGCCAATCGGTAGGCTTCGTCCGCCTTCATCGTGTCGTCTGCGACCAGTATCCGCTTGGGGGCCGGTGCCCCGCTCGTGGACCCCCAGAGCGCACGGCGCTCAGTATCGTTCTCGGTCCACACAACGTACTGTTCGGTCATCAAAGGCCCTTCCGGCGTCGGACATGGAGCGGATAGGGCGTTCGACGCACTGCGGCCGGTCCCGGCTCGCGTGTTCCAGTTGTGCACATCTGCTTGTCTGGTTCCACACTAGCCGGGACCGGCCGAATTAATGACCTCGCGCGGGGCGTCTCAGCTCGCCGTGCGCAAACGAACTGCCTGTGCGATACGCGCCTCGGCGACGGAGTCTGCTGCATCGCCCGCGAGGATTGCTTCAGCCTTCGCCTTGGCAAGAATCTCGGCTACCGTGTCGAAAATCTTCTCCACCTGAGCCCTGACCTGCTCAGCCGTATGCTCTTTCAGCTCGCCCGCAACCTGAATGAGGCCACCACCGTTGGCGACATAATCAGGTACCCACGTGATGCCGCGCTCGCTCAGAACGGACTCGACCTCGGGTTCGGTCAGCTGGTTGTTGGCTGCGCCGCAGATCACCGCGGCAGTGATTGCCTCTGCTGTGGCGTGCGAAAGCGTCGCGCCCATTGCGCAGGGCGCATAAACATCGAGATCGGCGTCGATGACACTGTCCACGATCTGCACCTGCGGGAAATCCGCCTTTACGCGGTCGAGTGCCGTCGCGTTGACATCAGTTGCCAGCACGGTCGCACCGTCGGCCAGGAGCAGCTTGATGAGTTCGTACCCAACCTTGCCGGTGCCCTCGACTCCCACCGTCTTTCCGGCCAGATCACGCGAGCCCCAGTGAGCCTGCGCAGCCGCCAACAGTGACTGGAAAACGCCGAGGGCCGTCATCGGCGCGCTGTCGCCCGAGCCGCCCGCCTTCGCATTGCGCCCCACCACGAAGTCCGTTCCGAGCCCGATCACGTCGAGATCGTCCGAGTTGGTCCCCACATCTCCGGCCGTGATGTAGCGGCCGCCAAGTGTCTGAACGAATTTTGCGTAGGCGCCGAGCAATTCGGCGGACTTCGCCGTTGCCGGGTCGCCGATGATGACGGCCTTTCCGCCGCCCAGATCAACACCCGCAACTGCGGCCTTGTAGGTCATTCCGCGAGAGAGCCGCAAAACGTCTGTGACAGCGGAAGATTCGTCCGCGTACGGGTAGAAGCGGGTGCCGCCGAGCGCCGGCCCGAGCGTCGTGGAGTGGATTGCAACAATCGCCTTGAGTCCGCTCGCCGGATCCTGGAAGAAGCTCACCTGCTCGTGCGGGTAATCGCGAAGATAGTCTGCGCGATCGAATACGCCGGCAGTGTCGTCGGAGATGTGGGCGGAGTTCACAGGCTCGGCGGTGAGAGTCATTGTGAGATAGACCTTTCCAAAGGACTTGTACGACACAGGCGTGAGATCGAGACGAATCGTCGATGGGTACAGTGATCTACGCAAACTGTTCCGCTGAGCAATTCGTAGAACCAATGCTCTTCCTGAGCTACGATTTGGTCAATGCAAATCTATTGAACTAAGCAATACGATCATCCAGTGACCTCGATCACTGAAGAAAGGTTCACAAAGTGCTCAGCATCGACAAGCTCGACGTCCAGCTACTCGGATTGCTCAGCAAGGATTCGCGCATGAGTGTCGCCGAACTCGCAAACTCGTTGGGAGTCGCCCGGAACACTGTCCAGGCTCGGATGAAGCGCATGGAATCAGGCGGAATCCTCACCGGGTTCCGCCCCAATCTCGATCTCCCCGAAGTTGGCATCCCCATCCAGGCATTTGTGGGCCTCGAACTGGAGCAGGGAAAGATCAGCGCCATCGCGAGGAGCTTGGCCGAGTTGCCCGAGGTGATCGAAATTCACGCCACCACGGGACGCGAAGATCTGCTGGTGCGCGTAGCCACCTCCACCCACGCTGCGCTGCAGAAGTTGGCGGAGCAGATCGTCAGCCTTCCGGGTGTCACTCATTCCACCACCACGATCGCGCTGACCAATCCTCTTCCCTACCGAATCCAGCCGCTGCTCGAGCACCTCACCAACGATGCAGGCTGGGGGCGCTCCACAGCGTTCCCGCGGCAGCAGGATTGAGACATGCATTCGCGACGACGCTTCCTGGTGCAGTAGTTTTGTCGTTATGAGTGACATCCAGGGACAGCGCATCGCGTTCATTCAGGCGACGTGGCATCACAACATCGTGGACCGTGCACGTGACGGATTCACAGACGAAATAGTCGGTTTGGGCTACGCCCGCGATTCAGTCGATTTCTTCGAGGTGCCGGGCGCTTTCGAGATCCCGCTGCATGCGCGCCGTTTAGCGCAGACGGGCCGTTACCAGGCAATTGTTGCTGCTGGCCTCGTCGTCGACGGTGGCATCTACCGCCACGATTTTGTGGCGACCGCCGTCATCGACGGTTTGATGCGAGTGCAGCTTGATACTGATGTTCCGGTCTTCTCCGTCGTTCTGACGCCGCACAACTTCCACGAGCATGCCGAGCATGTCGATTACTTCAGCACCCATTTCGTGAAGAAGGGCGCCGAAGCAGCGCGCGCCGTGGACGCTACGGTCACCTCGCTGAAGTCTCTGCCCACCGCCTAGTCGTTCCACAGTCTCGCTGAGTCGGATGCCCTCCGGCTCAGCGAGATTTTTTGTGCCTATCCGGGTATCTCGAGCCTCCCATGGACGGCGGCATTCTCCGTGTCCACGGATTCATAGCGGTCGATGCAGGCTTGGAAATAGGCTCGCATCTCCTTCACCACAGCGATGTGACTGTCGAGAGATTTCTCCAGCGAGTCCTCGCCACCAATGGCCTTCTTTGCAAACTTGTCTGCCAAGGCGCGCCCCGATTCCAGAGTTCCCATGCCTTTGACGTCGCTGAGTCGCTCGCAGAGCACGACCATCAACTTAAGTTCACCTATCCATGCGTCACACGCTGCAACCATTGGTTTGGCCACTTTCGGATCTACGAACAGTTCGCCAGATTCCTGACTCGCCACTGGACCTACTCTCGGAGATTTATCGGGGCAAGGACGAAACAAGCTGCAATGCAAAACTTTCGACAAGTCCACAGGTAGAGCCTTGGTGCGGCGTCCCCGCGTCTGCTTCGATGTTGAGCCACACCGAACCTTGAGATGCCGCAAACGCTAGGTAGCACCCGTCGATGGTTTCGTCAGATTCCCGCTGAAACCACAGTCCAACTCGATCAGCAATTATCGACTCATCGAATTTTGTGTAATCCGAATTGCTTCGCACATCATCAAGCGTGTATTTCGTCGACATGATCGTGAAGAAGTACCACGTCGATTTCCACATACACATCTTCCATCCTGGTTGCTCTACACCGTCAATATCGATGAGCTCCGTCGAAGGGTCGAGACCGACCTCCTCGATCACCGAGTCCGGAATGTCCGTACAGGGGTTGAACAATCCCTCCTGACCAGACGCGCGCTCAGGCTCACCCTCGACGGTTGAACCACACCCCACCGCAAAGAGCCCAATGACAATGGCTGCCAGCATAAGTCGAAGCTGCGCCCAGACCCTCACACTAGGACTCCGATATTTCATGTCGCGCTAGACGATTCAGATTCTCCGCCTCCACAGCGAAATAGCGTGTCACGCACGCCTGAAAGTACGCTTCCATCTCCTTGAGAACGTCGATGTGGCTGCGAAGTGACTTCTCGAGCGAGTCCTCGCCTCCAGATGCTTTCAGGGAGAATTTGCGTGCCAGGTCCATTCCCGATTGAAGCGTGCCCATTCCCTTCACATTTGACGCCGACTCAACCTTACGAAGCGCAACATCTAACTCCGCCCGGTACGCCCTACAACTGTCACGGAGTTTGCGGGCCACCTCAAAGTCCACTGAGATCGCACCGCCTTCAACTTCGCCTTTCCAAGTTGCCCATCGTGAGAGTTGCGAGCCATCTGAGGACCCATCAGGATTAGCCACAACAGTTCCCATCGTTCATTTGGTCTTCAACGTGGCCAATAAGTTTCAAGTTCGGCTCCATATCGCGTCGCGAGCGTGCACATGGACTCTTCGATCGGATGTAGGCCCATTCCGGAGACTCGAAGCCAGATCGAACCCTGCCGCACCTGCGTTGCGATGTAGCAGGACGCACCAACTTGATCGTGAACTCGCGAGTACTGAATTCCTTGTCTCTGGCCGATTTGAATATCGTCGAATCCAGTGAAATCGGTGTTGTCGCGAACATCTCGCAATGAGTACACGTTCGACAGAACGACAACGAAATACCACGGCCCCGTCCACGAGCAGATCTTCCATCCGAGTTCTTCGACGCCAACCAGATCTCTTTCCTTTGTCAACGGATCAAGACCAACATCCTCAATCGCCCGGTCCGGAATGTCCGTACACGGATCGAATAGCCCCTCGTGCCCGGATAGCGGCTCAGCCTCCCCCTCCACGGCTGAGCCGCATCCGACCAGAGCCCATACCAATATCCCTGCCACGAGAAGCCGACCCCCCATCGACATTCTCATCGGGCCCCCTTCGGTATGAACTCACTCTATTTGATGCGCCGGAAACTCAATCGGTTCCCGCTACCGACAAATTCCCAGTTCACGTCCCCATGTTCGCTTGCAGCGCATCTGTAGCGATTGACGCTGCTCGTGACAGTCGCATACTGGAGGGGTTGACTACAACGTCGGGGAGGGCACCGAGTGAACACGCCGAAAGCACCTGCCAAACCAGCTATCCTCAGCGTCGACGACGACCCCGGGGTTTCCCGCGCCGTCGTCCGCGACCTTCGTAAACGCTACGGCGAGAAATATCGGATCATCCGCGCCGAATCGGGCGATCAGGCGCTCGAAACTCTGCGCGAAATGAAGCTTCGCGGAGACGCTGTCGCCGTCATCGTCGCCGACTACCGCATGCCCGGTTTGAGCGGAATCGAATTTCTCGAGCAGGCAATGGATCTCTACCCCATAGCTCGGCGCGTTCTACTTACTGCGTATGCAGATACCGAGGCCGCGATCGACGCCATCAACGTCGTCGACCTCGATCACTACCTGCTCAAACCCTGGGACCCACCGGAAGAAAAGCTCTACCCGGTCATCGACGCTCTCCTCGACGCCTGGGCCGGCTCCAGTCACCACCCTGCGGAGGAAACCAAAGTCGTCGGTCATCGTTGGTCTGGACGATCCTCTGATGTTCGAGAGTTCCTGGCACGCAATCAACTTGCCTACCGCTGGTACATGTCGGACGAGCCTGAGGGACAACGACTCCTTACCGCCGCAGGGGTCGACGAGTTAAACCTTCCCGTCGTCATTGCTCCCAATGGTGACGTACTGGTCGAGCCGACGGACACCGAACTCGCGGACAAACTCGGCCTGAGCACCACCCTGTCCGAGGACTTCTACGATTTGGTTGTCATCGGCGGTGGACCGGCGGGGTTGGGTGCTGCTCTCTATGGAGCCTCGGAGGGTTTGCGAACTGTCCTCATCGAACGACGCGCCACAGGTGGACAGGCCGGTCAAAGCTCGCGTATCGAGAACTATCTCGGCTTCCCGGACGGTGTTTCCGGATCACAGTTGGCCGATCGCGCGCGGAGGCAGGCAACAAAGTTCGGCGCTGAGGTCATCACAGCCCGCGATGTGACGGGTCTCGAAATCAACGGCTCTGCCCGCACAGTTCGTTTCGACGACGGCACATCCGTTGATGCGCATTCTGTCATCTTGGCCACGGGTGTTTCGTACCGTCAACTTTCGGCTCCCGGGCTCGACACGTTCACCGGCCGAGGCGTGTACTACGGGTCTTCTGTCACCGAGGCCGCGCGATGTAGCGAGCAGGATGTCTACATCGTGGGTGGGGCAAACTCCGCCGGCCAAGCAGCTGTTTATCTTTCACGCGGTGCACGATCCGTCACGATCCTCATCCGGGGCGCTTCACTCGAAGCATCCATGTCCTACTACCTGATTCAGCAGATCGAGAAAAATCCGAAGATATCGGTTCGCGCCTGCACCGAAGTAATCGCCGCTGACGGTGACGATCACCTCGAGCGAATCACGCTGCTGAACAGAGCAACTGGTGAAGAAGAGATCGTCGACGCACATTGGCTGTTCATCTTCATCGGCGCCGCTCCGCTGACGGATTGGCTCGGCGACGTTGTTGTTCGCGATCGACATGGATTTATCGTCGCCGGCCCCGACCTCGCCGCCGACGGCATCACACCGCAAGGGTGGCCCCTCGACCGAGCACCCCACCACCTCGAAACCAGTGTTCCCGGAGTCTTTGTCGCCGGTGACGTGCATGCCGAATCAGCCAAGCGGGTCGCGTCGGCTGTCGGTGAAGGAGCGATGGCCGTGATGTTCGTCCACCGCTATCTCGCTCAACAATAGGGAGATTTGATGTCTGTCCCAGAATGCAGTCCAGAACTTCTTCGCACACTGTTCCTGTTCGAGGAGCTCACCGACGATCAACTCGAAACACTCTGCCAGAGTGGCCACATCACTGAAATCGACCGCGGCCAGGTCTACCTCGAAGGCGACCCGGCATCGTGCTTCTACGTCCTGATCGAGGGCGAGCTAATCATGTCGAAACTCTCCGGCGGCGAAGACATCGAGATGGTGCGCACCTCCCAGAGAGGCGTCTACTCCGGCGGTTGGACGTCGTACTTGGGTGATCGTGTCCCGCAAATCTATTCGGCGTCGCTGCGTGTAACGAAGCCGTCGACCTTCTTCGTTCTCGACGCCGACAAGTTCGGCGCTGTAGTGCGCGAATGGTTTCCGATGGCTGTGCACCTTCTCGAAGGAGTGTTCTTCGGGAACCAGAACACCCGCCAGATCATGGATCAACGTGAGCGTCTTCTCGCCCTCGGCTCCCTCTCCGCCGGATTGACCCACGAACTGAACAATCCCGCGGCCGCCGCAGTGCGGGCGACCGCGTCGTTGCGCGAACGCGTCGCCGGCATGCGGCGCAAACTGGGGATGATCGCCTCAGGCTTCTACGATCGCGACTCACTTGTCACCCTCATGCATATGCAAGAGGAAGTCGCCGACGTTGTTGCCAAGGCTCCGACGCTCACGCCCCTTGAAGCATCCGATCGAGAAGACTCCCTGGGTGAATGGTTCGAGGACCATTCCATCCGCGAAGGTTGGGACCTAGCACCAACCTTCGTCCAAGCTGGCCTCGACACCAACTGGCTGGAGACTGTTGCCGCAGCAGTGGACGAGTCCGTGCTCGAGGGGGCAATCCGTTGGTTGAACTACACCATCGAGTCTGAGCTATTGATGAACGAGATCGCCGATTCCACCACCCGAATCTCCACGCTTGTCGGTGCGGCCAAACAGTATTCGCAAATGGACCGCGCGCCCTTCCAGACCATCGACGTTCACGAATTGCTTGACAGCACGCTGATCATGTTGGGACAGAAAATCGGTGACATCGCCGTCGTCAAGGAATACGACCGGGCACTCCCACCCATCGATGCGTATGCAGGCGAACTCAATCAAGTGTGGACCAATCTGATCGACAACGCTGTCGCTGCTATGGATGGCACTGGGACCTTGACTGTTCGCACCAGCCGCGACGGCGATCGAGTCTGCATCGAAATCTGCGATACAGGATCGGGAATCCCCGACGACGTCATCGACAGAATCTTCCAGCCCTTCTTCACCACGAAACCGGTCGGCGAGGGAACGGGCTTGGGCCTGGACATTTCGTGGAGAATCGTTGTCGGCAAACATCACGGTGAACTTCGGGTCACATCCGAACCCGGGGACACCCGCTTCCGTGTTCTCCTGCCGATCTCTGGACCAGAGCGCAACCATGTCGACGATGCCGAGTAGCGCACGCCCGACTCGGCGCGCACGATGAATAAGCAGAGCCACTTCAACGAAGGGACTGACCATGACCGACGGACTTCCAGCTGGAATTGATCCGAGTGTGCCGCCGAGCGGTGCCGGGTGCGTCGAATGCGACGCTGCTGGCGGTTGGTGGGTGCATCTGCGTCGATGTACTCAGTGCGGTCACATCGGATGCTGTGACTCATCCCCGTCACAACATGCCAGCGCTCACGCCGCGGCTACCAAGCACCCCTTCATGCAGAGTTTCGAGCCTGGCGAGGATTGGTTCTGGAGCTTCGAAACTCAGGAAGCCTACGACGGTCCTGAATTGGCCCCGCCCACTTCACATCCCGCCAACCAGCCGGTTCCTGGTCCGGCCGGCCGAGTGCCAGCTGATTGGCAGGAGCACATCCACTGAATCTGAATCTACGTCTGTCACTTCACCGGTATGTCGAACGTGAGCCGTGAAGGCTGGACATAGTCTGCCGGATCGGTGAGCAGTCGTAGTTCGGGTGACGTCGGCAAGCCTGCAAGCGCTTGACGCAGTCTCTCTTCGTATGCGACGGCAGGCGCGGAGAGCGGCGCGAGCCAATTGTCATGGTGCGCCGGCACGAAGAGCGAAGGCCGCAGTGCTCGGATGTAGTCGAGCGGGTCACTGAGCCCGTTCGTGTATTGGTTGTAACCCTGAATAGACCCGATCTGAACTGTGGACGCTGGCAACGCACGCATAGCCTCCAGGATCTCCGGAGCGTCGGTGAAGAGCGGCCCTGTGCTGTCGTGCCAGGTCAGTACGAAGTCACCGACCACGAACTGGTAGAGCAACGATCCACCCTCGGCGTCGTTGAAATGCGACGCCAGGTGTGCAGTGTCGTGAGGTGTCGGCGGATGTTCGATGGCCGGACTGAAATCGGGCACAAGAACAAGTGGTGGTTGCTCGCCTCGCGGGGCACGCAGCGCGGAGTGCAAGTGTCGAACAGAGTGCACGGCAACACCGTTGGATAGCGAGAAGTCAGTTCGGTCAGAATCCAGCGGCAACGTTCGGAGCTCAGTTGTGGCTTGCTCTGCGATCTGACTGCAATGCTCGTCTGTTCCAACGATGGTTGCTCCACACATCGAGGCAATTTCGGCAGCGTCAGCGGCGTGATCGAAATGCCCATGACCAATCAGGATGTGGCTCGGAGCTAGCGCGGCCAGTTCTTCGGGGCTGGTCGGCACATAGTTCGAGAACTCGCCTCGAGGAACCCATGCGTCCAGTAGAACGACGTTGCCCGCGATGGCCATCGCAAAATTCGTGACACCGAACCACGAAAGAATCGCCTTTGACGAATCCACTTCGCCGGTCGCTGGATCAACATTCTCGGGTCCGAAGAATCGTTGGCGCGCAGTGATAGTCGGATTCACTGAAGCTGGAACGGAGGCCGACGCGTTCGTCATTGCAAGGGTTGAGGCAGCCGCGGCGGCAGCTCCCACGACGAAGGTTCGCCGGCTAACTTCGTTCGAAAACATGACTGCAGTCTATGTTGTGGGTACGCTCCTCAATCGTCATTCCCCACTCTCGGATTCGCGACGATGCTTGTAAGTCTCCGTCAAACTAGAGGTAACCATGCTGTTCCATTGCAGATTCCGCCGCAGCTGGTAAAGCCACTATCATTTTCTCTTGATCACCCATCTACTGGTAATCCCTCACAAATCAGAGGCCAGAAATCCGCGTAATGCGGGACAATTCAGTTTCCCGGGCTTATCTTTCTGAGTGAGTCGGCATTCGCCTGCTCCTGTTCCGTAGCGTCGTCGATGCACTTCTGGAAGTACGCACGCATGTCATCGACTACTGCGATATGACTTTCCAACGCATTGACTAGTGAGTCGGTCCTAGCAACAGCCTTGTTCTCGAACTTCGATTTCAGAGCATCAGCCGAACCGAGGGTGCCAAATCCTCCAAGGGTTCCAAGCTTCTCGGCGTCGATCTTGAGCGCCTTGAGTTCACTACTCCACGCTTCACATGCCGCGCGTAAATGCTCGGCAGCATCGCTGTTGAGCAGGAATCCGTCACCGATTGGATGCCCCATGTCTGTTGACCCTTTCACTAGCTATGCAGCGTTATTTGGGCAGATACGGTTTAAGCGCAATCGCTTGCCTGGTGGCCAGACCGCAGATGTCCTCCGGGTACTGAGCCTGTTGATATGCATCAATTCTCACAAATATCGCGCCCTGATCCGCGGGCAGCGCAACAAAACATGTACTTCCGTCAACATCCCACACCTCACGAAAGGTGATCGCCCCATCACCTACCGCAGAAGCGTCACGGAAATCAGTGTCGTCGGGATTGCGTCGAACATCCTCCAGGGTATGAAAGGTTGACCAGACGCCAAGTTCATACCAATCCGATGCCCAGCTACAGATCACGAACTCTGCCTGACTCACCCCGGCAACACCGTTCTCCTCGGTCGACGCGTCAACACCAAGGCTCGTGATCACATCATCTTGGATCGCGGAACAGGGGTCGAATAGTCCCTCGTTGCCTTCAGGCCGAACAGCCTCGCCTTCAACTGTCGAGGAGCATCCCCCGAGCAAAACGGTCGCTGCGAGCGACAGACAAGCGCCCCACACCCTCACAGCGCACTCCCCTCCATCGACGCATCTCACACCATTTGACGCACGGGAGGCTCTCCCGGTTCCAACAATTGCAATCCATTGCAACCCTTCACACCCCACCATCGGAGTCCTAACGTTGATCTACCAGCGGATTCACAACGAAGTGAGGTGCGGATCTATGAAGGCAGCACGGTTCCACGGTCAGAAAGACATCCGAATCGAAGACATTCCCGAGCCCGAAGTGCGGCCAGGTACCGTCAAATTGAAGGTCGCCTGGTGCGGGATTTGTGGCACCGATCTCCATGAGTACCTCGAGGGTCCAATCTTCATCTCGGCGCCCGGCCACCCCCACCCCCTCTCTCATGAGAACGCACCGGTCACTATGGGGCACGAATTCTCGGGCACCGTCGAAGAAGTCGGCGAGGGCGTGACTGACGTCGAAGTGGGTGAAAACGTCGTCGTTGAACCGTATTTCGTCTGCAACGAATGTGCTCCGTGTAAAGCCGGCAACTATCACCTGTGCACTCAGATGGGATTCATCGGATTGGCCGGCGGCGGTGGCGGACTCAGCGAAAAGGTTGTGGTTGACCGACGTTGGGTTCACAAGATCGGCAACATCCCATTGGACGAAGCTGCGCTGATCGAGCCGTTGAGCGTTGCACACCATGCCATCGTTCGTAGCGGCGCCCAAAGTGGCGACATCGCGATTGTCGGAGGCGCCGGACCTATCGGGCTGCTGGTCGCCGCAGTACTCAAAGGTCTTGGCGCAACAACGATCGTCACGGAACTCAGCGGTGCGCGTAAAGAAAAGGCACTGTCCAGCGGTGTCGCTGACTATGTCATCGATCCGAGCAGCGAGGACGTGAAGGCCCGCGTTCTCGAGATCAGCGATGGCATCGGCGCGGATATCGGATTCGAATGTGCCGGCGTCAACGCAGTGCTCGACACCATGCTCGACACCGTTCGACCCGCGGGAGTGGTTGTCAACGTGTCAATTTGGGGCAAGCCCGCGACCATCGACATGCAGAAGCTGGTCCTCAAAGAGATCGACCTGCGAGGAACAATCGCGTACGTCCGCGATCATGAAGCCGTCATCAAAATGGTTCAGGACGGAGTTGTCGACCTCGCCCCGTTCATCACCGGACGCATTCAACTCGAAGAGTTGATTTCAGAAGGCTTCACAACATTGATCGAACATAACGACACAGCGGTCAAGATTCTAGTTCGTTCATAATTCAACAACCGGGAAATGCGGTGGGGACGTCATGTCTCCACCGCTCCTTGGTTTAGGAAGCTTCCCGCTCCTGCTCAACACACATCGCCGAGTATCGCGCGAAGGCATCGTTCAAGGTCAGGGACTTACGCTTGTCGCCGATATCGCGCGGCGGCGCCTGCCTGGCACATCGCTTCGCGTGCTCGATGACTGCTTCGCGCACGACGCTGGATATGTCCGCGCCCGTAAGCTCCCGGAGAGCCTCGAGAGCCTCCAGTTCCTCTGAATCAAATCTCACTGTTACCGATCGTCTAGCCACATTCAGGATGCTACGTCGAGTCACAGCAATATTGGGAGTTAGGTTCGAGCGACACCCGAAAACTCTTCTCGCCAAACGACTTGAATTCCGATCAGGCTGGTCTGAAAGGTGGGGAACGCCAACTCTGCAAGTAGGTTGACGCTCCGATGGACGATCTCCTCGACTACCCCGCTAAGGGAAAGCTAATGCACGAAAATGCAAGCATAACGAGCATTTGAGATTGCCCTGCGACCCCACCCTGACTTATGCTTGCAAAATAAGGCATAGGAGCGGCAATGAGTCAGCCACGTAGAAGTTCACCAACGCGCAGCAGTCCTATGCCTGAAATTGCACGCATAGGTGAGTTGTTTGCCGAACGCAGGGTCCAACTCCGACTCACCCAGCAAACACTCGCCGACCTAGCCGGGGTGTCCCGATCCAGCGTTCAAGCGCTCGAATACGGCACCGGATCTGTGAAGCTGGCATCAATCGTCGAAATTGCCGACGCCCTCGGACTGCGCCTGCAGCCAATCACGATCGCCGAACTCGAGGCGCCTCAATGAGCAGCCCTCTCAGCACGACGCTGACGGACATCGACAATGCAGACGTCTACATCGACGACGAGCAGGTTGCCACCCTCACACGCCAAACAAACGACACGATCGAATTCGACTACAGCACGCTGTCATCGACCGAGTCATCGATCCGATCTCACTCAGTGTCATGGTCGTTGCTCGCGAATGGGCACTACCCCGTGGTCACCACCGGCGGTGCGGTTCCCCCCTTCTTCGCAGGCCTTCTCCCGGAGGGTGTTCGCCTCGGCGCGGTAGTTTCCTCGACCAAAACCTCGATCGACGACCATCTGACTCTGCTATTGGCCGTCGGCGCCGACACCATCGGAAATGTGCGGATCGTGCCCGCTGGTAGTGTCCCACCGGAACCGCAACCGATGTTTGCGCCGGAACGAGACGCCAACTTCCACAGCCTATTCAATCGCCTCGCCGGTTCGGTCGACGCAGATCCGCTTGCACTTTCCGGAGTCCAGCCCAAGGTCAGTGCCAATATGTGGTCGGTACCGACAAACACTCCCTCCGGGCCCGCGATCCTCAAACTCACTCCGCCCGTTGGATTCCCACTGTTGTCGGAGAACGAACACTTTTTCATGAGAATGGCGGCAGCATGTGGGCTACGCGTGCCGACCACTCGACTTCTCCACGACGCCGACGGCAGGAGTGCGTTACTTGTCGAGCGTTTCGACCGTCGCGATGGCCACCGCATCGCTCAAGAGGATGCATGCCAAGTTGCCGGCATCTATCCGGCGTCCAAGTACCGGATGAAAACCGAGACTGCCATCACGGCGCTTACCGATGCCTGCGAAGCGGGCGGCGGCTCCAAATCTGCATCCACACTGGAATTGCTTCGCACAGTGACCTTTTCATGGCTCATCGGCAATGGAGACTTACACGGAAAGAACCTGTCGATCTACGCGCCCAACGCATTGTGGCAACCGAGTCCGGCTTACGATCTACTCAGCACTCAGCCGTACACCGGCTGGAATGATCCGATGGCGATGAACCTGTACGGGCGCGCCAATCGCCTGACCCGCGCCAACTTCATCGACGCCGGACTACGGCTCGGACTTCGCGAACGCGCGGTAACCCGAATGATCGACTCGCTGGTCAAAGCTGCACACGGCTGGGCCGAGCGATGCACCGAGATCGGATTCGATGCAAGGACAACAGAACTTCTCGCCGGCCTTCTTCGCCATCGCCTGACAACACTGATGTGACAACTACTTCGATCGGAGCTCGACGTGAGCATTGACCACGTAATTTCAGCAGTCGGTAGCGCCGACGCAGAAAAGATCAAGACCGCGCTGTCAGCGCTCGCTCAAACCTCAACTGCCACGACGACGCTCGTGATCGACGGCGTGACAATCGACGTCCCGGCCTCAGTGGGCGATGCCGTCGTAGCGCTGCTGACTTACCTCGCGGGCGGTGACAGTGTTGCGCTCGGTGCCGTTGCCGAACTACTCACAACGTCTCAAGCCGCGGAAATTCTCGGCGTCTCGGACACGTATGTCCGCAAGCTTGCCGATGCCGGCAAGCTCCCGATCGAGCTACGCGGAACCCACCGCCGATTCCGACTCGACGACGTCATGGCCTACCGCGAGCAGTTCCCCAAGCGCTCCTAGCTCTTGGTGTACATACCTTCGATTTCCTTGGAGAACCGGTCGACGACTACGTTTCGCTTGATCTTGAGGGTTGCCGTCATTTCACCGTCTTCCTCAGTGAGATCCCGATCGAGAATCACAAACTTCTTGATCGACTCGGCATGCGAGACAGCCGAATTGGCGTCATCGATCGCCTTCTGCATTTCTGCCCGAAGATCATTGTCGTCACGCAGTTCAGCGACGGTTGCTTCGGCGGGCTTGCCGTTATCGGCCTTCCACTTCTCGAACACCTCGGGATCAACCGTCAGAAGTGCCGTGACGTAAGACTTTCCATCGCCGACGACCACTGCCTGCGAGATGATGGAATGCGACCGAATACGGTCTTCCATCGGGCCGGGTGAAACGTTTTTGCCACCTGCCGTCACCAGAAGGTCTTTCTTACGGCCGGTGATGGAAAGGTAACCGTCACTGTCGAGTTCACCGAGATCGCCGGTGCGGAGCCAACCGTTGTCGAAGGACTCTTCGGTGGCTTTTTCGTTCTTCCAGTAACCCTTGAAGACCACTCCACCGTTGAGCTCGATCTCGCCGTCTTCGGCGATGCGAACTCCGTTGCCGCCCATAGGCTGCCCGACGGTGCCGATCTTCTGAGCCCCGGGAATGTTGACGCAGTGCGCTGCCGTGGTTTCAGTGAGTCCGTAACCTTCGTAGATCGGAACGCCGAGCCCACGGAAGAAGTGGCCGAGTTCCGGGGTAAGTGCACCGCCGCCGGAAATGGCGAACCAGCACTCGCCGCCGAGTGCTGCGCGCAGCTTCGAGTACACAAGCTTGTCTGCGACAGCATGCTTCGCCTTGAGCACCAGGGACGGGCCACCGGCGTCGAGAGACTGGCTGTACTCCTTGGCCGTTGCTTCTGCAAAAGCAAATATTGCACCGGGAACCTTGCCGCCGGATTCCGCCTTCCGCGCCGCACCGTCGCGAACCTTCTCGAAGACCCGCGGGACGCCGAGGATCGTATTGGGCTTGTACCGCTCGAATTGCGTTGTGATGTTCGAGAAATCAGACCAATGCGCCTGCGCAGCACCAGCTTCGAACGTCGCCAAGGACACTGCACGAGCAAGTACATGTGCCAGGGGAAGGAAGGTCAGAACTCGGTTCCCCGGAACCGCGACCTTACCGATCGACGCAGTCAGAATGCCGCGCACCTCGGACAAGAAATTCCGATGAGTGAGGATGCAGCCCTTCGGCCGCCCCGTCGTACCGGATGTGTAGACGAGCGATGCAAGGTCGTCAGCGCGGATACCGTCGAGGCGCTTCTTCAGCTCGGTTTCGTCGACGTCGATGCCCTGCTTGGTCAGCTCTGCCACAGCGCCGGCGTCGATCTGCATGACAGCGCGCAGGCTAGGCGGCGCATCCTGGAACAACTGCTCGTGCGTCCCCGTCTCCACGATGGCCATGACGGACTCGGAATCCTCGAGGATCCAAGCAACCTGGCCCTTCGATGACGAGTCGTAGATCGGAACCGTCGCAGCGCCGGCCGCCCAGATGGCGAAGTCGAAAAGCGTCCACTCGTAGCGAGTGGCCGACAGAAGCGCGACGCGGTCCCCTGGCTGAACACCGGCGGCAATCAACCCGTTTGCCACGCCCACGACCTGCTCGGCAAATTCCTTCGCCGAGACGTCGACCCACCCGTTGCCCATCGGCCGCGAGAACACCGTGAGGTTCGGGGTGCGCTCAGCGTGAGTGAAGACTGTGTGCACCACCGACTCGTTGTCGGAGATAGTGAACTGGGCTTTGGCGCTGTACTCACTCACAGGGTGTCATCTCCGTCGGTCTGCGATTCTGTGCTGATTCTGAAGCGGTGAAGTGCACGGGCGAATTCCTCGATCTCGGACTCAGTCCAATCGTGCAGCCTGCCGACGACTTGGTCGAGTCGACGCGCGTCGGCGGCGTCGAGATATTTGCGACCCTCGTCAGTGAGGTGGAGCGGATTTCCCAAGCGAACGGGGCCCGGATCGGCATACACCCAGCCTGCGTCGATGCATCCACGCACTTGGCGCGAGATGGTCGAGCGGTTGACGCCGAAAACGTCGGAGATCTCGGTTGCCCGGCAGCCGTCATTGCGGCCGATGAACGAGAGGAACGAGTGCTGCGCGATGGACGGCTGATCGTCGGAATGCCGATCCCCCGTCATCAGCTGTCGCGTCAGATGCACCAGCTCGTCATGGACGGCCGGCGGCCCGGTGAGCGACATTGCTCCGTTGTGTTGCACTGAGCAACTATAACGCCGACCCCTGTGTCCGACGCAATATGACCGCCGCCACCGACAGCAAGTGCGTCGGTGGCGGCGTGAACAGCTAGACCAGATCTTCACCGTTGCGGCGAGCGGTTGCCCAATCCTTGAAGAATCCCTTGCTGATGACTCCCAAGACGACCAGGACCAACGCCGGCCAGATCAGAACATAAACGGTCAGTAGAGCTGTGCTCATTCGAATTCCTTCCAGGTGACTCGACGGTTACTTTCCGGACGCTCCCACAGCAGGAAACTCTTCCTCGTCGAAGTCTCCCGTCCGCTGCTTGATCAGTTCGAAATCGAACGTCTCACGCTGATTGACGGACATCGCAAAACACACGACGGTACTGACGGCATAGGCCACCAAAGATCCGCTGAGCGTTGGGTAGTCGTGCAGGAAGCCGATCGCGAACGGCGCGGACAGCACGATCGCCAGGCCACCGACGATCTGCGCAACCTTCAGACCGAAGAATCCAAATGTCATGAGCCCCAGCACCACTCCGATACCGACCACGGCAACGATGTCGGAGAGTATCCCGAACACCCCATCCATCGGCACCCAACTGAATCGGACGGGCAAGAAGGCAGCAAGAGCCACCAGCACCGACACAGTGAAGGCTTTGTTGGTGACCTTGCCCCAGTAGAAGCTCGCAATAACCGGGAACACCAAAGCGCCCCACAGCGCGCCGACGAACACCAACAGATCCAGAATGCTCAATTGCAGACTTGCCAAGGAGATAGCCGCCGCCGTGGCAACAATCATCGTTACTCGGCCGATGAGCAGCATCCGTCGAGGGTTCGCATTAGCCTTGCCGGCGACAGCCTGGCCGTAGACGTCGGTCATCACGATGGACGAGAGTGCAGCAAGGTCCGAGTCCGCCGTCGATGACAGCGCGCCGATGATCATGACAAAGAAGACAGCAAGCAAAATTCCGGGCAGGTACGACGCGGCCATCTGCGGAATCAGGTTGTTGACGTCACCATCAGTTGGCTCGATTCCGAGGTACAGCGCGAGAACACCCAGCATTCCGACACCGATGACCGTTGCGCCGTATCCGACGGTTGCGGTGATGAAGGTGGGCTTGATCAAGTCTTCGCGGACCGCGAAGAGTCGTTGGGCGATGGTCTGGTTGCCAATTGCGTAGGCAAGAACTGCCGCGATGTACGGCGCACCCTGTTCGAAGAAGGCAACGCTCGAGAAGAAGTTGCCCTGCTCAGCAGTGAGGTTGCCTGCGCCGGATTCGAAGGCCGCCGGGAACCCAGCTGCGAAGAAGATGAACGGCACCAAAACCGCTACCGCACCGAGCATTCCGATCAGCTGAACGAAGTCGGTCAGCACCGAAGCACGGAAACCCGACCACAACGTGTACAGCAAAACGCCCAACGCGACGATGAACACACCCTGAATGAAGTTGAACGGCGAAAGCAACGCGATCAGCAGACCACCAGCGAGGAAGTTCGACATCAGACTGATGAGACTGCCGACGATATTGGAACCCGCGAGCATCAGCTGACTCGAGCGTCCGTGCCGCGCGTACATGACCTCGGCCAGAGTGTGGGCTTTCGGTGCCACTTTACGAATTCGCTGGCCAAAGGGATAAATGAAGAGAATCATCAACGCGCCCCACAAACCGTAGTGAATGGGGCCGGAGATTCCGTAGGTGTAGCCAGAAGTGGCGGATGCGTACATCGACGACGCCCAAATCCAAGTGGCCGTCATACTCGCGGCCGAAACACCAAATCCTAATTTGTTTCCGGCGGTCATAAAACCGTCGGCATTTTCCTGCTTCTTACCGATACGAAGAGAAATCAGAAATGTTCCACCATAAAAAGCAACAAGCAGTGAAACAATTACCAAGGTACTGAACTGGACCATGTCGGACCCCGTCACATGCCACATCCTTCGCACATAATCGGCAGAACAACGCACAAAAACCCCTGTTCAGGATCTTTGCGCTTCGCTTCTGCACGCCCTAGGAGCGACCGTCATACCAACACCGGTCACATATTCAATTGACTAGCAACACGCACTTCGCCTTTTCCGAAACCCAACCTCCACAAAATAAATCTTCTGCGCAAGCTTTTGGCTCGACCACGCAATTCAACAACTGAGGATCGACCCTAGCATGATGGCAATTTCGAACAAAAACTCGCATATTTTGCCACCCGAAAATATTCGGGATTCCGTAGCCGGAAAATCATGCGCTTCCAGCACATATAACAACTCTGCATCGATTGATATCGACGGTCGATTCGATCGGGTAATTATTTAGACAGAACCATCCTGGCAAAACGTCGGCCCCACTCAGGATCGGCGGAAACATGCTGGTCCAACGGATTGGAGACAATCGCCCCGATCATTCGCAGGTACAGGAGAGTGCCTCTCACCATCCACATCCAATCGTCGTCGCCGAGGAGTGTTCCGTCTGTCGTCGACCAACCCAATGCCGTGAGTCCTTCGATCATCACTTCACTACGTTCGGACTCCGACAGGCCGGCAGCCAACGTAAGGAACAGAATTCGGCCGGCTTCCTGCGCCAGCTCGCCCTTTCCCAACGGCATGGTCATCACGATGTGGCGCCACAGCTCGCCTTCATACGCTAGAACTGACGCGCCGAGTCGAGTCAGAATCAAAGTGCCTCGGAGTTTTCGGACTAATCTCAGGGTCTTGGCGACTTCAACAAGTACTGCTAATTGCGAGTCACTCCCTCCCGCGGCATCGGTCCACTCACTGTCCCAATCGAGTTCGTCTCGGGCGGACACAACAAGGTCAGGAGGCAGGGACCCGGACGCCGTCAACACAATCCCACCGCCTCGCGCGGAGTTCAGCAGCCACAGCAACTGGCGGGTTGCTCCCTCACACATCGTCTCGAAGTAGTTGTCATACCCACCACTTAGCTCCGCTTTGGCAACTGCGGCAAACAGTTTCGGCGCGGAATGAACCGACAGGCGACGCAAGAACTTCTCGAACAGCGAACTGCCCACAGGCGGTGACCTATGCAGTGCCACCGACGTGGTGACTGCCGCATTGGACACTGTGAGAACAAAACGTTCGGGATCGAACAGCCCGGTACTCACCTGCGCGTTCAGGAACTCGAGATACCCGACCGGACCGCCAGAATCCTCCGGCGGGCACGCTCTCGCGCCGTCAAGACAGGATGGCGCAGAAATCGGCTGGTCTTCGACAATCTGCTCGAGAAACAACGTGTGACTCCACTTGGCACGTACGTTGTACTCGTATCGGACGTACTCCCCTACCGCGGTGACCGCCTCGTCGATCCGGACTTCGTCCTCACCAAACTCGTCTTCCTGATATCCATCGCGCTCGATCACCTCTCGCGCGATATACCGATCAGGGCCATTGCTCGTTGAATGATGGACGCTCACCCCACTGATGTGCGTGTTGATCACCCCATCCCATGACCGCCTGGATGATCGAATGTAATTGGTCGAGTTCGATATTCGACGGCACCGAGAACCTTCGCCAAATGGGTGGCGCGACGCAATCAAGTTCGATCCGCATGACAAAGTTCGCCACCTCCGGCCGTCGACGCTGATTCCGCATCTGCCTCGGCGTACGGACGGTTTGTGCCGCTTGAAATACAGGCACCAAACGCAGATGTGAAGCTCGTTGAACTCGCTGACCCGTCATTTGTGGAGACTAGATCTACCTACCGACAAGCCGAGATACTCACTGCCACAACGCTGCCGGATTTGTCGGGACTCGAGTCACCTCGCTCTGCGCCGGCGAAGTTCTTTCAGCGCCCGTCGAAAGGGACACTATTGGATGATCCACTAAGCGGACAAGAGTGTGCGCCGACTACCGTAGACCTGACACCCACCGCACGAAAACAGTGCCCAGCGCCTGCTCGGACTGGCACGGAACATGAGGATCCATGAGCGACCACGACACGACCGCCGACCAGCCCCTTCACATCAACGGCGCCATTGCCCTAGTGACGGACGAGCGCGACGAATTGGTTCGCCTGTGCGTTCAGACCCTCGCCGAACTGCTGGGCAGCGAGCCCGACACCGACGACGACGGCGACATTGTCGTGCCGGTTCACGGGTTTGTCGTCTACGTGACCGTCGCGGATGACGGCCCCCAGATCAACGTCTGGTCCTCGGTCCTCACGGGCCTCGGTAATCCCGCCCATGCTGCGACGCAGCTGATCGAACTCGCACAGGAATGGCCGCGGCTGCGCTTCGCCTTCAGTGGCGACCACCTGCTGGTCTCGACGATGCTTGATGCGGACCCCTTCGCCCCGCAGCATCTCCTCAACCTGGTCGACGAGGTTCACGCCTTCACTCACGAACTCGACGACGATTTTGCAGAGTCCTTCGGCGGCACCCTCGACTGCGACGAGGACGACGACAGCTACGCCGGCGAATGCAACACCGGTGGCTGCGGCGACGATTGTGACTGCGATTGCGGCGATGACGCCGACGGTGAGCTTGGCATCACGGCAGTCGCCTCGACGCCCAGCAAGTAGCTAGCGGCCCACGATTTATATTGCGCGCGTGCATCTCTCCAACTAAGCGATGCACGCGCGCGGGCGGTTTCGCCAGCGCCGGGACCGAACCGACATAGGCCGCCTATCCGCGACAGGTCCTGCGAGCAACGTCAGCCAGCGGACTGAAACTTTTTGTAGCTCAGTGCAAGCAACTCCGGGTCGGGGCGTTCAGATCTGAGCGCTGGAATCACCATCAACTTCTGACCGTGACGCTCCTTCAACCCGTGCTCCAACATCGGACCATCGATCTCTTCGAGAAGATCCTGCCTGATCTCGACGACGAGATCAGGACTGATCCCCAGAATATGAACATCGAATGCCGCGTGGTGGATCTTGCACATTGCCAAGCCATTTCGCACCGAAGCTACTCCAGCTTCATCGGAATCGGGCACAATATGCGCCGCATCAAGCAATGAGCTGTGACCTAAAGAGCAGACAGCGCAACGCGTTTCGTAGGCCCGCATCACTGTAGCTCGGAATACCGGCTGGTGCAGCCGCCGCTTGGTTTCTGCGATTAGGTAACGACGAAGATGAGATTCGATCGGAGAATCCGTCACGTGGAGATCACGAGCAAATTCGGTGGCAACGACAAACTGATGGAGACCCACCTCTTCGTCAACCAGGTAGACCGGGAAGACCGGCTGAAACTGCCCAGGTCCCACACCGAAGAACCAGATCAGCGGCACTTTCTGCTCCATTGCCGCACGCAGCCCGCGGTTGTCCTGGTGATCCGGGTCCACGCCGCTCCACTTGTACCGAAGAAATCCGTCAGCTCCGACCGCATCCTCATATGGTCGGTCAGCGCCTTCACGACGATAAACCGTGCTGATCGAAAGAGCCGACGAGAGCTGACGTGGTTTGCGGATACCTCGTTGGGGATCCATCAGTCTGAACATTTCGCCGTCGATGGTGAAGTCGAGCAGCTCTTGCTTGCTGATGGAGTTGAGACCGTCGTTGGTTCGCACTGTAAGAAACTGCATTGCTTCGCGCCGCAGACGCGTATCAAAATCCTCAGCACCGTGCGCGATACTCACAATGTCAGTCACCCAGGCGTCCTATCCCCCACATGTTCATGCACACGCACTGGCGTTCACGTTATCGGAGGTAACGACCTCGATCCCGGCGCCACGCCGGCCACCTCGAGCGATATGTCGGTGAGACGTGCCAGGATCGCCCACATGCATATCGAGGACGACGGATTCGAGACGCCAGAGGCGTGCGTTCAATGGTGCCAGACACGGACTTACGATCTGCATGTACTCGACGATGGAGCCCGAGTGGATCTGGACTGGTGGAATGCCCACCTAAGAGAGGCCAAGCACGAGATCCAGCTATACGGCCGAGACGACGACGGCAAGGTTGTCACGTCTGGTCTGGCTACCGTGCAGCGCAACGACCTTCGACCCGGCAGTGAGCTCTTTACCGCAGACCATGCTGGACTCGGATTGCTATTTCTGTGCGCGGCTTGGCAAAGTGCTCACCGCAGTCGCCGATTCAAACGCAGATTCCCTGACGTATTCAGCACGCAGGTCGCTGAGGGTGACGATCCTTTGAAGACGATCAAGACTGTCCTCGATTACTGCATCAAGACCCGCACCATGCCGAATATCCACCGTGACACGTGGTCGGGGTGGCCAATGACACCAGGCGTTGGGGTCTCTCTCCTGTCGGCATTCATGTGGGCTGCTGAAGTCTCAGTGGAGGGCGGCCGCGCACAATTGATCGACCAATTCGGTGTCTCGACCCTGATACACGAAGGTTGGCTGGAAGATCCATCCGTCAGCAGTTTTACGTTGCGTCGCTATCACCGCTACAACCAGTTGGTCACCTCATGGGCAACCAAAACCCTGACAAACCCAGAGCTGATTGAGATGTGGCTTGTCAAGCGCTGGACTGCTCGCGTTGCCGAAGCTCGTCACGGCGAACGTGCAATGCCCACCTTGTTCTGAAGTACGCGAGTCGCAACACCTGAGATGGCAGCGAATGGTCGAGCTGTCGAATTGTCGAAGATTTTAGTTCCACGAGCTCCGGAGTATCGCCGCCTTTGAATTCGACATGGTATCGATATCGAAGTCCACAAGGTTGCGAGTGACCGCGCCTGGCAGTGCGTCCCGCGAACGTGATCAGTCCTCGTCCACCTCAACGCCGTAACCGACTGCCATTGCACCAAGATCATGGTCGTAACCCTGACCAACGGCGCGCAGACGCCAGACATCTCCGCGGCGATAGATCTCGGTAAGCACCATGGTGCGTTCGACTGTCCCGAGATCGAGTACAAACGTCGCAAATGTTCCGTCGGGGCCGTCGATGCTGACAGTGACTGCTCCCAGGTCGCCGAACGTCTTTTCATCGTCGACAGCAGCTGCGATCACAACCCGCCGGCATTCGGCAGGTAACGCATCGAGATCTGTCCGGATACTCTGCTCGCTGTCCCCGTCAACGGAAAGCTCAACTGCGCCATCTTCGTCCGCGACGTTGTTGTAGAAAATGAAGTCTTGATCGGAGTCGACATTGTCCGTGTCATCAAGAAGGAAGGCGACCACGTCTACATCGAATTCTCCGCCGACGTTCTCCGCCCGCCACGCAACATTGACCGACCACGCCGACCGAGCTGCGGGAAGATCGATAGCCTCGCCACGAATCAAAATAGGTGCAGACAAACGTGATTCAAGCTTCATGTGCTCCGGAACCACACCGGAAACCAACGCCTCGTTGACATCGGACTCGGCTATCTGTGGGAGCCCTCGTTCGGTAACCCTAGCCATCCGCTTGTCAGACTGGCCTCCGTCGAGCATCAAGACGTCAGTAACCGCAGTGGTCAGATTGAGTGATGGCCTGGCACCTAATTGAACAAGACGTGACCGCATAATCACACCGTCGAGATGACTGCCACCAAGAATCAGGACCCGACGGCCATTCCACGCCTTCGCTTTTCGGTTCGGATCTGGTGAGGCAGCTGCAATTGGCGACCGGACAACAGGGGCTGGCCCATCCAGCGACTGCACCGGCACAACGATTTCCGGGACCAGTGACACTACGATCGGAGCGCTATCTGTCTTGAGCACACCCGGCAATGCTCGCGCCAACAGTTCGTCGAGCTGTTGCTCCGAGATGACGGGGATACCGTTGGCGCCGGCCTTACGCACCTTCCCGCTTTGCGACGCGGGGTTCTCACACACCACAACACTCGTCTGTCGACTAACTCCGTTCATCACGTCGAACCCTGCCTCGGTGAGGCGGGCTGCCAACGCAATTCGAGGAGTACGTGTGGATCCGCTGATAACAACCTTCATCCCCTGAACCAGGCCGTGCGCAAGATCCAGGCGCCCAGGATTGGCAAACGACGACGGCATCCGCTTGATCTGTTGTGGGTAGACAGTGACACGACGGTCATTGCAACCGACCACAGGCAGCGGAAGCTGAAGTGATTCTGCGAGTGTTGCGCTCCGCCCGAAGACATCGACAAGCACCCGTGCGTCGTCATACGCATCATGCGCGTTGAACTGTTCGATCTTCCAGTACTCTGCCAAGGTTTCGAGGCGATGGTTCGGTACATCCAGCTCCAATCGACGCGCCAGAGCAAGCGTGCACAGACGCTGATCGACCGGGGCTCCGGAGCCGACACGCTGGAACTCTGCGTCGAGGAAGCCATAATCGAACGACGCATTGTGCGCCACCATGGTTCGACCGGACAACAACTCAGCGAACTCGTCGGCGATGTCCTCAAATCGTGGGGCGCCAGCCAAACGATCAGGCGTCAGGTTGTGGATGTGGACGGGTCCCGGATCGCACCCCGGATTGAGCAGCGTCGAGAACTGCTGTTCAACAGTGCCATCTTCTCGAAGAACCAATGCAGCGATGCTGAGCACGCGATGCGACGCTGCCCGTAGGCCTGACGTCTCGACATCGACAACCACCCAGCGGTGATCACCCGGCAGTCGGTAGCTCTCTGCTTGGCGAAGCGTGCTGGTCATTGAAATACCTCCGTCAGACAACAGTGAAAACAGACGAGCCAGTTGCAAATCAGGTCCCCGACCTACCGGAACGCACTGCCCTTCGAGGTCAGTGCCTTCACCCGCTCGACGGTCCAGACTGCGAGCACATCAACCTTGCGCTTGCGGCCCGTCTCCTTGTGCGTATCCATTTCCTGTTCCGCGATGATGTCCTTGATACCGTCTGCGTCGAGGGCCGAAAGACGCTCCAAGAGAACCTCTTCCCCATCGAGCTTGAAGACCTCGAACGGGTCGAAAGCCCCCGGCTCCCGTTTCACCTTCGGGGCAGCAGCACGACGACGCGGCGCCGGCGCAGCAGCAGGCAACGCAACCGTCGCTCCATCCGATGGAACCGCAAAAGCCTCTTCGATTGCCTTCGCGAAGCGCGGGGTACGGGCAGCTTCCTCCGCGACTACCTGAACCAGCTTGGCCAGCAACACCGATGCTGAGGCGTTGGTTGCTCCCAACTTCAGGAGCGCTGCACCGGTTTCCTGCACCTGCACCCGACGACGCGCTTCATCGATACCCGCACTCATAGCTTCGCCTGCGCTTCCGTGAGAATGTTCTGCGTAATTGCACGCATCTGATCGAACTGACCTGCGTTTCCGTACTTCACTTTCAAGGTGCCGTACGGATGAAACTCAGCTGACGCGGCAATCTGATTCGACTCCGCGAGATACTCCGGCAGGACGTGTGGGACGTTGGGGTCGCGTCGGAGATTCCTGACGGTGGTCCGGTGCACGGCGGAATTGGACTTGTACTTGGTGATCACCAGCCCCAACTCGAAGAGCTCACGGCCGATTTCCCTGCCGAACTTGGCGATATGAGTCTGAATCTGCGGAATGCCGTAAGTGGAAAGCACATCCGGGATCGTGGGAATGACATAGCCGTCGGCCATCGCCAACCCGTTGAGCGTGATCGGGCCCAGGTTGGGTGGGCAGTCGATCAGCACGTAGTCGTAGTAATCCATCACGGGAGCCACGGCATCGCGTAGCAACTCGACCGGCTTGGTGGAACTGCGGTCAGCCACCCGAAGGGCACTGATCTCCTCCTGCAGCTCGATCAAGTCCAGCGACGAGGGCAGCAGATCTACGCCAGTCACGTGTTTGACCGGCGAGACCGACTTCTGAATTGTCCCCTGCAGATCGAAGTTCGACGTACCCTCAACCGCGTCACGGAAGATGGTCGCGCTGGTGAGCCCCTTCTTGTTCAGCTCGAGCCAGTGATCCTCACTGATCATCATGGTGGTGAGGTTGATCTGGGCATCCAGGTCGATCAGCAACACACGCTGCCCGAATTCGAGCGACATGAACTCCGCCAACCCTGCCGTGATCGTCGTCTTACCGACGCCACCCTTGAGGTTGATTGTCGCAATGGTCTTTGCCATCAGAATCCGTCCCTGTCCTTCACCACTACACACCTAGTTTGCATCGACTATCGCACCTGTCCCTGATTGTTTGACTCGAAACCCGATCCGCCCCAATGGTTCCGCAGCTTGCGGCAGGGCGTACGAAATCAGTGTCGCAAAGTCACGCGAATCCACCGGGCCAGCCTGTGCCCGCTTCAACTGACGTGGACCCGGATCATTGGCAAACACCAGAATCAACGCGCCGCGAGTCTTACGGTGCAGCGCCCCGGCAAGTGGCCCACCGTTCTTCTTCGGGCTGCCGGCAATGTGCTCGATAGCATCACGCTCGCGAACGGCGGTGCCGGTGAACCCCGTCCGATACTCACGCTCTTGACGCTTGCGATTGACGATCGGAAGCTTCTCGTGCCAGCCCTTGATCTCGATGGGTTCACGCGTCTTCGGCTGTGGCAGAAGAACGGCAAAATCCTCGAGCAACCCGGATTCGATTGCCGCCGCGAGCGCTTCACGATGCGGACCGAAGTTCCAGCCCGTCGCCCACTCGAATTGATCGACTGCATCCAGAACAACGGGAGCTGGGACGATTCCGTACCGTGCTGTGAAGGACCGCACAACATCGTCCTTGTCCACAAAGTTGAAGGTCCCGGAATCGCCGAGCGACTTCAACGCCGGACCGACGGCAGCAAAATGTCGGGCATTGATCGAGCCGTCACCGCGCGGAGGCTGCATCGTGAAACTGAAACTCTCGCCACCCATACCGCGATAAGCCAGCTCGGCGTTGAACATCTTGTTCCGCGCAGTGGGCTTGAGCCACGGAAGCTGCTGGAACACCATTGGCGGCACATCGCGCGGGGTAACCCACGGCTCGCCATTCTCGTTCACACCGCTAAACCTGGTGAGCTCACGCCGGAACTCTTCCTCGTCCCGCACAATAGCCTCGAACGCCTTGTACATGTCGTACTCGGCACCGGCTGGCCCGCCGACCGTACGACCGATGAACAGCCGCACCAGGTCTCGGTAGCCTGGACGAAAACCGAACCATCGACCCATCTGCATCAGCGTGTCGGCTTGGCCGGTTCTGCGGGTGTAGTACGTGATGGTGAGTCCCTCGACCGTGAAGCCTCGACTCAGCTTCGTACCGCCGACGAGAATCTTCCAGACGCCGCGTTCCTGGAAGTCGAGGGAATCCTGCTTGTAGTCCTTCTCGGCCGCACCATTGACCACGATAACGGGGCTGGTTCCCTCGGAAATCTTGTCGTAGGCAGCGCCGATGAATTCCTCCAACTCGGCAAACGAACCAGGATTCTCCAGTTCACTGCCCCGAGCCGCACTCACCACTGCGAAGTCTTCGGCCCAGAGCTTGTCCAGCCGGGAAAGACTCTTGGCCTGGCTGTATCCGGCCGATTGCCACAAGGCCTTGAAGTCGTCGGCTACGGCGTCATGCTCGGCCTGCTTCACCGATTCGTGCACCAGCATCGTGTGATGCCGATACGACTTGGCGCCCTTTGATTCCCGGAATAGTTTGATTGCCCCGGTCAGGACAAACGAGTCGAGCGCTCGCAACTGCTCGGCTGAGCGATCCTCGTCGCACTCGGCTCGAAGATCCCGTACGTATGCCTTCTCGTTCGAATTGGCCGGCGTCTTGTCATCGTCATCCACATCGTCGAGATCGTGAAAGTCCGCACCACCCATGTACGGGCCGGGCCGCTCGAGGCTGACGATGAAGTCCGAAGGGAAGACGTTGACACTGTCTTCCGGATCGACAAACACATTGGCGAAGGGTGTTGCGGTGTAACCGATGTACTGAGCCCGCTTGAGAAGACCGAGGATCTCGGCAATCTGACCGTTGATCGCAGTCCGCTCGATCTGCTCGGTTTCCATTTTCTTCGGATCGATCGTGTTCACCGACGCCTGATCGGCCTCGTCGTCGATGATCAGAGCCGGGATCTGCTCGAGTTCGGTGGGGACTTTCTTCAGATCCGCGACCAGCTTCTTGAGACTGGAGACGTTCTTCTTGACAACAGCGATCCGAATATTGCTGGGGTACAGATTCTTCGGATCATTGAGCGGAAGTGAGTGATCGACGGTCTCGAAGTGCAACGCGCTCAAGCCCGCAAGCAGGCTCTTGTAATCGAACGTCGACGTGGTGAGTCGACGGATTGCCGGAATCTCGTTTGTCTTGTTGGGATCGATTTCGTGCTCGAGAAAGTTCCCCGCGCGCCAATCTTCGTCATTGGTGTAGTCGTCGTCGACGCCGGCGCTGATGTTCTGACGGCCGACCAGTTCCATGTCGAGACGTCGCTGAGTCTGGCTCCGCAGAATCTCGATCGTGCCGGTCAAGACGATGACCAATCGGTAGCCGGCGTCGATCGCCTTGGCCACTACTCCACTGAAATTCGCCGTTTTTCCACTCTGGACGTACCCGACCACCAGCCCCTTGGACTGATACGGCTCCGGCCGGGTTGGGTCGGCGAGCCGGTGAACGACCTCAGTGGTGGCTACATCCAGTTTGCCGATCGTCGCATCGTCCCAATTCTTGTCCGCCAGAACACGCTTGTACGCACGCCAGTAGAAGTCATGCTCGCGCCGCCGCTCGGCGGTGTACCAGGGATCCCACGGCTGCTGAGCCGCAATGACCACTGGTCCACCGTCGCGGGGAAACCTCGCACTGAGGTCGTCGTGCACCTGAGCGGGCAGTCCGAGCAATTCGTAGATCAGAGTTCGACGCTCGTCGCTCTGCGCGGCGGTGGCTCCTACCCACGTTTCGACACTCTCGGCATCCCACTGACGCAATCGTGACCGCAGAGCGGTACGCACGGCAACAGCGCTGTCGTCCAGGAAGACGTCAACGATGTCGGCGATGGTCAACCCGTCGGGAAAGCTGGCCCGCAACCGCGCATTGACCGGGTACAGAACGTTTTCAGGTGGAAACCCGTCGCCCAGTTCGCGTGCCACGGCACGGAAGACTTCCTCGCTCACTGCGCTACCTGCTCTCGATGTGCCGCCATTGCAGAGATCAGGACTTCCTGCCACGCCTGCATCTTTTCCTTCTGCCGCGCGCTGATCCTGACACCCTCGAACATTTCACCGACCAGCAGATAGATGAGCGACTTCAGCACCGGTGCGTCCGTGTTGTCGAGACTTCGGCGCCCTAGCAGGTCGCGCCGAAAACGCGCATTGATCCACAAGGTGCGGGTTTTGAGATCTACTTCGAAGAATTGATCCCGTGCCAATGCTCGCCATCCAATGGCAACAGGGTCGGCGCCAACAGTGAATTCGAATGCGTCGCTGAAAGAATCGAGCACATCCTCGGGAAGACCAGAAGAAGGTTCTACGACGCTGATGGGCCGGGGCTGATGGCTGCGCGCTGCGCGGACGGAGTTTTCGGCGTCATCGAGATAGGAACGGAAGTTCGCCGTTCCATCAGCGAATACTCCGCCGTCGATGGCAGCCGTTGCAGTGGCGTCAAGAGTGACTCCCGACTTTTCGGGGTTGATCGTGATGTGCTGCAACACATTGTCGTCGAGGTCGATCGAGACGCGGGCCAATCCGTAATCGGGACGACCGCGAACAATCCCGTTCCAGCCACCGATCTGCAAGAGTCGGTCATGTCGATAGAAGTACAAACCTTGCTGATCCCTGCCTGGTGCACCGTGCAGCCGAAACTCCGGCGCATTGCTCCGCGCCGGCCAGATGTGGGCGTGAGCAACTGGAGTCGATCCGTTGATCGACACAGTCAGTTGTCGAGGGTAATTCGGCGAACCAGTGCGCGGATAGGCAAACGGATCAACTGCGCCAACCGAGCGCAACGCCCCTGCCCGCCCAGCCGCGACATCGAAGACATCTACAGTCAACGCAACTCGGCCGGATTCGATCAATCGATGAAACACCACACCGAGGTGGCTGCGCACATCGTTGATGGTTTGCTCGAGCCAACTGGTCTGCTCGTCCGCGTTCGCAGACATCAGAAAGGTTGTGATCCCGCGCCATTCGACGATAGTGCCGGCCTCGAACGGAAAACGAGGTGTGACGGCGTCGAAGAAAGCAACTGCCTCCCCCTCGTCGATTACCGAAACCGCCTGGCGTCCCTGCCCAGAGTCGATCTCACGGCCCTGGGTGGAATTACCCGAGCGCCTCGACCACACCCGCAGCACTCTCGCCTGACTCAACGATGCGGCCTTCATACCAACGCCGAAATGACCCAAATCTGCGGCGCCGTAATCGCGTCGGCGCCCGTATGTCATCGCTGCATCGATGGTGACGGCATCCATTCCACAGCCGTCGTCGATCAGGAGCATCGAGACGATTCGAGTCCCGTCCTGCACAAAGCGAATCAACACGTGCGCAGCACCGGCGTCGAGGCTGTTGTCCACCAGGTCGGCGAGGGCCGTGGTGATGGTGTGGTGCAATCCCACTGCACCGGCGAGAGATTCGTCAGCCGTCAGCGCCTGGGTTCCGACGATCGAGACCTCGGAGATGTCAGGCATCGCCGATCTCCGAGTCCGCCGATACGTCGGAGTGGACCCAGGCCGCTTCCAACAAATCGAGGATTATGTCCTCACCTCGATCTTCATAGACTCGCAGCAGTTTTCGCGGCCGATCTTCCCCGGGAAGACTCACCGCCTCGGCAAGAATACGCACGACGTGCCGATCAGCGGTGCGCAACGGTTCGCGGTTTCCGATTTCGGCAAGTGCCTGCCGCAACGGATCGACATCGGCATGCACAACAACCGGACGCACCACCCGGAACGTCCCGTCCTGCCACAATTCGAGCAAGATGTCCTCGCCCACAACAGCAGACAACTCACGCAGGAACCGGCGGATCGTGCCGAAGGTCGGCTGAGCACCACTCCACCGAACAGCCTGCACACCAAGATGACTCTCGAGCTCCACGCTCTCGCCGCGCGCACAACCAGCTGCGACCGCCAGGCCGGCGGGCACCGCAAAGCTCGAACCTCGCAAGTGCTCGGCCGTGACCGCCGTACGGTATCGCCAGACATTGCCGGAGCGGTACAGGCGACGCGTCTGCTCCGGCGGTTTAGCAGTATCGCGTGTGCGCTTACGTCGAACAATTCCGTCGCCGCCGACGTTGAACTCGCTCTGCTCCGGAACAGGCTCTTCCACAATGGAATCCGCACTACCCCACGCCTGAAGGTGCCATAAACCGGCGTCGAGGACGGCGCGATCATCCGATTCGAGGGCCCGCTCGATCGACCGTTCGGTGCGATCCGTCTTCAGCAGCGCCGCCAACTCGGGAACCGTCTTCGGCGTCCCTAGTGCCTCCAGGGCACCAACTGCCAGGTCGGAGATTCGACGCGCCCTCGTCAACGCGGACCCGGAAACAACGGTGATTCCGCACCAGGTGAGCCATTTCTCGAGTTCGCCGGCAGACATCGACACCGTATCGGCAACGTCGCCGAGAGCAACTACGCCGTTGGGTGATTCGAAGTCCTCGAGCAATGTCTGCGTACGCTTCTTTGCTGCCGCAACGCCGGGCGCGGCGGCCCAACCATCGGTGACCTCGAAGTAGTCGTCGATTCGATCGAGAACCAACCACAGTGGAACGCCATACCCGGGCACTTCGGCAGCAATGCTCGGATGCAGTTCCAGAAGGCGCTCGAGCAACGCGACCGGCTGAATCTCGACCCGCAAGCTGGCAAGCAGATTTCCGACGGCAGTTCCGAACCCGCAGGCGTCGTTGATCTTGGCTTTCACCTCAGCCTCGATCTGCCCTACCCGTCCCGAACCCACACCAAGCTTCGCGCCAACCGCTCCGCGTCGCTGCGGCACCGGCGCCACAATGCGCTCCCGCAACACTATCGACTCGCGTTCGTCGAGTTGCGAGAAAAGGTTGTCGATCTCGTCCATCGCGTCGGTACGATCCGTGGCAGGTAGATCGTTGGGTGTCAACGCAGAAATCCGGGCAGCCAGCTCCTGGATGGGTTCCGGCGACTCGTCATCGATCTCGACAGTGACGAGCGGGCGCGCATCCTGTCCGCGGACCCGTCGCCACATCGCCAGCTGCTCGAGATCGTCGAGCAAGGCCGTGATCGCGGGCGGGGCGGCTCCGTCGTCCGGCGTCTCGATGCGCGAGCGCGGATCTGTCATCACCGCACACACCAGCAAGCTCAGAACCACATCGTGAACTGTCTGCTCGCTGGTGCCGCGAACACCAAAAATCTCAGCGGTGGCGTGAGTCAGCAGGTCGCCGACGTTCCCTTGTGAGGCCAAACGGGCCAGCGACGTCACAGCCCGTGTATCGAGCGCGAGGGCACTGATCGGCACAGTCGGATCGAGGAGCGGGAAACTCTCCTTCAGAACCGCCGACGAGTGGTGGGAAATGTACAGCGACGCCAACTCGGACAGCAGTTTTTCGAGATCGACCTCGAGAACGGTGAACGACGGCGACTCACTGAACCACCAGTCCGGGGACGGTGCCAACGGTTCGAGCAAGGCGGCACGGTCAGACACGTAGTCGTCCATCCACGGGAGAATATCGACCCAGAGCGTGTCCGACAGTTCTGTCGCGGGTAGCGAGTTCACACCCAACGTCAACGCACTACTCCCACTCACAGAACTTTCATTGCAGTGTAAAACCGACCACGATGTCGGTAATAAGCTACTGCAGGCTGTGACTCGTCGCAGCGTCGGACCTGACTACGCTCACCTGCTCAGTCGACTGCGGTGAAACCCTTCGCCCGATCCTCGTCGCCGACGCTCCACAGGTTGGTCGACACTTCCGCTTTCACGAGGGGAATCACTTCTTCGGCAAAACGGCGCAACGTGTCCTTCTGCTGCTCGAAGTCGAGGACGTGATTGACGGATACGGACTGGAAGTCGTGACCGTAACTCTCGTAGTAGTCCAGGATCTTCTCGGCGACACGCTCCGAGGAGCCCACCAAAGCGGGGCCACGGTCGACGGCTTCCTCGATGGTCCGGAAGCTCGTGGACTTACCGACTGCTTTGGGGTCGTGCTTCCGCTTGTCTTGCTGCGCGACAGCGCCCTCGTAGAGGGGACGGAATTCCTCGACGGCTTGTTCGGTCGTGTCAGCGAGGAACAGCCCACCCGAGCCGGAGCCGACGTACGCACGGGAGGGATCGTGGCCGTGAGCGAGATACTGCTCGCGATAGTGGTCGATGAGCACCTTGTAGTTCTCGCGGGGCTGGAGCGCATTGGCCGTAACGATGGGATCTCCCCACTTCGCTGCAAGTTCCACTGCCTCGAAGGACGTCGCGGACCCGTGCCAGATGCGGAAAGGCCCGTCGTACGGACGCGGTAGCGTCGTTGCGTCCTCGAGGGAGGGCCGGTGGGTACCCACCCACTTGACGTTTTCCTCGCTGATCAGCAGTTTGAGGAGTTCGTAGTTCTCGGTCAGGTATTCGTACTGCTTGGAGATATCGAGTCCGAGCAGCGGGTACTGCAGCACCTCGTTTCCCTTGCCGATCACGATTTCGAGGCGCCCGCGGCTGAGCTGGTCGATGGTTCCGAAGTCCTCGGCCACCCGAATCGGGTCCAGCAACGACAGGACGGTGACGCCTGTCGAGAGCAGAATTCGATCTGTGGCCTGCGCAATTGCACCCAGGATGACCGTCGGCGCAGAGGACAGCACCGGGCCGGCGTGACGCTCCCCCACCGAGAAGGAGTCGATGCCCAGCTCTTCGGCGAGAACGGCGAGTTCGACCACGCGATTGAGTCGGTCAGAGGGTGTTACTTCCTCTCCGGTCCCTGGATGGGGTGGGTTGAAGATGATGTCCAGAACCTGAAAACGCATGACCCGTCTTTCTCGAGACCGCCGCACGGCGCCTGTCCCTCGACACGCTAGTTCGCTTGCCTCCAGCGAACCGCCGTGGCAGCGCAACCCTCAAGCCGGAAGAACAACGAAACATGCACTGCTTCAACAGTTCTCCACAAATACCGACAAGTAGGAAGGTTAAACTCTCGCCGATCCGAAATGCACTCCGACGGTCACACATTCCCGCCAGGTAGGACCTGCGTCACGGGCTAATCGAGCGCACGGTAAACATGAAGGACATAGAAACAGATTCCTTAATCGGTAAACGAGGTACTACAGATGAACGGTGCAGCTGCCATCGGCGATGGCATATTCCAGATTCCGGTGCCCATCACCGACAACCCACTCGGTGCAACGCTGGTGTACGCGATGGAGTCCCCGAACGGCCTGATCCTGGTTGATGCGGGTTGGGACGACGACAACGGCTGGCAGGGCCTCAATGCCGGGTTGGCGGAGATCGGTCATTCGGTCACCGATATCGAAGGCGTTGTTGTGACCCATTTCCATCCGGATCACACCGGGTTGTGTGGTCGCGTGCGTGAGGCGTCGGGTGCCTGGATCGCGATGCATGAGGACGATCACGACCTGTTCAACAAGATGGCCAGCAGCAAGGGCGAAGAGTGGATGGCCTACCAGCTGTCCAACATGGCCAAGGCCGGAGCCCCGGAAGCTGATCGCGAAGCATTCCGGCAGGCAGCCGACGGAAACCCGCCGACGAGCGCGGACTCCGCTCCCGACAGGATCCTCTCGGACAACGAGATCATCAGCCTCACCGGTCGCGGACTCCGCGTTGTCTACACACCAGGCCATACCCCCGGGCATGTCTGCTTCTATCTCGACGACGCAAACGTCATGTTCACCGGCGACCACGTCCTGCAGAAGACAACGCCGCACGTCGGCAACTTCACGTACCCCCTCGAGGAACGCGACGCCCTGGCCGATTTCTTCGCGTCTCTACGACGCGTCCAGACCATGGACATCACGCGTGGACTCGGCGCACACGGCATCCCCATCGACAGCGTGGGTGGCCGCGCGGGTGAGCTGATCGAGCACCACGAAGAACGCCTGGATCACCTACTCGAGGCCTTCGGCGATCAGAAGCTGACGGTGTGGGATGTTGCGGCACATATGAAGTGGTACAAGCCGTGGTCCGATATCTCCCCGATGGGCAAGACCATGGCACTGTCCGAGGGTGCCGCACATTTGCGTCATCTGGTTGCGCGCGAGCAGGTTACGCAGGTTTCCGATACGGAACCGGCACTGTTCGCCCGCACGTACTGAGATGACCTGAACGCAACGAAGCGCGTTTGGTGACCGCACAATCGGCCACCAAACGCGCTCGTTGTCAGACGCTTTCTATCAGATCAGTTCGCGGCAAACCCGGGGAGCCGCTCGATGTCCGCGACGATCGAGAACTCGGACGCGTCGCCCTTGATGATGCGGCTGGATTCGCCGTGGACGTCCACCGGCACGTCCCCGGCCAACGTCACCCGGTGCACGCTGCGCGCCTGGGTTCCGTAATCGGAGACGCCGTAGTGCTGGGTAGCCTGGTTGTCCCAAATCGCCAGATCTCCCGCCTCCCAGGCCCAACGAACTGTGTTTTCCAACTTGATAACTCGTGCCTGCAGTAGCTGGAACAGCGCAACCGACTCCGACGGTTTGAGCCCGACGAACTCCTTCACGAAGTGGCCCAGAAGCAGGGTCTTCTCCCCGGTTGCCGGGTGGATGCGAACCACCGGGTGCTCCGTTTCGTAGATCTCGCGAGTGAACTCTCCGTAGTTGGTCTGACGCTCGCCCTCGCCCTGCTTCACCCTGTCGACAATTTCGGAGTAGTCGTACGCCTCGGCGTAGTCGTACGCATTGGTGTGCACGGCCCGTAGGTTCTCGACCAGAACCTTCAGCGAATGCGGCAACTGGTTGTACGCGGCCGTCGTGGAAGCCCAGGTCGTTGCTCCGCCGTACTCGGGAATTGTGGTGGGGCGCAGGATCGATGCCTTCGGGATACGGTCGATGAATGTGACGTCGGTGTGCCAGCTGCTGGCCGCACCGTCGATAACCAACAGCTTGTTGTCGGCAGACTTCAGCGTCGGGTGGGTGGTGGTCTGCGTGCCGAGCGTGCCGGCAAATTCGTACTGCGACACGTCGTCCAGATGCTGCTGCCCGCGGAAGAAAACAACCTTATGGGCGGCGAGAGCGTAGTTGATTGCGTACGCGGTCTCCGCGGACAGATCACCCGAGAGATGAACGCCGTCGATACGTGCGCCGATCAGCTCACCCACCTTGTGGACGGTGATTCCGCCTGCGGCGTAGATCTCTTCAGGGGTGAGTGCGACGCGTTCGAGTTCGGTGATAGACATGAAATTCTCCTGTGAAGTGAGAGTGAAGGGTTGTGTGTCGTGCGAGCGGACCGGTCAGACAGCAACAGTCAGGCTTGGCTCCACTCGAGTAGTTCCCCGTCCTTCGCGCTGGCGCAGCGGATCCGGAAGCGGCACCGCTGCAACCAATCTCCTGGTGTAGTCCTGGCGCGGTGAGCTGAATACCTCCGCAGCGGGGCCCTCTTCGACCAATTCCCCGCTGCGCAGCACCGCTACCCGGTCGGCCACCTGATGGACGACGGCCAAGTCGTGGCTGATGAACAGGCATGCGAACTTGTATTCCTCTCGTAGGTCGGCAAATAGTGAAAGAACGTCGGCTTGGACTGAAACGTCGAGCGCACTGGTCGGCTCGTCGGCAACCAACAGTCGTGGCCCGAGTGCGAGTGCTCGCGCCAGCGCCACCCGCTGGCGCTGACCACCGGACAACTCTCCCGGTGCCCGGTGAGCAAATGACTTGGGGAGACGAACGGATTCGAGCAACTCCTCGACCTTGTTCCGAAGCAGGGCCCCGGTAGCAAAGCGGTGGACTTCGAGGGGTTCACCGATGCTCTGCCCGACGGTCCGCCGGGGATCGAGTGACGCCGCCGGATCCTGATGGACAAGTGCCATACCCTTACGCAGACCTCGAAGATTCGCTGCGGATATCGTGCCCAGGTCGGTTCCGTCGAAGCTCACGGTGCCACTGCTGGCCCGAATGACACCCAGCGCGCTGCGCCCGAGAGTTGTTTTCCCCGAGCCCGACTCACCGACCAGACCCACTACTTCACCAGGCCGCACACTCAGGCTCACCTGATCAACAGCCCGAAACGCCTTGTTACCCAGACGGGCCGGGTACACGATCGAGACGTCGTCGAACCGGAGAATGGGCTCGGTGAGCGCGCGCTCGACATCATCGACCAGCGCAACGGCTGGTTTGGCGTGCTCGGCTTCCGGCAGCCGAGGCACCGCTGCCAGCAGAGCCTGCGTGTAGCTCGCCCGCGGTGACGCAAACAGATCGAAAACCGACTGCTGTTCCACCACCTGACCGGATTTCATCACCAGCACGCGATCGGCGATATCCGCAACGACTCCCATGTTGTGTGTGATCAACAGAATCGCCGTCCCTGACCGATCGCGCAGATCCCGCAGTAACTGCAGAATCTCGGCCTGCACCGTCACATCGAGTGCAGTCGTCGGCTCATCTGCGATCAGCAGATCCGGCGAGCCCGACAGAGCCAGCGCGATAACTACTCGCTGCTTCTGACCGCCCGACAGCTGATGTGGATACCAATCGACCCGACGCTCCGGTTCCGGAATCTCCACCATCCGCAGCAGTTCGACGGCACGGGCCCGAGCGTCGGCCCGGGATATCTTGCCGTGCGCCCGCAGGACCTGAGCAATCTGCCACCCCACCTTCTGGACGGGGTTGAGTGCGGTCTGGGGTTCCTGAAACACCATTGCGGCGCGGGTGCCGCGCACCTTGTTCAAGGTTGCCTCGTCAGCTCCGAGAACCTGCTGACCACCGAGTTCGATCGAGCCGCTTGCCTGAGCCCCTTCCGGCAGCAAGCCGAGGACTGCACGCGCTGTGAGCGACTTACCCGATCCGGATTCTCCGACCAGTGCCAGAATTTCACCCTGTGCCACTTCGAGATTCACCTGATCGACAACGGTGGTTGATTCACGTCGGCTATCCGCGGTACCGAACCGGATCACCAAATCCTCGATGGCGAGGACCGCCTGCTGCTTTACTGCGTTCATGCTTGTGTCCTTGAAGTGGTCGTTTAGGCGGCGTCAGATCCGACGGGCTTTGCCGAGCGCCTGGGCGATCAGGAGGAAACTCAAGACCAAGGCGGAGACGATGATCAGCGGCCCGACGGCGTAAGCGGGATTGACGTCGAGATTGGGGATGGCGTCGGAGATGATGGACCCCAGTGACGGATCCGGCGGTCGCACACCGATACCCAGGAAGCTCATCGCACTTTCGGCAAATACGGCCACCGACATCGACAGGGCGATCTGCACGCTCAACGGTTCGACCACGTTGGGCAGCACATGTTTACGCAGTACCCACCAACGGCCGGCCCCGATCACTTCGGCCGATTCCACGAACGGTAGCTCGCGAACTTTGAGCACACTGGTACGTACGAGGCGCCCGAACATTGGGATCTCCGCGGCCACGATCACCGCGACCACAGGAAAAATACCGGGTCCGGTAATCGCTACCAGCGTGATCGCGAGAATCAGCAGCGGAAAAGCAAGGATCACATCAAAGATTCGTTGCGCGATGACATCGGCAACCGGATTGATGCTAGAGATCAAGCCGGCAAGCGAGCCGATGATCGCACCCAACGGCACCGCGACAAGCACGATGACCAGGTTGATTCGGATGCCGTACAGCGAGCGAGTGAAGACGTCGCGGTTCACCTGATCAGTGCCGAACCAGTGTTGTGCGCTGGCGCCCAACAGGTTTGCGCCCTCGATCTGTTCGTTGGGTCCGTAGTTCGTCAACAGCGGTGCCGCGATGCCCGCCGCTGCGATGACCAGCACGATCAGGACACCCGCAAGTCCCTGGCCGTGAGTCAGCGCGTCACGAACCGGGTGCGAACGTCGAGTCTGCGTGTCCTGGCGTTGATCAACGACAGTCATTACTGTCCTCCAATGCGGATACGCGGATCGAGGTAGGCGTGCACGATGTCTGTCAGCAACTGAATCAGCACGAAGATCGTGACCGAGAGCAGCAGAAGCACCTGCACCACGGGGTAGTCGCGCCGACCGATTCCCTGCTGAATCAGTTGACCGATTCCCGGCCAGGCAAAGATGGCCTCGACCAGCACGGCTCCACCAAGGAGATGCCCGGTCTGAATTCCGAGGACAGTCAACATGGTCGGCAGCGCGTTGCGTAAAGCGCTGCGGGTCACCAGGTTCCAGCGCGTGACTCCCGCAGCCTGAGCGGTGATCACATACTGCTGCGCCATCTCGGTGCGCAGGGCCTCCGAGAGAAATCTGGTCAGAGCGGCTGTGACCGGCAAGGCCAAGCACAGTGCCGGAAGCACCAAATACTGCAGCGTGATGTCGGGGCGAGCCAGGTACCCGCCCGGAGGAACACCACCGGAAGGCAGCACCGGGATCAGCACCGCAACCACCAGGACCAGTAGAACACCCGTTACAAAATTGGGCAGCGCGACAGAGAGCGTGTTGAGCACGTTCACCACACTGGTCAGCCACTTCTTCGGCCAGACCACCACGGCCACACTGAGAATCAGGCTCAACGTTACCGCTAACAGCAATGCGCTGCCGGCAAGCACCGCAGTATTGCCCAACCCGGCCAGCACTAGATCCGATATCTGACCACCGAGGACAAACGACCGACCCAGATCCAACGTCAGAACATCGCCGATCCACGACAAGTACTGAGCGGAGACCGACTTGTCGAGACCAAGCGAATGACGAATCGCCTCAATCGCTTCCGGCGTGGCATCGGGACCGGCCAGCGCCAAGGCCGGATCACCGGGAACCAGTCGCATAACCGAGAAAATCAACAACGATGCAAGAAAGAGAACCACTACCGCCGACGGTAGTCGGCCGACAACATAGCGAATCATGTTCTCCCCTAGGCCAGGAAGGTGTTGGCGAACTGCGGCTGACGACCTTTGGTCCACGCAAGATCATGCACGGTGGAAGCAGCCGATACCTGCGGAACCACCACACCGATCTCGATCAGGAACAGCTCTTCCAACAGTTGGGTGCCGAGGTCCGCGTACAGCTTCTTTGCAGCGTCGCTCGAGCCGTCGGGCACCTGCCACGCTGAGTCGGCGGCCGCGGAGTATGCCGGCGAACTGAACTTCGACGCATTGTGCGCGGCATTGAAAGGGTAGGCGCTGACGGTCAGCGTCGACGGAACATACTGCGCAAAGGTGTGACTGGTCAGCCACAGCCCCTTGAACTCTGCGCCGATCAACTGCTTGAAGAAGATAGTCGCTTCGACTGGGTCCAACTCGACGCGAATTCCCGCTTCAGCAAGATTGGCCTGCACGATCTGAGCTGCCGCTTCAAAGTCCGGGCTGGCACCCGTGTACGTCAACGGAATGGTCGGCAGTGTTCCCACCTCACTCACCAGTGACCGAGCCTTGGCAACGTCACGCGTATACGTGGAGTTCTTGGCCGCGTCGTATGCGGGCGACGACTTCGGCCACGGCAGGTTCACGGCGTAGCCTGCGTCGCGGTACACCTCACTCATGATGCGATCCCGATCGATGGCATACGCCACGGCTTTCCGGGTTCGTACATCGGTCAATCCGTCAGCCGTGACGTTGGCGCCCAGATACGTCTGCAGTTCCGCCCCGTCGAGAGCTGAAGTTGCGAAACCGCTTGTCTTGCCAACTGTCTGAGAATCACGGAAGGTCAACGATCCCGGGGCGACGAGCGCAACCTGACCTGATTTGAGAGACGTCAGACGGGCTTGTGAATCGGGGACGATACGAGCCTCGACGCGGTCGAGGAAGGGACGCTCAGCAACCCAGTAGTTCGGATTGCGATCGAAGGAGATCGAGCTGTTCGGGGTGCGCGAGGCGAAGACGAACGGTCCTGTCCCGATGAAGGATTCACCGCTGACCGCCTTGTCGAAGGTCTCCGAGTCGAAGATCGGCGCCAGGTCCAGCAAGTCGAAGATGTTACCGGTTCGGTGCGCGAGCGTCAGTACCAGCTTTTTCGGATCCGAGGAGTCGTAGCCTGTGATGGCGGCTGCTGTGCTGCGCAGCTGCGCGGAGAACTTGGGATCGGCGTACGTACGCAGCGAAAACTCCGCATCCACAGAGGTGAACGGGCGGCCGGTGTGGAAGGTGACGTCGTCGCGCAGATTCAGTGTCAACGTCAGACCGTCGTCCGAGAGCTTCCAGTCCTTGGCGAGAAGAGGTTGCGGCACTACGGAATCGATCGGGTAGCGGGTCAATGTCTCGAAGACAAGCCCGGAGATGGTAGTGCCGGCAATTGTTGTGCTGGTCAAAAGAGCGGATGGGCTGACATCGTCCGGAATTGCCAGGGTGAGCGTGCCGCCGCGCACTGGTTCCACCGATTCACCTGCATCCGAACGCTGTTCACCAACAGCCGAGGAGCACGCAGCCAGTGAGCCGGTACCAAGAATTGCGAATGCGGCAATAGCGCTGCCACGGAAAAAGGCACGGCGATCAAGCCCGGCCGTCGGAAATGACGAGTTCACGGAGGTGTGGTCCTTCGTATGAGGGTGCGCAGCAACGCGCGCTGAGCGCGGCACGCAAAAGGGAAAGTGGTCGTCCTGGTGGCCTCGAAGAACCCGAACCGTGAAGTTCAGTGGGCAATGAGGGCTACACCAGCCGGTGTGGCGCTGAAGAAGTCAGCGCAGACATCGCAGAGGGACGGACACGGTAAACCTTCCGGTCAGATTCAAGGCACTTGCCTTCGTGAACACACTTAATCATTTCCCCTTATGTTGGGGAAATAGTTGGACTCACGGTGATCCGAACTCACGAATTTTGTGACCGCTCAACGAGACCGGACCTACTATTCCCAGCTCACCGCGGTAGCGTCCGGAAAGTCCGCCCTAATACCAAGGAGACAGATGCAGCCCGAAAGCCCAGCCGAGCAGATCCGAACCGCACTCGCGCGGATCGCTCACCTCGCCGATACGGGAGCAGTCGACGATTACGTCGAACAATTCACTCAGCAGGCCGAATGGACAATGCCGGCCAACCCCGACCGCGGGTTGCCGCTCCAGGTACGACGCGGCCGCGAGGAAATCGCTGCCGGTGTGCGCGAACGCCGTGCTGCCGGAATTCAGGGACCGGGAACCTTCACCCGCCACGTGACCACCGCGGTCGCCGTCGAGGTCACGTCGGACACCACGGCCCGCGCCGAAGCGGTGTGGACGTTTTACGTCGACACCGCCACGGCGCCTCGCCTCAGTGGCGTCGGAAGTTACGCAGACGAGTTCGAGCTGGAGGACGGCCGCTGGCGACTCTCACGACGCGTCATAGCGCGCGGCTGACGGTCAGTCCTCTTCACCGGTGATCGACTCGCACCAGTCTTCGACCTGGTCGATCCCCTCCTCCGTCCACTCCGGGCTCTGATCCTCCAAGGCGTCGAAGACGCTCTCGCAGGTCAGCGAGTCTGGCAGGCTATCCGAGCCCGGAGCCACTGAGCCTTCCGCGGATGCTTGGGCAGACGTTTGGGCAAGGGGACCGGCAACCAGGGCAACTGCCACTGCGCCGGCTCCGACCAGGCTTTTCACACGCATGGCCTTCCTCCTCCAGGACTGCCGACGTTAGGTGCCGACGTTGTCGGAGTACCCCGATCCCCACGCGCTACTCGCACGCGTCATCGCGGCGCCACAAGACCACGATCAGCCGGAATTGCCAGACCAAGATTGTCGCGTAGCGTCGTTCCCTCGTACTCGGCGCGCAGGACGCCACGGTCCTGCAACAGCGGGACTACGTCGTCGACAAACTCGTCCAATCCTGTTGGTACGAGGTGCGAACCAAGGATGAATCCATCAGAACCGTCGTTCTGCACAAACGAATCGATCTTTTCGGCGATCTGTTGCGCTGTACCGACTATCGGCCCGCGCTCGAACTGATCGATCACGACCTCACGCAGATTCAGCTTCTTGTTCTCGGCCACGGCGCGCAACTTCGCGACCGTCTCGAATCGGTCCTGATGGATGAATGCCCGTCCTTGAATGATCGGGGGTGCTTCGGGATCCGGTGCGATATCAGGTAGCGGTCCTTCCGGGTCGTAACCCGAAAGATCGAGATTCCAGATCTGCTCGAGCAGGATCAACGCAGTCTGACCTGTTACTTGCTGATCGCGAATGTCACGGTACTTCTCGATAGCATCAGCCTCGGACGTGCCGAGCACAAAGCTCGCCGACGGCAGAATCTTGATGTCACCCGGATCACGCCCGGCTGCAACAGCACGGGCCTTGATGTCCCGATAGAAGTCCGACGCCTCAGGCAGCTGCCCGTACGGCGAGAAGATCGCGTCGGCATTGCCGGCCGCAAAATCCCGCCCTTGCGGCGAGACACCAGCTTGAAGAATGACCGGGCGCCCCTGCGGACTGCGCGGAACAGTGAACCGACCGTTCACATCGAATTGTGATCCGTGGAAAGCGAATTCACCAGCCTCTGCTCGCGCGAGGAAACGACCGGAATCCTTGTCTGCGACGATGTCGTCACTTCGCCACGAATCCCAGATTTCACGGACGAGTGCGACGGTTTCCTCGGCGCGCTCGTACCGCTGCGCACGATCGAGGTAACCGCCGCGACGGAAGTTCTGCCCGGTGAAGGCATCGAACGAAGTCACGACGTTCCAGGCCGCGCGGCCACAAGACAGTTGATCGAGCGTCGCGAACTGTCTGGCCAACTCGTACGGTTCGTTGAACGTCGAGTTGATGGTGCCGGCCAATCCGAGGTGTTCGGTTACTGCCGCCAATGAGGCGAGCACCGTGAAGGTATCCGGCCTGCCGATGATGTCCTGATCGAAGATCTGTCCCGCGCGTTCGCGAAGTGCCAGTCCTTCTGCCAGGAAGAAGAAGTCGAATTTTCCGCGCTCGGCGGTTCTAGCGGTGTGTTCGAAGGAGTCGAATTCGATCTGGCTGCCCGCCTGCGGATCCCACCACGCCGTCTGATGGTTGACGCCGCCCAGGTAGGCACCCAAGATGACCTGCTTACGCTGCTGAGAACTCATGAAAGTATTCCTCGTCTGTTCAGGCAGCCGGAGTGCCGGCGGCGTAGCGGTTGGGGACGTCGATCGGCAATCCGAGAAGTCCGCGGAGATTCGTATCTGGATACGCTGGACGGAATACGTTGCGCTTCTGCAGTTCTGGTACCAGGTCATTCACAATCGTGTCAAGATCGTCCACGGCAACACCGGGTCGCAAACGAAAGCCCTCGATCCCCAACTGCTGCCAGCGGAGAAGGTGATCGGCCAATTCAGCCGGCGTGCCGGTGAAGATCAGTGCATCAGAGCGGTACGGGGTACCCGATGCATTGTCCAGGCGGTCGAGTCGTTCTCGACCCGATTCCCCTGCCGCATCGAAGAACACAACAATGTCGCCGTATACCCGGAGCGGTTCGCCCGAGCGCTCAACCCGTTCCTGCGCCGCCCGCACTTCGGCGAGAATCGAGGGCACCTGACCATCGTCGAGAGGAGTCACAAAAACCAGATCGGCTGTTCGAGCAGCCAGCTCGTACGGAACGCGCTGGTGCGCCAAAGCTGCGATGATTGGCTGCCCCTGCGGCGGCCGCGGAGTGACCGACGGTCCACGGACGGATAGGTACTTGCCCTCGAAGTCGATGTAGTGCAACTTCTCTCGATCGATGAACCGTCGACGCTCCACGTCACGAATTTCGGCGTCATCCTCCCAGCTGTCCCAGAGACGCCGAACCACGTCGACGGCCTCTGCTGACTCGTCGAACAGATCCCGCACAAAATCGGGAAGATTGCCTGAAACCAGCAATGCCCGATCATCTTCGGTCAACGCGGGGATGTCGCGCCGGCCGAAATGCGTAGCCTCCGCTTCAGACGCTGAGACTTTCACCTGCCACCCCGCGCGGCCTCGCGACGTGTAGTCGAGCGTTGCAACAGCTTTGGAGACATGGAACGGCTCGGTATGCGTTGTGGTGATCGTCGGAATCAATCCGATATTGCGCGTCACCGGTGCCAGCCTGGCCGCCACGAGATGCGCGTCCAGTCGAGCGCGCACACGATCGACCGCGTCACCGACGGGCTCGAACGGGTTGCCCGGCACGGAGAGGCTGTCCTCGATACTCACGAAGTCGAGCAGACCGCGTTCGGCTGTAGTCACGAGATCGGTCCAGTACGACGCGGTGAACAGCTCACTCGGACGCGAATGGGGTTCTCGCCAGGCCGCGGGGTGCCAGCCGGCGCCGTCAAGCGCTACGGCGAGGTGGATGGGAAGGGTGGAGGTCATCGGCTTCTACTCCTGTTCGAGGACTACTCGGGAGCGCACAGTGCCGGCCGCAGAACCGTCAGCCCTCTTTCACTGACGGGTAGTGCCGCAACTGCCGCTTGCGACACACACCACGCGTGTCGCCAGGTGTGATCCCGGGGCACCCCATCGGCATGAAGGGTTGCCGTCCAGCTAGCCGGTCCTTGTCGCTGGAACTCTGCACCTGCTGTGACCCTATCGAGAACAGCACTTGGTCCCTATGAACCCGAGATGCCAGAAGATGGCAGAAACCACGCGCCACCTGCCACAACCGGCACCCGATCCTTTTCACTCTCGAGGATTCGAATTCGCGTGTCGGTACCGAGTATGCGCAAACTCCCCACCAACACGAATCGCTCCAATTCCCGACTAGACTGGCACGACACCGCCTCCGCGCGCCCTGTCATCGAAAGGCACGTCATCACACAATCTCCCGCTCCGCACGACATCTACTTCGTACCCCCGGAGCAGGACACCACTGACACAGTGAAACCCGTCTCGTCCCCCGTGCGCGCTCGATTGGAGGACCGCCCGGAAACTGTGCGGTTCAAGAATCGGTTTGCCCTCCCTATCGTCACCACAACCCCGCTCGAAGCGATGATCGAGGACCTGCTGTTCATCCGCGATATTCTCGACGCGGCAGGTGTCGAATACCTCCTCGTACGCGGAAACGACGAACGCGCAGTCATCGCGGTCAATTGGGCCAACCGAAAGAAATTGCGCCGCGCGCTGATCGACGGATGCCAGAACACACCCTTCTATTCGAAGACTCTCGACGCGAAGAAGAGTCCAGCGCTCTTGATAGCCGACGGCGCACTGTCCTCCACACCAAAAGCCCGCATCTTTCGACTGTTTCGGCCGCGCGTTCATCTGGCGAGTGGCCTGAACTACGGCGCGAATATCGGACTTCAGATCGAACTGTGGTCGATGTCCGACACAGAGATCGTTCTGCCCATCGAAAATTCACTGACCCGGCGGACGGTGCGTCCGGAAGAAGCAGTTCGTGGAACGGTGGAGCGTTTCGGCCGTGTGTGGCCGACGATCGAGAACATGTTTGCCGCCCATGCCTCCGACATCAATTTCGACATCGACCTCGTCTTTTCCTGGGTGGACGGTTCTTCCGAGGAATTTCAGGCGCAACGCGCACTTCGGATGCAGAACTACATTGTCGGTGAAGGTGACGAATCCGCAGCACGATTCCGTCAAATCGACGAATTGAAGTACGCACTACGGTCCGTGCACATGTATGCGCCGTGGATCCGAAGAATCTTTGTCGCCACCGATTCCGATCGTCCGGCCTGGCTGGCCGACGATCCTCGGGTCACTTTCATGCCCAGCGAAAAGTTCTTTGCCGACCCGTCTGTACTGCCCACTCACAATTCTCAAGCGGTCGAATGCCAACTGCATCACATACCCGGACTCTCCGAACATTTCCTCTATTCGAACGACGACATGTTCTTCGGCAGATCCGTCGGCCCCGACATGTTCTTCTCGCCCGGTGGAATCAGCATGTTCATCGAGGCGGATACGCGAATAGGTTTGGGACACAACGACGACGATCGCAGCGGATTCGAGAATGCGGCTCGGGTCAATCGACGTCTACTACAAGAGCGATTCGGATTGATGACAACTCGGCACCTCGAGCATGCCGCCACCCCGCTACGCAAAAGTGTCATGGCGGAAATGGAACGCGAATTCGCGGACGATTTTGCGGCCACCGCTGCGAGTACCTTCCGCGCAAGCACCAACATTTCGGTCACCAATTCGCTGTACCACTACTACGCGCTGATGAGCGGCCGCTCCGTCGTACAGAAGTCGGCTACCGTCAAATACGTCGACACCACTGTCAAAGCCGGTTTGCGACAGATGAATTCACTACTCAAAGACCGTTCGATGGATTTCTTCTGCCTCAACGACGGTAGTGAACCGGAAATCGATCTCGAACTACGTACCCGTAAGGTCACCGAATTCCTCGAGAACTACTATCCCGTCAAAGCGCCGTGGGAGGCCTGACGGATACTACTGCGCGACGGCAATATCGTTGTGCTCACCGATGCGAATGCCTGCGTCCGCCAGACGCGCCGCAGCGTCGCGGGCGCTGACGGCCTCACCCACCGTATCGTCGCGGACAACGTCGTCGCGCTCGAGCGGCACTACCGAATGAACAATCGTGTCGGCGTACACGTGGACGAGATTGCAGCCTTGTGCGCTGTCTCGGCCACGCTGTCCGCCGACCGCTACGTTGAGGTCCTGGGTGTAGCAGGCCGACGACGCCACAGACACGGGAATTCCCGCGAACGTCGCCGTCGTCGAGTAATGCAGGTGGCCCGCGAGAATTGCCCGCACGTCACTTCCCCGGAGCACTTCGGCCAACCGCGGCTGATCTCGTAGTTCGACCAGCACAGCCAGATCCTGGATACAGGGAATCGGCGGGTGATGAAGGGCGAGAATCGTTCCGTCGGGCGCTGAAGTCGCTAATTGTGTTCGCAGCCAATCCAACTGGGCGTCGCTGATCGATCCGTAGTGGTGGCCGGGAACAGTGGAGTCGAGCGTGATGATGCGGAGGCCGTCGATGTCGTAGACCCGATCGACCGACCGGGTCGACGGTGACTCGTTCAACAACCGCGTCCGGAAGTGTTCCCGATCGTCGTGGTTACCCATCACCCAGACGACCTCGGCACCAAGTCTGCCTGCCACCGGTTCCACGATCGATTTCAGCGTCTCGTACGCGTCCGACTCCCCTTTGTCGGTGAGATCCCCGGTGAACACCAACGCCCGCGGACGCGCCCCTGACGCCTCGACGCCGGCAAGAATCTGCCGCAGTCGAGCTGTCGCGTCGACGGCGCCGTACAGGTCCCCGCCCTCGACGAGGTGCGTGTCGCTTATATGCACCAGGAAGTGCTTTGGACGTGGATATTCGGCATGTCGAACGCTCATCGGTCTCTCGCTTCCGCTAGCCGACGCGCAGGTACCGGTGCACCTACCGAACCTCGACAGTAGTCATCGAGTCTCCGGCCCTCATTCACGCACACCCATGGACCGCCCGGAATCATCGGTAGTTGAAGCTGCGAGTAGAGTCTTCGCAGTGTTGTTCCTGACCTCTCGACGCTACGTCGACCTTCGCCTGCAGGCGAGCGCAATGTGTCCGCGCTCGGCCTGATAGACGCGTACCAGGAAACATTTTCACGAAACCCCGCCTGAACTTCTTCACGGCGTGCCGCGTTTCGCTCTCTTCAATTTTTTGAAAGGCATTGTCATGCCCAGCTCCACCTCTACCGGCGTGCCGGAATCAAAAACCCGGTTCCCCTCGTGGGCAACGTCATTCGGACCTCAGATTGTTGCCGGTCTGGTTATCGGTGTCATTCTCGGTCTGGTTGCCCGCGCGATGCCTGACGCCGCAGACGGCAATGTGAACTGGCTCGTCGGAACTGTCCAGACCATCGGCAGCAGCTACGTCAAACTGCTGACGGTCGCGGTCATTCCGCTGGTGTTCACCGCCATCGTCAGTTCCATCGCAAACCTGCGTCAGGTTGCCAATGCCGCTCGATTGGCTGTGCAGACTCTGTTGTGGTTCGCGATCACGGCATTCATCGCGGTCATCATCGGCATCGTCGTCGGCCTGATCACCGATCCAGGTTCACGTACCGACGTTGCCGTCGAATCTGCCAAGGAACCGAAGAGCTCCGGATCGTGGTGGGCGTTCATCACCGGCCTGGTGCCGAACAACTTCCTCGGTCTGGGTGCCAAGACGTCAGTCACCGAAGGCGTCGCGACAACCTCACTGAGCTTCAATGTTCTGCAACTGCTTGTCATCGCAGCGGCAATCGGAATCGCGGCGCTCAAGGTCGGCGCCAAGGCAGAGAAGTTCCTCGAGTTCAACGCTTCCCTCCTGGCAATCATCCAGAAGGTGCTGTGGTGGATCATTCGCCTCGCGCCGATCGGCACCGCCGGCCTGATCGCCACCGCCGTCGCAACCTACGGCTGGGACGCCATCGGATCGCTCGGTGTATTCACCGCCGCGGTCTACATCGGTCTGGCGATCGTGTTCTTTGTCGTCTACCCGGCTCTCATTGCTGCACACGGCCTCTCGGTTCGTAACTTCTTCTCCGGCGTCTGGCCTGCCACTCAACTCGGCTTCGTTTCCCGCTCGTCGATCGGCACACTCCCACTGACCGAACGCGTCACCGAGCGCAATCTCGGCGTGCCGCGCGAGTACGCGTCGTTTGCCGTGCCGCTGGGTGCCACCACGAAAATGGACGGTTGCGCCGCAATCTATCCCGCAATCGCCGCCATCTTTGTTGCCGGCTTCTACGACGTTCCGCTCAACTTCACCGACTACCTCTTGATCGTTGTCGTGTCGGTTATCGGTTCGGCCGCTACCGCTGGAACTACCGGCGCAACAGTCATGCTCACCCTGACGCTCTCGACACTCGGACTGCCACTTGCCGGCGTCGGTCTGCTGCTTGCCGTCGAACCGATCGTCGACATGGGCCGTACGGCCGTCAACGTCACCGGGCAGGCACTCGTCCCGGTGATCGTGGCCAAGCGCGAAGGCATCCTCGACACGGCCCGCTTCAACGCGCCTCGCAACGGTAATCCGTTTGCCGAAGAACTCGTCGACGCATAATTCGGCCACACCAAAAGATGTCCCCGCACCGTGATCGGTGTGGGGACATTTTTTCTGGTCAGATACCGAGCGCCTTGGCCAAAGTTGGCCACGCTTTGGGGAAACGCTCACGCCAGTACGGCCACGAGTGCGTACCGGTCGGTTCGTAGTCGATTGTGGCATCGATACCGAGTGCGGTGAGACGCTGGTCGAATGCCTTGGTACACATGTGTGCAACCGCCTCGATACTGCCACCGACGACCAGACGATCGGCCAAGTCAGGCGTCCGCAAATTTTCGTTCTCGCCCGCCACGCCCGTCGCGACGGACAAGTAGATTTCCGTTCCGCGGAGTTGCTCGGCATTGAGGAGCGAATCGTGCGCTTCCCATTCCGGCCCGCCCGGAATCCCCCACATGTTGTCGGTGTTTCCGCCGCGCGACGTGACCGTCGATTGGATGCTGGCGCGCCCCCAGGTGTCCGTGGTCGAGTAGCACCCACTGAAACCCGCCACACCTTTGTACAGGCCCGGATTTCGGTGGGCGAGCATCATCGCACCCTGCGCGCCCATCGAAATGCCCGCAATTGCATTGACGCCGTTGGTGTTCAATCTCGCGTTCAGGAGCGAGGGCAACTCTTTCGCAATGAACGTTTCCCACTTGTGCAGTCCAAGTGCCGGATCCTCGTTCTCCCAATCCGTGTACATGCCGGCCTTGCCGCCGTTGATCATCACGACGTTGACGTTCTTGTCGGCAAAGAAATCCGGCGCGACGCCGTACCGCACCCACCCACTGGACTTCTCCTGAGCGTCGGCACCGTCCAGGAGATACAGGGTAGGTCTCGGCGCAGAGTTGTCCGCGGGAAGAATAACTTCGACGCCGACGTCACGCCGCAAAGCAGGAGATGCCACCGTCAGCCGAACGGACTGCGGTCCAGTCACGTTCTCTCCGACAATTGCGGGGGCCGTAATGCCGTCCAACAGTTGTGCTGGTGCCCCTGGGTCGCCCTGCATGGACCCGGGCACAGTCGAACCGTATTCCAACGTCTCGAGACTGTCGGAGATCGGCGTCGCGCCTACCGAAGTGATACCGAGCACCTGCAGTCCGAACACACACGCAGTGGTTACAACGATTCCCGCCCGCCTCACGGGGGTGAGCGGGGTCAGGCACTTCGACATCAGGCTCCCAAACAATTAAATACAGTCATTTGAAAGATACCGTGTAATTCGGACACACTCACCCGCTGGCCCATCGCACCACGCCTGATCAGCGGCGAAACGACAGCTGCGCACGTACCGTCAGACACCCAGAGCCTTCGACAGCGTCGGCCACGCCTTCGGCAAGCGCTCACGCCAGTACGCCCACGCATGGGTGCCGTTGGGCTCGTAGTCCACGGTGGCGTCGATATCGAGTGACCGCAATCGCTGATCGAACACCTTGGTGCACACCTTTGCGGCAGCCTCGATCCCGCCGCCGACAACCAGCCGCTCGAGCAGTTCCGGCGTCTGCAGCGTTTCATCCGCCCCGGGGGCGCCGTTGGCAGTGGAGATGTAGATCTCCTTGCCGCGCAGGCTTTCTGCGTTCAACACGGAATCATGTGCTTCCCACTCGGGCCCACCGAGCTCTCCCCACATATTGGCCGGATCACCGCCGCGCGAGGTAATCGTCGCCTGCACGCTGGTTCGGCCCCAGGTATCCATCGTCGAATAGCAACCGCTGAACACCGCGACGCCGCGATACAGATCCGGGTACCGATGAGCGAGCATCATCGCGCCCTGTGCGCCCATCGACGTCCCGGCGATTGCATTGACGCCGTTGGTCCCGAAGTGAGCATCGATCAACGGTGGCAACTCCTTCGCGATGAAGGTTTCCCACTTGTGCAATCCGAGCGCCGGATCCTCGTTCTCCCAATCCGAGAACAAGCTCGCTGATCCCCCGTTGATCATGACGACATGGGCATTCTTGTCAGCAAAAAACGCGGGGGCGCCGCCCATGGTGACCCAGCCGTTCGAGCCCTCACCGCCGTCGACGCCCTGCAGCATGTAGAGCGTCGGGCGCGGAACCGAGTTGTCGGCCGGAAGTAGCACCTCGACACCCACCTCGCGCTTCAAGGCCGGCGACGCAACAGTCAGGCGCGACGCCTGCGCTCCGGTGTGCACTTCACCCACAATTGCCGGTGCCACTATGTCGTCGCGCAGAACTGGAAGCGGTCCGGGATCATCCCGAAATATCTCGGGAACGCTCGATCCGAAATCGAAACTTCCGATACTGCCGGTGCTCTGCTGCGCGTTGGCCGTACCGGCACCGACCAGCGGCGCGGTCGCGACACACGCCGCGATCAGCGCGGCCCCGAGCTTCCCAATCCGGGCACGCGTGTTCACATGGACATTCATCCAGACTCCCAATTTCTAATCCGACAAAGTGAACATACCGTCCAGTTTAAAATCGGCGGTCATTACCGCTGTTTCACAGCGGTGTCGGACTCGCGGATTAGGGTGGAAAGATGCAGCCGGAATCAGTCCTAGTCCTCGACCTGGACCAAATCCGCGCTGTAGTCGGCACAACCACATTTCAACGCGGACTCGACTATTTCCGCCAAGGAGCCGTTCGCGAATTCGAGTGGGACGAGGCGACCCAGACTCTCGAAGGCGAGGTAATCGGCAACGAGGAGTACGTATCTACGGTCTTCCTCAGCCGGCGCACCCATAACAACACCACCAACGTCGCCACGATCCTCCGTGGCATTTGCACGTGCCCGGTGCGCATGAACTGTAAGCACGTCGCTGCCCTGGTCATAGCTGCCGCGGCGAGGTCCTCACAACCACCGGCGCCCAAGAACTGGGAAGACACGATCCGGGCGTTACTTCGGCCGAATCCTGTCGAACGAGGCGCCAGTGATCTTGGCATTCAATTCACTCTGCGCACCAACGGCCCACGAAACCAACTACTGGTCAAACCCGTGCAACCAGGCGCGCGGGGATGGATTTCCGGGGGCCTCGCGTGGAACAAGCTGGGCAGCTTCCACCAACACCCGGCGCAACACATCCGGATACTCAATGACATCCACCTACTGATCAGTGCCAGGACCGCGTACCGCCACTACAACGCCACCGATTTCGATCTGGCGGACTTCCCCAGTCCTGGCCTGTGGGCGTTGCTCGCCGAGGCGCGCAATGCCGGCATCCCACTCCTCCATGCCAAGCCGAGCCTCGGACCAGTATTGATCGATGACGGAGTGGACGTGTGCATCGACGTGACGCATGGTCCGGACAACGGACTTCAAGTCACACCGCGCCCATTTTTCACGAACGACGGCGAGAGAACATCAGAGCCAACCCCACCGATCTGGGGAACAATCGGTAGCACTGTCCACGGCATCTACGCAGTCGACCACGACGGCAGAATCCGGTTGGCACCGCTGAACACCTCCGTCTCCCCCGCCCTCAAGGACTTCATCAACGCAGGCGACGCCATCGACGTGCCGGCAGAACACCGCGAAACCTTCACCTCCCGCTTCGCGGTCAGACTCAGCTCAATTGCCGACATCGTCTCCAGCGACAATTCGTACGCGTCACCCGAGATCAGCGGTCCGGTCCTTCACCTGCGAGCGAAGTACGGCGATGATCATGGTGTTGACCTGACGTGGGAGTGGCAGTACACCATCGGGAACGATCGATTGACCGTAGGCGTGGGTGAACATCCCGGGTCACTCGACGGCCGCTCTCCAGCCAGGGAACAATCCATCCTCGACACCGTGAGCCCCCTGTTCGGCCCCTCCGACACCACTCGGCCACACACGCGAGAACTGGTCCACGGTTCATTGGCGGGCCTGGACACGATGCGATTCACACTCGATGTCCTTCCGTTGCTCCGTGACCATCCAGACGCTGACGTCACCATCGACGGGACACCCGCCAACTATCGCGCCACCGATGATTCGCTTGTCATCGGGCTCTCCACCAGCGCTTCGCCGGACAGCGCCGGATCGGACTGGTTCGACCTCGGGGTCACCGTCAACGCAGACGGCCAAGAAGTGCCCTTTGCCGACATCTTTGCCGCCCTCAGCATCGGCGCCACCGAACTGCTGTTGCCCGACGGCGCATACTTCAGCCTCGACAAACCCGAACTCCGTGAACTGCAACGCCTCATCGCCGAAGCACGCTCACTCCTCGATCGCCCCAACGGACCGCTGCGAATCAGCAAGTTCCAAGCCGGACTCTGGGACGATCTCACGTCGCTCGGAATCGTCGAACGTCAAGCAGCGCAGTGGAAAAAGCAGGTCGACGGGTTGCTCACCCATGCCTCCATCGACCACGTGGATGTTCCGTCGACATTGCTGGCCACACTGCGTCCCTATCAGGTCGACGGATTCCGGTGGCTCAATTTCCTTCTGGAACACGGACTCGGCGGAATACTGGCCGACGACATGGGGCTCGGCAAGACGCTTCAAACACTGGCGATGATTGCCCGTGCACGCCAATCCGATCCGGTGGCACCACCTTTTCTGATCGTTGCCCCGACCAGCGTTGTCTCCAACTGGAAATCCGAAATAGCCAGATTCACACCAGAACTCAGTACGGTCATCGTCACCGGGACACTCAAACGACAGAACCTCGATCTCACCGACATCGTTATCGGCGCCGACATCGTCATCACGTCGTACGCGTTGCTCCGCCTCGACTCCGACGCCTATTCTGCCAACAGCTGGTCGGGCCTCATCCTCGATGAAGCCCAGTTCGCAAAGAACCACAAATCCAAAGTCCACCAGTGCGCACGAAAACTCGAGACGCCGTTCAAACTCGCCATCACCGGCACACCTATGGAGAACAACCTTTCCGAACTGTGGTCACTGCTTGCGATCACGGCTCCCGGACTCTTTCCGAATTCCGCCCACTTCACCGAGCTGTACCGTCGGCCGATCGAAAATGGCGGGGACACAGAGCGATTGGAACAACTGCGCCGACGTGTCAAACCGTTGATGATCAGACGCACCAAGGAGCAGGTGGTTCGCGACCTACCGGCAAAGCAAGAACAAGTACTCGAGATCGACCTCTACCCCAAGCATCGCGCGCTCTACGACACGCATCTCCAACGCGAACGCCAGAAGATCCTCGGCTTGCTGTCCGACGTCGACAAGAACCGTTTCACCATCCTCGCGTCACTGACACTACTTCGCCAACTCAGCCTCGACGCCTCGCTGATCGACGACAAGCACGCGACGATCCCGTCAGCCAAAGTCGACGCACTTCTCGAGCAATTGGACGACGTCATCGCCGGCGGACACCGCGCCTTGATCTTCAGTCAGTTCACCGGTTTCCTCAACGCCGTTCGCCGCCGCCTCGACGCCGATAACATCGAGCACTGCTATCTCGACGGCAGCACGCGCGACCGCGGCGACGTGTTGGAAAAGTTCAAAACCGGTGCTGCGCCAGTGTTTTTGATCAGTCTCAAAGCAGGTGGCTTCGGGCTCAACCTCACCGAGGCCGACTACTGTTTCATTCTCGATCCGTGGTGGAACCCCGCCACCGAAGCTCAAGCCGTGGACCGAGCACATCGCATCGGCCAAACCAAGAACGTGATGGTGTACCGCCTCATCGCCAAGGACACGATCGAAGACAAGGTGATGGCTCTCAAAGCCAAGAAATCCGCGCTGTTCGCCAGCGTGATGGACTCCGACGAGCTCCTCAGTTCCACTCTGGGCGCCGAAGACATCCGTTCGCTATTCGAGTAAACGCCAGGCTTGTCCCACCCCGTAATCTCGGGGAACGGTATGGTTATTTGTGAACGGACAACACAGAACTCACGAATGCGGATATCACCACATTCGAACGAGAGGAACCTGAATGGGCGTCACACTTGCCAAGGGCGGCAACGTATCTCTGTCGAAAGCAGCACCCAATCTGACCAAAATCGCTGTCGGACTTGGATGGGACGCACGAAGTACCAGTGGCGCTGACTTCGACCTTGATGCCAGTGCGTTGGTCACCGGCCCGGAACGCAAGGTACTTTCCGATCTTCACTTCGTGTTCTACAACAACCTACGGTCCCCTGACGGTGCCATCGAGCACACCGGCGACAACCTCACCGGCGAAGGCGACGGAGACGACGAGGTAATCAACATCGACCTCCCGGCGGTACCGCCCAACGTCACCAACATCTTCTTCCCGGTATCGATCCACGACGCCGACGCGCGCCTCCAATCCTTCGGCCAGGTCACCAATGCCTACATTCGCGTGGTCGACCTCTCCACCGGATCAGAGCTTGCTCGCTACGACCTGTCCGAAGATGCGTCCACAGAGACAGCCATGCTCTTCGGTGAGGTGTACCGGCACAACAACGAGTGGAAGTTCCGGGCAATCGGCCAGGGATACGCGTCAGGCCTAGCGGGCATCGCCCGTGACTACGGCGTCAACATCTGACATCGCGCCACGAACATGGGGTCCGAGCCTGATTCAGGCTCGGACCCCATGTTCGTTCCAGCGGTACTTTTAGCGCTGAAGGACTGCCCGCGCAAGATACTGCGCCCAGGGCATATCCGACGTCGAGATCATCCCTACCAGGTCGTATCCAATCGCGCCGACCAGATCGAGAACCTCGATCGTGGTGCCGGCAGACTTGCCCGGAATCGCGGGCTCTGCAACCAACGCCGGGGACGATCGGATCTGGCCAAGAGTTCCCGCAACAAGGTGATGTCGATCCGACGGCTCCAGCCCCGCGGCAACAGCGAGCAGGACAAGAAGTTCAATCGCCCGCGCAGGTCCCGCCGACGCAACGGGAACCCCGTCGACAATGCAATTCCACAAAGCGTCTGCATCTGCACTCGCTGAACGCCCACGACGAGTCAGGACAATCCGGCCCTTCAGCTTCCTGGCCAAACCCCAGCTTCGGAGCAGCACAAACAAACGCTGAGCCTTGGGAAGATTAACCGGCTCGAGTTCCGGCTGGTCCAGCGCCGCGTCGACCGTCGACAGAAATGACTCGACATCGATTCCATCGTCACCGATCAACGTCAACAACATCTGAAGCCGCGAGCCCACAGCAACACGTATCTGCAACGAAGACTCGGACCGATCATCGAGTCGCGCCATCGCAAAGACGTCATGCAACTCAGGTGCGCTAGCCGGCGCGAGCAATTCGAAAAGATTCCAGATATCGAAGGTGCGTGGGAACGACGCGATAGCGGACTCGCGCGCCACCGTTCCGACACAACGAGCCAATCGCTCGTTGACCTCCTCCAACACAAACTTATTCGGCTCGAAATCGGTTTGTGCCCACTCCAGAGTCCACTCCCGAGAGCGCAATTCCTCGGAAAGCAGCACACTCAATAGTTGCTCGAATTCTTCAGGTCCCGCACATTCTTCGGGCGGGCACGCACCAACACCTTCGATGCACACCGCGGGTTTGTCCGCGGCCTCGTCGTCAACCGATTCGAGAGTCACAGAATGCCGCCACGCACCGGCTCGTCCGTACCGGTACTGGATCATGTCACCGGGAGACATCAGAACTTCGTGAACGTGGACCTCGTTCTCGGCGACTGCGCTCTGGCCGCGGCTACGACGATCAGCCACACGATTACGCGGAGCGTATTCCAGAAAATCACCAGGAAACCGTGTGCCGATCTTCCGCCACGAATGTCCATGCATATCGTGCCAACCCATTGCCCGTTGAACTACGGCATGGAAATCGTCGAGCGTGAAATCGGAATCGACAATCAACCGCCGCGATATCTGCGTGGACACCTCTTCAAGCCGAATCGAGATTCGTAGACCTGCCGGCAGTGAACGGCGCTGTCCACGCGAGTTCATCGAGGGATGTTCGGGCACAGCGGGAGTCTGCTGTGAAGCAGCGGGTTCTTGCTGATCCAATCCTGTCGGCACAAGTCGCAGGTGCGAGCCACTGGAGTTGCGGAGGCCAACCATAGCTGTTCACTATGCCACGAACTACTGACATCCCATGAGTTTTGTCGTCGCTACGTACCCTGTTTGCGGAGTTTTAACCCGCCCGCGATGGTGCGAACGGTACGTTCGGTCGATCCGAGGCGACGGGTGTACCGTTCGCTCGATCCCGGGGGTGTTTCGGGGA
>NZ_JAWLRZ010000012.1:0-130263 GCF_033142425.1 Rhodococcus sp. IEGM 1366
TCCTCTCGACCAAGCCAATCGCGCCTTGGTCGATCTTGCAGCAGACAGAACTATCGGTGCCGCAGTGCTCGTGCCATCACAACCCCAGGACCGCAATACACCACGATGAGCGATGAACAGACGGCCGAAAGACCTGGCCGCTAGGTCAGTTGGACTGTGGCGCCCGGGTGAAGTTGCACGACCTGACCACGGCACTCGACCTCGATTGGTGGCTGGGTCCCCGCCGCGGCGCTGACCTGCACTACCTTGCGATTGATACACAGACGCAGTCGATGGCCCCGGTAGAAAATGGGAAACTCGAGGGTGCCTAGTTGCTCCGGCCAGTGCGGGGAAAAGATAAGACGGTCACCTCGCGTCTCGAGCCCGGTAAAACACCGTTGCAGCAGATCGACACTGCCGGCCATGGCAGCTAAGTGAATTCCCTCCGCGGTGGTTCCCCCCTGAATATCGGCGATGTCGGATTTGAGCGCCAGGTCGAAGAACTCCATCGCGCGATCGCGGTTTGCTCGTGCCAGCACCCAGGAATGGACAACGCCACTCAGCGTCGAGCCGTGCGAAGTGCGTGCCATGTAGTAGTCGATGGTTCTCGGTATGGCGTCACCGGCGAACTCATAGCCCAAACCGTCGAGGATGTAACGTAACTCGTCGGAGGAGAGCAGGTAGAACAGCATCATGACGTCAGCTTGCTTCGATGCCTTGTAGCAGTTGACGTCGTCACCCTCGGCCTCGAGGATTCGATCGAGGCGTTGGATATCGCCGTAGCGGCGGCGATACTCTTCCCAATTCAGTTCCGGAAGGTCGGCATATCCCTCGAACTGGCTGATGACCTGATCGTGAAACGGAACGAACATGTGGGCAGTGATATCCCTCCAACGATCGATTTCCACCGTGGTCAGTCCCAGCGCTTGAGTCAGGTCCGAGCGAATCTGAAGCGGGACCACGTCGAGCGCGTCGAGTGCCCGCAGCATCACCCAGACCGACATGACATTGGTATATGCGTTGTTGTCGATCCCACCGAAAGGGGCGTTCGGGTATCCGGAGTGGAACTCGTCAGGTCCGATGACGCCTCGGATGACATAACGACCGAGCGCCTGGTCGAAGGAGGTGAGGCTGGCGTAGAAACGTGCAATTTCCACCAAAACCTCTGCACCGCAATCGATCAGGTACTCCATATCGCCAGTGACCTGATAGTACTGCCATATGTTGTAGGCGATCGCGATGCCGATATGGTGCTGGCGCCGACTCGGGTCCGGGTGCCAGCGACCGGATCTCGGATTGAGATGCAGTTGCTGGCTCTCCTCCCGACCGTCACTGCCCGACTGCCACGGGAACATCGCGCCCTGGTGACCGGCTTCGCTCGCCGCCCGGCGGGCCTCCCCCAAACGGCGGTACCGATACCGCAGCAATGATCGGGTCAGCGTGGGCATCCGAAGGTTCAGCACCGAAAAAACGAACAACTCGTCCCAGAAGATATGGCCTCGATACGCCTCCCCATGCAGTCCGCGTGCCGGTACGCCTACGTCACGGTCGGCGCTGTTCGGCGAGACCGTCTGCAACATGTGAAGGACATGGAACCGTACGACGCGCAGCGCGTGGCCGTGGCCCTCGAAGTCGATGCCCATACGGTCCCACAAAGACACCAGCGCCAGCACATGACGGTCGAGCACCACATCGAAACGGCCCAGCCGGGAGAGCCAGCGCTCGGCTTCGTCAGCCGGCTCGGACACCGCGTGATCATGGCCGGTGAACACAGTCACCATTTTCTCGAGAGTGACAGAACAGCCCGTGTCGAGGTCCACGGTGATGTCGTGCCCGATCCGGCCGCCGCCCTCGACTAGCCGGTATCGACTTGGGAAGGGATCGCCGTCACGCCACACCGTATTCCGGGCTGCCATCGCCACCGGTATTCGAGATTGGTTGGTCTGCACCACAAGCAGCACCGAGTCGTTGGAGAGTGCGGCGGCCTTCGTCAGTTCGAGGTGACGGCTGCTGAGTCCGCGGTAGCGCTCGACCAGTGTGTTTTCGACCGTGCCGTCGAGTTCCGAACGGATCTCGAGTCGGCCCGACCAGTTTTCGGCCACAATTGTCATCTCGAGGGCACAGGCATGCGAGAGGTGCATGGCAACAAATCTTCGCTGGACGATCGATGTGGTGTGACCCGCGTTGTCGCGGATCTGGAAGCGGCGAGTGAGAATGGCCCGGCGAAGATCAAAGTACTGCTGGAATTCGAGCACTTCCGCAGCGTCGATGTCGAACCACGACCCGCCGTCGATCCGGAATGTCACCGGCAACCAGTTCGGCAGGTTCACCATGCTTTCGTTGTCGAGGGTGCTCCCGGTCATTTCGTCCTGGAGACGGTTGAATATGCCGGACGCATACGTACCCGGGTAGTGCCCGGCACCTGCGGAGGATTCAGGTGCGCAACCGCGAGTGGCGACAGCACCGTTACCTACCGTGCAGAGTGCCTCTCGAAGTTTCTCGGCGTTCGGGTCGTACCCGTCGAAGAACACTGTCCAAGGATCACTCGGCTCCGGCACTGTCGCCGAATGGCTTCCCAGCAGATCGGCCAGCCATTGCAACAGGTGGCAGACCTCGTCGGGGCTGTCGACCGCGAATCTGGCAGCCGACCGTCGATCGCCGTCCTCGAAGTGGCGCACCACGATACCGACTCCGAGGTCCGCCACCGCGGAAAAGGCATCCTCGTCGGTGAAGTCGTCACCGATATAGATCGGCAGTACGTTGCCGGTGTCTGTGAGGTGCTCGAGAATCCAGTCCAGTGTCTGGCCTTTGTCCCAGTCGACGTCGGGGCGAAGCTCGACGACCTTGCGCCCGCTGGTGACACGGAGCCCGGCTCGATCCGCGACTTTGTGGACCGTGGCGACCACCTCGTCGACCATGTCCATATCCACCGTTCGGTAATGGACGGCGACAGTAAAATTCTTATGCTCCACTACAACTCCCGGAACGCTGGACAGGCGGTCCCGAAGCATGTGCGTGGCACGTTCGAGATCCGGCACCGACGACAGGGCTGTGTCGTTCCGGTAGTGATGTCCGCTTGGTCCGACGACTTCGAAACCGTGACTCCCCGCATACCAGATCCCGGTCATGCCAACTCGAGTCTGTATGTCTGACAGATCGCGGCCGCTGATCACACCTACCGGGCAGCAGTGTGCGAGCCGGGCAAGCTCGTGTGCGACACCGTCGACCAGGGTGGCAGCGGCCGGGTCGTTCACGATGTTCGAGAGTGTGCCGTCGAAGTCCAGGAAGACTGCTGGCTGCCGGGAACGCACAAGGGCGGTCAACTGATCTCGGGATGCCAAAGCTTCCGGTATCTCCGACATTCGGCGGCCGAGCGGGCTTGCCGGAGCCCGTGTCATCGAGTCAGCTCCAACGGTGTGTGCACAATGTTTTCTCTCCTGGTTTCCGTGATGTCGGAGTGGTTCGGTGGCGATGCCTCAGTTGACCGGTCCCACTACAAACCCTGCTTTCGCAAGATCTGCAAACGCAGGGTCCGTGCGTGAACCGTCGTCCCGAACCTCGACGTATCGCGCGGAATACCCCCGCGGGTCGGGTGCGCTGCCGACCTCCGGTCGCCTCTCGAGCACCACGGCGCCCGGCCACCGTGCATGCACAGCGGCGCTCAAGAGCGTTCCGTCGACGACACCTACCGAAATCGGGCCACCCTCACCGACCACTACTACTCTCCGGCCGTCGGTCAACATCCACACACCGACGGGAAACGACCGAGCCTCACCCGGTCCGCCGATGACCACCATCTCACCTATCGCGCTCACACAGTGTGCAGACTCCCGAGATTCCATTGTGCTTGTGCCCTCCTGCGTTGGCGTCATCGATCACAGGGTGATCGTCACTCTTGACGTTAGTGGGATAACCCGCGTCAAACCCGTGCCGTCGGAACACAAGTGAGATGGTCCAAAGGCCCTTTTTCATGCACCTGGTGACTCTCGCGTCAGGCAGGTCGCCGCGGAACAATTCGAGTTGAAGGCCCCGCCCTCGAGTCGCGAGGCTTACGGCAGCAGCCAGATTCAAGCATCGGCACCAACCAGTTGCACGGAGGCATTCATGAGGGCCCTGGTCACCGCGGCTAGTCGGCACGGCTCGACTACTGAGATCGCCGCCGTTCTCGCTGAAACTTTCCGTGGCAACGGGGTGGACGTTGATCTTGTCGCCCCAGGTGAAGTACATGAACTCACCGGTTACGACACGATCGTCCTCGGCAGTGCAGTCTATTACGGCCGCTGGATGAAAGAAGCCAAGGACTTCGCGGATCGCTTCTCCGATGCGCTGCGGCTACGGCAGGTTTGGCTGTTCTCGTCCGGACCGATCGGGCCGGACGAGTCCTCAGGCGGCGATCCCTCCGACCTTGCCTCCCTGGTTGACACGACCGGCGCCGCCGAGCACCGATCGTTCTCCGGCAAACTCGATCGCACTGTCCTCGGATTCGGCGAAAAGCTCGCATCCCGGGCGGTGCACGCTCCGGAAGGGGACTTCCGCAATTGGGCGTCGGTGCGCAGTTGGGCAGAGTCGATTATCGACACACCCCGGCGAACACGCCACTTGGAACCGGAAGGCAACTCATGACCATGCGCGCACCGATTGTCGTCGGAGTCGACCGTTCCGACGCTGCATCGAACGCCGTTCGGTGGGCTGCTCGAGAAGCCGCACTACGGGCACGCCCACTGCACCTGGTCGCCACGATGCCCGGTACGGAAACTACTTTCCGAAACGCCGTAGCGCTGCAGGCACCTGAGTTCCCGGATCAACGCTACGAAGGTGAGGAACGGCTCTCGAAAGCCCATGCGGAGGCACTGAACTCAGCCGACTCCACACGACTCACCATCGTCAAGCACTTGAGATTCGGCAATGCTGTCGAACTGCTGCTGGACGAATCGCACGACGCCGCAATGCTTGTCGTGGGGTCGCACGGGCTTGATCAATTCGCATCAGGTGTCCTCGGCTCCACAAGCTCGGCAGTGGTGTTGCATGCTCCATGTCCGGTGGCGATCGTTCGACACATTCCTGGCGCGAACCGATCGCCGCTCGACGGTCCGGTGGTAGTGGGTGTCGACGGCACGGAAAACAGCGAACCTGCCATCGCCGAAGCATTCGAAGCCGCATCCCTGCACGGAGTCGATCTCGTTGCAGTCCATGCCTGGAGCGATTCTCATCTCACGACCGCCTTCACCTCCGACCCCAACGGTGTCGTCCTCGACTGGGACGCGATCGCTACCGCCGAACACGCCGTGCTCGCTGAACGACTCGCCGGGTGGAAAGAAAAATACCCCGATGTCGCGGTTCGGCGGGTCGTCGTCAAAGACCGCCCTGCACGGCAGTTGACGGCCGAGTCGACATCAGCACAACTCGTCGTCGTGGGACGACGCGGGCGCGGCGGAATTTCTTCGATGCTTCTCGGTTCCACAAGCCGGCACCTCATGCATACGGTGTCGTGCCCTCTGTTGATTCTCCATTCCCCCGTTGCTTCCTGACCGAAAATCCGACCACCACTAAGCACATCAGACTGATCGGGCTGACAATGACCACACACCTCGAACCGTCCGCATCCCCAGAGACATCGCAGTCCGCACAGCGATCCCTGACCGTCAACCGCCTCGCCGCCGAGTTCTCCGGACGCATCTCCCCGGAATGTATCGACATCGTCGTCGAGGGCGCTCTGGCCGACCTGTCATGGGCATCGTCGAAGGCTCTCCCCGAATTGAGCGAACGCCTCGCTCGTCAACGGATCATCAGTTACCTCGACAGCAAGGCCAACAACTTCGACTGAGAGGGCGCCGTGAACGACGTCAAGGGAAAAAGTGCACTCGTCACCGGTGGGGCGCGCGGGATGGGCGCAGCTATAGCCAAAGCCCTGTCGGAAGAAGGTATCGGAGTCCTGATCGGAGACCTCCTTGATACAGAGGGCGAAAAAAGCGCAGCGAAGCTGGGCAACCAGGTGGCCTTCCAACGTCTCGACGTCACACAAACCGAAAGCTGGAAATCCGCCATCGACACAGCAGAAACGACATTCGGCCCCCTGTCCGTTCTCGTCAACAATGCAGGCATTCTCGAGTCCGGCAGCATTCAAGAGCAACATCCGACGCAGTTCAGACACGTCCTGAACACCAACCTGTACGGCGCCTGGCTCGGAATGCATTGCGCTGCAAAGTCACTGATGAGATCAAACAGTGGCACCATCGTGAATATTTCCTCCACCGCCGCTCTGACCGGCTACGGAGGACTCGGAGCGTACGTTGCAAGCCAGTGGGGCCTTCGAGGGCTTACGAAGACTGCCGCGCTTGACTTCAGCCCGTACAACATACGGGTCTGCTCCGTTCACCCCGGACCGATCGACAATGCAATGACAGCGCCATTCGGTTCCTCATGCATTGCCGAGCAACCGATCCCGCGCTGCGGAAGCCCTGAGGAGGTTGCCTCGATGGTGCGGTTCATAGTCTGCGAAGCGACGTACTCGACCGGCTCCGAATTCATCCTCGACGGCGGGTGCACATCGGGATTCACTCACCCCGTTCCCGATGGGAAATGACGATTCGCACCTAATGAGAAAATCCATTGACACGGAACCGATTTCGCGGGAGCGAATGGGCGGTTAGCTGCCTCTCGTCTCGGTGATCAATCTCGCGAACGAGGAAGCAGAGAAAATTAGAACAGACCCCGCTGACCGGGATGGGAGTCACAATCAGCGGGGCCCGGCACCGTCGACAACGTCGATGACGCGAAGATGAACTTAATGCCCCGCGTTGGGGTCCGCCACTTACATACCGGTAACTACGAGGTGGTCACAACCTCACACCGAGGTTGTTTTCTGTCATGTCGGGACCGATACCGGTACCCGGGTAGGTACTTCTGCCCATGTACATTGCTTTTTTCACTGGCAGTATCAGAACGTACCTCCACGCAGTGATCGAAGGTGATGGCATGTCGACCGTCAAGGCCCAACTGGACAATTGTCAGTTGAACCGCGCCCAGCTTGCCGGCAACGACGATGCGATTCGGCAGCTCTCGGAGCGCCGACTCACGTTGGTTAAGCAGCTAGCCAGCATAAGAACTCACATTCACCTGGTGTAGGTACGCAGCCGGGCTGCATTGCAGCCCGCTGCCCCGTGCCAATACCCCCGACCTCACACCGAGGCCAGGGGTATTAGCGTCATCCGCGCCGAGCACACGACACGGCGACCCACTATCCACACCAAGACTCGCCCCCTCATGTTGAATCTCGACACAACGACCATACGGTCGTCAACGACGTTTCGACGCAGGATCATTCGAATAGATGACGAAAGACCCATCATCAATTACTTTCGGCCAATCAGCACAAACGTTTCGTCGTGCGGTGACTCATCCGTATCAGACACGTGACGGTACCGATCTGGGTGGACTGATGCGTGCCGCAGCCGGCAACGACAGGTGCGTATCTGGGTGACCCATCTGGGCGGTCGTCAGCATCAGCCACGTGGACCGGTGCACGCCGAGACATCGCCAACCATTGACATCTCTCGCGCAACCTCGACACAGGTGCAGAGAAACCGTTGTAGCCCAACATCATTGCTGACATCAGACTAGAAGAATGAGGCTGAGGGCTCGGCTGAGCGAACCACTTCCGGGCAACCCGGTCAAGTTCGGAAGTTCACTCGTCATCGAATCGAGGACAGTTGACCCTACTGACCCCACCCGGTGAGGAGTGAAATCGGAGGCATCAGCAACCATTTCCATCACAGGAGTCAGCTATGAGCGTTCTTTCCCCCAGAAGCTCCCACCCGGCAATGCTGCCGGCGTGGCCGTCACTTCCCGACTGGTCCGATTTGATGGCCAGATTCGAGGCGATGCCGGCATGGTCCTCGCTCGAAGGCCACATGATTCGCGTCGAGGAACACCTCGAAAAGGGCCGATACGTCCTGCGCGCCGAACTCCCCGGAGTAGACCCCGAACACGATGTCGATATCAGCGTCCGCGACGGCCAACTGACAATCAAGGCAGAACGCACCGAGAAGCAGGAAGAGGGCACCCGGTCAGAATTCCACTACGGGAGCTTCTTCCGGTCGATGTCCTTGCCCACTGGCGCCCAGGAAGATGACATCGCCGCAACCTACGACGATGGCATCTTGATGGTGACGGTACCGGTTTCCGAAGCACAATCGCCGGAAAAGCACGTCGAAGTCAAGAAGGCAATCGCCAAGGGCGGCAAGAAGAACTGAACGATCAATCCTCTGTCCGTCAGGGCTGGTACAGTCCGCCGTTCTCGATCGAAGCAGGTATGCCTAAATCAGTGGTCTCCCTGATCGTTGCGCTCTGACTCGCACTGGCAGCGGTAGCGGCGTGGAGCACCGCGCCTTCGTGATCGCTACGCTCAGCGCCCTCACACTGGGTCTGTGCACACTAATCGGCGCGATTATCGAATCCAGCAACCAACAGCCAAGGCTGAAAACCACGAAAAGAACCTCACCACTAGTCAGTCCTCTTCGGATTCTTCCGGGCTGCTTTCGCCAGGATTCACTGGCGAAAGCCATTACCCACCAAAGAAACCAACCGATGCGGACGGGATGTTGTCCACCGCATTACCGAGGAGATGAACACAATGTCATCTACCCACGCACCCATGCACACGCATCCAGACATCGTCGCACTGCGCGAGCGCTACGATCAGGTAGCCCAGGAACCTACCGCCCAAATCACCGACGGCATGATGATGATATCCGGACTGTACGGCGCTGCATCCGCGTGGATCGTCGGCTTCGACAACCAAACTCCCCTGACCGTAACGAACCTGATCACCGGTGTGGCTATCGCAGTGCTCTCGGTCGCGTTCGGAACCGCATACGGCCGCAGTCACGGCCTGACCTTCGTCGCACCGTTGCTCGGGATCTGGTTGATCGTCTCCCCCTGGATCGTTTCCGGTGTCGATACCAGCACGGCGATGATCTGGTCCAACTCCGTTGTCGGAGCACTGGTGTGCCTTCTTGGGCTTGCCACTGCAGCAGTAGGAATGGGACCGCGCGTTCAACGACGGGAATCGCATGACCAGTGACCCGAACGCTATTGCCTCCGCCAAACAGAGACACGGTCACGTCGAATGGTTCAACCAGGCGAGCGGGTTCGGGTTCATTGCACCCGACGGCGACGGCCCTAGCGTCTTCGTGCACCATTCCGAGATCGCAGGAAGCGGTTTCCGCACGCTTGATGACGGAGAGCTAGTTACCTACGACCTCGACCTGACAACACACCCGCCCCAGGCCCGCAATGTCCACAAAAATACGCGTACCCGGCGCACACGAGCCGAAATAACGTGAACATCGTTGCGAACCAATATGGTCCGGTGCATCGGCGGGCAGAGAAGTGAGTCGAAATATGAGCAGTTCCACCAGAACATCTGCGGGCAGACCGGAACAGGTCTTTCGGAATCGTCGAGAAGCAGGTCGCATGCTCGGGGAACTACTGACGGTTTACCGCGGCAACTCGGATGTCGTCGTCCTCGGCCTCGCACGCGGAGGCGTTCCCGTGGCATGGGAAGTAGCGGCAGCGCTGGACGCTCCTCTCGATGCGTTTGTCGTGCGCAAACTCGGCATCCCGGGGCATGACGAATATGCCATGGGAGCCCTCGCCAGCGGCGGGTCCGTGGTCCTCAACGACGACCTTCTCCGAGACCTCGCCATCTCCTCGGCGCAACTGAGCGAAGTCGTGGTCAAGGAAGGCCGCGAACTGGCACGACGCGAAGCCGTGTACCGGGAGAATAGGCCGCCACCCGAGGTCGCGGGCAAGACAGTGATTCTTGTCGACGACGGTCTCGCCACCGGCGCCAGCATCTTCGCCGCGGTCGACTCGATCCGTCGACAGGAGCCTGCGCGGATCGTCGTCGCGGTGCCAGCGGCACCGGAATCGACGTGCCGCGAACTCGGCGCAATGGTCGACGACATGGTGTGTGCGACCATGCCCTTTCCGTTCCGCGCGGTCGGCGCCTCGTTCTGGGATTTCAGCCAGGTGACGGACGAGGAAGTTTGCACATTACTGCGCACCTCGACCCGCGGGAGGAACACAGATGGCGCCAGGATTCACGAATTCACCTCGGCTGCGGGAATTATTCGAATTGCCAGCGAAAGCGCGCCAAACGGTGTTCCCCCTCGTGACGCCCTACTCGATCTTGTCGGTGATGCACGCGTAGTGCTGATCGGCGAGAGTTCACACGGCACTCACGAGTTCTACGCTGCACGTGCCCAGATGACACGAATCCTGATCGAGGACAAGGGTTTCAATGCTGTCGCTGCAGAAGCCGACTGGCCGGATGCCTACCGAATCAACCGATATGTTCGCGGGCAGGGGCAGGACACTTCGGCGGAGCAGTCACTGCGCGGCTTCGAACGATTCCCTGCCTGGATGTGGCGCAATACGGAAGTACTCGACTTCGTTGCCTGGCTACGCGAGCACAACACGGCCAGCGCAGCAGTCGACGGTCACCAGGTGGGATTCTACGGACTCGATCTCTACAGCATGCACCGATCCATCCAGGAAGTGATCGAATACCTCGAACGCGTGGATCCGGATGCGGCACGACGCGCTCGTGATCGATATTCCTGTTTCGACCAGGTAGCAACAGAGGACGGTCAGTCCTACGGCTACGCAGCAGCTTTCGGCGCCGGCGAATCGTGTGAGACACAGGTCGTCGAACAGCTGAAAGATCTTCAGTGCCATGCCATCGACTACGTTGGCCAAGACGGCATCGCCCCGGAGGACGAACAGTTCTATGCCGAGCGCAACGCGGCCACGGTGCGTGATGCAGAAGAGTACTACCGCACCATGTTCCGAGCCAGGGTCTCGTCATGGAACATGCGCGACCGCCACATGGTCGACACACTCGATGCACTGGTCAAGCACCTCGACATTGGGGCCGAAACGCCGTCGCGTGTGGTGGTGTGGGCCCACAACTCGCATGTCGGCGATGCCCGTGCCACCGAGGTGGGAGCGCACGGCGAGCTGACGGTCGGGCAACTGGTCCGCGAACGATATCCTGACACCTGTCGTCTGATCGGCTTCAGTACGTATGAAGGGACTGTCACTGCCGCCGGCGAATGGGGCGGACCGGCCGAACGCAAAGTTGTCCGTGCGGCCTTGCCCAGTAGCGTCGAGGAACTTTTCCACGAGGTCGGCAGAGGTTCATTCCTCATCCGCACCCACCACGGACCTGCTGCCGACACACTGCGGACTGCACGTCTGGAACGTGTTATCGGTGTGATCTACCGTCCCGAAACGGAAAGACAGAGCCACTACTTCCATGCCAGGTTGTCCGACCAATTCGACGCGGTGGTGCACGTAGATACGACAAGGGCCCTTGAACCGCTCGACCGCACAAGTTTGTGGATAGAAGGAGAACGGCCCGAAACCTATCCCTTTGCACTGTAACCCTTTACGCCGTGCCAGCCGGACATCTACTCCTGTCACTGACTCCATGCGAGAACTACTGCGATGATCGCGATGTCGACGGCGACGGCGAACGAGAGCCGGCGGGGAAAGAAGACAGGATTCGGGAGGTACTGCGGGCCCTGTTCCACGGATCTTCCGACACCCGATATCGAACGGTCCGAACCTGAGGTCGGTAACCACAGTGTGCGCAACACCGGGCAGATGTTTGTCAACTTCATGTGCGTTCGATGCCGACGAATACCGCGGTTCCGGACTCCTTCGCCCAGGCGCGCAACAGAATCCTTCCGACATCATCACCGCGAGGCCAGATTGGCGGTACACGGACGTACGCAATCGAGCTGCGGGGAGACCAGGGCACCGGTCTTCGTCCGGTATACCTCGGCGGGAGTGGCGAGATACTCGTCGTGGCGCTGGCGGAAGGTAGAACCGGCCCCGTATGGCGGTGGCGATCAGCATGACCATTCCGATCAGCGATAAGACACCCCACCGACGAGCAAGACTATTTTGTGCCGGTATTCACTTGAACCGCCTTCCGACAGGGCATTCCCACACGGTGTCCATCCGCCGGCAGCGAGATGCGATCGACCAGGGCCGCACGGTGATCACCGGCCACACCGCAATCGAGCGCCTCAGCGGGGTACTCGGTCGCAACGGTCATGAGGACAGCAGTGAGGGAACTGGCAGAGGAGCCGCTGGTTTCCGACATTGCTAGAGATGCATCGGATACCCCTGAAAGCGAAGGCACCGTACATGTTCGCCGAGGAAGGGGAACAAATGCGATCTCAGGACGGTACGCGAGTGGAAACGTAGTCGGTGATATTTGCCAGCGTGACTAGTGCGGCATAGTCAGACTCCGGAATATCGACTCCGAGCCTCGAGTGCAGTCGGACAAGGAAATTCAGCCAGTCCATCGAATCGAGGTCCACTTGACTTCGAAGCGATTGATCGCGGACGAGTTCGTTGTCGTCGATTTCGGGTGCGATGTCTTGCAGCGCCGCGATCACCGAAGTCTCGATGTCGGATGCGTTCACGTTCAGCTCCTTTACAGATCTTGCGGATGTTGCAGCAGTTCACGGATTGCGGTCAGGAACTGAGCTCCGCGGTGCCCGTCGGAAGCTCTGTGGTCGGCTGCGAGCGATGAGGTGACCACTTTGTGAACACACAGTTGTCCGTCATCAACCCACGGCCGCTCGGCGATCTGGCCGAATCCGACCAGCGCCACTTGCGGCGGGTATATGACTCCGAGGACTGCTTCGACGCTGCGTTCGCCCAGGTTCGTCACCGTCAGTGTCGGATCCGACATCTCGGAGCTGCGCATCGACCCGGCACGTGCGCGTGCCACCAAGTCTGTCAACTCGGCCATCAGTTGTCGGAGGGGTTTGTCAGCGGTGTCGTGAATGGCCGGGGCGACCAGACCTCCTTGACGCAGAGATATCGCAACACCCACGTGCACGGACTTGTGGGGTCGGAACTCGCCGTCCTGCCAGAACCCGTTCATCTCGGGGAAGCGTTGCGCTGCAAGTGCAACCGCCTTGAGTTGCAGCACAGCGGCCAACAGGCGCTCAGTCACCGGGCGACCGGTGTTTTCACGTTCGAGCCAAGCGGCAGCAGCTTCCAAGGGGATGTGGTCGGTCAAGTAGTAGTGCGGTATCTCGCGCTTGGACCGGCTCATCGATGCTGCGATTGCCCGGCGCATCTCCTTGACCTTGTCTGCGGCAACGACCTCGGTTGGTTCCGAAGTCCTCGAATGCGCGGCATTGAGCACATCGTTCAGTGTTACTGACGAGAGCGGTCCTGTTCCCTCGAGTGAGGCGATGTCGATGCCGAGTTTCTCAGCTTCTCGGCGCGCCACCGGGGATACACGAATTCGTCGTTGCGGTTCCGCTTTGTCCTGCAATGGTTTCGGCTCCGGAGCCGTGTCGGGAGCGGACTCGCCTGGAGCGAGGAGCGTAGCCATGGCAGTCCCCACCGACACGGTCGTCCCGGGTTCGATCAGCAATTGATATATCGTTCCTTTCTGCCAGATTTCCACGTCCACTGCTGCTTTCACGGTGTCTACCGTTGCGACGGCTTGACCGCGTTCGACTTCCTCGCCCGGCTTGACCAGCCAGTCGGTGAGTGTGCCCTCCTCCATATCGGAGCCGAGGGAAGGCAGTACGAAATCAAACATGGGGGTTCCTCACGTCACCGATCACCTGTCACGTTCCGCGCCGTGGACACGATCGTCTCTATCTGCGGGATAGCAGCCTGCTCGAGGTGTTTCGGGTACGGCACGGGAACTTCCGCGCTGCATACTCGACGCGGTGGCGCGTCGAGTTCGTAGAACGCTGTCTCCACGATGCGAGTCATAACTTCAGATGCCAGACTTCCACTGCGCCAACCTTCGTCGACGACCACAGCTCGGTGAGTCTTGCTCACAGATGATGTGATTGCCTCGGTATCGAGTGGTCGTAGGACGCGGAGGTCGAGCACCTCGGCATCAAGGCCCTCCTCGGCGAGTGTGTCTGCTGCAGCCAAGGTCTTGGGCATGGACCCGCCGTAGCTGATCAAGGTGATGTCCTTGCCGACTCGACGAACCTTCGCGGAGTCGATATCGACGGGCTGCGGCCAGTCGATATCTGCGACACTGTTGTATAGCCCGACGTGCTCGAAGATGATCACCGGATCCGGATCCGCGAGGGCTTGGGCGAGCATGCCGCGGGCGTCGGTCACCGTTGCGGGAGCGAGCACACGAATCCCGGGGATGTGGGCATACCAATTCTCGAGACTGTGGGAGTGCTGGGCCGCAAGTTGTCGACCTGCACCGGTAGCCATCCGGATAACGACCGGCACCGAGAATTGTCCGCCGGACATGTGTCGTATCGACGCTGCTGTGTTCACGATCTGGTCAAGTGCCAGCAAGCTGAAATTGACCGTCATGATTTCGACGATCGGCCGCATCCCACCGATCGCCGCGCCGATCCCGACACCGACGAATCCCAATTCCGACAGTGGCGCGTCTCGGATACGGTCGGGTCCGAACTCGGCGAGCAGCCCTTTCGAGACTGCGTACGTGCCTCCGTAACGACCGATGTCCTCCCCCATCAGGAAGACACGGTCATCTGCCGACATCGCTTCGCGGATCGCCTCCCGCATCGCTTCGCGGTAACTTGTCTTCATCAGGTCTCCTTCGCCGCATCCGCGGGAGTCAGGACATCTCGCAGGAGGTCCTCGGGTGACTCCCAGGTGCCGGCTTCAGCGAAAGCGACAGCGGCGTCCACTTCCGCTGCTACGGCATCGTCGATTCGAAGGAATTCCGTCTCGCTGAACAGGCCCAGCCCTTTCAGTCGAGCTGAGAATGTGTGGATCGGGCCACGTGCCTTCCACGCGTCGACTTCCGCTTTGTCTCGATACAGTTCCGGATCGAACATCGAGTGCGCGCGGAAGCGGTAAGTCTGAAACTCTACGAAGTGAGGCCCCTCAGTTGCCCGTACATGGGCCGCGCCCGCCCGCGCGGCTTCGAGGCTCGCAATGACATCCATTCCGTCGGCCCGCAGGGTCGGGACGTCGAAGGAAGCAGCCTTGACGCACAAATCTGTCTGGGACTCGGACCGTGCGAGTGCGGTACCCATGGCGTACAGGTTGTTCTCACAACAGAACAGCACCGGAAGTTGCCACAGGGATGCCAGATTCATCGATTCGTGGAAGGCTCCTTCGGCCATGGCTCCTTCTCCGAAAAAGCAAGCGGTAATGCTCTTTCGTCCCTGCATCTTGTCCGCCATCGCCAGCCCTACGGCAAGGGGGATGCCGCCGGCGACGATAGCGTTGCCACCGTAGAAATGTGTCTTCGCGTCGAACAGGTGCATGGAGCCGCCCCTGCCTCGCGAACAGCCCTCGCGTTTTCCGAACATTTCCGCCATGATTGCGTTCATCGGCACCCCATGGATGAGTGCGTGGCCGTGTTCGCGATACGTGGCAACCACCGAATCTTCTGGCAGTAATGCGTGTAGTGCGCCAACTGCGACAGCTTCCTCGCCGACGTACAGGTGCAGGAACCCGCGAATCTTCCCCGCGCCGTACAGTTCTGCGGCCTTTTCTTCGAGTCGTCTAATACGGAGCATGTCGGTGAGAAGCTCGACTGCGAAGGCCTTGTCGTAAGCAAAGGTGTTCACAGTCATTCACCTTCGCTCGTCTGCGTCGACCTACTGTCGTCGCTCTCGAGCGTCGATGTGTCACCCTCCGGCAACCCGAGTTCTCTGGCCTTGAGCAACCGCCGCATGATCTTGCCGCTTCGTGTGTGGGGCAGCACGTCGACGAATTCGATTTCTTTGGGTGCGACCGCGGCTCCGAGCTTTGTTCGTGCATATCCGAGCAGTTCTCGACGGAGCGCGTCGTCGGGCTTCCACCCGCTCTTGACCGCCACGAAGGCTTTCACAACCTCGCCGACGATCGCGTCCGGTTTTCCGATCACTCCTGCTTCGGCAACCGCCGGATGCTCGGTGAGGACGTTTTCTACCTCGAACGGGCCGATAAGGTGCCCTGCCGATTTGATGACGTCATCAGCGCGGCCGACGAACCAGAAGTAGCCGTCGGCATCGCGTTTGGCGAGATCACCGGTCAGGTACCATTCGCCGGAAAAGCACTTACGGTAGCGTTCGTCGTCGTGTAGATACCCGCGGAACATGGCCGGCCACCCACGTCGGAGGGCGAGTTCACCCTCGACGCCGGGTTCTTCGACGACGGAGACCGTGCCGTCCGCGGATCGGGTGACGACACCGGCGCCGACACCGGGTAGCGGACGCCCCATCGACCCTGGTTTGATGGCGAATCCTGGGGTGTTGGCGATCATGATTCCGCCGGTTTCTGTCTGCCACCAGTTGTCGTGAATCGGGTGGCCGAGTACGTCTCGGCCCCACAGCACTGCATCGGGGTTGAGGGGTTCGCCGACACTGGCGATGAATCTCAGTGTCGGGAAGGAAAATTCGCGCGCAAGATCCGATCCGTATTTCATCAACATACGAATGGCTGTGGGGGCGGTGTACCAGACCGTCACCTTCAACTGTTCAAGGATGCGGTACCACCGCTCGGCGTTGAACTCTTCGGTGTCTACGACGGACGTGACGCCGTGCAGTAGCGGGGTGATGACGCCGTACGACGTTCCGGTTACCCAGCCGGGGTCGGCGCTGCACCAGTACGTGTCGGTCGAGTGCAGATCAAGCGCGTAGCGCCCGGTCGCGAAATGTGTTGCGACAGCGCCGTGGACATGGATGGCGCCCTTGGGTGCTCCCGTGGTTCCGCTGGTGAAATGAAGCAGAGCGATGTCGTCAGCGGTTGTCGGTGTGATCTCTGCATCGTCGTCGACTTCCGACATCGCGGTGTGCAAGTCGATCGTTCCTGGAAGGTCGGTAGGTGTATCACTTGTACCGATCAACAGCACGTGGCGCAGCGTCGGGAGATCTGCGCGAATCTTCTCCACACGTTGGCGGTAGAGGCGTTCTGTGGTGACGAGGACCCTGGCGCCACCGAGCCTGATACGGGTCGCGAGGGGTTCCGGACCGAATGCGGAGAACATCGGTGAAACGATGCATCCGTTGCGTAGTGCGCCGAAGAACACGGTGTACAACTCCGAGATGCGTCCCATGTAAAGGAACACCGGATCACCTTTGTCGACCCCGAGTTTCCGGAGCACATTGGTGAAGGTCCTCGACCGTTTGGCTAATTCGCCGAAGCTGATATCACTCGTTGTCAAGTCTGTGGACTCCCCCGAGGGCCCGATGACGCGGAAGGCTGTCTCGTCCCGCAGTGGTCCGTCGGCATGCCGGTCGACCGCATAGTAGGCGATGTTGCATCCCCCAGGGGCCCAACCGAGTTCACGGTTAATCTCGGTCCAGGAAAAGCGTTTCCGTTCGCCTTCGTAGTCCATGAAGTTCGGTGGACGATCGACGTTGAGTGAACGGTCGATGATATCCATGGGTGGCCCCGTCGGTTCGGCGTAGTGCGTGTCGATCGTTTAGGTTCACTTCCAGCGTTGTCCGTGCACTGTCAGCCGGATAGGGGCTAAGGACCGTAGCCGGCCTCTGAAAAGTCGCTGGCCGATGTCTGCGCGGCCCCTAGGGAATCGGATGCTGTACGGTGCGGGGCCGCGCTCGCGCGGGTCGCAGAATCTGCATCAGCGGCGGTACACACGCCACTGCCAAGCACCGTGTGTGCACATGTCGAGCGTCGGCGCTACCCAGACTGGAATTGTGGCCAAACTGATGGTCCGGGGATGCACCTGATCTGTTGAGGTATCTCGGCGTCAGCGTCACGACTTCAGGAACCTGGACAATGTCGTGCCGTCGACGCGAGGATACGGTTTCGACACGGTGAACGTCCTTCAAGCGCCACTCACCCCACAAGAGATCAGATATCACCTCTCCCTGAGGCAGACCCCCATTACCTGGAACGACGAGAGCGTCGACCAACATGCGCTGAAGATGACTTTCTCCTCTGATGTCGATACAGCGCTCCTCTCAGGATGGAAGAGCAGCCCACCGGAAGTTCGACCGCTACCGAGTCCCGCCGACAGTCGGAGGCATCACGTGAATACCAATCCACCCATTGTCGTAGGCATCGATGGAACGCCACAGTCGGATGAGGCTGTGTGGTGGGGTGCACGCGAGGCCCCGCTGCTATTGATAACCGCGTTTCTCACCCCCACCACCTACGGAACCACGTTCAGCATTCCAAACGTCTTCTTCGAGGACCACGAAGGCAGAGCAGAACAGAGGTTGGCGCAGGCAACAATACTCGCCCGAAAAGCCGTCGAGGGCCATCCGCTGAACATCCACTGCGAACTGCGCACCGACCTCACGATTCCCGCACTCCGCCGCGCATCGCAGGACGCCGCGATCCTGATAGTCGGATCTCACGCGCAGAAGGAATCCGTTGGCAGCATCGTCAGCTCGGCGCTAGCTGTTCACTCATTGTGCCCCTTCATTATTGCCAGAGGATTGACTCAGACCCCGGCCAACCACTCTCGGCGCCCGATACTGCTGGGTGTCGACGGAACCGAGCACAGTCGACCTGCCATCACAGCAGCATTCGCGGAAGCATCTTTGCGCGGTGTCGACCTCCTCGCAGTGCACGCCTGGTCCGACATCACCATCGCTGTGGTATTCCCAACATTCCGCGATGCCGACTGGATCGATCACCAAAACGATCAACGAAACCGTCTCGAGGGAAATCTCCGAGAATTCCGAGACCTGTATCCCGAGGTAACAGTGCGTCCGGTCCTGGCCATGGTCCAGCCGGGCAAGTACCTGATCGAGTACTCCCGGCGCGCGCAGTTGGTGGTGGTGGTGGGCCGACGAGGCCGCGGCGGATTCAACGGCATGCTCCTCGGAAACACTTGCCGTGAAGTCATCCACGCCGCCCAATGTCCAGTGATGATCGCCAACAGCGGCCGGTGACATGACTGCCTATAGCAAGCGCCGTCGTTTCCACGCTGGGCGGAGAGCCCTCGAACCGATCCATATCGACGGACCGGTATGCCAGCGCCCGCCGTGCTGTCACCTCGTGGTCGGAGTCGACGCACACCCTGGCATCCATCCTGCACTGGCGTTCGCGATCGGCTTCGCTCGGCAACTCAACGCTGAACTGCACGTGGTCCACAGCATCGATCTCGCCGACTACCCCATCGAACCCGACTCGCCACGCTACGAACACGAGTTCGCCGAGACACTCGAATCCGAACGCGCTCGAACATGCGCCACACTCGCATCGTTTGGCGGTCCCTGGTCCTACGAGGTCTCACCGGAGGATCCCGGGAGACTGCTGACAGCCACCGCAAACGCATGCGACGCGGTGATGATTGTCATCGGAACACCACGGAGAGGGATCACTTCGATCATCGAACGCATATCCGGTGAGTCTGTCTTAGCCCACCTGATCCACCACACCCATCGTCCGCTGCTGATGATCCCGGACAGTGCGGCATTCCCCGGCCAGCCCGCCAGCCCACCGGCGTCAGCCCCATGACGTGTCATCCACTCCTGTGGCGACAAACAGTGACGCATCCCGTTATGAATCAGTGAATCTGATTCATAACAACAGTTTCTCCGGTTTCCAGAGGAACCGATTTAGCCGTTTCTGCCGGGCGGCGCGTGCGACGCGGCCTGGTCAGGCCGCGCTGACGGTTTGGCTCGACGCCGGTGGGCGCTCGGTTCTGCTAGCCGCCGTCGAAGGGTTACCGGCGGGTAGTTCCTTCACATCTGTTGTCTCGCCATGCCGCACGGCCGCATTGATTCCCATAACCCCACACCACCACGCTTCACGTTTCTCGGATTCGCTCCACACCACTAGATCGACGTCACGTGAATCCATGTCACTCTCCTTAAACCATCTCGTGTGGTACCCAGTTCGCATCAAGCGAAACGGCGCCTAAGGCGAAGACGAGATGCTGAGCCGACTACTCCAGCGATTGCTCCACGTTTGCTGTGCGGCGACTGCGGAACGTGTCAGGGAGCGGTCTCGACGCCGGATCGCTGGTCCTTAACGATGATTCTTCCGTGACGCCATAGTCGCCTCGCCCTCTTCTCCTCAGGTATCGGCGGGCCGTCGTACAGGGCGGCGCCTGCGGTCACACCCGCTCCCACTGCGACGAGCACTGTGCGTGCACGTGTCGAACGTCCTCGTTCTTCCCTCTCCAAAGCTGCGATCAGTGCAGCGGTGTGCATGTGCTCGGCGTCAGCCACGGTGACGCGCGACTCCGGCATTCCCAGCTTTGCTGCCAGTGCGGCCCGAAACCCAGGGCGGGCGGGCGCGGCCACGACGGAATCGACTTCTGCCAGTTCCAGTTTCGCCTCCTGCAGACATGTGGCGACTGCTTCGTAACCCGCCGCAGCGTAGTCCTCGTCGAGCGAACTTGACTCATGGAAACGCAACACATTCCGGTTGTCGTTCTGACCAACCGTCGCCCGGAACGAGTCCCCTCCATCGATACGATTCACCCAATGCACCTGGCCGAGCCCATAGTGATCATCGGTCCAGCAGCACAACGCCGCTCCCCCCACTGCCGAGAAGGGAAACCTCTCGCTGAGCCCGTGCCCCGGGTCGGCATCACTGGCGACGACGAGTGCGCGTTCGATCACACGGGAACGAAGAAATCCGTCAACAATCTGCAGCGCGGTCAACACGCCACAGGTACCGTTCGCGACATCGAAGGAGAACGTTCCATGGTCGCCGGTGTGCGGATCCTCTGGATGGGCGCCGATATCGTCTTGAATGAGAGCGGCAAGGGCCGGTTCACCGAGATTTCGGTCGCGATACAGACCTGCGTTCAGGAGGAGATCGAGGTCGTCGGGGCGACATCCGGCCTTGTCGAGGCAGGACCGCGCCGCCGCTGACGCGAGGTGAAGTGCACTGTGCCGACTCCGCCATCCACCCCGGGTGAGGGACAACTGCTCAATGATCGTTCCCATAGCGCGCCACCAGTTCTCCATCGATTTCCACTAGAACTACCCCGATCTCCAACCCAGAGGCCAAGGAGATCAACGCGACAGTCTCTCCCGGCTGGATACGGCCGGCCTCGAGTTCCTCGACCAACGCCACCGTGTGAGTTGTCGACGCTGTGTTCCCGTATCGGTCGACTGTGATGACCGCGTCATGCCGCGGACTGTCTCCGAACGACGCCTCCATCTGAGCCATACCCTTCTTGATTGCCCGCGCGGAAGTCTGATGAGTGATCACATGGTCGATGTCGTGTATCGACAGCTCGAGTGAGTCGAGTACCTCATGTAGGAGCAGCGGGGTGTCGGCGATGGCTGCCTTCTGAATCGCGCGCGAATTGGTAAACATGCGAGCGCCCGGAGCACCGCCCTTCGGGTAAGCGAGACATAAACGGCTGTAATCGGCCACGGTGGTGAATCCGGCAAGTCGGATCCCGACGGCACCGGCGGGCGCCCGTTCGAGGACAAGCGCTGCGCCCGCATCGCCCAGTGTCAACGAGGCCAACTCTTTACTCATGATGTTGTGGATATGTTGCGCGGCATTGCGGCCGAGTTGGGAAATATATTCACCACTCACGATCAAAGCCCGCTCGACGACACCCTGGCGTATCCAATTGTTGGCCACCATGACACCGGTGAGCATCCCTGCGCATGCATTTGAAAGATCGAACGTCATGGTCTTGTTCGCTCCGAGAGCCCGCGCGACGACACCGCTCATCGTGGGTTCAATCCATTGAGTGAGACCATCACGAAACTTGGTGATGCTGCAGCTGATCACTACGTCTATCGACTCAATCGAACGGCCCGACTTCTCCAAGGCATCCCGTGCGGCCGCCGTTGCAAGGGTGTAGGAATCCTCATCACCCACACTGACGCGGCGCTCGTGAATCCCGGTCAAACGTTCGAGATCGATATGGGTCGAATGCCGTGTTGTCGTCATCAATTCGTCGGTCGTGAGCCGTGTGACGGGAAGGTGCCGACCTGCCCCCGCGATCCGCGTCCGGTAAGGCTCTCGGATGTCATTGCCTTCAGCGTCCGTCACCAGCCAGTGCTTGACCATTTCGCTCTATTCCTCGGTTCGTCTTGCGCCGTACTTTCTGCCACTGGGCATCGCATCGTGTTGACATTCAGCAGTATTCGCGCGGAGACCACCATGGACTTCTCGCCTGCTTCCGCGCTGAGCGGCAACGTCGACCTCAATCCGCTACGAGACGGGACGCGCCAGCGTTCGGCTAATTCATTGGACTGCTCGAATTGCATTGCAAATCAGATGAATTGACTAGTCACATCATCGGCATCATGTGCATGGGCGGAAGTACGCCCAAACTGTGAAGACACATCATGAAGGTGTGACACGTCTGCATCGCGTTCACTGCGATCACTCCTTTCGTTACGCCCTGTGGAGTCACTCAGGGAGATGATTGTGTCCTGAGAACGGTCAGGCGGTTCTTGTACTCGTCTTCGTCGATCTCTCCACGTGCGAACCGCTCGGCAAGCATCGTCTCCGCACTGTGGCGCGGTAGGGATCTAGGTGGAGGATCGGATCCATGTCCGACATAACGAATCAACAGAAAGATTCCGACGATCAACAAACTCCAAAACAGTGCCATACCAATGAACATCAGTGCGTAATCCCAACCCCAACTACTGAGATGGTGGGTATACATCACAGCGAGGCCTCCTACATTCTCCCTTCGGCAATGAACACGCCCGGTCTCGCAGCGCCCCACGCCTCTTCTCCTATCGTGCGCTCTTTTCCGATCGGCCCACAGGGTCTTTCTGCTCGTCTTGACAGGCGGCCCGAGTTCTCGATCAACATGCCGGAAGTCCTTGCCATGAGAGTTCTTCGGCTCTACCTGTCCGGATGTCCGGGGCGGGATTCTCAGGGTCAAGTGCGTTCCGGCGATTCTTGGGAGGCCTGATGCCATGGTCACGCGCGGTTCTCCCTGCGCTAACAGGGAATCCTGCAGCTGTATTCGGTGTTGCACACAGCGAGGTAGTAGTCAACGACCTCCGATCGAATGAGAAGTACACATCATGACAAGTCCCCGTGAGGTCGAGAGCATCCGCCCGACTGAAATACCGGTGCCGATGCGTTCCGAGCTTTCAGGGCAACGCGTTATGCTCGTCGATCCTCGTTTCGGTCAGCTGGCCGGGCAGTTCTTCCGACTCTTCGAGCGGCCCTCGAGCGGTGGCGGCGCGCTTGCGGTCTACTTCGGCGGCGAGCCAGTTGTCGACATCTGGTCTGGGTGGGCGGCCCGTGACACGCGCTGGCAACCAGAGACCGTATCCATGTCCTTCTCCACCGGAAAAGGTGTTGCGAGTACGGTTCTGCACCGTGTCGCAGAACGCGGGCTGATCGAATACGACGCACCTGTCGCCGAATACTGGCCCGAGTTCGCGAGTGCTGGCAAGGACGCCGTCACGGTACGGCAACTGTTGACTCACCAAGCCGGATTACATCGTGTACGTGGCCTGGTTCCGGGACAGTTGGCTCTGCTCGATCACGACTGCATTGTCAGCGCTCTCGCGTCAGCTACACCGGACCGACGCGGCCTCATTGCGCCCGGATATCATGCAGTCACCTTCGGTTCCCTCGTCGCAGAACTTACAAGCCGGGCAACCGGTACATCATTCACCGATCTTGTCCGCACCGAAATCGCGGAACCCCTGGGAATCGACGAGTTCTGGTTCCAGGTACCCGGAGATCAACGCCATCGAATTGCGAAACTCTTCCCTCAGATCAACCCCTTCAGGATGCCATGGGACACCGCTTCCTCCGCGCTGGCACGGATGCCGGCATTCCGAAATATCGCAGATGCAGGGATGCCGGAGGGATTCGACAAACTGGTCCACAATCCTTCCATCCACGATTACGTCATGCCCGGATGGAACGGCGTTTTTAGTGCACGCGCCCTCGCCCGCATGTACGCAGCACTCGCGAACCGAGGTGTCGTGGGAGGTAACCGGTTCCTAGGGGAAGAGACCCTCGAACAGCTCGGTGAGGTGCAGACAATTGCACGTGACTACGTCCTTGGAATCCGGATGAACTGGCGACTCGGCTACCACTCGGCATTCGTTGCCCAACGCAGTCAATCGGTGCACGCCTTCGGACACTACGGCCTCGGCGGATCGGGCGCATTCGCGGACCCGGAGACCGGCTTGTCCCTAGCCTTCGTAACGAACAGAATGGGCGGTGTTCTCACTCCATTCGCGGACCTACGGTTGGCCAAACTGGGGGCCCAGGCGGAATCGATCGCCCGTTCTCTGTGAACTGAAGCGATTCCTGCGCACGGCCACGCCAGTCGCGCCGGGTAGTCCCCAGCCCGATAAGCGCAGTGTAAACCCCACATACGTCGACACAACGAACACGTTCGGTCGCACGCTTATCGACGTTGTCGGGCCGAGCCAACCTGTCCAACAAAGACTTCGGCGACGTACGGGTACTACACCCGGGTAGACCACGACAGTACGGTGATGCCATCCGGGATTCGGCAAGCGCATCCCGGAGTCAGTGGCCAGCTGGGCCACATGGCAGACCAGATCGCACGCGCACTGGGCGCCGACGTCGCCGTCCCGTCCCAAACCCTACGCAAAATGGACGACGGCTTGCGTCTAGGCGCCGATCACTTCGACGCCACCAGTAACCCGACAACGTTCACCAATCTCGCCGACACCTTCGATCTGAAAGTGAACACCGTCAGCGCGAAAATCGATATCAGCTCCTACCTGCAGTCGCTGACACTCGACGGTTCCCTGGTGAACGTCGGCGCACCGTCGAAACCGCTTCCGGTGAACGTGTTTTCGCTGATCCTGGGGCGCCGCTCCTTCGCCGGGTCGGCGATCGGCGGCATCCGCGAGACCTAAGGAAATGCTCGACTTCTGCGCTGAGCACGGCATCACTCCCGAAACCGAATTCATCGCCGCCGATCACATCAACGACGCATACGAACGCGTCCTTGCCTCCGATGTTCGGTACCGGTTCGTCATCGACATCGCAACCCTCGTCTAGGCTAGGAGTTGAGGGTGTGGCCGCGAACAAAACTCCGGCCACACCCGCATTACTGCGCTGCCCCTTGCGAACTCACCCGCTTAGCGACCGGCAGGCGATGAGCCGTTCACCACGCCGAACCTGTGAACTGCAAACGAGAATGAAGGAACCCCTGCGACAAAAGCTCCTCATCGCAGGAACATTGGCCATCGTGTTCGCCGTCACCGGATACGCGACACCCCTCGAACCTTCCACCTCGAATTCGACGCTTCCCGCTGCCGAACACATCGGTTCCTTCGTCCGCGAGCAGTTCTGCCGACCCGGCAATCGAGGTGGGCATGGTCAAAGGGACCGTCGTGCGCTTCACCGCAGGCGATACCGAAATAGACGTCATGATCTAATCCGACAATCCCACAACCCGTGATTTCCTCTCGATGCTTCCACTCACGCTCTCAGTCGAAGAATTCGCGGGAAGGGATAAGATCAGCCAACTTCCCCGAAAAACTTGAGACAGAACGCTCGCCTGAGTCCGACCCCGATCGAGGACGACTTCCGGCAATCATTCACCTCGGCCAACCAGGATGTGGTCGGGTCATCAACCTGCACAGGAGAATCGGCGGACGTCAGCTCCGCGCGACAAGTGCACCGTCGGCGCGGCAACACATCAGACTCGTTCGAACACGGCAGCCAGTCCCTGGCCACCGCCGATGCACATGGTTTCGAGGCCGTAGCGGGCTTCCCGTCGATCCATTTCGCGCAGCAGAGTGGCGAGGATTCGTCCGCCGGTCGCACCTACAGGGTGACCGAGTGAGATGCCGGAGCCGTTGGGGTTGATTCGGGGGTCGTCGGCTTCGAGTTTCCAGGTGCGCAGAACTGCAAGTGCCTGTGCGGCAAAGGCTTCGTTGAGTTCGATGGCGTCCATGTCCGCCAAGGTGAGGCCGAGGCGGCCAAGTGCCTTCTCCGACGCCGGAACGGGGCCGATGCCCATGGTGCGGGGCGGAACACCGGCAACACTCCAACTGGCAAGGCGGGCAAGGGGACGCAGACCGAGTGAGCGTGCCTTCTCGGCGGTGGTGACGATGGCGAGTGCCGCGCCGTCGTTCTGACCGCTCGCGTTGCCGGCCGTGACGGTAGAGTCGGGATCGATCTTGCCGCGCATGGGGCGAAGGCGGGCAAGGGATTCCATCGAGGTGTCGGCGCGCGGATGCTCGTCGGTGTCGACGAGGAGTGCATCACCCTTGCGCTGGGGAACGGAGACCGGAACGATTTCCTGGGCAAAGACGCCATTCTTCTGGGCGGCGACTGCGCGCTGATGAGACTGCACGGCTAATGCGTCCTGATCCTCGCGGCTGATGGAGAACTCTGCCCGCAAGTTCTCTGCGGTTTCGATCATGCCGCCAGGGACCGGGAAATCGCGGCCGCCGGCAGTGACACGGGCGCGGGCCAAACGATCACTGAGCGCCACGGCTTCACCCTTGACACCCCAACGCATTCCGGTGGCGTAGAACTCGGCCGCACTCATGGACTCGGCGCCGCCGGCGAGAACCAGATCGCTACCGCCGGACTGAACCTGCATGACTGCCGCGATGATCGCCTGCAAACCGGATCCGCAGCGCCGATCCACCTGCATGCCGGGGACATCGATGCCGAGTCCAGCATTGAGCGCGGCAATGCGGCCGATGGCCGGGGCCTCACCGCTCGGGGATGCCTGCCCCAAGATCACGTCGTCCACATCGGAACCGGAAATTCCGGTACGCGAGACGAGTTCGGTGATCAAGGTGGAAGCGAGGTCTTCCGGTGCGATGTCGCGGAAGACACCGCCGAAGCGGCCTACCGGTGTGCGGAGGGGTTCACAGATGACAACGTCGTTCATGACAGATTCCTTGGATTGTCGATACGGGCCTATTGGTGGCATGTTCGGTCGTGCAGAGCGTTTGCGAAGCTATTCGGGATCGGGATCTTCATCGAATAGACTCCGGGACATGTTGTGCTAGTAGATGATACAAATCTTCGGTGGGCATCCCACCGACGATGATGAACAGTGTTGTGGTTCCGCCAACTCCCGCTCCTATACCGACACGGGCGGCAGCTGCAATCTGACTGAAGCGGGTTCCACTCAGCCGCGGGGAGGCTCGCCGTTGGTGTTCAACCTGTTCAGTCGCAGCGGGCTGACATGCCGCCGTCTACGACGATCTCGGTGCCGGTGATGAACTGTGCCTCGTCGGAAGCGAGAAACAGCGCCACGTTTGCTGTGTCGCGGCCGTCGCCCATGAAGCCGAGGGGAATCCGTGCCAGGCGCTGCTCGAGGAGCTCGTCGACGTCTCCCCCAGTGCGCTGACGCGCCAGGCGGACCTCGACCATCGGTGTGTGCAATTGGCCGGGAACGACGGTGTTCGCGCGTATTCCGAACGGCGCATGCTGGACTGCCACCGACCGGGTGAACGCGATGACACCAGCCTTCGAGGCTGCGTACGCCGCCTGTGCGGACCCCGTCCATCGGATACCTGAGGTCGACGCGGTGTTGACGATGGCCCCAGAACCTACGTCCTTCATGTGCGGAAGCACATGCTTGCATGTCAAATAGGTTGTGGTCAGGTTCAATTCGAGCTGACGGCCCCAGTCTTCTTCGGACATCTCCACCGGCCCACCCGGATGGGATCCTCCGACGTTGTTGACCAGGATGTCGATCGCCCCGAGCGTACTGCGGCATTCGTCGACCATGGCGCTCACCGCGTCGGTGTCGGTGACATCGCATTGAAACGGCACGATGGCGTCGTTGCGGCCGCCGAACCGCGCCACGGTCTCTTCGAGCGCCTCAGCGTGGAGGTCGACTGCGAAGACCCGGGCGCCTTCCTCTGCGAATCTGACTGCGGCGGCGCGCCCGTTGCCCCAGCCCGGTCCGACGCTACCGGCGCCGGTGACGATCGCGACTTTGCCTTCCAGACGTGCGCTCATGCTGTGATTTCGCTTCCTTCGGTTTCTTGGATCTGGCCGATGTCAAGGGCGACTAGGAACCGCGAGACCATGTTGTATGCGGCGATGGTGCCGGTGAGTTCGACGAACTGCTCCGTGCCCAGCAGGGCGTGTATTCGGTCGCTGAGTTCGTCGCTCACAGATATCGTGCGGGTCATCGCGTCGGTGTAGGTCCGCACCAGTAATTGCAACTCGGTCAAGGGTGCAGTGTCAGCGCCTTCGCGTAGGGCCGCAACCTGTTCAACGGTCAACCCTTCATTCAGTGCCAGGGGTACGTGTGCGTGCCACACGTAGTCGGCGTCGTTGAGGTCGGCGACCCGACTGATCGCCAGTTCGCGTAGGTCTCCCGGTAGGTTCATCTGGCTGCGCACGGCGGCGAGGAGGCTGTTCCAGCCGTCGGCGAACGGTTCGCTGTGCAGCAGGGCATCGTCGAGTGGGGTCAGATGGCCGCCGCGCCGGGTTCGCAATCGGTCTGCGATTGCTCCTTCCCTGGCTGCGGGTTCTACTCTTGGCACGTTGCGTGTCCTTCGTCTGCTCGCTGTTCAACAATTGTTCCGGCCACTATTGACATCGAATTATGTTGGCGCGTCTCCTGTTCGACAACCATGACGAGAGATGTCACTGCGCCCTTTGATGACTCCAGCGGCGCAGATGGGCTGACTTCCTTCTCCACCAGAGCATCCTCGAAAGGTCCCCAAAATGCTTCGCTCACCGCTCATGACTCTGTCGTGACCATTGAGAGCTGATCCGCGGCAGCGAACGTGAGCACAGTGTGGCCACGCTCAGGGTGCGGGTTATCCTTCGGCCGGATCGTGGTGCAAAGCGACGATGCCCTCTGGCAACCCCGCTGAATCCTCGGCATAGCGCTTCATCACCTGCGGATCGTGACCGGGCACGATGTGATCGACATCGCTTGCCAGGTGCAAGATCTGATCGTAACCGTCCATCATCTGCGGCACATTGACGATCCCTGGAAAGGGATTGCGACGCTCGAAGTTCTCGTAGTAGTGAAGTGCGTCGGAGGCCACGACAACCCATCCCCGTCGCGTGAGCACCCTGACGATCTGAAGGCCAGGAGTGTGTCCGCCCACGAGGTGCAGCTCCATACCCTTTGCGACGGTTGCTTCCCCCGCCACTTGGTTGACACGGCCCTTGAAGGACTGCTGTAGAAGGCTGCAGACGTCGTCGGCTTCGAAGAAGTGGTGCAACTCGGGGTGACGCATCGCATCGCTGGTGACGTAGGCAACCTCTGCTTGCTGCACCCAGATACGCGCAGCGGGAAAGTGGTCGAGGTTGCCGGCGTGATCGTAATGCAGGTGCGTCACAACTACATCGGTAACCTCCCGGGGGTCGATGCCCAGTTCGCGCACGGCGTCTTGCGGGCTCCGCTCGAGGGTGCGGCGGCGGTGGGCCCCTGCTTCGGTGCTGAAACCGGTGTCGATGGCCACGACCCGCTCATCGTTGCGGGCCAGCCACATGTCGAAGTCCATGCGCATCGTTCCCTCGCGGGCAGGGCCGTTGAGGAAGTTGTCGCGAGCGGGCCGGTCGACGTGGCCGAGTCTGATGGCAAAGAGTTCGAAGGGATCGCTCATGACGGCATCACTTTCCGCTTGAGGTGCTTGACAGGGATCGGGTAGTGCCGATCACGAATGAGGTTGGTGCACATCGGCATATCCATCACCTACCCCGATGGATTCGAGTGTCTTGATGTCTGACATCGCACTTCCGCTTCCCTGTTGATGGTTTCTGTCGCTGCATCACCGGCCGTCCGAGATGCTCCAATCCACTTACTGCACAAGGGCTTCCGAATCAGCCTTGCAGTTCCTTACCTTTGGACTCTTTGATGAGAAGCGCACCGATAAGGGAAATGGACGCCATCAGCATGATGAGAAATGCAGGAGATCGAAGGCTCCCGGTTTCTTCTATCAGCCAGGTCGATACGTAGGGGGCTGTGCCGCCACCGAGAACGGCTGCGAAGTTGAAGCCCATGGAGAAGCCGGTGCTTCTGACGTTGGTGGGAAAGAGCTCGGAAATGACTGCGACTAGCACGCCAAGGTGGGCTGAAACGAGCAGGCCATAGACGATCTGACCGATTATGGCTGAGACTGGGCCGGTTCCCATGAACATGAAAAGCGGGTAAATCAACAGCAGGGTCAAGCCAACGGAGCCGATAAGAATCGGTTTACGGCCAACCCGATCCGAGAGTTTGCCCCAGACAGGAATCATCAAAGTTGCGATGGCAAGAGTGCACGTAGTCGCTATGGCCGCGGTCGACGAGTCCACGAGCTCTGCCCGGGTGAAGTACGTCCCCAAATACGTGAAGACCAGGTAGTACGAAGCTTGGGAGGTCAGCGCGATCATGGTCGTCAGCAGGACAATCTTCCAGTGAAGTCGGAACAGGATGACTGCCGGCGCTTTGGTCACCTGCCGCTCTTCGAGGTCTTCGAACTTGTTCGACTCTTCCATTTTCTTCCGGAAAATGAGAGCTATCAGCGTGAAGACGACAGAGAGATAGAACGGCAGACGCCACCCCCAGTCAACGAGTTCCTCTGATGTCAGTGCCAAATTGAGCATCGCAACAGTGAACGCACCGAGAAGTGTGCCGATCATCAAGCCCAGCATCGTCGTGCTGGTGACAAATCCGCGTTTCTCTGGCGGAGAAGCCTCGGCTACGTACGTTCCGGCGCCGCCCATTTCACCACCCGCCGCGAGGGCCTGAACAATTCGCGCCGTGACAAGCAGGATGGGAGCAATGACACCCGCAGTCTCGTAACTGGGGAGGAATCCGATGCTCGCTGTGGCAATTCCCATCCCGCCGACAGCGATGATCAACGCAGGTTTACGTCCATACTTGTCGGCGATGTGGCCGATGACCAAGCCGCCGATGGGTCGGAACACAAACGACGCAGCGAACACCGCAAGCGCTAGAAGAAGTCCAGTTGCAGGATCAGACGAGGGAAAGAACACTACTGCGATGGTGGTAGCCAAAAACGCATAAACCGTGAAATCGAAGTACTCGATCGCTGATCCGACTCCACCGATCCAGATGGCTTTTCTGACTTTGTCTTGCGCTAATCCACCCCGCGTTTCCTGAGCTGGGGTCAAATGTTGCTGGGTCAATGGATTGTCCTTAGTTTCAATTTTCCGCGGCTATTCCGGATCAGCTCGACCCCAACATAATTCGCGTATACGAACTGGCCTGCATCGCAGCCGCCCGGGATAACGGCCAATGTTGAGGAAGTACTACATTTCGCTTTCTGCGCTCACCGTGTGAGGTCGTTGTCGCGCGTTTCTGATGCCCGCCAGAGTGCGACCAAGCTGATGGCGCAGATGCCCATCATGAAGAATGACGTCGTTGTCGAGTTTCCACTGACGGCATACAAGGCGGCTGCAGCCATCGGGCTCAGTCCCGCAACGATCGATCCTGTCTGGAAAGCGACTGACGAACCGGTGTAACGCGAGGATGTCGGGAACTGCTCGGATACGTACGCCGCCATGGGCCCGTAAACCGCGGCGTGGCACAGAAACGCCATCACGAACGCGAGCGTAACCAGTGCCCTCGTGCCGGATCCGAGTAGAGCGAAAATGGGGAACGACATCGCGATGTAGATGGCCAGACCGGCTGCCATGACGGGGCGGCGACCGAACCGGTCGGAGATCCGCGCGAAGGCGAGGACTGCGAAGATAGCGATGAACTGTGCTACCGCGAAGGCGAACAGAGTGTCGGAGCGTTCTGTTCCACCATTGACCGCGAAGGTGATGCCGAAGGTCGAGAAGGTGGCCTTCAGCGCGAAGAGGCCGACGCAAGAGAAGGTGACGATGACCAGGACTCGGGGTTTCTTGAGAATCTGGAGAAGGGGCATTTCACGCTTGGGTGCATCCTTGTCCTTCTCGAGCGCCGCAACGAAGATCGGGCTCTCGCTGACTCGGCTTCTGATGAACAGGCCGAGTGCCACCAGAATTGCGGAGAGTAGGAAGGGGATTCGCCAGCCCCAGGACATGAAGTCTTCCTCGGGGAGCCACGCGACGGCGCCCATGACGAGCGTTCCCAGAAGGGATCCGGAGGGAGCGCCTGCATTGGTGAAGGAGGTCAGAAACCCGCGCTTTTTCGGGTCTGCATGTTCGAGCGACATGAGGACAGCCCCACCCCATTCACCTCCGATGGCGATTCCCTGAATCAGGCGCAGCAGGATCAGCAGGACTGCACCCCAGGAGCCGATCATCTCTGCCGATGGAACCAATCCGATCAGGACCGATGCTCCGCCCATCATCGACATCGAGATCATCAGCATCGATTTTCGGCCCAGCCGATCGCCGAAGTGCCCGAAGACGATCCCACCGAACGGCCGCGCAAGGTAACCCGCTGCGAAGGTGCCGAGTGAGGCGATGGTCGCAGCGGTGGGTGAGAGGTTGGAGAAGAAGACCGGGCCGAACACCAGCGCTGCTGCTGTGCCGTAGAGCAGGAAGTCGTAGTACTCGAGCATGCTGCCGAAATAGCTCGACGCTACGACGCGTCTGACTTCCTTGTCGCGTTCCTTGGTCGACAACGAAGTCATGGATTTGATTGCAGTCATTGGAACCTCATAAGGAGTCTCTCACTGAAAGTTTCTGGGCAGAAGCCGGCCCTGCCGAAGAGGCGTTGCCGAACGGATCGTGCGTAGCACCGAATGGAAGCCACCCGCGGTTACGGGTCCTTCACACAACATCCGAACTACGAAGGAACGTGATGCCAGTCACGAAGGTATCAACGTTAGGACGTACGGTCAAGCTTCGAGCCCATTGGTCGTAATTCCACCTAAAAGGCCAGTAAAACGACCGGAAGATGTTGCCGGCGCCACAAACATGCTAACGTTAGGACGTTCTAGTTTCCGTTCTTATTACATCGATATCCACCACAGGGAAGTGACTATGACAGGCGTGCAGCAGCTGCGGGCGGTCCAAGGCGCCGCCTGGATCAACGGCCAGGCAATGGACGGCGATGACGCCCCCATCGACCAAATAGACCCTTCAACCGGCGCGCATCTCTACACCCTCGCGGGTTGTTCGGCAGCCCTCGTCGACCAAGCGGTCGAAGCCGCCAATACCGCGGTCGACACATGGGGATCGATCACAGATTTCGAACGCGCTCGCAAGCTCCTCACCCTGGCGGAGTTGCTGAGGACCAACCAGGGGCGCCTTGCCCATCTGGAGAGTCTCGATACCGGCAAACCACTACGACAAGCGAAGGCGGACGTCGACACCGCTGCACGGTATTTCGAGTTCTATGGCGCGTTGTGCGACAAGACCGGCGGGGAGGTGTTCCCCACCGAAGACGACGTCTTCTCGTTCTCCCGCTACGAGCCCTACGGTGTCGTCGGACAAGTCGTACCGTGGAATGCGCCGTTGAGCCAATTGGCCCGAGGTGTTGCGCCCGCCCTGGCTGCGAAGAACACTGTGGTCGTCAAGCCTTCGGAGCTCACCCCGTCGACCGCACTCGAATTCGGACGACTGGCCGACGAGGCCGGGATCCCCTCTGGGGTTGTCAGTATCGTTGTCGGCCTTGGTAAATCGACGGGAGCCGCACTTGTCGGCCACCCCCTAGTGCGCCATGTGTCCTTTACCGGATCGGTGAACACGGGCACGCACGTCATGGCGTCCGCAGCCCGAAGAGCGGTTCCGGTGCATCTCGAGCTCGGGGGCAAGTCGCCTCTGATCGTGATGGCCGACGCTGATCTCGACGCGGCAGTTGACGCCGGCGCCAACGCGATCATCAGAAATTCCGGCCAGTCCTGCTTTGCATGTACCCGAGTACTCGTCCATGAAAGTGTCCACGACGAGTACGTGCAACGGCTCGTCAACAAGGTCTCTCCGCTCCGGCCCGGCCGAGGGCTCGACGACCCCGATCTCGGCCCGCTGTCCTCTGCTGCGCAGGTCGAGCAGGTCCTGTCCAAAATCCGGGGTGCAGTCTCCGATGGAGCTCGAATAGTCGCCGGCGGCGACATCGCCCATGTACCCGACTTTCCCGGCGGCTTCTACGTGCAGCCCACCGTCCTCACGGACGTCGACAACAACATGGCCATCGCGCAGGAAGAGGTCTTCGGTCCCGTCCAATCGGTTCTGCGGTTCTCGAACTTCGAGCAAGCGATTCAGATCGCGAACGACAGTGAATACGGCCTCTCCGCGGGAATCTTCACCCGCGACTTTGCTACGGCTCACCGTGCGGCGACGCGCTTGAGCGCCGGGCAGGTCTTCATCAATCGGTACGGCGGCGCAGGCGTCGAGTCGCCCTTCGGTGGCTACCGCAAAAGCGGTATCGGCCGCGAAAAGGGTGTGCAGGCACTCCGCGCATACAGCCAGTTGAAAACGATCATCGGTTACTACGGATAGATAGGATCCACAATGACGATTTCCCAACAGATCTCGGAACAGAACGACACGACCGCTCTCGATTCGACCATCACGTCCTCAGTCGGCATCATCGGGCTCGGAGCGATGGGCGGATCGGTCGCCCACCGCCTCGTAACGGCCGGTTTCCAGACATTCGTTCGCGACCTCGACCCCGCAGCCGTGGCACGTCTGACGGATGAAGGTGCAAGCACGATGACCGACGAATCGGTTGCATCCCTCGAGGTCGTCTTCACGAGCCTGCCCGATGACCGAACCTTGCGCGCCGCAGTCCTCGAATCCGGACTACTGTCCCAGCTCCGAGGCAAAATCCTCATCGATCTGAGTACCACGCTGCCTTCCACCATCGAAGAGATCGCCGAAGAAGCCGTCGCGCACGACGTGAGAGTCATCGACTCCCCCGTCTCCGGAGGCCCTCCGGAGGCCCGCGACGGTCGACTCGTCCTCATGGTCGGAGCCTCGGATGCCGACCTCGACGTAGCGAAGCCGTTCCTCGATGCCATCGGCATCGTCCAGCATGTCGGCGGGGTAGGAAAGGGCAAGGCCATCAAGATCGTGAACAATACGATGGCGATGGGGAACGTCGCGGTCGCAGTCGAAGCGTTCGCACTCGGCCGCAAGCTCGGACTCGACGCACAGCGTCTCTACGACGTAATCAACCAGTCAGGAGGCCGATCCTTCCACTTCTCCAAGCGGATCCCCTATGTCCTGGACCGCGACCTGAGCCCGCGATTCGCCCTCTACCTAGCGGAAAAGGATCTCCGACTCGCGCTGACCGTGGCCCACGACTCGGCATTTGCGATGCCGGCGGCAGGAGCAATCCACCAGATCTTCGAAGCCGCGCGCGCAAAGGGACTCGGCCAACTCGACAGCGTTGCGCTGATCAAGCTGTACGAGGACATGGCAGGCATCGACGCTGCCGGGTCGGACTAGCTGCGAGGCGACACGCGCCGGTCGCGGCCGTTGACGCAGGCTCGGACCCATTCGGTGATCATGGGAGAATAAGAGGAAACCCGTGGCTTTTCCTTCGGAGTACATTCGGCACTACAATGCGAACTCAGGTATCTCGGGCCTTACCTCGGCCTGGAATCGAAGTTCGAGCGTTGACCAATCAGGAGTATTCATGAGCACCTCTGCCCTTGATCCTGATGCAGCCCTGCCGCTCTACCATCAACTAGCCGACAGGCTTCGGCGCCGGATCCTCTTGGGCGAATACCCGGTCGACTCAACTCTTCCATCAGAGCCGCAGCTCATGTCCACCTACTCGGTGAGTCGGGTCACTGCTCGCCAGGCAGTCGGAGTACTGGTATCGGAAGGGCTGGTGATCCGGGGCAGCGGCCGCGGAACTCGAGTTCTACCTGCCGCCGCGGCACAGGTCGGCCAACACTTCAACGGATCATTGTCCGAATTGATGCAAGAGACCAAACGTTCCGGAGTGAAGGATGTTCGGATCGAACGACATGCACCCGTCGAGGAGCGAGTTCGCTCCGCCCTCGGACTCAATGTCGGGCACGTCGTCCGAGTTTCCCGTACCCGCCATCTCGATGGCCAGATTTTCGCGTACAGCGTCGATCATCTTCCTGAGAAGGTCGGCAACCTGATCGATGAAGTCAACCTCGAACGTGACTCGCTGATGACCATTCTTGTCGAATCCGGCATCGAACTGACCAGCGCAAGGCAATCCATCCGAGCCGACATCGCCGACCCGGAGATTGCAGCGCGACTGGATCTGCCTCAGGGAGCACCGGTACTCACAGTCACTCGCGTCATTTTCGGACCGAACAAGAAGCCGATCGACTACGTCGAGTCCTACTACCGAGGCGACCGCTACACCTACACGGTCAACCTCAGCCTCGATAACGAAGGCGCCGAATCCCTTTACGAGGGACTCGCGTAGCTCAAACACGGCACACGGCACACGGTCGCGATTACCGAAGTGCCTGCTACGTCCTCCGCAGACGTCTCGAAAACAGGCAAAAATCGGCGAGAACCGATTCTCGGCGCCCAGAACGCCCACTGATGCGGACAGACATGAACGAAGTCGGTAGGCCGCTTAGTGCGCGCAAGCGCATTTCGGTATTCATTCCGACGTCTCAGAAGATCGACCTTGAGTACGAGTACTCGGGGTCTCTCGACTCCAAGGAGAACCCATGGACCTCACCCTCAACCCCGAGCACCGCGAATTCGCCGAGGTGGTACGTCGCTTCGCCGCCACAAAACTGGCTGCAGGAGCTCTCGAACGCGCCCATCATCACGGCCTCGATCGCGAACTCAACAAGATGCTCGCTGAACAGGGACTGATCGGAATCACGATTCCGGAAGAGCATGGCGGCCAAGGCGGCGACCTGATGAGCGCAGTGCAAGCAATCTACGAAGTAGCCCTGCACTGCCCCACTGCCGCGGACCTGGTCCAAGCTGGAAACTTCGGGGCAATCCGCACCTTCGCGCAATACGCCAGCACCGAACAACGCGAACGTTTCCTCCCCGGTCTCCTCTCCGGCGAAAAACTCATCGGTCTCGGCATGACCGAACCCGGCGCTGGATCCGCAGTCACCGAATTGACCACCACCGCAAAGGAAGACGGCGCCGGCTACCTGATCAACGGCACCAAGATCTTCGGAACCCATAGCGTCGACGCAGACTTCTTCCTCATCTACGTCCGCTTCGGCCCTGGCACCGGCGGAATCGGCTCGGTCCTCATCGAGCGCGGAGCGGAAGGCCTGAATTTCGGCCAACCCACCGAATTCATGAGCGGCGAGAAATGGTGCCAGCTCTACTTCGACAACTGCTGGATCCCCAAGGAAAACGTTCTCCTCGGCGAAGGCGGCTTCAAGAAACAGATCAGCGGTTTCAACGTCGAGCGACTCGGAAACTCCACCCGCGCACTGGCACTGGGCCGCCACGCTTTCAACATTGCCCGTGACTACGCACTCGACCGCGAGCAGTTCGGCCGCCCATTGTGCGAATTCCAGGGCCTGCAATGGAAGTTCGCCGACTGCGCCGTCGAACTCGACAGCGCACAACTGCTGCTCTACCGCGCGGTCACCGATCTCGACGACAAGGGCCTCCCCAGCGCCTACAACACCGCCGCCGCGAAACTCGCCTCCAACCGAGCCGGCTTCCACGCAGCCAACGAAGCCGTACAGGTCATGGGCGGAACGGGTTACAGCCAGGAATCGCTCGTCGAATACTGCTTCCGTCGTACCCGCGGCTGGATGATCGCCGGCGGCTCCATCGAGATCCTGCAGAACCGCATCGCCGAAAACGTATTCGGACGCCGCTTCAGCCAGCGGAAAGGCTGACCATGACCATCGATCACCTCACCGCCCCAGCCGTACGGGACTTGTCCCACGCAATCCTGGCGCCATCGTCCATCGCACTGGTCGGAGCCTCCGACGACCCCGGCAAGACAACCGGCCGCCCGCTGCGCTTCTTACGAGCCAGCGGCTACGCCGGCCGGATCTACCCGGTCAACCCTCGCCGGGACATCGTGCAAGGCGAAAAAGCCTGGCCATCCCTGACCGACCTTCCCGAGGTCCCCGAGCACGTGTTCATCATGACGGGATCCGACACCGCAGTCGCAGCGGTAGAAGAATGTGGACGCCTCGGGGTCACCGTGGCCACCGTGCTGGCCAGCGGCTTCAGCGAGAGCGGGCCTGCCGGGGCGGAACGCGAACGACGCCTCATCGAGACCGCCCGCACCTGCGGCGTTCGCCTGATCGGCCCGAGCAGCCTCGGTGTCGCCAACCCCAACAACGGCCTGGTCTTGACCGCGAATGCGGCCTTCGCCGAGAAGGACCTACCCGGCGGCTCCACCTTCGTCGCGTCCCAGTCCGGTTCGATGATCGGAGCACTGGCCTCGCGAGGCAAGGCCCGCGGCATCGGTTTCGCCGGCTTGGTCTCCACCGGCGGCGAATGCGACCTCTCCGTCGGCGAACTGTGCACCGCGACACTCGACGATCCCGCAGTAACGAGTTACCTACTGTTCCTCGAAAACCTTCGCGGCGCGGACGAACTACGAGACTTTGCCCGCGGAGCTGCCGAACGCGGCAAGCCGGTAACGGTCTACAAGCTGGGGCGCTCCGACGCCGCTGCCGAACTCGCCGTCTCACACACCGGAGCACTCGCCGGCGCCGACGACGTCGCCGCAGAGTTCTTCGCCGACAACGCAATTGCCCGTGTTGATACCGTCGAAGGACTCCTCGAATGCGCCGCCCTAGCTGCGCGTCTACCCATTCGGCCGGCCGGTTCTCCGCCGCCCCGTGTCGGTGTCGTCACCACCACCGGCGGCGGTGCCGCGATGGTCGTCGACCAGCTCGGCGTCCGAGGTATCGACGTGCAGCGGGCATCGGACGAGACGTTCGCAGAGCTCGCACGCCGAGGTGTCGACGCGTCCCCCGCCCGAATCGTCGACGTGACGCTGGCCGGCACCAAGTACGAAGTGATGAGCCAGGCACTGGACGTTCTGCTCAGCAGCGGAGAATTCGATCTGCTCATCGCGGTGATCGGTTCGTCCGCGCGATTCAACCCGGAACTGGCGTTGCGTGCGCTCATCGACAGCAAGGACGCCCCCACCCCGCTCGCCGCATTCATCGTGCCGGACGCCCCCGATGCGCTGACATTGCTCGCGGACAAGAACATTCCGGCGTTCCGCACCCCCGAGGCGTGTGCCGACGTGGTTGCTGCGACGTTCCGGCGCCGTACCCCACACACAACTCCCCCGCTCGCAGCCCGGCCTGACGAGAACTCCCCGTCCCGAATCCTCGACGAGGTCGAGGCCTACGGCTTCCTCGATACACTGTCGATCCCGCATGCCCCGGCGTTGGTTCTCGATGTCCTCGAAGACCCCGTGATCGACACCCTGCCCTTCCCGTACCCGGTCGTCGCCAAAGTGCTCGATTCGAGAATTGCCCACAAATCCGATGTCGGTGGCGTCGTGCTCCATATCGCCAACGAACAGCAATTACGCGACGCTGTGGCGCGGATCGTGCAGTCCGTAGCGGAACACCGTCCCGATGTGCAGGTGCAACGAATCCTGGTTCAGCCTATGGTCTCGGGTCTCGGAGAAGTTCTGGTCGGCTACCGGGTCGACCCGGACGCCGGTCCGATCGTCATGCTTGCCGCCGGTGGTGAACTGGCGGAAATCCATCGCGACAGGAGCATCCGGACCGCCCCGGCCTCTCGCGAAGCAGCCGTGGAAATGACCGAAGAGGTTGCGGCACTGGAGCTTTACCGCGGATTCCGTGGTCGCGACCACGGTGACGTCGACGCAATCGTCGATACGATCGTTGCGCTGTCGTCCATCGCCGAACGCCCCGGCCCCGCCGTCTTCGAAGCCGAGGTCAATCCGTTGCTGATCAACAAGACCGGTCACGGCGTGTGCGCAGTGGACGCGCTTGTCCGTATTGCTATTGCCGAGGGGCAGGAACACGCATGACGATCTGCACCAGCCTTCTCGACGGCGACGTCGTGGTGGTCACCATCGACAATCCCCCGGTCAATGCAGGCTCACATGCTGTTCGCAGCGGGCTCCTTGCCGAACTCGCCAAAGCTCGAGACATCGACGGTCTACGAGGCGTGGTCATCACCGGGTCCGGAGCGAACTTTTACTCCGGTTCCGACATCAGAGAATTCGACGGCCCCTTAGCCGAACCGCAACTGCCCGCGGTCATTAGAGAAATCGAATCACTGCCGGTGCCGGTAGTCGCGGCAATCAGTGGTCTCGCGCTGGGTGGCGGCTTCGAGTTGGCGTTAGGTTGTGATCTCCGGATCGCCGACCGCACCGCTGTCGTCGGTTTGCCCGAAGTAGGGCTGGGCATCATTCCCGGCGCAGGTGGAACGGTCCGATTGCCGCGCCTTGTCGGTGCAACCAGCGCTTTGGAACTGATCGGTACCGCAGCCAGAATCAAAGCCGATCAAGCCCACGAGCTCGGCATTCTCGACGCCCTCGTCGATGACAACCTGGTCGAACACGCGATCGCCGCCGCCCGCGCCGGTTCGAAGCGAATTCTCCGGGAACTATCTGTGCCGGAACCTGATCGGGATGCACTCGCTGCCATGTCCGCACACGTGACGAAGAAGGGCAAAAGTCGACCACATATCCTCGAGGCGATCGACGCCGTTCACCGTGCGACAACCGAACCCGGCGATGTGGCGCTGACTGCGGAACGGGAGGTTTTCACCCGACTGCGTGAGTCGGAAGAGGCTGCCTCCCTGCGCTATCTGTTTTTCGCCGAGAGGGCCGCAGCGAAGGCACTACGCTCGACCGCGCAGGCTCGTCCTGTGAACCGGGTGACTGTTGTGGGTGCTGGCACGATGGGCGCTTCGATTGCAGCTGCACTGGTGCTCGCAGGTTTTCGCACCACGGTCACCGATACCAATATCGACGCGCTGGAGCGGACCGTTCAGACCGTTGCTGCAGCAACAGCGAAGGCCGGACGCACGGAGCAGGAACCGTCGCTGTTCACCACGACGACTCTCATCGAGGCACTGATCAACGCCGATCTGGTGATCGATGCGGTATTCGAGGATCTCGACGTCAAACGCACACTATTCCGTGCGCTCGACGAACATGCGCCTGCCGCGGCAATCCTGGCCAGCAACACCTCGTACCTGGATCTTGACGACATCGGATCCGTCGTCGCCGATCCATCCAGAGTCGTCGGGCTGCACTTCTTCAACCCCGCCCATCTCAACCGCCTGGTGGAGGTAGTGGAAACCGCGAAAACCTCACCCGAGGTCATCGCGGCGCTGTCGACGGTAGTTCGACGTCTCGGCAAAACCGGTATCCGCGCACGCGTCGGCGAAGGATTCGTCGCCAATCGCATCTACGCCGCATACCGAGCACAATGCGAATTCCTCGTAGAGGACGGATGCAGTCCCGAACAGATCGACCGAGCATTGACCGACTTCGGATTCGCGATGGGGCCATTCGCGGTGGCAGACATGTCAGGTCTGGACATCGCATGGTCACGTCGCAAACGTCTCGCGCCGAACCGCGACCCGCAGCAAAGATACGTCAGGATCCCCGATCTCCTCTGTGAAGAAGGCCGACTCGGACGCAAGACCGGTGCCGGTTGGTACAAGTACCCGGACGGCAGCAGCAAAGGGCTCCCCGATCCCAAGGTCGAGGCACTGATCGATGCCGAGCGGACACGAAAAGCCATCACGGCAAAGCAATTCGACGACGAGACGATCGTCCGACGCGTCATCGCTTCCATGGTCAGCGAAACCGTAGGGGTACTCTCCGACGGCGTCGCCGCGCGTGCAACCGACATCGACCTGGCACTGGTAAATGGTTTCGCATTCCCCCGCCAGCACGGCGGACCATTGCGGTATGCATCGCATCGCCAACCTGACTGGTTAGCAACAGGACTGCAAGAAGTCTACGAATCGTGCCCGGTGACATACCGCGCGGCGCACTCCCCGACCGCGGGGGCACAACCGGCCCACGTCATCAAGATACTCGACTCGCTGTAACTACAGCAGGAAAAACATTGGGGCGAGGCGATATCGCCTCGCCCCAATGTTTTTCCACCCACGGTTCCGAGTGCGGTGGCTTCGACCTCAAGCGCGTAGTACGGCGCGGTGTCGACCGGCCCCAGCACGCTCGACTGCGAGCTCTTTGAGCACGGGCCGAATGATCTTCGCCAGGGGCCCGACCACGATGGAACGCGGACGTTCGGCGTTGTCCTTCTTCGCCACGATCGTCGAAAGGTTGCGCAGCATTCGGCCGGAACCCGATCGCGGTACCAGCGACTGCGGCATGCCGGCTCGGCCCCGGAAGACCGTAATTTCCGTTCATCAGATTCGCGGTTCGGGGGGCGTCGGCATCAACAACCTTCGCAACACCTACAACGACGGTTGCACCGACAATCCTCGCGACTTCACCATCGGATACATCGCAACCCTGCAACGGCCGCCGCAACCGCAGCTTCATCGACTGCGCCAGCCCGGCAACCTCGTAGGCGACGGCGTTGCACACCACCAACGTCGACTCCAATGCCGCGAACTGTTCGGGCGTGGGTACAAGTTCGACCATGACAATCCGTTTCACCTCGCACCCACCACCACTCTCCCGCTCGCGCTACAGTCACATTTGCTCTTGCCACCAAATATCGGCGAGGGGCTTTCACCGACCCGATGCTGACGCGGTGCGAAACGATCACGGCAGAGGTGCGCAACAAGTTCGGGGCAACACTCACCGAGCTCAACGGCGAATCCGATCACGTGCCCCTGCTCATTCACTATCCGCAGACCGTTCAGCTCTCCACGTTGGTCAACAGCCGCAAAGGGGTCTCGGCCCGATACTTGCAGCAAGAGTTTCCCGAACATATCCGCACGTACCTGTGGGGCAACCATTCCTGTGGGGCAACCATTTTTGTCGCCGTCGTATCTTGTTGCGTCCGCAGATGAGGCACCGTTGTCGAGCATCGCCGAGTACATCACCAATCAGCAGCGACCCGACCCACCAGCATCACCGACGGCCCGAAAAGACCGGGACACCGATCAGCTTCCTCCCGGCCCTGAACGGCCAAGATGGCGCTGATAGCTCAGTTGACGCACATCGCGTTCGCGTTCTCTGACCCAATTGCAAAATATAGGCACTCTCTCTCTATCTTCAGTCGCAACGACGCCATCCGGCGCTCGCCCCACATCGATCGAGGAACACTTCATGAAGCGATTCGGTACCAGAATCAGCGCGCGAGCCGGGCTATCGGTAACAGCAGCGACCATCCTGATGCTCGGATTGTCGGCCGGCCCAGCGACAGCAGAGCCGGCACCCCCGACGTCCGGCTTGAGCCGATCCTTCGAAATCCAGAACTTGACCCAGAATGCAGCCTTCTTCGCCGGATTGAACGGTGGGGACAGCTTGTCGGGAGGACCCGGCGTCGGCTCGGTACTGCAGCCCGGTCAGTCCGCCAGTTTCTCCGCATCCTCGTATGTGTTCACCGACGGCGATGTCTACCCGGTCTACAAGGCGTGGCCCGACAACGACCCGAACGTCCCCCACACCGGCGAACCTCCCTACCGTTACGACTTCCACTTCCACCAATCTCCGCTGGGCGCAACGTCATACTTGGCCTGCGCCGCATCGGTCGAGTGCACGACAATCGACGATCGTATCGGTCAGCTCCTCGACAGCCCGGGAACAAATCTCACTTTCGGACCCGGTGACGGACAGAAGCAAGCTCAAACCCTGCTATCTCTGTGCGCGGACACTCGAATCAGCAGCTGCGGCTTCTCGCCGACAAGCCACGAAGTCACCTTCAGCGAGAACCACCAGGTGTACACCGCGATCAACAACGCAACCACATCGCCCGTTACATCGTCGATCAACGTGAACTACAGCCAGACGGAGTCCTCGAACATCGCCATCGCGGGCAAGGTCTCGGCGAAGCTGGGTTCGATCATCAACGCCGAAGTATCGGGGTCGATCGGCCGCACCTGGTCGCAGACAGTCGGATACTCACAGCAGGTCAATACCACCATTCCGCCTCAGCGATCGGTCACGTTCCTCGCAAAAGAGAGGGTGGACCGCGTGCACGGCGACTTCACCATCAAGATCGGGAACACCACGTGGAACTTGCCCGGCATCTATCTGGATACACCGATTGCGAACACCGCCGTGATCACACCACAGGAAGGTCCGCTGCTCACGCCGGCGCCCGGTTCGTCAGCTCCGAACTTCGGTTCGTCCAGCTTCTGAGAATTCGCTCGCAGCCGCAGTCACCACCACTGCGACTTCGGGCGCCGGAACTGGCACGTTGGCCGATGCCGGCCGCGGCGACGCACACGGGGAGGGAGGGCTCGGTGACGACGCACCAGAGCCTAATGGTCCAGCTTTCCGCGTCGAGTCCGCGGTAGCGCCTCTCCCATCAGCACTTGCACGGGAGGGTTCGCGTTCGGCAGGCAGGCGCGCGGGTGTCCCAGATCTCAGCCATCGACGGCGAATCCGCATCCAGCACCACTGCCACCGCAGGTGCCTCTCCCATCCCTGGCGTCAGGTAGCGCAACCGCCGCCTCCTCGGCCCACTCGGCATCGCGGCGAGCGCCGATTCGATTGGGCCGCGCTCGACGTTCAGTCCTGCGCGTATCAAGGTCTCGCTTTCTCGACCGAACAGCCAGGGCGATTGCCCGGCGCCGTATATGCAGAATAGTTGCACTCTTCCGCGACACTGAAAGCCGTTCCGGGGCGGCGACTTCGCTTCTTCCGCACTTGCTGAACCGCATCAGCTTCCTACCCGACGAAGTGGACTCGATCGATGCCTACTCCTGCGCGCAAAGCCACCGACATGCGCCGCCTACGCAGGTCTACGACTGCAATTGCAGTTCTACTCGCGCTGAGCGGATGCGCAGCCACCGACGATAGTCGTGACGGACTTCAACCGATACCGACGCGGACGACTCCAGCCTCCACGGCCACTCAGGCATCGTCACCAGAGGCAAGCGACGTGGTCACGGTTACCGATTTCACCATCCTCCCGACGTTCGGTTGCCTGGAAGCTGTACCGGCCCGATCGATCGTGACCGTGGGCTGGAGCGCGTCGGCAGCCACCGAGGTATCGCTCTCACTCGACGGACAAGTGCTACCGGTCGGCATCCAGAATGAACTGCCATATCAAGTCCCTGCCGGAGGCCCCACCGGCATCGGAGCAGCAGTCGTATTCGCTTGTGACGGCCAGACCCAACATACGATCGATGTCACCTGGACCGGACACCCGCTTGCGGCCACCACCCGCACCGTCACCATCGTCAAGGAGCCAGGCAATGGCTAAAGCCAGACCTCTCACCTACCCGATCACCCGACGGCGTTTTTTCACCGGAGCGGCCGCGCTCGCCGGACTTCCACTGCTCTCGACGCCGATGCTGACCGCCTGCGCATCCCGCAGCGATGCAGCACACGACTCGATGTGGTTCGAACCCAGCGTGCGAACGAGCGAAAACGGTTTACTCCGAACACAACTGCGGGTCGCCGACGGGGACGTCGCACTGGGCGGCGGTCGCGTCCGTGCCGTGACCTACGAAGGCACCTACCCCGGCCCGACACTGGACGTACGGACGGGTGACCGCATCGAGGTATCGCTGATCAACGACATCGCAGAACCGACAAATCTCCACACCCACGGCTGGCATGTCTCGCCCCGGCAACCGAGTGATGACGTACTGATGGCCGTGGAACCGGGCACGACATTCGACTACGCTTACGATCTGCCGCCAAACCATTCCTCCGGAACCTACTGGTATCACTCCCATCAGCACACCCTCAGCGACACACAGGTATTCGGCGGACTGTTCGGAGCCCTGATCGTTCGCGGAGAACTCGACGACATACCCGGAGTCCACGGACGACCAGAGCGTCTACTCGTGCTGAGTCAGACGGAAATCGCCGACGGCGAAATGGTCCCCGGCGACAAAAGCTCGAACAACCTGCAGCAAACCCTCGTCAACGGAACTTTCCAACCGACGACCGAGATCGCGCCGGGAGAAATTCAGCGCTGGCGCATCATCAACGCCAGCTCACTTTTCCTGCGGCTCCAACTCGACGAACACCCCATGCATATTATCGCCATCGACGGCGACGCACTCACCTCTGTCGCGGCACGCGACATCGTCGAAATCGTTCCCGGAGGGCGAGTCGATGCGCTGGTCGAAGGTGCCAATACTGGTACCTACCAACTTCGTTCGCTCAGTTGGGAGCAATATGGACCCTTCTACTCATCGATGGTCCCGGCACCGATGCCGTTGCTGAATCTGGTTACCCGAGGCAACCTGCAGAACCCGGACCCCTTACCCGACGCGCTGCTACCCTTCGACGACCTCCGAGACGCCGTCATCGACCGCAGACGCGAATTCGTCTTCGAGGAGATGGAACCGCGAGGCACCGGCGACATCGAGCACTTCATGTACTACATCAACGGCACCACGTTCGACCACCACGTGGTGAACGAAACGATGACGCTCGGAGACACCGAAGAGTGGCATTTCGTCAACCGCACCTACGAGCCGCACCCGGTACACATCCACGTCAACGACTTTCAAGTCGTCGCAGTCAACGGTGAACCCGTCGACGAGCAGCACTACCGGGACACCGCAATGCTTCCCCCATTCGGCACCCTCACTATCCGACACCGGTTCGAAGACTTCACCGGCCAATTCGTCATGCACTGTCACATCCTCTTCCACGAGGACCACGGCATGATGCAGCTTCTCGAAGTGGTCGACAAGCAATGACGTCGCAAAAGCAGCGACGCTCACGGAGCCGCGCACAGACGGCACTTCAGATCCTGGCCGGCCTGCCTCTCGGTCTGATCACTGCCTGGGGATTGTTGCAAGCACTCCCCATTCAATCCGGTATCGCCGTGTGTGCGACTTCCGCCGCGATCACTCTGGTGGCGGCTTCTGTTGTTGGCGCGCGTTTTCGGGCTGCTCGGCCCGGCGCGTACAGTTTCGCCGTCTCCGCAACAGTCCTCAATGCACTTGTCGCAGTAGTTGTTGCGCTCTAAAACCACAGCCACCGCGCAGCCAAAGCTACACGTCTTCGACCCGTTCCCTCCCTTGCCATGCAGCTAACGTAGTGTCCGAGAGCCTTCCCATCGCGTAGATCAACCAACTTCACCCGCCTACGCTTCGTTACCCCAAGCTTGTGCCCATTCCGAGCCGGGCAGAGGCTCCCGACCACCAATACTGCCACCGCCCCAGCACCATGAGGATCCAAAGCACGCAGCTCGAAAATACTCGAAAAAAGTTGAGCTCACTTCGGTGACGAAGAATCACTCGCACGGTGCGGCCGCCAATATGATTACATTCATCCCATGACCGAATTGGGCGCTATCACCGTTCAGGTGATCGGTGACATTTCGATCAAATGTGGCCCCCGCACCGTGGACCCTCGAACGATCGGAGGCCCACGTTGCGTGGAAATACTTGCCTACCTCACGCTCCACCGATACCGAGACGTCGCCCTAGACGAATTGGCCTCGATCATCTGGCCGCACACACGCCCGAAATCGTGGAACGCAACAATACGGACCGTGATCTCGCGAGTGCGCGACACACTGGAAGCCGCTTCCATCCCCGGGGACAGCGTGCGCTCACGGCTCGGGTACGTGCAGTTCGTACTACCGGATTCGGTAGCAGTCGATCTGGAAACCATCCGAACACATTGCCAAAACAAAGACATACCGACTTCGATCCGCGCCGACCATGCCCACGACGCGCACAAAGCCCTCGCCAGACCGGTCTTGCGCGGAGTGACAGGCTCCTGGGCGGACGACGTCCGGACGGAATGCGAGAGATTACGCATCCAAGCGCTGGACATCGATGCCACCGCCTCGATCGAGGTAGGTGCCTACGATCGCGCCGTCCACTGCGCAGAGGCATTGATCAGCATCGACCCGCTTCGTGAACGCGCATATCGCCACGCAATGCGCGGATACCTCGGCCTGGGAGACCGAGCGCAGGCACTCGACCTGGCCACACGATGCCGACAAGCATTGTCCGACAACCTCGGCGTCGCCCCCTCACCCGAAACCGAACAACTATTCCTCACTGCACTGCGTCAAGACACCAAAAGGAATCCTGCGCAACCGAACTCCCGCACGAGCAGCAGCCCACCAAGACCACACAGAACGCCCATCGGTCGCGAGATGGAACTCGACACCATCACCCGCGCATGGGAAGAAGCTGCGCTCGGAATCGGCCAATGCGTGGTCATCACCGGCGACGCAGGAACCGGCAAGACCACCCTCGTAACCGAGGCACTCAAGCGAGCACAACACGGACACCTCGACATTCTCTTCGGCAGCTGCAGCGAGGATGCCATCATCGCGTTCGAACCGTTCGCCGAAGCCGCCTCGCGAGAACTCGATGCAATGGGAGTCGCCCGGGCCAGACAGTGGTTGACGGAAAACGGCTCCGAAATTTTACGGCTGATTCCGGGCGCCGCGAACCGATACGGCGATCTCGCACCTGCCGACACCCGCGGTGACGACCGAGCACTGATAGTCACCGCTGTCCACCACTGGCTCACAGCAGCATCGCGGTCAGCACCGACGATCATCGTCATCGACGATCTGCAGTGGGCGTCGAGCACCACCCATGCACTCCTCCGCTACCTCATGCAAGCCAGCTCGACAAGCACCCTGTGCATCGTCATCACCGCACGGACCCAATCACTGAACGATCCGGAACTGAACAAGACCCTCAACACCGCAACACGACGGGGAAACGTACACCGAATTGCGTTGACCGAGTTCGATATCGCGGACGTACGGCAACTCGTCCACGCCTATCGGTCTTCACTCGACCCTGTCGCACTGCATCGCCGCACCCACGGACACCCACTTTTCCTGACCTCGATCCTCGAAAACCCCCAAGGCGACGACGATTCAGCGCCGGCGTCCATCCTCGAGTTCATCCGCAGCACGGAACACGGACTCGGTACAACAGCACAGTCATTGCTACGGCTCTGCGCGGTGATCGGTAGCTCGATATCTCACGATGTCCTTCGCATGACAGCCCAAAATATCGACGAGATCGAATTTTCCGATGCTCTCGACGAACTCGTGCACGCGCATCTGGTCAATCAAGACGACGATTCGGACCGACCTGCCCCGTGGAACGCGAAACTCATCCACCCACCCGCGCAAACACACGACGCGATCACATTGCGGCATCCACTGGTGCAGGAAGTGGTGTACTCCAGTATCGCTCCCGGCCGCCGGGCAGCTACGCATTCCCTAGTCGGTCACGCTCTTGCCCAATGGCGCGCACCCAATAGCCTCGATAATTCTGCGCGCCTGGCATATCACTTCAGCCGAGGCCTCTTCTCCGATCGACCACATGCACGCACCTACGCGCACCTCGCTGGTGACCACGCATTCAATCTCGGGGCCTACGAAGATGCACTCGCACACTACAATCACGCCCTCACCCTGAGCCCACCTGAGGAGAACACCCCACAGCAGTGTCGCCTACTGATCGGACTCGGCCGCGCCCGCCGGGCTACCCGGGATCCAAATGCTCGCGTCATAGCGTTGTCCGCGTTGACTATGGCGAATCGCCTGGGCGACCCCACCCTACAGATCGAGGCCGTCTTAGCCAGCGAACGCCACGGAATGATGTTCGTCCAGCAATACTCCGCCGACATCGAACGGGTCAACGTTATCGATGCCATGTGCAAAGCGATGGTACAAACGGGCCGGGACCTAACGGCGGAATATGCAATCCTGTTGACACAGTTGGTAATAGAACACGCGTGGGAAGACGAGTCACGCGAAAGTGGCAACCTGATTGCCCGCGCCGCCGGTATAGCCCGAGACCTCGGCGACGGCCCGCTCCTCGCGCGTGTGAGCGTCGCGGCACTAATCGGACTACGAACACCCCACAGCAGCAAACTCACCGAAACCGCACTGACCGATCTCAACAACCTGGTCAGCGTACGAGCACCGATACTGCGCGACGTGACTACCGCTGTCTGGCTCTCGCGCGCACGCCTCGAATCCGGTGACCTGACAGGTGCCGCAACAACTCTCGACACCCTCACTGATGCCCACATCAACGGAAATCCCGAACTCGATTGGTTGGTAAACTACGGCCGTCTCGGTCTCGATCTCGCCGCAGGACGTCTGCTCGAGTGTGAAGCACGCCTGAAACGAATTCGGGCGATCCCACCCTCTCCCACCGACAAAAATTACTATGGCCGACTCCTCCCTGCAGTGACCGCGTTCGGAACCTTACGAGGGAACCTGCAAGAAGTCGTCGACCAATCGTCGATGATGCGCGCAAATTTTGATAACAACCCCACCCTTCGCCCCGCATTGGCAGTAGCACTGATCGACGTCGGTGCCCGCGACGAGGCAGCGGACCTACTCTCCTGGTACACGCCAGAACGCCTGGGCGACATTCCGATCGACCCGATGTGGTTGTCCACACTCACATTAATCGGCCGAGCAGCTGCGCAGCTGTCAGCAGCACCGCTGTGCAAACAGATCTACCACTATCTGAGCAGCCACGCCGAGAGCACCGTGTTGACGTGGGCCAGCATCTACGGTGTCGTACACCATCATCTTGCACACTTGACAATGGGGTTCGGAGACCTCACGCGGGCCAGCTCCCACATTGCCGACGCTCTCACCGCACACTCCGAAAGTAACTTTGCAGGATGGGAAGCCGAATCTGGTTACCTGTCACTGCTCATCGCGTCCCTCGAGACCGGCACAGTTGATGAGACGCTCGCTGCGAAGGTCCGCGGCAATGCTACGAACATCGGAGCAACAGCCGTCGTCCGCCGTATCGATCTACTGCCACAGTCAAGCCCCCAGTTATGAACTTGCTCAACACATGTCACATGCGCAATCCAAATCTTCCCTTCACCACAATTTCGGTCCCATTGCATCCACGTCCGTTGCGAAGAGCATTAAGCAGCAGAATTTTTCATCAACTCAGTACCGATCGACCGATCCAGCGATACATAGGAAGAAACACTCCCTCACAGCGCGGTTTCACAATCGGTATACAAGCTGAAGATATTTCGAGCGACGATGCTCGACCGAAGCCAACACCTCGCGGTGTTCCACCCGGTAGCTACCGAACTCGTCGATGGCGATAGTCCGCGGCACTCGTGCGCAACCTGCGGAAGAACCATCTCGCGGCGTCGCAGTGCTTGCAGGCCTGGGACAGCACTTCGAGCGCATCGCCATCCGCTAGAGACAATACCGCGCACCATTGGACGCCGAAAAACGTTGACACGCAACGTATCGCCACGTCGAGCCGACGACGACACACCTGGTGGGCGTAGACCTGCCCGACCTGACGCAGCTATGTTCCCGGTCGCAGGACTCCGCCGTGACTCCCGCGATTTTCCGGGCGTAACTATCCCAAGCCGAGCACCGAACTTTCTTAGAACACAGGTCTACCGCAGAAAACCTTGACTGCCCAAAGCCAACCGGACGCTGTCACGATCATGGCCTCACGTAATTAGAAGATGCGCCAACTGGACGCGCGGTGACTCTGGAACTATCTGGCTAAAGGATTCCCAGCAGCATCTTGCACGGCAGGGGTTTCTGGCCAGATTCCGGTGGACAACTGCTCGGCTGTCGCGCCCGGAACAGATTCCAGGACAGCGGTTTCGGTCTCACACAGGCGATCGTTAAGCCCACTGGCATCGGGACGACACCCAGGGTACAGAAAAGGGCCGCACCCTTGCGAGCACGACCCTCTTGTGGTCCTAACTAGACAGTGCGCACATCGGTGGCCTGAGGACCCTTCTGGCCCTGGCCAACCTCGAACTCCACACGCTGGTTCTCGTCGAGCGACTTGTAACCGCTGCCCGAGATCTCAGAAAAATGAACGAACACATCCGGTGTTCCGTCGTCCGGAGCAATGAAACCAAAGCCCTTTTCGCCGTTGAACCACTTCACGATGCCCTGCGCCATACAAACTCCCTACAAAATCGATCCGGATTTCACATCGAAATCCCGATCTCGATGCCTATATCCTCTCACGCCAGGAAAATCTCGGTCGCTGCGGAGTGTAGCTACGCATCGTTCAACTCAAATATTGAGTGCGCGCAAGTCGGCCTCGTTCTGTCCGGTTTTTCGAGGTCGAGACAATCCTGAGATGAGCTAGAGTGCCGACCCCGGGGTCGAAGTGAAACCCAACCCCGACAACAGGCAGGTCGGCACCGTTTCCCTTCCGAACGGGGACTCGGCGTATCGCTACAAGAGCAGCGGCGAGCTGACCCCCTTGAAGAAACCGGAATCGTCGAGCTTAATGAATGCTCCTACCTGCTACCAGTTCCTCAGCGACGCGGAGATGTCGCATTGCCTTACGCCACCTTCGCCCAGTTTGCGAGTGACTCCGAGCAGTGGCGGGCACACAAGCCTGGACCGTCCGTAGCCGATTTACGACGTCATGAGGAGCATCACGGCTCGGCTCGACTCGACTCGTTCGGACGGACCATCGCCGAACTACGAACGCTCCCAACCGGATCAACGCTTACCTGGATGTCGAGCAGTCCAAAGAACTATCGGCGCCAGCCTATGACCGATTCGAACACTCAACGCGATGATCCCGTTGCGGTGGGTTCCCGGGTCAAGGTGATTTCGTCCTCTGGATCGCGGTCCAGTGACACCGCGTCCCGGTTCGGTGTCGTGCTCGAGGACTACGCCGATGCCGTCATCGACAATTCTGATCTGGGCCGGGACTGGGCACCGGTACAACGGTGGGCGATCGCCCTCGACGACGGACGCTTGGTCTCCGCCGCCGACGGCGGCCTCGAACTCGCTTGATAACTTTCGTCGTCTCTCATCGACGAGAATCACAGCCAGAAGCGTTGTACATGCATCATCAGCACAAATACCCCGCCGCCTGAGGCGACCACATGATGCAGCACCTGTGCCCTCTCCGCTTGCGGCTATCGAACACCCAGATTTACGACTTCCACGACTTGGTCGAATCCATCGCACGTACCACCACATTTAGCCGCACATTATTTTGCGCAAACTTGCCCGTGCAGGGATGCGCGTCGTCTTGCGCGCACTACCCTGCCAGTCTGCAATCCATGACTCGGAGAACACGCATCGTCCGCGCAACCACAGCGGGTGGTTTCGCCGCCGACGTATGTACGACAGCAGCATTCACGACCGCATTCAGCGTCGACAGCCGTACTGATGCCACCGCCAAGGCGAAGGCGTGGGTCAGTCCGCACTTGGATGGAGCGCTTACCTATATCCGCCATGGCACGCAACCCAGAGCAGGTGAAGGAACTCAACTGGTAGCTGGGCGGCTACGTACGGACAACCGCGCGCTACTGAGGGCAGTCATGTAAGCCCAGTGTGTATACGTGGTCCACCGAGAAATCGAAAAACAAATGAAGAGAAATTGCCGGCAGCATTCAGGGAAGCTTCGCCACGGTCATGAGTACTACCGAGTCTTCGATCGACTCCAAAGAATGCAGTGATTGCGGCACTACGAGCAGATCACCACGCCGACCTTCCCACGAGACGTCCCCCGCCCGCAGTCGAACACGACCGAGGATTACCTGCACCGTCGCCTCACCGGGATTCTCATGTTCGCTCAGTTCCTGGCCCGCTGCCAAAGCGATAAGAGTCTGACGAAGGACGTGTTCGTGACCCCCGTACACGGTGTGCGCGGCCCGTCCGCTCGTGGCCGATGCCGCCTTTTCGAGTTGTTCGCGGGCGAGGGCTTCCAACGAGCGTTTCATCATGAGGCGTCCTTTATTCGGTATGTGGCTCATTGCGACTGTACGAGCAACTGGGCTCAGGACGTGGGGCAGCTAGGATTCCTCAAGCCTGAAGTACAATTCCTCGGCCGGGTGTCGATCCGCACGGCAGCCGAACTCTCTGCCACAAACTCAAAATTCAGCGATAGCTACGTCGCTGATGCACATCTTCAAAAACTCCAACGGTCACGCAAACAATCTGGTTGACCGCTGTCCTAGGACGTCCCGAATCAGGCCCGCGGTGCGGGATAGCCAACCGAAACCGGCGTCCTACCAAGGGGAATCAGCGAATAGTGCGCGACAGGTGCGCTATCACCACTGAAACCGCACTGCGATTGTCCAAGGCGTGCAACAACTGCGCACATTTTCAGTGTCACACTCGATGACTTCGGCGACACACTCGTGCTGGATTACGTCTCGACGATGCACGTGCTACCGGCCACCGCGTCATTGCCGGCCATGTCGTCATGTCGTTCAGGACACGTCAGGCGCCGCCCTACCGCTGGTCTCGCGCGAGCGCAGTTCTCGCCCGAGTGCTGCGCGGTGCTCGGGTATTGATGCGGGTGAGGTCGTGGTTGTAGTAGGCCAAGACACGACGGTCCATGAGCCGCCTCCACAGCGGCGGTATCCACGCGCAGACGATCATCACCGCGTACCCTGCCGGCAACTGAGGAGCCGCCGCGTTGCCACGCAGTGACTGGTACCTCAGTCGCGAATTCGCATGATGGTCGCTGTGACGTTGCAGTTGGAAGAGGAACAGATTGCTCACGAGGTGGTCACTGTTCCAACTGTCCTCCGGTCGAACTTTCACGAAGCTGCCGTCGGGCCTGCGGTTGCGCAGCAGTCCGTAGTGCTCGAGGTAGTTCGCGGCCTCCAGGAACGAGACTCCGGCGAAGGCCTGCAGAAGCAGCCACGGCGCGATCTCCCACCCGAATACTGCGATCAACCCACCGAACACGGCGAGGCTCATTGCCCACGTCTGGACAACCGCGTTTCCAGGGTTCCATGCGCTTTTCCCACGCCGGCGCAGGCGCGCCGTTTCGATCCGCCATCCCGACTTCAGCCCACCGACGACACTGCGCGGCAAGAACGCCCAGAATGATTCACCGAACCGGGCACTGGCCGGATCGCCCGGTGTCGCCACCCGGACATGATGTCCGTGATTGTGTTCGACAAAGAAATGACCGTAGAACGATTGCGCGAGAACAATTTTCGCCAACCAGCGCTCGACGGTGTCATTCTTGTGGCCGAGCTCGTGCGCGGCGTTGATGCCGACACCGGCGACGACGCCGACAGTCATCGCGAGGGCGATCTTCTCACCCGTGGCCATGGGGGCGTTCACCCAGCACCAGCATGCGAAGATCAATCCGGCGTACTGCAGCGGCAAGAAAAGGTATGTGCACCAACGATAATATCGGTCTTTCTGTAGTAGTGGGATGACATCGTCGGGTGGGCTCTGGCCGTCTTCACCGGCAAGAAGATCGACGATCGGAATGACCAAAACCAGAATCCATGCCCCTGTCGCCCAGAACAAACCCAAGGTCAGATGTTCAACGAGAAACCAGGACAGGAACGGGCTCAGTGGAATCAGTAGACCCAACGGCCACCAGTACCGTTTCCGGTCCCGCCAGAGGGGCAGGTTGGCAGTCTCGGATGCAGCGGTCGTGGGGGTCATCGAGATGATCCGAACATGTACAACACTATGGTAGAACTCCGGCCGTTAGACGAACATATAACCTGTGTATCCCATTCCGCCGCAATAAGTTACATGTGCATCGAGTTGCAGGTGGTATTTGAAGGACCGAAACTGCAGTGCGTGCGCATTCGCGGGCGGTTTTCAGTTACCCTGCGATAGGGCGCCGCCGTTACGATACCGTCGCCGAGATTTCAGAAGCCGTGAATGACGTTGCGGCAGAGCCTTGATCCGCGATACCAGTTTTCCGGGCCTGTGGAGGTTGGGCCGACCGCAGTAGCAGTAAGTCTACTTGTCGTTGATGGACATACATTCACATTTGGTGACCGACGTCATAACGGATGGCGTCAGGAAGCCCCTGGAACCGCCGCGACGGAATCAGAGTCTCCGCAGCCAGGTCTTGGCGGGAACACCGCACCGACAGCCGACGTCGAGGAGGACTGACTGCGGTCATGACGTGGGCCCGCTAACGCTGGCGGCCACCTGTCGAACCGGGCGCCTTGAGAATGAGACCCGCAACGTCGAACTGGTTCAGTGTTGCGCACTACACAAGGCGCAGTTCGATGCGCGCCCACCAGGGACACCTAACGACACGACGGCTACCAGCTATCGGATGCGCGCTCACCTGTCCAGGGCGATGTCGACGAGGACACAAGATAACGGCCCCAAGAAGCCGACCGGTCGCCGGCATCGCAGCAATACGATGCGTCAGGAGTCTCCCCAGTCAACGGGTTCTTCACCCGTCGCCACGAGCTGCACCTAAAATCAATCACCCTGTGCACCCTGTGGGTGCAGGGCCTCGTTCATGCTCTCCACCCCACGCGCATGCACCGACAGGTCCGCCCGCGCGGACCGCATCGCGGCACTGCGACTGCGCGACCTCGACTCCAACATCTCAGAGTGCCCATCCGAGCTCGACACTGCCCCGTCACGGCCCCGTCGGGCATTGTCGGATTCCTCTCGATCGGACTGCGCACGGAGCAACGACTCTGACTTCGGGGCATTTCGCATGCGAGCATTATTCCAGAACCCCACCCGGCCCCGGCAGCCTGTTCACAACCGTTGCTGGTCTCCGGCAACCATCCCGCGGCATTTACCCGCAGGCCGTAGCTCTCGGGGCCACTGGAAAATATCTGTAGCGGCCAGGGTAGACATTCGCATCGAGCTGTTGTATCTTTTCTCATGTACCGAGAGAATAAATCACAAGGTGCGGGAGAGATGAACTACCCGCAAGCAGTACCGCAGGGCAGGTTCGAGGCCGAAAGTTATGTTTGATGTGTGTGGCCTCGGCAGCCCCTTGAGAGCGGCTACCGGACAGTGCAATTGAAGTCCGGAAGCTCGAAAGAGTGCAGTTGTGTAAGGAAGTTCAACCCAGACCCCCGGCGGCCACAACGGCGCCGGGGGTCCCGTCCGTGGACAGAGAGAAGCGACCCATTCAGGTAGAACCCCCCGGCAGTGCACTGTCCGACAAGTTCGACGACGAAAACTACCCCGTCTACAGCATGGGTCAGGCCGCCGACATCCTCGGCGTCCGGCAAGCGTTCCTGCGCAGTCTCGACGCCGCGAAACCCCTCACCCCGCAACGCTCCGACGGCGGACACCGCCGCTACTCCCGCTACCAACTCCGTCTCGCCGCCCGCGCCCACGAACTCGTCGCCGGCGGCACCGCCCTGGAGTCGGCGTGCCGCATCATCATCCTCGAAGATCAACTCGCCGAAGCCCGCCGTATCAACGCCGAACTCCAACACACCCAGCAGCAGGAGAACGGGACGGCTGCCGCGCCTGAATAGACCTGAGTCCCGCAGCACCGGCCCCCTTCCCACAGTGCTGTAGCCCTACCCGAATAATCTGGCACTCAGGGTTGCCGAGTGCCAGATCATTTGTTTAATATGTTCTCGCACAGTGTGTTCGGTCGCCCGCCGCGGTGGCGGGGACCTTTCTTTCTGCGACATGGGAGGTGTGTTGCTGTGCTTCGTTTCGATCCTTTCACCGACATCGACTCGATCACCAAATCTTTGCTCGCCCCAGGTTCCGGCAGCAGCCGCAGTCCGCGATTCATGCCGATGGACCTCTACAAAGTCGACGACCACTACGTCCTGCACGCCGATCTTCCCGGCGTGGATCCCGGATCGGTCGACGTGCGCGTCGACGGCTCCACGTTGACGTTGACCGCCCACCGCAGCGCCCCGTCGGAGGACGGTGTGACATGGCTGGCCGGTGAACGATTCGCTGGCACCTACCGGCGCCAACTCTCCATCAGCGACGACATCGACTCAGACCGGATCGTCGCGTCGTATGACAACGGTGTCCTGACGGTGAGCCTGCCGATCGCCGAAAAAGCGAAACCACGCCGCATCGATATCTCGTCCGGGCCGCCCTCTCGCGCCGGAACCGATCAGTCGGCGCAGCCTGTACCGATCGAAGCCTGACCTGCCGCCCGCACACCAATAAGTGGGGTGACGCCCGAACCTCAGGTAAGGGGATCGGGCGGCACCCCACCTGCTTGTCTGACCATCTATCGTCAGGCGCACCTTCCTTCAAGTCGCACAACAGATATCCCACGCCAGAACCCTCTTTCGAGCCAGTGCCCGCCCTGACTATTCCTTGATCCGGAGGCCATTCCGCCGAATCTCGAAGTCATGACGAATCGCGAGGCGAGAACTGCGTCCTTCGTGTGCCGGGCCGACTTCTTCGCCTAAGTCCAGAACCTCGCGCGTGCTGCAGGCCATGCTTTCACGTTGAGATACTCACCCCAGTGTCGATCTCGTCACCGAAGATGGATTCCTTTATCCGTCAGCGGAATTGACCCGGCTGGCAACCATGCACCGTGAGGGATTCCCGGTAGTCGTACAGCCCCCGCGCGCTACTGTGGTTCGTGACCGAGGTCAGCTCAGGGGCGCCCGAGGTCACAGCTCCGGTGCATTCGCACATCTCCTATGACATTTTCGACGGGAAACAGCATGTGGTGTGCCAGCCCGACATCCTTATCCTCAAGGGACTCGCCGTCCTGCAAGCCGGGGCCGCGATTGATGGTCTCGGACCTGTTCGGCTTTTCCATCTACGTCGAAGCCATCGAGTCGTGGCTCGGCCGGTGCTTCCTCGCTCTGCGCGGCATCGAACGCCGCAGACCACCTCGAAGCCGTGCTACGGGAATCACTGAGCAACGCAATCAAACATGCAGACGCTTTCTCAGTCACGATCACCGTCGACGTACAGGACGAACTGACCATCTCCGTCGCAGACAACGGAGTCGGAATTGCGCACGTACCCACCGGCGAGGATTGAGCCATCTCGCTGACCGGGCCACCGAACTCCACGGAACATTCGACGTTCGAACCACTCCTCGGGCCGGAACGACCGCTGGTGTGGTCCATTCCACTTCCCTACCGGAGCGAATGGCACTGACGCTCCTGGCATGCGCGATGTGAACTTTACGCAGGTGCGACATTCACCCTTCCCAACGAACTCGCCGCACGCGCGAGGCCTAGCTAACTGAGTACCGCAGATGGGGTAGGCGGGACCACAGATCACATGCGTTTCTCCCCGCGCACCGACTCATGCCGGATCATTCGAGTCGAGGAATCGTCGTGATCCACTGGCAAACGAACCGATTAATTAGCTGCCAGGTTACTGGGGTGGGTCGTCGGCGGCACGACGCTTCGGTACACCCGCGGTTGTCGGAATTCGCCGGGCTCGTGGCGTTAATGTCACTTCCATGATGACTGATCGCTGGGTGCGACGCGTGCTGGTGGTCGAGGATCAACCGCTCATGCGTGCGTTGGTCGGTGACGTTCTCGAACATGCAGGGTTCGTGGTCTACACCGCCGCCACTGCTTCGGACGCATTGTCGGCGTTCGACGGTTTCGACCCGGATCTGGTGGTGACTGACGTGGATCTGGGAGTGCGGCCCAACGGAATCGATCTTGCGAATATCCTGACCGTCAAGGCGCCGCACTGCGCGATAGTGTTCCTCACCAACTATCCGAATGCGGCGTCGGCGCCTGGATCAGCAGGTGTGCCGCCGAAGTCACTTTTCGTCGATAAAGGATCGGTCCAATCCAGCGAACAACTCGTAGCGCTTGTGGAAGCAGCGCTGATCGAGTCGGCTCCACCGAGTTCTGCCGATCAGGTCGAGTCGCCGCTGTCGTATCTCACTCGCTCACAACTCGACCTGCTTCGGTACATCGCGCTCGGCTGGTCCAACGCGGCAATCGCCGAGCATCGAGGTTCGTCGATTCGGGGCGTGGAGAAGCTGATCGCGCGGACCTTGGGAAGCTTGGACCTGACGCATGACCCAGCGCTCAATCCGAGAGTTCTGGCCGCCGGAATTTTCATCCGCCATTTCGGTGCGCCAGAAGACATCGACTCGCCGTGATTGTGGAAGCGGCGTGAACCTGCACGAATGGTGGCTTCGACTGGGCGATCGAAACACCGTCACCATCTGGTCGTGGATTATCACTCTGCCGTTCGCCGTCACTGTGATGACGAACTACTACCTGTGCGACGGACCCCGAGACGTTGCGCTGATGTCAGTGGGAGCCTTTGTCACTCATTGCGTCGTAGGCGGCCTGCTGTTGATTGCGCGGACGCTGCTACGAGCAAGCCCGACACCGTGGTGTGCTCTCGTTCTCTTTGTGTTGATCGGCGCGGCCCGCCCATTCGTCCTCGATGCCACGACGGCTGCGCTCGGCCTCCCTGTCGATTCTCGCCCGATTCTGGTTCGGGTGGCGCTCAATACCGTGTGCAGTGTGATTCTGCTGTCGCTCGTGGCCGTCCTGGTGGGGGCGCTGCGAGTACGGATCGAACTGCAACGCAGTCTGCGCGCCGCTCGGAAAGCCGTGGCCTTGCAGCAAGCTCGTGATCGCTATCGACTCGACCAGATCCGTCTGCACAGTCGACATGAGCTGGAGCGGAGGATCAAACGGTTGATGGGGACGGTTGCCGACACGGAACTCGAAGGACAGCAGGCGGCTGCGATTCTTCGAAAGATTTCCGACGACATAGTCCGGCCGATGAGCCACCGGTTGTTTCGGGATATCCCGCAGCCTGACACAGCTCCCGGGTTCGTACGTATGACCGCACGCGATCGAATGGCGGGTGTTCTTCGCTCGGTGGAGTCGGCGCCGGTGTACGGACCCGTCCTTGCATACACGGTTCTGATTGCGATCTATCTGCTCGGTACCTACGGGACGGCGTTCACCGTAGTTCAGGTAGTTGTCGGATTCCCCATATTCGTTCTCGGCAACGCGACTGCGTCGCGGTGGATACGGGCGCGGCGTCCATCGACGAGAATCGTGCTTCTTGCCGGCGCCTACGGTTCGAGTGCCTTGGCGAGTATCACCCTGACGTACGTGCTTCTCCCGACCTTCGGCTATCCACCCGTCTTCTACTTGTCGGCAATATTCGTCTATCCGACGCTTGCTCTGTCTATCTGCCTTATCAGGGCGGCAGATCTCCAGAGACAGGACGAAGAGCAACAACTGCGTGCTGCGCTCGGCGAACAAGCCCGCGACGCGGCTCGCATTCATGCCGAGCTCAACGCAAACCGCCGCGAGCTGGCACGTCTTCTGCACACGTCTGTTCAGGGAGAATTGGTTGCGGCGTCGTGGTTTTCGCGAACCGCCGGTGCCGTCGATGTTCCCGGAACACTCACACGGATTCTCGGGGAGCTCGAGGACACGCAGTCAGGCTCCGCAGGGCAGCGCGATGAACCGGAGGCGTCCGAGCGGATCGAAGAACTTCTTACCGTGTGGCGCTATGCGATTCCGATCGAGAGCACTATCGACGATGCAGTGTGGCCGTTGGTCCCGGCAGGGTCTGCGCGGCTCGAGGCCCTGGTCGACGTCTTGTCCGAGGGCCTGACAAACGCAGTCAAACATGGAGTTGGCGGTTGGGTGCGCATCACGGTCGAACGTTCCTCTGCTGCCGCGATTGCGGTGCAGATCAGTTCAGCTGGACTGTTGCCGACCGGCCCCGACCGCGGTATCGGACTGGCATCGATTGCCGCAGCTGCGTCCTCGGTCGATCTGGTCGAGCACTCCGGAGATGTTGTACTCATCGTAGTACTGGACTAAGCGAGTGTCGTGGAGCCCGAACATCGCACCGGACTTCCTCGCGACGATTTATACGGTTTCTGTATGGAATCGATTACTGCGCAGCTCATCCCACTTGCCACCGGAATTGTCATCAGTCCGATTCCGTTGGTCGCGGTCATCGCGATCCTCCTGTCGGTCAGATCGAAGGAAAACGCCTTCGCCTATACCGCGAGTATCACCGTTGGTGCTGCTGTGATCACGGCTGTCACGGCCTACACGACCACCGGTGTCGCCGCGAAGGCAAGTGGTGGCGCGCACACGGTACAGACTGTGTTTGCCGTTGTGTTCACGATCGGTTTCCTGGCGCTCGCGTACTCGAGTTGGCGTGCGCGCCCGAAGGGGGACGCAGAGCCCGCCATGCCGTCGTGGCTTGCCCAGATCGACTCGATGCAACCGTTGAAAGCGGCTGTTCTGGGTCTTCTGCTGACCGTGCCCAATGCCAAGAATCTGCCACTCGAACTGAAAGCCGGCTCGATCATCGGCGGCGATCATCTTTCATGGATCGGGATCCTTGCATATTCGGTTCTGTTCGCCGTGGCTGCATCGATTGCGCTGATCCTCTTGTCGGCGCTCGCCGCGGTACCGTCCGATCGGGTGACCGATGCCCTGCGTTCCACCAAAACCGCGCTGATTCGGCACAACTCGGCCATCATGACGGTGCTGTTTCTGATACTTGCGGCATTGGAGCTCTCACACGTCGTAGAAGCACTCTCGAAGTAAGACACCACCATACGAGGAGTAACCGACATGACAACCACCCACAACAATGCGCCTGTTGTCCAGACACTGCACGGTCCCGTACGTGGATCCACGGAGGGAGCCGTATCCAGTTGGAAGGGAATCCGTTATGCGGCACCGCCGGTCGGGCCCCTGCGGTTCCGAGCACCGGTTCCACCGGAACCGTGGACCGACGTCTACGACGCAACGGAATACGGCCCATGCGAGCCGCAGAGTCGCATTGCGGTGATTCCTCTCGGAGACAACGTCGTGATGGACGAAGACTGCCTGTCCCTCAATGTGTGGGCGCCCACGGAAAATGCGTCGAAGAAGCCGGTGATGGTCTGGATTCACGGAGGCGCGTATTTTCGGGGAGCGTCCAGCCAACCCGTGTACGACGGGAGGTCATTGGCAGAGAACGGCGACGTTGTGGTCGTAACCGTCAACTACCGGATCGGGGTTTTCGGATTCGTGGACTTCTCGTCCTTGAACTCCGAGGAACACACCTTCGATTCCAATGTGGCTCTGCGAGACATGATTGCGGCATTACGGTGGGTGCAAGGCAACATCAAGGGGTTCGGTGGCGATCCGGATCGGGTGACGCTCTTCGGAGAGTCTGCTGGTGGAGGTGCGGTAACGACTTTGATGACCGTTCCCTCGGCGCGCGGATTGTTTCATCGTGCCATTGCCCAAAGCTCACCGGCCACTTCGGTATACGGCAGCGAACGTGGGGACAAGGTGGCGCACACCTTCCTTGAGATCTTCGGCGGTGCGGACGGCAGGCTATTGCGGTCTGTCGCCGCTGAAGACCTGGTCGGACCATCCGACGAACTCTTCGCGCGAATCCCGCAGGAGACCCCGGGAACCCTGGCTTTTGCACCGATCGTCGACGGAGATCTCCTGCCCGATTACCCGGTGCGCGCGTTCCGCCGCGGCAATGCGCACCCGATTCCTCTGCTCATCGGAACCAACAAGGACGAGTCGTCGCTGTTCCGAATGATGAAGTCTCCCTTGATGCCTATCGACCCCGACGTGATTCGGGCAATGTTCGCGGAGATTGCCGACGAGCATCCGCACGTCGAACTACCCGAGCACTCGCAGATCGAATCCGCCTACTCGGGCCTCTCGCAGGTCAATGCCGGACTCGGACTCACCCGAGACTTCGGATTCCGCTTGCCGACACTCTGGATCGCTGAGGCGCACAGTCGCGTTGCGCCGACCTGGTTGTACCGATTCGACTATGCCCCAGCGATGTTGAAGGTGTTGAAGATCGGAGCCACTCACGGAACGGAACTGCCCTACGTATTCGGTAACATCACGCACTCGGCCAAGGACATCACCTACAAATTAGGTGGACTCGGAACGGCGCGTCATGTCGCGGACCGCATGCAAGCTCGGTGGCTGGCGTTTGCCAAAGCGTCGGACTCTCAACAGGATCCCAGTTGGCCTGCCTACGACACCAATCAGCGTGCCACGCTCGTCGTCGACAAGCAGGACAGCGTTGTCGATGATCTGGACTGCGAGATACGGGAAGCATGGGGCGAGACGGTTATCGCGTTCACCTGAGCAACCTCCCGTGCGACGTGCCGCAAATCAGCTAAACCCCAAGCCCCACAGACAGTCACTACCGGATGATTGGCGAAGGCATTCGCGTCATCTGACAGGCGGCGCAAGTGACCCAGTACAGCAACTGCGGTTGGTTGCTTCATTCGATCGCGGCGGAGTCATCTGTTCCTTCATATGCGTTGTTCATTAGTCCGCGACACCAACTGCCAACTTGCGTTGCGGCAACTTCACGACCAATCTGCAGAAGTTTCGGGACTGTGAAACGGTCGAGATCGGTTGGTCTGGGATGCTCCGGTGCTGTCGTCGACAACAACACTCGAGTAACTGTTACCTGACGAAGACCGGTAACCGACACCCAGTGCCATACATATTCCCTTCGCTCGCGCGACTGCTGAGCCAGCCGCCCAATTGAGCAGTCCCGCCGACGTGACATCCCCAAGGATCGTCGGCGGGACAACACGATCGATGCACCGCTTTCCACCTAACCCCTCGGGACCGAAAAGGTTAGTGCCGTCGAGTACGACGACGCCTACGTCATTGAGGACGGCCAGTGGAAGGTGAGTAAGTGCCACGCCACCGTGCTTTGGTCTGTCGTGCGTCCCCTTGATCCCGAGGCGACTGTAGTAGAGAACTTCTCATGACACGTCGTCGCCTTCCTCGGCTGGGGCTCACTCGGCGGGTCAGGCCGCTCAACAGCGCCGAGTTGCTCTTGTATCCGGAGCCAGACGAGGTGTCGGGCACGGTATCGCTCTCGCACTGGGCGCCGCCGGATGGACTGTCTATATCACCGGACGCGGACCGCAGATCCGGGCAGCCCGCTGCCCGGCACAGTCCCGCAGATTGATTCCGTCGGCGGGGTCGGTCACACGATGGTATGTGATCACCAAGATTGTGCCCAAGTCACCGCGCTCGTAAATCGCTGTGCCAGCGATCGGGGCAGTTGGACCTGTGTTCGTTCGCTTCTCCGAGATCTCGGGCAGCGGCTACAAGTCGCTCGAAGAGAACCAGTGTGTGGGATTCGAGGTTGGCCAGGGCCAGAAAGGTCCTTCATAGGCGAAAGTATGGCGATAGAGGTACTCATGCTTGAACGTCGACCACACGCTTTCGACACCGGGGTATCCCAGCATATCCCGGCATCTCCCATAGAACGGCGCAGCCCGTACCGCTCGCACGTCTGCTTCATGATGTCGGCCGCATATTGACTTTCCCTGTCCGAGTGCATGATCGTGCGGGCCATGCGCTGCGACCGCCATGTCCAAGGCCGCGATGACAAGCTCAGTCCACATGGCGCTCGAATCGCTGTACCCCGCCCGATACATGGCAGGATTCGACCGCGAACTCGTCGAACGCAGGGCGGGCAGCTCGACTACTTGCTTCGGTTATCTGCAATGAATCATCAATGGCAACGGGCGACAAATATGCGCGCCACGCTCAGCATATTCTGCTCGGTACGCCAACACTTGCCCCGCCATTGCGCGGTTGGTCAGCGCAGTAACTGCGTCGTAGGCCGCCGGGCCTCGCAGCACGGCCGCATTCCTGGGAAGCCGGATCCGAACATGTTGATACAGGAACTCATGACCGATTTCGTTGACCTGGAACGAATCCGTGCACACGCGATGCGGCCACCACGATGATGACCACGACGATCAGCACCAGCGCGGCGAACGGAAAGAAGCCCGCACCTGACACACCCAGAGCCATCCCGCCAAGTGCCCCACCCCCGAAGATCGCCAAGTTAGCCACAGTCGTGAGCATCGAATTCGCCACATCGGCATCCGGCCCCGATGCGTCCGCGAGCGCAGTCTGCAGCAACGGTGCGGCACCACCGAAAGACATGCCCCACAATAAGACTGCGACGATGAAGACAAAGGGGTTGACGCCGAAGATCGCAAACATGATGGCTCCGATCGCAAAAACAATCAAGCTCGACAAGACAAGTGCCCGCAACATGCGATCAACCAGAACACCAGTCACACCAAGGCCCGCCAGAGAAGCGGCTCCGAAGATCGCCAACGCGACGTCCACCCTGATCCCCACATTCAGATGTTCGACGATCGGGGAAATGTATGTATACAACACGTTGTGCGCGAGGAACCAGCCTAGGACCACGGCAAGGATCGACCCCACACCCGGAATGAGTACAACCCGGCGCAACGGAGTTTGGGCCGTACTGTTCTGCCCCGACGAGTCGGGGACCGCAGCGACGATCCACACAATGAGTGCGACAGCGGCAACCGACATGACCATAAATGTTGCGCGCCAGCCGGTCACTGTGCCGAGGAACGTTGCCAGCGGAGTGCCGATAGCAAAGGCAACTGGAGTCCCTGCCATCGCAACTGTAAGAGCAGTTCCGGCGACTGCCGGGGGCGATATCTTTCGGGCGTATCCCGCAAGCGTCCCCCAGACTATTCCTGAAAATGCACCGGCCACTAATCTCGCTCCGAGTGCGACAGCGAAGTCAGGTGCCACCGCGGTCATCGTGTTAGCCACGACGAACCCACTGACCGCGACGATCAAGATCGGCTTCCGCCGGTATCCACGAGTGAGAGCGATCGCCGGTATCGCGCACAGGACCGCTCCAAATGCATAGGCGCTGATCAACTGACCGGCAGCGGCTTCGCTGATCACAAGCCCGTCCGAGATCTCGAGGAGCAAACCGGCGGGCAGCGTCTCGGTCATGATGACAATGAATGCCGTTGCGGCCATTGCCAACAGCGCCGACCAAGGCAGCTGGCGACCGGATAACTGCCGGCCGACCGAAGGATCACTCTCAGCGATGCGAGGAGGCGCTGTGGCTTCAGATACTATTTGTGGATCAGTCATTCCGTAACTCAAACATCTGCAATCGCTCAGCCGCAAACTAATATGGATCAAACAGTCTGTAATTCCAGACACACCCGTTGAAGTCGAGGAGCACATGAGCAGAACCGGGCGCCCCGGCAGTTCGAACTCCGCGGCACCCTGGACAATGCCCGACCCCTGCGCCCATCAACAGGGGCCAACAACCCCCGTTGATGGGCGACAACCCACTGCGGGAGAACAGGACACACCCACCCCTAGTGGGGGTTGCCAATGCAGAAACAAAAACCTATGCGGGAGAAACGCCGCCGCGACGGCACACAAGCGCAAAGTCAACCTGCAATACAGCCACACACAATGATCCGCAAGAAAGTGGTGCCGCCTGTACAGCTACCGAATCGAATCCACCTCTGTCCCGACTCCACAACTCAGCCGACCATCACCCTGCGTGCCAGGGTGAGTTGAGTCCAGCGGTTCACAGCAACCCCGCCTGCAGGGCGAGATACGGATCAACCCGACGATGACAATTTCCAACATGGTTCCGGTCAAGGACAATGTCCGGATGGACCCTTCGCATCCTCGCGCCGACGGACCCGCGCGACGACGCGCCTCAGTGCCGCCGACAACCTCGCCCACCTGACCGCGTACAAGCAGGCCTGCCAGAGCAACGGAGGCGGTGCGTACCTGCGCCGCGAAGGCCTGTGCTCCTCGCTGATCAGTGAATGGCGCAAACAACGCGACGCCGGCGTCCTCGACGGCAAGAAACCCGGCGAGAAGACCGGCAAACTCACCGCCGAACAGGCCGAGATCGCCCGACTTACACGCGAACTCGAACGAGCGAACAAGAAACTGGCCACCACCCAAACCGCACTGGGAATCATGGGAAAAGCGCACGAGCTCTTGGAGTAACTCTCCGAGAGCACGAACACGGACGAGCATCTCAAAAAGCGTTGATGCACGCCCATCACGAACTCACACCGAATCCGGCGTAACCGCAAGGGATGCAAGCACACTGACAGGAATTGCGCGTTGCACCGCGACGCGGGACAAAGGCCGCCCTGCGGCAGTAGATCCGGCTGTCACCACTGCCGGGCGGGTCCCGGAGAACAAGCTCACCGAGGCGGAACGTCGTTGGGTCCTCGACATATTGTGCAGCGCCTGGTTCGTCGACCGGTCACCGCTCGAGGTCAACGCCCAGCTTCTCGACGAGGGAATCTATCTGTGTTCGGTGTCGACGATGTATCGAGTTCTGCGGGAGAACGCGCAGGCCAAAGAGCGGCGACGCCAAGCCCGTCATCCCGCCCGTGCTTGTCCGGAACTGGTGGCGACCGCACCGCGTCAGGTGTATTCGTGGGACATCACGAAGTTGCCCGGCCCGGTCAGAGGCACATATTTTGACGCGTACGTGATGATCGACATCTTCTCCCGCTACATCGTGGGCACACAGGTGCAGACACACGAATCGGTGATTGCTCGCTGCGGAAATGATGACCGAAATCTTTGCTGTACAAGGTATTCCGAACGTGGTGCACGCGGATCGGGGTACGTCGATGACGAGTAGGACCGCGGCGACGCTGCTCGCGGATCTTGAGGTCATCCGCTCACATTCACGGCCACAGGTATCGAACGACAGTCCATATTCGGAATCACTGTTCAAGACCCTCAAGTACGGGCCGATGTGGCCGGAGCGTTTCGCTTCGATTCACCATGCACGAAATGTTCTTGACGCGTTCACCTCGTGGTACAACCACGAACATCGCCATACCGGGATCGGGCTGCACGCACCGGCGGATGTGCACTTCGGTCGTGCCGGACAGAAGGCCACCGAACGCGCCGTCGTGCTCGCTCAGGCACGTGCGCAGCATCCCGAGCGCTTCGGAACGGCCGGCATCCCAAAGATCCTGAACCTACCCATCGACGTCTGGATCAACAAGCCCTCGGCCGAACCCGATGCCGATCAGGCCGCCGCGTAACTCCCGTGGGACTCAATCGCCTTGCACATTCCGTCACCCCTCACTCACCGCCCAGATAAGTTGACGACACCCAAGGGTCATCGCCACCGCTACATTGGTCTGTGAAGTTCCGAGTTGGCTGCCACAATCGAGAAAAGCGCGTCGCTGACAGCTTTCACTCTTGACAGCCTCGCAAGATCACGTGGGACAACCAACCAGTAGGTGCGATGGGCGATGAACTGATCCGACAGTACCTCCACCAAGTCCGGATCGAAGGCTCCGATATAGGTCGGTAACGGGGCCACTCCGACACCACTTTTGACTGCTTGATAGTGCCCCGCAATGTTGTTCGTTTGGATCTGCGCCCGACACCGAGGCAGTAGGGAATCGAGAATTCGAAGCGGTTCCACATCGAGAAACGCGTCTACGTACCAGACGAGCGTGTGATCACGCAGATCGTCGACAGATGCGATGGCGCCGTTTTTATCCAGGTATTGCCGTGAGGCGTAGAGGCGAAGGTCGTAGTTCGCAAGTCTGCTCACGGTGACCGACCGGGGTGGCGGACATTCGAGGGTGACAGCGATGTCGAAGTCACGCCCGGTAAGTAAGTCGTGTGAGGTCGACGTAACCAATTCGACGAATAGGTCAGGATGTTCGGCGCGAATCCCGCTCAATCCTGGCACCAGAACAAAAGCTCCGAATCCATCCGGTGTGATGATGCGAACTGTTCCGGTCAATCCCCCAATCGGCGCCGTCTCGTCCAGCGCCGCCAGCAGCGCAGATTCCACAACCTCGGCATGCGGAACCAGTCGGCGGCCTGCCTCCGTCAATTCCCAACCTGCAGCACCACGATCGAAAAGCCTTGTACCTGTGTCTTTTTCAAGCTTTGTAATGCGTCGGGAAACCGTCGTGTGGTCGACGCCAAGGCGCTTTGCTGCGTCGGCGATTCGCCCCGTCCTCGACAATTCCAGAAGATAACGCATGTTATCCGCGGTGAACATCGCCGTCACTCCCTTTCTGCAAATGTGCAGCTCCGACTGCCACATTACCCGTTGACGCATGTGTTGCTACACAAGCAGACTCAGAGTTCCATTCCCGCAAATCCCAGGAGACAGACCGATGTCCGTTGTGCCCCACTGGATCAACAACAAGCAGTACACGGGCCAAAGTGCGACGAACGCACCCGTAACCAACCCCGCTACCGGTGAAGTCACCCGCAGAGTGGCGCTGGCAGACCAACACGATACCCGCGTGGCAATCAACGCCGCAGCGGCCGCTTTCCCGGCATGGCGCGACACTTCACTCGCGAAGCGCACTTCGATTGTGTTCAGATTCAGAGAGCTACTCAACGAACGCAAGAACGAGCTTGCCGAGATCATCACTTCGGAGCACGGAAAGGTGCTCTCCGACGCGCTCGGGGAAGTCTCCCGAGGCCAGGAGGTAGTGGAATTCGCCTGTGGGATACCATACCTGCTCAGAGGCGGGATGACCGAAAACGCGTCTACATCCATCGACGTCACATCGCTGCGCCAGCCGATCGGCCCCGTCGGCATCATCTCCCCGTTCAACTTCCCTGCCATGGTGCCGATGTGGTTCTTCCCCATCGCGATCGCCGCAGGCAATACTGTCGTCCTCAAGCCGAGCGAGAAGGATCCGAGCGCTTCCCTGTGGATCGCCGAACTCTGGTCGGAAGCCGGCCTACCCGACGGAGTATTCAATGTTCTGCAGGGGGACAAGATCGCTGTCGACGAACTGCTGGTCAATCCAGAGATCAAGGCAATCTCGTTCGTGGGGTCGACACCTATTGCACAGTACGTCTATGCGACCGGCACCGCCCACGGAAAACGCGTCCAGGCTCTCGGCGGCGCCAAAAACCACGCGATTGTGCTTCCCGATGCAGACCTCGATTTGGCAGCCGACGCAATGGTGAACGCCGGATTCGGTTCTGCCGGCGAACGATGCATGGCAATCTCCGTACTCGTAGCGGTCGGCAACATCGCAGATGAACTTGTAGCCAAGATCGCAGCGCGAACAAGAATTCTCAAGATCGGAGACGGCAACAAGGCATCCGACATGGGACCGTTGGTCAGCAAATCACATCGCGACAAAGTTGCCTCGTATGTCGACGCAGGAGAAAAAGACGGTGCAACGATCGTAGTCGACGGCCGGACAATAACGATTGACGATGCTGCTGACGGGTTTTGGCTGGGGCCGACGCTCATCGACCACGTTGGAACCGAAATGAGTATCTACACCGACGAGATCTTTGGGCCCGTCTTGTCAGTAATTCGAGTCGACTCATACGACGAAGCTTTGGAGTTGGTGAACTCGAGCGAGTTCGGCAATGGAACTGCGATATTCACCAACGACGGTGGAGCAGCCCGACGCTTCCAGAACGAAGTCCAAGTTGGCATGGTCGGCATCAATGTTCCGGTCCCGGTTCCTATGGCCTACTACTCATTCGGCGGATGGAAGAACTCCCTCTTCGGCGATTCACATGCTCACGGCTTGGAAGGTGTCCACTTCTTCACCCGCGGCAAGGTGATCACAACACGGTGGCTCGACCCGAGCCACGCTGGCATCGAACTCGGCTTCCCCCAAAACACGTAGGAGCTCTCGTCATGACCGCATACATTTCACTACCCCGCTTCGCACGGATCGGTGCCGGAGCTATCGATGAGATCGGCTCAGTCGTCGACCAACTTCACCTGCAACGCCCCCTTGTGGTGACCGATTCATATCTCACCAAGACCGGCGCAGCAGATCGGGTCATCAGCCTCCTTCGGACCGCGGGAAAAGAACCCGAACTGTTCTCCGATACTGTTCCCGACCCGACCACGATGTCTTTGGAGGCAGGTCTGCAAGCAATTGTCGACCATAGAGCGGATTCAGTGATCGGCTTCGGTGGTGGCAGTCCAATGGACACCGCCAAGGCTCTGGCAGTCCTGTCGGTCAACGGCGGCACCATGCGATCGTACAAGGCTCCATCCGCGTACACCGGAGCTGCACTACCCATCATCGCGATTCCCACCACGTCCGGAAGCGGCTCCGAAGCAACGCAATTCACTGTCATCAGCGACAGCGCCACAGACGAGAAGATGTTGTGCCCCGGGCTCTCGTTTCTTCCAATCGCAACGGTCGTCGACTTCGAACTCACGATGTCGATGCCACCGCGACTGACCGCAGACACCGGAATCGACGCACTCACACACGCGATCGAGGCCTACGTCAGCAGGAAGGCTAACCCTTTCTCGGACGGACTCGCACTATCTGCGATCCGGCTGATAGGCCAGAACATCAGCACTGCCTACAAGGACGGCCAGAACGTGTCAGCCCGCGAGGCGATGATGATCGCCTCGATGCAAGCGGGCATGGCTTTCTCCAACGCTAGTGTCGCACTCGTTCATGGGATGAGCCGTCCTATCGGTGCTCATTTCCATGTCGCACATGGGCTTTCCAATGCAATGCTGCTACCTGCAATCACCGCATTCTCTGTCACCGGTGCCGAAGCTCGATATGCAGAGTGCGCCAGACAATTCGGTGCCGCGACACAATCTGCAACGGACTCCTTCGCCGCCCAGTCCCTGATCGAGTCGATAACATCACTGTGCACCGAACTGGCAGTCCCAACGCCGAAGTCATACGGAATCGACCGCGGCGCATGGGACCAACTCATCCCACTGATGGCGCGACAAGCTCTGGAGTCCGGATCTCCCGCGAACAATCCGATTATTCCCGATGTCGACGCGATCGAGTCGCTGTACGACCAAGTTTTCGCCTGAAGGCGTACCGCGATGCTCCGCGCTGATTAACCTCAACCTTCCGTCATAGGCCGCTGCGGGCCTGATCGGTGGACCGATCAGCCCGCAGCCACCCGAATCAGAATGGTCAACGAAGATCGAATAGAGTTGGAAACCGAAGCACTGCTGCAAGTTTAGCGAGTACTCTGCTGTCTCCGAACGAGTGGTCACCAAAGTGACGTCGAGGTCGACAACTAATGTACTGCGGGTCGGATGCGTGTTCACCGGCGTAGGACCATGCGGTTTTCGAGTCGACCGAAAGGTTCGGATAGTAGGACACCGTCATGTTCACCGGAATTGTGTTCATGCTTCTGAGATTGATTCAGCCGCCGCACGTCGAATTTTCCAGTCAGGGGCAGAATTCTTTCTTAGCGACAACGGTTTACCGCGAATCGCGGTGAGCGTACGAGATCAATCGCCCAGTCATCGCTGCCCCTTTAATCGCCACTGGCATCAAGCGAGTGCCACCACATGTAGGTCGGCCCTGAACGGGCCGGCCTACATACCAACTTGTGCAATTGCATTGTGCAATTGCAGTGGAACATCGTGATCTGCTGCCATCGACGCGATGACGCCGTCCGAGCACGCCCGGGGAAAACAATCGGATCGCAGGTTCCTGTGGTCTTCGGTGCCCTTCTTGTGTAGGCAGTATGAGGCCGAGAACCATTGCAGTGCTTCGGTCCTGCGTTCGTAGCGGCCGACATCGAGAAGTTCGGCAACTACGGCATCGTTGCACGCTTGCCAGCCCTTGCATTCACGTTCCGCCGATTCTGCCCAACTTATGTGCAGGTCCACCCTCGCCGCCGGCGCGGAGAACCGACGGTGAGGGTGGACCGCAATCGGTCTTGGGTTTGCTCACTGTTCAAACCCAATCGTCGAACTCGTCGGCCGTCGGCGCACCTACTTGCCCGCCTCGCGAGCATCAGTCGGCGTACCGTTTCTCATCCACTCGATGCGCCGCTCCACCCCGTTTATCGCTATGTCGGGGTGGGGCAGAATGAAGAATCGTCTCGTTCGGATAGCATCGAGGACCAGATCTGCGACATTCTGCGGATCCAGTCCTGACTCGGCAGTTGTGTCAGCGAGCCGATCGAGCACCGAACGCCGCAGGGGATCCGTCGATGTTTCGACATCGACTGGCCGATTGCGCTCGGACTCGGTCATGCGTGTCTTGACGGGGCCTGGGCATAGAACGGATACCCCGACCGACTCTCCGGCGGTTCGCAGTTCGATCTCGAGATTCTCGCTCAAGCCCAGAACTGCGAATTTCGAAGCCGCGTAGGGGCTCATCGTGGGTGCCCCGGTTGCGAATGCAGCCACCGAGCAGGTGTTGACGATGTGCGCTTCGGGCTGCTGACGAAGTAGGGGCAGAAACTCCCGGCAGCCGTGGAGGACGCCGTAAAAGTTGACGTCCATCACCCACTGCCATGTTCGCAGCGGGATGTCGGAAAATAATGCGCCGCTCTCGACGCCCGCGTTGTTGCAAAGAATGTGGACGGCATCAAACTCGTCTAGGGTGCGCAATGCCAAGTGGCGCACGCTCTCCGGGTTGGAAACGTCGGTCTGTACTCCGATAGCATCGGCTCCCGAGGCCCGAATTGCCGCCACGGCCATTGCCAGCGCGCCCTCTTCGATATCGGCAAGGACGATCTTCGCGCCATCCTTCGCGAACCGCTCCGCCATCGCGAATCCGATCCCGCTCGCACCACCGGTGACGACTGCTACCTTGCCATCGAATGTCAACATATCGATCTCCTGTGTCAAAGTCGTATGCAAGGGATGAATGCTTCTCAGTGGGCCGACTGTCGCTAGTCTCGTCTCACGGTGCCAGTTGGCTTCACTCGTGCCCTCATCCCGTCGATTTCGTCCGAGACGATTCGCAGCACGGCCCGATCCAGTCGAGTCGTGCTGTGTCGGTGGGGTGCTGGCCACAGGTCACCGTGACGCTGCGTCCATCACCCCACCGACATTGCTCCGATTGTCCGTTGCGTCATTGTCGACCCACACTCAGATCGACACCGCTATGACGCTACACAGCCACTCAGGACTTCAAATCCTATGAGATACAAATAATTTCGACTGCCGAGCGTGAAACGAGTGCCGTCGGTTCACTACTGAGAATGCTCCACTACTTCATTAGCTCCCTCAAATAGTTCGGGGACACGCGCTATCGCCTCGAAGTACGGGTCCGCACCAGTGAACGCCGCAATCTCAATCGCCGAGAGGATTTCGTCGACAGTGGCACCTGCATCCAGTGCAGCCCGAGTGTGAATTTGGACGCCAGGAACATATAGGTGCGTGACGACGCAATCGATCGCAATGTAAATCAGCTCACGCAGTTTGACTGGTAGCGAACCGAATTGGGGACCGACAGTGGAGAAGTTCGTATACGCTTCGAACATATCAGGGTCGAGTGCAAGCACATCGTCCCAACTTTTGTGCCAATAACCGCGATTGTGCTCAAAATCCGCACGCAACCCCTGCTGTCGAGCGCTCAATTCAGCTGACGGACCGATTCCACGCTCGCGCAGTACATCTGCGACGGCAGGCGCACCGATCGACAGTGCATGAATGCTCATGATGCTCACCAGCTGCAAGACATCACGAACTTCGGATCGACTCGCCCCGAGACGGAGCGCGACGCGGACGTATGCACGCAAGCGCGGCCAATTGGTGCTGGCGGTGTTTCCTACTACCGCCACTCCGATCAGCGCTTGTTCGACAGGTGTGAGCGAATCTCGGGATCGAGGGACATCGAGCATCGCAAGAAATCTGTCGAAAAACTTTGGGGAATCGCGGTATTCGGCGTCGAGCGTGTCAGTCCAGCCGCCGAGATACCCGGAAAGTGCCTCGGCAGGCGCCGTATGCTCTTCGGATGTCGTCATAGTCCGCCCTCTCAGAGCTGGATAGCGATGGATTTGGTTTGCAGGTAGTGGTAGACCGCGTCAGGCCCCTTCTCCCTACCGAATCCGCTCGCCTTGTAGCCACCGAACGGCGTGCGAATTCCACCGGCAAAGTAGTTGTTAACCGATACCTGACCGGCCTCGATGCGGCCCGCTACGCGATGCGCCCGCGCCAGGTCGTTGGTCCACAGTCCTGCGGTCAACCCGTAGGGAGTGTCATTCGCGATCCGGACGGCCTCGTCTTCGTCGTCAAAAGCAATAACGGCAAGAACGGGACCGAAGATCTCTTCTTGAGCGATGCGCATGTCATTGCGGACCCCGGTAAAGATGGTGGGCTGGACGAAGCGCCCCTCCTCCATTCCTTCGACCTGTGCACGCCCGCCGCCGATTGCGATCTCGGCACCTTCCGAACGGCCGATGTCGAAGTACTCGAGGATTTTTCGGTACTGCTTCTCCGTCGTGATTGGCCCCATGTCTGGGTTGTCGAGTCCTCGACCGAGACTAACCGCACGGTCGAGTTGGGTCAGCCGTTCCACGAATTCGTCATGGATACTGGAGTGAACGAGCAATCGGCTACCAGCCATGCACACCTGGCCGGCATTGAAATTGATCGCCGCCAGCGATCCGGTTGCAGCTTTGTCCAGATCCGCGTCTGAGAAGACGATGTTCGGCGACTTTCCTCCAAGTTCGAGTGTCACCGGGCTCAAATGAGTGGCCGATGCGCGGAGGACGGACTGCCCGGTGGGAACGGATCCAGTGAATGCAATCCGGCGAACGTCTCTGTGCTCAACGAGCGCGGCCCCGGCTTCCGCTCCTAGACCGGTAACGACGTTGATCACGCCTGGCGGCATCCCCGCGACTTCGACTGCCAGTCGGGCGAATTCGACGACCGCCATGGAGGTGTCCTCAGCGGGTTTGACCACGGCAGTGTTTCCGCCGGCAATGGCGGGAGCGACGCCCCGTGCGGTCTGCTGGAGTGCCGCGTTCCACGGAACGATATGTGCAGTGACGCCGTAAGGTTCGACGCGAGTGTAGGAGTGAAATGACGGACCGAGGGGAACGGTTTCTCCGTGAATCTTGTCGGCGATACCCGCGTAGTAGGCGTAATAGCTGGCTGTGAGACGGACATCGGCCTCTGCTTCTCGCAGTGGTTTCCCGTTGTCAACGGATTCGAGGTAAGCCAGCAATTCAAGATTGTCGAGAATTGCCTTCGACAGCGCATTCATCGCATCGGCGCGAACGGACCCGTCCAAGGCACGCCACTGGTCGAATGCCCGGTGCGACGAGGCGACCGCTTCGTCGACGACAGCAGAATCGGAACGTTGGATCCTGGCAAGCACGGCGCCATTTGCGGGATCGATGCTGTCCATCGTCACCGTACCGGATTCGGGTAATTCCTTGCCATCGATGATGGAACCGTAGTATTCCCTGTGCATGTGGTGAGTTCCTTCTCTGTGTCGGAAAGTGTTGTAGGTCAAGATCGAGCTGATATTCCGCCGTCGATGGGAAGGGTGACGCCGGTGATGAACTCGGAGTCTGCGGAGGCGAAGAACAGTGCTGCCTTGGCAACGTCGTCGGCCTGAGCAAGTCGTCCGAGCGGGACGCCGGCACGCTGAGCGGCTATCGTCGCTTCGATGTTGTCCTGGTGTTCCATGAATGTGCGAAGCATGGGGGTCTCGGTGGACACAGGTGCGACGGAGTTGACGCGAACTTTGGGTGCGAATTCGATCGACAGTGCGCGAGTGAGCTGAATCGCCGCACCCTTGGAGGTTGAATAGGCGCTGTTATTCGGTCGAGCGCGAAATCCCGACAGCGACGCGGTGATGATGAAGGATGCGACGGGACGCTCCTGCATGAGCGGCATCACTGCGCGGGCGCCCAGCCAAGGCCCCTTCGCGTTGACCGCCATGAGCGTGTCGAAGAAGTCGACGGATTGCTCTGCCAGCGGACTCATGGGCGCGGCAACGCCTGCGTTGGCCCAGAACACATCCACAGCACCGAAGGAGTCAACAGCGCATCGAACGATCGATTCGTTGCCGTCGAGCGTCGTGACGTCAGCAACGGCCACGACCGCTTCACCGCCCTTCGAGCGCACCAGTTCTGCGGTTTCCTTGGCTGCGGTCTCGTCGCGGTCGGCGACGACGATCTGAGCACCTTCTTGAGCGAACAGAAGCGCACCGGCGCGCCCCATGCCCGATCCAGCGCCCGTGATGACTGCAGTTTTGCCGTTCAGTTTCATGGGAAAATCCTTCTGTTGGTTGTTGTTTCGTTGAGGTAGGGGGTTCGGTTTGTGGTTCCGTCAGTCGACGGATCGATGCTGTGCAGACAGCGGGTCGGAACATGTGTCCGATTGGAAAACCGCGCCCGAGCGGACGAGTCTGTCGCATTCCTCGGGCGTCAGCGAAAGAACCTCGCCGAGCACTTCACGGGTCTGCTCGCCGAGACGTGGCGGGTAGCGTAGTGGAGGAATTTCGCTGTCCTCGAACAAGATCGGTGTTGCGACCGCCTCGAACGAGTGACTGCCATCGTTCAGCTCGATGACCATTCCGCGCCCCGAAGCTCGGGCGTCATCGAGCGCTTCGGCGACATCGCGGATAGGTGCGCACGGGACCTGCTGCTCGATAAGGCGCGACACCCATTCTGCGGCAGGGTGCTCGGCAAATGCTTTCTCGAGAAGGCGCCACAGCTCGTGTTTGTGCTGCAGCCGCAGGGACTGGTCGAGAAATCGTGGGTCCAATGGCAACCTAGGTTCTTCGATTGCTATGCACAAGCGCTCCCACATCGCCTGTGTATTGGCAGTGACGACGAATTCTGCTCCGTCCGATCCGAGGAAGGATCTGTAGGTGGGAATCGAGTCGTGTCCGGCCCCCTGCCTACCCGGAACCTGTCCGGACATCATCGCGTACACGGATTGGTAGGACAGCTGACTGAGCTGGGAGTCGAGCATGGAGACGTCGACGATTCGGCCCACCCCGGTGCCGGCCCGCGAGACTAGCGCCGACAGCACACCGATCACGGCGTACATGCCGGCCACTACGTCACCTGCCGGAACACCGAGTCTGGCAGCGGGCTGACCAGGATGTCCGGTCAGGCTCATTACCCCACTCATGGCCTGGACGATCATGTCGTATGCAGGACGCGATTGGTGAGGTCCGACCTGCCCGAAACCGCTGATGGATGCCCACACCAGTTCCGGGCGATCGGTGGTGACTGCATGTTTGTCGATTCCCAGACGCTCGCAGACTCCGGGGCGGAAGTTCTCGATCACCACGTCGGAAGCTCCGATCAGCCGTAAGGCGATGTCGAGACCTTCCGGATGCTTGAGATCGAGTACCACACTTCGCTTGTTGCGGTTGTTGGCCAAGTAGTACGCACTGTCCTCTCCGAGGAAGTGCGGAGGGATGGAACGGCTCGAATCTCCTACTGCAGGTTCAATTTTCACGACATCAGCTCCGAGATCCGCCAGCAATTGCGTAGCGGAAGGTCCGGAAAGGAACGTCGTGAGATCCAAGACTCTGATTCCAGCGAGCGGGAGTGGCCGAACTGATGATGCGGTCGCCATGGGGCGTAGTCCCTTCTCAGTAAGTGTCGCCACTATAAGCAGATCGTGAACCAAAAATCCAGTACTCACACAAAAGAATGCGCTCAAGTGTCGACACTTGTACGTACGGGTTGACCTTCTCACAGTGATGACGCTTGACCCGATCAGACGTCAACACACGAGCGGGGCATTAATGTGTTCGCATGAGCACCAAAGGAAATGCGGCACAGTCGAAGGCGAAAACGTCCACGGCGGATATCGATGGAATTCTCGCGAGACTGCTGGGCGTGGACGAACGGCAAGATTCGCTGGTAGGCAAGATCGCCATCGAAATCGCCAGGGACATAATCGAAGAACGTGTTGAACAGTCGGACGATTTGAACTCTTTCGAGTTGGCACAGCGGTTCGGAACGAGCCGTACGCCGGTCCGGGAAGCCCTCCTGGTTCTCGAGCGCCAAGGGATGGTCGAGGTTCCGGCTCGTCGACGCCCCCGTGCTGCAGAATTCACACGGCAGACCATCATCGAGATCTACGACCTCCGTAGCGAGCTCTACGGTCTCGTCGCACGACAGATCGTGAGCAACGCCTCCGATGCAGATCTCGAAACCCTCGAAGAGGGCCTCGCAGGTTTGGTAGCTGCAGCCGAGAGCGGAGACGACGACGCCTACTTCTGGCAGGTCGTGCTCTTCCACGAGCAAGCTTCCCTGATCTGCGGAAACGCAACACTCAAACGAACGATCGACGGACTGGGGCTTCGAGTGATGCAGTTGCGACACCTCGGAATGGCTCGCGGATGGCGAATCGAACGTTCGCTGGCAGACCATCAGCGACTGATGCTCGCATTGCGCGAGCGCGACGGGGAGCTCGCGGCCGCACTCAATCGGGCGATGGCGACCAACGCACTACCTGGCCTGCTCGCAATCGTCGACGATAGAGCAAAGGTCACCCGCTGACGCACCAGACTACAAGAGTCGACACTTGATCCAAGAAATCTTCACTAGGGGGTTGCAATAGCGAGGTCTTACCACCTAGTGTCGACTGTGACCCTGATCTCGCCGTAAATGTTTCGACCGCGACGACGGGATCGTGCACGCTCCGATCCCACGAGGCTTTTCGACAGCCACCAGCATCCGCCTCGAAACTGATCGACGGTCACCAGCAAGCCGACCCGCGGACGACACGGCCTTCCAGTCGCGTGTCGACTCCTTCGCCAGCACACATGGAGAAACAATGGTAAGCACCACCCAATCCGAGGACAAGCAAACGACATTCGGAGCACAGCGCCGTTCGCTGATCGCGGCGGGTGCCGGAAACGCACTCGAATGGTTCGACTGGAACCTGTACGGCATCTTCTCGGTCTATCTCGCTGCCAACGCATTTCGATCCGACAACCCAACTTCGGCCCTTCTCAGTACGCTCGCAATCTTCGCAGTCGGATTCGTCGCGCGCCCCATCGGCGGTTTCGTCTTCGGCAGGCTCAGCGACAAGATCGGCAGAAAGAACGTCATGGTGGCGACGATGTGCCTGCTCGCGGCCTGGAGCGTCGCAATGGCGGCACTTCCCACCTATGCGGCGGTCGGAGTCTGGGCCTCGGCGATGCTGCTGATCGTTCGGCTGGTCCAAGGACTGGCACACGGAGGCGAGGCGGGCGTCTCCTACACCTACGCAGCCGAACTCGCCCCACCAGCGAGACGTGGACTCTGGTCGTCCATGCCCTTCGTGGCATCGACGATCGGTCTGATGACAGCAACTGCCAGTGCCGCGATTCTCACCGGCGTATTCGATGCGGACCAAATGGATTCGTACGGATGGAGAATAGGTTTTGCATTCGGGGGTTTGCTGGGAGTGTTCGCGCTGTGGATCCGCCGAAGCGCGGTCGAAACCGAAGTATTCCTCGAAGAAGCCGAAACCGCAGAAGATTCCGACTCCCCCGTCATGACGATGAGCCGCCGCGAAATCGCAGGCATCGCTTTGCGAATCATCATGGTCTCCGTCGGTACAAATATCTCCTTCTACGCATGGGTGTCGTTCGCGCCGACCAACGCGATCGCACAGCACGACATGCACCCGACATCCGCCTTCGTGGTGAGCTTGTTGGCGCAGGGTCTCATCGTGCTCCTACTACCTTTCATGGGAGCCCTCTCGGATCGAATTGGTAGAAAGCCGTTCATATTCGCCCAAGGCACGCTGATGATTGCCCTCGCATTTCCAATCGCCAATGTTGTGTCCAGCGCCCCATGGACTCTCTTCGTCGCGCTGATGCTCGGTCAACTCGTCTGGGCTTGTGCTGGATCGATCTATCCAGCTGTCGTCGCCGAACAGGCGCCAACCCGCATCCGGGCCACCATCGTCGGACTCGTCGTCTCACTATCCGTTGCAATATTCGGCGGCACTGCCCCCTACCTGAACACCTGGCTGACCTCGATTGGCAAGAGTTCGCTGTTCAGTGTGTACATCATGGTGCTGGGGCTCATTGTGATCGGCGGCGCTATTCTCATCAAAGAGACGAAGGGCATTGATCTCCGAGAACTCGACCAGCCCAACAAGTAAATCGTCGCCAGCCATCAACAGACGACCCTCAACGGTGTCGTAGCTCGACCCGGTGCACAAGGAGACTCGAACAGTATGTCCATCGCCATGAAGACCGCAGTGGTCGGTGTCGGAACCACCGAACAGGGACAACTTCCAGGTAAGACGGCAAACGAAATAGCCGCAGACGCAATCGAACTCGCGATCGCCGATGCCGGCCTGACCAAAGACGACATCGATGGTTTGATCACATGCCGCAACCTCACCGGCGGCGCAGGAATCGATGAACAAATCGGCCACCTGCTCGGAATGAACCCCGACTTCAGTGCCACACTCGACTACGGAACCGGCAACTTCTCACTCCATCTCGGCGTCATGGCGATCACCGCCGGACTCGCAAACACCGTGGTGCTCGCATACGGGACAAATCAACGATCCCAACGCGTCGGTTTCGGACGGGTCGTCGGCGGCGGCGCGGAATTCGCTGCAGCAGCAGGCCTGGTGCACGTCGCAGGCTCGGCGGCGATGGCGTTCCGTCGCCACCAGCATCTGTACGGGACCACCGAAGAACAACTCGGTTGGGTATCGGTATCTCAACGCGAGTGGGCTCGGCTCAACCCCCTCAGCATTTTCAAAGAGAAGATGTCGATCGACGACTACCTCAACCATCCCTACATCGCAGCCCCCTTACGACGCCCGGACCTCACCATGATCTCCGATGGAGGAGCCGCGCTCGTCCTGACCCGCGCGGATCGGGCGAAGAACTCACCCAAGAAACCGATCCACATCGTCGGCATTGCAGAGAAGACCGCTCTACGCGCCGACCAAAATCCCGACAACCTCATGCGACCATGGCTCAGCGCGACAGCTCAGCAACTCTGGAACACGACCGGAGTGCGTCCATCCGAAATTGACGCCGTCTACGTCCAAGATGCGACATCTGTGTGGACTCTTCAGATGCTCGAAAGCTACGGCTTCTGCAAACCCGGTGAAGCTGGAGCGTTCTTCGCCGAAGGAAACACCCGCCCAGGTGGATCGCTACCGGTCAACACCAGCGGAGGACAGCTCTCCGAGAGCTACATGTGGGGATGGCTCAACCTCTGCGAATCAGTCCGCCAACTGCGGGGCGAGTGCGGCGAAAGACAGGTACCCGGAGCCGAGACCGCCCTCGACTGTTCTTCCCACGACTTCCTGAAAGCAGCAGCAACGCTCCTGACGGCGGCGGCATGAACACTCATATTCGGCCGCAATTCGACCATCAGCTTTCATCGACGATGTGGGATTCACTGCGCCAAGGTCGGCTATCGCTGCAGCACTGCGGAAAGTGCTCCTACATAAGATTTCCGGCAAGCGAACTGTGCCCGGAATGCTGGTCTCGAAACGCCTGTTGGCGCGACGTTGAACCCGTGGGGCACATCTGGAGCTACACCGTGTACGAACAAGCATTACACCCCATGCTGAAAGACGCTGTCCCCTATACGATCGCGTTGATCGAACTCGATTCCGGGCCGACATTGCCAGGGCGCCTCCTATGCGAACCTGGCAGCGCGATAGCAATCGGGGGCCGTGTGACCGCTTTGTTCACCGAGATCGATAGTGATTTCACCATGCTCGAATGGGTGCTCGAACACCCGCCCACGACGATAGATTCTGGCGTAGTTCCATTGGGGGGCAAATAGTTAAGCGACATCGGGATCCCTCGTCAAACGTCACTGACGAGGCTGCTGTTTCGTAATCGACAGTCAGAAAAATAGACAAGTACCACCTGCAGACGCCGTTGCGGTCAGCGAGGCGCCGAAGATGCCTGAAACCACGTCTCACGATTCCTCAGCGGTGACGAATACGGCCTCCAAAGTTCGTCCGAATTACTGTCTGGCAGAAGAACACGAGCAAACACCTCGGTTCGTGGGGGCTCCCAATCGCACGCGCGGACCGGTGAGCGGGGAGCGTGACATCTGGTCGATGGCGGCGTGAGGAGCGGAGACGCAGTTTATTGCGGGGAGACTCGTATGGGGCCTTTGGTATTCCGGTCAGGCTACCTTTGTTGGCGTAGGCCACGCCGCGAGCGCAGCATCCGCTGCGGCGTGGAGGTCTCGGGCTGGTACGTCGTCGCACACCTGCGTGGAGACGCCGAGCAGGAAACTGTGAATCATTGACGTGAAGCCGTCCACATCGATGTCTTCCGCCAACTCCCCCGCCTCGATGCCACGAACCACGCATCGCCTGATGCCTGCCCGGTCGGCGGCGCGGCGCGCCGACATCATCTGGCGTACCGCGGCTTCTCCGTCGCCCGGTGCGCGGACGGTGCCGGACAGGGCGACGAGGCAGCCCCGCGGGTGGGAGGTGTCGGTTTGCATGTCGATCGATGCGTGTAGCAACCCGGCGACGGCCTCGCGTGGGCTCAGAGTCTCGTCGGCGAGGACTTCGGTCACGCTGCCCGGCCCGGCAATGTAGTGCTCGGCCACTCGTTCGAACAATCCCTGCTTGGAACCGAAAGCGCCGTAGAGGCTTGCTGAGGACAGCCCGGTGGCCTCACGTAGATGCGTCACCGAGGTCGCGTCGTAGCCGTGTTCCCAGAAGAGCCGCATCGCGGCTTGGAGAACCTTCGGCATGTCGAAGGCACGGGGACGGCCGAGGGTGGGCACAGCGACCTCCTTATTGGAACGAATAATCCATTATAGCAGCGCGGCCGGCCGGGGTGTGCCGCCTATCCCCGGCGGACGGTAGCCCGAACAGCGCGATACCCCCTCGGGTGTCGGCCGTACACCCTGGCCGTTTCCACTGTGCGCCGCCTACCGCGTTCCACACACCGATGATCGAGCCCGAGGGTTGCGAGGCGGTCGCGTCCCAACGGCTGCCTCGCGGGGAACAGCCACTACACCACCTCACTGAGGGCAGCAAACTCGTTGTCGGACAGTTTAATTCCAGCAGCGCTTATGTTCTCCTCAAGATGTGCCACGGACGAAGTTCCCGGAATAGGCAGGATCGCCGGGGAACGCTTGAGGAGCCATGCCAGGGCGAGTTGCGACGGTGTCGCGCCACGTTGTTCGGCCAGCGCAGCGAGCGGGGTGCCTTCCTGCGCGAGTTTTCCGGTAGCTAGCGGGAACCACGGAATGAAGCCGATGCCATGTTCTGTGGCGTAGTCCAGCAGTGGCTCGGCCGTACGATCAGCCAGATTGAACAAGTTCTGCACCGAGACGATCTCGACCATCGCCGACGCAGCTTCGACGTCGCCGACGGACACCTCCGAGAGACCGATGTGGCGAATCTTCCCTTCCTCTTGTAGCTCTTTCAACGCCCCGATCTGCTCCTCGAGGGGGACTTTGGGGTCGATACGGTGCAACTGGAACAAATCGATGCGGTCCAGACCGAGGTGGCGCAGGCTCATTTCGGCCTGTTGGCGCAGATACTCGGGCCTACCCACCGGAAGCCACTGGTCGGGGCCCTGCCGGGTGAGCCCGGCTTTGGTCGCGATGACCAGACCCTTCGGGTAGGGATACAACGCCTTCTTGATGAGCGGTTCGGCGACGGCCGGACCGTACGAGTCGGCCGTATCGATGAAGTCGACGCCGAGGTCCACCGCCCGGCGCAGCACCCGTACTGCTTCGTCCGGATTCTTCGGATCTCCCCAGACCCCCGGGCCGGTCAGCTGCATCGAGCCGAAGCCGAGGCGGGTGACCGTCAGATCGTTTCCGAGGGTGTGGCTCCCCGCCGCCGAGGCGGGCGGCTGGTCTGTTCTCATAACAAATCTCCTTGGTGTGCTGCCAGTTGACGCGCCTGCCGCTTTGTGCGCGTACATGTAAGTGATCGCGGTGGCGGCGTGGACGTCAGCGAGCGTCTATCGCGTCGGCCCAGGGGCGCCAACGCCCGGATTCCACGGTCCCCAATTGCTGATCCGCGAAGTGAACACCGAAGCCGTATACCCCTTCTCGCGTGAGGTAGTCGATAAGCCGGAGCCGTGAGCGTTCGGCCTCGTTTCTGTCGGCGTCGAGGAGCACCTCCCAACCGGGGTGCACCACCTGGACTGGTGAGTGCAGGGCGTCACCGAAAGCCACGACTTCCCGACCGTCGCCGGTGTCGAGGACCCATGCGGTGTGTCCCGGGGTATGTCCGGGGAGAGACCACGCTCGGATGCCGTCCGCGATTTCGGTCCCGTCAGTCACGACGATTGTTCGTTCATTCTGACCGGCCAGCACGGTCGCCGTTCCGTCCGCGATGCTCTCCAATTCTCCCTCTCCGACCAGCCACCGCGCCGTGCTGAACAGGCTCCGGGAGTCCTCGGTGGCGTCGGGCCGGGCCCACCCGGTGTGGTCGCCGTGGAAGTGGGTGAAGGCAACCATCTCCAACCCGGCCGGGTCCACGCCCAGCGCCGCGAGTGATGCAGGAAGGTCCCGTACATGACCAAAGGCGTGCTGGAAATGCTCCACTTCGTCACCAGAGATGTGGCCGTGGCCGGCGTCGATGAGCAGCCGGGTGTCGCCCCTCTCTACAAGTAGGGCTCCACATCCCATGGACAGGTGACCGGCGCCGGTCATATGCGTGCAGTGCTGGCCCCATTCCTCCTCGGTGGAGGACGGGTACAACCGGTCCGGGATCATCGTCACTCCTGCGTCCGGGATGTAGCTCAGGGTCAGTTTCCCCAGCGTGCGAGTCCAGAGTCCGGGCACCCGGAATCCTGAGTCATCGCAGCTCGGGCCGTCAAGCCGCACACGATCGTCCCTCTCGGCACTGTCCGTCGCGTTGAGTCGATCGTGCGTTCCTTGCGTGGTCACTGAATCGTGCCTTTCGTCATCGTGTGCATGAGAATTAGAGAGGTGCGGTCTACTCACGGCTCGACCACACGGATCGGTGCACCGGCGCCGTACGCGAGGATGTCCTCGAGCGCGTCGGAGTAGAAGATCTTGTAGGCGCCCTCGGTGACGTACCCGAGATGCGGGGTGAGCACCGTGCGGGGGGAGGTTCGCCACGGTGAGTCTGCTGGGAGCGGCTCGATGGAGTGGACGTCCAGCCCGGCCCCGCCGATCGCGCCGGCGTGGAGGGCAGCGAGTAGAGCTTCCTCGTCGACGACAGCGCTACGAGAGGTGTTGACCAGCAATGCATCCGGCCGCAGGAGTGCCAGTTCGTCGCGACCCAGGAGCCCGGCAGTGCGTGCGGAGAGTTTGAGGTGAACCGTGACCACGTCAGAGGTCGTCAGCAATTCCTCCTTGCCGACCGGAGTGACGCCGACTGCTTGAGCGTGCACGTTGTCGAGGTTGCTGCTCCACGCGACGACGTCCATCCCGAAGGCGAGCCCTACCCGCGCCACGCGGGTGCCGACGCCGCCGAGCCCGATGACACCGAGACGGGCGCCGTGCAGGTCGCGCCCGACGGTCCGCTGCCAAGTTCCCTCACGTACACCGCGGTCCTCGGCGGGGACGGAGCGGGCAAGTGCGTGGATCAGCCCCCAGGTCAGCTCGGCTGTCGAGGTCAGACCTGCCCCGCGCGTGCCCGACACCACGATCCCGCGCTGCCGGGCCGCCGCGACGTCGATAGCCGCGTTGGCAGGGCCGGTCGTCACCAGCAGTTGCAGATTCGGCAGCCTGCTGATGATCGCGGCAGGAAAAGCGGTGCGCTCACGCATGGCAACAATGACGTCGAACGGCCGTAGTGCGGCTATCACGTCGTCGGGATCGCCCAGGGGTTCGGTGAACACCGTGATGCGAGCATCTTCCGGCAAAGCGTTCCAGTCGGCGTACTGGCGCGCGACTCCCTGGTAGTCGTCGAGGATCGCCACTCGGCGGATTTCAAACATGGTCGACCCCCTGGCGGTGAGACCGTTCCGCGGGATGAGAACCTGCGCGGCCGACCGCTATCGGGCTCTGTTGAGTTCCGGTGGTGTCTGCTGTGGCCAACGGCGCGGCAAGGGGTTCGGAAGGGCTGGGGTGGAGAATCTCCAATACCCACGTTCCGACGCCGACCAGCGCGATGACAAAGCCGAGCACACACATCCCGAGCCACCCTACGACCGGGTACAGCGCCGCGGTCAACGCTGAGGCGACTGTGCTGCCGGCGAACGCGGAGACCATAAGGGCTGTCGTCACCCTGCTCCGGGCATGCGGGGCGCGGTGGTAGATCGCGCTCTGGTGGCTGATCAACAAGGACTGCTGAGCCAGGTTGAGCACCACGATGCCGACAACCAGGGCGATCAGTCCGCCCAGTCCGCCCATGCCGGCGAGGGCGAGCACGGGCCAGCTGACGGTCAGCAGGATCAATCCGCTCGTAGTCACCTGACGGCCTCGCCCGCGGTCGGCGAGCCTACCGGCTCCCATCGCGGCGAAGGCTCCGACGACTCCGGCCAGTCCGAACAATCCGATGGCCGCGGGCTCGTAGGCGTACGGCGCGTCCGCCAGCAGGAACGACGACGCGGTCCACAGAACGGTGAAGCAGCCCATACCGGCCGCGGCCAAGACCATGCGCCTGCGAAGCAACGATTCGGAATGTACGAGCGTCAGCACGGAGCGCAGAAGTTGCGGATAAGTAGTGCGCTCCGAGGGGGGCACCGGGTCCAGGACCAGCCGCAACACGACTGCCAGGACTGCCATCAGGACCGCGGCGAAGACGTACACCAGATGCCAATCGCCGATTTCGGCAAGTAGTCCGGCGACTGTCCGCGCAATCATGATTCCGATGAGCAGACCGCTGGTCACCGTGCCTACAACCGCCCCACGCTGGTGGTTCGGCGCCAACGACGCGGCCAGCGGTACAACGATCTGCGCCACCGCAGAAGTAACCCCGACGACCGCGATCGCGGCAAGCAGCGACCCGAGTGCCGGGGACGCGGCCGCGCCGAGGAGAGCGACGGCACTCGCGCCGAGCAGCACGGTCACCAGGCGACGCCGTTCGAGCACATCGCCCAGAGGCACCAAGAGCGCCAGTGACAGCGCATAGCCGACCTGCGAGACAGTGACCACCAGTCCACTGGCGCCCTGGGACACCCCGAGCGACTGCGCAATCACCGGGAGCAACGGCTGTGCGTAGTAGATGTTCGCGACCGCCGCCCCACAGACCACTGCCAGCAGTAGTACCGTCGCCTGACTCAATGCCGTTGGGCCACTGACTGATTCCTCTATATCTGGGGACAACGGGCGAGCTCGGACCGTTTCACTCGCACCTATATCTGGATCGTTCATGCCATAATAGTTGCCGCCGCGAGTCGGTCGGTCAAGCTATTTGCGGATCAATCGTTCCATAAGTGAGTAGAGTCACTTCGCAAACTGCCCCAGACGAGATAAGGCCACGCCGGCAAGCACCAGACACCCGCCCCCCGGAACGTTTCGACGGCGCCTGCCCGCCGACCGCCGATGACGAAGGTGTACACGCTCTCGACGTCGGGAACCGCAACGCACACCCACGATCCGAAGCTCGCGATCGGCAAAGCACAGCCTGAAACCTCGCCATCGCAGAACTGGCCGGTGGCCATTCTCAACCATCTCGGTCCGTCCAGCTCTTACGGGCGACCAAACTCGTTGTGGGCGTTAGACACCGCCGTCACGTCCGATCGTGCTGCGCACATTGGGCATCCGGATAGTCTGATCTCAACTCCATGAAATCCTACTTAGACGCCCCTCGCGCGCTGGCCCATACAGAAGTCGAGAATTTGCCGCGAGATCCGAGCGCCTGCTTGGGCTTCCAACGCAGAGGTCGTGGTCGGGTCGGCAATCTCTCTCTTCGATGCGTTCACCTCGATCCGCATCGTCATCATTGCGGTCGGTTGTGCTTGCCGACGACGCTGAGCAACCGAACGCGAGCACACTTGGTTGCGTGACAATTACCGCAGGAACCACTGCCGTTGGGAACAAGCCGAATCCACAGAGCAATAAGCGAACCTGCACCTGCGGAACTCGACACCTCCCCCTCGGTAGCAATGCATCACAACGACGAACACAACCCCCAAAGCCCCACATGGCACAAGCAACTCCGCACCTTCACGACATGGATATAGGTCCGGATTCAGTACAGCTACCGCTCCACCACATCATCGAACGAGCCTGACGACTCCTCCACACGATCACCAACCACCAACAGCCACACCAACTCCACCCGGTTCGATAGGATCGTCTGGTTCCCGCACCGACGACACGGAGTACGCCCACACGGACCGGCCGGCGAGTTGGGGGCGCAGCCGCTCGATGGCGTCCGCAGCTTCGGGAAGCCACTGACCACTGTGGATGGCACTTCCGTCGTATTCCTGCACCGAGGTGACGGCGCACAACGACAGTACGTACACGGTCTCACCCAAGGATTCGAGCTGCGCAGCGATGCACTCGACTAACTCTCGGATTGAACCCTTCGCCGTCGCGTAGCTCACCAAGGTGGTCATCAGGTCGATCCCTGCGGGTGACCTGCGGCCGGCAGATCATCCGGCGCCCGGCCCCGTGGAGCGGTGTGGTCGTGGGGTTCGCGTGGTCCCTGGTCGAATCGGAAGGGTGGATACTCGTCGCGCATGAGCGCGACGTAGGCGATGACACGGTAGACCCAGCGGTTGATACCCATGATGAAGTCGAAGAGCGGGCGCGGATAGCGGCCGGTGAACAGGATGATGATCGACGCGACCAGGATGAGAACGCCGAGCAGCGAGCCGAACAACCAGGGCTGTCCGGAGATTCTGTCGTCGCCACTAGTAACTCCGAAGCGCCATCCGCCGAACCACCCGCCAGCGAGAACGGCCAGTATCAAGTAGTGCGGTATGGCCAGCAGCCACCACTTCACCAGAACGAGCCCACGGGAGAGTGTCTCGGGATACTCGACATCGAAGTCAGCTGGGTAATCGGTGCGCGCCAGTGTGAACGGCGGATACCGATCGGTGCCCAGTGCGGAGTAAGCGTAGAACTGCACACGCCAGAGCCAGCGCAGAACTCCTACGTTGAAATCGAATAGCCCCCGCGGATACCGGCCCGTGAACACAATCGCGAATCCTGCCACCACTGTTGTTACCACGAATCCCAGACCGAGGAAGAACAACACAAAGTAGTGCGGAATCGCGAGCAACCATTTGACCAGCCACAACCAACGCGACAGCGGTTGATCAAGGTCGCCTCGCAGGTGCGCGGCATAGGGCGCGGACGGGGTGGGTGCGTGGGCGGTCGATGGTGCGGTGGGGACATAGCCCGCACCGAGTCCACTCATCGCTGCCGGCCAGTGCGGTTGAGGTGGACCGTGCCGGCCGAGCCCCAGCGCTCCCACCACAACCAGTGGAATGCCCACTGCGAGCATCACCACAGCAGCGATGAGTACACCGAATGCTAGAGGTCCGAGGACCTCGAGCCGCACCCCGGCCTGGACGTCGACAGCGACGTTGGGACTGCCGTCGGCGTTCATCACGACAGCGGTCCAAGACCCGCGCTGAAGATCCCATTCCACCTCCTGGGTTCCGGAACCAGCGGACGAGACGTCCCAAAAAGACTGAACCGCTGGATTTTTCGGATTTCGGTCACCGGGGATCTGACGGTAACTCGGCTGGAAGGGGTCGAATTCAATTTCTGTCACCTCGCTGCGCGCGACACCGGAGAGATAGCCTTCCACCGCCTCGCGCGGGCCGATTCCGACGAAGATTTCCTTGTCCGACAGGTCCGAGGTGACGCGCAGCATCACCCGACCGAGGTCCTCGGTGCTGAAGCCCTGGGGAAAGTTTGCTTCCTCGAAAAGATCGATCCGCTGCGACACCAGGGCATTCGCCGCGGACTGATACCTCTGGGTGGGCGAGGTGAAATAGCCGTTGTCGTTCTGTGTGAAGTACGCCCACCCGAGGAACACGGAAGCACCTAGAAGGGCGAACCCGACCACAGCACACAGGCACCCGATGACGAGCGCAACGATTCTTCCAGGTCTCACGCCAGCCTCCGAAATCGTTTGTCCTGACACCACTGTGGTGTCAGGCGAGACGCTCCGTCAGGGCCATTGGTCACTACCCGAGGTTGACGAAACAGCGGTGGTGTCCCGAATACGTCCTCCGATGTATTCGGGACACCACTCGACAAGCACCCGGACAACTCTGCACAACGCAAGCGGTGTACCCGTGACTAAGCCACTAACCGATCTGCGCCGACATCGCGCCACTCTCTTCGAGTCGGTGTGGTGGCCCCTATCGACGGCCGCGAATGTCACCGTCGCTTCCACTGTCGCGGCCAGGGCGCGCTAGGAATGGGTGCGGCCGTGTTGACCACCCGGGAGGCAGGCGGAGATAACCCGTCCGGGACAGAACTACCGTCCCGGACGGTGCGAAGTTACGGCGCCGGTAGCGGTACGGTCCAGGACAGCGAGTGCCACCGCTCTCTCTCGGGCTTCCGGCGCATGCCACCGGCCTGTTCGGTGCGGGTGATGAGGTTGCGCAGCCCGCTGCGTGCCACGGTCGCCGGATCCCGACCCCGTCGTCGGCGACGTCGCCCGTGATGTCGTTTTCAACGGACGCTGACACTGACTCGCCTCATGACCACCGTAGTTTCTCGCCGATGACCACGAGATCATGTGCCGCGGATCGCTGAGCGCCGATCCGGAACTGACCGTGATCGGTGAAGCCGGAACTGTGCATAGGCCCTCGCCCGTATTCCCGCCCTGCGACCCTTAGTCGCCGTACTCTGCACCGTTCGGAAACCTTCCGCCCGTTGCCCGCCGCTGGATCACACACGCGCTTTGAGGGAAGCCCGGTCGATGCAATTGCACATATCCGGGCAGATCCGTCTAGGAGGTGGCGTCCGTTTTTCGGCGACTCAGATACCCGACTCCGACACTGGCTTCATCTGGGCTGCCACCGCTAAAATCGCGGACTGCCTGTCGACGGGTACGACCCGTCGACAGGCAAGAGAAGACCGCCCACCTGAAGGTTCCTCACGACGGCACCCTGCGCGGACTGCGCCTACAACGGTGAGGCAACTCAGACGGGCACCGGGTTCGGCCGCCACCGGTTCACCGACATCATCGATTCCGCGCGCATGGACGCGGGTATGAACATTCCCGCGCAGCTACGGGCTGGTTAGGCAGCTCACGACAACGCGGACTGGGAGTTCTTCCGCGCGGAGATGACCGAAGCCTTGTTCCACCGACCCCCTGATGATCCGTTGATCCGAGCACACGGATGACCTGCGACTCGCCTCAGTGAAGTCGGTAGATCAGAGACCACGGCTGCCGTCCACGGCCGCTCAGGTGCCAACCATCATCCTCGATGCTGCGTCGAAGCTCGGCCAGGGACGCTGTCATCTCTGGAGCCCACGCTTCCTGCGGCGCAACGGTTCCCAACGTGCGAGAGACCGGAAAGGTGGAACTGACATACCGCGATCTGCCATCGACGACACCGACGAACCGCATGTACGCGTTCCCCGACTGCGAGGCCAGGGTCGCCAACAGCGAAGCCCACCAGTGCCGCGCCCCGACCTCTTCCAGCTCGACCCGCAACGTCTCCGGTTCTGCAGACATGATGCCCATTGTGCCCGCCCACCCACTACTAGTGGTGCAGCAGTGGCGCGTAGCAGTAAGGAGACAGCCGGGGGTGGAGTTAGTGACATATGGCCCTCACCGCAGCCCCGAGGGCCGGCCGACACTGGTATCGGACCAACTCGGAGAAAACGGGAGTACCCAAAAATCGGCAACAACATCGCGCTCGTCATCGGCTGTCTGGGCGTCGCGTCCGGATCCGCGCGATCCTCCCGGGCGTCGCCTGCACCGAACGGAACGACAACAACCGGTTCACAGTGGCTCTCGTGTTGCTCCGCGCACAACGCCTACGAAAAGAAACTGATAACCGCATAGAGCCGTCCACCGCGCGGCGCGCACCCTCAAGGAGTGAATACTCATGGACTGGCCACTCGCGCTCGTTCTCATCGCCCTCATCCTGTCGGTCACCGCTATATCCACGACGTACATTTCGGTACGTAGCCCGTCCCGGCGCTCGCCCGACCAGACGCTCACGCGCCCCACGCACGACGAGCGTCCGTAGCGGCGCGACCGCAGCAGAATGTGAGGTGCTCATCACCGTCCTTACGATGAAAAACCGGTGGGGAGGCGCGCGACCCTTCACACTCGACATGGTGGCACCGTCGCCATTAAGGCGGCTGTCCCACCCGCCGCCGAGCCAATCACTGGTTCGCGTACGGGCACGCCACCCCGTCTCGTTGCAGACAGCTGCGCGAACCGCGACCACCGTCGCCGACGGGACCACCTCCGACTGCCCCCAGATGAGGAGCCATGACGACGACCGAGAAGCCCGCCATGCACACCATTTTACGCCGCGCGTCGGCAACGACCGTGCAAGCGATCGCCGGAGCCGTGCTCATCGCCGTGCACGTGCCGTTGACGAAGCCCCTGCGCCGTTGGCGCACCGGGTGGGGCGCCACCGACGCGGAGGCCGCGGCAACGCTGCCCGGCGACGAGTTCGTCCCGCAGGCCCGGTGGGGCTACACCCATGCGATCACGATCGACGCACCACCGGAGAAGGTGTGGCCGTGGATCGCCCAATTGGGCCAAGGGCGCGGCGGCTTCTACAGTTACGAAGGACTCGAAAACCTCATCGGCTGCCACGTGCGCAACTCCGACACCCTCGTCCCGGAATACCAACACATCGGTGTGGGCGACCAGATCCGATTACACCCTCAGGCACCCCCACTGACTGTTGTCATGACCGAACCGAACTCCCGACTGGTCCTGCACGGGGCTCTCCCGGAGACCGACGATTCACAGATCTGGGCATTCCACCTGCACCGTGTCGATCACCGACGTACCCGATTGGTCGAGCGGGGCCGCGGAGCGTTCGGGCCACGCCTGTCCAGTCGACTCGCCTTCGGTCCCACTCTGATCGAACCCGTCAGCTTCGTCATGAGCCGCAAAATGCTCCTCACGATTCGCCACCTCGCCGAGAGCAGTACCCACCCTGCCACCCGGTGACCGATAGCCCGATGTACCCGCCTTTCGACCGCGTGCGCCGCAGGGCGAGTCGGGAACCTCGACGGTCGGGTGCGGGCTGCGGCGGGTGACCACCGATCAGCGTCTAGCTCTCGAAACAAGAGAAAACGATCGACGCCGACCTTATCGCACCGGCTCCGGCTACATGAAATCATGGGTAACCGTCACACAAGCCTGCCCTGTGAACGACGGTCGAAAACTGGTTCTGGCCCACTTTCCATGATTGATTTTGAAAGTATCAGCCGCTGAGGAGTATTCGTTTGTCGAGCAAGTCGAATCCGGCACGTCCGTACATCTGCCGTTTGAGCATCTTGATCCGATTGACGCGCCTTCGACAGCGCCGGAACTGTACGACAGAGTTAGTCCATTCCTAACCGCGGCGTGATCGGTGTCTAGTCCTCGAACGAAGCGATGCAAGCGCGGAGGGTCATCTGCCACGAAGGCAGACATCCACGAGTTCAGTTGTTTCCCAAAGTATTCGGCGAGAATATGCGCGAACGATGTGACGTGCGCTGCGGTGGATTCGAGGTGTCGGCAGCTGGCGAGGTTTGCCTGATCTGCTCGTCGTCGGTGAGACTGTCAGAATCTCGCAACATCCATGAGGTGATTCGCCGTACTTTCGGCACTTTCGGCGTGGATGGTGGTACTAAACCTATTCTGCGGAACGGACAAAGGTAATCGCGGGCAGAGCTGGCGCGCAAGCTGATGTGCCTGAGGTCGGAGGACTCCGAAGCCCTAGCTTCCTCGACCGACTGGTGTGACTCGCACCTGAAATCCAATTATTCTCTGCGGCAGTAGTTTTCGAGGAGACAGATTTCCTCCCACAATCATCAACGCACGGCGTCATTGCCCAGAACTCCATAGCTGTGGCTCTGCGCCGACACTACTCACCGAAACACCCGCGAACGCATCCGCCAGATCAGTACAACGGCCGGAACCGGGACAACGAACTCGGCGGATCTCGTCCAGCCGACTCAGAAATCGCGGGAGGTGCGACCGCACATTCCGCCTACACCGTTCCGCGTACACTGTGGGGGTAAAGCTTCCCCTACACATGACAATTCGGCACGATAAACATGGCGGCGACACGAGGAAACCTACCGATCGAACTAAGCAGTTTCGTCGGTCGACGGTCCGAAGCCAAAGAAGTCCGCCGTCTGCTGTCGGAATACCGCCTCGTGACTCTGACGGGCCTGGGCGGGGTCGGCAAGACCCGGCTGGCTCTGCGTGTCGCCAATGATTCCACCCGAGCGTTCCCCGAGGGCGTGTGGTTCGTCGACTTCAGCGACCTGCAGGAGCCGGCACTCCTCGACCAGACGATTCTGGCTGCGCTCGGAGTACAAGACCGATCCACACGGTCACCACGGTCGGTACTGATCGAGCGACTCGCCAACGACCGGATCCTGTTGGTTCTGGACAACTGCGAACACCTCATCGAGTGCGTCGCCGATGCCGTCGCCGAACTGCTTCGCTACTGCGCTCGACTGACAGTGCTGGCGACCAGTCGAGAACCGCTTGGCATCCACGGCGAGATGGTGTTACGAGTGCCGCCGATGAGGCTACCCACCAAGCCATCATTTCCCACCGATAGCAGTGATGGCGACGCGATGATGCTCTTCGAGCAGCGGGCGCAGTCCACGGTCACGGGTTTCCGGATCACCAACGAGAACCGTGCGGTTGTCGAAAAGATCGTGCGCAGGTTAGAGGGGCTGCCGCTGCCTATCGAGCTGGCAGCTGCTCGTCTGAAGGCAATGTCGGTCGATCAGATCCTGCAACGACTCAACGACCGTTTCCAGCTATTGACGCGGGGCATCCGGAACGCACCGGAGCGGCAACAGACCCTTGCACGGAGTATCGACTGGAGCTTCGATCTGTGTACTCCGTCGGAGCAGTTATTGTGGGCACACTTGAGCGTTTTTACGGGCAGCTTCGATCTCGAATCGGTCGAGGGAATTTTCTCCGAGGAACCCGAGAACGAAGATCTGGACGATCTTGTGATGTCCCTGGTCGACAAATCAATCCTCATCCGCGAACAAGACGGCCCGTACGTCCGATACCGCATACTCGAGACTCTTCGCGATTATGGACGCGGCCTGTTACCGGACGACGAATGGGACTCACTGCAGCACCGACACTGTGCCTGGTTCAGGGAGCTCATCTTCTGCGCCGAGAAGGACTGGATCGGACCGCACCAAATCGACTGGATGACGCGGATCGACCGCGATCTGCCCAACGTGCGCAGTGCATTGGAGTTCAGCCTGACCGATCCTGACTCGATCGAAGACACACTGCATGCCGCAAGTGCACTGCATGATTACTGGCTTACGCGTGGTCGATTCAACGAAGGTCGCTACTGGCTGGACCGTGCTCTGACCAAGGTGCCCGCTCGAATCGAAGGCACCGTCGGTGACGCGGTAGTCGAAGCCACCGTGACCGGCGCCCTGCTGGCAGCCCTCCAACGCGATATCGCCTCAGCGACAAACCTCACCGAAGATGCTCGACGCCACGCCGAGAAACAGCGCAACGACAACGGGCGCGTACTGGCGACGTACGCGCTCGGATTCGTCGCGGTCGCCGACGGCGATCTGGTGCGCGGTGCCGAGTACCTCGACCGGGCTGTCGGAGCATTCCGGGCAAACGACGACATCGCCCGTCTGGTCCCCGCGCTCTACTGGTTCGCATTCGTCGTCGACGCACTCGGCGAAACTGATCGGGCCGCAGGCATCTACGAACAAGAATTGGCCATCTCCGAATCGCACGGCGAAATCATGTGGCGGTCGATGACGATGTCGGACTACGGATCCGCGCTGTGGCGTCACGGCGACCGCACTCGCGGCATCGAGCTACTGGAGGACTCCCTGCGACTGCTGCAGAAGCTAGACAACCAGTTCGGATGCGCATGGTGCCTCGAGGAACTCGCGTGGACGCTTGTCGACCAGGACGCGAACCTAACAGCCACACTGATGGGCGCGGCCGACACACTGTTCACTGCCACGGGCAGTCCCATGGCCACCTTCGGGAGCATGGTGCCGTACCACGAAGCAGGAGCGATCGATGCCCGTAACAAGATCGGAGACAAGGGTTTCCAAACTGCTTTCGATCACGGCAAAAATCTGACTCTCGACGACGCAATAGCTCGCGCACTGAGGGAACAGCCGCTCAATCGAGCACAGAAAACGACGGCCGACGACGCCATGCTGACTCCGCGGGAACTGCAGGTGGCCAAGCTCTTAGCGCAAGGATTGACCAACAGGGCAATTGCAAAAAAACTGTTCATTTCTCAGCGAACCGTCGACGGCCACGTCGATCACATACGGAACAAACTCGGATACAGCTCGCGCACCAGCATCGCAGCCTGGGTGCTCCAGCACAAAAACAACCTCCCCAACTCTTCCGAATGTCAATGAACGAAGATCCTCTATCGCGCGAGAAGACTGGAACACATCGACGAGTCGTTCACATCCACATGCTGTTTTCGTGTTTGTCCGTGGTGTCTGCCTATATCTGAGAAAGTATTTCGAGCATCCACCTCGGAAATGGGACAGCCGCAGGGCGGATGCGCCACACACTCGAATTAGCCAAGCAACAACGCTCTGTGAGCGGGTGGAAATCGTCACGCGACAGGCACAACACTCTGAAGACACGACTCTGAACATGCCGCCGCCCGGACCCCATGGGTCCTTCCCTCGGTTATGCCCCTTACCCCCATAACCGACCAGCCGATGAAACAGAAGAATACCGTCGGCTTGATCACCGTCATTACCGCAGCACTCGGCTTCGTCTTCGCATGCATTCCCGGCGCCCTCATCGTCGGGGGGATCCTGCTTTCTCATTCGTGATACGACGAATATTTCACAGCATCGCCTCACCCCCTATCCGCCTCAAACCCACTAATTATGGATATCTCCCACTCACCGGAGGAGAGTCGATTGCATGGAGTGCGCACAGGAACACCATCTCCCGAATCGCAGATCGTTGGCTTTCGATTCGGCTCTAGTCACCGCCGAGTCCTCGACTGGCCGGACAAGAGACGCACCGGGGATGCACACTCGTTTATGGCCGAGCGGCGAGGCTGACGCAAGAAAAGGAAGTCCTCGCGCGCCAATCGCTTCCATCCGGCGAACCATGCAGGTGCGGTTAACAGTCACGTGTGCAAACTGCTCCTAGACTTGCCGTCTACCTCCTCAAGTCGAAGCGTCGGCAAAGAGACTCCGTCCGCGGCGAGAGGGAGCCACAAACTCCACGAAATGGAAATAGGACTATTCATGAGCGCGGTCATCGAAGTTCACGAGTTAGTAAAGACATTCGGGCGAACGCGGGCGCTGAACGGACTCGAACTCACCGTCGACGAAGGTCAGGTTCACGGATTCCTCGGACCCAACGGAGCCGGAAAATCCACCACTCTTCGTGTCCTGCTCGGGAGCCTGCATCCCGATAGTGGCGAAGCTACCGTGTTCGGGCGCAACCCGTGGCGAGACGCCGTCGAACTACACCGCGACATGGCGTATGTCCCGGGCGACGTGACGTTGTGGCCATCGCTGTCGGGCGGCGAAACGATCGATCTACTGGCGCGAATGCGAGGCGGGTTGGACAGCACACGCAAAAAGGAGTTGATCGAGCGTTTCGACCTGGACCCGCGAAAGAAAGGCCGCGCGTACTCCAAAGGAAATCGTCAGAAAGTCACGTTGATTTCAGCGCTCTCATCCAACGCCCGCCTGCTCCTCCTCGACGAACCGACATCCGGCTTGGATCCTCTGATGGAAAAGGTGTTTCGCGAGTGCGTCGCCGAAGCCAGCGGCCGCGGAGTGAGCGTCCTCCTGTCCAGCCACATCCTCTCCGAAGTAGAGGCGCTCTGCGAACACGTCACTATCATCAGGTCCGGGAAAACCGTCGAATCCGGAACACTCGAGTCCATGCGGCATCTGAGTCGCACCTCCATCACGGCCGAACTCCTCGGGGACCCCGGCGATCTCAGCCGAATCGGAGGGGTCGCAGACATCCAACTCGACGGATCGATGTTGCATTGTCAGGTCGACAGTGAGCATCTCGGAGAGCTCATCCGAGTTCTCGGCGATACCGGCGTGCGCAGCTTCGTCAGTGCGCCGCCCACTCTCGAAGAACTCTTCCTTCGCCATTACGGGGTCGATGAAGCGAGTTCGACGGAGCCAGATCGGAAAGAACAGGTGGAGGCATGAGCATCTCCATGATCTCGCGTCCCAAATCCAGAGATCCCGAACCCGTCTCGAACTCGCATTTCACCGGGACTCTTCATTTCGTGCGCCTGTATTTACGCCGGGATCGCATAGCTCTCCCCTTGTGGATTCTGATCTTCGCGTCGGCGCCGGCGTTGTACGTGGCGAGCATCGCCGGCATCTACACTTCCCCAGAGCAACTCGCTGCCTTCGCGGCCACAACTGCGGCCAGTCCGGCCGAGATCGCGATGTACGGCCCGATCTTCAACGCCAGTCTGGGATCAGTCGGAGTCTGGAAGGCCGGAATCTACTCGACGCTGATCGCAGTCGCGGCAATTCTCACTGTCATTCGCCATACGCGCGCCGAAGAGGAGAATGGCCGGACCGAACTTCTGGATTCCACCTCCGTCGGGCGATATTCGAGCCTGACTGCGGCGTTGGTTCTAGCCGGCGGGGCATCCGTCGTCACCGGGATTCTCTGTACTGCATCACTTCTCACCCAAAACCTACCCGTTGCCGGCTCAGTTGCATTCGGGGCGGCGCTGGCCGGATCCGGGCTGGTGTTCAGTGCTGCCGCCGCCGTCGCGGCGCAACTGACTCCTAGTGCCAGGGTTGCCCGCGGCATCGCTATGTCTGTACTCGGTGCCGCGTTTGCGCTTCGTGCCATCGGGGACGCCGGGTCGGGGACGCTCTCCTGGTTCTCGCCCTTGGGTTGGTCATTGCAGATCCGCGCCTACGCCGACGAACGCTGGTGGGTCCTCATACCCACCCTCCTCACTGCAGCTGTACTTACCTGGGTGGCTTACGCACTCCTACGCAGGCGCGACGTCGGCGGAGGGCTCATCGCAGAACGTGAAGGTCCTGCGGTCGCATCTTCCAGTCTCGCAGGCACTCTCGCGCTGGCCTTGCGAATGCAGCGCGGCACACTTGCAGCCTGGACTATCGGGCTAGGGTTGTACGGCCTACTCATCGGCAGTGCAGCAACGAGCGTCGGCGGACAAATCGGAGACAGCCAGGCAATCCGCGACATCATCACCCGTATGGGCGGATCTCAGTCTCTCGAAAAGTCTTTCATCGGCTACGCCTTCATCATGCTCGGGATAGCTGCCGCGGCATACTCCGTGTCTGCGGCGCTGCGCCTGCACTCCGAAGAGACCGCCCAGCGCGTCGAACCGGTAACTGCCGGCGCGGTGGGCCGAATCCGATGGGCGTCGAGCCACATCGTGTTTGCACTGCTCGGTCCCGCCAGTGCTCTCCTGGTCGCCGGACTTACGGCGGGAGGCACCTACGGAATTGCCAACGGCGATATAGGAAGTACCCTGCCGTCCGTCCTCGGCGCTGCGCTTGTGCAGCTGCCGGCGGTCTGGGTGCTCACCGGAGTCACCGTCTTCTTGTTCGGCGTAGTTCCGAGGTTCACGCCGGTCGTCTGGGGCGTCCTGGTGGCATTTCTCTTCATCTTCCTGGTCGGCTCGCTCGCGAGACTCCCCCAATGGGTACTTGATCTCGAACCGTTCACCCACGCCCCGAGACTGCCGGGCGCACCGTTCGAGTTGATGCCTCTCGTGTGGTTGACGCTCATCGCAGCTGCGCTGACAGCGACGGGTTTATTTGCTTTCCGACGACGGGACCTGCGCTGACGAATCAGCGTGCGACCTTCAGCATCGTCCGTCGGCATCGCCCCTCTTGACACGGCGTTGTCAAGTTATTTGGGGTGCAGCCGTTAGGAGTTCTCGGCTCGATTATTCAAATATTTCGATTGCCGGTGCGTGGTTCCTTTGGATTGCCGTGTGCTCGGATGTTGCTCTAATCTGCTGTTCCGCAAAACAGCTGGGATGGCCGCATTCGACAAGGATCGTCCGCTGTGGGAGTTCACAGTGCTCGACGGACTCGCTGACGGCGGCGCGGCACTGGTGGTCAAGGTTCATCATTCTCTCACCGACGGGGTCGGGGGAATGCAACTGACACGTGAAATCACAGACGAGACAAGAGAAGGCGAATCGGATCGACCCGCGCGGGAGACTGTGACATCTATTGATCATCCGACCGGTGCCAACGCCGTGGCGATTGCACTGGGGACAGCGGCTGGTTCCGCTGTTCGACAGGGTGCACGCGCATTGCGGCATCCTGCCGTTACCGGCCGCGGCGCCGCACGAATCCTCGGTTCGGCTCTGCGTATGACACGACCGGCGACTACCACATTGTCACCGGTGATGACTGCTCGTAGTACGCGTCGAAGTTTCGGCGTACTCGAGCTGCCGGTCGCGGCGCTTGCCGCAGCCGCGACTGCCACCAAGTGCTCGATCAACGATGCATTCTTGGCTGCTGTTCTCCTCGGAATGGCCGAGTACCACCGCCGCCATGGTGCTGTGCCGCCGGAGCTGATGGTGACCTTGCCGATCAGTCTACGTACCGATCGAGACCCATTGGGCGGCAACCGAATCTCATTGGCAAGATTTGCGTTACCACTCGATATCGCGAGTCCGGATCAGCCGATGCGCCGAGTCCACGACATCGTCGACAGCTGGCGCAATGAACCTGCAATTCCGCTCTCTCCGCACTTGGCTGCGATGCTGAATATGCTACCGGTTGCGGTGACCGGCGACATCCTCAAACACATGGATTTTGTCGCTTCGAACGTCGTAGGTTCCTCGGTACCTCTGTATCTTGCGGGCGCGGAGATCACCAGGCAATTTGCGTTCAGTCCCACTCTCGGCTCGGCATTCAAAAGGGATCTCAGACACGCCGCGAATCTGGTAGCCGGAGCTCCCACAGGCGCACCTCGGCGGACGCCGCCTGCCAATGTTCGCTGGTGGACAGCTCCCACCGGATGGGCGCTCTACACACTCGCTAACGGGCAGCCCGAGGCGTGACCTGAAACGTGGTGACCGGCCTGAAGCACCGAACGGCCACAAGTAGGAAGGCCATCGACTTTGGCGAGGGCCTTACCCCAGATCTTTACTCTTGCCAATGCTTCCATCGCCTCGACACAGGCGCGATTGAGTCGCTCGCGCACCTCGGCGGCTGTTGTCTCCCCCAGCATGTATTGCACGGCAGTCGAGAGCGCCGCATCGCGCTCCAGCTGGACGTCCGGGTCCGGATAGCGTTCGTCGATCGACTCTGCTGCGCGCGAGAAGCGCCTGTTGCGTTGCGTCCAGTTCTGTCCAGACATCGCCCGCCCAGTCTCGAAGATCCATTTCATTCGCATGAAAAGCAGCGACCGGGTCCCGGGTGCGGTGTGGGGTCGGCCGCGCAGGACGGCGCCGACGTGAATGGGAGCGACGAAGTGCACGTCGAGGTGCACCGTTGCCATGGTGGGGCGCCGCTGTGCGCGCGGACCGCGATGCCGAGTGCGCGGTCGTCGAACGTCATCACCAGCCCGCCTGGCACGATTCCTCGCCGGTTGCGGTGCTTGTCCTGGCACACGACCACGACCTCGGTCTGACCGCCGTCGGTGCGGGTGTGGAAGGGGCCGACCAGGGCGATGAAACCGTCGTCGATTACCTCGGTCCATCCGTCCTCGATTGACACCGCCGCGGCACCGTACCCGGTGGTCACTTGATGGCGGTGGCGTTGGCTGGCGAACCGACGCCGCCGGTGAGGTTGAGGGGTTTGACAGTCAGCAGGCATTCGTACCGGCGGTCCCGGGCGCAGTCCTCGCCGAGTTCGTGGAGTTTCCACAGCTCGCCGATGGGCAGGCCGAGCAGCGCGATGAGTTCCTGATGCATCATGCCGCGGTCGGTGTCGGCCCCGAAGGGTGAATCAGCTACTGCGGGAAGTCGTTCGAGCGCGAAAGTGTCCGAGGCGGCAAGGGCGACCTGATGGGCGGCGAACCAGTCGATTGCGGCCTGCGACTGCGCGAGGCCGGTGCAGGTCTTGCTGGTGTGGATCTGCGCACGCTCGTCGGCGCTGGCCTCGTCGAGGAACCACTGTGCCCAGCCGGTGCGGATCAGCAGCAGATCACCGGCGCGTAGCTGCACGTCCTGAGCGGCCAAGGTGTCGTCGAGTTCGCTGATGTCGAGGGCTTCGCCGCCGGCATGATCGATCGGTTTCCCGAGGTGGGTGCGGTGGCGGCCGATGTCGATGAGGACTCCGCGGCCCACGATCGGGTGTTGGGACCAGTGGTTGATGCCGAGGGCCGGATTGCCGGCAACGATCGCATCGTCCGGGGTGCCGTTGTAGAAGCCGTGCTCGGCGTGGCGGCGGTGCCGCAACCCGTCCAGGTGGCTGGCGGCCTGCGGCCAGAATCTGTCCAGGTAGTCGTCGCGGTGGTCGCGGTGCCGGGAGACCACATGGTGTTCGGGAGCGCTGCGCGGCGTCGCCAACGACGGCACGAACGCATCCAGGGGGTAGTCCAGCCCGAAGACCGCCCCACGCTGCACCAGCGTGGCGGCGCCACGGACGTGGTCGGGGCCGGCGTAGTTGGCCATTCCCCGGTCGGGCGTGGTTTCGAACTGTCCCCACGTCGAGCGGGCCGGCGCGGCCGGGGTGTTGGTGGTGGGGTTATCGATCGGCATGGGTGGTGTCCTCGACGGCGCGGGCTGGATGGCCGGTGTAGGTGGGCAACAGGGTGCGGGGAATCGGTCCCTTGTTGCGGCCGCCCTGCTGGGTCTGCTCCCAGCCGTGGGCGAGGATGCCGACCGAACGGGACAGGACGAACAGCCCGCGGCCGAGCGGGGGTGGGAAGCCGAGCTCGGCGTAGACCACGGCGGTGGCACCGTCGATGTTCATCGGGACCGGCCGGGTCCGTCCGGCGGCGAGGGACTGCTCGAGGGCGAGGGCGGCGTGCAGGTACTGGCCGGACACCGCACCGTCGTCGCGGGCCGCGTCGACCAGCGACAGCAGCGGGTCGCGGCGCGGATCGCGGGGGTGGAATCGGTGCCCGAACCCGGGCACATACCTTTTAGCGGAACGGTATTCGGCCACGATGCGGTCGGCGACAGGGCGCAGATCGGTAGGGTCGGTGGCCTGCTCGACGATGTCGGCGAGCACGCTCATGCATTGCTCACCTGCGCCGCCGTGGACGTCGCCGAGCATCCCGACGCCGGTGGCCATCACGTTGTTGAGGCCGACCCCGCAGGTGGCGGCCATACGGGAAGCCGCGATCGACGGTGCCTGCGGGCCGTGGTCGACGGCGGACACCAGGGCGGCGTCGAGGAGTCGTTCCTGCCATGGGGTGGGGCGTTCGCCGCGGATCATCAGCCAGACCATGCCGGCGTACGAGGTGGTCGGGATCAGGTCCTCGATGGCGTAGCCGCGGTAGCGGATGACGCCGGGTGAGATGTCGCTGATCTCGGTGCGCCACCAGCCGGTGACGTCATCGATGGTGGTCATACCGCGCCTTCCGTGTGCAGTTCGGTGATCTCGTCTGCAGTGAAGCCGAGATCGGTGAGCAGTTCGTCGGTGTGTTCGCTCAGCGTCGGGGGCGCCGACGCCGGGGCCAGCGGGCGACCGTTTACGTGGAAGCCGGTGCCGAGGACGCTGACCGTGCGATCGGGCAGGTCGACCTGGTGGACCAGTTCACGTTGAGTGATCTGCTCGAGGTCGAGGGAGTCGGTGACGTCGAGGACCAGTCCCGCGGGCACCCCTGCCTCATTGAGCATCGGCTCCCACTCGCGGGCGGACTTGGCCGCGAGGGCGGCCTCGATCTCGACGCGCAGTTCCGGGCGACGGTTCTTGCGGTCGTCGCGCAGCGCGAACCGGGGGTCGTCGATCAGATCTTCGCGGCCGATCAGCTTGCACAGGATCTCGAACTGTTCCTGCTTGTTGGCCGCGATGTTGAGGGCACCGGATCCTGTCTGGAAGGTCGCTGACGGTGCGCCGGTGGGGTTTTCGTTGCCGTTCGCGCTGGGTTGCCGTCCGGCGATGAGGTAGTCCGAGACCACCCAGCCCAGCGCCGTCAGCGAACTCTCAAGCATCGACACATCCAGGTAGACACCCTCGTCGGTCCGGCCCCGGGACGCGAGAGCTCCGTTGATGGCCATCGCGGCGGTCATCCCGCCGAGGGTGTCGCACACCGGGAACCCGACGCGCAACGGTGCGGTTTCGGGTGTGCCGGTGACCGCACTCATCCCGGACAGACCCTGGATGATCTGGTCGTACGCCGGGCGCTCCCGCATCGGCCCGGTCTGCCCGAAACCGGAGATCGCGCAGTACACCAGCCGCCGGTTCATCGCGTGCAACTCGTCCCAGGAGTAGCCAAGCCGGGCGAGCACACCCGGACGGAAGTTCTCGACGAGGACGTCGGCGCCGGCGATCAACCGGTCGAACACCTTCCGGCCGGCCGCACTCTTGAGGTTGACCGTGATCGAGCGCTTACCAGCGTTCTGGGCCACGAACGAGGCGCCGAGCTTCTGACTCGACAGCCCGGTGTCGGCACCGAGTTGTCGAGCCAGGTCGCCGCTGCCGGGTACTTCGACCTTGATGACGTCGGCACCCATCAGTGAGAGCTGGTAACTCGCGTACGGGCCGGCAAGGACGTTGGTGAGATCCAAGACTCGGATTCCATCGAGCAACTTCATCGGAAAATCCTTTCCGTGGGCGAATCCCACCAAGCAAGAGCGTCGTCGTGTGACGCACCTAACCCTACCATAAAAACCATCTAGCGGTCTATGTAAGCCATCTAATGGTTTAGGTTGTCGTCGATTCGCCCGTATCCGTACAGATCGGTTTCTCCGAACCGTAGAGTGGTGCATCGGAAGAGTTGCTGAGCAGGGAGGACCAAAGGGTGACTGCAGTACCTACGGATTCAGCAGAGAAGCCGGCCGTTGCCGACGCGGGTGTCCGCAGCGTCACCCGGGTGATCGACCTGCTCGAATTGTTCGACGCAGCGCATCCCACCCGCAGCCTCAAAGAACTCGTAGAGGGGACGAAACTGCCGAAAACCACCGTCGTCCGTTTGGTGGCGACGATGTGTGCGCGCAGTGTCCTTACCAGCCGCGCGGATGGGGTCTATAGCCTCGGCCCGGAGATGCTGCGCTGGGTGCGCCTGGCGGGCACGACCTGGGCGCCGCCGGAAGAGGTCGTCGACGTCATGCGCCAGCTCAGCGCCGACACCGGCGAGACGGTGAACCTGTACATCCGGCAGGGTCTGTCCCGGGTGGTGGTCGCCCAGTGGGAGAGCACGGCGACCGTGCGAAGCGTCATCCCGCTCGGAGTGCCGTACCCGCTGTGGGCCGGTGCCGCCGGCAAGATTCTGCTGTTGGCCGCACCGGAACTGATCGACGACGTGGCCGCGGACTCCCCGTACGGCCCCGAATTCGCCGACGAGTTGCGTGAGAAGGTCGAGGTCGGGCGCGAACGCGGATATCAGCTCGTCCACGGCGAGCGTGAGCTCGGCTCGTCCGGGCTGTCCTTCCCGCTCATCGACTCCCACGGCACGGTCGTGGCCGCGTTGACTCTGGGCGGTCCCACCGGCCGGTTCACCGAGGACCGGACACCCCACTACATCGAATGCACCGGGGCAGCGGCAGAGGAGATTTCAGCTATCGGCATGCCCGGTCTGGACTGAACCCGTCCGGGCACGGCGCCCGGCCCCCTACAGCCGCAACGGCCAGCGGGTGGGCCTCGACGCGCCGCTTCTGCGCATCCGCGCCACGGCAGGTGATGCCGGAACTGCGCTCATCCCCTTTTGCTCCGCACAGAACAAATGCCGGTATCTCGACCGGGGTACGGGCGCTCGAGATACCGGCACTGATCGCGCTCTCCACTCGGACAACAACGGCCGAGGGAAAGGCCATCCCCTACCTCACGAGCGGGCGTCGATTCGGCGCGCAAGCTTCGACAGCCCGACGTTCATCAGCAGGTAGATGATCGCGATCAAGACATAGACCGGGATGGCGTACTGCCCACCGAGGTACTCCACTGCGACCCGGCCGCTGCGCAGCAGTTCGGTGTAGCCGATGACGAAGCCGAGGGAGGTTTCCTTCACGATCGTCACGACCTGGCTGATCAGGGCGGGCAGCATGATCCGGATGCCCTGCGGCAGCAGGATGATGCGGAAGATCTGGGTCTTGCGCATGCCGATCGCGGCCGCCGCTTCGGCCTGACCGCGGGGCAACGACGCGATGCCGGCGCGGAAGATCTCACTCATCACGGCGCTGTTGTAGAGCGAGATGCCGATAGCCAGTGCCCAGAACGTCGGGACGATGATTCCGAATTGGGGTGCGCCGAGGAAGATGAAGAAGATCAGCACCAGCAGGGGCAGGCCGCGGAAGATCTCCACCCATACCCGCACAACGCCCCGCAGGAGTCTGCTGTCCGACATCCGCATTGCCGCGAGAATCATGCCGAACACCACCGAGAGCACGATGGAGACGATCGCGCACTGAATCGTGGCGAGCAGACCCTTCAGGACGCTGCGCATCAGGTCCCGGTCGAGCAGTACCGACCACAGATCGGGGCTGAGCTGGCCGTGGGAGCCAAGCTGGTAGAGTCCCAGTGCCACGATGATCGCAACCACGACGGCACCGACCCAGGTGGCGTTGCGGACCTTTCGTTGACCTTGCGGTCCGAGTACGTCGTACATGGCGATCGTGGGTTTGGTAGTTGCCGGTTTGGTTGCTGTCGTTGTCATCGCGCCACCGCAACTTTCTTCTCGACGATGTTGGCGATGGTCCCCGCGGGGATGGTGATCACCAGGTACAGGAGGCTGGTCGCCGCGAGGATCCACAGCACCGCCTGGCTCTCCTCGGCGATCACGCCTTCGGCACGGGTGAGCAGTTCCGCGACACCGAACGCGCTGGCGATCGCCGAACTCTTGGTTAGTGCGATGAACACGTTGATCAGCGGTGGAACAACGCTCCGGAAGGCCTGCGGCAGCACGATGTAGCGCAATGAGCCGCCGAACGTGAGACCGATCGAGCGACCGGCTTCGAACTGTCCGACCGGGATCGCGTTGATGCCCGAGCGGACGGCCTCGCAGAAGAAGGCGGAGTAGTAGATCGCCAGCGCGGCGACGGCCGCCCAGAAGAACGGGATCATAATGCCGAGCTGCGGGAATCCGAACAGGGTCATGAAGTAGATGACGGCAGTCGGGACGTTACGGAACGTCTCGACGTACCCGGAGCCGATCGATTGCAGAAGTGGGATCGGGGAGACACGGAACGATGCGAGGATCGTTCCGCCGATCAGCGCCAGGACCGTGGAGACGCCGATCAGCGCGAGCGTGACCGCGAAGCCCTCCATCAGGGCGCCGAAATTGTCGACTACGGTGTGCATGGGATGTCCTCGAAAGTGTGACGAAAAATCTAGGTGCAGGGCTGCAGTTCCGGCATGACCGGCTGCTGATTGGTGTAGCGGCCGAGACTGTCGGCCCAGGCTTCCTCGGCGGAGCCGTCGCTGTAGTAATCGGCGATTGCGCTGTTGAGGAACTCGCAGAACGCGACATCGCCCTTGGCGATACCTACCCCCCACGACTCGACCGCGAAAGGTTTGTTGATCAGCTCGATGTCTTTCTGATCCTTGCTGACGTATCCGGCACCGATGGGCCCCTGGGTGGCGAGCGCGTCGACCGACCCGTTCTTGAGGGCATCGATGCACTTGGACGAGACGTCGAATTCGATCAGGTTCGTCTGCGGGAAGTTCTTGCGCAGCGACGCCGACACCGCCCCACCGAGGGTCGAGCACACCGTCACCCCGGTCGGGGTCTGGGGATCGGTGATGTTCTTCGGATTGCCCTTCGCCGTCACCAGGTCGTTGTTGATGTCGAGGTAGGGGCCACCGAAGCTGATCACCTGACGTCGCTTGTCGTTGATCGACAGTGTCGCGACGACGACGTCGACTTTGTCCTGCTGCAGTAGTTGCTCGCGGCTGGCGGAGTTCGCTTCCGTCCACTCGATCCGGTCGGCGGGCACACCGAGTTTGCCGGCGATGTATCGGACCAGATCGATCTCGTATCCCTCCTGCTCGCCGCGCAGGTTGCGGGCCGACAGCCCGGGATGATCGAACCGGGTTCCCACCCGAAGCGCACCCTCCCGAGCGATCTTCTCCATCGTCGTGCCTGGTGCGAACTGGGGTGACTGCGCGACCGCCGGGGTGATCCCCGTGGTCACGGTCGAGCGGGTGCCGAACAGGGCGATGCCGGCGATGGCGAGTACGGCCACCAGTGGCACGATCGCTTTACGGGAAAAACTCATGACAGACAACCTTTTTCGTGTCGACGGTGCGGCGGTCAGTGCAGGACCTTCGACAGGAAATCCTTGGCGCGCTCGGTCTGGGGGTTGGCGAAGAATTCGTGCGGTTCGGCCTCTTCTACGATGCGTCCGGCGTCCATGAAGATCACCCGGTTTGCTGCCGACTTCGCAAAAGCCATCTCGTGGGTGACCACGACCATCGTCATACCGGTCTCGGCGAGTTCCTTCATCACCTCGAGGACCTCGTTGACCATCTCCGGGTCCAGGGCGGACGTCGGCTCGTCGAACAACAGCACCTTCGGCTTCATCGCCAAGGCGCGGGCGATCGCCGCGCGCTGCTGCTGTCCACCGGAGAGCTGGGCCGGCATCTTCTCCGCCTGGTTACCCACACCGACTCGGTCGAGGAGCCTACGGGCGGTGGCCTCGGCCTCCTTTTTTCCGATTCCGAGAACCTTGGTCGGCCCGAGCATGACGTTCTGCAGGATCGTCATGTGCGAGAACAGGTTGAACGACTGGAACACCATTCCAACCTCGGCACGTAGCCGCGCGAGGCGCTTACCTTCCTGGGGCAGTTCAACACCGTCAAGCAGGATCCGACCCGAGCTGATTGGCTCGAGGCGGTTGATGGTGCGACACAGGGTCGACTTTCCCGACCCGGACGGGCCGATCACCACCAGCACCTCGCCGGCGGTGATGTCGAGGTCGACGTCCGTCAGCACGTGGTGGGTTCCGAAGTACTTGTTCACACCCTCCATACGAACCAGAACCGGCGCCTCGAAGGACGACGACGAAAGCGACGATTGATCAATGGTCGAGTGCATGGTGCTCCTCCGTAAAAACAGCCCGACAGGCCATGTCTGTGACGGACCCCCACCAGCAGGGATGGGGAGTGATCCAGGTCATGTTTCAATGACACGAAACTAGCACATGAACCATCAGATGGTCTACATAAATCATCTAGTGGATTGGGAGTTTTATCCGTAGCCGCCCTCATCGGCCGTCGCGAGCCCTCCGGCGACGCGGGCGCCCGCTGGGTGCTCGCGGTATTTCTGTCGGGAATCGATCGCTATCAGACACCCGCCCTGAATGGCGCATTCAAGCTGGTTGCGTCAAAAACCCGTCTCGGAAAACTATGTCTAAAAACCCAAGCCGGGGCATTCTCGACACATGCTGATCGGCTACGCATGAGTCTCCAGCGCAGACCAGTACCCCAACCATCAGGTCGATGCGTTGTGCCGCGCCGGCGTGGCCGCCCAGAACATCCACGTCGATCACGCAGGCGGGGCGAAAGCCTCACGGCCCCAGCTTGATCTGGTGCTGCAGCGGCTGCGCGAGGACGACGTCCTGGTGATCACCCGACTGGACCAGCTCGGACGGTCGATGCTGCACCTAACTTCAGACACGAATGCGTGTTGGAGAACACGACAGAAGGCAGCCGGTTGGCCGGCACGGCAGACGCAGCGATGAATCCGGGACGCAGAGCCTGGCCGTCGACGATCACGAGGTCCTTGACGCGCCCCGTGATATATAGCTCGCCGTCGACGTAGACGCCGAAGTCACCGGTACGCATCGAGTTGGCTTCCGCCGGCGCGCCCTCGGTGTGGCTGTCTTCGCTAAACCGGTTGTCGAGCTGGTGTGGAAGGTCTCGGCCGTCTCGTCAAGGCGTCCCCAGTAGCCGATGCCTCCAGCATGGGAGAGCAATAACGCGCAACTTGTTCAATGCATTTGAAAATTCTGCAAATAGTTTCGGAAACGCGAGAACTGTGCGCAAGCATCGGCGTCCCTACGCTCGAGACACGCCGCTAGTTGTCGCAGGTTTGAGGAGGATTCGGATGCAGATACTCAGTCCGGGCACACACATTGCGCCCGTCACCGTTTGACGAGCACGAGGAACTCGATCTGGTGTCGCAGCGCTCATATACCGAGTATCTGCTCAACTGAACCGTGCCGGGTTTCTTGCCGCTCCTATGCTGGCGACATCTCCGGCTGGAGAATCGATAATTGAGAGTAATAGACGGCCTCGAACTCGTCCGGAGTGACATAGTCCAAGGTGCTGTGCAGACGGCGGGTATTGAACCAATCCACCCACTCCATCGTCGCGAATTCGATGTCGTCGATCGTCTTGATCGGGCCCTGCAGAAAGGGACTCCTCTTGGAAACCGCTTCTGTCTTGAACAGTCCGATCGTCGACTCCGCGAGGGCATTGTCGTAGGCGTCGCCGACACTTCCAATTGAAGCTGCAATCCCTTCCAACACAAGCGTTTCCGCGAAGGAAATAGATGTATATTGTGCGGCTTCAACCGGTCGATGCAACACCACTGATCAGAGGTGTCGACCGTGGCTGCATATTCTCATCGCATGGTTCCGGAGATCTTTCAAACGTTCTGGGCAGCAATGGCGGCGGGTGAGTTCATCACCGACGCCACAGCCGCTGCAGGTACGTTCACCAAGCAGGGCTCCAGATGGCTCACCGCATGCGGCGGAGTACGTCCCGGCCGATGCTTCCTCCAAGCCACCCACCACGCCCACGTAAGCGCCTACGACTTCGCCCACGTCGAAGCCTTCGACACCGCCACCATCAATGCACACAGGAAAAGCCGGATCGTCGGAACCGATCACGCCGACATACGGGCAGACGAGCACGCCATCGCCTTCGCGGATAGTATCAAGTATGCACTTCTGCCTGGCATTGCCGGCAGGTGAACCAACCGCTCGGGTGCCGAGCAGCCCACCGGGCCGCTCGCACCCGAGCCGGTCAGGTGCCGAGCAGCAGCGCCCCGCCGTCGACGGCGAGGTTCTGTCCGGTGATGTAGCGCGCCTCGTCGGAGGCCAGGAACTTCACCGCGGCGGTGATATCCGATGGCTCCATGAACGGCACCGGCATCCGCTGCATGGTTGGAAACAGCGACTCAGCCTGTTCCCGGGTGGGATGCTCCGCCCCCGGCACGAACGCCCGGTACATCGCCTCGTTGTGCAGGAGATCGGTGTTCGTGTTCGACGGGTGTACTGCGTTCACGCGGATCCCGCGGGGTCCCAGCTGGTACGCGAGATCGTGCACAAGCAGGGGAAGCATCTGCTTGCCGAGCGAATACGCCGCGCCGCCGTGACCGTGCCGACTCACCCCCTCCGTCGTCGAGGCGCGCAGCGCCGCCGTCGAGCCGATGACGATGATCGAGGCGCCCGACTCCAGGTGCTTCAGAGCCGATCCGATCGTGTTCACCACTCCCCCGAACACGATACCCAGGGTGTCGGTGTACGCCGTGATCGGCAGCCCGGCGCCCAACGGCGAGATCGCTGCGTTCGCCACCACCACATCGAGTCGACCGAGGGTCCCTACCGCCCGGTCGACCGCGTCGTCGAGCTCGGCGCGGTCCCGCACATCGATCTGCAGCGGAACGGCCTTACGTCCCTGGGCCTCCACCGCCGCGACGGTCTCCGCGAGATCCTCGGGTGTGCTCAATGGATAAGAGCACGTGTCGAGCTGCCGGCAGATGTCGACGAGCACGACGTCCGCACCCTCGGCCGCCAGCGCCACCGCGTGGCTGCGACCCTGCCCCCGTGCCGCGCCCGTTACGAGCGCGACCTTTCCCACTTCCTGCATGTTCTTGCCTCCTCGATATCGATACCTGAATGCCTGCGGCACAAGATGTTTCGCCTCAGGACGGCGTGAAGACAACCGGCAGACGGGCTGCGGTCCGCATACCCAGACCAGTGATCGAGGGCGGGTCGGCATCGGGGTCCAGCCGGATATCGGGCAGCCGGTCGAGCAACACCTCCAGCGCGCATTTCAGCTCCGACCGCGCCAGGTTAATTCCGAGGCACACATGCACCCCCGTACCGAAACCGAGGTGCCGCTGCGGCGGCCGGAAGATATCGAACTTCTCCGCATCGGGCCACCGCTGCGGATCGCGGTTGACGGCGCCGAGCAGGACCTGGACCTGACTCCCGGCATCGACCGGTCGTCCGCACACCTCGGTGCCGGTCGTCACGGTCCGCCCACTGTAGGTCAACGGCACCTCCCACCGGATTCCCTCCTCGACCGCCTGCGGAATCAGCGACCGGTCCGCACGCAGGGCATCGAGCTGGCCGGGGTGGGTCAGCAGACCGTACAGGAGGTTCGTCATGGCCCGATAGGTAGTCTGCGCACCCGCGGGGACGAGCAGCCGGACGAACGTGACGATCTCCTCGTCACTGAGGGTTCGTTTCCCGTCCCCGATTTCTGCTTCCGCCGCCTCCTCATCGGTGAGACGCGCCTGCACGAGGACACTGATCAGGTCTTCCCGCGGATCTTTGCGACGCTCATCGATCAGCCGCTGCACCATTTCACCAAGCCCCCGGCTCGCCCTCAGCCGATCCTCTGCGGGTACAGCGACATTGGTCAGTACAGCCGTGAAGCGGTAGAACTCGTCCAGATCGTCGACCGGTAGTCCGGCCGCCGTCGCGGTGACCTCGATGGGGTAGAGAAACGCGAAATCCTGCGACAGGTCCGCGTGCCCACGACCGGCGAAACGGTCCACCGCACGGTTCAGGATGCTGCGAATGAACGCTTCCTCCCAGCCTTCCACCGCCGACTTGCTGAACGCCACCTGCAGCAACGCCCGGAAACGCCGGTGCTCCGGAGGATCCATCTCGAGAATCGAGCGCCCGACGATCTCACCCATGCTCGGGTGGTACCAAGATGAGGAGAACACCTTCGGGGACTTGAGGATACGGTCAACCTCGTCGAACGCGGTGACCGTTACGTAGCTCTCTTCGGGAAAGATGGTGTTCTCGGCACCCACCGTGCCGAACAGTCCGGAGAGCGAACCCTCGTGGACCGGGCATTTCTTTTGTAATTCCGCGAGTTTCGGATATGGGTCGTCGAACCTTCCCACCCCGAAGAAGCGGTCTTTCTGCTCGAACACGTCTTCAGACATAGCCATGCGCCTCCTTGCGACATCGTCCCCGCGCCACACCACCAGGGGGTCGCCCAGCCAAGGGAAGCGACTCCCGTCACGCGATTTTGCACATTTTATATTACATCCATTCTTTGGCCAGTGGCGCCGAATCACCCACCTCGACCACCGCGCGCGTCGCGGTCACCGACGCGCTCCTACCCGGGCACCCGCCCCACAGACTCCGCCCCAGCGACACGGCGCTGGCGCGCCATTCTCGTTGTGTATCTTTCCCCAAGTCTCAAGCCCAGCTCCGATCAAAGCAACACCCCCACCTGTGAGGGCTACTCTCCCGCCTGAAATCGCTATGGGGCCGCTGGCAGGCGCGAGCGCACCAGTCGCAGTCAGGCCAGCTCCGGCCAGAAATAGACCAGTGCCAAGTCCTGCCACCAGGTGCCACCCGTCTTTGCAACCAGAGCCGAGCAGCATCAACACCAGCACCATAACCATCACCATCGATCAATGCGCCGGTAATCGTTACTCCCGTGAACGACGATGAAGACGAATGAGGACGACAAGATTGAGCCGCAGACCGGCGACCTATATCCAGATCCCGACGGTGGCGGAAGTGCGGACCCGACAAAGATCTGGGACGGCGACGGAGGGGTAGGACCAACCACAATCTGGGATGATCATGGCGGTGGTGGTACACCGACGTCGACAGGTGTTGACTTCATGGCATCCACTCTCGTCGGCCCCGGATTGAGAGCGGGTGGGCTTCAAATTTCTGCTAATACCTTCTCGTTCTATGCGATTCCGACCAATCGCATGCAGTTCGCCGGGACAGATAGACCACGCCCCGCTCTGACAGCTGCGCTCTCTGCTCTCTCTGCGCGGGACACCCTCGTGGTCACGACCCTCGACAGGTTGGCCCGTTCAGTGGCAGACCTCGGTGAAATCACTACCGACCATGCGGCGCGGGACGTGGTGTTGATGTTCGACGGCACTGTTCACGATCCGCGCGACCCCATCGGACGAACCGTGTTTGAGATGCTCTCGATGACGTTCACCGATTTCGAGTCAGGTCTGAACCGGCTGCGCACGATGGAGGGCAACGCCCGCCGAAAAGCGGCTGGCGGCTTCACCTGCCCGCAAACCACTCCTTGACGCCAAGCAACAGGCGAAGCTCTTCGAACTGCATGGAGGATCTCCGTAAAGGAATCTGGCCTCAGACGTCTTTGCTGCGCAGGCTGATTCAACTTCATCGGAGAGGCGCCGACGTTGCGCAAGGCATTGCCTGTTCGCTGACAAGCCAGAGCACACAGGCTTGCTCCGAGCCGTGCGTATTTGGCCCGCTCATCGAGCGTCCCGGTATGAATCGCCTGCTTGACGATGTCTGTGAGGGCGCTCGTCCACGCGGTGTGGACCTTTGCGTTTTCCTCGACGGCGGGCTCGAGGCTCAAGATCAATCCGGTTCCACCGCGCGGCAACAGAGCGGGTGAAGGGCCCAAAACTCTCGCCGACAAAACCGATACCCGACGCAGGACGGAAAATCCGGAGAGGAACCTGGCGACCGTCGACAACTGCGTCCAACGTGAAACCGATGGGGAGTTCCGCCGGCGTATGGCAGCACACGACCAGACCGAACTTGGCGAGGCACATGCGGATACATTGCTACCGTTCTACATTATGGGGACCACCTTTCACGGACCGAGCCCGTGGGCACACATCACCCGCGCGATCCGCACCCGAGGCGCACGCTATGCGGCAATCGCCTACGTCGGCAACGACGCACCCGACCTGATCCCACTGCGAGCCGGAGACGTTCTGATCGTGAACGCCTCACAAGCCGCGATCCGTGCGCATGCCACCTCGCCTGCTGCCCTCGCTTTCTATCTCGACAAAGGCGTCCGGGTCCTGTCCTCCCCCACCCTGCACGCGAAAGTGATCGCCACGAACCGTCGAGCGGTGATCGGCTCGGCGAACGCATCCGTAAACTCCGCATACGCCGACGATGCCGTCATCATCACCGACGATCCCGCGATCGTCGCCGACACGCGAAAGTTCATCGACAACATCGACGACATCACCGAAGTCGACCAAGTGTTCATCGACAACGCCACACACGAATGGGCGATCGGCCGCGCCGTACCCATCCCCGGTGTCACCGGACGAATCCACAACCCCGAGAACAACTTTCTACCCATACCGGCGACCCGGATGCTCGTCAAACATGCCGCCGACTACCAACCCAGCCCCGCCGGAGAACACATACCCGAAGGGCTGCGTCCACCACAGCGAACCACCGCCGGCCCAGCCGCGAAATACCAACTCGAATCGCTGCGCCTCGACAAACCCACCAGCATCACCCGCGGCGATGTGATCATCTTCGTCTCTCCCGACGACGAATGGATCTACCCGCCCACTGTCGTAATCTCCGAATCCATCCGGATCCCGCAGTCGGGTCGAGCAGTTCAGTACTTCCTCCGCACGCGCGCCGACCTGACATCGCTCTCCCTCATCGCGGCCGAAAAGATGCTCGCCGACCTCGGGCACCCTGCTACCCGGCTACGAACCGACCACTATGTCCGCTCCCCGATCCTCCGCACCGCCCTACTTGGGCTGTGGAATCTTTAAACATCGGAAACATGCCTTACCCGAAGGCCCGTATGAGTGTCTGGCTCTCCGCAGAATCTGGCGGGCGGTGCAGGCGCGAGAAAACTCGACCGCAACAGTCCGGAATCGACGTGACGAGGCGAGGTTGATAAGGAGAGCATTCTGCTCGGTTCATTCGAATCGATTCTGCAAGAGTAGATCTCGTGCAGTTCGGCGTCGACGAGGCGGTTTTTACGACCGAATGCAGTGGATTGATGACCGAAGTGCCGGACGCTGGTCGGGGGAATCGGGCACTCCGCGCAAAAGCTCAGCAGACGGCCCATCATTCGGCGCTTCTGTTGTTCCGTGCGCTCAGCCCTCCGCGCACCGAGTCGCTATCGAAAAACCTCCGCGCACTCGCCTTCCCGGATGGCGGAAACCTCGGTGGGTTTCAATCCCACTTCATCCACAGGCAGGTTAAGTTCCACGAGCCCATCGGAGATCGTCTGCGCTACACCTGAATGTGGGCGCGGCTGGCGGGACATCAGCGGTGTGCAGGCAGGTGCATCGTCCCTGGTTGATGAGGTGCCCATGCCGCTTCCACGTCCGAAAACTCACTGCACAATCACTCTGTTGGTGACGGTCACAATCGCCACCGCCCCTGCCGCGCTCACAGCGTCCTCGATCGGCTCCGCCCAACCTGTCGGCTGCGCACCAACATTCAACCTATTCATCCCCGGCACCTGGGAGACCACCCAAGGCGCTGATCCCTCGGTGCCTGTCGGCATGCTCAAACCGATCGCCGACAAACTCAAAGCCGAACACGGCAGCGCCACAGAAACCTACACACTTCCCTACATGGCGAGCGCATTCGACAACGGAAAGACCTACGCAGATAGCAAATCCGACGCCCTCACCAAAGCCGCAAACGTGCTCACCGACACAGCTGACAGGTGCACGAACACAAGTTCACAATCACCGGCTACTCGCAAGTTCTGTCGGTGCTCAAACCGACTGTGGTCGTCGACCAGGTACGCAATATAGCCATAGGTGTCTCCTCGCTCGATATTCCCGGGATTCTGGCCAACCTCGCACTCCTTCCGCAGAAAGTGGCAGCACTCGACGCGCAAGGCGCACACAAGGTCGCAGGCGACCTCAACAATCAATTCTCTCCCTTAGTGAAGATGGCTGCTGACGTCGACCTGACATGAATCTCTCAGGTGCTCTCGATCCTGCCCGACCCGACCGGCTACGCCCAGCTTGCTGCGCTGGTCGTATCGATTTTGGCAAACGTCGACGTCGTCAAACTCGCCAATCTGGTCGGCCAGATTCAGGAAATTCCCTGGGACGCAGTGGAAGAGCTGTGCCGCCACCCGGACAGCTTGGCTTTGACTGTGTCACTGCCGATTTCGCTCGCCACTATCGCCTTCTTCATCATGCTCCGACTCGTCGAGGACTACGTACTCGTTCCACGCATCATCGGCCGGACCGTCCAAGTGCCACCCCTGATTACGGTCGTTGCTGTCCTGCTCGGCGGGGCTCTGCTCGGAATCGTCGGCGCACTGCTCGCCATCCCGATCGCTGCCGCGATCTTGCTACTGGCCCGCGAAACACTCCTCCCACAGCTGGACCGTCGATAAACTATCGGGTTCGATCAAACTCCTGCGTTCACGGAATAAGCATGACCTTGACGGAACCGACGTCTCAACTAGGCTCTCACTCACCAAATAACTTGCCGGTCAACAATATTGCCGAGAGCCCAGGGTCGAGTCCTGGCAGTTATCGATCGGCGGTACTGACAAAGACGGCATTCGCAGATCGACTATGTGTCGCCGATCGAGTACCAGTTACGCCTTGAGAACCCCTCCGTTCGGGCTCGATCTTCACATCGCTAAAGGTAGCGAAACCTGCGGCAGGTCACACGAGTCAATCGAAGTGGGGTAGTCCGAGACGAGGGCAGGAAACCTGCAATTGCCAACATCTACACCGAAAACGATTCTCGCGTGTCTTAACCCATGGAGACGAAACAGTCCTCACCGTCGACAGGCAAAAAACGATCGCTGAACCTTGCCTTCCGAAGCAGCGCGAAGCCTCCAACCATCACCGACGCCAGCGATCCCGGGCGGATCCACCAACCGACTTAGCAGCGGCGTGCGTCGTACGTATCGACTTGTCAGGCCCTTGATCTGCTCGACGAACGTTGCCCAGCTGCAATCGATGTTTGCGCAGATGAAGCGTTGCACTTGCGGGGACGAGGAGGCCGGACTAGTTTCCGATTGCCGTGTCTGCGAGCGTGCGCTCGTAGCGGATGTGCACTCGTCGTGACGAAACATTGCACGTCGGAGAGTACGCCGAAGTCGACAACGGCGACGCCCGAATACGGACTCCGCCTGTGGTCGCATCGACCGAATCGATGTCGACACCCGCCAGATACGGAGGAAGGACACGCAGGTCGCAACAGTTCTCAGAACACCAGAACGATCATCTCCCGTCTACTTCCAGTCCTGCCGGAACGACACGCGGCGCGAGGCCAGAACTACGTTTCGACCGTCGTTCACAGCCGTCTCGGTTAGGGCGGTATAGATCGGCTTGAGATCGTGATTGACCCCGTCGCAGCGCTGACCCGAGGACAACCGAAAGTATCGGCGGGTTGCGGGAGTCGTAGGCCAATGGCAGTTGGAGAAGCCATGTGTGCGGTTCACAGTTGTGCCAACATGGGGAGTAGGGCGGCGCCCGTGGAAACGGTGATCCCTGCGGCGCCGGCAACGATGCCGAGTAAGGCCCGCAGCGATGCTGCTTCGTTGTCGGCAACCGTGGGCCGTGACGTGGCGATAGTGCCGCAGACCGCCGCGGTTATTCCCAGTGCGAAGCCGAGCCCGACTATCCAGAACGTCGCAATGGACAGTGTCCCCAAGGCGATCGACGCGGCGGGTAATCGCGAGCGGTGTTGCTTTTCTGTTTCGTTGCCGTCGACGGAGGTGCACATGGGGTTGTCGGTGTGGGGGCTGTGGGGGGCGGTGGTGCTCACGTTCCTCCTTCGTGTGGTTGAAGTCGTGTCGACAGGCAAGTGTTGGCATTCCCTGCTTGGGGGTGTCTTCGGTCAGTTTGATCGAAGAATTCGCGCGGCGTGGTCGAGGCCGCTTGAGCGGCTGATTGTCGCGACTCGGGCGAGGGCATTTAGTTTGTGACGTAGGCCTCATCAGAATTTAGCACTCATGCGCATCGAGTGCTAACTCTTTTCGCTAAGCAAATTTCACTATTCGCTAATGTCGGCGAGATTCTCGATCGGCCCATCCGGGTGTACATGATGCGATGTCGTCGCTGATCGACGTGGTGCGCGAGCAGCGCCGTGATCGGCCAACTGTTGGGCTGACGACTTTCCCGATTGTCGATCGGCACTTAGGCTTTGCGCTCCGGCGCTAAAGACGAAGGGAAACGAGATCATGTCACGCGAAACAGTGTGGGGCTCTCATGCGGCATCCGTCATGCTTGAGGCGCTCGAGGTCGCCGTCCGTGAGGCTTTGGCCTCGATGGAAGAGTCGTTCTGTGAGCAGGGGGTGTTGCCGAAGGCGAATGCGATTCTTCCCGGAGGTCGAATTCCGTCAGCTGGCAGGGTCGCAGTGGAACGCGCACACAGTCGACCAATCCGACTGTTCTGCCATTAGATTGAGGCATGATATTCCCGAGAAACCCATAACCGCCCTCACTGTGAGCAGCGAAATGCCACTCTCAGTATCTTCGCAGGATATTTCCGCGCTCTGTGCTGCGCCTGGCGATTCCGGTTTCGGCAGTTCGAACCTCTGTGGGCCAATGTGCGCTTTTGAGCAAACCTCGCTGCCGCAACCTGGGCAAGAAAGTCCGGGCACAGATTTACTGAAAATCGTTGAAAGAGTCCCGATTAGGAACCACATCAGATTTGCGACACCACTATTCGCTTGACCTCAAGCGTTCCCGGTGACGATGACAGCGGAGAATCGACCAACGTTTACCGGAACATCGTCGCATCCGGATCATGCTCCGCGATCACCTCGAGAAGGCGAATCCTCGGCGGCGGATCAAGCTGCAACGTCTCCGACATCACGAAGCCACCGTCATTTGCCACCGACAACATCCTGGCGAGAACTTCTTCGAGGTCGTCACCTTCCATTTCGTACAGCGCGACATACGGACCGACACCGTCTACAGGCGCGAGTCGACGGGCCGAGCGAAATCCATCGATGGCGACAATCTCGGGCAGATGCACCTCGTTGTACCAAGTGTTGTACTCGGCCGCCATCTCCGGCGACACCGGACGCGATTCCACGTAGTAAATTCCCTTAGCCATATTCACATCTTCCGTAGTCGGATTGGGATTATAGTATACAATATATAATCGCACGGGCGGCCAATTCGCCAAGAATGACTTTTGCGGCCGGGAGCGGAACGACCTGCGTGACATCGCGGTCACTAGCGACAGTCTTAGATGACGGCAAGCATCGGGGACCTCAACGGCAGAGCTGTTCCGCGATTAGCCTCAATCTTTAGGAGCCACTGAATCAGTATCCGGGCGCGACAGAGCAACCCGTGTGCAGTTGGAATGCTGCCGGAATCCCCTTCTCCGGTGAGGTGTTCGTTCTCTGCTCATGCCAACAAGATTCGCCGCTGTTTTGGTTCAGACCGAACCACGGCGCCCGCCCGTACAATCGCAGACGTGTTGTCCTGACACGAAGGGAATTGCGCCGGCAATCGAAAACAGCGTAGGCGAAGTCGATACGGCTCCCACCGACCTGGCCTTCAAGGACTCGATTACGTTGGTGGAGCACAGCATGCGCATCAGAGTTCCGGAGACTTTGATGTACCCCGAGTTTTCCGGAATTCGTTCGGCGACGGTGTCACGGGCGCCACCGAGCTTGGTGGCGATGACACGTTTTGACAGCTTGTCGCTGTGTTGGAGGTGCCTGATTAATGCCCAGTCTTCCATGGAGATCGCCCATTCGATCTTGGTTGGGTGGTCTAGTTTGGACCGGGTGGTCTCAATCAATCGTTTCTGGACTAGGTTTCGACCGACTTCAACAGTCGTTCGTTACGGTCGCAACGATCTAGTGAGAAACAGCTTCAGAATCATTCTGTCGCCGCCATCTTCGGCGCTCACCGGACTGTCAATGAGTCCGAGGCAGACACGTGTCACCCAATCGGCGAGAACATTCGGCGCTACGTCTGAACGCACTTCGCCCGTGGCCACGCCCACAGCCAGACGATCTCCGACAACCTTCGACAGCTCGGAGCGCCACCCCTCGGACGTCGACGCCGCGTGTGCAAGTGGCAAGCCTTCAGGTCCAAGGAGGACTCGCATCGAAGGCATTTCTCGTGCAATAGACAGTCCTTCGACGCAGGCTTCAACCAACTGCTCCAGAACCGGCAAATCAGAGTCCCAACACTGCTCCGATGCTTCGGCAATCATTCGAGAAGCACGTATATAGCACGCGTCGAAAACCGCCTCGCGGTGAGGGAAATAACTGTACATAGTAGTTCGGTGAATGCCGGCTGCCGCGGCGATGTGGGTCATCTTGGTACGGGCCGGCCCCATTTCGGCATAGCATCGCTCGGCTGCACGCATGATTCGTTCGCGCGCCTGTTCCTCACTGGCAGGAAGGTCCGCGCCCCAAGCCGACGCACGTCCCCTGCTCTCATCGACCGTCATCTCTCCATTTCATCACTTTCGGATCAGTTGCGGCCAATTGCTCAAGACACTATCGACCGAAGCGTGGTGTGCGCTACAGTTCCCGTTATTACGTAGTCCAAGTCACTACGACTCATCTTCCCCGCGAGAGGGAGTACCAATTCAAATGACGATCGAGCAGCAAGCACCCTCCGTCACCGGCATCACCTCCTGCCCCCATGAAGCTTTCCCGGACTTCGACCACCACTCAGAGAACTTTTCGGCGCGGCCTTTCGAAACGATGGCGGAGATGCGGGAAACCTGTCCGATACAGCACTCCGAAATGTACGGCGGATTCTGGTCCCTTCTCGACTACCAGACAGTGTTCAACGCTGCACGCGATGATGAAACGTTCAGCTCTTACCCGTCGATCGGGGTGCCTGCTCCGGCTGTCCCGATGCCGATTCCGCCCATCGAGTCGAATCCACCCGACACAAAGGAGTGGCGTCAGATCGCCTTGCGGCACTTTGCTCCGTCTGTTTCCGAGCGCCTGCGTCCGCGCGCACGTGCCATGGCAACAGAATTGGTGAACGAGTTCATCGAGCGCGGCGAGTGCGACATAGTCGTCGAACTCACGAACCCCCTGCCCGCGAGATTGATCCTGCACATGCTCGGTCTCGACGAGTCGAAATACCTGGCGTGGGTCGACTGGGTCCACACCTTTGTCCATAACGTGGCGAACAGTGAGATTGCGGCAGCCGAAGCCGCACTCGCGTTACAGACTGAGATCGCCAATCAGCTCAGAATGCGGCGCGAGTCCGGCGAGCTTGGAAGCGACCTGTTCGGTGCGATCGCGGCGGGCCGACTGCACGGCCAGCCACTAGACGACTCTCAGATCACCATGTATACGTTCATGATGATGCTGGGCGGAATGGACACAACCAGTGGACTGACCGGCAACGCGCTACTTTCGATCACGAATCAAGCGGGATTACGAGAGCAATTGATCGAGGACCCTGACCTCATCAAGTCCGCGACCGATGAGTTTCTCCGACACTCCACGCCGACCATTGGACTGGGCCGTTCGGTACCGGCTGATGCGAAGTTCCACGGCCAAGAACTCAAGGCCGGCGACATGGTCATGCTGATGTGGGCAGCAGCCAACCGGGATCCAGAAGTGTTCGAGGACCCAGACACCATCGACCTCCACCGGCGGAACAGTAAGCAGCAGATCGCATTCGGTGTAGGAATCCATCGTTGCATGGGGTCACACATTGCGCGGATGATGTTTCAGGAAATGATGACAGAGATCATCGAGCGACTCCCTGACTTTGAGTTGAACGGCGACGTGGTGCGTTTCGAGGATGCGGGAAGCGTCTACGCGGCACGAAACCTACCGATTAAGTTCACACCGGGTAAGCGAGTGCAAGTAGCAGAAGGACAGCTCTGATGCCGCGGATCGACCTGGACGCCAAACACTGCGCTGGACATGCACTGTGCAATGCAACCGCACCAGAAGTCTACGACCTCGATGACAACGGCTACTGCCTGCCCAACTCAACGGTGATCGGCGAAGCCCTCCGCCCCGCCGCCGCAAGCGGCGCCGGGGCGTGCCCCGAACGCGCGCTGTCCGTCCGAGACGACTGACGAAACTAGGAGGACGTGCGTGAGACCACCTCTGCTCCAGTTGATCCAGCCAATTTCAGGCGTCGAATCACTCTACGACCACTGCGCCCGGGGGCGGCCAAACGAAGTCGTCGACAACGTCAGCCCCGCAACGGGTCTCATCGGCGTCACCGGTGCCCATTGCCCGAATAATCCCACAAGCATGCAAGGGCTCGATGGCATCCATATTAGTGCCTGAAGCACCACCATCTCAAAATTCCGAGGCCGCCCAGGCCATGACATTCTCCATCAACACTCTGCCGACTGGAACTGCAAATGATTCGACCAGATCACCTGATGCTCATCGACGGAAACCTCGTGACCGCTACTACGGACCGCGTATTTGAGAACATCAATCCCGCGAACGAGGAAGTGATAGGCCATGCGCCAGATGCGAATGCTGGCGATATCGAGCGCGCGATACTCGCGGCCCGCAAGGCCTTCGACACCACGTCATGGTCTACCGACCATGCCTTCCGTCGTGAGTGTCTCATCCAGCTGCAGCAGGGTTTGCAGAAGGAGGTTGAGTCGATCCGTCCGATGCTTGTCGCCGAAGTCGGCACGCCGGTCATGACTACCTACGGCATCCAACTCGACGAGTGCATTGGATACATCAGCCACTACGTCGACCTGCTGGAGTCCTACCAATGGGATCGAATGGTTCCACCGCCCGGCAGCGAGGAGCCGCAGTCACACCGAGTGGTCTGCAGGGAAGCGGTCGGAGTGGTCGTCGCCATCACGCCATGGAATGTGCCGTTGTACCTGAACATCGCCAAGACTGCGGCTGCGTTGGCTGCTGGTTGTACCGTGGTGCTTAAACCTGCGCCAGACACCGCCTTCAGTGCATTGGTCCTCGGCGAGATCGCCCACAAGTACACCGACATCCCAGCTGGTGTATTCAATGTCGTTACCACAAGCGACAATTCAGTTGCAAGTGTGTTGACTTCGCATCCGGCGGTCGACGCAATCTCCCTAACAGGTTCGACTGCGACCGGCCGCAAGATAATGGCCGCCGCCGCGCCGACTCTGAAGAAGATCACCCTCGAACTCGGTGGAAAATCGCCGGCAATTCTGCTCGACGACGCAGATTTCGAGAAAATCGCACCGGTACTTGCCGCCGGTACCTGCTTCCACGCTGGACAGGGGTGTGCCATCTACACCAGGGCCTTGGTCTCTGAGAAGCGCAAGGACGAACTTGTGGAGAGAATCGCCGGAATCATGGGGATGATTCCTTGGGGAGATCCGACGGATCCTGCCAACATCATGGGTCCTGTAGCAAATGCCCGCCAGCACGAGTCGGTGTTGCGCTACTACGAGATTGCGAACGAGACGAGCCGCGTAATCCTCGGCGGACAGAGGACGGACCGATTCGAGAAAGGCTACTGGGTCGAACCGACTCTCATAACGGACGTCGATCCGATGTCGACGATCCCTCAGGAAGAAGTTTTCGGCCCGCTGCTCACCGTCCTGACCTACAAAGACGAAGAGGACGCGATTGCGATTGCCAACAACACGATATTCGGACTTGCCGGCGCGGTGTACAGCGACGATGCCGAGCACGCTCTGAGCCTCGCCCGGCGCCTCCGAAGTGGGTCTATCGGAATCAACGGTGCTGCGGCGTTCCATTCGAGCGTGCCGTTCGGAGGCTACAAGCAAAGTGGTCTCGGCCGCGAGTGGGGTACCGAGGGTCTTGAAGACTTTTTGGAAGTCAAAACAATTGCCTATCCGACTTTGGCAAAAAAATGAAAGAGAAAGGTTCCGTAATGGGAAGAGTTGAAGGAAAGGTGGCATTCATCACCGGTGCCGCCCGCGGACAGGGCCGCAGCCATGCGATCCGGCTTGCGGAAGAAGGCGCCGACATCATCGCAGTCGATATCTGTCAGAACATTGACAGCAACGCATATCCACTTGCTACCCGTGACGACCTCGACGAAACCGCGCGCCTGGTGGAGAAGCTCGATCGTCGAATTGTTAGCGTCGAGGCCGATGTCCGCGAACGTTCACAACTGCAGGCGGCACTGGCGACGGGCGTTTCCGAACTCGGTCGACTGGACGTGGTAGTCGCGCAGGCAGGCATCGCGCCGTTACTGTCCGATGGCAACATTCAGGCATGGGTCGATGTCATTGACACCAACATGATCGGAGTTCTCAACGCGATCCACGCGTCGCTACCTCACCTGAGTGATGGCGGGTCTATCATCGCGACAGGTTCGGCGGCGGCGTTCATGCCCAATGAGCAAATGGACCACCCCGGTTCGGATCCCGGAGGCCAGGGTTACACCGTCGCGAAGATAGGGTTGTCCAACTATATCCATGAACTGGCACGAGCACTGTCGCAGAGGATGATTCGTGCGAATGTCGTGCATCCGACAAATTGCGATACGGATATGCTTCAGTCGGAGCCCATGTACCGGACTTTCCGGCCCGATCTGAAGAATCCCACGGCAGAGGACGCGAAGCTCGCCTTTCCCGTCCAGCAGGCGATGCCCATCCCGTGGGTAGACGCCGTCGACATCAGCAACGCGGTACTCTTCCTTGCCTCAGACGAATCCAGATACGTCACCGGGATGCAAATGAGGGTCGATGCCGGCTCCTATCTCAAGACCCACTCTTTCAAAGTCTGAACCTGCGCCAGGCATAGTCCGGAACAGTTCCACCGATCCGCCCAGTGACGATCCGTCCATTGGGCGGATCGGGAGATGACTGCGCAGACGACTCTCCGAACTAAATGCAAAGACTCACGAACGGTCTGCAAACCGACAAGGCCCCACATCGCTGCATATCGGAGCTAATCGGGCATCCCGTTCGTGTGAACACGTTCGGAACCCTACATACAGAATTGAAAACTCATGACTTCAAATGTTTCGGCGCACTCGGATGAATCGTTGCGGGTCGGGGTGATTGGCCTGGGGGCGATTGGTGCTGGGGTTGCTGTGAGCTTGGCCCGTCGCGGGCGGATTCCGACAGTGTTTGACATTCGCCCTGACGCGTCCGTCGGATTGAAAGATGTTCCTGCCCAGGTAAATACGCCAGGAGCGGTCGCTCAGGTTAGCGACGTCGTGCTGGTGGCTGTGGTTACTGCCGAGCAGGTCCGGGAGGTTTTGATTGGTCGCGATGGCGTTCTGGCCGTGGGCCGGCCAGGGTTGGTGGTAGTGGTGCTGTCCACCGTGTCATTGCCGTCTGTACGTGAGTTGGCGGCGTTATGCGCTGAGCGTGATGTGGTGCTCATAGACGCGGCTGTGTCTGGCGGCGCGCGCGCCGCTGACAATGGATTAGTGGTGATGGTAGGGGGGCCCGACGCGGTCATTGCCAGGGTGGCACCGGTGCTCGAGGATTTTGGTAAAGCGGTTGTGCATTGCGGTGATGTGGGGGCTGGGATGGTGACCAAATTGGCGCGTAATGCGTTGACGTATTCATCCTGGGCTGCGGTGCGGGAAGCGGCATCCATAGCGGCGGCTGGCGGGGTGCCGTTGGATCGTTTGTTGCAGGTTTTCGACGAGGGATCTGATGGTGGTACTGATCCGCTGACGATGTTGCGGATGCGGGTTGAGGGCAGGTCGCTTTCGGATGACGTGGTCGCTTCGATTGATGCGCTGGCTCAGAAAGATCTCGGCGCGGCGCAGCAGTTTGCTGGTGAAGCGGGAATCGAAACTCCGATTGTTGATGTGACGCGGCCTCGGATGGCCGCGGTGCTCATGGGTGAGTTGCCTGAAGAGTTGCCAGTAGATCGTGGTGAGCGTGGCCGGGTGATGATGGACCGTGTGTATGGTTCAGGTTTCAGTTCGCAGATTCCTCAAGATTCAGTGGTCCCAGCGTTGGTTGACACCGTCGAGCATCTTTTTGCTGAAGTGTGGGGGCGGGCACACTTGTCGTTGCGCGATAGACGGTTGCTTGTGTTGGGTGCGACCGCGATGACTGGACGAGGAGATTTACTGGATGTGCAATTGCGAGGTGCGTTGAGTAACGGTGAGTTCACCGTGGCGCAGATGCGGGAGATCACGGTGATGTTGTCCAATTATTGTGGTCCGCAGAACGGGACTTCGATTTTGGGTGTTGTCGAAAAATTGATTGCCGAAGTTGAAGGCGCGGCATGACTCCTGGGCCAAGATCGAAAGGCGAAAATGCCGCTAAACGATGGCGCCGCCCTGTTAACGGGGACTGCACCGGGGTTTCCGGAGACTTTGATGTGCACTCGGTTCGACGGAGTCCGTGAACTTGGTTTCTGGCCACGTTGAACAAGAGGGAAAGCACTTGCACTCTCGGTTCGCACAATAATTCACGTTCCGCAGGAAGGTTTAAATATGGCAAGAGCCGAAACATCCACAGCGAGAAGCACTTTGTCTGCGACAAGCTGGGTCGTCTTAGGCCTCCTCTCCTTCGAGCCCGAAGTCTCCGGACCCGAGCTCAAGAAACGTGCAGATCAAAACCTACAGTTCTTCTACTCGGCACCTTCCTATAGCCATATCTACAGTGAACTGCGAAATCTCGAAGCGCACGGCTTCGCCACCTCCCGCCTGGTGATCACAAAGAACACCCGGAGAAAACGCATGTACGCGGTCACTCCAGCTGGAACCAACGCCGTAGCAACCTGGGTAAACGATTCCCCCGTCGAATCTGTGGTCCTTAAACACGGTGTGATGCTCCGGATATACCTCAGCCACATCGCCGACTCCGAGAGCCTGAAAGCAGCACTCACCGAGCATCGAAACCAGTCCGAGACGATGCGGATCCGTGCGATCGCCGAAACCAAAGCCGCGGCCGAAGAGCTCGGGGGTGTGTATCCGACATTGCTGATGCAATGGTCACAAATGTACTACGAATCAGAACGAAACCGAGCGAACTGGATGCTGGAGAACATTTCTCGGCTACACACCCGAAAGCTGGCCCCCGAAAGCCGTGACCACAGCGACTGCAGCCCCTGATCGCAAAGACTCAATCGGACGAGTCGCAGAACCTACACAGATGGCGGATGAGGTCGGTTGTAAGCGGCGCCGCAAGACAGTTCATGGGGCGCTTTCTACGACCGGTTCCGAATATGAATATCGCGGGGAATGTGAATCGCACCGGAGTGTCCGGAGACTTTGATGCATTGAAAATATAGAAACTCATCTGCGAGGCCACCGCCATACGTCCGAGAAACGGATTCGAGCCGAGGGGTTCTGCGTGCATCTCAGCGAACGCAGCGACCAGCGGGTGATTCAAGAGGCGCGCAGTCGACAAGGACCTGTTGCGCACATTTGCACATCACATGAGCGAATTCAACCGGTCGTCGCAACACCGCCCAGTGGATGGGTGTACTTGTTCGCCAAGGACTTCCGCTGGCGTTCGCCATTTTAGTGCTTTGCGAGGAAGATTGTTGAGTGCGTCAGCTACTGCACCGACTTCACGTCAATCGTATCGAGACAAGTCAGTGCCATTCGGAAAATACTGTCGCAGAAGTGGAATGGACCCCAAAAGTTGGACACCGAATCTAGGTATCCTTCTTCAGGGAGTAGTCAGATGTACTCGAAAAGCACGTTAAGCCACACCGACGCCGTGTCGGCGCTCGAACTGTTCGAGCAGGGCTACACGGCCAAGTCCGTGGCCATTTCGCTTGACCTCGCCCAGAACCCTGTCCAAATGTTGTATCAACGATGGCAACTACGGAGAGCAGGTGCGCTGGTGACGAGAGACCGAAGACAGTACGACTTCGAGACCAAACTCGAGATCGTGCGTCGCCACGTCAACGGAGAGTCCGGAAGGGCTCTGGCCGAAGAGTACGACTTACCCTCGCCCACAACGGTAGCGAACTGGACTGTCATCTACCGACGCGACGGAGAAGACGGGTTACGCCCGAAGAGGCGCGGCAGGCCTCCAACCGATCGCGGGGATTCCCCTGACGAAAAGCGAGCTCGAGACACTGCGCACCGAGAACGAACGACTTCGCGCCGAAGTCGCGTACTTGGGAAGATTGCGGGCCTTGAGGTCGCAGGAACGACGGGCGAAAGTTCAAGCTGTCGACGATCTCAAGGCGCAATTTCCGCTGGCACTCTTGCTGCAGATCGCGCACCTCCCCAAATCGACGTTCTACGACCACCGGCGCCGGCTCCGTCGCGGGGACACCCGAACCGACATCAAAGAGGCCATTCGTGGCGC
>NZ_JAWLRZ010000013.1:0-129273 GCF_033142425.1 Rhodococcus sp. IEGM 1366
CACAGCCGTTTACCGCGGTAAACCAGGGTGTCGAGCAATTCGCCGGATGCACCGGAGTGGGGGAGTTTACCGCGGTAGACCGCAGAGTCGGTGCTAGGAAAAGCGCTGATTATAGGAGATCGTCCTACCCCGAGAAATGGGATCGCTGAACCCCGTTCCCTTGCTCTCGAATGTGTGCAAACCTGAACCGCACGCGGTTGGAAATTGCAGATGTAGATCGTGGTGCATTTTGTAGCGCGATACCAGATATAGGAATGAAGGTCCAGCTGCCAGAATGAGTATTGAAGTTTCTCGGCATGGCCAATAGGTGAGCGTATCGTCACAGTGACGTAATGTCCCCTGGTTGAATGGTCGCCAATGAATGAGGGCGGGTGTGGCGAACTTAGGCTGAGCGTTTCGAAGCTGGAAGGCGTAGTCGAATGCGTGAATTACCTTGCGGCAGGGCACTTTTCGATAAGAAATTGGATTGATAGATCAATCCCCATAGTTACTGCGCCGGTGAGCAATCAGGCTTGTTCTCCACTGTGAGATTGCGGCAACCAGTCTGCCATAATTGGTGTTGGCCCATGCGGATTGTTTCCGCGTTCGATTGCGCCGGTAGTGCAGAACTGTTGACCGGTAAGTCCGTTGGCCTCCGCGTGTGTTGGCAGTAAGTGGATCGTGCGAGCGCGTTCGACATCTGTTGCCTCGAAGCCCCTTGCGGCTTATGGTGATTGCCGCATGTCGATTTACGGATTTACGAGTGGACCCCGTAGAGTGAACTTGACACGCCCGCTGCTTCGAAGTGGTTGCGGCGGCGAAAGTCCGAAGTAGCTCCCTACTAAGGGGAGCGAAGCATACGGAGGTTTTATATGGCTGTGCACGTGGTTTTGAATCAGAAGGGTGGAGTGGGAAAATCCACCCTGACAATGAATCTCGCGGCGGTGAAGGCTCACGCGCTCACCGGTGATGCGGATGTCGAATCGCCTGTGGCGGCGATCTCGGTTGATCCTCAGGGATCGGCAGTGTGGTGGGCCGATCGTGTCGAAGGTTCCGGCAACGAACTTCCCTTCAAAATCGCTCAGGCACACGACAATCCAAAAATTCTGAGTCAGCTCCACAACCTCCCCGGTATCAGTCACGTCTACGTTGACACACCGGGATGGATCGATTTCTCCAGCAACGGCGACGGTGCGGACTCGTTGGGTGCCGGCGCGTCCGGCGACGCCCTGCGCGCAGTTCTCTCAATTGCTGATCTGGTCATCGTACCGATCGAACCCGAGCCGCTGTGCTTCGACCCGACGGCACGCACGATCAAGAAGGTTATCGAACCGCTCGGTAAGAAGTTCGTTGTCGTCATCAATAACTGGGACCCGCGAGACGGCAAGGTTGATCTGGAGCAGACTCGCGCGTTCGTCAATGCTCACGGTTGGCCGCTCGCCCGAACAGTGGTGCGCCACTACAAGGTCCACACACGTGCGGCTGCAGACGGCCGTGTGGTGACCGAATACGACGCTAATCGCGTTTCTCTGCAGGCCCGCGAAGATTTTTACAAACTGAGCCTCGAGTTGGAAGCTGGTGGACACTGATGGCGCGCAGGGGCGGCAGGATCGACTTGGCGTCGCTGGCCGGTTCCGTCGGAGACAACTCTTCCGTCGATAGTAAGCCTGTAACGCCCGCGAAGAACACACCTGCAGACATTCCTTCCGATGTCAGCACGTATATCGATGGTCAGCTCCTCGCGAATGTTCCTTTAGGGGACTTGATCGGCAACCCACGAAACCCGCGGCGCCGGATCGGTGACCTGTCAGATCTGTCGACGATTGCCGAACGGCAGCTCCAACCAGGCGTCGCCATCACCAGGGCGACGTGGCTGAAAATCTTTCCTGCTGACGAAAAGCTCATCGGTGCAGCACGTTACATCGTCGTCAACGGTAACCGGCGTCTTGCGGCGTCGAAAGAATTCGGCCGCACAGGCATGGATGTCGTTGTCCGCGACAGTATCGCAACGAGCTCGGAATCGATTCTCGAAGCCGCGATCATCGAGAATATTGGCCGCAGCGATTTCGATGTCCTGGAAGAAGCAGAGGCAGTCCAAGCGCTCGTTGCCGAGTGCGGCAGTGCCGATGCCGCAGCCCAGCGACTCGGTCGTTCCAAAGGTTGGGTATCTCAGCGGCGCGCGTTGCTCAAGCTTTCTCCTGAACTTCAGGAGAAGCTTCGTGGGGGAGAGATCGCCATCAGGTTGGCACGTTCCCTTGCGCAGGTCCCGCTCGAAGGTCAGGTCAAGGCCTGGCGCGCCGCGCAGGAGCGGGCCGAAAAACAGTCTGCTGAAGAGGGATCGAAGGAAACGGATCCGCCCACCGAGACTTCAAGCAGTAGCACAATTGTTACGGCCAAGGCTGTCCGTTCACTGCGTTCGTTGCGTAAGGTCGGTGTGAATCCGGAAGTGCTAGCGAAAGCCTTGCGCGAGATTTACACCGACGAGGAACAGCGGTCACTGCGCGACGCACTCGGGCAATAACAGCACTGATTGGAGCAGCGTTCGTGGCGGACCCGGTCTCGCCGGCATTTCCGGCAGAAAATTTCGGTCGCGTCGCAGATGCGGGACCCGCCGGAAGCCAGAGCTGAATTCGATTGGCTCCGAGCCGCTTCCACGGTCGTGCAACAAGGTGCGCTGAGGGATCTGGATCGGGCGTTCACCAACTTCTTCGCTAGGCGTAGCGGGTACCCGAAGTTCAAGAACCGTTCCGGCGCGTGGCAGGGTTTCGTCGTACGGGATCTGGTGGTGCGGCGTGTCAACCGGCGCTGGGGCGAGATTCTGGTGCCGAAGGCCGGGTGGGTACGGTTCCGGATTCCTCGGGCCTGGGCCGATATCTGCGCGGATTGCGTTCACGAATGGGCGGTGGACGGTGAGTTTGACGACTCCACCGCCGCCTCGCCGCCAACCGTGCACCACTCGGGTGGTGGGGATTGACCGGGGAGTGGCGAATTCGATCGCCACGAGCGAGGGTCGTATGCTTCATACTCCCGGTTTCCGTGCGGGCGAACAGGTTCGGTTCGTGGCCTTGCAGCGACGCCTGTCCCGTCAGCAGAAGGGGTCGGCGAACCGGCACCGCACGAAAGCGAAGTTGGGGTGGTTGCGGCTATCTGATCGGCGGGGCGACTGGATCGAGAAAACCACCACCGACATCGCGGACACCTACGCAGCCGCGGCGGTGGAGAATCTACCGATCCGGAACATGACTCGGCGAGCGACACCGAAACCGGACCCCGACAATCCGGGAGCTTTCCCGCCCAACGGTGGGCGGGCGAAGTCCGGTCTGAACCGGGCGATCCTCGCCTCGTGTTGGGGGAAGTTCGCGCACTGTCTGGATCAGAAGATTTCGGTCATCGCGATGTCGGCCGCTTACACGTCGCAGGAATGCTCGAATTGCGGTCACAGCTGCCCGGAGAATCACGATAGCCAAGCGTTTTTCCGGTGCCAGGGGTGCGGATTCGAACGTCATGCAGACACCAATGCTGGATCAACATTCGTGATCGTGGGTTTCATCTCGAACATCAACCCGAGGGCATTTCGGGGGATCGGGTGCATCAGTCACTCAAAACGTGCCGCACCAACCGTCTCGGTAGCGTGAGCTATCAGAGGAATCCATGTCTGTGAGGGCGTGGAGGATGTCAATTACTGTTGTGTCGTTTCGGCGTAGGTCTTCGCGTCTTCGTCGAGTCGGGGAGGTGCGGTTCGGTAGGTCGCGGGCGTGGCACTGAGCCGAATCGGATTCGCGATCTGCCACACCGGTGCATCTCTACGGGGATCGTCGATGGCGACCTTGGGCTCGAGACCTAAGCTCTCCGCCAGCGCTACGGCTCCGGCTATGTCGTGAGTGGATCGCACGGCACCCGCTGTGTGGTAAGTGCTTTGAACCACGCATCGGCCGAGTCTTTAGACAACGCGCCTCTCAACTCGGTCGCGAGGTCGTCGCGGTGCGCGACGCGTGCTGCGTTGGTTGCATACCGTTCATCGGTGGCAAGGTCCGCAATTCCCAGTACCTCGACCAACGACAAGAACTGACGGTCGTTACCGACCGCCAACACCAGTAAGGGGTCGGCGGTGTCGAATACCTCGTAGGGCGCGATACTCGGATGTCGGTTGCCCTTCGCCTGAGGAACGACTCCGGCGGTGACGTATCCGGAGGACTGATTCGCAATGGCAGAGAGCAGTGACGAAAGAAGATTGACCTAGGAAGGCCTGACGATATGACGCACCGCACCGACGATCCCATCGTCCAGGGTTCTAGCCGACTGGAAACGCACTCGACGGATGCGCACCGCACCTCTGTGTCCCTGCACTTCGACGGCATCCGATCAGAATAAGGAAACGACGGAATGAACTCCGCGAATTCCGCTGACGCCGAACGTCATGCCACCTGCACAATTCGGGTCCCGACGATCGTGTCACTGCCTGCGGGCAGCATGAGCGCCCCGAGAACACGTGCGGGAGATCAGTGCTGGACGCGTTCACCGTGCTGCCGGGCGACGAGGGATCGCCTGTCGTCATCCATGTTCCGCATTCCTCGCGCCTGATCCCACCGGAGGCCCGCGCCGACCTGATGCTCGGCGACGAGGAACAGAGCGTCTGGCAGGCAATTTGGCTGAAGCGACAGGTGCCACCCGGCAACGTATCGGCGCTTGTGCTCGATTCGGGCTTTTGACAAGGTGTGCGACCTCGGGATGTTCGGAATCAAAGACTTTGGAGCGATTCCTTTCGCTCAGGTTTCGGGAGCGATACGTAGACCGCGGACTCTGATTGGCATAGTTCGGCGATCACGTAAAGCGGATCCCGATACTGATAGGAGACGTGGACGAGCGCTGTGAGACTGAACAGTTCAGGATGTGCGACGGCAACGACAGTCACTATGTCGAGGACAGCAAGGCTTATACGCGCGCAGAAGCTTTCGCCCGTGGCGGCGCCGGTCGACAGCGGGCGAGTTCCTGATATCTTGCGCGGCCGTTCGTTGCAAAGCGGCAATGAGCTTCGAGTCCAGGTCAGCAGTCGTCATCGGGCCCACCGTTCCCTAACAATTTTCGAGATCTTTCTGTAGTGACTTGAATACAGATTGATTGAATTCTTACTATCTTGGGCGCAGAATACGCGCATTTGAATGAATTTTCGAACAGAAAGTCAGCAGTTCCCGCGATCAGAAGATCAGATGTGTTGATTCAGAACAGGTCTGGGCGTACGTTTCGTGCATGCCGCGCGGTGAGCCTCACCACGATTCGAGGGTCGGTGATCCACGAGGACTCGACTACGTCTTCCAGAGTTGGGGGCGATGAGTTCATCGAGGGACGTCTATGCGCCAAGATATTCAGATTTCCGAAGCCGTCCTTCGGGCTTTGCGGCCTGCGTCGAAAGTGGTACCGAGTGGTTTGTTACCAGATGTCCGGCACGCTCTTCGGAGGATTGTCACCGACTGCGTCGACTCGCATGTGTGAAGGCGGCGGAAGTGTGGCTGCCCGTCGTGAGCTCCTCATCGGCGCTGTCAGTATCGTGCGCTTCCTCAGCGGCCCGCCGTGTGACGAGGTAGTTGATGCTTGGTCAATCGGCGGGGTTGGTGTTCGAGCTATATGACAGTGCGCATCGATGTCAACCATTGGTTGTTGCCCCGAATAAGTTGTGAAAGAATCGAATTGAGGAAAGATGTCACACGTTTCATCGGCGTCGGGGCCTAGCCCGACAACTGCAGGGCAGTCTCCGCGAGCGCGCGTGGAGCAGCATTCCATCGACTACGTTCATCGGTCCGAACGGCGAGGGAAAGTTTGGCACCAGGGACCCTTCTGGTTTGCGGGGAACTTTGTGCTTCCGACCATGGTGGTGGGATTCACCGGACCTGCGATGGGCTTATCCATCGGTTGGAGCGTCCTTTCCGTGGTCCTCGGAGCGGCATTCGGAACATTCTTCATGGCGTTCCACGCGAATCAGGGACCTCGAATGGGGCTCCCGCAGATGATTCAGTCACGTGCTCAATTCGGCAGCCGGGGGGTAGTCCTTCCCTTCGTTGCAACTGTTTTCGTCTACCTGGGCTTCATCGTTTTCGACGTGATCGTCGGTACTCAGGGCCTGCAACTTGTCCTGCCAGGTGGCAAATGGTTCTGGTATCCGGTCCTGATCGCGGTGTCGATCGTCATCGCGGTCGTCGGGCATGATCTCTTGCACTTCGTTCAGCGGTGGCTGACATACGCCTTGGTCGTCGTATTCGCGATCATTACCGTACTTGCGTTGACCACGCTGCCAGGCTCGTCAGAATACGCTGAGATGGCCCATACGGCCGGTTGGAACTGGACGGCATTCCTCGTCCAGTTCTCGCTTGCCGCCGGCTACAACATCAGCTATGCCGTGTACGTTTCGGACTATTCACGCTATCTGCCAGAGGACGCTTCAGCCCCGAAATTGATCTCCTGGACATATGCTGGAGCAGCTCTCTCCGCGACTTGGCTCATGTCACTTGGTGCGATCTTGGGAACGTACATCGAAGGCGCAGATGCTATCGGTGCCGTTCGTGAAGTAGGAGATCGCCTATTTCCTGGATTCGGTACGATCGCCGTCCTCATTTCTTGTGTCGCTCTGATAACAGTTATGGGAGTGAATGCCTACGGAGCGATGCTGACGACAATATCCGGAGTCGATGGATTCAAGAGTATCAAACCGACAGTACGTCTGCGGATAATTGGTCTGTCATTCGTTGGACTCGTCGCGGTCGCGATCGCTCTCGCGATTCCAGATAACTATCTATCGAGCTTCAATAGCTTTGTCCTTCTAATGCTGTATTTCTTGATTCCGTGGACTGCAGTAAATCTTGCGGATTTCTACTTTGTGCGTCACGGAAAGTATGCGATTACCGAAATTTTCAATCCTGATGGTATTTATGGGCGGTGGTCGTGGCGCGGAATTGTCGCGTATATAGCTGGTTTCGTTGTGATGATTCCATTCTTCTCGACATCTTTCTATACAGGCCCAATTGCCCAAGCTCTGGGCGGAGCCGACGTATCCTTCGCCCTGGGTCTTCTAGTGTCGGGTGGACTCTACTGGGTGCTGGCCAGGAACATCGATCATGTAGCGGAAGCGAAAGCCCGAGTGCGCTCGCAACTCGAGCTCGAAGGCACTCCGGAGTAGATCATGAATACTATCCACGCTGCAGTAAAAATTGCTTGCTGTCAATTACCTATCGAGATCGGAGATAGGGAATTGAATTTGAAGACCATTCGAAATGTGGTGACTGAGGCGGCGCGAGAAGGAGCAAAGATTGTTGTATTGCCCGAGTTGGCTAATACTGGATACTGCTTCGAGTCGTCAGACGAGCTCCGGAATCTGGCTGAACCGGTAAATGGTAAAACGATTCCGGAATGGCTAGAATTGTCTCGCGATCTCGATATAACCTTGATCGGCGGATTCGCCGAACTCGGTAGAGGTGATCTCATCTACAACAGCGCTGTGCTTGTTGAGTCGGGAAAGTTTCGGGCGGTTTATCGAAAATCTCATCTATGGGACTCGGAAAAGAAGTATTTTACGGCAGGTGATGCTCGACCGCCTGTAATTGAGACTGAACATGGACGTATCGGTGTCATGATTTGTTATGATATCGAGTTTCCCGAATGGGTGCGTATCCCTTCCTTGAAAGGTGCAGATATTATTTGCGCTCCGGTTAATTGGCCAGTTTTTCCTGTTCCACTTGGAGAGCGTCCGATAGAAATAGTGAAAGCGCAGGCCACCTGCGCCGCAAATTCGGTTTTTCTAGCCGTGTGTGACCGAGCAAAGTCCGAGCGCGGGCAAGAGTGGATAGGGGGAAGTGTCATCATTGATCGGACTGGCTATCCACTCACGAGTTCGGTTCAGGGTACGCACTCCACAATTTATGCAACGGTTGATTTGACTGCGGCTCGACGAAAGTCGATTTCGGAGCGTAATGATGTTTTCGGCGACCGTAGGATAGATCTGTACGACAGATAAGCCTCGGAAACTGGGTCGGCATCTACGGAAGAATCCGCACCACTCGACTTCGTTTGTCGGGTGGTGCGGATCTGGCAGTTAAACCTTTTATGTTCCGAGATTTTCAAAGGGCTAGGGTGTAGCCGTCCGTATCCATCCGTTGGTGGGTGCGTATCTGCCGAGCTGAGGAAATAATGGTTCGGCGTGTCGGATTGAAGATTCGTGAATTCCTATGGATGCCGGCAGAAGCGCCTTGCCGATTCGATCGGGGATTGTTGAGATTGCGATCTGCCACGGAAACCGTGGTGAGAATCTTCCAAATGAGTACTCGGATTGCAGTTTGGCGGTACGTTCCCGCAGATCCAGTGAGGAATTCATCTGATCCACAAGGTGCCCGCCCGATTGCACAGACGTGGATCGATCCGCTGCAAAGAAAAAATAATCGCCACTCACCAGTAGACAGGCTTGCCGATCGTGGTCATCGGCGGATTTGAACCAGTATGCGTGGGAGGCTCCGACCGATCCCGGCAAGCGTTCCCAAATCTCCAAGAAACGGTTGTTGACATCTACTTCGATCAGTCTTTCATTTTTTGTGAAACGCATGATGCCGATATCTGGATCTTCTTTTAATGGTTGGTAGTCAAATGCAATGTTCCATTGACAAATGTCATCTTTGACTGATGTGACTCCAGCGAATCCTCGTTGGTTCAGCAAGGGGGAGATCTCTTCGCCGCTGTACCTATTGAGAGATTTTTGTTCGAGGTTGATCACCGGTATACGAATATCGGCAAATATTCTGCGTGTCTGCATCCAGTAGACGTGCGTAGTGGCATCGATCATGCCAGAATCACGTTTGATCAAACGTCGACGCCAAACGCCTTGGTAACGATCAGGGACGAAATTTTCGGTTTGCAAATGATCGGAATGAGTAATTAGATGCATCGTTGAATTGTTGCAAAACGCGTTTCGTAAATCTAGTTGATTTTAAGATGGATTCGTCACAGTGAAATCCGCTGATCTTCTCGATTGGGGCTTCCTGCAAACGGGAGCCTTGACTGTTGAACAGTATGATGTGGGTATCGTAATAGTCCTGCTTCATGCATGGAGCAAGGGCAACGTGTTTGTCTGGAACTAATTGCATAGGACACGGCTTCCGGAAGCAGCTGAAGTTAAGATTGTTGATAATTGGACTGTCGGGCGCGCATGGAGCATTCGCCGGATCGACGGTCATCTGCAGAACTTGGCGGAGTCCGCCACCGCAGCGATGTTGTCGTTGCCGGCAATTCTCTTAACATTCCGCCAATGACTGCTCGTAGATCTTTTGGGCGATCGGACACATTGTCGAGGGTTGTCGCCCACGTGTGCTGGATTGCAGTGATCCGGGAAGGCCGACTACTTGCCGAACATGCATGGCGACGTTCGCGGGATTGACCGTCACCGATCCGTTGTATGTGAAATCCGGCGACACTGTTGTGCGGACAGTTCAGTGTCCGACATGTGACGCGGAGGGGATGATGAGGGATTCCTCTGCACGCCCAGCCGAAGCATCTAGAGTTTGCGGCGGTCACTGGGTTGATGTCATCGTCAAGGCTGAAGGTGACCGAAGCTCGCGAGGATGAATCTCTACCCCGCCTACGGGGTAGAGATTGCTGCAACCGCTATGAAACCACTATTAACCTCGTACCGCTGGCGCGGTGCGGAATCTATGAGGTTTGGAAGTCCGCACTGCTGGCGTCAGGAGAGGTGGCTGCCGATACGACCGCGACCCACGTGGTCGCCAGAACGCTGGTGACATGGCTGCGATCGAAGCTGCCGCCACGCAGAAAGATCTCAAAGTATTGACCCATTGGTGCCAGTAGAACGCTCGCATAGATCAGTGCTTCGTCGCGGCTCGCGGACGGTAGATGGTCGATCAACTCTTCGGCGAGTGGTCCTACTGGTAGTGCACCTCGTGGGTACACCTTTTCGTGAATGCTGGGTTCGAATATTGCCGCGTCATACAGCGGACGTACCAGGTCAGCGATCTCCTCCCACTTGTTCATCGACGATTCGATCCATCGATAGACCGCCTCATATGTAGGGCGACGCGCGAGTTCGCCGAGGTCGCGGTATGAACCCTCAAAGTGCTTGGCTGCCTGAGCGAGTAGTTCTGGGAGTACATCGGCCTTTGAGGTGAAGTGGAGGTAGAACGTAGTTCGCGTAATGCCGGCCCGTTCGGCGATCTGTTCGATACGTGAGTGCGCATATCCGCGTTCGGTGAAAACTTCGATGGCCGAGTCGATGATGCGGCCGCGAGTCAGTTGTCGGTGTGCTTCTCTTATCGATCCGCGCGGCGCGTTTTTTACGTTTGCCATCGGAGCCCACCCTGCGCATCTGTCATGACATCGACCTTAGCCCGGCCAAGAGGCGAACGGGTGACTGGCCACGCGCTAACAGTTTTCGGGACGGCGAAGATCTTCTACGAAAATTTTCAATTTCACACGACAGTGTGTTGTGAAGATGTACCGTTCGTCAGATCGACGGTTTTCCGTGACACGTATTCGGTGGTACAACCAAAGTGAAGGGTCTGTATTTCGTGATGTATAGCTATGACCGAGAACTCGCTCCCATGGTCGACCTGATTCCGATCCTCGACATTTCCGACATCTCTGAAGCGCGTTCTGGGATGGCGCAGATGCGAGGTCAGATGCCCCCGTTCGAGTTGCCCCCCGCCCTCGAAGAGGTCATCGAGGTGATCCCGGCAGGCGATTCGCGCCCGAACATCGCGCTACATATCGTCAGGCAAAAAAACTCTGATACCCGGACGCCGGTACTGCTGTGGTTTCACGGGGGCGGCTTCGTGATCGGCGACGCGGCAGGTGATCTGGCGCAGTCTTCGCGATTCACCGAAACCGCCGGGGTGACAACGATTTCGGTAGATTACCGGCTTGCGCCTGAGCACCCTTACCCCGCAGCTGTGGACGATGCGTACGCAGCTTTGTGCTGGGTTGCCAGCAACGCAGACTTGCTGCGGGTGGATGCCTCGAGAATAGCTGTGGGCGGACAGAGCGCAGGCGCGTGTATTGCCGCTGCGCTTACTCAGAAGGTCCGCGATTGCGGCGGTCCGATCATCGCCTATCAGATTCTTGACATCCCCGTTGTCGATGACTCCCTTACTACCAAATCAATGCAAGAGTTCACCGACACCCCACTATGGAACCTACGCAACGCTGAATTGAGCTGGAAGGCTTATCTAGGTGACGCGCACGGCAGCGAGACGTCACCGTACGCAGCCCCGGCCCGCGCTGAGGACCTCTCAGGGTTGCCGCCGGCGTACATATCCGCCTGCGAGTTCGATCCACTACGTGATGAGGGTATCTCGTACGCCCACCGCTTGATTCAGTCGGGAGTTCCTACCGAGTTACACGTCTACCCTGGTACATTCCATGGGTCAGCGGGAGCAATCGCAGATGCCGCCATTTCCCGGCGTATGACAACCGACCTCACCGCCGCCGTCGGGCGCGCATTTGATTCAGTGAAGTCGCCGACGACCCTGAACTGACAGATGTAATTGTCTACGGTAGTGGCGATCTCGCCGTTCACGTGGATCCCCGGGCGGTCGAAGCTGACCGCAAATTCACTCAACTTCTCTGGAGTAGCCATGTCTAAAACACCCACTCCTTCCCCGGTCGACTGCGATGCGCTGGTCATCGGTGCAGGTTTCGCGGGTCTCTACGCGATCCACAAATTGCGGGAGTCGAACTTTTCCGTTACGGCCATTGAATCCGGCGGCGATGTCGGTGGCACGTGGTACTGGAACCGTTATCCGGGGGCCCGGTGTGATGTCGAAAGTATCTCGTACTCATACACATTCGATCCCGAACTCGTCGAAAACTGGAGATGGAGTGAGCGCTTCGCGTCTCAGCCGGAAATCTTGGAATACGCACGATGGGTTGCCGACGAACTAGATCTGCGACGCTCGATAACTTTTAACACCCGAGTTGACAAGGCCGAATACGATGAGACATCGTCGACGTGGCTCGTGCATACCAGCGACGGGCTCCAGACACGGGCGCGGTTCTTGATTAGCGCCGTAGGATGTCTATCTGCGGAATCGATCCCGCAATTCCCTGGCCTGCAAACATACTCTGGCGAGGTCTACCACACCGGCAGATGGCCTCATCATGACGTCAACCTCACTGGGAAACGTGTGGCGGTCATCGGTACGGGATCATCGGGCATACAGGCAATCCCCGAGATCGCCAAGCAAGCAGCGCATTTGACGGTCTTTCAACGTACTCCTAACTATTCGTTGCCTGCCCGCAACCGGCCGCTCTACGCCGACGAGCATGCCGACGCAGTCAAAAATCTCGGCAAGAGGCGCGATCGAGCCCGAAGTTGCCCGACGGGAATCGGAATCGGCTTCGGACTCAACGAGGCACTCTCCTTGAACGATATGGACCGCCGAGACACCTTTGACCGCTACTGGCACACCGGCGGAAATCTATTCGTCACTGCGTTCAGTGATCTGGCAACCAACCTCACTGCCAACCACGAAGCGGCCGAATATGTGCGTGAAAAGATCGCCACGATTGTAGACGATCCTAAGACGGCGCAGATCCTGACTCCGGTCGATTATCCGATAGGTGCCAAACGGATTTGTGTGGACACCGACTATTACTCGACATTCAACTCCCCTCACGTTGACCTTGTCGATCTCCGTGAGGACCCGCTCGAGACGATCACTGATGTCGGTATCAAAACCGAACACAACGAGTTCGATTTCGATGTCATCGTTTTCGCAACTGGGTACGACGGCATGACCGGCCCTCTCACCAGGATGGACCTCAGGGGGCGCGGCGGGCTAGCACTCGCAGACAAGTGGTCCAACGGTCCGACTAACTACCTGGGGGTGGCACTAGCCGAGTTTCCCAACATGTTCACTATCACCGGGCCAGGTAGCCCTTCGGTTCTCGCCAATGTCATTGCGTCCATTGAGCAGCATGTCGAGTGGATAGTCGAATGTATGGTTTACATGCGGCGCAACAGCTTTCACGAGATCGAGACGTCTGCGCGATCGGAGCAATCTTGGGTCGAGCATGTCAATGCGATCGCTGAACGGACACTGTACGTCCATGCGAAGTCGTGGTATCTCGGTGACAACATCGAGGGCAAAACCAGAGTATTCATGCCTTACGCCGGGGGGCTGAACAACTACCGCGAGAAATGTGCCGAAATTGCCACCGCAAATTACGAGGGATTCTCATTCGCGGGCGACAAGAAATCTGCACGATCGACAACTGCCACCACACTGGCATCGAGCTGAACAGGATGCGAACCAAGATGCAGACACTCAACTTCAACGACCAAGTCGCTGTCGTCACCGGAGCAGGTCGCGGAATAGGCCTTGCGTACGCAGAATTACTGGCATCGCGCGGTGCGCGAGTGATCGTCAACGACAGAGGCGTGGATATCGACGGTGGAGGCGTCGATTCAGGCCCCGCTGAACTCGCAGCCGAGTCTCTCACTTTGCGGGGATACACGGTATTGCCCGACACTTCCGATATCTCGACAACAGAAGGCGCGAACGCCGTAATAGACTGCGCGATAAAGGCATTCGGAAAGATTGACATCGTCATCAACAATGCCGGCATCTATACGATGGACGACTTTCCTGACCTGGATCTCGATATGATGAAGCGGCATTTCGACGTCCACATTGGTGGGAGCTTTAACGTCACGAAAGCTGCTTGGCCTCACATGGTCGAGCGCGGGTACGGCAGGATAGTGATGACGACGTCAACCGGTGCGCTTGGCGCCGCGAACATGGTCGCGTATGGTGCGGCAAAAGCCGGGGTCCTCGGCATGGGCCGGGCACTGGCGCAGGTTGGAGAGCAACATCGCATCAAGGTTAATATGATCGCACCGCAGGCTATGAGTCGAATGATGGCGGCCGGCTATGGAGAGAACGCCGCCGCGGTCTTACATGATCCGCAACGGAACCCGGACTTGGTTGCACCGATGGCGGTCGTATTGTGTCACGAACGGTGTCCCTCGAACGGCGCGACGTACCTAAGCGGAATGCGTCGAAATGCCGCAATCTACATCTCTGAAACACCCGGCCACATCCATCCGGACCTCGGCCTCACCCCCGAAGATATATTGGATAACTGGGACCAAGTCGTCGACGAAAAAGAAGCAATAACCTTAGGTGGCACAATGGCCGAGGCCGCATATCATTCGACGCTGATTGGGAATGCCATGAGTCAATGAGAAGCACGTCTTCACATAGAGGCCTCGGCCGCCGGTATGGCCTAATACGTTGCGGGGATGAGTTCTTCGGAGCCCATCCATCGCAATAGCGCGGCGAATGAAGTGCATCTCGACCTGTTATCTATTCAGCAAGGCAAGAGGGTCACAATCTGTGGTTAGCGACTGGTGCGCTGACCTGGGGCGCGGCCGGCACCTCGGGTGGATTGTGTCGATACGAAACCGCGTCGAGTTCGCGCCGTACGCTTGGTTGAGTGGGACCTGGAGGGCGCCTTCGATCAAATCGAAGTCCAGAGATGCGCCGAAGGTGGCGGTTCGGTCGATTTGTTCTGTAACGCGGCCAGCAGGACAAGAGCCCAAGACTCCGACCCCAGGGCCCGCAGGCGCTTGCAGACCTATTCATAGCTTGTTGACGTTGACGGTGATGCCAAAAAACAGAAGACGACGAGAAACCGAAGGGTCCCCAAAATGGCTAAAATTAGGTTTGATAATCAGGTTGCTGTCATCACCGGTGCCGGGCGCGGACTTGGACGCGAATACGCTATCGAATTGGCCCGCCGCGGTGCGCGGGTGTTGGTCAACGACTTGGGTAGCGCTCTGAGCGGCGGTCACGGATCGAAAGATCCTGCGAATGAGGTTGTCGAAGAGATCATAGCTTTTGGCGGCGAAGCCGTTGCTGAGCATTCTGATGTGGGGGAAGATGCGCATGCCGTCGCTGCGGAAGCCATTGAAAAATGGGGTCGCGTTGACATCTTGATCAACAACGCCGGGATCTCTGGCGGCGGATCGGTATTAGGGGAGACACCAGATGAAGAATCCGATCGAGTACTCGATGTCAACCTGCGCGGGTCGATTTCGATGATTAAGGCGGTGTGGCCACACATGGTGGGTCAGCAGTACGGTCGGATCGTCAATACCACATCAGGTTCTGTTTTTGGCACCAAGCTAACCGCCCCGTACGTGATCTCGCGCGCGGCACATATCGGGATGACAACTGCACTGGCGACCGAAGGCGTCGGAGTGGGAGTAAAAGTCAATGCTGTCATGCCTACTGCGTACACCCGAATGACCGACCGGATTCCGAGTGAAGAGGTCCGCGCGTTGCTGCGGGACAAATTCGACCCGAGCACGGTGGCACCGATGGTCGTGCTGCTGGCGTCGAGCCAAGCGCCCTCCACCGGTGAGTTCTTTCACACTGGTGGAGGGTTGGTCGCCAGGGTCGCGTTGGCAATCGGTCGCGGCGCGCGAGCAATAACATCTCCGGAGGATGCTCTCGACCAGTTCGCTGAGATCAGCGCGATCGATGGGGTGTCAACTCCAAGGAGTGTCGACGAGTACATGGCCCATGTGTTTGGACGCGTATTCGATGCCGCGGGTGTGCAGAGCCACGGCTCGTTGGGAGTCTAGAAGTGGGTCTGGGGTGGGATAATCTGCACAGGTCGCGAGAGGCTCTTTGCTTTCCGAATCTAGAGATCTGGAAAGAAGTGGCGAAGTGTAGATTTGCGCCCTACTCCTCTAGGGCTCCGGTCAATTAGTCTGAGGTTAAACATATTTGGGCAGAACAGACATCGCGACTTTTCTGTCGAGTGGAATCTTTTTGATGTTTCTTGTTGAACCGCACCGTCCGTTCCTCTCACGCCGCCTAAGTAACGAATCGAGCGGTAGCGCACACGGTTACCGAAGCTCGGTGAGGAGAGCGAGGTCACAGTATTGGGCGGATTGCGTTCGGGGGGAGCCTGTGCTTCGTATGACGCGTAAGCGCAAAGTGTCGCCGTTGTCTCCAGTCCAGCTGTTATCGAGAAAATCGTAGTGGCCGATGCGAGATCTTCGGTGGTGGCAACGCAGGTGTCCGGAAATGGTTACGTCGCAGTCGTTCTCGATCGACGCGAAGGCATTCGTTCGAGTCAGATCAACGCGGGCGCCTGGATCGGGTATGCCCATGTTGACCGGCGAACAGTGGCGAATCATCGAGCTTGCAGACACCAGTGCGCTGTCAATTGCCCGACAGTCCGACTACCCGTGGGCGACCGACGGGATAGCGTTCGCGGGTATCCGTTGTCGGGGAAAGGACTTTACATCACCTCTCGTGGGTCGAGCGTCCGTGTCTGGTAGAACAAGACAACAATAGCGACCGTGGATTCGATCACCGCGGCGACCAGTGAGGTAGTCATGAACATGGATGCATGATCATGGGCACTAGCTTCGATCGTGCTGCTTGAGTGACTCCGATGTGATGTCGAAGTCCCCGGCGACATCAGCACAAAATGTACGGCGATCATGCCGACGTTCATGATTGCGACTAGTCCCCAATCGCGGTGCGACCCGCGTCTCCACAGATCACGCGCACAGGACAGACATCCCACGATCATCGCCCCTGTCACAGTTGCCACTATCGGGGTTGTGCTGGTGTATTCGGTTAGTGAGGCTGCGTGGAGTGATGCTGAGATAATCGCGAAGACTGCGGCCACCCGACGCCACCACTGGCTGTAGTGGGGTGCGACCGCTACAGCCTTGACGGCGTCGGGCACCTGAAGCATTAGCTGTCGCAGCAGTGCGTTGTCGGGCTGCTGGGTAGATTCAACGCAGGATTGCGATCAAAGAAGCCCACAGGCTTCAATTTGAATCCGGCGTAGTCGACTGGCATGACCGGCCAATCCTCCGGGCGAGGAAAGTGAGTCAGCCCGAAGGTATGCCAAAGAACGAGATCATCGCCGTCGATATTACGATTGCCAGCGACAAAGGTCGGCAGTCCTCCCTTGCCCGGGTGCTGGTTGACGAAGTCGCCTGCTGGGTATCGTTCGGTCTCATCGTATTTGGTGACCCATAGATGTTTTGTGGCAAAGGCGGCGCGCGCAGCGATGGAACTTGACGGATCGGCTAACAGGACAGGCTGTCCCTCGGGGTGCAGCGCATAACCGACATCGTTGCCCAGGCGATTCTTCTTGGTTGGGTTGGTGATGTGCCACACCCGGGCTTTGAGGTTGTCAGCGATGCGTTGCCCTTCGGACTCGGTTGTCAGTTTGGTCTTCTGGCATCGGAATGCGTTGCCCCACGGATTGTTCGGTCCCATCGGAACCGCGACCGCGTCAACTTCCTCGACGGTGTTGACGTTGCCGTCGACAGCCATGTCCAGGCGAGCGGAGAAGAGATGCTGATGGAAAGGAGCTCCGAGACCGGGGGCTATCTGCGTGGAGAAGCCGTCGTCGCCGCGGTAGGCGGAGGTGAAGACGATGCCGGTGGCTTTGGCTTCGAGTTCGATGGTGCCGTCGAGGTAGAGGTACCAGTAGAACCCGTAGTCGTAGTTGCCGATCGTGAGGAAGAACGAGATGACAAGTCGCCGTGATCGTCTGGTTTCGGCCATATTGTTGAACATATCGGTGTGCTTCCACAGCACTCCGTAGTCTTCTTCGTGCAAACAGATCGCGTTCTTCATCAACTTGGGATTTCCGGATTCGTCGGCGATGGTGACATCGAAATACCGAATCTCACCTAGGCAATCACAACCGAGTTCGAGCGAATTCGTGTAGCGACCGAACAGATACTCACCTTGATCGAAGTAGTTCTGCCAGTAGCGCGCTGGTGACGGGTCGGCGTAGGGAACTACCATCTCGGCAATCGACGCGCGATAGACGATCGGGCGGTCGACACCGTTTTCGGAGAATGAGAGTTGGTGCAGGGTGAGGCCCTCACGGACGTCGAAACCGAACCGAAATTTCCAGTCCGCCCAAGTGATCTCGTTTCCATTGACTTCGAAGCTGGCACCTTCGGGTTGAGTTATCTCGATGGGCTTGAGATCGGTACGAGGAGCCGAGGCATGCGGGGCTGCGTTCCATTCTCCGCGCTCGGCGGGTACGGGGAGGTCGATGTCGTCGACGACTTTCACGACAGCTCGGGTCGTGAGATTTACATAGGCGACTACACCGTCGATCGGATGCGCCCACGGAAGGTCTGCTTCGTCGTCCTGGTGGAATGCCAAGACGCGCACGATGCGCTGACCGATCTCGTCCTCGTGGCCGAACATTCCCGCAGAGAGGGGAACGGCTCGTACTTTCGACGGTTCGATTCCGCGTTTCGCCATTGCCTCGAGCCAGTCGACGCTGTCGAGCAAGAAGGACTCGATGTCCTCGAACTCTTGATCGAGTATGGGTAGGTGTCCGTTGACCTCCGAGTCGAGCGGGGTCGCAGAAAGCACCTGATTCTCCGTGACCGAGACGACGACGTCTGTGCCGACACCCGTAGCGCGGTCGAGCAGGAGTATGCGAGCTCGACGTTCGATGTGTGCTCCCCGGGTGTAGGCCAGAACCGTGGTTTTGTGTGGCTCGGCGAGGGCCATGTAAACGAAGCGAGTATCTTCGCCGACAAGACCGTTGTCGACTAGTATCCTTCTAGCACTACGGATTTCGTTCGCCGACAGTGGTGCGAGGGGGTGATCGGCATCGGGGGGTCCCACTGGGGTCATGCTCTCGGAAATTGTGGCGCTCATGTCTGATCTCCTTCTCGTTCGTGGTGTCGTTAGTAGCGTTGATTGATGTAAGAGACTTCGTCTCGATCTCGGTGGAGTGGGAGCGAAGGGTGGAGGACGATCTCCAACATTGGCCGTGGGGGACCCTCATCACCCTCGACATGCCTTGGACGTCAGGTATCTCGCTACATCAACCGCCGAGATTGCTCGAGCTGAGCGACTGAATTCGTCATCGCGGGGTGGAATCCGCTTGCGGTGACTACTCGTGGTGACTAACTGTTCTGGTTGCGGTTTGCCGCGAGCTGAACATCGCGGATCACCTCGAGGATATGGGATCTGTGCTCGCTGAACTGTACGGTCTCGCGCGTCGTGATCTGATCACGCGCAGAGCCGAGTTGGACATCTACTATTTCCACCACGGACGCCGGGTTCCGCGACAGGACAACAATCCGGTCGGAGAGGTATACGGCCTCGTCTATGTCGTGGGTGACCAGCAAAACTGTGACCTGGCGGTCGCGTTGTAACCGGAGTGTGAGGTCTTCGAGTTCGAAACGTGTCTGCGCGTCGATCGATGCGAAGGGCTCATCCATGACGAGGACTTCAGGATTGGTGATCAGCGCGCGAGCTATAGCCACTCGCTGCTGCATCCCGCCGGAGAGCTGCCACGGGTACTTGTCCTCAGTGCCGCGGAGGCCGACACTTGCAAGTGCTTCCCGCACCTTGCTCGTGCGTAGATTCCTGTCGAGTTTCCGAGCCTTGAGTGGCAGTGCGACATTTTTCGCGACGGTCATCCAGGGTAGGAGTGACCGTGAGTATTCCTGGAAGACGATAGAGATCTGCGGGCTTGTCCCCGAGAGTGCTTTTCCGTCGAGTACCACTTCGCCGGACGTAGGTGGCATCAAGCCGGTAAGGCATCTCAGCAGTGTCGTTTTTCCTGCGCCGGATGGACCTACGATGCAGACGAATTCTCCTTGCTGAACATCGAATTCGATGTCAACGAGCACCGGTGCAGAGTTTCCGTAGGTCTTCGACAGCCCATGTACCGCAAGGCGGGGCGGCGAGGTGATCATGGTTGTCTCCCTAACGTGATTTGGATGTTGACCGCATTCCGATGTGCCAGCGGAGTAGTCGGTTTCGAACGAGTGTGAAGATGAAATTGAGCAAGAAGCCGATGATTGCAAGCAACACGATTCCTGCCCACACAGACGGTGCGTCGAACGTGAGCTGAGCTTGCATGGTCACGAAGCCCACACCCCTTACCGCAGCGACCATTTCGCTAGACACCATCAGTACCAATGCGATCTGCAGGGCGGACTGAATTCCTCCGAACATGGATGGTGCCGCGGACGGGATCCAGATGTTCATTGTGGTTCGCGTTCTGGAAAGTTGCATGGACCGAGCGACATCGAGGAGCGCTGGGTCCGTCTGGCGAAGACCGTCGATAGTGGCGATGAGGACAGGAAACACGGCGCCTATCGCGATGATGGCGATCTTCGAGGAGTCGCCGATGCCTAGCACAAGTACGAGGGGCGGTATCAGCATGATCGGTGGCACGGACCTACCGAAGGAGATCAGCGGCATGAAGATCTCTCGAAGGATGCGGATGCGGCCGAGAAGCAGGCCGCCGAGCACACCGGCGACGACGGCTATTGCGAAGCCTGCCAACAGGTTGGACAGGCTCGGGACCACGTCGGTCTCTATACCGTCGAAGATCCACAGTTCGGCGAACCTCTCGGCGATCGCGTTCAGCGGCGGGTAGAAGGGGTTAGGCTCCCGACTTGTCGTGAGTCCATATGTGACAACGACTATCAGTGGGATTGTCAGGCCGAGAGCTATCCGGCGCGCGACGGTCATGATGTTGCCTCCGGTCGACGACCGTGAATGAGTTGGGTTTCCAGGAGGGCCAGGCCACCGTTGAGAGTGATACCCAGAACGCCCGCCCAGAGGAGCATTGCGAATACCGTCGCGGACTGCCCTGTTTGCTGCGCTGTCGAGATTGCCTGGCCGAACCCCGGGGAACCTCCGAGAATTCCGGCGCCGATCGACAGCATAAGGGCAAGACTGGCAGCGATCCGAACTCCTGTCGCAATGTAGGGCAGGGCGCTGGGCAATACGATGTTTGCCTGGGTGGCCTTCCAGGACAGAGTCATTGATCGAGCCGTGTCAATAGCGACCGGGTCTACATCTCGAACCCCGATGTGGACTTGCACGAGAATCGGCCACAGTGCGCCTATGGTCGCAAGAATTACCGCAAGGGTGTCTGTCGGGCCGACGATGAGCAGTATCAGCGGGAGGATCACGACCGGGGGTACGGGGCGCAGGAACTGGACGAGAGGATCAAGCAGGTCGTTGGCGACTTCCGATAAACCCGTGGCGACGCCGACGACCAGTCCGATGAGGAGCGCAATGGCCAGTCCGATGAGTGCTACCGCGAAGCTCTGGCCTACTTGGGACCAGAAGTTCGAGTCCGTGGCTAGCTCGGTGGCAGTTCTCAAAGTATCAGTTGCGGTAGGGATTCCGACTACGTCCGTCAGCGGACCGCCCGTGGTGACCCACTGCCACACTGCGAGCCATGCGAGAACGCCGACCGTTCCCATGATGGCAGTGCGGACCTGTCTCGATCCACGCATGTTCGCTAGTGTGGGCACATTAGTTTCCATTGGTCAGGGCAGCAGGGATGATGAGGCTGGCCGGATCGATGTTCTTCTTCAAGAATCCGAACTCGAGCATCAACTTCTCGAATCGTTCGATACCCGAGAGATCGGTCTGGGCATAGAAGTACGGCACGGTTGCCGATGCGAGAGATGCCGGATCGGTCTTCTGTTCGCGCGCAGTCACCTCCCGGATCACGTTGGGGTTGGCGTTGGCGAAATCCGAGGCATCGCGCATGGCGCAGTTGAGGCGCGCCGCGACGTCGGGGTTTTCCTCGACGTACTTCTTACTGGATACGATCATCGACGTGGGGCCTTCGTGTAGCGCTTCGACGCCAGGCCACGAAATGATCTTCAAGTTCTTTTCTTCGTATCCGTCGAAAGCAGGAACCACCGAGTAGGCTGCGTCAACTTTTCCGGCGAGGAGTGCGTTGTACGCGTCGGCGGGGCTCATCGTTACGAACTGAACTTGTGCGGGGTCTCCGCCGTGCAGTTTGATCACGGCACTGGTCGTCAGCTCGGCCTGTCCCTTCGCATCCATGATCGCCACGGTCTTGCCGTTGAGGTCTCCAGGCGTGTTGATTCCACTGTTGTTCTTGGTCAACAGCGCGGTAACTTCGCTGGTGTAGCCCTTTTCCCCGGCTTGCATCTTGTTGTAGTAGTCGGGAGCAATGCCGGCAAATGGCGCAACGGCAACGAGGGATATGCCGTTGTCTACCGCCTGCAAGAGGTTCAAGGTTGCGGTGAATGCAAAGTCAGTGCTCCCACCTTGTACCGCCGAAATCGTGCCGGCGATAGACGGTACGGGCTTTACTGTGACATCGAGGCCCTGTTTGGCGAAGAATCCCTGGTCGATGGCTGCGTAGATTGCGCCGTTGCTCAGGATGGGCATCGCTGTGATGCTGATATCGGTCACGGTGTCGGAGTTGGGATTCGAGCAGTCATACGTGGATACGAGCGTCGAAGTTTCGGTGCTGTCGGAATTCGATCCGCAGCCGGTGAGCAACGGGCCCAGGGCCACGACGGTGCCGAGAGAAACCGCAAGTTTTGATTTGACGGACATGGGGACTCGCTTTCGGATGGGGCGGGGTGAAGAAGAACAGGCGTGCATGGGGTAGGCGACGTGTGGTGTGCGTTGATGGGCAAGTCATGTCACCGCGAATCTGCGGAGTTCCAAAGCGGGGTTCGCTTGTCGAACGCCGGCGATGCGTGCGGCCGTGACCTGGGCCGTGCTGATACCCGTGGTTTCGCCGAGTCCTGCGATCACCACGCCCATCGGGTCGACGATGATGCTGCCGCCGGCTCCGCCGGGCGCGGACTGGTCCGAGGCCGCGACGTAGATCGTGTTTTCTATTGCCCGGGCTCGGATCAGTGTGGTCCAGTGGTCCTCTTTGAGCGGGCCAGGAACCCATGCGGCAGGGAGAAGGAGGACGTCGGCGCCAGCGTCAACGATGCGGCGTGTGACTTCGGGGAATCGAACGTCGTAGCACGTTTGCAGACCGTATTTGAGTCCATCGACATCGAAGAGTTGTGGCGGTTCGATATCACCGGGCCGAACCTTGTCAGATTCCTTGTATCCGAACGCGTCGAAGAGGTGGAGTTTTCGATAGACCGCTACCAGGTTCCCGTCGTTTCGAACTGCGACGAGTGTGTTCGAGATACGTTGGCCGGGCTCGGCGATCTCGTTGAACCCACACACGATCGTGATGTCTGTTTCTCGTGCAAGAGTCTGGAGATCGGTGACGAATGGGCCGTCCAGCGATTCGGCTGAGTCGACGAAGCGGTCGTCCATGGAAGGTGCGCAAAAGAGTGAATACTCCGGCAGCACAATTACTTTAGCCTGCCGTGAACTGGCTTCTCGCACCAGGGTGGCCATTACTTCGAAGTTGGACTTCTTGTCAAGTCCGGGATAGAACTGGCCGATCGCAACGGTGGTCACGGTGTCTTCTTTCGTCGTGGTGGCCGTCGGAGGAGGCCGACGGCCACCGTGAGGTTGTTGAGTGCTGGTCGCTCAGATCGCCGCTTCGGCGGCGGACTTTTCCACGTACGCGGCTGCGCCGGACAGGTCCGAAATTCGTCCGCCTTGGCGAATGTGGGGGATCAGTACCTCTGACTCCCATTGTTGTGCTTTGGACGCGCGGTCCGCGAGATGTGCAGCATCGGAGGGGGAAATGAACACCACGCCGTCGTCATCGGCGAGGACGATGTCGCCTGGGGTGACGACCGCTCCGTCGATGTTCACGGGGACGTTGACTGCGCCTTCAATGCCTACGATGCGGGTGGTGAGTGGGCTGACTCCGCGTGCATAAACCGGTATGCCCAACTCGGAGAGATCGTTGTAGTCGGTAACTTTTCCGTCGACGACTATTCCGACAGCTCCTCGCGCTTTGGCTGTGAAGGAGACTCCACCGCCGAGGCACGCTCGCGTTCGGTCGCCGCCGGTATCCACGACAAGCACATATCCGGGCGCGAGCATATCCACGGCATAGTGAAGCGCGGTGGAGTCGAGACTGGGGAGTCGGACGGTGAACGCGGTTCCAATGCATCGCGCGGGCCTGACGACGGGAGCAAGATCTGCGGCGAATCCGGAGTCGAGCATGTGGCCTAGTGTCGACGGGCTCACGTCTTTCAGTGAAGCAAGCAGCGAGTCGTCGACAAGAGGTGCGGGTTGGTTGATCGTGAACAAGGTATGCCCTTCTATCTGTGGTTACGTCACACGCGTGTCGAGTCCGACGTGGTCGGTTCGGTAGTCGAGTTTCAGTTGGTTCTGGAGTGATTCGTCAATGTGTGACCGAATGGCATCGGCTGCCGCCTCGACGTCGCGAGACGCCAGCGCAGTCACCAGTGTGCGATGCCGATCTGCAACGTCCTCAGTTGCGGTGATCGTGGAGTAGTTCTGGTGCCACAAGCGAAGTGATCCTGAATTAAGTTGTGCTACAGCATCTTCCAGGTATGCATTGTCGGCTCCTTGGGCGATTTCGTTGTGCAGTTGGTAATCGAGTTCGACTGCTTCGTAGATTGCCCCGGACAAGAGAGCCTCGCGCAGTGCGTCGGCAGTGCGACTCAGCTGCTGCACTTGGGCCTCGGTGATTCGCCGCGCGCTCAATCGGATCACGGACTCTTCGAGTATGAGTCGAGATTCCTGCAGTCGGTACAGATCCTTGAGGCTGGTTTCGCGAACGACGGGAGGGAGTCGCGGGTGCCAGATCAAGAATTGTTCCAGCGCAAGCCTTTTCAGCGCCTCGCGGAGTGGCGTTCGTCCGATCTCGTACTGCTCTGAGATCCGCGCTTCGTCAAGCGGGACGCCACTTCGAATTTCGCCGCTGACAATCGCCTTGCGGAGTGTTGAGTACGCTGCATCTGCCTTGGTTGCCGCCACCTGTGAACTCTCCTCAAATTGGGCCGTATCCATCAGGATTCGGCCGGGATGATTACACTGAGAACCTAGACTGAGAGTGGAGGCTTGACATTGGTCGCCTCGCGGCTGGCGGCCAGGTCTTGGGCAAAGCCTTTGTACAGGGCGCCCTGTTCCATGGACACAACGAGTTGATTCGCGCCGTGTGCGACGCCGAACCGCTGTTCTTCGAGCGTCCATGAGGGGAAGACCCAGTGCTTACCTGCGGCACGAGCCGCGCGGGCAATCTTCTCGATGTCCTGGTAGTCATCCTCCGTTCGTTTGTAGGTTCCGCGTCCGCGGCGGATGGACAAGTCAGTCGGGCCGACGAACACTCCGTCGACGGTCGGAAGGTTCAAAATCGACTCGATGTCGTCGAGTGCTCCAGAGTCCTCGATCATGGGGTAGCAGCGAGTGGTCTGGTCCTGCCGAAGGGCCCACGCGTCATCCAGCGGGTCGATGTAATTATGGGTCCGGCCGCCGGCAAAGGATCGGTCGCCGAGTGGGGGGAATTTAGCGAACGCAGTCACGGCTTTGGCGTGCGCAAGGTTCTCGACATGAGGAATGACAACTGCATCGGCGCCGAAATCAAGTGCCTGCTGGATCGGAGCACGCTCCGGTGCAAGGACTTTGGCGAGAATATCCATCCCGAGGCCCTTGAGTACGGGGATTATGCGTTCGAGGGAGGCGAGGTCGTATGTGCCATGTTCGATGTCGAGAAGAACGGCACGGAATCCCGCCGCGTAGGCGATTTCAGCGGTGGCGGCGTGAGGGTTGGTGAGCCAGAATGCGAGGCGCTGGTCAGTGGATGCGTTGGAGGTCATGTACAACCCTTCGTTCGATGTATTATCAATATATCCACAAAATATCAGGAATGTGGCATGGTTCACAAGAGTTCTTTTTTGCCGGTCTGGGGTGATCGGATTCGGGGGAGCCGGGGCGATCAGGAACCCACCGGGTGAAGGCAACTCGAGTGCTGGGTCGCGAGGTGGTTGTGAGCAAGTTAGGTCGCAGGTCAAGAGCACCGGGCCCGAAGTCTGAACCGGTAATCCACAGGGTGCGCGGTAGACTGTGTCTGTAGGAACTGTCATGTAATAGGACAGCGCGATAGCAGGTCAGCTTAGAATCGAAGTAGTCGATGGTTGAGCAGGAGCCGGGAGCATTGCCGCGTGACGGCCCAGTTGCAGTTGCGGCGGAGTTGGTCGGGATGGGGTTCGAAGGCGTCCAGGAAGTTGGACGCGGCGGATTCGGTGTGGTATTCCGATGTACTGAGCCGTCGCTCGAACGCACAGTTGCAGTGAAGCTACTCACGCAATGCTTTGACGGTGGCAGCCGTGCCCGGTTCCTCAGGGAGCAACAGGCGATGGGCCGACTCTCAGGTCACCCGAACATCGTCGATGTGTTCCAGATTGGGAACACCGCAAACGGGCTGCCATACATTGTGATGCCCTACCACCCGAATGGTTCGTTGGAGAAACGAATTCGCCGGGACGGCCCATTGGGATGGGTCGAGGCGCTGTATCTAGGCATAAAATTGGCTGGCGCACTCGAATCTGCTCACGAGGCGGGAGTGCTGCATCGAGACGTCAAACCAGCGAATATTCTGCTCACGGACTATGGTGATCTGCAACTTGCGGACTTTGGTATCTCGCGCCTGGTGGGTGCATTTGAGACCGCTGAGGGTGAGCTGACAGGCTCGCCTGCCTTCACCGCGCCGGAGGTCCTATCGGGTGGGCCGGCAACCGTCGCAGGCGACGTCTACAGCTTGGGAGCGACCCTATTCTGCGCGATCACCGGCCATGCGCTGTACGAACGGCTCGAAGGTGAAGCGATCGTGGAGCAATTTCTGCGAATTACCAACGGAGAGAAGAAATATCTCCCCACGCGCGCCGTTCCTGACGACATTTGCGAGATCTTGGATCGAACCATGGCGAGAAATCCCGCGCTGCGTCCAGGTTGTGCTGCGGAACTTGGAGAAGAACTTCGGGCGGTCGAGAGGCGGAACCACCTTCATGTCGACGACATGGTCATTCGGCACACCGGTAACAAAATGACTGGCAACGATCAGCCGACCCAAATTCAGCAGGCAGTGAGTGGGTCGCGTGGAAAGTGGGGTGTTGAACAACGAGTCGAAGTTTCGGATACTCCCGGGGGACAGCAGATTCCGCCTCAGCCGCCAGCCATACCCGCTGGCTCGCGCGACATGCTGGGGAATCTTCCCTTCGAAGTGACTAGCTTCGTCGGTCGCCGCACTGAACTAGCCCAGGCTAAGAAGTTTATGTCGGCTTCGCGACTGGTCACATTGACCGGAATCGGGGGTATAGGAAAAACGCGGCTTGCACTTCGAATCGCCCTCGAATCGCGACGTGCATTCGTCGACGGTGTATGGCTAGCCGAGTTGGGTGAACTGCGCGATGAGATGCTGGTTGCAAGCACCGCGCTGGCCGCACTCGGGGTACAGGGTCACACAGCAGCGGAACCGGTTCGAGCCTTGGTGGACCATCTCAATGACAAACATCTGCTCTTGGTCCTCGACAATTGCGAACACGTAGTCGAAGAGGTCGCCGCCATCGCCGAAACGCTCTTACGAACGTGCTCAGATATCCGGATACTCGTGACGAGCCGGGAACCTCTCTGTATAGGGGGTGAGAAAGTGCTGCGAGTCCCGCCGATGATCGTCCCAACGTCTGCTCGCGAGTCGTCGGGGCGACCGATTTCGGAGTACGAAGCGGTCAATCTGTTCGTCGAGCGTGCGACAGCAGTGGCACCGACGTTCCGGCTCATGGATGCCAACCAACGTGCGGTCGCACAAATTTGTCGGCACCTCGATGGACTGCCACTCTCGATAGAACTCGCAGCGGTTCGATTGCGGGCGATGTCAGCGCAACAAATACTGGAACGGTTGAACGACCGGTATCGCATCTTGACCGCGGGCAGTCGTACGGCGCCGTCGCGACAACAGACACTACGAATGTGTATCGAGTGGAGCTACGACCTCTGCACTGAGCGGGAGCAAGCCCTTTGGGCGCGGTTATCAGTCTTCGCCGGAACGTTTGAACTAGAAGCAGCCGAATCTATTTGCAAAGAAACAGACCTGGGAGAAATGTCCGATCTGGTCACGTCGCTCGTCGACAAATCGATCCTGATTCGTGAGGATATCGACTCAATGGTCCGGTACCGGTTGCTCGACACACTTCGCGAATACGGCCGACTGGAGCTGATAGCGAGCGGGAACGAAGAGACTCTACGTCGCCGCCACACCGATTGGTACGAACAGTTGATCCTGAGAGCTGAAACCGACTGGATCAGTCCTCGTCAATTGGACTGGATTTCGCGGCTGGACCGCGAACAGTCCAACATTCGAGAAGTTCTCCAGCGCTATCTGACAGACGACCCAGACAAGCGAGACCACGCTGTCAGGGTAGTTGCGGCGTTGTTGCCGTTTTGGGTATCCCGAGGCGTTTTCCTAACCGAAGCTCGGACATGGATAGGGCGTATCCTTTCCGTCCATCGCGAACAAACTGCGGATCGAGCCACAGCGCTGTACCTATCCAGCGTGTTCGCAGTCGTACAAGGTAACGTCGACGAAAGTCTTGAACTATTGGCTGAGGGCGACATCATCGCAGAACGCCTCGGGGATACCGCCTTGGCTGCGTTCGCAAATTGGGCCGGGGGCTGTCACAACCTCTACAACTCTGTACCGACTCGTGCGGTCGTGCTGTTCGAGACTGCGATTTCTCAACAAGATGGGATCGGTTACACCTTTTGTAAAATCGCCAGCCTGATTGGTCTGGGGTTGTCCCACCTGCAACTCGATAATGTGTCGGGGGCTCACAAGTGCTATGACGCCATACTCGTCGAGAGCGCGAAATACGGTGAGACCGTGTACCGCGGCAGAGCAGCAACAATCGGCGGATGGGCGTTATGGCGGGAGGGCGACTCAACACAGGCTCAATCGGTGCTGCGCCAGGGAATCAGACTCTCTGACTGCATCGATGACCGCATCGCAGTAGCTCGCTGCTTCGAGATCCTTGGCCGAATCGAAGCAGACCAGAGACTCCCTTCGCGTGCTGCCGTCCTGTCAGGCGCGGCCAGCAGTATTTGGCGAGGAGTCGGAGGGCCGTCCTCCCGTTCGGTCTGGGCTCGCGACGAGCGCGAGATGCGTGAGCGTTCGACGCAACAAGCCCTCGGTAAAGCGGAATACGACAAGCAGTTCAAGCGTGGAAGTTCGTTGACGTACCGAGATGCGGTTTCCTACGCGCTGGGGGAAGAACCTTCTGCGCCGGAGACAACATCCAACGAGCCGAGCCTGACCCGCCGCGAGCGCGAGGTGGCAGCTCTTGTGGCACAAGGACTTACGAACAAGGCCATCGCCGCGAACCTGGTTATTTCACCTCGCACCGCGCAAGGTCATGTAGAGCACATTCTCGTCAAGTTAGGGTTCACATCCCGAGCTCAAATCGCTGCGTGGGTCACTGGTAAGGCTATGGAGTGACCTCAGTCGACGTTCGGGTCTTCGAACGGGTGGACCTGACGGAGCGCACGGAGAGAAACTCTGGCTTGCGGATCAGTCGAAGCTGTTGAGGTACAAGCTCGCATGAAGTACGTCGCAGATGACGCGCTCGATGGTGCAGTGAGCGGCACTCGACACTAACTCTGTGGATTAGTCGGATCTGCCCAGGTTGAACCGCATCGGCGTTCCGGAGATTTGATGTGCCCGTGCGATTCACCTCTTTCGAGTGGAGTCTCTTTGATGTTTCTTGTTGAACCGCACCGTCCGTACCTCTCGCGCCGCCTAAGTAACGAATCGAGCGGTAGTGTAGATGGTTGCCGAAGCTCGGTGAGGAGAACGAGGTCACAGCATTGGGCGGATTGCGTTCGAGGGGTTTATGCCTCGTATGACGCGTATACCCAAATTATCGCCGTTGTCTCCATTCCAGCTGTTATCGAGAAATTCGTAGTGGCCGATGTGCGATCTTCGGTGGTGGCAACGCAGGTGTCCGGAAATGGTTACGTCGCAGACGTTCTCGATCGACGCGAAGGCATTGGTTCGAGAGTCAGATCAACGCGGGCGCCTGGATCGGGTATGCCCGTGTTGACCGGCGAACAGTGGCGAATCATCGAGCTTGCAGACACCAGTGCACTGTCAATTGCCCGACAGTCTCACTGCCAGTGGGAGCGACCAACAGTGCCGGCAGTGACAGTTGAGGTGAAGGTGCGGTGCGGGGATTAGGACATAGATACCGTTTGCGGTATCCAGCCTTGCGGCGGGTCACATGCGAGCACTGCCGTCATATTGGCTACTCCCCCAGAATTGGGGTCGGACCAGGATGGGCAACCACGGCCGGAAGGACTGGCGCGCTGAGCCGATGCCGTGAACTCCGAACTCGGTGTTGATCGGACACCCTCGGTGAGGTGGAGCCGATGCTGTGCGGGAAGTCGCCGATGCGAGGTACATCCGCAGCTTCGGCGCAGAATTTATCGGGTTGGATATGTACTGCAGGAACTTTGCCCGCGTAGGAACTCAGTTGGTCCCCAGGTGTCGACCACCAGGAATTTGATGCCGCGAGGGTCAAACGGGGATGCATGCCAGAGCGTGGACGACGCTCGATACGCCGATCGCCGCCACCACCTTGCCTGTGAACGGTCCCATTCCTGTTCAGGGCATGTTTATCGCCGTGCGTTCCGCACCGTATCCACCGTCGTTGCCTGAAATTGCCAGAAAAGAACAATTGACTGATCGTATAGTTACAGTGCACTATGTATACCAAATAGGTGGGGCTCTGAACGTCACTGCTGGACAGGGTCGAAGGTGCGTCCAAACACCCTGGCGGGGAACCTATCTAGGCGTATCGCCAGTTCGCTGTAGGTGGTTCCTCAGAAGTTCCGCAGCCTGCCGTGGAGTCCTGTGCTCGCCGGTAGCGACGCACAGTCACTGTTTGGGGAGCACTAGTTCCCCAGCACCGAAAGGAAATTCGAGAATGCGTCTGGTTCTGCTGATGCGACGGCTTGGGGTCATACCCCTAGCGACAGCCGTCATGTGTACTGCGGCTGTCGTCCCGATCGGCGGGGTTGCATGGGCTGACCCGCAATCCGACGCCACAAAAGGTGTTCAGGAATTTCTGGATGTAGGGCGTACCGCGGTGCCGCGGGCGCAGTGCGGTCCCAATTCGCTGCCGGAGGCCGGCTTGCAGGGTGACGTTCCAGCTGAGGACCGAATGAGCGGCCGCAGCCAACAGGGATACCGCTGCAACGTGTCTCTCGTAGGTAGTTATCCCGGTAAGGGGGGCGGCATCACCTCGGTGACATTCGACCACTGTTCCTACACGGGATCGTTTTTTCCCGGAAATCTCATCGGAAACAGCAGCGGTGTCCAGGTGCTCGACATCTCGGACCCGGCTGACCCGAAGCCCACGGCGACGCTTACCGAGCCCGCGATGCTGGGCGGTACATGGGAAAGCCTGAAGGTCAACGTGAAGCGGAAACTCCTTGCGGCGACTGCGGTCCCGGTCGGTGTCGGAGCAGCATACTTCTCGATCTACGATATCTCCGACTGCGCACATCCACGGCTGCTCAATCCCGGCGCAGGCACCAATCTCGGTATGCCTCTTCCGATCATGTCGCATGAAGGCGGATTCTCACCCGATGGCAACACGTACTGGGCGTCTGGGGTGACCGGCGGACTGCTGAGCGCGATCGACGTGTCGAATCCTGCAGATCCGAAGGTCGTCTGGCAGGCCTTGACCGGATTGACGAGCCACGGCTTTGGCCTCACCCCGGACGGCAATCGCCTCTACCTTTCGGTGCTGGCCGGATTCACGGTTCTCGATGTCAGCGCGGTTCAGCGACGGGACCCTAATCCACAGGTTCCGCACATCGGGCGGGTATTTTGGAGTGACGGACAGGCCACGCAGCACGCGATTCCTGTTACCTACGACGGCAAACCATTCGTGTTCGCGGTCGACGAGGGTGGCTCTGGCGGTGTCAAACTGATGGACATGTCCGACGAGAGCGCACCGACAGTCTCCTCGAAGATCAAGCTCGAGATCAACCTTCCGCAGAACATGGGCAAGAACCTTGGCTCGTCGATGGGTGGATCACTTTTCGCCTACGAAGCGCACTACTGTGCCGCAGATCGCCCGGTAAACCCGACCGCATTGGCCTGCTCGTGGGTTTCATCGGGAATTCGCGTGTTCGATGTTCGCGATCCTGACGATATCCGGGAGATTGCGTACTACAACCCGCCAGCGTTGAAGGGGCAAAACCTTCAGCTGACGAACTCTCCGCACGCGCTTGCATCGATTATCGGAGTTCCGGTCTTGTCGACCGTGCCGATCGCACGCGCAGTCCTTGAGGGTCAGTTCAACCCGCAGGATGCCCAAACGTCGCGTGCATCGCAGACGGGGTTTGGAGACCTGTCGAGCGATTGGTGCTTCTCGCCCCCGGAATGGCGGGGCTCGCAATTGTGGACCACCTGTGCAGATAACGGGTTCATGACACTGCAGTTGGAGAACGATGTATATACGCCGCCCGTAGATCAAGCCTCCACGATCGGGCAGAGCTAGTCGTGCAAATCTCGAAACGGATGACCTGCCTCGGTCTCGCTGCCACTGCGATCATGTTCCTCGCGATCGGCGCTGGTCTACGCCCGTACTTCCTCCCGATGTCTACCCCGATTCATGTTTCACTGAGCGATACGGAGATCGGTTTCATCCAGGACATGGGCGCCCACCATCAGCAGGCGTTGTTCATGGTGGAACGTCTTGAGCCGGATATCGACCCCGCCGTGCATCGGCTCGGGCGACAGATCGAATCCACCCAACGAACCGAGGTTGGGACGCTGCAGGGGTGGCTTCGACTGGTTAACGCACCGATGACGAATCCGCACCCCATGGGCTGGATGGAACCCGACGCCACAGACAATTCGGCGGGCCATCAGCATCGAGAAACTGCGGAATCCGGGGGGCCGACACTCGTGAAAATGCCAGGAATGGCCACCTGGACCGAACTCGACCAGCTCGGACGCAGTCGTGGGCCGGACGCAGAGGTGTTGTTTCTTCAGCTCATGCTTCGACACCACAAGGGAGGGGTGGAGATGGCTCAGAACTTTGTTCGCCAGCAACAGTCCGGCCCTGTACATGAGGCGGCGCAGGGAATGATCCAAGACCAGGGCCAGGAGATCGCCGTCATGTCGATGCTGCTCGAACAGCGACAGTCCCTGCCAATGCCGTATCCGTGAAGCCCGCATGGCCAAGGTGTGTGCGTCAGATGGTGAGTCATCGGATCGACGCGGAGGGCAGGCGGTGGTACTCGTGGCGAGGACGCTGTCAATTGAGACGTGGTGGTCGGCCACGGTCCCAGTCTTGGCAATGACTCGCTCCATAGTCCGTAATGCCAAAGGCAGCTTAACTTTTCCGTTGGCCTGGCCGTGATGTTCGAAGGCGTCTTCGAATGCAGGACCCAACGGTTGCCCGCATCGATGGTTACCGTAGCGTGCCCCTGCTGTGCCATGGCATATTGATGAGGGCGATCCCGGGGAGATGTCAGTCAATTCGCTTGCGCCGGCGGACCCTCGCCATCGGTCAGTGCGCAGCGACGACGATCGCATGGCATACGAGGCCGTCAGGGGTGCGCCGCGGATGCATGGTGCCGCAGTTGATGTGGTGGATGCGGATCAATGTGCCGCCAACATGGCAGGGTCGATGGCCTGCACGGGATTCGAGCCATCCCACAGAGCTGCTGCGAGCTTGACGTAGTCGAACAGTTGGGCTTTCGCTCCGCCGAGGTCAGAGATCCCGACGAAGGTACCGGGGTGGTGTTCGGTGTTCAAATAGGTGAAACATCCTGTCGGACCGCCGAGTCGACCTCGTACGTCGATCGTGAAACCCACGACAATGGCTTTGTTGTACAGCGTTTGGTGGTCTGTGGACCAGTAGGCGAAGTGTTGTAGGTCTTGTTGCCTGTATCGAGGAGGTTCCGGTACATCGACGATTCGTCGTTGATGGGCAGATGACCTCGATTTTGATGACTCCTCAGTTGGGGGCGGCGACCCATGGACACGGCCGGTGGAGCGCTCGTATCGACAAACTTCTCCGGTCGTGCCGTCGTGGTGAGTACCGCGGTTCAATGCCGAATACGACGAACCTACAAGCGGTGAGTCGTGTTGTGAACCCGCATAGCGAATCACGCGATATTCCCGAAGAAGTTCGCCTCACGCGCCGGTTGTACGTAATGCAGGCAGCTTTCGCGCAGGAACGCACAATTTTTCCCAGATCGGCGGTTGTGCGGAGCCCTTCTTCGTCGCGCACGGCGCCTAGCTTCATTTCCGGAATGTCGCTGTCCTTCTTGATGACCCAGTTGTGGTCGAGTCCGCCGATGAGTGCACGCATGACTGGTCCTCCTATGTGGCTTTGTGTGTCAGTGGGAAAGATCGGAGCGGCGGTAATTCGTCAGGCAAGCATCGGGTGCGTCTCCGGTAGATTCGTTCGATCACGAGGTTTCGTCCTCGCCGAAGATGCACGACCGCGCTTCTTCACCAGTTTGCCCACTACTTGCCAAGGTTGAGTTTTGCTCCGAATCGCCCCGGGGATGCTGTCTGCCTCCGTCTGTGTCGTACGTGCGCTAACCACGAATGCCGCCACGTGAATGAGACATGTTGCGGTTATTCGGTGAAGAGCTTACTTCCGCACTCGTTGTACAGACTTTTCTTTGTTGAATGCAATCGCGGGCGCCACTCTCAAGGGCGACGCTATAGGGGTCTGCTAGCGCAAGTTCCGGGCATAAATCTAGATGTTCTTGCCTCGCAGTGTATTCAGAAGACTTCGGTCGGGATGGCCGATTCCAATTGGCACGCCTAGGCGGCGGAGACATGATGGAATGGAGTGCAGTGCATGGCGTTTGCAGGGTTCGGACGTTGATCGCAGTGTTTTTGTTTCTCATTGCTGATGTGTGAATGTGCTTGTCGGTGCTGAATCTTGGGCGAGTGCGCGACTACGCCTCGACTAAGGGATCCCCTGTCGGAGACGTTCAATGAGGTGCCTTCGGCGAACTGAGACACCAGCCTTGTGTCACGTCGACTCCGGTTCGTTGTCGCTACCCGCCGGGACGCATCGGTACATACTGCCGGTGATCGACGCACGGATCCTTGACCTTGTAGTTCGAATATTGTAGTGGCGCAGACAAAACGGCCTTTGGCTTGAGAAAGTTGACGCCAACGACGATGTTCAGGAGATGACCAGAAAAACGCGGGACGGGAACGAGCATCCGGCCAAATCAGGGAGTGATCCGAACTGATCGGATCCGCCTGGTCCCTCGGCGCTGGTGATAAGTGTCGGCGCCCTCACCCCTGGCGGCATCGTCGATGATGGCTTTCTGCCCGTCGATGATGCGGCGAACGACCACCTCTGGTGTCGAACGAGCACCGCCAGTTCGGTTGCCTTGGTCAGTAGCTGCCGACAACGTTCACGTTTACTCGCGGGCAGGGACTTGCGCCAAACGATTCTTTGAATACTATTCAATGAATCAGTTCGAAGGAGTCCTGTGCACACCACCTGCTTGCGTTACTGCCTTGTCCAACACGCTCCAGTTGAGTCGATCGATGAGTTCGACACAGAGCTCGCGACTCTCGTTACAGAGAACCCCGGCGTAGATCTCTTTGTGTTCCCGGAGATGCATCTCTGCGGCGGAGAAGCGGATGGGCCGCTTGACGCCCTCAAACGCTTCATCGAACCGCTCGATGGACCTCGTGATCAACGGCTCAGGAACGCCGCGAAACGTCACGGAATCTGGCTCATCCCAGGAAGCGTCTATGAACACGACCCAATGTCGCCGTCGACGGGTGGCATCAGGGCATTCAACACTGCCTCCGCTTACTCACCCGCAGGGGAGAGAGTTGCGAGCTATCGCAAGATCTTTCCTTGGCAGCCTCATGAGCACGCCACGCCAGGGTCAGATTTCACCGTTTTCCAGCTCGGAGAGTTCGGCAGAGTCGGCATATCCATTTGTTACGACATCTGGTTCCCAGAGCACGCCAGGCAACTCGCTTGGTTGGGCGCCGATTTGATCATCAACGTGGTTCGAACAGGAACGAACGACCGAGAGCAAGAACTTGTTCTCTGTCGCGCAGCTGCGATCGCAAACCAGCTTGGGGTGCTCAGCGTCAACGCGGCAAGTCCCGGAGCCAGAGGGCGAAGTATCGCTGTTGACGCGGAGGGGCGACTCCGTGTGGAGGCTATGGACTCGTCAGAGCAAGAGCTCATCGACACGATCGACCTCGCTGACTCTCGAAGAGTGCGACGAACCGGCACCTCGGGATGCAACCGAGTTTGGGATCAGCTCGATTTCTCACCGGTATCGCTTCCCATGTACCGGGACGGAGTGATTCAACCGTCACCAATGGCTCGCAACTAGTTCACCGGTGCGGCTGCAACAGAGAAGCCGCAGCACAGACGTCGCGCACATGACATAGATCGCGTTACTCATTCACTTCGAAGGAGCGCCATGATTTCCCCGCCCAACACAACGGCACAGCAAACAGATACACAATCGACATCGAGCGGGCCACCGCTAAAAACACCCTCACTTGTGTTGTTCGGAATCGCATATATGGCCCCAGCAGTCGTACTTGCGACTTTCGGAGTGATCTCCGTCGCGAGCAACGGCTCAAGTGCCAGCAGTTATCTCCTTGCCACCACAGCAATGCTTCTGACCGCACTCAGTTACGCAACGCTGTCTCGCCGCTTCCAACTGTCGGGTTCGGCGTACAGTTACGTCCGACGTGTCCTCGGCCCCAATACTGGCTTCCTCGCCGGCTGGGTACTGATCCTGGACTACCTTTTTCTACCAATGGTGATTTGGCTTATCGGAGCGTCATTTCTTTCCGCCCAGTTTCCGGGGGTGCCCATGTGGGTGTGGATTGTCATCCAGGCAATTGTCGTATCGGCGGTAAATGTTTTCGGCATCAAACTTGCCGATCGTCTCAACACGATACTTCTTACATTTGTTACCCTCGTCCTTATAGTGTTCGTCGCACTTTCGCTTCAGCAATGGGCGAATGAGAACACCTCCGTATCTGTCCTCTCGCCGTTCTGGAACTCTGACTCTTCAATCCTTGCCATTACAGCTGGTGCCGCCATTGCGTCGTACTCGTTTCTCGGGTTTGATGCGATCACCACACTCACCGGAGAAGCAGCCAATCCCAAGCATTCGATTCCTCGGGCAATCGTTATCACAACGCTCACTATGGGTGCGGTATTCACCATTGTGAGCTTCGCAGCTGAACTGGTTGCGTCGACAACCATCATCACTGACCAGGACTCGGCAGCGTTTGACATTGGTTCTCGTGTCGGTGGAAACTTTCTGGCGTCAGCGATAGTGGCGGCCCTCGTAGTTGGTGGTTTCGCGTCCGCCATAGCTGCTCAAGCCGGCTCATCCCGACTCCTGCTCGCAATGGGGCGTGATGGAGTGCTCCTGCGAAATTTCTTCGGGTACGTCCATCCGGTCCGCAAGACACCGGTCCTGAACATCGCCTTGACCGGTCTGGTAGGGCTGACAGCCACCCAGATGACGTTGACAAGCTCAACATCGTTCATAAACTTCGGTGCATTTACTGCATTCACCGTGGTGAACGTATGCGCAATTGTGCTGGCTTGGCGCTCAGAAGGGTCAGGTCAGCGACGTTGGGGAAAGATCTTCGTTGCCTCTGTTGCGAGCATTGTGACCCTGTTCCTCCTTTTTAACCTCGACGGCAATGCACTCCTTTTCGGGTCAAGTTGGTTGGTGATTGGAACGATCTACCTTGCGGTCCTCACCAGGGGATTTCGAAAGGAGCCACCCGAACTCGCACTCGACGAAGCCTCCTCATAAGATTCGATACGCTGGGCTGTGTCGTCGCACTCTCACGCCTTGGGTGAGTTACGAGACAGTTCCATTGAATTGCGGCGGGAGTCTAGGAGGTTGACGGTGGCGCGACATAAGAATCAGGGCCAGCGACGAATGGAAATCCTCGATGCCGCGAAGGCAGTCATACATACACGCGGTGTCACAGGAATCAACCTCAAGCGGATTGCGGAACAAGCCGGACTCTCGTCTGCTCTGCTCCTCTACTACTACTCCGATGTCGATGAGATTCTTGCGGACGCCTACCGAGTAGCCACAGAAGAGTTTCTGGAGAAGCGCGAATTTCTTATCGCTGAACCTGTCGATGCGGCTGAAAAACTCTCCCGCTGTCTTTCCCTTGGCACTCCATACCCCGGACCCCGCGAGGAAGCCGCGAGAGTGCTGTACGAACTCCAGCCGCTGATCCTCAGTAACACCGAGGCAGCCAAATGGAGCCGGGAGTTCTTTCGTCGCCAAACCGCACTTTTCAAGTCGATCATTGAGTCAGGAACTCGGGCAGGGGTCTTCCGACCTTCGCTCGACGCAGATTCAATCGCTATGTACCTCGTTGCGTTAGAAGACGGCCTTGCTACCCACGCTTTGACGGGACTAATGACCCCAGAAAAGATCGAATCAAGTTTGATTGCGGCTGCGATGCAAATGGTCGGAAGCAACGCAATGGGGACTGCCACTCGGACAGGCGACATCTGACCTGTGGTGCTGAGAGTTGCCGATGGAAGGATATTGACTGGCCCAAGTATCCGCAGTCGTGTACCGGGCCAGTATCTGAAACAGATCCCCGGTCTTGATTCGTGGGCGAAGGGCGCGGAGTGGGAATCAACCCGCATCCCGTGTGACGACTCTTAGACTTTCTGCGAGGAATCACGATGAATTCGATGTGGGTGCGCTGCCTACAGGTCCAGTGAAGATGTGTCCACGAATAGAGATCCGGCGATTACGAAACTCGCACGCGGGCGTTTCACGGTCTTGATCAATCGGTCGTACCCCGCTGTCCGGCCGTTCGTGATGCCAGTGGCGAGTAGTGCGTTGGTCTTCGGTCACCCAGCATTTTCTGAAATTCGAACGACTTTGGTTGACACCATTGGTATTTCACCGCTTTCAGTGGCCGGTGGCTATCGGAAATTCTCCGAGAATCCGCTACCTATTCCGGTTCTCAAGGGTAACTTGTGGCAGATTCCTCGCCATGTGGTCGAGATCCGACGACTCCAGTTTGATGGATGATCGAGGCCACGAAGTAGACACTCACCTAGGGCAGGTATCGCGGTCATGAGGTCCAGCAAATCGGAGTCGCCGTACGACGGACCTTGCGATGAGATGCCATCACAAGGTCCGTTGCTCGTTGCCAAGGCAGGGGTGCGGGGAAACCATTTCTCGAACTCTGCAGAGACATGACTCCTCTCGACGCGAGGCGCGATGATCAGTCGTACAACGCGCGTATCCAGTTTGTGCAAAAGTCGGAATGCTTTGAACCTAAAGTAGACTGCGGAAGATCGTCGTCACTCGATTATGCAAAGCGACTTAGGGGCCAATCAGAGGCCGACCGAACTTAGTGGAGTCGGAACCTCTTGAGAAACCCCCCGCTTGCGAGTTCCGTTCCAGAACGCTCCGACCAGCAAGATGACTCCGACTATGAGCATGGCAATGGGTAACCAAATCGACAGGAATGTCAGAGTTGTCTGGGCCGAGTTGAGTTTCGATATCGTGGAAGTAACGAGTTCGTCGCTTGCTTGGAGGGAAGTCTCGGAAAGCGGGATCGGTACACTCTGACCTGGGATCTCCAGATTCGCTGTGTTAGATGACGTTCGGCTCGTGTCGACGATCGTCCCGAACCTCTGGTCGACAAGAATCTCCGCCGCTGTCTGTTGAACATAGGCGACTGGAATCTGATCGGGGGACAGGTCGACTAGTGCCGCGGGGAGGCCCAAGGCTAGGAGCGCGGCCTTCGGCACCCATGTCCCGTCTGTTCCGAACTGCTGCCCTAGTCCTGCGCGGAGAGGATCCAGTACGGCTGGATCCTTCACTGGTGCAGATGCATCGACGGTGAACTTGTCTAGGGTGCGTCCATCGACCTCTACCGTTCCCGCGGCGGCCAGTGCCTGAGGTTCTCCAGTCACACTGTCGTATATCGACAGTTCGCGGTGCTCGTAGTCGGAAGGAAAGCCGATGGTGATTGCACTCTTCTGGTCTTCCACCGCGGTCCCGGAGGGGGCGGGTGCCTGCAGGTAATCCTGCCGGTCGACCGCGTAGGTGTGTCGATCAACCACGATGGGTTCGAGATCGCTCGATGTTCGGGGGGATGCATACATTTCGGAGAGCGTCTCGACGATGGCAGTATCGCCGGATATTGACTTGATCTCGGTGCTCACGTCAGCATCGACCGCAGTCGTAATTGGCGACCCAGCTGCGGCGGGGTCTGGGTTCGGTGTGCTGAGGGTGCCGACATACAGTCCGCCGCCGTCCGACTCGTACGAGAGGTTCGTCAAGCCCGGCGTTACGGCGAACCGGATGATCGCTGCTCCTCCGATGAGCAGGATTCCGAACAAGATAAGTACCGCTGTAAGCAATTTTCCGGTCTTCATGGGGGATTCATCCTGTCGGTGATGTGCGTCTCAATGACGGCATAAAGTGGTATACATCTCTATCATCGTCTATGCGAACGCTACAGTTACTATACGTTTTGTCAAGTAGGCGGGGGTTGCCGTCGGTGGACGTCTTGCACATATTTGCGCTGGCTGACACATGTGAATCCCTGAATGCTGACGGTTGACAAGATGATCAATGTGCACGCCTGAGCGCATAAAGAGCCTCGATTGACTGAACGACACCCGATCTTTCTGGTCGCGGGGTCGAAGCGCTCCGGCACCAGTCGTGTGGGTCGGGTTGCCTCTGCAAATATGTTCGGTAGTGGTCCGAGCGTTGTGCGAGGGGCGTCATGTGACTCGTCGACCCCTCGTGGCTTTCGAGGGGGCCTGCACTTGCTGCGACATCTGGGTCATGCAAATGGCGTGCACGGGGTAGATGACTGTGAATCTCGCGGCCTGCACGCGCTACTGAAACAAGGCGCTGCTTTCTCGAAGCTGTGGTTAGGCATGAAAACGAGATCCGCCATGTCTTGCCAGGGTGAGCAACGTGAGGTGACGAATCGGTGCAGATCCAGTCAATGGTGTCGATGCCGCAGCAGCTTTCCGGTGACTTCCTTGGTTTGCCTGGTGCCCAAGTGGCTAGGTTGTTTTTCGCCAGACCGGATCGCTAGAATCAGGCTTGACAAAATGTATAGCTAATGGACAGTATGGTGTGACTTGGATCTCTGAATGCGTAAGTGGAAGGTGTTCCAGATGAAGGATTTCGGCACAATTGTGATCGGTGCTGGTTTCTCGGGGTTGGCGATGGGGATCCGGTTGCGAAAGGCGGGGATCGCAGACTTTGCGATTTTGGAACGGGCCACGGATGTCGGCGGCGTATGGCGTGACAACACCTACCCGGGAGTCGGGGTCGACACCCCATCGAAGCTCTATTCGCTGTCCACGGACCCCAATCCGAATTGGTCGTCACTGTTCGCGCTCGGTGATGAATTGCACTCTTACACAAGGAGAATAGCAGAGCGATACGACTTGATTGATCGTACGCATTTCGGCACGGCGGTCGAGTCGGCGCAATGGAGTCCAACGCGCCGGCGGTGGGTGCTGAAGACAAGTGCAGGCACTTACGTCGCTCGGGTCCTGATTACAGCTGCAGGACTGGTCGCCGATCCTTCCCTGCCCGACATTCCTGGAGTGCGTGACTTCGCCGGCGAGTGGTTCCACTCGTCGCAGTGGAACCATGACCATGACCTGAAGGGGCGCAAGGTTGCAGTGGTGGGGACAGGTGCGTCGGCAATACAGTTCGTCCCCGAGATTGCTGACACGGTTTCGGAACTTCATGTCATACAGCGCACTGCCTCATGGGTGAGGCCCAAAGTCGAAATGCCGATCTCCCGGAAGGCCCAGCAAAGGCTTGCCCGCTTTCCTATACTCATGGGACTTCAGCGGTCGCTGTTCTACAGCATCTCCGAGGCCTTGTCATCGGCCCGCAACAACAGCTTCGTGCGCAACTCGATGCGCAAACAGTGCGAGACCCATCTCGAGAACCAGATTGCAGATCCAGAGCTTCGGGCCAAGCTACTGCCGAAATTCGACTACATGTGCAAGCGCCCCCTGATCTCGAGCGCGTACTACCCTGCCCTCACCAAACCTAATGTCACCCTCCATACCGGGGGTCTCACCGCGGTACAGGGAAACACCGTCGTCACCGGTGACGGTGAAGCAATCGAGGTGGATACGCTTATCTACAACACCGGTTTCGACATCGGGGTGACAAGTCCGATCGCGCGGGTTATCCATGATGCCGAGGGTCGATCACTGTCCGATCATTGGGGGGACAATCCGCGCGCCTACAAAGGCGTATCGGTGCCGGGGTTTCCGAACCTGTTCGTCATGCAAGGCCCGAACGCCACCAGTGGGGTCAGTTCCTCACTCGTCTTTGCCGAGGCGCAGGCAATCTACATCGCCGACGCCCTGACAAAGATCGCAACTGAGGATATAGCCACCGTCGAGGTGAAGCCGGAGAGAGAAGCAACCTGGACCAACTGGGTTCGTCGGATGTCGCAAAATATGGTCTACGAAACCGGTGGATGCCGAAGCTACTACCTCAACAGCAAGGGGGAGAACGTCGTCATGTGGCCGACGTGGAGTGCCTCGTACCAGTTGCGCACTCGTCAATTCGACAGCGACGCCTACATTCTCACCAAGGAAAAGGGCGCCCGCCCGACTACCATCGGAATCCCTTCGGTGTCCGAGGACGAGGTATTCGCATGAGGATTCCACGGCGCGCACGTTTGATGGCTCGAATCCAGCAACTGTCAACGAAGTCATCTGTGGTCGGCAAGTCACCCGCGCAGATCCCTGCCTTGCGTGAGCGTCTGGCGATCGAGCCCAATTGGGCTACCAAGCTTGTGGTGGGTGAACTCTCACGTGACGTGTTCGTCGACGAACTGTATGCCGAATTACCTGGTCGGCAACTGAGAATTCGCCGGTACACACCGATTGTGCCGACGCAGGCACCTCGCCCGGTGATCGTCGACTTTCACGGTGGCGGATACGTGATCGGCCAGCCCGAACTCAAAGACTGGTTCAACAGTCAGCTGGCACACCGCACGGATGCGATTGTCGTATCGGTTGACTATCGGCTCGCGCCCGAGCATCCATTTCCTGCCGCTTACGACGATGCGATCGAGTCATACAGGTGGGTCGTCCAGAACGCTAGGGGGTGGGATGGCGATCCTGAGAGGATCGTCGTCATGGGGGACAGTGCCGGTGGCAGTCTCGCTGCAGGTGTCGCGATAGCGACCTCTCATCAGTTGGCTGTACCCGCACCACGAGCCCAGGTGTTGCTCTATCCCGCAACAGATCTCGAAACGGAGTATCCGTCCGCGATCGAGCAGGCCACGGCTCCTTTCCTATCGGTTGAGGAGTCTGATGCCTACTTGGACCTCTATTGCTCACGCGCCGACCGCAGCAATTCGAGCATCTCACCGATCAATGCTGCAGACCTGAGCTACGTCGCACCCGCCGTAATCGTCACGGCCGAATACGATCCTCTCCGTGACCAGGGAGTCGCTTACGGTGCCGCGCTTACAGCCGCCGGTGTCCGCAATCGCACAACTACCTATCCTGGGACAGCCCACGGATTCATCTCCACACCTGGGCTGTACCCCGCAGCAATCCACGCCCTCCGCGAGATCGTCGACGAACTCACCGATCTACTTGCCCCAGAAGAAAACCCAGTGCCCAGCCACGGCTGACATCGGCAGGAATACTATGAGAGGACCTTCGTGGAGTTCGACCAGAAACGCATTTCGAGAGCTAGACAGCTGACCATCGGCGACATTCCGCGTCGCAGTGCACGCCGTTTCCCCTCCAAGGTGGCGATCGTCAACGAGGGTCGGTCTTTCACTTTTGCGGAGTTCGAGGACGCCGTCGAGAGAACATCACGTGCGATCATCGATGCGGGACTACAGAAAGGTGATCGAATTGCTCTGCTGTCTCACAATTGTTGGCAATTCGCGGTACTGAACTTCGCGACCGCGCGCAGTGGAACAATACTCGTGCCGATCAACTTCATGTTGAAGGCCGGCGAGATCGCCTACATCCTTGATGACTGCACACCGGATGCATTGGTCGTGGAGAGCGGGCTCGTCGATACGGCCGAATCTGCGCTGACCACAGCACGATCCGCAGTCCCGCATCGACTGTTCATCGACCTGGACGGTAATTCGGCTGCCCATTCCGGCTGGACATCCATCGCGCGGTGGATCGATTTCCAGGGAGTTGTACAGCCGGCAGTATGCGTCGAGGACGATGACGCCGTCCGGCTGATGTACACAAGTGGCACGGAGTCCCAGCCCAAGGGTGCCTTACTCAGTAGCCGAAGTCTCATTGCAGAATATGTGAGCTGCATCGTAGACGGGAAGATGAGCGCCGAGGATATAGAGATTCATGCGCTGCCCCTCTATCACTGTGCCCAACTCGACTGCTTCTTGTCAGTCGACATCTATCTCGGCGCGACCAGTGTCATCCTGCGCTCCCCGGATCCTGCGACGGTGTTGGCCGCGATAGCAAGCCACCGGGCGACCAAGTTCTTCGCTCCGCCCACAGTATGGATTTCATTGCTCCGGACACCGGAGTTCGAGCAGGCGGATCTCGCAACACTCCGTAAGGGTTACTACGGTGCGTCACCGATGCCGGTCGAAGTACTCCGCGAAATAGGCAATCGTCTACCCGAGGTTCGGTTGTGGAATCTGTACGGGCAGACGGAACTTGGACCAGTCGTCGCGATACTCCAGCCTGAGGATCAAGTTCGGCGAGCAGGCGCCGCGGGTCGACCGGTACTCAACGTCGAGACATCTATAGTCGACGACACCGGCCAACCTGTTCCCACCGGTGTCGTCGGCGAGATTGTTCATCGCAGCCCACAAGCGACATCGGGATACTACGGAAAGCCGGAGAAGACCAGCGAAGCATTCTCGAATGGGTGGTTCCACTCAGGCGACCTCGGGTATTTCGATGACGAGGGATACCTCACGGTCGTCGATCGCAAGAAGGACATGATCAAGACTGGTGGCGAAAACGTCGCCAGTCGCGAAGTCGAGGAAGCGATCTACCAACTCGACGGCGTCGCAGAGGTCGCAGTTTTCGGTGTTGCCGATCCAGTTTGGATAGAGGCAGTTACCGCAGTCGTCGTGGCCAAGCAAGGAGCGAGCATCTCTTCCGAAGACGTAATCGCACACGCCAGAACGATTCTCGCCCACTTCAAAGCGCCCAAACACGTGGTGATCGTCGACGAACTCCCAAAGAATCCCAGCGGAAAGATACTGAAGCGACTTCTGCGTGACGAACACGCGCATCTAGGAGTTGTTGCGTAGCTGATCGCTGACAAGGTCGCGACGAGATCGGGCGCTCCGGAAAATGTTCCATGTACATTCCGGTGACGCCCGATTTCTCACGTCAACGCACGATCGCGGACCTAAACTGCCATCGGGTTTGGACTACCAGAACTGTGCCACTCGGTGTGGGATTGATTGACCATTCGGCCCTTATCCAGCATACTGTGGGCCGCAATACTCATTGCGGCAAAGGAGCATACGATTTTGCCGTGCTGCCGTCCACTGTGAGCGAAGGCGCTACATAATGACCCGTGAACCACTGCGAGTCCTCATCTGCATCACATGCAGAAAGCGGACCTTGCCGCCGCCTGTGTGAGTTATGGCCAGCGCCTACGATGCAGAAAAAGCGGGGCATATGTGTTTGCCGAAAGGCCCTTGAAAGCGAGTTGACGACGCGCCACCGAAGATAAGAGCCATTCGGGGCCTTGTCGAACGGTGACGGCCACAGTTGTTGACAGCCCTGAAGCAGCGATCGGTCCGGGCATCTCGCGCCGCCCGACTGTGGCCGCCGAGTTATTCCGTGAAGGACGCGTCCAGGCTATTGACCATTTCGTCGAACTCCGTATCCAGAATTGGGCGATAATGGGCGCTGTTAGGCAAGATCCAGAACCGGTCGTCTCCAATTGCGTCGGAGACCATCCGTGCGACGGATTCAGGCTCCATCGAAGCACTGAGACTTGCGTCCAGATAGTCCACTGTCAGGCGTGCGTCCTCGGATAACTCGGCGCCGGTGCTGGCGATCCGTCTGCGGATACCAGGGACGATACCGGTCCGGACTTCGCCAGGACATAGAACACTGACGTTGATGTTGGTGTCATGGAGTTCAGCCCGCAAACCTTTGGATAACCCGACTACACCGTGCTTCGCCACTGAGTAAGGGCCAACGAGGGGTCCCGACATCAAGCCACCCATTGAGGCGGTGTTGACGATATGGCCGGGTTGTCCCGACGCAAGCATGCGAGGGAGAAACGACCGGACGCCGTTGATCGGGCCCCACAAGTCGGCGCCCAGGACCCATGCCCAATCATCGAGCGTCAACTCCCACTGGCGACCGATCGTGGAGACGCCCGCGTTATTGCACAGCACGTGGACGGCACCGAACTCCTCGAATGCACGTTCCGCTAGCTCGTCTACCGCGTCGGCGTTGCTGACGTCCGTAAGATGGGAAATGAACTCGGCCGAGTTCCCGCGCAACAATGCGGCTGTTCCTTCCAGGCCTTCTGCCGACACGTCAGATGCGATCACCTTCATGCCCTGCTCACCGAGGTTCAAGGCGAGAGCCCGACCGATTCCTGATGCAGCGCCGGTCACCACTGCAACTTTTCCTGCGAAGTTTTCCATTCCTGGTCTCCAACCTTCTTTGCGCACGTGTGCACTGGTCTGGACTACCCGCGTGGCCAGCCCGATGGTTCGAAATGTTCAATAAAAATACAATATGTATAGTAAAATGATCGGCGTTTGGCGTTATTGGTGACTTGATTCCTCAGGACGGGGCCGAGTTGACCGTGTGGGGGGAACTTCCCTCGATCCGACAACATGCGGCCGGACCGTGGTGTTTATGGCACCTGAATTTATATTTACACATCGTATAGACGCTGATCGTTTTGTATGGTTCGATCGAGGTCTGGTGCGGGCCACATCGTTAGTCGGTTCCATGAGGTCAAGCGAGCGTTTTGACCCGCACGCGTGGTCGAAATACCCCTGTGCAAACCAGAATTGAGGAAATTCATGGCTTCTGCCGTTCTCGCCCCAGGCCGAGTCGCCGTTGTTACCGGTGCCGGTTCCGGAATCGGTGCAGCACTCGCGCGAGCACTTGCACATCGAGAGATGCGCGTGGTCTTGGCCGATATCGACACATCAAGAATCGACTCGCTCGCCCAGGAACTGGATGCGGCCGGTTTGAGAGCCATTGCAGTCGCCGTCGACGTATCTGACAGATCGTCGGTCGAGAAACTCGCCCACACTGTTCGCAAGCACTGGGGACCGACGAATCTGCTGGTGAACAACGCTGGGATCGAAACGACGGGTTGTCTTTGGGAGATTCCATCAGAGAGGTGGAATGCGACCATCGGCGTCAACCTCACCGGGGTTTACCATGGCATCCAGGCGTTTGTGCCTGCGATGATTTCGGACAAGGAACCAGCGCACGTGGTGAACCTGGCATCTGTCGGCGGTCTGACCACGGGGCCTTTCCAGGCGCCGTACATCATCACAAAGCACGGGGTTCTGGTTCTTACCGAATGCTTGTGGCAGGAATTTGCGGCCCAAAACATTGATATCGGTGTATCCGCAGTCCTGCCCGGGCCTGTATCCACCGAGATCTTCGCTGACGCACTCAGTGCGGACGCCAGTGGCGATGGAGCTACGCATCTCCAGCAGATGCGTCAGTTGCTTGCTACACACGGAATGTCACCGAAGGTTGTCGCCGAGTTGGTGCTGGCAGGCGTAGAAGCGGGTGATCTGTGGATTCACACCCACCCGGAGATGTCCGACGCAGCAATTCGAGCACGCACAAGTTCACTGCTATCGCGTGAACCGTACTCTGCGCTGGAACAATCGGAAGGAATCGCCGATGCCAATAGTTGAAGCGCCCAGCCTTGAGCGTAAGACTGAACGCATGGCACCTCCGTATCAGCCCAGCTTGCGCCAGGCTCAAAAGTCTCTCACCCGCAACCGCTTACTCGACGCAGCCGTAGAGGTGTTGAGCACCAGCCCAACCCTTGATACGACCGTGGACGAGATTGCCAGAGCGGCCGGCGTAACCCGGGCGACGCTGTACGCTCACTTCCCCAACAAAGCAGAGATTATCCGGGGGCTTGCTGAACGTCTGTATGCACTCGGAGACGAGGTCTACTCAGAACTTGGAGTGCTGCCTCGATGGACTCCAGAGACCATCCGTGCTTGGCTCGAGGCCGTCGAATCCAAATGGCGCGACCAAGCTGCTGATATCCGAGTTTTGAGTGCATCAGGAACTGCGATGCTAGGGGATTCCGCTGTGAACCCCCACGAGCGCTACGTCACCATGCTGATGTCGCGATCCGATCGCTGGGAAAGCGTGACTACGCCGGAAGCGCGGCAGCGCTGTCTCATGCTCATCCTGGCGATTGAAGGCTTCTTCTCAGCATGGATTGCCGCGGGGTGGACGTTGGAAACAAAAGACCCGCTAGCGTTGCTCTGCGATTCCATATGTTATACCGTCGCACCGGCGATCGATACGAAATCGCCTGTGCGCCAAAGAACGGGACGCGGAGCCTCACGCGAAACGTGAGCTTCAGCGCGGCGTGGAACGTGCACATCTCACCAGACGAGGTAGTCGCCGGGCGGCTACCTCGCAGATCGACAGGTGCGTCGACGAGCAGCCAGGTAACGAGTGTCCGATCAACGAGCACGCCACATCTTGTCGCGACACGCACCTGGTCGAACTAAATGCGGCTTTCGAGTTTCTTGTGCAGGGCTGGGCAAGAGAATGCCGCGACGCGGTCTAGAACTAGACCGAATGGTACGTGCGCACTAATCGCTCTCATGCGCACGCGTTTCGTCGGAGCTCCTCCGCAATTTCCGATCAGGAAAAGGCATGTGCGGGGGGATGTCCGTCAAAGAGCGGCCCGCGAGGTTCATTCTTCCGTCAAGGAGATCGAGTCTAAAACCATCGCAAGAGTCCCAGTTGTGCTTGATTTGCGTGACCCGAATATTTACCAAGTACGTGATGGGTGGAGAATACAGAGGAGCTAATTATGAATGTGGAGGACGCAACGATCTTGGAGAATGCTCGCATATGGGACCCTTATGGCGGCCCTCGCATGGGTGACGTGTTCATTAACTTCGGTATGACGCCGCAGCGGTATTCGTCCAGGATCGAGTATATTCTCCGAAATGCGGGTCGTACGGGGGTGTCAGCGAATGATCGTCGCATGCTCGAACGCACGCTCGAGCGACTTCGCGTGCCAGTAAGTAGTCGTTCGGGACTGCACCAATGTCAGTTGGCTCGTTGACCTGCCCCAAGATTTCTTACCCATTTCGGTGTCAAGATCGATCGGATTTCACAACGCGAGGTGAAGTTGCCCCACCACAATTTCGGACTATCCATCGCTGAGCTCGCCTCCGACTGTGCCGCTGACCTGTACTCGAAAATCAATCCACTGTCTCCGATCAGCAAGCCACGCTCGAGCAAACCCGTGCGCCGCACAACAGTCATCGTCGAAATCTACGATGGCCCATAGCTGTACTCATGGGTGGTAGGAACGGTTCCGGTGCTATCCGAAGCAGATTTGTTCAGTGGATGCGAATCGTGTTGTCGCCGAATGGCTTGACTCCCTAACAGGTACAAGAATTCACTCGCGAGTTTGTCTGAATTGCTGGAACGTGGTTGAGGGCGCAAGCATTCCTGAACTTCTCGCCGTAAGGGTTCATACGCTCTTGCGCGGGATTCGGAGCACCCTCCGGTCACTTCGACGACGTGCGCCCGTCCCGTGAGATGCAGTGCACCGCCTCGTGTCCAGTCGATGAACAACAGCCCGCAGCGCGGATCGAGCTCGAGATTGCCGAGGGTCATGTACATCAGGTTGCCGTGTAGTCCGGCCACGACAGCCGCCGCTCGTTCATGATCGAGACGAATCCTGGTTTCCGCCACGATGTGACATGTATGTACCGAGGCCCTTTGCGTGGGTGGCCACGAAGAAGGTGTCCGCCGCTATGATCTGCTTCGGCTGCTCGGTAGTGAGCAGCTCACTGCGATTGGCCTGCGCAGTGGAAGCCCTATTGGGCGTTTGCTCACGGGCCTGAATGTATTGGGGCAGTTGGCTAATACCTGCTCAGTTCTCACTATTAGCTGGTCACCCATATGCTGTGCAGGCCCGTTGATTCGCATCCGCCGTCCATTCGCAAGATCGATTGCGAGAAGCCCGATGTCACGTTTTGGTTTCGAACAGTCCTTCGAGAGGGTCGAACGGATGGGGAAGTGCTTTAACCATAACCGTCCGGTCGTGGAGCGTCGCAAGATCTTCGCCGAGCTCACGGTCGCTCTCGACCGCGGGGAACAGGCGCTCCGTGTGATCGCCGACAGCGCAGACCCTGAGGCGGGGAGTCATTGCGCCGGGCGACGCAAGGTTGTCCGGATCAACAGGATGGATTTCATCGCGATCAGCGCCACGAGGATCGTTGCGGCGCCGAGCAATCCGACTGTGATGACTTGCCAGGCAGGCGGATGCAACAGGTGAAGCCAGACGATGGCGAGAGCAACGACACTCGTGACAGGGAAGGTAAATGACCAAAAACCGTGCGAGAACGGCAGGGCGCGGTAGCGCGCCAGTAAGGGAACCTGCACCATGACCATGAATGCCGTGATTGATGTGAGGGCCTCGAAGAGGACGTCCGGTTGCCCGTTCGAGATGGTCAGCCATGCTGCAGCACCGACTGCGGGCGGAGCAATCATGATTGCGAGCGTCGGGACCAGGGCTGCAGGCATGGTGGGGCGCAGCGCGAGCCTGAGAAATAGGAACATGGTAATCACCACCCAGAAGAACAGGCCGACTGCGAAGCATCCGACAGCGAGCCAGTCGAGACCGGATTGGGCTGCGGCGAGCGCTCCCACGAGACCGGCTGCACTGATGGGCAGGTAGTACCCACCGTGCACGGATTCGAGCGCCATCTCTCCGCGCATCCAGAAGCTCATCATCCACGCGCCAAATGCGGCTGCGGCCGCGATGGAGAACAGGGTCAGCAATGTTCCGGCAAGCGGGAACGTCCGGTGCAGATTCGTTCCCAACAGCATTGCGGAGATCGGAAGTAGCGCCGCGAGCGGACCCTGAGCGAAGTGTGTGAGTTGATGCGAGATCCCGTGGGTTGCGCCCTTGGATCGATGAATATGCGCCGTGGCTGTCGAGATCCACGCGAGGGCTGCGATCAGCCAGAACGTCTGGGCAAGCGCGAATGGGGTCCCGAGCGCGGTCGTGGCGACCGACCAAGCCTGGGCTAGTCCGGCGAAGCCCAAGGGGATCGCGAGCGTGTTCAACGGGAGGCGGGTGCGCGTGCGTGACCCAAGGGCAACGCTCTGTGTGTGAGCGGACAATGAAATGCCTTCCTAGTTGGGGTGGGACTCCCTGGTCGGCGTGAGTTTTTGACCTCCAGGTCAAATATGGTCACTGTCGTCACGTTATTATTAATTGACCTTGAGGTCAAATTGGCTGGAGTTAGGATGCGCGAGTGGGTAGGCCGATGCGTTTTGAGACGGACGTGGCGATTGGCAAGGCGATGGACCTGTTCTGGCTGCAGGGATACGCCGCGACAACCCCCCAGGAACTCGCTGGCGAGATGGGGATCGGGAAAGGCAGCCTGTACAACTCATTCGGGAGCAAGCACGCGTTGTTCGTGCGAGCGCTTCGGCGCTACAGCGAGATGCGGCTCGAGTATCTCGCCGATCTGTTCGCCGCGTCTGGCCCTGTGAGACCTCGTCTCGAGTGGGCGATGGTTGTTCTTTCCGGGGTTGGCGAGCACCGGCGAGGCTGCATCATGGTCAATGCTGCGGCAGAGCTCGGAACTGTCGACGACGAGGTGAACCGCATTGCAGATGACTTGTTCACGGGGATCGAAGCTATCTGCAGACGCGCAATCGTGCGCGGGCAGGAGTCCGGGGAGTTCGATAGGGGCCGGCCCGCCGACATTGCAGCTCGTCAACTGCTGGCCTCGGTGATCGGTCTCAGCGTGCTCGTGAAATCGGGCGGCCGACCAGAGATGTGTGCCACCGTTGTCGAGGGGTTTGTCGACGGGCTGTGACCGTCGCGGACCCTCGCTGGTCTGGTCGACCAGACTGTTTCAGTTCAGCCGGGACACCTGGTAGTGGCTGATTTGGTCGCCGTCGGGCGATTGTTTGACCAATACGCTCAGGGACACGGTCAGCGCCGGCCGGTCCGTGAAAGAGAAATCGACGCTCAGATAGCCGAGCACCACGTTGTCGGCGAGTCGACGGGTTTCGAGGATCCGGTATTCGGCGGTCATGCCTAGCGGCTGGGAGGCGTAATAGTCGGCGACACCCTGGCGTCCGACGGTGTAGGGATGCAGGCCCTGGAAAATCGCGTCCTCGGTGAACTCGGCGGCGACGCGCGCGGGTTCGTGTGCGTGGACGGCGGCCTTCCACCGGTCGAGCACGCCGCGCAGGACCTTGTCGTCCACTGGTGTGCTGTTCATGGGATGTTCGCCTGGTCCTTTCAGCTCAGTGTCCGGCGCTCTGGCCGCCGTCGACGTGCAGGATTTCGCCGGTGACGAACCCGGCGTGCTCTAGGTAGAGGATCGCGTCAACGACCTCGCCGATCTCACCCAGCCGCCCGACCGGGTGCAGGGCAGCGAGAGCCTCATGCTTGTCGACCGGGTGCATCGGGGTGCGGATGACACCGAGCGCGACGGAGTTGACCCGGATTCCGCGCGTCGCGTACTCGATCGCCAGCGACTTGGTGACCGCGTTCAGCCCGCCCTTGGTCAGCGATGCAAGTGCCGAGGGCACCTCTGAGTTGGCGTGGTCGACCAGGGTGGTGGAGACGTTCACGAGATGGCCGCCGCTACCCTGGGCGAGCATCGCGGCGACGGCGCCACGGGAGATCTCGAAGAAGCCTCGCAGGTTCACCCCGGTCACGGCGTCGTAGTCCTCGTCGGTGTAGTCAGTGAACGGCTTGGCAACGAAGATGCCAGCGTTGTTCACGAGTGTGTCGATCCGGCCGAACCGCGCCAGTGTCTGCTCGACGATGTCGTCGCCGGTGCCCGGCTGGGACAGGTCGCCTGGCACGGTCAGCACCTCGGGATCGTCGGATGGCCCGATAGAACGGGAGGTCGCGACAACGGCGTAGCCGAGCTTGCGGTAGCCAGTGACGAGGGCCGCGCCGATGCCCTGGGACGCGCCGGTGACGATGACGACTGCCTGCGTGGTGGTCATATACGGAGTTACTCGCTTTCGAAATGTAGTTTGGTGCAGAAGGATTCAGTGACCGGAACCCGGGTAACACCCTTCGGAACACGGGTGCTCGCTCATGAGTTGATGATGCACGCGAGGCGAGTACTCGCGCCACGACCTATTTCCTCCCTTCTGGGAGGCGCAGCCTCCCAGAAGGGATCCCTGTTACCGGTGGGGGTCGTCGACGGGCAGCCAGACTCCGCTGGCGCGGAGGCCGAGATCACGGACTGCCCGAGTGCAGGTCCTCGGCGACGGCGAGGAAGTATCTCAGTTGACGAAGCTTCAAATTGATCATGCTGTGCGCGGTGAGAGGCTGCGCCTACCAGCCGGGAGCAAGGCGGTCGTGGCGGGCCGCCGGACTTTCGCACACGATGAGTGCATGACCAAAACCCCCGAAGCGAGTTCGTCCCAGCACGAGTTCCTCGTCGAGATCACCACGACGATCCCAGACGGCACCGACCCATCCGAAATCTACGCATGCCGCACCGCGGAAGCGTTACGCGCCAAGGAACTTGCTTCCGCAGGGCGCCTGGTCCGGTTGTGGCGCCCGGTCGGTGAGCTGCGCAGCATCGGCGTATGGCGCGCCGACGACGAAGTCGACCTCTACGCGAACGTGCTCGGCACGCTGCCCATGCGGCCGTGGATGAGTATCGCTGTCACCCCTTTGCGGTCACATCCGAACGATCCGGTTCAAGGGTGAGCGCGTTTTCCCCGCGGGCACACGTTGCCCAGGCCGTCGCGGACTTGTCGACGTGCATGGGTACCTACTTCTGACCCCTACAGCCCATGACAGCGCGGAACAAAAGAGAACACTGTGAGTATTTGAAGCCGCCCGGATTGGCGCCGACCACGATCGCCCCGAAGTGGAAGGACAACCGTAATGACCATGCTCGCAGAAGAATACGATTTCGTTATCGGAGGAGATCTCGACCGCGACATCATCGAACTCGCGATACTCGACACCGTCGCTGGCGTGGTCCGCACACACCTTGCACGGTCAGCGGACGGTGCCAGATACATCCCATATTGGTTTGGGAACGTCGACATGCGCCCAGTCGCGTGATCATCAGAGCAGTCCCCGAGCTCGTGGGCCTCGGGAAGCGATCCCACCTTGACTGCGACTCGCGAAGCGGTTCTCGTCAGTCGCCCAGGCGATAAACGAGCTCAACGGCCTGATCGTCGCCGCACCCGCACACCTACGCGCTACCCTGCGAGGGTTCTCGCTCACCAAACAACTCTCCCGGATCGAAGCGGAGACCACAACGAAAATGGCCACCGTCGAACACTGTGTCACGGTATTGACGTTGCGGTCGATAAAAGCCCGGATCCGTTTCCTCACAGGATAACTCGGCGAAATCGATCCTGAGTTGGGCCGTCTGCTGCGTCAACACCTGCCGGGCCCGTCTCGCTCGCCCAACCTGGAGTGCGGCCCGTTGTCGCCGCCCAATTGCTGCTCAGTTCGTCCCATCCCGGGTGGATCCGCAGCGAAGCGGCGTTCGTCTCGCTCGCCGGTATCGCTCCACTCGAGGCCAGTCGCGGGCGGGCACCGCCTAAATCGAGGCGGAGATAGAGCCTTGAACCGGGCAGGATAACGCTTGGACATGATCTGCATCCTTCACAAAAAGGAAGCGGCATCGAACCCCGCACGATTCAAATGCTCACCGGCACCTGAGGTTTTCCAAGACACCGTTGTCTAGGTCTTGAATGGAGTGGCCACGCCGAGTGCCTTTGCCAAAAGTGCAGGGCCTTCGCCTCTTTCGACGGTACTTGCAAAAGAGAAGATGACAACTCCCGTACGGGCTTACTGTTGACCATATTTTCCGGTATCGGTATGGATGATCAACCTTTGAGTCGTGAGAATGTGCGGAACGAGTGATCGATCTGCGCTCTATGAGGGAGTTTCTGATTTTCATCATCAACGCTGTTCCCATATGGAAACAGGGAGCGTGCTGTAATTGTGCTGCAGCTGGAGTTTTTGACCTGCCGGGTCGATCGTGACGCCTGCGTGATGTGCAATTGCGCCGGTATCCGGATGGGTCCTAATCGACTAATGGGTCGTGAGTTGGAAGCGGCCGACGTCGATTCCGAGACGGAATTTCAAGAGCAGCAAACGAAGGTCCTCGCTCGTTGATCAATCTGCGATTGGATTAAGGCGATTTTGACCGAAATCTTCCGTTTTGTCTTCGCCGGTACGAATCGGCAGAATGCGTGACTCGGTGAGACCAATTTCTTTCCAGGACAACAGAATATGAAGCATATGAAGGCTCGTCGAGCGTGTAGGCGCTCTGGTGCGAAACCATCAGCGCAGTCAATTCCTAGACCGCAACCGGATGTCGGTACCAGCACGGCGGAATCACCGCATCCGAGTCGGTCACCGAGTAACGCCGACGGAACCAACTCGCCCACGCGATCAGCTCGGCCCACAGCTCCGCAGCCTGCGCCCCGTCGAGATCCGCCCACCGGTACACCCGCGACGGATGTCGTCTTGAAGTTTTTCACCGTCGAATTCGCCGAACTCGTCGTCCATCGCGTGCACTCCTCATCAGTAGTTTTTTGCCAGACCTTTCCCCGCGCCCGGATCATCGACCATCGTCGTGATGTCCCCGAACTCTTGGTCCGACATCTGAGCCGGTTGTGGCCACTTTCCAGCGACAGTCTGTATGGTACCTATACATATTGTAAGGTACCTACGCACAGTGATCGAAGGTGACGGCAATGATGAACCTCAAAGCTCAGTTGGATACTTGTCAGTTTCTGCTGAACCGTGCCCAGCTCGCAGAGGATGACGACGCTATCCAGCGCCTTACGGAGCGTCGAGACACGTTGGTTAAGCAGCTAGCCAGCGTGAGAGGTCACCTTCACCTGGTGTAGGTACCTCAGCCGGGCCAGCGTAGTTGCGGCCCGGCTGCTCGCCGACGTGTCGTTGTGAGCGCACTACGCCGACGAGCCGTACGCACCGGACCCGACCGACGCGCAGTTCAAGAGGCACACCTCCGGCGAGGTGTCAGCCGGAAGGCGGGCCACGCGTGACAGTTCCTCGCCCCTGAGTATTGCCGCCACGACGATGATGTAATGGTTGGATCGATTCCGAATCTCGCGCAGAATCGCTCACGCGTGGCGGTTATTGGGTGAGCCTGCCTAGGTCTCGTTTCGATCACGACCAAGTGGGTACATGATTCGCAGGCCACGACGGCCGGGGTGAGCATGCGGCCTCGCAACCTTGCGGTTTAGGTTCGTGCCGGTTGAGCACACAGCCTACAGGAACCGATGTCGTTCGGGACTTCTTCCATTTCGGGGGGCACTTCGCTCGAAATGAACGACGCCCCCGCTCTCATCACTGAGAGCGGGGGCTTTCGTCGTCATCCGCGTTGAGCACACAACGTGGGGACCCTCGATCCGTGCCGGGCTGACCCCTCATGTCTGGCCTCGCATCTCCACCGTAGGCCTGTGCCCGCTGTCGTGTCAGGTTTCCGAACAAGACGATCCGACGAGATGGCAGCCGACTTGCATCTCGAGCGAGCCAGAATTGCCAATGTGTATTGCCCTGTGGCGCTTCGAATGTTGCTCACAGTAGTGCATTTGGTCCTCCGTCCAAGTGGACGTAATGCTCTCGAAGGTCGAGACTTAGATGTCTTGAGTCTGGCCATCCAGCCCAAAATTACTCACAGACACTGGGCTGACGAGACAAAAGGATTTATAGAATGAACCTTTGGGTCGACGACTCGCGATCCCCACCAGATGGATGGGCCTGGGCAAAGACGAGCGCAGGGGCTATCGACGCACTCTGTTTCGGCATGGTCGAACGACTCTCCCTTGATCGCGACCTGGACGGCGACGACGCCACACGCCTGGTCATTCGCTGGATGCACGAAAACAGGATGTGGCCGCAGGAGATTCGCGTACACAGCGCCGATCCGGTAGACGTCGAATGCCTTACCAGAATGATCGACCGATACCGCAAGTTACCCATCGAGAATTGCTCGATGTCCCGCCCCCGACGAATCGGGAACGGGACACGCCAGCTGGCACGTCAACATCCCGAGGGCGTCAACAGCCGTTGCTGGACGAATAGCCAAAGCAGCGTTCAGTCGCACTGCATTTCGTGCTTCTCTGTGGACGCGGTTCGACGGCGGACTCTTTGAGGTCTGCGTGGCTGGAAGTATGGCACGCGAAGAGCGCATGAAACGGACCAAGTGGCATGTTTACCCCCGATTTCACCCGCCCGAAATTGCTCCCATTCCCCGCCCTGGATCGTCAGGGGCTGGGCGTTTTGTGCGTTCGAGGTGGGCCCGCCGACGCGCGACCTGTGAACGCGGAGCGCCGGCGGGTGCGCATCGGTCCGACGCGATGCACTTTCCCCTGCATCCATCTCCTGCTGTGACCGCACGGAAGATGGATCATTCGCGGCTGGACCCGCTCGAGAACTCACCGCCGCAGGAAAGGCATAACCGAACCCGTCGAAAGCCAAACCAGAGAACAAGGCCCCAAACGTGCGATGAGGTTGGGGGCTTTGGCTCACTGTGCCCGCTCCCGAGCGTCGGGGCGAACAATCTGGATAATCTGCCGGCTGGGTAACCTGCAGGGCGGGATTTTACATCCAACCCGGCAGGCTGAAGCGCATCCGAACTGTCGGGGACAGATGCGCAGACCAGTAGTCCGCCGAAGGATCAGGGATGATCATTCCGGAGGACCAAAGTCATATTGCCCGAGCGGTGCTGCGCCATAGTTGCGAAGTGGCACATGTCACATTGCGGAACCTGAGGTGCTCGTCGGCATGGGCCCGCACCACTGTTTGGGGTCCGAGGCTATTCGTGAGGTGTGCGCCTGGATGGATCAATTCCAGGAAATCTGGCGTTGATGTTGTCAACCATCCTGTGCAGTTCGTACAGCTTCTCGCGGAGTGCATCTCTGTGCGTGACCCGCTCCCGGTACGTGAGGTGATGGCCAGCGCGCCACGCTGCCGTAGCAGCATCCTTCACCGCATCGGCTTCGGCGAGGACACCGTCGATTTCCGAATAAAGTGCGACGAGAAGAACCCGCGCTTGCGCGTAGTTCGGCGAATCTGGCGGATTCACCAACTCAGGTCGCGACTCGGGTCGTCAGCGTTTCGTTCGCTCGACGCTCGACCAGGAGTGGGACGAAATCGCGGATGTTCTTACCGGAAAAATGGCTGTACGCCTCGTCCACCGCGTCGTCGACAACCTCCCGAGTTGCGCCCGGAAACTTCACCGACAAACGACCCTTGATCAGGCCGATCTGACGTTCTTCTTCTGCGGGATTCATGCCCGTAATTGTGCTCCCGATGTCGTCGGCCGAACTGAAACAAAGAGTGAATTGCCGGTAAACGAGGGACGTCTTCTAGGTGTCAAATCCGTAAAAAGGTGTAGCACTAACTGCCACGTAATGAGCGTGTGCATTCTCTTTCAGACTTTCGCTGGGCTCCCTCGCAACTCATTTACGGGATGGCCACCGGCCTACTCAAAGGAAGAGCCCACCGGCGCATACGGTGCGCCGGTGAGCCATGCGCACCGAGCCAGTGAGCGGTTCAAGAGGCCCACCTCCGGGGAGGTGGCAACCGGAAGGCGGGCCATGCGTGACGGTTCCCCCGCCCCTGAGTGTTCCGCCACGACAGGTGTGTAGCCAGTGGAATCGAATCGGAAACCCCGGCTGGGAAGTTAACAGGCCGGGGGTTCCTCGAACGTCATCCGTGCCGAGCACACAACACGAAGACCCACTATCCACGTAGGGATTAGATCCCCTCGTACCGAATCCCTACTGCTCCACGGTAAGTCGTCATTCGTTGTCAGTCAGGATTCCGCGCACGTTAATTCGAACGAACAGTCTCATTGCCATCGCTTGCGGTGTGAAGCGACTACGGTGCCCCACTGTTGTGCGGCCCATGGCAGCGCGAGGCCCCCAATATCTTTCGGCGTTGGGGGCTTTCGGCGTTTCGGGGCTGCTTGCGTGTTGGTGCCCCGCCAGGCTGGGTGGGGCAGCTGGCGGGGACTGTGGTGGGTCGCCCCTCTCAATACCGACCTACGACCAACCATCGCCGAAAAAGCTACCCCAAACGTGTGGTGTGCGCCACTTACGTACCGGTAGCCACGAAATGCCCTCAACCTCCCGCGCGACTGTGGCTTTTGTCGTTTGGGCCCACCCGGATCCGAGCTGATCGTCATGAAGAAACCCGAGTTGATCTACACGCCGCCGCCGGCGAAAGACTGACAGCACTATGCGCCGCCCCGAGATCCGGGTGCGGGGCGTTTTGTGCGTTGCGGCGCAGGAAGTGCTCGCCGGCGCGGGAGGTGGACGTGTTGCGCCGGTGAGCCATACGCGCCGAGTCCGGACGATGCGTAGCCGTTTGGGGCCCACCTCCGGCGAGTGAGTGCCGGTAGGCGGACCGTGTGCGACGGACCCCACGCCCGAGAAAATCCCCGTCGCGCAAGGAAGGTAACCGGGAATCGGCGAACGTAAACATATTCAGTGCCCTGCCGAGCATGGCGCTGCGCGTTGGGGCGCGAGCAGCCGAGTGGGACTCGCCGACCAATGTGTGATCAGCAGGTCGGCAAGTCGTGGGCGCACCGAGAACCGAGGCGGAAAGCGGTGCCCCGCCGACGATCTGGGGGATGTCACGTCGGCAGGGCATACGCCACACCCGATTTTGGGAGTCGGGTGATGCCGCCACGCAGAATCTACGGGCCGGACGTTTCAGATACCAGTTTACGGCGGGTGGCAGATACTTGAGTATCGAACTATCCCCAATTCGTGCACAGCAGTCGGGGATAGCTTTCGCTGACTCGCAAGGTTCAGGTAGCCCGCCGGTTGGCATGTGAAGCCCCAACTAGGACGCGAGGACGGCGACGCTAATCAATGAAGCGGCCAGGATTAGGAGTTCGATTCCGACGAGGTCCGCTTAGCGTTCCCTCACCGATCCTCCGGCTCGTCACCGTCGACGTCATTCTCTATCCGACCCTGCCCGGGAATCTGTTTCTTCCGCGCTGTCCCACTCTTCGGAAGGATCGGCCTCCGCCGCGAGCAGGCGTTCGAGTTTCGTTTCCCGCCACGACTTCGACCCCGGCTCGCGGGACCAGTCCAACGCAGTCGTGTCTTCGTCGACGTCGATCTCCACCACAACACCGGCGCTGAGCGCAGCCCGCATCAGATCCTCAGCCCGCACATGATGATTGAGAACGTGAATCCGCACCGTCAGCGCTGGGACTTCGAGTTCTTCGCGGACCTTGCCCGCCAGGAACACCGCTTTGCCGGCTGCCGAGAGGTCCGCCGAATTCTGATCGCCTTCCTTGCGGATCTCGTCTTCCTCGTAAAACTCTCCATACCAGGCAACCAGCCCTTCCGGACCGCACACCGCGTACGAGGAGACCTCGTCATCGCCGGCGGCCCACTGCTCCACCATCGGGCGATCGGCGGCGTCTGCCTCGATCTGTGCGAGTCGCTGCCGCTGCGCGATCGAGCGCAGTTCGTCGTAGTCGATGTCGAGGCGCTTGTTCAGCTCTGTCTTGAATTTCGGGAACATCGACGCGGTCGCGAACTTGTGTTCCTTCGCCCACTCGTAGAGCTCGGAGTGTGTGGTCAACGCGGCTAATTCTTCCGCGCCTTCCTTGACTGTCTTACCGACTTCGTCCCACTGCGCGGAAGACGAGCTGGTGTTGCGGGACTTGGTGCTGCTGCGGCGACCTTGAACCATGATGAAAACTCCTTCTTAGGCAGATGAATTCGTTCGATTGACGGGCGAAAAGACCGTTCAGGTGAGCGGGGCGAGCTCGATCGGCGGGGACGTGGAGACAAAACCCTGCTCGATGACGACGGCCGCTTGCTTTTCCGACGCGGCGACGACATCGCGGATCTGTGGGTCCTCCCAGAAACCGGGAAGGTCGAGCATGACGGCTTTTTGTTGCGGCGAATCATCAGCGCCGTGCCTTCCTCGAGTTCGCGGTTGCGAGAGCTTGTTCGTGACGAAGAAAACTTCCGCTGCCAGTGTGGCCGCGAACGGTGCCACCGAGCCGATGCCACCTTCGGAGAGCACGTACATGGTGCCGGTGCCCTTTTCGACGAAGCCCACCACGTCGAACGAGTTCGCGGCAGGGCAGTCCACAGCCGCCAACAGTGCTGGCGAGGCCAGCGGTTCCATGACCGAGGTGAGCACCATCAGAATGCCCGACGTCGTCTTCTCGGACTTCGCGTCCAGGATCTCGGTGAGGGTTCGTGCCCATTCCGGATGGTGGTCGTCGAGGATCTCACGCGCTTCGATCGCCTCAGTGGATTCGCACACAGGATATCGTCCAATAAGATTCGGCGGTAATGCTTTTCGGGTCTGCTGCCGCGAACTGCGGTGTTGCCCGGAGCCGGCAGCAGCGATTGCGGGATCGCCCACCGTGCGTCGGTGACCGGCGACAGGTACATCCCTTCAACGGTGCCTGCGCGCCGCGTAGTGCGGACACTACGGGCACGGTGAGATGGGCGCCGATGGCATGGGTCGGTTCCTCGATTCGACTGCGGGCGTTGACCTCACCAACTCAACCCGGAACCCACTCCATGTACTGAGCACCGCAGACCCGTCGTCGTCGAGTTCTCAATCAGCCTCTTAGAACCCGAGACATTTCACCCGGCTATGTGCGCTGCGTGGGAGGAGGAGTACATCGCCGGTAGAGGGTCGGATGCAGACCAAGTTTCATCGAAGGGTTGCCGACCTCGCTGATGGCCAGCCGAGTGGCGGCTGGTGCGGGAGTGACTTTGAAGCATGACACCTAATTGGGCATGCTTCTGAACGCGTGAAGATCCTCGTTTCCTTCGCTCGGCACCGAGCGGATCCTGACACAGGAAGTACGCCGTCGCCTTCGACGGCACTTGAATTGAGTGGTGACGCTGGGGGATTGGATACCCGTCCTTCGTCCAGGCCCAGAGAACCGGGCGCAGGTCACTATTGACAGAAATAATGACATGCGCCACACTTTCCGTTAATAACTGGTCCGTCAATCAACTTAGGAGTCGAAACGTGACCTCAGCAAAAAGCAGAGTCGGCTTTGGCCTCGGCCTCGGGCTCGCAGTCCTGATGGCTGCGTCGGCCTGTGGCACCGAATCCAGCGATCCGTCGAAGACCCTCACCGTCACCATGTGGGGCGGTGCCGCCCAGCGGGTGCACCTTGAAAGCTACGTCAGTCCGTGGGCACAGGACAATGAGGTCACGATCCGCGAGGACTCGCCGACCGACTACGCGAAGATTGCAGCCCAAGTTCAGAGCGGCAACGTCACCTGGGGCGTCGTAGAGGTCGAGCCGAACTACGCCGAGACTGCTTGCGCGGCCGGTACCCTCACCCCGCTTACCGCCGAGGTGAAGGCCGCGGCGGTGGCGGCGAATATCGACCCGAGGTTCGTGAGTGACTGCGCTGTCCCGAACCTGTTGTACGCGTTCACCATTGCCTACAACACGAAGACCTTCTCCGACGTGCACCCGACCACATGGGCGGAATTCTTCGACACCGAGAAGTTTCCAGGCAAGCGAGGGTTCTGGAACTACGCCACCGGAGGAATGTTCGAGGCTGCGTTGCTGGCCGACGGTGTCGCCCCGGATCAGCTCTATCCGCTCGATATCGATCGGGCCTTCCGCAAGCTGGACACCATCAAGAATGACATCGTGTTCTATGACACCGGCGACGAGCAGGCACAATTGGTCGCCAGTGGTGAGGCGCCGCTGGTCCAGGCATGGAGCGGGCGCATCGACCAGGCTGCGCAGGAGGGACAGCCAATCGCCAACGAGTGGGGGCAGAATTTCATCTCCTATGACCAGGTCGCGATTCCCAAGGGATACCCGAACACCGAATTGGCGATGAGCTGGATGACCAATTTCCTCGGTGACGTCGAGGGCCAGGCCCGGGACGCCGAGCGCAGTCTGTTTGCTCCGGTCAACCCAGCGGCACTCGACAAGGTGCCGGCCGATGTGGCACGGAAACTCTCGACCTACCCGGCTAATATCTCGAAGTCCGCCGGCACCATCGACTACAGCTACTGGGCCGAGCACTACAACGAAGTCAGTGAACGTCTGAATTCGTGGGTGTTGTCGTGACCCAGCTGATCGACACGGCCGCTGAGCTGTCGTCGCCGAAGCCGGAGACACTCCCGGGCGGGCGCCGGAAGTGGCGCCCGCGGTTCGAATTCAACAGCTGGGCACTATTGCTGCTGCCGGTGGTCATCTTCCTGCTGGTGGTCTTCGTCCTCCCACTGGTGATGATGTTCTCGAAGAGCTTCACCGATCCTACTGTCGGCCTCGGGAACTACAGGGCCATCTGGGAGAACTCCCTCTACCTGAAGGTCCTGAAAAATACCTTCGTGGTTGCCATTTCGACGACGGTGTTGACAGTGCTCATCGCCTTCCCTTACGCCTACCTGATGACATTGGCGACCCCGTTCTGGCGCGCCGTGATGCTGATCGCGGTACTTGTGCCGTTCTGGACGAGCCTGCTGGTACGCAGCTTCGCGCTGGTGCTGGTCCTCCGAGACACCGGCGTGCTCAACGTCGGGCTGCAGTCGATTGGTTTGATTGACGAGCCGTTACCTCTTCTGCGTAACATGTCGGGTGTCCTGTTCGGGATGGTGCAGATCACGCTGCCGTTCGCGGTGCTCCCGCTGTACGCGACGATGCGCGGTATCGACCGACGGTTGCTGCAGGCGGCCGAAAGTCTGGGCGCCCGACCGTCTCTGGCGTTCTTTCGGGTCTTCGTTCCGTTGACGCTGCCCGGCCTGTTCGCTGGCGTCATCCTGGTGTTCATCCAGGCGCTCGGCTACTACATCACGCCCGCACTACTCGGCGGACCGCAGAACACCATGATCGGTGAGCTCATCGTCCAACAGGTCAGCACAGTCCTGCGTTTCGGCTTCGCGGCCGCGCTCGGTGCGGTCCTTCTGGTGAGCACCCTGGTGTTGCTGGGCATCGCCAGCCGGTTCGTGGACATGAAGAAGTATCTGATGGGGCAACCATGACTCGACTCCTCACCCGAGCAGGCCTGACGCTGCTCGTCACGCTCACCGTCGCCTACCTGATCCTCCCGGTTCTGGTGGTCATTCCGATGTCCTTCGCGGACAGTGCATTCCTGACCTTCCCTCCGGATGCTTTCTCCACCCGCTGGTACCAGCAACTGCTCGACGACCCGACGTGGCTCAACTCGGCCCTGGTCAGTCTCCGGGTGGCGGTGCTGTCCATGATCTGCGCCGTGACGCTCGGGGTACTGGCGGCGATGGGCCTGGTGCGGGGCAAGTACCCGTTCCGCGGACCGATCACCGCGCTGTTGTTGGCGCCGATCATCGTGCCGTACGTGATCGTCGGCCTCGCCGTCTACATCGTTTTCCTCGAGCTAGGGCTCACAGAAACGACACTCGGATTTGTTCTGGTTCACACGGCTTTGGCGGTACCGTACGTGACCATCAACGTGGCGGCGGGCCTGGCAGGATTCGACCGCGGTCTGGAGTTGGCATCCCAGAGCCTGGGCGCCGGACCGATCTCCACCTTCTTCCGCGTCACTTTTCCCAACATTGCGGCCAGCGTCTTCGCCGGCGCCTTGTTCGCCTTCATCACCTCGTGGGACGAAGTGGTCAGCGCGATCTTCCTGTCGGGGGCCCAGATGACGACTCTCCCGGTGCGAATCTGGTCTGGCGTGAAGGTTCAGGTGGACCCCACGGTCGCGGCCATCTCCGGACTGACGCTATTCGTCATCATCGCTTCCTTCGTGCTCTTTGGGGCAATGAAGTTGACCCGCAACATCATTCGCAAGTGGCGGTACCGCAATGCCGTCACCGTGATTGGAGCAAACTCGTGAGTATCATCTCCCTGACCACCCCGGGCGCAACGAACAAGCCTGGTGCTTCGATCACCGTCTCGGGTGTCAGTAAGACCTATGGCTCCACCACGGTGCTCGACAACCTGGATCTCGAGATCCGCGGCGGAGAGTTCCTGACGCTTCTCGGCGCCAGCGGTTCCGGTAAGTCGACGCTCCTCAACATCATCTCGGGATTCATCAAGCCGACCGCCGGCACCATCGAAGTCGGCGGGCGCCTGCTCAACAAGGTGCCGCCACACAAGCGTGGCTTCGGCGTCGTCTTCCAGAACTACTCGTTGTTCCCGCACATGAGCATCGCCGACAACGTCGCGTTCCCCTTGCGGCGGCACGGCTGGTCCAAAGCCGAGATCAAGCGCGGCGTCGCCGAGGCCCTCGCATTGGTGGAACTGGGTCATCTCGGCGCCCGTATGCCTTCGGAACTCTCCGGCGGTCAGCAGCAGCGTGTAGCCCTGGCCCGAGCCATCGTGTTCAAGCCGCCGGTATTGCTGATGGACGAACCGCTCGGTGCCCTGGACAAGTTGCTGCGTGAGCAGTTGCAGTTGGAGATTCGTCGACTGCACCAAGAACTGGGGATCACGTTCGTATTCGTCACCCACGATCAAGACGAAGCCCTGGCCATGTCGGACCGGATCGCCTTGTTGCGCAATGGTTCTATCGTGCAGGTGGGTAGCCCTGAGGAGCTCTACAAGCGACCGAACTGCCGGTATGCGGCGGAATTCATCGGTGCCTCGAATATTTTCAGTGGATTTGTCGATACGGCGGGCTTCGCCGAGCCGGGTACCGAGCATCGATTTCGGCTCGCAGTGGAGGTTCCGCGCGGCGAGACCAATGTGATGCTTCGGCCGGAACGGATCAGCGTGATCGGTACCGGTCAAACGATTCCCGTAGGCCACGACCGCATCGACGGCATCGTCGAAGACAACGTCTACTTCGGCAATTGCCGCCAGGTCCAGGTCCGGACCGCCGACGGGCGTCTCGTCATCGCACGAACCCCCGTGCCGCACACCGCCGACGCGGTTGTGCCCGGTGCCCCGGTGCACATGCACTGGAACGTCGAGGACCTCACGGTCCTCGACGTGTGAGCCCCACCGACCCGTAGCTAAAAGTCAGGAGTTTCAACACTATGGCGAACACCACGCCTGTCGTAGACGCCGGTCTGCGTGTCTTCACGGACCCGGTTTCGGTAGCGGTCGTCGGGGCCTCCGCCGATCCCGCCAAATGGGGGTATTGGCTTGCCCAGGGCGCGCTCAAGGGACGTGACCGACGCGACGTGTTCCTGCTCAACCGAGGCGGCGCGCCGATACTCGGTACTCGGAGCTACCGGACCCTGGCCGAGCTGCCGTCCGTGCCGGAACTGGTCGCACTGTGCGTGCCGCCGACCACGGTCGGCGCGGTGGTGGACGAGGCACTGGCGCTGGGAGTGCGCGGTTTCCTCGGTATCACTGCCGGAGTGCCCGAAGAGGCTGAGATCGGCACCCGCATCCGCGCCGCGGGTGCGCGCTTGGTCGGCATGAACAGCCTCGGTATCTTCGACGCGTCGACCGATCTGCAGCTCGCGTGGGGCGAGTTCACGCCGGGCGCCATCGCGATCGTCTCGCAGAGCGGTCAGCTGGGTTCGGAAGTCGCCGCGCTCGCCGCCCGCGCTGGGCTGGGCGTCTCCCGCTTCTTCTCCATCGGAAACCAGACTGATGTGGCGGCGGTGGAGCTACTCGACGATCTGGCCGGTGATCCATGCACCAAGGTAGTGGCGCTGTATCTGGAGAGCTTTGCCGGCGGCCCCGAGCTGATCGCGGCGATATCGCGACTGCGTGCGGCGGGCAAGCACACCATCTTGCTGACGGTTGGCGGCAGCGCGGCAAGCACCAGACTGGCCCGTTCGCACACCGGATCGATGACGTCGGCGCTGGATGTGGTCGATGCCGCGGCCCGGGCCGCTGGCGCCGTCAGGGTGCAGACACCCACGGAGATTGTGCAGGTAGCGCGGCTGCTGATGTCGACGGACCTGCCGGCCGGTGACCTGGTCGCCGTGGTCGGCGACAGTGGCGGTCAGACGGGCATCGCTGCCGACGTTGCGAGTATGTCCGAGTTGCAGGTGGCCGCCTTCTCCGAGGCGCTGTCGACCACGCTCGCGGATGTGCTCCCCGGCGGCGCGTCGTGCAGCAACCCGGTTGATCTGGCAGGGGCTGGCGAGCAGGACTTGGCAACATATGCCACGGTCGTCGAAAATCTGCTCGCTGCAGATGAGGTGGACTCGGTCCTCCTTACCGGTTACTTCGGCAGCTACGGCGTAGACACGCCGTCGCTGGCCACCCGCGAGGGCGAACTGGTCGAGCGGATGGCGGGCGCGGCGCGGGCGGCAGGCAAGCCGCTGTTGGTGCATTCGATGGTGGCGGAGGGGCCGGCGATCGATGCTATGTGGGAGCACGGGATCCCGGCCTACGCCAGCATTGAGGCCGCGATCAGTTCGCTGTCTGCCGTTACCCGGCTGCAGCGGTCGGGTCGTCAACTCGCAACCCCGGTTGTTGAAACCACTTCTATCGGTCCGGGTTACCTTGCAGCGCAGCAGTTTCTGCATCGTGCCGGTGTCCGGTTTCCCGTCGGTGCGCGGGTGCTGAGTGCGGAGGACATCGAGGGGATCGTCGCGCAACTTTCCGGACCGTTTGTCCTGAAGGCGGCATGGCTCGAACACAAGAGCGAAGTCGGCGGAGTCGCGGTGGGTCTGAAGGACCTTGCCGAGGTGCGAGCTGCCTTCGACGTGATGCACGCGAATCTGGGTGACGGTGAATACGTCCTCGAGGAGTTGGATCGGCGCCCCAATGTGGTCGAGATTTTGCTGGGTGTGCGCCGCGACCGCGACCTGGGGCCGGTGGTGGTAATCGGTGCTGGTGGCGTCGAGGCCGAGGTCTACCGCGACGTGGCAATCGAGATGGCGCCGGTGGATCGTGAGACTGCCGCGGCCATGATCGCCCGTCTGCAGTGCCATCCACTCCTGCTCGGCTGGCGGGGCAAGCCGGCCGTCGACATTGCAGGCCTGACCGACCTCGTCGTCGCAGTGTCGGAACTGGTGTCCGCGCATCCGGGCATAACGGAGATCGAACTCAATCCGCTACGTGTCGGTCCTGACGGGACCTTCGCGGTCGATGCGCTGATCATCGAGAAATGAAAGACCAAATCGCTTCTCAGACAAGGAAAATGAATGACTGCACCAGACATCCGCAATGAGTTCGCCGGCCGGGTCGCCGTGATCACCGGTGGCGGATCCGGCATCGGTCGGGCCATCGCAGTGCGCTACGCCGCCGCCGGTGGAACCGTCGTGGTCGTGGGCCGACGCGAGGAACCGCTGCTCGAAACCGTGCGATTGGCGGAAGCGGCCGGCGGTGAGGGTGAAGCGCTGACGTGCGACGTGCGCGATGCGATTGCCGTCGAGACGCTGATCGACGGTGTAGTCGAGCGCCACGGTCGCCTCGATGTCCTCGTCAACAACGCAGCGGGCAACTTCGTGGTGCCCGGCGAGAACCTCTCGGCCAATGGATGGAAAGCCGTCGTCGACATCGTGCTCAACGGCAGCTTCTACGGCACCCGTGCGGCAGCCAAGCACATGCTCGAGGCGGGCAACGGAGCCATCTTGAACACCATCGCCACCTATGCCTGGCACGGGCACCCGGGCACGGTCCACAGCGCCGCGGCCAAGGCCGGCGTCGTCGCGATGACCCGCACCCTCGCGGTCGAGTGGGCCTCACGCGGGGTCCGGCTCAACTGCATCGCCCCCGGCCCGACGGAGACGGAGGGTGCCGGCGCGGCGCTGTGGCCCGACGAATATGCGCGCGCCCGAGTGCTTTCCAGCGTCCCTGCTGGCCGCTTCACCACCCCCGAAGAGGTTGCGGAATCGGCCGCCTACCTGCTTTCGGATCGCGCCGCGTACGTCACCGGCGAGACCCTCGTGGTCGACGGCGGCCAGTGGCTCGGCAAGGCCATCTACACCGATCCGCAGAACGAGGGCTGACATGTCCACCAGGATGAACGGCGGCCAGGCACTGGTCGCTGCGCTTGAGGCGCACGGCATCCGAGTAGTCTTCGGTATCCCCGGCACCCACAACCTGCCAATCTATGGGGCGTTGGCCGGCTCGCAGATCACCCACGTACTGACCCGGCACGAACAGGGTGCTGGGTATGCGGCCGACGGCTACGCGCGGGCGACGGGGCAACCTGGGGTGGCCGTGACGACCTCCGGGCCGGCGATCCTGAACGCGGCGGCTGCTGCTGCACAGGCGTATTCGGATTCGATTCCGGTGCTGCTGATCTCGCCTGGGCTGCCGCTGCGGCACCCCGGTCACGGCAACGGCATCCTGCACGAGATCAAGGACCAGATCGGCGCACTCGATTCGATCGTGGGGCACAGCCAGCGGGTCACCAGTGTGGAGGAGATTCCACTCGCCGTGGCTCAGTGCTTCGCCGCGATGACTTCCGGTCGGCCCCGGCCGGCGTTCCTGGAGATCCCTCTGGACCTCCTGGACGAGGCGGCCGACGTGCGCATCCTCGGTCCGGTGACGCTGGCGCCGGTCGCCGCGGCGGAGGGTGATCTCGTCCGAGCTCGTACGCTGCTGGTCGCCGCGGACGCGCCACTGATTATCGCGGGCGGTGGATCATCTACCGCGGCAACGGAACTGCGAGAGCTTGCGGAACTGCTCGGCGCACCGGTTATCACCACCACCAACGGCAAGGGCGTTTTGCCGGAGAGTCACCCACTTGGTCTCGGGGCAGGTGTACATCTGCCGTCGGTGGCTGATTTGGTGAACGAATCCGACGTGGTGCTGGCTGTCGGTACGGAACTGGCGCCCTCAGACTTCTGGAACGGGCCACTGGACGCAGACGGCAAGTTGATTCGCGTAGATATCGACCCGACATCGTTGTACACCAACGCAATTCCGTCGGTGGCGTTGGTGGGTGATGCGTCGCTCACCGTGCGTGCACTGATGGAGGGTCTTGACAGGAGTCCCGCGGAGGAGCGGGCCGAGGGGTGGCGGACTAGGCTGCGTGTCGATTCGCGCAGCGAGGGCAAGAACTATCTCGGCATCGTCGAGGCCCTCGCGAAGGCTCTGGACGAGGACGCTATCCTCGCCGGCGACAGCACCATGGCTTGCTACTACGGGGCCATGGCGAACCTGCCGCTGCATCGCCCGCGTTCGTTTCTCTACCCGACCGGCGTCGGCACCCTCGGCTACGGGTTGCCTGCCGCGATCGGTGCCAAGGTTGCGGTGGGAGAGCGGCAGGTTGTTGCCATGCTCGGCGACGGCGGCATCATGTTCACGGTCGCCGAGTTGGCCGCGGCTTCGGAACTGCGGGTGCCACTGCCGATCATCGTGGTCGACAACGGCGGTTACGGCGAGATCCGCGACGAGATGGTCGGGCGCGCGGATCCTGTGCACGCGGTAGGCCTGGCACCGATCGACTTTCCGGCGCTGGCCCGATCGATGGGCTGCCTGGGCGTCGGACTCGACTCGGCGGAACAATTGACGGATGCGCTCACGAAAGCCTTTGCGGCGGACCGCCCCACTGTCATTCACATTCGAGAGGAGCGGACATGACCTGGATGCGTGACACCGTCCTGATCGACGGTCGTTGGCAGCGCTGTCCGGCCGTGACGGCAGTGGAGAACCCAGCCACGGGCGAGGTTGTCGGGCAGGCTGCCGCGGCCACTGTTGCAGACGTCGACGACGGCGTACGGGCCGCATATGCCGCGGGCGTGAACTGGGGCCGGACTACCGGCGAGCAGCGAGGCAAGGCACTGGGGGAGCTGGCCGAGGCGCTGCGGACCCGTCGCGACGAACTGGTCGCGGCAACGGTCGCGGAGGTCGGCGCGCCGATCGCGGTGGCCGAGGAGAGTCATGTGGACCTGGCTATCGAGATCATCGAATCCTTCGCCGCGATCGCCCGCGACACTCCGCTGATCGAGCGCGTCGGCAATTCGGTATTGCTGCGCCGGCCAGCCGGGGTGGTCGCGTGCATTACGCCCTGGAACTACCCGCTGTACCAGCTGGCAGCCAAGGTCGGGGCGGCACTCGCTGCGGGTTGCACCACGGTGCTCAAGCCGGCAGAGCTCACGCCAATCACCACCTACCTGTTCTGCGATGCGGTGCTTGAGACGAGTTTGCCTGCGGGCGTTGTGAATCTGGTCCCAGGGTCGGGCAGTGTGGTGGGTCCGGCGCTGACCGAGCATCCCGATGTTGCGGTGGTGTCCTTCACTGGATCCACAGTGGTGGGTCGTCAGGTTGGCCGGACTGCCGGCGAGCTGATCAAGCGAGCCTGCCTGGAACTGGGTGGTAAGTCTGCTTCGGTGATCCTGGAGGACGCGGATATCGCTGCGGCGGTTTTCGCCACCGTCGACTCGGCGATGCTCAACAGCGGGCAGACCTGTAGCGCCTGGACCCGGATGTTGGTGCCGCGCAGCCGATACGGCGAGGCGGTCCAGCTGGCGGCAACGCGTGCCAACGCGCTGGTGGTGGGCGATCCGACCGATCGCGGTACCGATTTGGGGCCGGTAGTCTCTCTGAAACAGCGGCTCTCGATACTTGCGGCTGTCAACGGCGCCGTAGACCGGGGCGCGACCATCGTCGCGGGTGGGCCCGATCCGTTGCCGGGTTTGGTCGGTCACTTCGTGCGGCCGACCGTCCTGTGCGGGGTCGAGCGGGGTGACCCGGTGACTACGGAGGAGATATTCGGTCCAGTTCTGGTGGTCGAGGCCTACGAGGACGTCGAGGACGCGATCGCCTTGGCCAACGGTACCGACTACGGGTTGGCAGGCGCGGTGTGGTCGGGCGACGTCGACCGGGCGTTGGACGTGGCCGGTCGACTGGAGACCGGGCAGGTGGACATCAACGGCGCGAAGTTCAACCCACTGGCACCGTTCGGTGGGTGGAAGCTCTCCGGCCTGGGGCGCGAACTCGGCACCGTCGGCATCGAGGAGTTTACAGAGTGGACGGCGGTTCAACTGTGATTCCTTGACTGCCAAGATTGCTCGCCGAAGAATTTACATTTCACCTTCCCGCATTCATAATTAACTGATCAATCAATTAAGAAAGGTAGTCGAGATGACCGCCATGTTCGAGCCCTGGACCCTTACCACCGAGCAGCGTGAGATCGTCAAGCTCTGCCGCGACTTCGCCGAAAAAGAGATCCGCCCCCGTGGTCGGGAAGTGGACGAGGCGGACGTAGTCACGCCGGTCGACATCTTTCAGAAGGCCGCGAAGGTTGGAATCACCGACTACATGATTCCCGAGGAATTCGGCGGTGGCGGCTTCACCGACGTCTTTACCCAGTGCCTCGTGCAGGAGGAGCTGTGCTGGGGCGACCCAGGCATCGGGAACTTGGTGTGCTCCAACGGATTTTTCTCCGATCCGCTGCTCGCACTCGGTACCGAGGAGCAGAAGGACAAATGGCTCCGCCCGCTCACCGGTACCTCACCGGTGATGACCGCGCTCGCCACCACCGAGCCGGGCTCGGGCTCGGACGCGGCGTCGATCATCACGTACGCCACCAAGGTCGACGGCGGCTACAGGATCAACGGCCAGAAGGCCTGGATCTCCAACGCTGGCGCGGCCGACCAGTACGTGGTGTTCGCCAAGACGGACCGTAACGAGCGCTCCAAGGGCGTCACTGCCTTCCTTGTGAAGAAGGACGCGCCGGGCCTGACCTGGGGCGAGCCGATGAAGAAGATGGGTCAGCGGGCGATCGTCTGCCGGGAACTGTTCTTCGACAACGTCTTTGTGCCCGAGGAAGACCGACTGGGCGACGAGGGGCAAGGTTTCTACGGACTGATGAAGACCTTCGACATCTCGCGCACCGTGCTCGGCGCCGCTGCGGTCGGCTCTGCTCGCGCCGCCTACGAGTTCGCGCTGGACTACGCACGCACCCGTACGCAGTTCGGCAAGCCGATCATCGAGCACCAGGCTGTCGCATTCCGGTTGGCGGACATGGCGAATCGTATCGAGTCGGCTCGACTTCTGGTGCTGCACGCGGCCCGCTCGATCGACGCCGGTTATGAATCCACCGGCGTGGCGGCGATGGCAAAGCTGACGGCATCGGAGATGGCTATGTTCGTCACGCATGCCGCGATCCAGACGCTCGGCGGATGGGGCTACTCGCGGGAGTTCCCCGTGGAACAGTGGATGCGGGACGTCAAGCTCGAGGAGATCGAGGAAGGCACCTCCGACATCATGCGCGTCGTGATCTCACGAAACCTCTGATTCTGTGCCGATCATGCCCAGACGCCCAGGCGCCGAGTTGAAGTCGGTCACCCCGCCGCACGTCGCCGTCGCTTGGGTGTGCGGAGTTGTGTCGGCGGTGGTCTATGGACTGACACCAACGGTGGCGATGCTCTCGTACGAGATGGGCCTGACGCCGACGATGTTGGTGGCGTTGCGAAGCCTCGTCGGTGCGGTGGTGATCCTTGTCTTTGCCTGGGCGAGCGGACGGATCCGGCACGTGCGCCGGCGGGCCTCACTCGGGCTGATGCTGTTGTGCGGCCCGCTGTTTGGGTTTCAGGTGCTTTGTTACTTCGCGGCTGTCCAGTCCACGGGTGCGCAGGTGTCAGTTGTGGTCGTGCATATCTACCCGGTGTTCGTTCTGTTCGTCGTGTGGCTCACCACTCGAAGGCGACCAAGTCCCGTCCTGATCGCGTTGTGTTTGGTAATGATCGCCGGTATTGGACTTGTAGGGTTAGCCGGCCCCGCCGACGTCAAACTTGCGGGTATCGGTCTGGCTGTGGCAAGCGCCGTGGGTTATGCGCTCTATCTGGTACTCGGCGAGCGTTGGGTCCGGGAGGTCGGTGTCGTGGTCTCGGGTGGACTCGTCATGGTCGGCGCAACGATAACCGCGAGCCTCGTCGCGGTTGCCACCACTGCGAACATGTCCTTCACCTGGACAGGCTGGGCGTCAGTCGTCCTTCAGGGTGCCGTCATGATCCCGATCGGTGTGGGCTGCGCCTTCTACGCGATACGCCGCTTGGGATCGGTCGCGCTGAGCCTCTTGGGTTTGCTGGAGCCGATCGTCGGGGTGTATGCCGCGCGAATGCTACTTGATGAGCAACTGCTGGCGCCGCAGTGGGTAGGAATGATCGCGATTCTGCTTGCCTGCGGCGTACTGCCGTGGGCGACAAGCACAAAACGACAGGCCGTTTCGTGCTTGCCAGCCGACGCGGCATCAAGGTCCGATACTGTACCGAAAGTGACTACAAGGAGCAGTGATCGCCATGGCACGGCCGAGCGTTGAGGTTGAACGGAGACAGCAGATCCTGCAAGCGACCTGTGAGAGCATCGCTACGCTAGGGTTTCGCGGCGTCCGTGTAGCCGACGTCGCTAAGGGCGCAGGGGTCAGCAGTGGCACCGTGCATTACTATTTCGAGTCCAAAGACGCACTTCTGCACGCGGCATTCGCATTCAACTTTGAGAACTCCCTACGGCGTCGTGATTGGATTCTGGACGCCAAGGAATCTCCGCGCGCACACCTGCACCACCTTGTTTCCTCGTATCTGCCGTCCGGGCCGGAAACGATAACAGCGTGGCGGGTATGGGTGGAATTATGGGCGGCGGCCCTCGGTAGCGCCGAGCTACAGGCGCTCAACGACTCTGTCTACGAGACCTGGCGCAACCTTGTGCGCGGGACGGTGGATGCGGCGCGCGAGGAGGGCACACTCAATGTCGACAACGATGAAGGGGACCTGACCGACATGCTGCTTGGCATGCTCGACGGACTGGCTATTCAAGCGCTGGTCGGATCCTCACACGTGACCCGCGAGCGGATGCTGGAAGTGTGCGATGCGTTCATCGACTCCATCATGGTTCCCAACGCAGAGCTTGTTGAGAACGCAAACCGGAACATGTGAGCTTGCCAATCTGATTCAGATCGGCACCTTAGGACAAATTGTGACGGTGGTGCCGTCATGGGTTTGCTCTTCGCGTGCTGGTGCTGAGCTCATACCCCGCTGGCGACTGGGGCTATGACCGTCTGGGTCGTCGCGGGGCATCGCAATCGACGCAAACCACGGACTCCGTTACAAGCATGACGCAGGTAAACGGTAGCTGGTGAAGATTGTCCTTGCTTAATCGTTGTCTGCCATCTTTTCGTTGAGCACAATCCGGTCACCATGTCTTGGTGGCGACGTCGTTGGATCCGATGAGTGCCTGGTTTGGGGAATCAAACTGGATATTCCTGCCTCGCAATGTGTTCGGAGCACTGCGGTCGGGATGACGGATCGAATCAGCAAGCTTACGCTGGGGAGACAATTCTGGTTCTTCCGCGTTGCATAAGTAATCGACTCGTGATGCCTCTGGTGGAAAGAAAACCGTGATGAACAGCGGTGAAAGCTCTCCTCCGCGCCATAACTCGTACTCGTGCTGGTCTCGCGCACAATAGGTTTCGAGTGTGGGGGAGTTGAAAAAGCACAGGTAGCGCCGGATGCGGCTGATCTTGACGAACACCTCGTCGAGAAATCATGTGTCGCTGGGGCGGGCAGTACCGCGGTGCAGGCCACGCACGAATTCGGGTCCGAACTTGGCGATCCATGTGTGGATCGTCTCGTGCGAGACGACGATGGGCGAGCATCGACTCCTCGACGTCGCGCAAGCTTAAGGTGATCCGGTAGTACGGCCACACGGAGTGCGCAATGATCTCCCGCGGGATAGCGGTGCCGCGCAGGCTGTCCGGGTCTGTTGCCCCGATCGTGGATTGATGCGAGAGCCCGGTACCGGGCACTGAGAGAGTGCGGCTAACGCGGCCGTTGGCGTGCTTGGTGATTCGGGCACCCTTTGCGCCTGCTGAGTATCCGATTGCGCTCCGGCTGCCGATGACGCGGGACCGGGGATTATTCGGATGCTTGTGCGAATCATGAAACCCATGATCGGCTCCTACCGTTCGAATCCGGTGGGGACTGGAGGATTCGACCAGCCGATGGGCGGAGGGCTCAGGAGCGGCTACGGAAGGCATGGCATTGTTTCTACCCGCTTCATGTCTTGCAGTGGACGATTCACGCATTCGATGCGGCGGTTAGTATTCGGGGACGCTGCGAGAGGAAATGCCGATTAGTGGGCGGTGGCGATGCGCGCGGTGGGCTCTGCCCTGTGGTCAAGAGATACTCACCGATACCAATTGTGAGTTGTGAACCTGATTTCGCGGTGGATCGCAAGGTCGGTCGGGCGTAGACCTTGAAGGAAGATCTTTTCGACGTCTTCCGTATCGAGCGTGTGAAGCATGCGCGGAAGACGTTGCAGCGGTGTATAAGATCGGCTGCGCGGGTGCAATAATCTGCGGATGATCGGGCCGGCCCGGCGGATACATGCTCATCTCGACGGCATCGTCGCCGCGATGAAGCTTGGTGTGCCGAACGGTTTGTTTGACGGTATCAATTCCAAGATTGGGTCATCAATGCTCTTGGCTACGAGAATCATTCGGCGGAGGCGTTGACTGCGATGGCCTATCTGATTTTGGTGGAATGTGCCCGAATCTGCCCACGGAAGCCTGTGGAACGACAAACGCGGTTGATGTGCGGACGATCCTGGCCTGTATGGCTCGTGTTGATACTCAAGGTGGATCAGTTTTGGAGAGACTGTGTAATTGCTTCTCTTACAAATTATTCCGAGTAATCACTTTTTCGAGAATGAGCATCGCGGTTGGTGTTGAGACGCTCAATTGAGAGTGCAATTCCAGGTCCATTCGATCGACGAGTTGGCGAACTACGTACAACTCGAAGCAACAGGGATCCAGTGGTATTTGCGAACCCATTCTCGTTGCAAGCATCACGCGCAGCACGTTTGCCTGCAGCGCGCATCGGCACTTCAGTACGTTGTCCCGCTCGGCGTGGCTGAGTAAGAAGATTGCAGCCTCGTTGATTGCCAGCACGAGGTCCGCGGTGGTGTCGGCGTCTATGCCGTGGTCACGGGCGAAGGTTGTGATGAACGCCCGCAGTGCCGTCGTCCTGAATGGTGCTGCGTGAGTCGATATTTTGATATTTGCCCGATAGACCATCCCCATGTTTCCAGCCCGGTGAAGAATCGTCGGGAATTGGTAGAGTTCGTCTTCGTCTTCGGGAACAGGTGGCGGTTGCGCATCTGGTCCCGAATGGGTCCATTGTCCTGGGTCTTCGAGATTCACGTTCAACTCCAATTCCCCGGGACACCAAGTGTTCTCGCGGCGGCTCTGCAGGTAGGTGAGGTATCTGGTGTGTGGGACTGCGTGGCTGGCCTAGCCGACGAAATCTACTGAACTGCTGGTGGATACACCGACGCGAGATATCGTCTCGCCCCAGGTTCACACCCGACCTCGTGGACCGCCTGCCAAAGTTTCACTACGAATCGGGAACGAGTCATTCCGAACCGCATGAAGGTCTCTTCATCCGGGGGCCCGCCGTAAGGGGCCCAGGTCAAGGCGAAATACAGAAGGTCTCTCGATTCCTTGCTGCCGTGCACTGGATCTCCCTACGAGGTGGACTTCGGACCGGCAAACCCTGTGTAAACGAGATGGCTCGAGATGGCTCTCGGATCGGATCGGGAGCATGCACCTAGGCTTCAACTGAAGGATCGCTGATCAGCGAACTTCCTTGAACCGATCCGCCAGGCTTGCAGTCAACGCCGGCCATACGTTCGGATCATGCCCGGGTACCAATATGAATCCCCGTTCCATTGCGAGCGCCTTCAATTTCCTGATCGGCGGAATCGTAATGCTCGGGTCGGATCCGATGAAACCTCCGAGTGGAAGCTCTTCCTCGATGTTTTCTGTGAGATCGGCTGCGTCGAACGCGAAGATGTACCCACCGCCCCCCACCGACGGGTCCAACTCGACCATGAAACTCTGGTGTCCAACGGTATGGCCGTACGTGGGGATTGCGGTGAGTCCTGGTGCGAGCTCGACTAATCCGTCTGCGAGGTGCCAGTCAATTCGTGGGTCGTCGTAGTCGATCCGGGCACGGGCTTCGTGTTCGGCGGGAATGCTCACGTCGAGTCCGCGCTCGAGTTCGCGCCGCTGGAGGTGAATGGGTACTCGTCCGGCGAACAGTTTCAGTCCTCCGGCGTGGTCATGATGTAAATGGCTGAGGGCCACCATGGAAATCTCGTCGATCGTCAAGCCTGCGGACTCGAAAGCTGTGAGAAGCGGTTCGTCGTCTGCGGAGGGTAGTGAGGGCGAATAGTCGGGGTTGGGATAGAACCGTTCGTACAGCGCGGGATCTCTAACCAGTGCGGTGTTGAAACCGGTGTCGAGAAGAGCCCAGGTGCCGTCGCCGAGCTGTGCCAATACGGCGGGAGTTGGTTCGACAAGTCTCTCCGAAGATGGGGATCCGAATACGGAAACGGACTTGGGTAAGTCCTCCCAGCCAAGAGTCAGCAGTGCGATCCGTTGAACCAATTTGCTCATATCCAGCCTTGTCTGTTCGGGGGTCGAGACGGAAGTCGTCACGGGATTATGGCTCACCGATTGAATGGTCCTGCACGCGTTGGCATTGCGTACGGACGGACCAGCGAACGCTACTCTAAACCAGAAAACTGTCAATTGACAGCTTCTTCTCGGTACGTGGCTCTGCCGGGATATTCGTGTGCACTTCTATCCGATTGGTTGTAACTGTGAACGAAATGAACTGCGCATCAGAATGATTGAATCGAACGACGCCGAACCGAGGCCTGGCGGCCAGTGCTGGCGGATATGCCGAGTCTCACAGTGGCGCATAGCTTCATGCCGACAGGCGAATGTGACAGACAGGGTTCTATGCGGTCGACGTCTGTGGGACTGGCGAGAAGCTTGTCGGTTCCCGCCGTCAGGGGTAGTTGAGGCTATCAATGTTGATCGACGGACACGGCAATCTTCGGATTCGATCTGAAAATGTCATGGTGCCCCGTCAATTCGAGGCTGCGGCCGTAATGTTCCTTGACGACCTCCAAATGGATCCAGGTCTCGAGACCTGTGACTCCCTCGATCGATCGTATGTGCTCGGCGAGTGAGTAGAGGGCGATCGCCGAGTCGGCGGCGACAGTACCGATCAAGTCGAACGTGCCAAGTGTGCGCGCCAAGAATTCAATACCAGGGAGGTCCTCGATCTGTTTCGTTGCTTCCTTGCGGCGGAAGCCTAGGCTCACACCTATGCCCATTGCAATAGTTGTACTGCCACCGCGTCTTTTGACCACCGCGCCTATCTGAATTGCTGTCTCAGCGATCAGGTGATTGACGCGATTCCGCACTGCGCTTCGAGAGAGTCCCGTCCGCTCAGACAGTTCCAGGAAAGACACGCGCCCGTTGTGCTCCAGCAATTCGATGAGATCGACGTCAGTTTGGTCTAGACGCACGTCGGAACGTAATACGTTCTTAGGCACGAAGATTCCCTTCACAACCTCGGCGAAGACGTGTGTTCTCACGCTGGTCACGCCGGGCATGGCGCGAATCAATCCAATTGCCTCGTAAAGATCCTGTTGGTCTGGAACTCGGAGTTCTGTGACGATGTTGTGCCTGCCGCTGATAGCAGATACGTATACCGTGGACTCCGATCTGCACAGTTCGGCGATGACGGGTGAAGCTGATCCTGACACTGATATGGATACGTGGGCAAGTGCTTTGAGGCCGAGAAGTTCTGGATGAGCGACAGCGACCACCGTCAAGGTGCCCGAGGCGAGTAAGGCTTGTACGTGTGTGGATACTTTTGCTCGCGGCACGCCGGTCGCCGCAGCGAGTTCTTGGTATGTTGCGCGGCCGTTCTGTTGCAATACGGCAATGAGCTTCGAGTCTAGATCAGCGGTCATCGGGCCCACCGTCCCTAACTATTTTTTCGAGATTTTTCTGTTTTGTCTTGAATGCACACTGCATGAAATGCGGCGTCGTGGTGCATCAGAATACGCGCATTTGATAGAAATTCCGAACAGAACGGCGGTTTGCGCTGTGGATGAGAGCTCAGATGTGTTGATTGACAGGAGTTTTGGGCGTAGGTTTTGTTTCGAGTCAGGTGGTGAACCTCACCACGATTCGAGGGGTTTCGATCCACGAAGACTCGAGCATGCCTGCTCCGCGTAGCGGGCCGATGACATCATGGAGGACCAGCCATGAGCGAAGACTTTCAGGTTGCCGACGCTCGTCGGACGGGTGTTGACGCCTTCGTTGGAACCACGATCGGGTGGTATGACTTCCTCGTGTTCGCCACCGCGGCGGCACTGGTCTTCGGCGATGTCTTCTTTCCTGCCGGCACCGATCGGCTGACCGGAATTGTCGCGGCATTCGGCACATGCACGGTGGGGTTCTTCGCACGCCCTATAGGCGGGATCGTTTTCGGGGATGTGGGTGATCGGTTCGGTCGTCGGATAGCGTTGGTGATCACGCTGACGATTCTGGGTGTCGGGACATTGTTGATCGGCCTTCTTCCGACCTACGCGCAAATCGGTTTTTGGGTTCCAGTCTTGTTGGTATTTCTCAGATTTATTCAGGAGTTTGCGGTTGGTGGTGAGTGGGGTGGCGCCGTTCTGCAAGCGGTGGAGTACGAGCCGGCCGACAAGAAGGCGTTCTACGGAGGATTCGCGCAGTTGGGGAACCCTGCTGGAGCGTTGCTGGCAACCGGATTCTTTAGCCTTCTTTCGATTGTTGGCGATGATGCCCTCCGTGATTGGGCTTGGCGGTTACCGTTTCTCTTCGCAGTAGTTCTGATAGCCGTCGGGATTGTCGAACATCGGAATGACGCCGGGCCGGTTCATCGAGCGTTTGTGGCAGGTAATTCCTTAATAGAACTGCGGTCAAGTAGAAATCTGCAGTTTAGCGAGCATATATCCGAGCCGACACCATGTGAGAATATCCGAACCTGTTGGCAAACTGCTCGGATTCCCTCCGAAAGAATCAAAGTGCCCGTGGTCCGATAGATCTGAGAGCCATAGGCATGGTTTCAGAGCAATAAAATTAGGTGGCAAGAAATGTGGCAAAGAAATAGCGAAAGCGATATTATCGACTTTGCGCTGCTCTGGGAGCCGCTTGGGGGACCAGGTCCGGAAAACATTGAATCGGCCTTCTCGATCGATAGCATGCAGTACGCTTCTCTGCTTCAGGCTGCTGCGAGAATCCAGCTTGCCCGTCTTCGCGACGGCCTCGTATGTCCCGAGCGTATCTATGGGCTGTCCGCGATTGCAGCGCTCGATCGAGATCCCCGCAAAATGACGGCCTAGGGGCGACTGAAACTTCTCAACCTCTAATTGCGTTTGCACCCACACAGCCTTTCCTTTCTAGCTTACTCGGTCGACCAAATTAATTAAAGCGAGTGATGTGAATCGGGTATTCCGCACGTTTATTAACGCGAGAATATCGTAGGTTGGGTACTCGGAATTATCAAAGGTTTAATATTTCTAAGGCTGCGGCCCGGTGTCCGATATTGCGTATTGGAGTTTACTCCGGGTCGAGAAGAAGGGTAGCCGAGCTCGGTCGGGGGTTAGCCGCGAACCCAGATCCCGATCGCCGTAGCGCGAGAGTCGATATCGGTTTGATCGTGCATTGGCGATCTTAACGGGCGTCAGTGTCGCTCTAAACAGTCTTGACTGAAGTAGCTATGGTCAGGAAGCTGCTCGCCCGCCGTCGAAACGGCAACGATGTCGGTACGCCACAGGCGGACGGTTCGCGTAATTGTGCATGAAGGTTACTTTCAGTTCGATTTCTACTGTCGGACAGATATATTCGACATTCGTCGAGAATTGCGAGAGCAGCGGTACGCCGTATCCGATAATGCAGGCGCCGTGTCGCCCCGTTTTGTTTCTTCGACGCATACCTCGGACGTCTTCGCCCGCTCGCGTGATCGAGTAGTTTCGCTGCGTCGAGTCGAATGGAACCGATTCCGGAGGTGCCGGAATGGGAAATTGAGGGTTTGGTGTTTGGCCACCTTCTCGGTGGTAATGGGGGTATCCGCCGCGGGGCATGCCTCCGAAGTCAACCGGCGAACCTTGACGCCGGCAAGATCAGGAGTCATTTCCCGTCTACTCCTCAACGCTACGAGCAGCACCCCCGAACATGGACCGAACCTTCACACAAGTCGGAACTGCAGCCTGTGCAAACGAGTCATGCTCTGGACAGAGCGATACAGCCGACAACAGTGCTACCGCATTGGTGTAGTCGCGGTTGGCCGCGCAACTACCTAACTGCATCTCCAGAGGTACTGTGGTTACAGGGGTACGTGCGATGAAAGTGGCGGACTGATGCCTCCGGTTGGCAAGGCACGCGTAGGGAATCTTCCTTACGAACTGACGAGTTTCGTCGGCCGTCGTCGTGAGATAGCCGAGGTTCGCAGTCTGCTCTCCGCATCGCGTCTCGTCACATTGACTGGTGTCGGTGGTGTGGGAAAGACGAGGCTGGCTCTGAGGGTCGGTGCCGACGTAGGTCGTGCATTTGATGACGGTGTGTGGTCGGTTGGGTTGGGTGAATTGCGTGACCCAGGCGCAGTCGTTGACGCAGTCCTGTCGGCGTTGAAACTGCGCGAGGGTTGGGACGATCCGCCCGAGACGCTGCTAGTCGAGTACCTGTCGACGCGGAAACTGTTGCTTATTTTGGACAACTGCGAGCACCTGATCGAACCTGTCGCAGCCCTGGCCGAGGTCCTTCTTCATACCTGTCCGGATCTTCGAATTCTCGCGACTAGTCGGGAAGCGCTGAGAATCGGGGGCGAAGGTACGCTTCGCGTGCAGCCTATGACGATGCCGAAAGTAGATGAGCGGTCGGAAGTCGTTGGGGGGCATGTACGTTACGAGGCGATGAACCTATTCGCTGAACGTGCGATGACTGCGGTCCCGGCTTTCAAAATCACCGAGAACAACGAGGAAGCCGTTGCGACAATCTGCCGTCGCCTTGACGGTCTGCCGCTCGCGATCGAATTGGCGGCAGTGCGACTCAGAATGATGTCAGTTGAGCAGATCCTGCAACGACTCGCCGACCGCTACACCTTCCTGACAACGGGTAATCGGGGAGCGCCTACACGACAGCAAACTCTGCTGTGGTGTATTGACTGGAGCTACGAGTTGTGCAGTTCGGTCGAACAGGAGTTGTGGGCGCGGCTGGCAGTGTTCTCAGGTGGTTTCGCGCTCGACGCCGTTGAAGGTATCTGCGCCCGAACCATGACGTCAGAGCAGATTGTCGATGCGGTGGGGTCGCTCATCGATAAATCGATACTGGTTCGGGAGGAGGTTGCCGGGACGGTGCGCTACCGACTCCTCGAGACGCTCCGTGACTACGCTATGGAACGGTTGAAGGAGACGGGCGAGTTCGCATCGCTGTCGCAGAGTCATCGGGACTGGTACGAGCACTTGGTGCTGCAGGCCGAGGCTAACTGGATTAGCGCCCGACAGGTGGAATGGGTTGTACGCCTCGATGCGGAGCAGTCCAACATCCGTTCGGCTCTGCAATTCTGTTTGAGCGGTCCGAGTGAGGCGAACCCGGGGATTCGCATGGCGGTGGCGCTCTACCCGTATTGGCGAGCGCGCGGCCTGTTGCGTGAGGGTATGCGTTGGCTCGCACAGCTACTGGCGGTTGAAGGCGGGAAACCCAGTCTGGAACAGATCAAGGCGCTATACGTGCTGAGTGCGCTGTCCGGGTTACACGGGGATAGGGAGGCGTCTGCGCTCTATGCGGAGCGTGGATGCGGTTTGGCTGGACTCCTCGGCAATCGTACGGCCGTGGCGCTGATGGCCGATGCAGCGGGATATCACGCGTTGGTCGCCCAGGATTTCTCGACCGCGACTGAGCGCTTCGAATCCTCGCTTGTGGTCTTTCGTCGGGACGGTGACCAGCTCCATATGATCTGGTCCCTGTTCGGGCTCGCGCTCGCTAGCGCCGCGGATGGAGACTGGATGCGGAGCGAGGAGTGCCAGCACGAGATCCAAGCGCTCACCGAGTCGCGAGGTGAATCCATCTACCGGGGGTGGTCACTTCGGGCGGCCGGGATGTGGGCGTGGCAGCGTGGCGAGCACTCGGGGGCGAAAGGTCTGGTCAGGCAAGCTTTGGAGCTCGCTCGATCGGTGGAGGACCGGACCAGTGCCGCGGGGTGCATCGAGGTTCTCTCGTGGGTTGCAGCAGAGGAGGGTGCACCCAGACGTGCTGCCAAGCTGATGGGTGCTGCTCAGACGCTCTCACAGACGGTCTGTGGTTCTGGCGTTATTTACCCGCAGCTGCCCGTCCAGCACTCCTTGTTCGAGCAGAAGATTCGCCAGACTTTAGGTGACCGTGCGTTTACAGAAGAGTTCCGCGAAGGAATCCGAGCGCAGTTTGAAGATGCAGCTGCGTATGCACTCAAAGAAAAGAGCCGGCCCGATATCTCAGACGAGTCGGGTTTCACCAGTCTCACGCGTCGGGAGAAGCAGGTAGCCGAACTTGTTGCCCAGGGACTTACCAACAGGGCGATTGCAAGCAAGCTCGTCATCTCGCATCGCACCGCGCAGGGACACGTGGAGCACATACTCATCAAACTGGGATTCACCTCTCGTTCTCAGATTGCAGCATGGCTCGTCGAGCAGAAACAGCGCGACAAGCACTGACTGCGCACCACCGCCGATTGCCAAATTCTTCATTTCCGACATCAATCGGGCCATGGCCCCAGTTCGGACGCGGACAATTCGACACGGGCCATCTGCGTGATACTGCCTCCGAGTACCGTCACCAAACGCCTTGACGGGTTGACCGACGAACCGAGACCCGTGCGGCCACCGTCGATCATGCTCGATCAGGTCGAAGACGTCATCGCGAACACTCTCACGAATGTCGATGGCTGAGAAAACCGGGCACTCGAAGTCGACGATGGGCAGATCTGTCGCAAATTCGAGTTGAAACCACACCGACCGACGGCTTCAAACACTCCACCGATCGACAATTCGTCGAAAAGTTGTCGATTTCGTTGGCCTGTAACGCAACCAACCCGAGCATTCGGTGGTGCTGTCGTCGACGAGAAAAGCGGAATACAAGCTCTCGACCGGTCACAACCGGTGCTCCCGATGATGCCCGGAGCTGCCACGATTACGTCCGGTCCCGTGTCACGAGCTTGTTTGCGGCCTTCGCATCGCCGACGCCACAGTGATTCCTGCGCTTAGTCGTCGTCATCGAGCTGTCGAATACAAGAATTTTCTGGTTGCCATCGACAAATCGTTCATGCGGAACTCGACGTGCACATCGCCTGGGACAACCTCGCGACCCACAAAACCATCACCACCCCGGGCTGACTCGAGAGCCATCCCCGATCTCACATCCAGTTCACTCCGACCGGGTCGTCGTGGATCAACCAGGTCGAACGCTGGTTCGGGTATTTCGTCGGCCAACTTCTGCGATGTGGAGTGCACACCAGCGTTGCGGCACTCGAAAAGGACGTCTGGGAATGGATCGCAAACTGGAACGAGAAGCGGAAACCGTTGTCTGGACCAAAACTGCGGACAAAACCATGCGTTCACTTGCAAAATATGCCGAACTAATTTCAGGCGCAGGACAGTAGCCGGTTGACTATAACCAGTCAACCGCACTGGACTATTTCATGGTTGCGGATCAGTCCGACACGGTGATCAAGGAACTCAAAGCCGCATGCGTCACTGCTCTGCGGACCGCAGGGTCTATTCCTTACGTTTGGAATCGGAAATTGAAACGTGCACGTGAGTGTTCCGGATGGATACCGCACCATTTCTCCGGGCGTGTACCGCAAGGTGCTCAAGGCAATTCAGGAGCCGGCGGCATGAGCGAGAGTTACGAAGTGACCGTCACCCGAGAGGGGAAGTGGTGGAGGATCGAAGTCCCTGCCCTCAGGGATGACGGGTTGACGAAGCACGTCGCCTCGGTGGAACGGAGTTGATGGCGCGGGAATTTGATCGCAGTCTCTGCCGGTAAACCCTTGGCGGACAACGCTGTTTCCGCTCACATCGAGCTGGATCCGGAGGGTCGGATCTAGCTGAACTTGCTGAGCAGATCAAGCGTGATCGAGAAGCCCGGCAACCTCGAGCAGCACGTCGAGACCGTACTCAGCCATGAGGGAGACGACAGCATGGACCTTCGCTGTCGTTCTTGTGCCTCAAGGCTCGCAGTTTTCCCAGATATGCGACCTCGGCGCGCAACCGGTCGTTCTCCGCCCTCAACTGCTCCAACTCAGTGCGCGCGCTCACCCGGGCTCGGGTTCGCCAGATCTTTGTGGATGACCTCTCTGTTTCGGCCGCAACCCGGCCTCGCCCTCGTCGCGGTACTTCCCACCCACGCGAGATCGTCTTCGGAGGGGCGAGGTCGACCTCACGAAGCTCAACCCGCGGCTCGCCGGACAGGAAACGCTGTACCGCATCAAGTTTGAACTCGAACGAGAACGACTCCCTGACCCGTTTGGTCACCAGCACCCCACTTCCGTGAACCCTCCACCTCTCGTGCAACTGTTTGGCGGGCCACCAACTGGCACCCAACTGCCTCGCGGCCGCGCTACTCTGCACCAGTCGCGAAGAATGCTACCGCTGCGGCCCGCTGATTTCTGGTCAGTGAACTTCGTTTGTCCATAAACTGCTCCCAGAAGTCGAACTGAGTTTCTCAGTCCCACTTTTTGGGGAGCAGTCCAAAGTGGGGCAGTCCCTGATCTAGAGCTCCACAACGATGACTCAGTGTGTCTTCTGCGACTCACGAACTGTGATCGTTGTCGTAGCGCCCTGGTCCATCCGGATACACTGTCGCGTAGTATCTTTGGGATTCTCAGTCCTGATAAATCTCTCCTTCGGCATTGTTGGGGTACGAGTTCACATTGAAGTCGTAGTCGGCGTGTACACCATGGAGGTATCCGTCCCAACCGACTTCACTGTTGCAGATGTGGTCGCCACCGTTGCAGACCTGGAGCGCGGGCAGTCCGCCATAGTCGCGGTTCGCGCCACCGAGAGCCGGAACCCACCCCAGATCCGCAGCTGCGGAACCTCGACCACCGGTGTCTGCTAGCCGCTTGGGGTCACCAATCAGGACAATGCTGGCCCTGCCTGGGAAATCCTTGCCGTTCTCGGTTGCCCAAAGATGCACTACAGCTGCACCACCCGAGTATCCGACGGGATGGATGAAGTCTTGAGGGCAGGCACGCGCGTGAGCACGTACGAGGTGGTTGAGTTCATTCACGCCCGACCGCAAGTCAAACGAGTTGTACCCAACGCGCTGGTCCGCGTTTACGAACCCCTCAGAATCATTGTTGCTCAAACCGCCGATGACTATGTCCCAGGTGCCATGACACTGAAGGGAAGCCCCAACCGCCGCATGAGCTGAGATAGCCATACCTGCAGTAGAACTCAACGTGAAAAATACTGTTGCGAGTGCCGATAAAGTGTTGCGAACCATGTCGATACCTTGCTTTGATGCCCTAGAGTCACGGGCGGGGCAAATTGGATGGGAGTAGTGTTTGAAGCGGGCGTCAGCGAGCTGCGTGCTGCGCCGGTTCGGACGTACCTTTCCCGCGCTGTCGAGGTCGGGGTATGCGCCCCGGCTATGTGCTACTGAGAGTTCTTGCACTGCAAGCTAGGTCGCTCGGATCGACTCAAGTCCTCAACTGAAGTCAAGACCTATAGGGCTCAGTGTGGTTTCCCAGACCTTCAATCCCTGATCAGGAACTCGGAGTGCCGACCTGCATTCATGAAAACTCTGAGAAGACGCGCGTGCGAGAGCTTCTGGCGACTACCCATATACGATTTGTGATTGGTCATCGAAGTGAGTCCTTCAAATTGCGGTGCCCAGCGAAATATTTATCGTCGGGACTAGGTACTCATCACAGTGGGGCCACGAAGCAGGAGCAACGGCTGAATGGCCCATACGTATACGCACTTTCGTGCCTTCTACTGGTATCGGCGAGGTATCGTCCCGACCGGTCCCATGCTGAAACCAGAGAACGCGTGATCACGACACGCACGGTGACGTCGGCGAGCAGAACCTCGACGGAAAAATCTAGGATGGTGGCTGCGGCGATCGTCAACACGACATTGGCGAGTGCGAATGCGAGGGGGAGGGCCGCCGACCGCTGGGCCTCTTTGGAGACAATCGACGACTACTCGGGAGAGCATGGACACGCGTACCAGTCAGGCTGGGACGCGTGAGAGTCGGTCCGTCGGTGCTCGATAGGGACAGGAGCTGACTATTAGGAGGATCTAGCTGAATGCTAGAGAAGTGGCTGCTTTAGGCACGGTTGACTCGGCGGCCCAATAACTTTCATGCCCGAGCGCTGCAATGTTGCAGGAAGCATTGTGATCAACATGTGCTGCCCACCCGCACTGCCGGCACTCGAACACTGCTTGACTGCGACGGTTCTTCGGATCACAGAACCCGCGCTGCGAACACGTGCGGGAGGTGTTGTGCGGGTTGATCACCTGCACCGGCACTCTCGCCATCTCCGCTTTGAATCCGACGTGGGCACGCAGTTGGGCGTATGCCCACGAATGCACCTGCGCTCGCTGCTTCCGGGCCAGCTGTATCCGATTCCGGATACCCGATAGATCCTCTATCGCGATACCCCGACCGGTGCGTTGCGCCGCAGCAACAATATTTTTCGACAATTGATGATTGATGTCGGTGGCGAACCGTTGTTCCTTCCGTCGCCGAGTCTTCAGCTTCCGTTTCGCGGATTTCGTGCCCACCTTCTGCAGCGCTGTCCGCATCACCAGGTTCTTCTTCCGGCGCGCTGTGACCGCCCCACCGCACATCCAACTCGGCGGGATCGTCGTCGGTGGTGACCGCGAGGTTCACAATCCCCAAATCCACACCCACCCAACCCGCCGGATCCTTCGCCGGTACGACAGTTGTCGGGGTGGGTTGGTCGACGGTGGTGTAGAGGTAGAACTGGCCGTCGCGGAACAACAGATCGGATTCGCCTTTTCGGTCCGCGAGCAGTTTCCGCTGCCACGGTGTGCACACGAACGGCACACCCTTCATTCGGCCCGCCGTAGTCCAGATCGACACCGTCGACGAATCGAGTTGCCATGACAAACACCGATCGTCGAAAGGTTGCGCCGCATGCGGGCGGAATCGAACTGCTGTATCTGCCACGCCCGCATACCGTTTCGACCCGATCCGACCGTAATTTCCGGCCCTGAGATTAGACGTCCGGGGTGGCGTACGTATCGGCGACTTTCTTGATCACCCGAAGGGCTGGTTGCGCAGACAACCCCAGCGCCTTCACCTGCGTGTAGACCGACCGGTGCCCGACGATCAGACGATCGTTGGGCGACATCGGCAGCGGCGTTGCAGGTCAGCAGTGTCTGCCCGGTACCTGCCGGAAACCGGAACTTGGAAGAGTGAGGCAGCAGAACGCGTCTAAGCCGAAGTACGAGCGAAACAGTATCCATCGCTGGTTCTCAACTCTCGCCCTCGACGTTTGGGACTTCCACTTGTCGGTTGTCTCGTGGGGCTGAGTGGTTCATGTTGTTTCGCGACGGGGTCGATCGTGGACGTGTTAGCGCGGATGGATGCTCAGAGACGGTGGTTTGGTGAGTTGTCTGCATGCTTCGCGCAGAGCAATAACCAGCCCGACAATCACCACGAAAACCCCACCCTTCATTCATCGTCAAGGCAGAGCTAACGTGGGAAGATACTGGCTGATGTGCCCTCGGTTCGAGGGAGTCGGTATAGCGGGTTTCAGGCAACTGGCTGATTCGTGTGATGATGCAATTCGTACTCTATCGGAGTGCGCATTCCGAGGCTCGAATGTCTACGTTGGCGGTTGTGAAAGATCTCCAGATGCTCGAAGATAGCGTTCGCCAGTTCAATCCGGGTACGCCATCGTTTACGGTTCAGAATCTCGGTTTGCTTTCTGCCCCAAGAATATTCGACTGTGGCATTGTCGTAGCAGTTGCCGACAGACCCCATGGAGGGAACGAGACCTGATTGTTTGGCTCGATCGGTGAATGTCCACGACGTGAATTGCACCCCGTGATCGGAGTGAATCACGGTCCCGTCGAGCGGTGCACGGTTGGAGACGGCCATCGACAGCGCGTTGGTCACCAGCGCGGAGGTTTGACTGGAATCGATCGACCAACCCACGACCCGCCTTGAAAACGCATCCAGGGCAACCGCGCAGAAAACCTGCCTTCACGAGTACGATGTTCGGTGATATCAGTGACCCACAACCGATTTGGCTGTTGGCGAGTGAACATCCGGTTGACCAGGTCGCTGGCTGTCGGGGTAATTGCACCCCGTGATCGGAGTGAATCGCGGTCCCTTGCGGCGGAATTCCTCTGAATATCTCTTCGGCATGGTCCTGCCTCCTTGGACAAGATCGTAGCCAGAACCACGTTCACCGACTCTGTCGAACCGAGGGCGCATCATCCCCGGAAACTCCGGTGCGATTGAGCCCGTACTTTGTGATCCCAGCGCAGTACTCCACGCGAGATCGCGTCCTCATATCACCACTATTGATTGTATGAGCATCGAGGTCGGTTGTGCGGTACCAATTCCCAACTAACCCCCTAATTGCGGCCGTAGCCTAGGAAATGCTGACCGAAATAGCCTCCGCCAGAATATCTTCGGTCTCTGCATGCGGTCGCGGGATGACCTGGGTGGCTGTGACGAAGCCAGCGCGCAGTGCTGCGACTTTACCGGCGTCAACGGCCGCTGCGACGGCGCCGACGTCACCGCGGACCATCACGGTGACGAGCCCGTTTCGTAGTGTCCGGCAGCCGATTAGGGTGACATTGGCCGCCTTCACCATCGCATCGGCGGCCTCAACTGCTGCCACGAGCCCTTTGGTTTCTATCAAACCTACTGCTCCACTATTCATTTCAATTCCTCTCTGAAATCTGATGTGCGCCGATAAGGACGGAGTTGGCGTCCCCATGGGTAAGGCCGATCAGGGAGATACTCGGTCGGCCGCTGCTGACGATGCCGCGGTCGCTTCTCGGAGATGGGGGGCTCGCTCGAATTTCTGACGTACTAGCAACCACTCCCGCTTTAACCGGGTTCAGGCGACGTACAAACGGCACTATCGACGGAACGAGACCTGGCGATCTCTCCAACGAAGGTGCTGGAGGCAGCATTCGATCGATCGGAGAATTCGGAACATTGAGATTGATCGCGAACCCCGCGTCCAGTGCGTCAAACGCGTGATCGATCATGGTTACAGCTGACTTCGCTGCGGAGTCCCAGTGAAGTACATCGTCGACGTTGCCTTTGTCCTCGTCTTCGAAACATAGCGAAACAGCGATCGCAGGGATCTCGTGCATGACCGCCGTGAATGCCGCGCCGAATGTCCCCGAGTGCACGATTGCGGTACCGAAGTTCGATCCGAGGTTGATCCCGGAAAGGACCAGATCTGGCGTGGGGCCAAAACATCCGAGTACTGACCACAAAACAATCATGGCCGGTTCGGCTGCGACTGCGAGATCATCCGTGCCAAGTCCGAGGCTTCGACGCTCCACCATCTCATGGCCAGGAACGGCCAATGTGGCGATGCCGGCCCCGGCGCCGCTGACCTGCACCATGGGGGCGATCACACGTACAGTGTGACCTGCTGCCGCAACTGCGGCGGCGAGCTTGTGCAGCCCAGGAGAGTCGATGCCGTCGTCGTTGGTGACCACGACATTCAGCGGCTTCACAGCACCGCCTGCCGGACTGCGGCAAGCAGTTCTGCACTGGGTGTTCCGAAGTCCGTGGCCACCGACGTTCGTTCCGGACTCCCGTCTCGAGCGGAGCAGGGATGCGAAACAGTGCCACGCGGATCTTGCGACGGAGGGGCCGCAGATCGTGCAGCCACAGCCGTTTTCAGTGTGGCGGCACCGGCGATTCGCCGGGCGATGCGTGGCGGAACGGTTGACGCAGGATTGCGTGCTGTCGAGATTTTGCAGGCACATTGCGAATCATCGACCCGGGCGGGGTCTGAGCCTTGAAAGAGATGCGCAATGATCTCTTGCGGCCAGATCGCCACAAACTCGGCGCCAGCTGCGAGCAGCTGCTCTTCGGTGTGCATACCCCACGCAACGCCGACAGCGCGAATTCCGGTCCTGCGTGCAGCCTCGACGTCGCCAACCGTATCGGTGATGATTACAGTCGATCCCGGTTCTGCGATCTTCCGGACGCTACTGCTCTCATCGTAGAACGCCGAGCACAGTCGCCCGGACCCACGCGCGGCGTCACTCTGGAAGCGCTCTATGCCACGCGCTTTGTCCGGTTCGACGTCTCCACCGAAAACGTGCCCAAAGCAGTAGGCAAGACCGTTCTGCTGCAGAATGCGCCGAATGACCTCGGTAGCGTTGGAGGACAGCACCGCCAGTGTTGAATGCGGTACCAAAGAACGGACCACATCGATCATGCCAGGAATCATCATCGGGGCGTAGTCGACTTTGAGCGCCTCCATGAAGTCGTTCTCCACAGCCTTTGCCTTCACTTCATCCGCGCATACCGATCTCAGCGATGCGAAAAAATTGTGTGCGAACAGCTCATAGAACTGATCCGAGGTCGAGATCGGAATGTCGTGCTTCGTGGCGATCTTCTCGAAGACTCGCCACGAAGCTTCACGCGTCTGTACCAGCGTTCCGTCGAGGTCGAAGATCACCGCTTCCGGCGGCGGTGGGACGCACACCTCACACCCCGCGAGCGTGGGGGTCGGCGTAGATCTTGCACAGAGTCTGCGGCCCGATGAAGTCTTGGATCTCGCCCCAGCCTTCCTGTCCGTTGTGGCGCCACTCGGCGAGGACGTTGTAGCCAACAGTTCCGGGGCCGGCCTGCCATGGGAAGGAAGTCCTTCCCAGTCCGGTCAGCGAGTACTCGCGTCCATCCCCGTCTACGAGTTCGAGCTCGACGGTTTTTGCGAAGAATCCTTGACGAACAGTTCGTCCGCGCCCTGATGCCAGGCCACGTAGTTGACCATGATCGACGATGTATCCATGTTCGAGAGTGAGCTCAGTAGGAGCATCGGGTCCACCGCTGGGATCGAAGTCGAAAATTCCATGGAATGCAAGATCTTTCGAGAAATGGGCATGCAGCCAGCTCATGGTGTGGCCCTGATGTTCCGACCTCAGGCCCCAGCTGTGGTCCATCGTGGAGATGCAGTCGACGGGGAACTTCTGACCGCGGAGATTGACCTCACCCTCGAAATGACCAGTCTGGTCGAAGTGGCCTGCATAGGCTTCACCCCACGCGAAGACTCCATCGTCGGCTTGTGCGGCGACGATGGGGTCCTGCTTCGGATCGTGGATGTCGAAGGCTTCGGTCAGCGCGGTGTAACGGAAGGCCAGCGATACGCCGTCGCCGTTGTCGAATTCGACGTCCCATACCCGGTTCGGCTCAGGAGAACTCACACGCAAGCCGTTCGCAAGGGTGTAGTCGCGTAGATTACGCGGCTCTGGAATGGCCAAGTGGTGCTGTGCGTCCCAGTACTCTGCTTGCCACGGTGCCTCGACGAACTTGGAATTCATCGCCACTGTGGAGATCGCCACGCCCACATTCGGGCGGAAGAGTGCGTACACACCGACATTGAGCGCCGCCTCGGGTACGTAGAAACCGAAGAAATTGGTTTCGGCCCACGTCGGGTCGTCACTGGTGGGTGTATGGAAGTCCGCGTCGACATCCTTGATCATCTCGTCGATCCTCCTATTACTGCGCGCTGTTCAACGGGCAATAGACGTAGTTCTATCAACCGGCTGGTCCGGGTGATAGTAACTAGCGTGACGGGCAACAGGAGTCGTGCGCCACATCGCATGGAGACAATCCAGCTAGACAGTTCTATCTCTTCAAGATAACGCACGTGTGGGCGGGGTCACCGTAGCGTCCTGAGCAGGGATCCTTTCTCGCACAACAACTGTGACGCGACGAAGCTCCCCGCACGCGGCGCGGATACGCGCATCGTCTGATCGACCTCAAGGAAGGCTGTACCGGACATGAAGCTTGCACGAGTCGTCGGACAAGTCGTCGCCACCGCGAAAGCATCTCAACTCTCTGGTACGACGATCCTGCTTGTCGAAGATTTCGCAGACAGTGCAGCGGGACACTACGCCGCCATAGATCTGATCGGCGCAGGTCAAGACGAGGTAGTACTGGTAGCGACCGGAAGCGGCGCACGAATAGCTGCGGGAGCCGAGACCGTTCCCACCGATGCCGCCATAGTCGCCATCGCCGACACGATCATCACCCACGGCGCGGTCAGCTACTCCAAATAGCAACCGACTTACGACCATCCGCTCGAACCCCACCTAAACGAAGTCCACACGGAGGACACCATGGCAACAACACCTAACAACTTGCCCGCTCGCGGCGCCGGCGCACTTGGACTCATCGAAACGAAAGGACTCGTCGGCGCGATCGAAGCCGCCGACGCCATGGTCAAAGCGGCGAATGTCCAGATCCTGGGTCACCGCGAGATCGGCGGCGGTCTCGTTACCGTGATGGTGCGCGGCGACGTCGGAGCAGTCAAAGCCGCCACCGACGCTGGAGCAGTCGCTGCTGGCAAGGCCGGCGAGGTCGTTTCCGTCCACGTCATCCCGCGCCCCCATGACGAGACCGAGTCGATCCTCGCTACCCTCACCCGTCCAAAGGGAGCGTAACTGCAGTGTTCAGCCTCATAGCCCGCGCTGAAACTTCGGGAGGGAGATCCCAGTGACAACCGCTTTGAATGCCGACCTGGAAGCAATCGCAGATGTACGCGCCCAGGTCGCGGCAACACGGCGCGCATTCGAGGCGATCGACGGCGCCGACCAGGGGTGGCTCGACAACATCGTGCGCGCCATGGCTAAAGCTGGGTATGAAGCGTCAGAAGAATTGGCTCGGATGGCCGTCGACGAGACCGGATACGGCGTCTACGAGAACAAGATCATCAAGAACCGATTCAACACCGGTTACGTCGCCGACTGGATGCTCGAACGGCGAGCTGTAGGTGTTCTGTGGGCCGATCAACAGAATAAGGTCACCGCGATCGGATCCCCCATGGGAGTCATCGCCGCGATCATTCCGGTCACCAATCCCACCGCCACAGTACTTTTCAAAAGCCTCGCTGCTGTCAAGGCAGGCAATGCGATAGTTCACGCGCCTCACCCGCGGGCTGTGAAATGTTCCGCGAAGGCTGCGGAAATCATGGCTGATGCTGCGGTCACTGCCGGTGCACCCGAACATCTGGTCGCATGTCTGACACAGCCGACGCTCGAATCGACCCGCGAGCTTATGCGTCACACAGACGTCCAGTTGGTGTTGGCGACCGGAGGGCCTGCCATGGTCGCTGCCGCATACTCGAGCGGCAAGCCGACAATCGCTGTCGGCGCCGGAAACGTGCCTGCCTATGTCGACCGTACAACCGCTGATCTGGCGGAAGCAGCGACGATGATCGTCACCTCTAAGGCGTTCGACAACGGTACGGCATGCGTTGCCGAGCAGTCTGTCGTGTTGGACGAGAAGATCGCCGATGTCTTCGTCGCAGAATTGACGGCTGCGGGAGCAGCATGGTTGTCGGCCGATCAGCAGAAAGCCTTGGTTGCCACACTCTTCGACGAGCGCGGTGGACTGCGGCCGAACGCTGTGGGACAGTCGGCGACCCGATTGGCAGAGATGTCCGGCTTTGCCGTGCCTGGCTCAACCAAGGTGCTCGCGGCAGCAATGACCGAAGTCGGAGACCACGCACTTCTGTCGCGAGAAATTCTCGGCCCGGTTTTGTCTATTTACCGCGAACCCGATTTTCAGTCCGGCTGGCGTCGGTGCCGAGAAATCCTCGCGCTTGGCGGCGAAGGGCATACCGTCGCCGTGCATGCCACTAATCCTGACGTTATTGCGAAATTCGGTCAATTGCCTGCCGGCCGGATTGTAGTCAACACGCCGGCACTTTTCGGCGGGATGGGCTATTCGACCAATATCGATCCGTCCTTCCAGATCGGTACCGGAACGTGGAGCGGTTCGATCTGCTCCGACAACGTCACCCCGCTCCACCTTGTCAACATCAAACGTGTTGCACATGAGGCGCGGCCATGGCGAGGGGTGTTCTCCTGATGGAGACCACCGATGTCGCTGCGGTCCTCGAGCACGCACATAACTGCATACGGTCGAGTCGCCTAGCGGTGGGGCGTCTGAGGACTGGAGTGGACTTGGGTACCGCCACCTGCGTCATCACAGTCATCGATGACGATGACCAACCTGTCTGGATCGACTTCGACCGCACCGCCGCCGTGCGCGACGGGGTGGTTGTCGATTTCGCTGCAGCAGTGACCGCGGTTCGACAGCTGAAGGCTCGCGCGGAAGAAGAACTAGGCCACGAACTGCTCAGCGGAGCCACGGCATTCCCACCCTGCATCGGTGAAGCGGACAGTCGTGCCTGCCGATTCGTGCTCGAAGGCGCCGGGTTCGAAGACGTCGTCCTTGTCGACGAGGTCACTGCCGCCAACAAGACGCTCGGGATCAAAGACGGTGTCGTGGTGGATGTGGGCGGGGGTTCCACCGGCGTGGGAGTCCTGCGTGACGGTGAGCTCGTCGCGCTGGACGATCGCGCCGGTGGCGGCCATCATCTCGATCTGGTGCTCGCCGGCGCATTGGGTATCGAGCTCGCCGAGGCGGAGAAACGGAAAAGGGCAGGAAATCACGATTACTTGGCCATCTTGCGCCCTGGAATCGAGAGAATCGCGTCCTCCATCCGCGATTTGACGTCCGGCGCGGACGAACTTGATGTGCATCTGGCGGGAGGCGCACTGATGTTGCCCGGTGCGGACGCCGTCATCAGCAAATTTCTGGGCAGAGAAGTGCGTTCCTATCCGCACGCCCTGCTCATCACCCCACTCGGAATCGCGAGGTATGCGTCATGACAGGCACAGCAACACTACGGACCTACGCGTTCATAGACCGAATGCAACCACAGTGCGCGGCTCACATCGCGGCCACCAGTCCCGGAGATCCGCCCCTTGCCGGGATGGCCGAGTTGTTCGTCGAAATGGCGCCGGGCAACGAAGTGTTCAAGGCCGCCGACATTGCGCTGAAGGCGGCCGGAGTGCGTCCGGCACTGCAGATAATCGAGCGAGAATTCGGCCTCCTGGAAATCCATTCGGAGCATCAAGCCGAGGTTCTCGCTGCCGGTGAGGCAATGCTCGAATCGCTCGGGATGAAGGAAAGTGACCGCATCAAACCGGTCATCGCCTCGACGCAGTTCATCACCAATGTGCACGGGTATCAAGCGCAGTTGATCAACAAGTGGCGCAAAGGCACACTGTTGATGCCTGGTTCGAGCCTCTTCATCATGGAAGTCGCACCCGCCGCATATGTCTCGTTGGCGGCCAACGAAGCAGAGAAGGCTGCAGACATCGACGTCATCGAGATTCGTGCTGTCGGCCGCTTCGGCCGAATGTTTCTGGCCGGCAACGAAAGTGAAGTTGCTGTTGCCCGCGACGCCGCGGTGGCGGCTCTGGAGGCCCTCGACGGCCAGGAGGAGGCACGTCGATGACTGTCTTCGGCGTAAGTGACGTCGAATCAGCGGCGTCGAACACGAATAGACTGGTTGTCGCTCCTCGCGACATCGTGACTCCCCTTGCTCGTGAACTTGCTCGCGAGAGAGGTGTCGCCATCGAGGTATCAACGAATTCTGCGGCTTCGCAGTTGAATTCGAATGTTTCGGCATCCAGTCGCGATGCGATGTCACCCTCGGAGCCTGTGAAGCAGTTTCGGACCACCTCGTTTCTGGAACAGAAACCGCCGGCATATCTCGATCCACCCTCACCTGCTCTCTATCGGCGCGGCGGTCCGTTGAATCCTGCTGTTGCACCCGCAGCACTCGGTTCTGGGGCCGAATCTGTGAGTTCGTCGCGACGTTCCCTGCCAGGTTCCGGCCGGGTCGAGAAGGTAGTCGTTGTCGGTGCCGGCCACGTCGGGATGATTACCGCACTCAAACTGGCCGAAGCCGATGCTATCGACGAGGTCGTCCTGGTCGATATCAACGAAGGGTTGGCAGCAGGGGTCGCGCTGGACCTGACGCACGTCACGTCCTTGCTCGGTGTTCGTACGAAGATCACGGGTGTGGGTTCGATCGCAGCTGCAGGCCGCGCCGAGTACGTCGTGATTACCGCTGGGCGTGCCCGCCAGCCCGGAATGACGCGCGGCGATCTGGTCACCGTCAATGCGGAAATCGTCGGCGTCCTCGCGAAAGACGTTGCTCGCACGTCGCCTGACTCCGTCATCTTGGTCGTGACGAACCCGTTGGACGAGATGACGCACCACGTTTGGGCCGAGTCCGGTTTCCCGCCCGGACGTGTCCTCGGCATGGCCGGTGTACTGGACAGTGCAAGATTCGAAGCGCTGGCGGCCTTGTCGGCGGGAGTATCTCCGACAGAAGTGTCCGCTCTCGCTCTCGGCAGTCATGGGGATGAAATGGTCATTCCGCTTTCCCTGGCAAGAATTGGAGCAAAGCCGATCACGCAGCGTCTCGAAGCCTCGATTGTCGACGGTCTCGTCGACCGCGCGCGAAACTCCGGGGCCGAAGTTGTCGGACTTCTCGGTACGGGCAGTGCCTTCTTCGCGCCGGGTGCCTCGGCAGCGAAGATGGTTCTTGCAATGGCGTCGGACTCGTCGGAGACCATCGCTGCCACAGTGCGCGCGGACGGTCAATATGGGATAACCGGAACGTTCGTGGGGCTCCCGGTTCAGCTCGGCCGAAAGGGATTACGGCGCATCGTCGAACTCCCTCTCGCTGAGTCCGAGCATGCCCAGCTGAAGATCGCGGCAGAGAAAATCTCGGCGCGCGTAGCCGATCTCGATCGGACGGTGGTGCGCGCATGAGAGCTGTCGTTTTCGCAGGCGTCAACGATGTTCGAGTCGTTGAGGTGCCGGATCCGGTTCTCGAGGCACCGACCGATGCTCTTGTGCGGGTTCGACGTGCCGCCGTGTGTGGGACGGATCTCCACACGATTGCTCACCCAGACGGTATTTCTGCCGGATCGATACTTGGACATGAGTTCTGCGGTGAGGTGGTCGCCACCGGCTCCGCGGTCAGACGCTTTGTGCCGGGTGTTCGGGTGAGCGGGGCAGATTTCACTGCTTGTGGGCAGTGTTGGTGGTGCCGTGGTGGACATCAATGGGAGTGTGCCGACCGGCAGTTCTTCGGCACGGGAGAGGCATTCGGTCCTCCGTTGGCTGGAGCGCAGGCCGAGCTGGTGCGAGTGCCATTCGCCGACAGCGTCCTCGCGCCGGTCAGTTCGGGTGTCGGGTGGGATGCGGCGCTGTTCACCGGGGACATTCTCGCCACCGGATACGCGGCCGTGCAACAGAGTCGGATTTCACCTGGCGATACCGTTGCAGTGATCGGCGGTGGACCGGTCGGACAGTTCGCAAGCTTGTGCGCGCAGGCTTGTTCGGCTGGGCCTGTCGTTCTGATCGAGCCAGTCGAGGCGCGTCGTGTGTTCGCGCAGGAACACGGAGCGGTAACGGCGACACCGGAGTCGGCGCGCTCGGTGCTCGATGCGCTGACCGATGGCCGCGGTGCCGATGCGGTCATCGAGGCTGTCGGCGGCCCGCGAGGACTCGATACCGGATTGTCCCTGGTTCGCCGCTGCGGGACGCTTGTATCGGTGGGTGTACATCCGCAGCCGACCTATCCGCTCCCGGTCGCGAGGGCTTTCGCTGACGAGCTCACGATCAGTTTTGCAATCGGCAACGCTATGCGAGACCGCGACCGGATCGACGGCTTGGTACGGTCAGGAGCAATAGACCCAACAGTAGTCATCGACTATCGGACCGACCTCGCTGGCGTCCCCGATGCGTACGCCGCGATGGCCGAACGGCGAGTGATGAAGGCTGTAATCGACATTCCGTGACAATCTTTGTTCACAGAGCGCAATCGCTGTTCACAGATTGTCACTCGATGAAACGGGGGGATGACGGGAAGGCCGATAGTGATGACAACAGCACATGATTCTGCCGAGCGACTGCGCGCATTGCTCACTCGAATTCCTGATGATTTACATGATGCGACACGGTCGCTGGTCATAGCGGCAGGATCTGGCTGCCCTCTTAACGTGTTCCGCCGAGACGACCTCGAATGGACCGTTGCCGATGGTGACGTCGCCGAGCTGGATCAACGAGCCTTGACTGCTCTGGAAGTGAATGCCGGCACGCTATTACCCCGAGGGGTCGCTGTCGGCCGCACCGCAGTGGTGTGCGCTCAGCCACCCCCTCCGGAAATATCCTTGGATCTTCTTCGGCAAGCGTGCGTGTGGGTGGAATTGATCGCGAGAGAAGGGGTGGCGGCGGACGAGATCGCCTCACTTGACGACGAGGCAGATGTGATGCGCACCGTCGCCCAGCAGATACTGAGTGCGCGAGATCTCGATCAGGTCTTGTTGGCCATCACCAACCACACACTACGGATGTCCGAATCCGATATCTGTGGTGTCTTTCTGCGTGACGGCGATCTTCTCCACATGCGAAGCTGTACCGGCCACCGAGTCATCGACACCGCACGTCTGACGATGAGGCGAGGGCAGGGTGTAGCGGGGTTGGTGTTCGAAACCGGCCAGGTCGCCAAGGTAGATAGCTACCTCCAGGATTCGACTATCAGTACCGACTTCATGTCCTTAGCTGTTCAAGAAGCCACACGGTCGGCTCTTGCAGTTCCTCTCACCGTGCATGGCGAACTCATCGGTGTCCTCGAGGTATGGAGACGTCGATATTCCTCGTTCACAGATCGAGATGTTCGCCGGCTCATCTCGCTCGCCGACCTCGCGACAATCGCCATCGAAAATGGTCGACTCTACGATTCTCAGCGGGCGATGGTCAGAGAACTCGATACCGCAAAGATATCGCTCGAGCGACAATTTGCGCTCCTGAGCAGAAGCTCGGAACTGCAACAGAGCCTGCTCGATATCGTGTTGAGCAACAATGCGATCGAAGGTTCCGTCGCTCGCACTTTGGGCACCGAACTCGGTTGCGATGTCGTGATCGCCTCAGCCTCGGGCGATGTCGACGCTCTTTATCCGCGTGCGCTCGATGCCGCAGCGATACTTACAGCGGCTACCGGTGAAAGCGGAAATCTACCGCAACGCGCGCATCGGGTGGATATCGCACCCGGAACCTCGATCTGGGCGCATCCGATTGCGGCGGGAGACGCCCAGTACGGTGCCGTGTTCCTACGCGGCGACAACACCTCGGCCGATCTCATGAGCATCGCGTGCAGTCAGGGGGCGATGGTGTGCTCGCTGGCGCAACTGCAGGCACGCGCTGCAAGTGCCGCACGAGCCGAGGCTCTCGATCAACTGCTATGGGACCTGCTCGACGGAACTCCCGAACAGCGATCCGCTGCACGTACCCGCACGCACCAGATGGGGGTAAGGCTCAAAGGCGCACACCGCGTGGCCTACGGGGTCATCGACAATGCCGAGGCTCTCGCAGACCGCGAGGGCTGGAGTACGTCGTCGTTGGACCAAGCGCGGCGCAGCATTTTGGACAGGATCCGGACATGCTCGTCCCCAGCATTACCCACCTTGTCCGCGATCCGCGGCAACTGGATCGTGGTTTTGGTGCCGATCAAGGATCGCGAACGCGCCCGCTTCCAACTGGACAAGTACCGCGCGCTCGTCACGGACGTGCATGCAGACTTCTCGGTGTCATGGGGAATGAGCGCCGTCCGTGATGATCCGAGCGGTTACCCTACTGCCTTCGACGAAGCACGAACCGCGCATGCAGCCGCGCGGCGTCTTGGCACCGTGTCCTTGTACGACGAACTCGGCATCGTGCGCCTACTTCTCGGCAGTGGCGACAGTCCTGATCTCGCAGCTTTCATCGACGAGATCACCCAACCTCTGACCGAGTACGACCAAAAACACGAGGGCGCTCTTCTCCAGACGCTGCGAGCCTTCTTCGATGCGAATTGCTCGCAGAAAGCTGCTGCCGAGAGACTCTATGTCCACCCGAAAACTCTCTCGTACAGGCTGGAGCTGATCCGTAAGCTGACCGATCTCGATCTGTCCCTGCACGCTGACCGTATGCGGGCTGATCTGGCGTTGCGGCTACTCGATGTTGCAGATGCTGTTCGCGTGCCTACCCTCGGACGTCTCAGCGACTGACTCGTCGTCTGGTGCATGGGCAAAGCCGGATGACGATTGTTGGCGAGGATCTTCGATCCTCGCCAACAATCGTCACTTGTCACGCTCGGGCGTTGGATGCTCGCCCCAGAGCAAGCGTTGCGGTGCGCACTTCGTCTGCGTCGACGGCAAGCCGCGTGAATCCGCTATCGATTATCTTGTTCACCAGCTCGGCCGTGAACGGGCCAGTCAGCCGAATGCCGATTCGAGCACCGTCGTCCGCGCTGGCAGCTGCGGCGTCGAGCGAAAGTTCGACCCGCCCGTCGAGATCGCTGCGAGGGTCCACATCCAGGAGTCCTCGTCGAACGTACGAATCCAGCGGCTCCGCAGTATGCAGATGGCGGGTCGGGATCCCCAGCACTGTGGCCTGCAGTTCTCTCAATTCGATCCAGAGTGCGTGGGTGGAGCGAGCGAGTACGGGAATCTGTGTGGCTCCGAGTACCGTCGCGATGTAGGCGCCCATCTCGACCGGGGCGTTGGCGGCAGCGCGGGCGGATTCAAGCGCCTCCACTTCGGCGACCTCGTTGATCTTGCGGACGGTGAAATGAACAGCCGGTGGACGATCGACCTTCTCGAGAGCCTTCGCGATGCCGCGAATCTGGGCTTCGAGCAACTCGACGGAGCCGAGCGGAAGTGCCAGTTCGGGGTGCGCGATGAACAGCTCGTATGATCGCAGCAGTTCACTTGATTCGTCAGCGTCGAAATCGATTGCACGGACGCCGAATTCGACCTCGCCAGCGGCAGCGAAGATCTTCGAGAATTCCTCGGCGACCGCCCGTTCGAGCAGAGAGGCTGCACTTCGTGCATCGTGCTGATAGATCGTGTTCAAGATCGAATCGAGGTGACCGGAAGCGGCGAGAACGGAGTCGATTCCCGCAACGAAGCCGATCGCGCCGGCGGCAGCTGTGCGCGTCACCTGATCCACGGTGGTCACCCTGGCGAACAGTTCTACCGTCGAGCGCGAGCGCGCGATGGTCAACAGCTCGGCCAAGTTGTGGTCCTCCGCTGCTGGTTCGCTGAGTTCTACTGCACCGGAGAGGATTTCACCACTCGTTCCGTCGAGCGAGATGACGTCACCAGCGTTCAGTGTCACCCCTGCTGCGGTCAGCGTTCCCGCCGCGGGGTCGATGTCGAGCGAGCCTGCACCGACAACGCACGTTGTTCCCAGTGCGCGCGCAACCACCGCCGCATGGCTCGTCGATCCTCCTGTTGCGGTGAGAATTCCAGCGGACGCGATCATGCCGTGTAGGTCGGTGGGGCTGGTGACCGGGCGAGCGAGAATGGCCGTGCGCCCGTTCTTGGCGGCTTCTTGGGCCGCTTCGGACGTGAAGTAGAGTTCGCCGACTACGTGTCCGGGCGCGGCGCCGACGCCTTTGCCGAGTACGCGTCCATTTTGACGGGCTTGCTCGTAGGCAACGGGATCGAATCCGGGGCGCTGAACCTGTCGGATCTGATCGAGTGAGACCGCGTCCAGTGCCACTTCCGGCGTGATCACAGCTTCCTGTAGCAGATTGGCTGCGATTCGGATTGCGGCCTGGGCTGTACGCTTGGCGTTTCGAACCTGGAGCATGTAGAGCACGCCGCGTTCAACGGTGAACTCGATGTCGAGAACGTCTCCGCGAGTGCGCTCGAGCTCCGCGCAGGTCGACTCGAGCTCCGCGAACACCTCCGGGAGTTGGTCGCTGAGAGATGACACAGGGTCCGGGGTTCGAGTGCCTGCGACCACGTCCTCGCCCTGGCTGGCTGCAAGGTATTCGCCGAACAAGCCAGGCTCACCGGTGACCGGATTGCGAGTGAACACCACTCCGGATCCCGAGCTCTCGTCCAGGTTTCCGAAGACCATCGTTTGCACTACGACCGCGGTGCCGATGCTGTCCGGAATTTTGTGCAATTCGCGATACTTGATGGCGCGCTTGGTGTTCCACGAACGGAACACCGCCTCTACAGCACCCAGGAGTTGCTGTATGGGTTCACTGGGCACTTGCTCGCCCAACTCGTCCTGCAGGAGAGTCTGGCAATGAGACCACACAGTGTCGTACACCTCACCCGCCGACGCCGAGTCGTCCAGTTCACCGAGTAGCGAATCGAGGTCGTCGCGGTCCGGGGTTTCCAGGGCGCCTAACACAGTCTCGGAGTACATATTGTGGAAGCGGAACAGGACATCTGCCATAAAGTGAAAGTCGCCTGTGGACTCGGCGAGTGCGATCGCAGCGTCACGGTTGAGCCCCAAGTTGAGGATGGTGTCCATCATCCCCGGCATCGAGATCGGTGCGCCAGAGCGTACCGAAAGCAACAGTGGATGTGGTCCGCCCCCAAAACTCTTCTGTGTCAGTGCTTCGAGATCGGCCAACCGGCCTGCAATGTCGATCTGAAGGTCATCCTCGAGTTCGCCGCTCGAGAGGTACTTGTGACAGGCCGAGGTCGAAACGATGTATCCAGGCGGCACGTTGAGGCCGCTCTGGGTCATTCCGACCAGCCCGTAGCCTTTACCGCCCAACAATTCTCGGTCGACGGGCCCGGCTTCGTTGAAGGACCTGGTCAAACTGGACGTGGTGATTGCTGCACTCATCTCGCTCATTCCTTGCGCGCGCGGCCGAGCGTGCGCAGCAAGTCCTCGTGGAACTCGAACCACACGTTGTGGACGGAATCCTTGGTGGGGTCGGACACGAAGGAAATATCTCCTTCGTCGACCTTGTCCACCGAACGGTCGAATCTGGTCACGTAGTGAGCGAACCGCGGGTCCTTCTCGGCGAGTGCTTGCAGCAAGCCTTCCAGCCGTGCCACCAACTTTTCGATCGTGACGATTACCTTCGCGTCGTAGTCTGCGTCGGTGTGATCGTTAGCGAGTTTGCGGCCACCGACTTCGATCTGCTGCCACGATGCCATCGTCTTGAGGAAGCGAGAATTCACATCCTCGAACTTGTCGGCCACGGTCAGCACGTTGGGGTCGACGCGCAGATCGGAGTAGATCTGTGATGCCGAGTCGATCAGTACCTGCGCGGAACTGTCGGTGGGCATCGCGGTGTCGCCCACCAATGCGATGAGGTTCCGCTCTTGTAGATCGGCGAACGAACCGGAGACGCCGTCGATCTGTTGGCCTGTCGAATCGGCGACCGCAGACGCGGATGCCATCTTTTTCAGAGCAACGGCGTTGAGCACGTCGTAGAGGTCTTTGTTCAAGAATGTCTGAGTCATGTTCGTCTTTCGATAGTGAAACCAGGTGAAGGACATAAGGGTCGGGCCTGTGTCCTTCACCTGGTGACGGGGCGATCGAATATCAGAGCCAGCGGCCCTTCGACTTGCGCAGATCGGCTCCCTCACCGAACGGTAGGTAGCCCTTGCCCGAGAAGATCTTGTGTGGGACTACTTCCTGGGCGAATCCGCGTTTGCCGATGTCGTAGTAGTAGTTCGACACGCGCTGGTCGATCTCCCAGAGCTGGTACTCGTTGCATGCCTTGTCGTATGTTCCCGACTTTCGTAGGTACGGAAGAATCATGTCGACGTAGTAGACGTACTGGCCGGCCCAGATCAGGTCGCGGCGGCACATCCGTGAGACCTTGCGGTACATCTTGAAGGTGGCATCCTGCACCTTGGGCAGCTCGGCATCGAGTTCGTCGATCGGGATGTTGCGCACCTCGGACATCGGCGTGTCCCACTTCTCACGCGCGAAGACTGCGCCGCCCACGATGCCGGGGATGTAGTTCTTCGGGCGAGTGAACGTGGTGGAGATGTCGTTGACACGAATCTCTTGCAATCCCAGGGCTTTCGGATCGATCTCGATGGCCATGGTGTACGCGTGCGGGAGTCCGGCGTCATCGCACACATCACTCCAGTGGAAGATCGGCTCGTTGACGAACAGATCTCGCAGAATCAACACGTTGCCGTTCGGCAGTTCGTACGGACCCGTGTCGCCGAGTCCGAGCCGGCAGTCCATGTGGTCGAGGAAGGACAGAAGTTCCGCTGCAGCGTTGAACCTTGTGAACTTGCTCTGTTTCGGGCTGTCCGGCTCCAACTCTTCGAGCTGGCTGATGATCGTCTGCAGGAAGTCGTCCTCGTGAATCTGGCAACGGTAGCGATCCTGCGAATTGAGGATGTATCCGTCCTGACGTTTGCCGAACTCGATGCGCTGCATGAATTTGAGCATCGTGTTGCTCTCTTCGATGTAATCGTCCGGCCCGATTGCCTCGAGCGCGAGCAACCCACATCGGCCCATTCCGAATCCCACTGCTCCGAGGGACCAGTCGTGCACCGAGTTGATCTTGGTGCCAATTTCCCGACGAGCGGTGGCTCCTATGTCGAGGATTCCCTGTGCCCCGACCTCGTCGGTCATCATGGTCATGATCTCGGGCCAGCGGTAGAACTCGTGCATGAACGCGAGGATCTCGTATTCTTGGCGAGGGATCATTCCGGAAACGCCCTCGGTTGCGCGCATCACCAGGGTGTCCCAGATGTTCCAGGCCAGGTAGTTGTTCAGGTCGTTGAGCTCGTCGAGCGTGAATTGGTCTTCGAGGACGTCTTCTTTCGAGACCTTTTCGAGGACTTTGCTCTTGGCGCGCTGCTTCTGGACCTTGTCTCCGAGAATGCCGTCACGCAGCGGCTCCTGACCGACGAAGTTTCCTTCGAAAGTCAGCTCCTGGAAGCGGAGTCCGTCGTCGGCTGGCTCGTAACGCTTCTTGTAGGACACGATCAACTCTGGTGTGGATTCGATAGTCATGTGTGCGTCTGCCTCTCGGGTCGTCGGATCAGTCGACAATGCTGATGCGGCCGACCTCGGAGTCGTCGCAGTGAAGTTGGACAGTCTTGCCTACCAGGCTCTGCGCGATTTCCTCGAAGTGAGCGTCGTCGGTGTTTCCTACTTCGTAGCGCGAATCGCTGCCGGTCAGGTGGGCAGTCATCACGCAGGGGATCTGGAATTCACGGGAGAGAATTCCGAGATGAGATTCGGGGGCGCCGGACATGGTGATGACACCGCTGGCACCCATGCTGAGGGCGGGAGTGAGGAAGGTGGTGGTACCGCCACGGACGAGCAGGATGTAGTCAGCGAGCTTGCCGGACTGAACTACCTCGATGACATCTTGAGGTGACCCGAGGTACTTGACCTCGCCGGTGGGGGTCTTCTTGGTCTCGAAGGCGTTGAAACCTTCCGCAACGACCTGCATGGGTGCTCCTGTTCCGAGTATTCGAGCTGACTTCTCAGCAGCCCGTACTTTCAATTGTTGCCGCAATCACACTCCATCATTCGATGTGATCTGCGCTTCCATCGTGTGGATAGTTATTCGGGCCTTCTTTATCCCTGCAGGACAGCGGAGGGATGGCTGCTCCAGGGTGAATCTCACTGAGCTTTCGGCGCATCAATTTGCCGGAGGACGTTGTCGGCAGAGACTGCACCACGATGACTTCACGTGGGCGTTTGTACGCCGCCAGACGTCCCTTGCAATACGCGAGGACAGCATCAGGGTCCAGGTCTACGTGCTCGACTGCGACCACGTAGGCAACGGCAATCTCACCCTTCACTTCGTCAGGGAGGCCGCCGACAGCGACCATCGCCACGTCCGGGTGAGATCCGACCACTCGCTCAATCTCGGCGGGATAGACGTTGTAGCCGCCGGTGATGATCATGTCTTTGAGTCTGTCCACGATGAAGACGTGCCCGGTGCGGTCCCGATACGCGACGTCACCCGTGCGGAGCCAGCCGTCGGACGACAACACTTCCGCTGTCGAATCCGGCCGACCGTGATAGCCAAGCATTACCAGCGGTCCTCGCACCGTCAGCTCACCGTGCTCATCGGGGTGAACTTCTGTTCCATCGTCGAGAGAAACGATACGCAAATCCATGCCGGGGAGCGCGACCCCGATGGATCCATTGACCTGAGGCAAATAGAGAGCATGGGTAGTGCCGAGACCCGATATTTCAGTCATCCCCCACAGTTCCAGAAGCGGCACCGGTGTGCGGGTGTTCCACCGACGAATCAAGTCGGGTGTGAAGGTCTGGCCTCCGATGGTGCATTTCTCCAGCGACGACAGATCCGTAGCGACGAACGCCTCCGATGCGACCATCATCGAGTACATCGCTGGAACGCCTTCGAACATCGTTGCTCGTTCACTTTCGAGCAGACTCAACGCACCGGCTGCGTCGAAGCGTTCCATCAATACGACGGTTCCGCCTGAGAGGAACGTGGAGTTGATAGCAACATTTCCATACACGTGGGGGGCTGGAAGTGCTGTCACTGTCACATCATTCGCGGTCCGACCGTGCATGGCCGCGGTAAGCGCACAGTTGAGCAGAATGGATTGATGTGACTGCATCGCTCCCTTCGGATGCCCTGTAGTGCCAGAGGTATAACCGATGCTGCACAAAGCTGTGGGGTCCGCAGATTGCTGATCGAACTGTCGTCCAGCACCGATCGCGAGCAGATCCGCGAACGGGACGGACTGTGGTCCGCCGTCACCAAAACTGAAGATCAACTTCAACCCCGTCAGCTGGTCGGCGACAGAATCTACGACCTCCATCTGCGCCCCGCCGGCAAAAACAGCCTTGGCCTTGCAGTCGTCGAGCACATAGACGAGTTCGGTACCGGTCAACATGACGTTGACGGGGTTGACGACAGCGCCTGCTTTCAGGATGCCGTGGTACGCAACGATCCATTCCCAGCAGTTCTGCGAGTACACCGAGCACACGTCACCCGCACGGATGCCGCGCTCTTGCAAACCGGCAGCGACTGCGTTCGACCGCTCGTCCAATTCTCGGTAACTTAGCCGAGTGTTCGCGACCACCAAGGCCGTCTTGTCCGGCGCCCTAGACGCAGCAAACGGGAGAATCTCAGCAGGACCGAACGTGGGGCGGGCGAGCACTACACACCGTCCATCGTAAGTACGGCTTTGATGACCGACCCGTTGTGAACCGCCTCGAGTGCGGCGTTGACCTCTTCGAACGGAAAGGTTTCGATCAGCCGGTCGAAGGGAAACATTCCGGCCCGGTAGAGCGAGATCATCCGGGTGATGAACTCGGTCGGCACTGCGTCGCCCTCGATGACTCCCACCAGACTGCGGCCGAAGAGTAAGTGGCCCTGATCAATTGTCACGTTGTTCGGCACACCCTGAAAACCTACCGACGCGCACACACCAGGAGACTGCAGACACTCGATTGCTGCGTTGACCACTGCCGGAAGTCCTATGCACTCCACTGAATAGCGTGCACCGTATCCATCTGTCAGACGGCGGATTTCGTCAACCGGATCTGTCGCACTGGAGTCGATGATGTGAGTTGCACCGAGTTCGCGTGCCGCCTCCAACCTGCCGCGATCGATATCGACGGCAATGATTGTCGTGCACTCCGCCACCACAGCACCGAGGATTGCGGCCATTCCGACCGAGCCGGCGCCGAAAATCGCGATCGACGAATCGGGTTCGGGATTGAGTGTGTTCAGTACTGCTCCCGCTCCCGTCTGGATTCCGCACCCCAGAGGTCCGAGCAACTCCAGAGGCAAGTCCTTGTCGACTTTGACGCAATTCCACTCGGTAGTCACCACGGTGCGCGACCACGAGGATTGACCGAAAAAGTGACCCCTCACAGGGTCTCCCTTTTTCGTCGTCAGAGGGGTGGACCCGTCGCCGCGCAACCCGGTGAGGTTTGAGGCGACAAAAGTCCGACAGTGCCCCGGGATGCCGGCCACACAGTTGTCGCAGGTGCCACAGTGGTTGAACGAGAGTACGACGTGATCTCCCGGGCTGAGTGTGGTGACATCAGCCCCGATCTGCCGAACGACACCGGATCCTTCGTGACCGAGAACGATCGGGCCTGCGTCGTCGGACGCCATCACGCCGAGATCCGTATGGCAGATGCCAGACCCCACGATGTCCACAAGAACTTCGTCCGGCCTCGGCAATGCGATATCGAGAGTCTCGAGCGAGAGTGCCCGTTCGCCGGAACGGTGCACGGCGGCAAGGGTCTTCACCGGTTCGCTTTCACGAGTGTCAGACATCACGCCACCGAACCCGGAACCTTGTTGAGCGTGATCGTCTGATGGTTGGTGTATTCAGCCAATCCGTGAAGCGAATTCTCGGCGCCGATCCCCGATTGCTTGTGCCCACCGAACACCTGATGTGGTGAGTACTGGTGCACTTCGTTGAGCCACACAGTGCCGGCCTCGAGTTGTCGCCCGATACGTTCGACGCTGGCGAGATCATCACCCCACACAGTCGCGCCCAAACCCCACACCGTGTCGTTAGCCCGTCGAACGACGTCGTCCTCGTCGCTCCACAGCAGAAGCGGGAGAATCGGCCCGAACGGCTCTTCCACCACCAGGCGGGAGTCTTCCGGCGGATTGTCGACGATGGTGACGGGTACGAACCATCCCTGAGCGCTGTCGTCGATCTGCCCACCGAGCGCGAATGTGTATCCGTTCTTCGCGCAATCGTCGAAGTACTCTTTGACCTTCGCAAGCTGAGGAGCGTTCTGGATAGGTCCTAGCTGGGTCTCATCGTTCGCCCCGTCTCCCACGACCACGGTCTTGGCGTACGCGACCAACTCATCACGCACTGCGTCGTACACCGAATCATGAATATAGATCCGCTTCGCGGCATTGCAGAACTGGGCATTATTCTGAAACGCAGCCCAAAATATCTGTGGCGCAACCTTGGCCGGGTCCACATCACCCATCACGATCGCTGGGTCGTTGCCGCCAAGCTCCAACGTGACACGCTTGAGTGTCTCCGCTGCCGAGCGCATGACATGTTTTCCGGTCTCAGTACTACCTGTGAAAGCGATCTTCGCGATATCCGGATGCGAAGTAATCCACTTGCCCAGTTCGTCGTCACCACTGACAGCGCTCAGAACGCCGGGTGGAAGCAGATCTTGGACCATCTCAACCAGCGCCAAATCGCACAAAGGCGTGAACGGCGACGGCTTGACTATCATCGTGTCACCCGCAACCAATGCCGGAGCAATCTTCCACACCGCCAAGAGAATTGGGAAATTCCACGGCACAATCGCACCAACAACTCCGAGCGGAGTATGCCTGCTGATCACCCGCCGTTCCGAGGTGTCCTCGAGCACTTCCTCCGGAAGTGACTGGTTCGCGATTTCGCGGAACCATGCAATCGAGCCGTACACCTCCCACTCGGCCATTGCTCTCGGCTTACCCTGCTCCATTGTCAACAGCTCCATAAACTCTTCAGCGCGAGCCTCGAGTCGATCACCAATCGCAGAAACAGCAGCTTGCCTTTCAGCAATTGGTCGCCTGGACCAATCCTCGAACGCGTGAGTAGCCGACTCGACCGCCCTGTCCAGAACTTCGCGGGTGGCGACCGGAACGTGAGCAACGACCACGCCTGTGGCGGGGTTGTATACGGGTGCAACAGAAACGCTGCTAACCGACTGCCCATCGATTGTCATGACAAAGGAATGGTCCAATAGACTTTTCGTCTCGACGATGTTGTTCATGGGGAATTCTCCTCGAATAATTCGCTGCGTGATCAAGCACCCACTACTGCGTCATTGGTGGCGACGGCGGTGTGTAGCGAAGCCGTCTCCATGTCTAGTGCGAGAGGGTGAGATGCGTTTCATCTCCGAGGGAGCATCACGCCCCTCAATATTGTCCCCGAAAGAGTAGTACCGAGGAGTGATCTGCAACACGATAGAGAACTGATCGACACGCGAGCAGGAAGCGCTCGGATCAAACCAACCATATGCCCCCACTGCGTAGGGATCCCTCTCGTTATGGCCACACACCAAACAGATTCCACAGATCCTCACACGCTCGAAAAAACTTCACCCGCAGCGATATTCGATAATTGGGCAAACGCGCGTTGCCCATCGACTCTTACTCAACAAGAGGTCGACGACGACTATCTCGTCAGATTTTTCACTCGATGGGCAGCCTTCGGTGGTGGTGACGAAGTCGAAATCATGACTCGATTCGGGATCGACAAGGACTGCTACCTCTCCAGACTCCGATCCCTGGCACTGAGCACCAGGGTGACGCGCTTTCCCGTCCAAATTCAAAACCTGTTATTGGGTCTTGCACTATTGCCCACCACAGTGACCTAGCCGCATTCGACACTCTCGCTCGGATGCCATGTTGACCGACTGCCCGTTGGATTCCTGTTTGTCGACTGGAGTGCTGAGAATGCAATCCCGGATCACCGTGCCTCAGCAGGACTGCGTCGCCGTCCCTGTGAGCTGGGCACGGTTGAGCAGAATCTGGCAATTGTCCAGTTGATCCCTGAAGTGTCATCTGGTCGTCACCTTTGATCACTGTGTGTAGGTACCGTCTGACAGTGCCAGCTGAAGGCGCGTAATGCGTGGGCAGAAATACCTATGTAGGACCTGCCTTTCTCGGCCCTCAGATGACAAAAGTTCCCCAATCGTGCAGTGAGATTGGGGGGTTCGTGACTACTGGTACGTAGGTAGCGGAAAGATGTCGGGCGCATTACGTTCATCTTCGCGTCGTCGATGACGTCGACGACGCGTGGCCCCGCCGAGTAGGATTCCCCCCGGTCGGTGGGCTTGCTTCACTTTCATGCGGGTGAGATCCTTAACCCCGTTCTCCCACCTCAGCGTGAAATTCCAACCTGGAGTTCGATGCGGCACTCGGACGCGCGGTAAGCAAGTGCTAGGGCAGCAAGAGATGGGAATCCCGCCGAACGCTGTCAGGAACCGTTGTAGGTCGCCGTAAGCTCCGATTCGGCGCTGGCATAGGACTTTCCGCGTCCTGAATGCTCACTGTCATGTACGTGAGAACTGCTCGCGGTACGGGGCGGCGTCTGCGATGCGAGCATTGCGGTCGCCAGTTTGTCGTCGACGTGTGGTCTGTTCAGCTAGGCGCGCTCGATCGTTTACGTGGGTACGCTCGGTCGGGGAGGGTTTGGACCAGTTGATCTGTATGAGCCTCCATCGTAGAAATGTGGCGGGGTGGGTGAGATGTGCTGGCCATAGTTGGTTCGGGGGCGATGTCGCGGACGGTCCATCGGGTGGGGTCGATGTTTGCTCGGTTGAGGACGTCGCAGATCTCTCCGATGTGGCCTGCTGTTTCAATCCTGTTGTGTGAATGAGCAACTGGGAAGACGCGAATCGGGCGAGGGGTTGCGCTCTCCGCGTCCTTTGGCGTGCCGGCGCGTGCGTTGGTGAGAACTTCAAATAGCCGCCAGCACCGCTGGGCTGCAACGAATTCTGGGCACCATCAAGTGATTGAAGTTGTGCGACGGTTCGGGCTCGGTGTGCGGTGGTGCGAAGTGTTGCGCGGGAGGGTTTTCTGGGTTTCTTGAAGGGCGCGGTGATTGCTGTGGCCGCGGGGCGGGGTGAGATCAGGCCTAGGCGGAAGCTGCGCGGCGATGTAAGACCAAACGCACCACCATTGCTGATCCTCAACGACATCGAGCGGACGATCTGGTGTAACGAAAGTTCAACTCGGTCACTCCAAACATGTTGTAGGTGGACGACTTTACTTACGTCTCGACGTGGTCAGGTTGAGTGGGGTACCCCCTGCACGAAGCGCTTGGGGGAGATGTCGCCTTTGTCATCGATGCATACTCACGCAGAATCCTCGGCTGGCGAACCTCGACGATGATGGCGGCACCGTTGGCGTTCAAGCCGCTGGAACACGCGCCGCGCAGTCTGATCATCCACACGCCGGATGGATACATGTCGGCGCAGCTATGGCTTGCCGATCCGACCCTCGATACAACCGCACCGAGCGCACGCAACTCCGGTGGATACCTCGTTGTTCCTACAATGATGTCCTTCCTCGGTCTCCACGATCAAACCTGGTTCGGTAGTCTCCGGGTGAGAGGGGATTCTTAATTACGACCGCGGCATGATTCTCTCCGAACTACGGGGCGTCGGCAAGACGTCGTTGCTCAACTATCTGGCCCATCATGCGGACAGCCAGGGCTGGCTGACGATCAGCATCGAAGGCCTTCCCAGTAGCTCCGGTATCGCGGCGGTGCGTAACACCCTGGCGCAGGAACTCTCGTTGGGTCTGCGTCGCTACAGCCGTAAACAGAGACTCAAGGACAGCGTCGACGATCTGATCGCGTTGGCTCGAAACCTCTCGGTAGGCGTATCGGTGGCGGGTGCCACGGTCAACGTTTCCGCGCCTCGTACACAGGTCGATCCGGGTGTGATATCGCGATCGACCTCGAGGAGCTCGCCGTGCTTCGAAGCGATCCTCGGCGAGCACGTTCTGAGCGAAGGGCATACAGTACGTCGGACACTGACAGTGTTGCGACGATCCCTAGAATCCACCTTTGTCCCACGGCGCCAGTTCGGCGCGGGTGTCTTCGAGGTCAATGCGGGTGCCGGTCATCTGAGTCTCGCTTCTTCCTGCATCTCCCACACCGCAAGTGCTACTGCGCATGTGGACTTTCCGTCGACCGTGCTGAGGGAGACGCCCAACAGCTCACCGATTCGGTTCAATCGGTAGGTGAGGGAATTTCGGTGGATGAACAAGGCAGCGGCAGTCTTGGTGGGACTGCCGTCTGCATCCAAGAAGGCACGCAGTGTGGTGATGAAATCGGAATTGGTGTCGTCGTCGCATGTTTTGAGCGGCCGAATAAACTGAAGCGCTTGCTCGATGCCGCCTTTGGTGAGTGAGGTCGCGAGGACGGACGGTAGATCGAAGTGCCGAGCGGCCGTGGGCTCGTTAACGCGGTCGAGTTGGCGCGGCGAAGCCAGAATGGCTGTGCGGAGACTGCCGGTACTCAACAGGGGCGCGGTGACAATTGCCGGCCTCCGCGGGGCGATCTTGTGCAGTCGCTGGATCACCGATGTCTGTGCAGCGTCGGGGTTGAAATTCTGCCCGATCAGAAGGGAATAGTGCTCAGTTTCGAGAAGGCCGAGCGTGGGGAAAAGGTCGGCGAATTGAATTCGCATCCGCCACGCGTCGTTCGGATCGGCGCCGGCGCGGACAGTGATGAGGATAGTCGGCTTCTGGGGGTCGAATCCTGCAGCGCGCATCAATTTCTTCGTGTAGCGGGGGGAGTCGGCATCGGGCAGGCGTAGGCGCTCGATCATCGAGCGCATACGGTCGTTTTCCTCGTTGTAGTAGTCGGCGGCGGAGTTCAGATGGAGACTGACGATGGACCCCACTGGGCCTAGAAGGGGATCGAGAACTGACTCGCTCTGAGGCGACCGTACAGCGATGGAGAAACGTTCGCCGCCACGTACCGGATTGAGGCGGCGAACATGCTCAGAGACCTCGCCGGAACTCCTTCGTGTGTGCGCGTCAGGTAATTGCCAGTGCATACCTGCTGGGCGGCTGGCCACCATTCGTCCTTGAGAGTCTATGAGCCCGACCTCGCCACCGACCACTACTCGAATTCGTTCGAGAAGTTCCAACAGAGTTGTTCCACGCGCTTCGAGTTCGGCGCAGGCATCAGCCAGTTCGAGGGAACTTCGAAGCACTGCATAGTGCTCAGCTTGGATGGTGTCGTTCACAAGGCGATGTACCTGCAGGAGGTTGACAGGCGGTGATACTTCCAGAACGGGAACATCGAAGCGGTTACCAGCATCGACGAGGCCGCCCGGAACCTCGGGATGGGCAATCCCGGAATTGAACAGGATTCCTGATACGGGCACTCGGGCAAGTCGCTCCACGTACGCATCCCAAGTGCGTGCATCTTGAAAATTCATCGCGATGCCGGTCAACGTCACCAACTCGTTTCCCTCGAGATATGCGGTCGGCTCGATCAGTTCGGTCGGAGCCACTGTCGATATAGGCCGGCGCATCCGAGTGGCTTGCGTCGTAGTCTTCAGACGGAGAGAGAGATACTGATTTGACATGAGTGCTGCCAGTTGCACAGCAAACCACCTTTGTGATGTGGGAATGAAGCGTTCGAAGCAGTATCCGTGGATATTACAACCGAGCTACCGTGCGTTGGCGAACAGGACGAATTGGGCATCTGCATAAACTGCGGCGCTCGGTTTTCATGCGTATGCACGCTATCTCAAGAGTCGATGACCCCTTACCGTTTCCTCATGTCTTCCGCAATCACAGTTAACTCCGATCTGGGAGAGTCCTTGGGACTACACAGCTTCGGACACGACGACGAACTTCTTGGTCTCATCGACGCCGCGAACATCGCGTGCGGCTTTCATGCCGGCGATCCGTACGTCATGTCCACGACTGTCGCCAACGCAGCGCGGGCGGGAGTGGCATTGGGAGCGCATCCCGGACTTCCCGACCTCACGGGTTTCGGCCGGCGTCAAATGAATCTCACTGTCGACGAGGTTCGGGACTTGGTGATCTACCAAGTTGGCGCCCTGAACGCCTTCGTAGCCCATTCGGGTGGTCGCCTCAACCACATCAAGCCACATGGCGCCCTCTTCGGAATGCTCTCGCGCGACGAAGACCTCATGAAGCCTGTGGCGGAATATGCGGCTCGGCTCGGAGTCCAGATCTACGGACTCGCCGGCACCGCACACCAGCGTGCAGCAGACAAAGCCGGCGCAGCTTTCGTTGCGGAGCTGTACGTGGATCTGAACTACGACCCCGACGGCAGTTTGGTCATCGTGCGTCGACCGCAGGCCGCCGATCCCGCCGCCGCCGCTGATCGTGTGAAGTCGGCAGTGTCCAAGGGCACTATCACTGCAAACGATGGCTCGACCCTGTTCGTCGAGTTCTCGAGCATCTGTGTCCACTCCGACACTCCGAACTCTGTGCAGGTGGCGAAGGCCGTTGTTTCCGCGCTCGCAGAAAGCCAGAACGTATCAAATCAAGAAAGGCAAACCATTGGCAACGCATGAAATCTCGACGCCGTTGCCAGGAATTTTCTACAGAAATCCTGGACCGGGAAAGCCTCCGTACGTTTCCGAGGGCGACCACGTCGACGCCGGGCAGGCCATTGGTCTTGTGGAGATCATGAAGCAGTTCAGTGAGGTGAAGACTTCCGTGGCGGGCGTCATCGACAAATTCGTCGTCGAGGACGCCGGCGAAGTCAATCCCGGAACCGTCATCGCAGTACTTACGGAGGATCAGTGAAGCGCCTACTAGTGGCCAACCGCGGCGAGATCGCCGTCAGAATCATTCGGACGGCCCAAGAGATGGGACTTGAGACAGTTCTTGTGGTCAGCGAAGCTGACCGTACTAGCCTCGCGGCGGAACTTTCCGACTACGTGAGCGTGATCGGCCCCGCGCAGGCAGTCCAGAGCTACCTCAACTCCGCGGCTGTCATCGAAGCAGTGCACAGTTCCGGGGCAGACGCTGTCCATCCGGGATACGGCTTCTTGTCCGAGGACGCCGAATTCGCACGAAGCGTGGAAGCCGCCGGGGTTACGTGGGTTGGGCCGAGTCCAGACTCCATCGCACTAATGGGCAACAAAGCCGCAGCACGGCAAGCAGCCAAAGAGGCAGGCGTGCCAGTTCTGGTCGGCAGCGAGGGTGCCATTGCAGCTGAGGACGATGTTCACGCCATAGCCGAATCGATCGGATTTCCGTTGCTGATCAAGGCCTCGGCTGGGGGCGGGGGACGCGGAATTCGGATCGTCGAATCGGCCGACAAACTGCAGGGCGAGCTTCAACTCGCAGTTGCCGAGGCTGGAGCAGCGTTCGGAGATCCAGCCATCTACCTCGAACGTTTTATCGACAAGGCTCGGCACGTCGAAGTTCAGATTCTGGGAGATGGGGTAGACGTCGTACACCTCTTCGATCGCGATTGCTCCTTGCAACGCCGCCAGCAGAAGATAGTCGAAGAGACGCCCGCGCCGAATCTCCCCGATCACCTCCGCGAGCAGATGTTAACTGCGGCAGTTGATCTCGGCCAGCGCTGTGGGTACCGAGGAGCCGGAACCGTCGAGTTCCTGTACGACGAAGCCCGTGGCGAGATCTGTTTCATCGAGATGAACACCCGACTCCAGGTCGAACACCCGGTTACCGAGATGATCACCGGCATCGACCTCGTGCGCGAACAGTTGCGCATCGCCAGCGGAGAAAAGCTCGGTTACGACCAGAGCGCGATCAAAATCAACGGCCACGCCATCGAGATGCGCATCAACGCCGAAAACCCTGCCCTGGGATTCATGCCGAGTCCCGGAACCATTACGGACGTCCGCTACCCTGGTGGGCCAGGAGTGCGGGTCGACAGCGGAGTTGTCAGCGGCTCGGCCGTCTCGCCCTATTACGACTCGCTCGTGGCCAAGATCGTCGTCTGGCACTCTGACCGACCGTCGGCGTTCGGTCGAGCGCTGCGCGCGCTGTCCGAGTTGCGAATCGACGGAGTCGAAACCACGACAACGTATTTGCAGGCCGTGCTCGCGCATCAAGCTGTAGCCGATGCAACACACCATACAAAATTCCTCGAACAGTCCGCTGATCAGCTGCTGCGAGGAACAGCATGACCACCATCGGACTACCGACGCACGCCCGGTACTCCTGGGGCGGTGACGAATTCCTGTTCGTCGAGATAGACGAGGCGATGAGCCTGGAGGGGTACTTCGTCGTCGGTGCACTCGCCGACGCTGTTCGCGCAGCAGGACTCGACGGCATCACCGACATCTGTCCGACGAATAACTCGCTTCTGCTTCGATACGACCCGGATATCGTGGCTCCTCGGGCGCTTCGGACGCGTGTGCAGGAGCTCGAAGAGGTAGTGCGCGCCAGCACATCCCAGACAGCTCTCGCGCGAGTACTGGAGGTACCTGTCTGGTACGACGACCCGTTTACGTCCGAAGTCGGCCAGCGTTTTCGGTCGAATCACCAAACGCCTGACAAGAGCGATCTCGACTTCGCAGCCGAGGCGAACAACTTGGCTGATGCACACGAGTTCATCGAACGACACCACAGGATTCCATGGATGGTGACTGCGGTGGGTTTCGTTGCCGCGCTTCCGTTCATGTACCAGATGGCACCCCGGGCACAGCAATTGGAAGTGCCGAAGTACCTCAGCCCCCGCACAGACACTCCTGCACTGACAGTCGGGCATGGCGGCTGCTTCACCGTCATCTACTCGGTCCGCGGAGCCGGCGGCTATCAGATGTTCGGAATCGCCGCGGCCCCGGTGTTCGCCCCGGACTCCCCTCTACCGGATTTTCAGGAATCTCCAGTGCTGTTCCGCGCCGGCGACATTGTGAAGTTCAAGCCGGTCGACGAGAACGAGTACAACGCCATCCAAACGGAGTGCGAAAACGGCACATTCCGCTACAAGCGAGCCCAGATCGAGTTCGACCTGGCCCGATGGGCAGCGGACCCGGATGCATACAACTCAGACGTACTGGAGGCCCTCGGTGGCAATACTCATTGACGAGCCAGGTCTGCTGTCCACGATCCAAGATCTGGGACGGCCAGGCCATTACAATGTGGGAATTCCACTTGGCGGCGCCATGGACACTCTCTCGCATGAGGTCGCGAACCTGCTGGTCGGAAATTCTCGCGGAGCCGCAACTATCGAATCGACGTACACAGCACCAAAATTCACTGCCACTGCTCCGACGGTCATGGCGGTCACCGGAGCAGCCATGGACATCAGCGTCAACGGTGGTGCTGTACCGCAATGGACCGCGATCACCCTCAAAGAAGGAGATGTCGTATCTTGCGGATTCGCTTCTGCGGGGACGCGCACGTATTTCGCCTTCGCAGGCGGTATCGATGTCCCGGTTGTGCTGGGTAGTCGAAGCACCTATTCCTTGGGAAAGATCGGAGGCTTCCACGGGCGTCCCCTCGCGGCAGGTGATACCGTTCCGATCAGGTCCAATGACCGGGGTGCGGTTTACCGAAGCCTCGCCGACGACCTGCGCCCGCGGTTTACTCGATCTGTCGCTGCCCGCGTGGTAGTCGGCCTCTATGCCCACCTGCTGACCACAAATTCGGTGGACATGCTGACATCGGCCGAATGGAAGCTGACACCGGTGGCGGATCGAACCGGTCTCCGTTTCAACGGCGACGAAAAATTCGAGTTCGAAAAGCGTGAACAGCCTTTCGGGGCAGGTTCGGACCCATCGAACATCGTCGACGCCGGATATGCGATGGGCTCCATCCAGATACCTGGTGGGAACCAGCCGATCGTTCTCCACCGCGATGCAGTTTCCGCCGGAGGCTACGCCATGGTCGCCACCGTCATCAGCGCTGACATGAACGCACTCGCCCAGTTGGCCCCGGGTTCGACAGCAATCTTCGAGGCAACCAGCATCGACCAGGCGCTGATCGCACGCGCCGACGCCGCGCGTCGACGCGCACGGATACACGAGGCTCTGTCGACCTAGTACAGAAATCGGCGATCACTAGATCTAGCAATGTTTCGCAAGTCACCACACCGCCGAGGGGACACGCCCCGGCATCAGTTCTTCGTGCTTCGGCGACCCCTCCGGAGCGGTTCTATGTAAGGAATTCTCTATGACTTCGAATGATATTTTAGGGACGGTTATCGGCCCTGCTGGACATGCGCCTTCGAACGATTCGGTCCGCGTGGGGAGGTGGTCGCTGACAATGGCTTTCTGGGCGATGTTCTCGGCGATGTTCTGGCTATACATTGCAGTGGCCTCGAATGCCGCCGTAGGAACAGTCAACACGCTCATCGGTATGACGCTGACCATCGTGACGTACGGGCTGATCAATTCCGTGCTATCACGTCACGCCATCAAGACTGGCCAGACGATCAGCTTGTTCTCAAAAGAGATCTTCGGATCCGTCGGATCCGGACTAGCGGCGCTGCTATTCGCTGTCACCGCGATCTACTACGCGGTGTTCGAGGGCTCTATCATAGCGGTGGCGCTGCAGGAGTACTTCGGCGGCAATCTCAAATTGTGGTACCTCGTCGTCGTTCTCTACGCCATCCCGCTTGTCGCCGGAGGTGTTCAGAATTGGCTAGACAAGCTTAACGGCGTACTACTTCCGTTGTACGTGCTCGGGCTCGCAGCAATTGTCATCGGCGCCACTGTCAAACAGGGCTATCCGACCGACTGGTTGACCCACACCGTCGCGGCGGGCCCACTGCCCGGATGGCTGAACTCGTATCTGATCTACATGGGCGTGTGGGTGATGATGATGTATACGTTCGAGTTCGCGCGACTCGGGAAGCCTTCGGACGCCAAGTTCCACGGTACCGTGACGTTCGGGTGGGTGTTCTATGCACTGACGTTCGGGCTCAACGGATTGATCGGGATCTATCTGGTCAGTGCATGGAATCTCGACAGCACGGAAACCGGCATCGTGACCGCAATCATCAACTCCCTGGGGATATTCGGTGTCATCGTGATCGTAATCTCCCAGACCAGAATCAACACTGCGAACTACTACTCGGCGTCGAGCAATCTACAGGACCTCGCCACCCTGATCTCCGGCAAAACGACATCCCGGTTCCTGTGGGTGTTGGTGTCAGGTGTTGTGGCATATCTGTTCATGCTGACCGACGTATTGAGCTATCTACTGCGCGCGTTGGCGTGGCAAGGAGTGTTCGTGACGGCCTGGGTCGCTATCGCCCTGGCATCTCTCTATTTCACGAACCGGCGCGGCATTGCGAGAGCCGACGCGTCGAAACCCATTGCCCGTCAGGGACTGTCGGCGCTGGGATGGCCAGTGGTGGCGTGGGTTGCGTCCTCAGGCTTGGGAATTGCGTTGACCGAGCAGGCAGCACTGCCAGTGGTGGCGTCGCTCGCTCCAATCATCACTGTCGTAGTGGCGGTCGGACTCTACCTCCCAGCCGCAAAGAAGGCTGACTTTCGCCACATAGGCGCAGCCAGTTAGCTGGTACCGATGAACGGTGCCTCTGCGACGGCAAACATCGCAGAGGCACCGTTCAACAAGTCCCGAGTGGAGGGCTAGTGATCGAACACATCGAGCAGTATAGGCAGTGGTGGTCAGCGGAAACCGCCTTCGTCTTGGTCACCATCACCGCAGTTCAGCGTTCCGCACCGCTACCTCCGGGCCAGACGATGGCGATTGGCCCCATTCACAACGGCGAAGTGCACAGCGTGGACGATCTCCAAGTTGTGGGATCGGTATCGGGAGGCTGCGTCGAATCCGACATCCTGTACCGCGCATTCGACATGCTCATCGAGGCCACTTCGTCAGATACTGCGCGGTTCGGGTTTTCGGAAGAGACGGCATTCGCCCACGGACTGACTTGCGGAGGTGAACTCGAGGTACTACTGGAACGAGTGGACAAGACACACTATCCAGGTTTCGACACCGTACTCACCGAGATCTCTGCGGGACGTACAGTGACGATCGCTACACCGATACCTGAGGACCCGAAACTTGAGCGGCTCATTCGCACACGCGCAGATTCGAGGAATTTTGGTATGGCCCCGATGGTCGAAGCGGTATCGAAGTTCGATCGCAACAAAACGACAGTCGGTGGAGCATCTCTCGTCAAACTCGACGGTCCATACGAAGGCTGTGCTTTCGTTCGCTGCTATGCCCCACCTCCCCGATTGATCATTTTCGGTGCGATCGACTTCGCTGCCGCCCTCAGCCGGGTCGGGAGGCTAGTCGGCTATCACGTGACGGTGTGCGATGCGCGCGCGACATTCGCGACATCGCGCCGTTTCCCGGACGTCGATGCCCTCGTAGTCGAGTGGCCGGATCGCTACTTCGATGGTGAAGTTTCGGCCGGCAGAGTCGACGACCGAACCGCGGTATGCGTGCTGACCCACGACCTGAAATTCGATGTCCCTCTGCTGATATCGGCGTCAAGGGCTGAGATTAACTACATAGGAGCCATGGGCTCACGCCGCACACACATCGAACGCACGAACGCGCTGGCGGCCAGCGGTCAGCTCACCACCGCTGACCTGGATCGGATTCATTCACCCATAGGTCTCGACCTTGGTGGAAACACCGCCGCCGAGACGGCAGTGTCGATCATGGCCGAGGTGCTGTCGGCCCGACATGGCGGCACCGGACAGTCGCTGAGCCGGATATCCACACCGATACACAAGGTCCGAGCAGCGTTGACGAAGGTGCCGACATGACGAACATTCCTATCCCTGTTGCCAGTCGACGGGACTCAGTCGTGTCGGCTTGTTCGATTGACGAGGCTGCGTACTTGATCGCCGAGGAGGGCTTCGCGCCACTCGCGGGAGGTACATGGTTGATGCGCTCACGATTACGTGGCGAGGACGAGCCGCCTCGATTGGTCGACCTCTCCCGCCTTGCAGATCTGACTGGCGTTGCTTGCGGGCACGACGGTCTACGTATCGGAGCAATGGCCACCCATTCCTCACTTGCCGCCGCTTTGCCTCCGCTACCGGTGTATCGCGGACTGCTGATCGCGGCGATGAAGTCTGCCAATCCGAACATACGAAATACAGCGACCGTCGGAGGTAACGTCGCGACCATCGGCTTCCGAGCTCCTGACGTCGCGACAGCTTTGCTGGGGTTGCGCGCCACCGTCGAGTACATCGTCGGGTCAGCCCCCAATGAACGGACGACGTCGCGGCTGGACGACTTTATGGCGTACCCGCCGACTCGACCGCATCTCATCACGTCCATCACAGTTCCGGTAGCAGTCGGCGTCGGGACTCATGTACGGCTCCCGCTGCGAGCCGCCGGAGACTATCCCGTGGCGATCGTCAGCGCGGTAACCACTGATAGCGAAGGCGATCAGAGCAACATCACGGTGGCATATGGAGCTGTCGGGGCCCGACCAACGCGCTGGTATGAGCTGGAACAGTGCCTAGGCGCGAATCCTACGAGTCCCGAAGAAGCGTACGAACATGCCAAGAGGCTGGGGGAACAGATCGCTGTCACAGCGAGTGTCGGCGTTCCCGCCGCTTACCGGCGAGCTGTGCTGCCCACTATGGTTCGGCGTGCGCTGCACAAGCTCGAAGAAGCGAAGTTAGGAGAACCGGAATGAAAACTGACGCCGCGATCGACGTCAACGACGAACGGTGCACAGTCGACGTCGACCCGATGATGCCGCTGGCCCGGTTCCTTCGTGAGTCGTTACATCTGACTGGAACCAAGCTCGTATGCGGCGAGGGCTTCTGTGGATCCTGCACAGTATTGCTCGATGGACGTGCTGTTGCGGCATGCCTGACGCCTGTCGCCCAGGCAGTTGATCATTGCGTTCGGACAATCGAATCCATCGGCCCATCCGATAAGGTCCTGACCGCGCTTCAGAACGCTTTCGTCGGCGACGACGTGGTGCAATGCGGAATGTGTTTCCCTGGAATAGCCATGTCCTTGGCCGCGCTACTTACGGACAACCCAGAGCCCACTCGCGAGGACCTCGAGATAGGGCTCGCAGGCAACTTGTGTCGCTGTACTGGCTACACCAGACTTCTCGACACCATCTCGACAACGTTGGTACGACTGTGCGAGGAAGCGGTACGTTCATGAGCATCGGACACAACGCCACTCGACGTGACGGACCGGACAAAGTCACAGGTAGAACGCGATTCACCATCGACACATACCCGACCCGCGTTTTGCACACCGCACTGCGGAGGTCGGATGTGGCAGCTGGGCGCATCACCCGACTCGACACGACCCGCGCCCTTGCAGTCGACGGTGTACGCGCCATCATCACCGCCGCGGATGCCCCAGGATTCGAGGGAATCGGTGTTCGCGACCGAAAGTTGTTCGCGGACAGACTCATTCGGTACTATGGCGAACCTCTCGCTGCGATAGCAGCTGAAACACAGGAAATCGCAGAACACGCCTGCAAACTAATCGAGGTAGACGTCGAACCCTACGACCCCATCGTGAGGATGGCGCAGTCAGTTGCACCGGATGCCAGGCTGATTCACCCAGACTGGGAGACCTACGAGCAGACCGAACCCGGCACGAGAGCTGGCAATGTCGCTTGGGAAGCCACCGTTGTGCGAGGAGACACCGCCGCCGCATTCGCCCGCGACGACGTCACAGTAGTCGAAAGCTGCTTCGATACGGGCAGGCAAAATCAGGCCTACTTTGAACCGCGAGTGTGCATAGCGACCTTCGACGACGGCCGTTACACCGTGGAGACCTCCACCCAGGTTCCCTGGACCGTAAGGACGGTGGTTTCCGAACTACTGGATGTGCCCGAGTCCTCGGTACGGGTGGTCGTGCCAGCAGTGGGGGGCGCATTCGGTGGAAAGTTCGAAGCAGCACTCGAAGCGTTCGCGGCAATTCTTGCGAAGAAGACGCGCCGTCCCGTTCGCATTGCGAATTCACGACAAGAGGAGATGCTGACCGCACCCGCTCGGGACAACGCCGAGATCAAGATTCGCTCGGCAATCGATCGAGACGGACATATCGTCGGCCGCGAGGCGACTGTCTTGATGGATGCCGGAGCGTACAGCGGCGAGCAGGGATTCCTCACCGCGATGACTGCGTACACCCTCGGCGGAATCTACGAACTCGGCGCAGTACGTCTCGTTTCCCAAGCGGTCTACACCAACACACCACCGACGGGCGCGTTCAGGTCGTGTAACGGTACCTATAACAGCTTTGCCTTGGAGTTACATACCCAGGAAATCTGCACCGCGACTGGTATTGACAAGGATCGGTTCCTTCGTATCAACGCCGTCCGAGACGGCTCTGTCAATGCAATCGGGCAACGACTCGATGGCGACATCATCCTTCCGATGCTCGACCGAATGCAGACTTTGCGCGAGCAGACGCCCAGAAAGGCACTGGGACGTGTAGTCGATGGAAAGCTACCCGATGGGCGACTGTACGGGTCCTCGACTGTAGTGGCCGGGTGGTTCGTGTTCGTGGGTCCGTCAGCGTGCACGGTCAACCTCAATCCTGACGGCGGAGTGACCGTGGTTACGTCGGGTGTGGAGATCGGATCGGGTTCGATGATGCAATCGATACCCCAAATCGTCGCTGTGAGTCTCGGAATACCATTCGATGACGTAACCGTCCGTGCGGCAGACACCGATTCCGCTGGATACGACGTCGGGGTCGGCGGCGGCAGAACCACCGTGTCGTTGGGCGGAGCGTCGACCGCTGCATGCGAAGAGGTCCGTAAGAAGATGATCATCGTCGCAGCCGACCTCCTCGAAACATCACCGGATGACCTCAAGTTCATCGACGGAGCAGTGCAGGTAACCGGGATCCCGCAGATTACGGCAACCATCAAACAGATAGCCCGTCACGCGCAGAACCGATTCGGCCCGATATCCGGCTCCGGATCGTTCAACCGAAAGGGTGTAGACCGGCTACCAGGCTGCATTGCGGGGCACATGGTCGATGGCATCGAGATGCCTATCTATACCGTCCACGACTGCGAAATTGCCCTAGACCACGAGACTGGCCACATAGAAATCCTCGCGTACCGCACCGTGCAAGATGTCGGGCGTGCGATCAATCCTCGGGCCATTGGCGGTCAGATCCAGGGAGGGATCGTCCAGGGACTCGGCTACGCGATTCACGAAGAGATCACCATCGATGCGCTGGGTCGCATCGAGCAGACAGGCTTCGAGACGTATCGACTGCCGGGTGTGAGCGATGTCGTTCCGATATCCATCGATCTATTCGAAGGCGCCCCATCGTACGGTCCACTGGGAGCCAAGGGGGCCGGTGAAATACCCATCGTCGCTGTCGGATCGGCAGTAGCTTCGGCTGTCGCCAGTGCATCGGGCAAACGCGTCCAGTCCCTGCCGCTGACACCGCCGAGAGTGTGGGCCCTTCTCAACGATATCGATCCGCCATTGTCGTTGGATTGGATTTCGTCGTCGTGGCGCGACAACGTGGTCGCCGACCCCCACACGCTTGAACGGAATGCGGGGGTGAAAAGGTGACGACGGAACCCCCCGGTCATGACAACAACGTCTTCGCCTCGCCCGATGCAGTAAACGCCGCACTGGAGGACCACGGGTATCTGGTTGACGTCGACGTCTCCAACATGGTCTTCCTGGCCTCCAAACTCGACAGACCAATGTTTCTCGAAGGCGAACCCGGGTGTGGAAAGACCTTCCTGGCACGAGCGCTGGCGGCAGCAACCGGCCGCGAGTTGGTGCAACTTCAGTGCTATGCAGGTGTCGACGCCAATGCAGCACTCTACGAATGGGACTTCACTGCCCAAGTACTGCACCTACGCTCGATACAGCAGGGCGGCGATGCTGCCGACAGTCGCGGCGACCGCTCCATCTATTCGCGTCGATTTTTGGAGACGAGACCATTACTGCGTTCCTTGGAAAACCCTCACACGGTACTGTTGATCGATGAAGTGGACCGCGCTGACGAAGCGTTCGAAGCCGTTTTGCTGCAATACCTATCAGACTATTCGATCACTGTTCCGCACCTAGGGCAGATCTCCACCGCATCGGCCGATGTTCGACCGTTGGTGATCCTGACATCCAACCGCACCCGGGACGTGCACGATGCGCTCAAACGACGATGCCTATATCACTATTTCCGACATCCCGACCGTGACCGACAACTGACGATCCTTCTCCGGCGGTTCGAAGGCCTGAGTGTAGTTCGCGCTCGCGCCATCGTCGATTACGTAGATCTGGTCCGCGCAACCGATCTGCTTCGCCCGCCGGGACTGTCCGAAATTATCGATTTCACCCAGGCTTTGACGATCATGGGTACGTCGATCAATGATGACACCCAGTTCCGCATGCTCGCGCAGATGTTGATCAAGGACCCAGCCGACGAGGCTGCTCTCGCGGGTATCACCGTGCCGACAACGCTCCTAGCCGTCTAGATGGCCGGCCGTGGGGACCCGGGAACAATTGCGCCGGTGATCGAAGTGGTCAGTCTGCTTCGAGCCCATGGTCTGCCTTGCAGCGTCGACCGAATTGCGGTGTTCGCCGACGCGGTCGACATCCTCGGCACTCCCACGCTTCGGACGTTACACCAGGCGGGACGCTCGTTGTTGTGTGGCACGGAAGAAGAACAGATCCTGTTCGATAATTTGTTCTGGAAGCTGCACCTAGCGTTGCGAGAAGGCACACCCGACAGCGAGACCGAAGCGACCCTGCAGTTAATCGGTATGGACGCCGACAGCGACTCGGCCGCGCAGTTGCCACCTGCGGTTCATCAAGTTCGAAAGGCTGCCACCGGAGAACGGCTGGAAAACCTGGACTTTACTGCTGTACCGGCCGAGACGATGCCGCGCCTGCTCGAATCGATTCGTCGAATGACCGCATCATGTCATCGACGCGAGTCGGACGGTAGAGGTTCTCGTCGATCGTTCGATATCGATATGGCCGCGACTGCACGCGCTCTCGTCGAACTCGATGGTGACGTTGCAGCGCTGGTCACCAAACGAGTGGCTCCTCGTTTCGAGTCTGTGGACATCGCTATTGACGTTTCCGGGTCGATGGCGGGTTACTCTGAGGCAATACTCGAGTTCGCTTCCACGTTTGCCACTCTCTACCCGGGCCCGGTTCGTGTATGCGGATTCGGCACTACCTTCCGCGAGATCGTTGGACTTGCCGGGCCAAGAGGTTCGGCTGGACGGCGAGCGATGGTTGTCGATCGCGGAGGCACCGACCTCGGTCGATCGTTCGAACAACTCGCGAGTTGGAGACGAACGAGGGGCCGCACGAGCCGTCCGGTTCTGATCGTCTTCAGCGACGGGTGGGACGCGGGAGATCCCGATGTATTAGCAACCGCGCTCGATCGTGTCAGGCGCCTCTACCGCACCATCGTGTGGGCGAATCCTCATGTCGCCAAACAGGATTACGAGCCGATACAGCGCGGAATCGTCGAAATTCTGCCGCGGATCGATCACTTTGTGTCAGGGCATAGTGTGGACGCGCTCGCGGAGATTCTCAAGCTGATCGCTCCTCCGTGATGCTCTCCAGGTCGATATTTCGGAGGGGTCGAAGGGCAGCGTCGGTGTGACTCCTACACGCCCTGTATGTAGGGATCGGGGGTCAGTTTCATTCCGACGCTGATGTTTTGACTCTCTTCGATGCGGCTGGGGAGGGCAGTGAACGCGGCATTGCATGCATAGTTCACCCGAAGGCGAACCTGCTAAATAGCATTTACCTCGCGGTTGCGTCTTCGCGACGGGCAATCCTGCCATGGACGTCGTCATGGAACGTCTGGTATTTCGATCTCTGCGTCGGTCAACATCGCGAAAACGGTCGACGAAATCGTGCTCGACACCGGAGGCAGGTGCGTGCACTTCTGAGGTGACGCTGGTTTGTACGGGACCAAGGTAGTGTTAACGACGGTGAAAAGTGGTTCTGGCCAACGACGTGTCTCGAATGGAGGTAGGAACTCAGGCCGAACCCCCCGGTCCATTCAATCGATGTACTGTCGGTAATCGTCGCCGAGTTCCGCATTGCCCACATCGCTATTCTTGGTCAGGTCGTGGCAGAGATGACGCCACGCAGAGAGACGGATTCGTTGTCGGTCACCACGCCGTCCCTGTCGAAGTGAACAGCACGAAACATATTGCTGCCGATGATGATCGACGCCATAGCTGGTGTATTGCGGTGCTGGGTTGTCATGGCACGAGCACTGCGGCACCGATAGTTCTGTCTGCTGCAAGATCGACCAAGGCGCGATTGGCTTGGTCGAGAGGA
>NZ_JAWLRZ010000014.1:0-118778 GCF_033142425.1 Rhodococcus sp. IEGM 1366
GACGTGGCGACGCACGATCTCGAGTTTGGTCTCGAAGTCGTACTGTCTTCGGTCTCTCGTCACCAGCGCACCTGCTCCCGTAGTTGCCATCGTTGATACAACATTTGGACAGGGTTCTGGGCGAGTTCAAGCGAAATGGCCACGGACTTGGCCGTGTAGCCCTGCTCGAACAGTTCGAGCGCCGATACGGCGTCGGTGTGGCTTAACGTGCTTTTCGAGTGCATCTGACTACTCCCTGAAGAAGGATACCTAGATTCGGTGTCCAACTTTTGGGGTCCATTCCACTGTTGCGTGACTATTTCCCGAAGGGAACGGACCTCGCCATCCACTCGCCGGAGCATCTGCTGGCCGTTGAGAACGAACTCAACAGCCGTCCCAGGGTCGTCCTCCAAGACCGTTGTCCGACAGAGTTGTTCACGGCTCTACTAGAGTCACAAGATCCGTCGGTGTTGCGACGTTGACTAGAACCCAAGGTGCCGTATCTTGATCAGTTTTCACCTGCCGTCGACACCTCGGTGGGCCGGGTCTCGGCGGCTCGGGCGCGAGCCGGGTCTTGTGCGGCATGGGTCGTGTTGAGATCGCGGTGACTCATAATGCGACACTCCCGAAAAACATGATGGGATGAGCGGCATTCTCGTGGTCGTGATGGACGTCACCGGAGAGAAATCCGGCTCGCGACGCGTCTATCGATGACCGCACAGGAGCTCGCAATGCCGATAACTCGACCAACAGACCCACTGGGTCGCATCTACGCCGAATGGACAACGGAGTTCGAAGCCAATCCTCTGATGTCACTGCAGATGATGCGGTGGGTCTTCGAGGACTGGCAGCGTGTGACCGCGGAACCGGAGGGCGTGACTTACCGCTCCACCACCTTCGGTGGGGTTCCCGGGATCTCCGTCGAGCCGCTCGCCGCCGACCCGCGGGAAGTGCTGCTCGTGCTGCACGGCGGCGGCTTCGCACTCGGATCATCGGCCAGCCACCGCAAGTTGGCCGGTCACCTGGCCAAAGCCTGCGGTACACGCGCTTTCGTTGCGGATTTCCGACGGGCGCCGGAACACCCGTACCCGGCGCAGCTCGACGACGTGACTGCCGTCTTCGAGGCGTTGCTCGCCGAAGGGATCTCGCCGCGCGACATCACATTTGTCGGCGATAGTGCGGGAGCCAGCCTGAGCGTCGCGACGACGCTCCGCTTGCTGGCCCAGGACCGGCCTCACCCCGGCCAGGTGGTGACGATCTCTCCGTGGCTAGATATGGAGAACTCGGGCACCACTCTCGCGACGAACGACGATACCGATTTCCTGATCACCCGAGATGGTTTGCAGGGCAACATCGACCGGTACCTCGCGGGTGGCGCCAGACCGACTGATCCGCTGGTCAATCCGCTGTACGCCGACTTCACGGGGTTCCCGCGGCTGTATATCACCGCGTCTGATTCCGAATCCCTGTACGCCGACGCGACGCGGCTGCACGAACGTGCCGTAGCGGCCGGAGCGGATGTCACCTTTCATAGCGCGTCGGGCGAACAGCACGTCTTCCCACTTCAGGCGGGTCTTCACGAGGCGGCCGACGATGCCGTCGCCGCCATCGCGACCTGGTACCGCACCGGCCGTGCAGTGGGCGCAGCCGAGAGCACGACACACACCATTGCCTGAGCAGAAACCCGAAAGGACCACGTTCGACATGAGCAATTCTTTTACCCCTTCCCGCGATTACGATGCCGTCGTGATCGGTGCTGGATTCTCCGGTCTCGCACTGCTGCACCACCTGCGCGACATCGGTCTCCGCACACTGGTCGTCGACGGTGAAGCCGGTATCGGCGGAACATGGTGGGTCAACCGTTACCCCGGAGTGCGTACCGACAGCGAGTACAGCTACTACTCGTTCTCGTTCTCGAAAGAGGTGCGCGAGGAATGGACGTGGACCGAGCGCTACCCCTCCGGCGGCGAGGTTCTCGACTACCTCAACTTCGTCGCGGATCGGCTCGACCTGCGCAAGGACATTCAACTGAACACCTGGGTGGAGTCGGCCGCATACGACGACACCGCAAACACCTGGACGGTGAGGTTCGCCGACGGCCGCGAAATCACGACCAAATATCTGGTCAGTGGGATGGGCGTGTTGTCGCAGGCCATCTATCCGGACATCGCGGGACTGGATACCTTCGCCGGCGAGAAGTGCCACTCATCGCACTGGCCGAAGGACGGTGTTGACTTGAAGGGCAAGCGCGTCGGGTTGATCGGCCTCGGTGCGTCGGGCATCCAGATCGTTCCGAGGATCGCGCCCGAGGTGGCGGAGTTCTTCGTGTTCCAGCGGACGCCGAACTACGTCGTCGAAACCTCGAACGAGGCCGTGACCGCGGACGACATGGCGTACCTCCGGGAACACTACGACGAGATCTACGAGAAGGCTGCAAACCATCCGTTCGGGGTGGCTATGGAACCGGCGCAATACAGTGCGCTGGAGGTCGACGACGAGACCCGCCGCGAGATCTTCGAGAGCAAGTGGAACCAGGGCGGTTTCCACTTCGCCAACGAATGTTTCAACGATCTTGCCAGCAACCATGAATCGAGCGAACTGGCATCCGAGTTCATCCGCTCGAAAATCCGCGAGATCGTCAAGGATCCTGAGACCGCCGACCTGTTGTCGCCGAAGAACTACTCGTTCAACGGTAAGCGGGTTCCGACCGGCCACGGCTACTATGCGGCGTTCAATCTCGATCACGTTCATCTGATCGACGTGGCGGGCACTCCGATCTCCGCGATTACCGAAAAGGGCGTAATCGTCGGCGACACCGAGTACGAGATCGACGTGCTTATCTTCGCGACCGGGTTTGACGCCATGACCGGAACGCTGACCAACATCGACATTGTCGGCAGGAACGGAGTCACCCTGCGCGACAAGTGGGTTGACGAAGGCCTTCGATCCAATCTGGGGATCAGCGCGCACGGGTTCCCCAACTTCTTCATGTCCCTTGGGCCGCAGACACCCTACTCGAACCTCGTCGTCCCGATCCAACTCGGTGCGCAATGGTTGCAGCGCGCCTTGGTCTGGGCCGCGGAGAATGGCGTCGAACGTTTCGAGGCCACACCTGAGTCGGAAAGCTGGTGGGTCGAAGAGACCGAGCGAACGGGCAAGGCAACCGTGATGTACAGCGAGGGAAAGAAAGCCAAGGCCTGGTTCCTGGGCGACAACGTCCCTGGCAAGCCGGAGGAATTCCAGGTCTACATGGGTGGCGGGCACGTATACCAGCAGTACTGCCGCCAGGCCGAAGCAGACGGCTACACCTCATTCCTCGCGGACTCGGCCATGCTCACCCGCTGAACACCAATCTGTCCGATCATCCTGGAGTTTCGACCGCGCGGCGCTCTCTCCCCTTGAATGACGCACGAACGAGATACCGGACGCGAGGGGAGAAGCGGTGTCTTGTGGCTGTTGTCAACGTAATCTGATTACGACGCCAAGGCTCGCTTTTGTCGGGGTACGAGGTTGATGCCACCACCGCTCGTGGTGCGGTCCATGGCCTTCGTAGACATGGCACCGTGCCACCAGGGGTGTCGCGGGCAACCCAACTTTGGCTGGCGCAACCTTCGAACTGGTGCACCAAGGGAGTCTGCACTATGTCGTTCGTTGGGACGCTTGGTGGTCTATCTGGTCTATCTGGTCGATCGCCTCAAACGCATCAAATCTGGTGCCCCGAAAGAGCTTGCGGAGTTAGCTCAGCTCGGTCGCAGTCTCTGGAGACGCAGGAAAGATAATCCTGGAGTCCTTCGATGCCGGAGCATCGAATGGTCTGGTCGAGGCGATCAACGGTCGGCTCGTTGAACCGTGCCGGGTTTCTTGCCGTTCCTATGCTGGCGACATCTCCGGCTGGAGAATCGGTAGTTGAGAGTAATAGATTGCCTCGAACTCGTCGGGAGGGACGTAGTTCAAAGTGCTGTGCAGGCGGCGAGTGTTGAACCAATCCGCCCACTCCATTGTCGCGAATTCGATGTCGTAGATCGTCTTGATCGGACCCTGCAGAAACGGACCGCTCTTGGAAACTGCTTCTGTCTTGAACAGTCCGATCCTCGACTCCGCGAGGGCCTTGTCGTAGGCATCGATTTTGGCCTCAATTATTCTGTCGGTGAACACAATTGACGTATACTGGCCAGGTTCAACCGGTGGAGGCAACATCTCGGCAATGGAGGTGTTAGAGGGGACGACCGCCAGGATGGGTGGCAGCGTTGACCGGGCGAGCGGTGATGAGGTCACCGGGGCGACCTCCGGTACGCAGGGACCTCGAACGAGCATTCTGGTCGCAGATCGTAAAGGGTCTCACCAGCGAGGATGCCGCTATCGCGTGCGGCGTGTCGGCACGGGTCGGCACACGGTGGTTCCGGCACGCTGGGGGTATGCCGCCCATTGAGTTGACCCGGTCTCGCGGAGATACCTCTCCTTCACCGCGCGTGAGGATATCGCGATGTTGCGAGCCCAGAAGATCGGCGTACCGGAAATTGCGCGCCACATCGGGCGGTCGCCGTCGACGATCTCGCGAGAGTTGCGGCGCAACGCCGCCACCCGAAGCGGGCCGATCGAGTACCGCGCCTCTACCGCGCAATGGAAGGCCGACCTCGCCGTGAGGCGCCCGAAGCCGGCGAAGCTCGCAGAGCGCGAACGGTTGCGAGAGTACGTGCAAGACAAGCTTTCCGGAGACGTCTATGCCGAAGACGGAACAGTGGTCGCCGGACCGGATGTCGCGGGATGGAAAGGTCGCAATAAGCTTTGGCGTCGTGATCGTCGGTGGACGACTGCCTGGAGTCCGCAGCAGATCTCGAATCGGTTGCGTATCGACTTTCCTGACGATACGTCGATGCGTATCTCGCACGAGGCGATCTACCAATCGTTCTATATCGAAGGACGTGGCGGGCTGGAGCGGGAGCTGGTGACCTGTTTGCGGACAGGGCGAGTGTTGCGTAGGCCTCGCGCCCGGGCACGGCAGCGACCGGCCGGGTTCATCACCGACGAAGTCACCATCGCCGCGCGGCCCGAGGAAGTCGACAGTCGCGACATTGCGGGACATTGGAAGGGGGACTTGATGATTGGATTGTCGTTCGGCGATCGGCACGGTGGTCGAGCGGACCAGCAGATTCACGGTGCTGCTGCACATGCCGCGCAAGATCGGATGTGGGACGATACCACCCGTGAAAAACGGGCCAAACTGCGGGGAGCAGGTGCGCTGGTGACGAGAGACTGAAGACAGTACGATTTCGAGACCAAACTCGAGATCGTGCGTCGCCACGTCAACGGAGAGTCCGGAAGGGCTCTGGCCGAAGAGTGCGAACTACCCTCGCCCACGACGGTAGCGAACTGGGCGGTCATCTATCGACGCGACAGCGAGGACGGGTTGCGCCCGAAGAAGCGAGGCAGGCCACCTGTCGATCGCGGGGATTGCCCTGACGAAAAGCGAGCTCGAGACACTGCGCACGGAGAACGAACGACTTCGCGCCGAGTTCGCGTATCTGGGAAGTTGCGGGCCTTGAGGTCGCAGGAACGACGGGCGAAAGTTCGAGCTGTCGATGATCTCAAGGCGCAATTTCCGCTGGCACTCTTGCCGGAAGATCGCGCACCTCCCCAGATCGGCGTTCTACGACCATCGGAATCGACGCCGTTGCGTGGACCGGCATGCTGAGCTCAAAGAAGCCATTCGTGAGACCTTCGAAGATGCGAAGGGCGCCTACGGGCACCGACGTATCCTCGCAATCCTGCGACGGCAGGGACGGAGGGTGTCGAAGAAAACCGTTCTCACACTGATGTGCACCCTCGGACTGCAGTGCCTGGTGCGTCGTCGCAAACGGTACAACTCCTTCCGAGGAGAAGTCGGCGAGGCAGCCGATAACGTGTTGAACCGCCAATTCGCGACCGAATTCCGGCACACCGAGTGGGCCACGGACCTAACCGAGTTCAACATCGGCAGAAGGTCGGCCAGCGCCCCAATGAGCAGGCCTCAGGGGCCGCCATCGCATCGGCTGTAGCGCGATCTCCCACCAGCGGATCGGTGTCACGCACTGCCGTCAGGACTGAACGTTCCGCTCGACGAAGTGATCACCTGTCAGCGGCTCGACACTTGACCCCGCTTTCGGCAGGGGCAGGATGGGGGTACCCGCGCCGACGCCGGCTACGGTCTGCCAAGACCGAGTTCGAACTCGGATCGACTCGAGAAGTCCGGTGCCGACACGCTTACCGATCTCATTAGATCGACTCGACCCTGGAATTTTGTGCACGCATGTCGTCGATGAACTGGACTATCAGCGGCGGCGAGGGTCGAGTTCCCTCGCGAGGAAATCTATGCCGACTTCTTCAATATCGTTGGCTTCCTTAAGTTCTCGGTTCTCACGCTCGAGATCTTTGATGCGTTGCTGTTCCACAGAAGTAGCACCGGGAACTTGGTTGGCATCAATCTGGGCTTGCTTGGCCGAAGTTCCGGAGCGATTCGGCGCCGGTACCGAGTTTCGGGCCTATCACCTGACATGCGGAGTAAACGACCGATATTCGTCGAGGTGGTCGGGGACCATCCTGACGGCTCGCTCACGTTGCTCGAGTTGGTAACGCTTGGGCATGATCTGCATCCTTCACAGAAACGGATGCGGCATCAAACCCGGCACGGTTCACGTCGAGTACCTACGGGGTATTGCGCTGGATTTTCGCAATCGCGAACACTACATCTTGCAGTCGGTCTCCGTCTTGGTGAACAGTTTGGATTGGGCCCGCCCGCCCCCATCTGCGATGAGATGGGCCCACTCGTCGTTGTTGTGGCGGCGGTATCGTCACATTGCATGCCCAGATTACGCATGTCAAATGGACCGATAAACTGCTATTACGCAACATGATTCGTGTCTATCGACGGAGCGGTAGACGGGCCCGCCGGCAGGGCGAATCCGAGGGGGGCGCTGCAACACCAGTGAATTATTTCGCTGACTGTTTTAGATGATGCAAATATTTAGCGGGGTACCCAGCCGAGCGTTGCGTGGACGGCTCTGAACTATATGCGAAGCGTTCGACTCGGTTAAGGCCCTCCGCTACGACCTGGGAGCGTTGAAATGCCCCGCCCGGGATCAGGGAGTCCAGCGAGGCGAAGACAAGCGATAAGAGGGACCGAAAGTAGTTGGGACAGTTTGTCTTCGCGACTCGAACTGGAACGACCGCTGGTGATTCGCGGAATCGAGAGCCTGGACGCACCGAAAATCGACGGACTGCATGCCCTGCTCGTCGAGCGCGGCAATCGAAAGAGTTCGGTGCTGCTCACCATGACCTCCGCGTCGTGCGAGGATCTCGAGGCGTTCAGGCTCAAATATGAAGCGAATACCGTATGGTTGCAGTCGCTTCGGGAGCGAACCGGTGACGTTGGCGCACTGGCGATTTTTCGCCGACTCGGTTTCCCGGAATCGACTTGGTACCTCGGCCAGGCGCCATCGGACTCCTGGAGGCATATCAGTGGCAGGGCAACCTCAAAGAACTGCGCAGGATTGTCCCACGACTGGCTTCCTATGGGTGACAAGGTTATTTGTCGCACGCTCGACCTTTCTGAGGCTATTCGCGCAGACACGGCGTGGAACATGATCGAACGGGTCGAGGTTTGCCATTCACAAAGCGCTCGCCGAAGTAAATGGTAACAAAGCAATGGCCGCAGAGATTCTCGCGCTGTCATGGATAACGGTGTATCGGATGAAGGCGTACCGACTGGACTGGACACGTAATGGCCAACCGGTACGCCTGCCGTTGCCGATCAGGCAGCGGCACCTGCAGGTTCGCGACTTCTGCTACGACGCTGTGACGCTTTTACCGCTCTGATGGCGACGGGGACGAATTCTCGGGCCAGCACCACCGTGATCAACACCACTGACTGAGCGATGAGTTGCGAGGAGTCAGGCCAACCCACCGCGCGCAGGATCTGACTGAGTTGAGTGAGGAAAAGGGCCGCGATTCCGGTGGAAATGACGCTGATGAGCCCGCCGGTCAATGCGGTTCCGCCCAGGACTACTGCCGCCACCGTCGGCAGTAGGTAAGAATCGCCGAGGAACAACGCCGGAGTCTTGATGTAGCCAGCCAGCAGAGTGCCCGCCGCGCCGTAACAGAGTCCCGCAAATCCGTAAGCGAAGATCTGGTACTTCGGAACTCGGATCCCAATTGCCGATGCGGTTCGTTCACTGACCCCCACTGCGGTCAAACGCCAACCCACAGTGGACCGTTGCGTGACGAGTGCGGCCAAGAGCACCACGACGAGCGCAACCGCGGCGGTATTCGGAACTCCGAGTGTACGTTCGAGCGTCCACTGATTGAGCGCTGCTGACGCTCCGGCGGGAGTCCCGTTGGCAATGGAAAACACGGTTCCCAGCAACACCGTGTTCGTCCCCAGCGTCACCACGAGCGGCATGATCTGGAATCGCGCTACCAGGTACCCGTTGAGACCGCCGACCATCCCCGGAACAATGACTGCGGCAACGATTCCTGCCCACAAGGGCCAGCCGTTATTCTGTGGTAACCCCGTCACCAGCACTGCGGCCAGCGCGATCATCCCCGGTACCGAAAGATCCAGCCCTCGTTGCTGGATCACCAAGGTTTGACCGATCGCGGCGATGGCGAGCACCGCGGCGAACGGCAGCATGCTCAGCACCGGTGCCGATTGCAAACTTCCCGGTGCGATCACCGGGCTCACCGCAAAGAGGATAACGGTGGCGAACAGTATGGCCTTTCCCTTGCCGGACAGCAGCTTCTTGGTTGCGCTTGCCGCATTGACGGTGCTCGCCTTGACGAGAGCGCTCGGTGTGGTCATCGTGTCCTCGACATTCTCAGACGTGCGTATAGGGCCGCCGCGCCGATCGTGACGAGCCCTGGCAGCCAGTAAGACCACGCTTGTGACAGTCCGAGGAAGGGCGAAGCGTTGAGCAGTTGTTGTATCAGCAGTGCAGCGGCGAGGACGCCGACAAATGAGCCACGACCGCCGAAGACGCTGGCGCCGGCAAGAACCACGACGGTGACCGAAGAGAGCGTGTACGACAGCCCCGGTCGTCCGTCGCCGATTCCGATCTGAGCCATCATGATGACCGCGGCAGGAAGAACCAGCACGGAGCACAAGAGATACGAGAGCATCTGTACTCGCGTCGTCTTGATGCCGAGGCTGGCGGCGGCCTCTTGATGCGAGCCGGTAGCCCGCAGTTCGACGCCCCACCGAGTGGTGCGCAGCAGAATTTCGAGACCGACCGCGATAGAGATCGCGACGAGGATGGCAACCGGAAGGATCCCGACCCGAGCCGAAACTTGTTCCGCGACTATCGAAGAGATCGTGCCTCCTGGAGTTTTGCGCAAACTCAGGAATATGCCTTGCAAGGCCATGAACATCGCAAGGGTAACCACAACCGGATTCATATGCAGCCGAGAGATCAGGAACCCATTGACCAACCCGACGGCGATTGCAGCTGCCAACATCACCCCCAAACCGATGACTAAGTTGCCACCGTCCACTATCCAGAATGATGACAGCACAACTAGTAGCCCCATAAGTGGCCCGACCGACAAGTCAATTCCGGCGCCGAGTACCACCACATGTTGAGCAGCCCCAACCAAAATGAGCGGTGCCGCCATCAATAGCAGATTGTTGATATTGAATGCCGACAGGTATGCAGCGTTGCTTGCGCTCACCGCCACGCCCAGCGCCACGAAGATCAATGCAAGCACTGCGGCTGGGGAATGATCACCGCGCATCCAACTGCGAATGTGGGCGAAACGGTCGGGTTTTTCTGCATCAGCGCGCCGCCGAACCGTGGTGGATGTCAGCGCCGCGTGGGTGATTGCGGCCTCGGACACCTCCTCGCCGGCAAGTTCGGCAACTATCGAACCTCTGGAGAGAATGAGAACTCGATCGCACATCCCTTCCAGTTCCACACCATCCGAGCTCAGTAGTACAACTGTCGCACCAGAATCGGCGATCTCACGAATGATCCGATAGATGTCGACCCGAGCGCCAGCGTCGACACCTTGCGTCGGTTCCTCTGCCAATAGGACCGTCGGCGCCGATAAGAGAGTGCGGGCCAGCACCACCTTCTGCTGATTACCGCCCGAGAGCGAACTTATCGGCGTTGCCGATGTGGGCGTTTTGATGGACAGATTTTCAATTTGCCGGTCGGCGACACTTTCGACTCGCCGGTGCGATACCAGTCCAGCTGTCGCGACCTTACGCAGCGTGGTCATGACGATGTTGGAACCGACCGGTAACGGACCGAAAATTCCCTCGCCTAACCGATCTGCCGGGACATAGGCGATCCCCGATTGCTGTGCGGCCACGGTGTTACCGGCTCGCACCGACCTGCCCGACACCATGATTCGACCTGACGCACCATGTAAACCTGCGAGTGCGCGAATCAATTCACCCTGGCCATTGCCCTGCACACCTGCCAGCCCGACAATCTCGCCGGCCCTGGCAGTGAAGGAAATGTCGTCGAAGTGCGCACCGGTTAGTCCTTCGACCGCCAACCGGTCCTGACCGGCCGCAGCGCATTTGGGCGGAAATACCGTCTCGAGTGCTCGACCGACCACCTTTTCGACGATCTCTTGCTCCGAGACTTCTGCCGTGGCGAAGCTTCCGCGCACCTGTCCGTCACGGAGCACCGTGAGTCGATCCGAAATCTCCTTCACCTCAGGGATTCGATGTGAGATATAGACGACGGCCGCACCTGCGCGGACGATTTCCCTGATCTTGCGGAATAGTCGTTGGACCTCTTCGGCGCTCAGGTGTTCCGTCGGCTCATCCAGAATGAGTACGCGAGGATTCAGGGCGAGCGCCTTGGCGATCTCGACGATGAAGCGCTGCTTCATCGTCAGATCTGCGACTCGACTTTCGGCAGCGATGTTCATCTGCCAAGGATCTAGATGTTCTTGTGCCCACGCGGGTGCTTTCCGGAGACCGCCCACCCGTCGATACCCGACTCCGATTGCCATGTTCTCTGCGACCGTCAGATCGGGTAGGAGAGCGGGGTGTTGCCGCACGATGCCGAGTCCGAATTCTCGCGCTTGCTCCGGTGCCGCGTGCGTCAATGTTGCGCCGGAAATGATGACCGTTCCGGCGTCAGCGGCCAAGGCACCCGAGGCAATTGCCATCAGCGTCGACTTTCCGGCGCCATTCTCGCCGACGAGAGCGTGGATTTCTCCGGCGTTGACTGTCAGTTGCACGTCGGTCAATGCGCGCACGACGCCAAAGGACTTATTGATACCGCGAAGTTCCAGCGCGGTGGTGAAACCCGGAACCGGTGTGGGGGTGCTCGCGAGTAGGTTTCCCTGTGACACTTCGGTTGTGTTGTTCATTGCGCCAGGTATCCGCCGTCGATGACGAGTTCTGCGCCGGTGACAAAACTTGATTCGTCGCTGGCCAGGAACAGTGCGCCGTAGGCGATTTCATCGGTGGCTCCGGCACGACCGAGGGGTGTGTTGGCGATGACAGCCTTGTTGATCTCGTCTGCCTGGCCGTCGGTGAGTGGTGTCTCGATAAAGCCGGGAACCAGCGAGTTCACGCGAATGTTGTTTTGTGCGTAAGTGATCGCAGCATTCTTCGACATGTTCAGCACAGCGCCCTTGGAGGCGTGATATGCATGCGCGCCAGCGACGGCGACCGAGCCCCAGATGGACGAGACGTTGATGATCGAACCGCCGCCTCCACTCTGCATGCTGGGGATGACCTCGCGCATCCCCAACCAGACGCCGGTTTGGTTGGTCGCGACGACGTCATTCCACGAGTCAAGGGTCAGCTCGTGAGGGGCCTCGTATCCGATGATTCCGGCGTTGTTGACCAGAACGTCAAGTCTTCCGTGGCTGGCTACAACTCCGGCGACGACAGACTGCCATCCAGCCTCGCTCGCCACATCGAGCTGTTGATAGTTCACTGCGGGACCAAGATTGTGTGCCGCGCCACGCGCGGTTGCGATAACCGTTGCGCCCTCGCGTTCGAACATCTCTGCAATCGCCCGTCCGATTCCTCGTCCGGCACCGGTCACGAGCGCGACTTTGCCCATCAGTCTTCGGTTCGCTGATTCGTTCATGTCATTCTCCGGGTAGTAAGTCTGTGAATAATGCGGTGGTAGAGGGCATATATGACAGCGCTCAGTTGAAGAGCTTCTTCAGTTGGTCAACGGAAAGTCCGGAGGAGAGAATTGCGTCCGGCGGCAGATCGGGCTCGCACTCGGGTGCCAAGGCCGGATCGGTCGAGTCCTCGATGATGTTGAGGTTGTAAGTAGAGGGTTCGTTGTTGGGTATGCCACTGGCTGCTGCGAGGCCCTTGTGCAGCGCCGCGGTAACTACCCAGTTGCGCGAGGATTCGGTGGCAATCTGGTACTTCGGCTGCGTGTCCTTGTACTGGTACCACAGGCATGCGAACTCGTTTGAATCGTTGGCCGACCATACCGGAACGGGTTTCCCCGCTGCGATGAATGCACGAATGCCACCGATGGAACCTCCGCCGTAGTCGGCGACGATGCCGTCGATTTCGCTGTATTTCGTGATCAGCCCAGCCATCACTTGCTGGGTCTTTCCCGGTTCCCAATCAGTTGATACTGGTCCGTCAGCGTTGAGCAAGGTAACGTCCGGATGTTGCTTCACAGCCTCGGTGACGCCGTCGAACACACCCTGTGAGTAGCTGCTGCCTGCGATGCCACCGAGCATCACCAGGTTGCCTTTGCCGCCCATCGATTTGATGGTCCATTCGGCCAGATTCCGTCCGTAGGTGGTGATGTCCTCGGAAATGAAGTCGACATAGTCGGTGCCAGGCGTGCCTCCGGGCGAGCCGACCATCGGCACCACCTTGACGCCGGCGTCCGTGGCCTTCTTGATCGTCGGGAGTAGTGCCTCACCAGCGTCGGCAAAGGTGACGATGATGTCAACATTCTGTGCGACAAGGGAATTGATGTCAGAGATAGCCTTCTGCGTGTCGCCCTGCGCATCGGTGTAAAGGACCTTCTCGATATTCGAGCACTTTGCGGCCTCGGCTTCGAAGAGGGTGCGGGTGATCTTGCGCCACGAGTTGCTGCCGAAACCGTCGGCGTAGGCAACGGTTAGCGGTTTGGTGCCGCAGAAGGCGGAGATGTCCTGAATCTGGTCTTGGGTACCCACGGTGCCAACGACACCGGCCGAAGCGGGGGGCGCAGAATCCGCGCTCTTGAGTGAGCCGGTCGAACATCCGGTGAGTGCAACCCCGGCCGCCATGAGTATTGCGCTCGTCCTAGCTGCGGACTGAATTTTTGAAGTCTGAGTTTTTGAAGTCATGGAGGTAGAGCCTCTCGATGAATGTGGTCCACAGGTGGGTGTGGCATGGATTACAAGTGTTCAAGGCAGAGGCGGGTATGACCTGAAACACTTTGAGACTGGGCTGACTCATCTTGAGACGACGGCCCACTACGCCCCGATTGAGATCCATTGTGGAAAGTATGCGCCACAGCCCGGCAGTCATCTAGCACAACTAAATTCGTGGATGAACATCAGCGCCGACTTGGGCGATGTCGATGCGTACCTCAAGCGCTGGAACGCAGTGGCAGAGGCAGCCTGTCGCGGGTATCTCCACGAAAAGCTCGGTGTCAACGCCTGACATTGCTTGCCTCTCGCGCTGTCAATAAAGTTCCTCGAACAGATAGGTCTCGAACATGGGTCGGATGGACAACAAGGTCGTGATCGTCACCGGTGCGGCCTCGGGTATGGGTCACGCGACTTCGCTTCTCCTTGCGCAAGAAGGCGCGTCGGTCGCGATCCTCGACATCGACGTCAAAGCAGGCGAACGCACTGCTTGTGAGATCACCGAAGCTGGTGGCCAAGCGAGGTTTTGGCAGCTCGATGTAAGCGTCGAAGCCGAGGTCTCGAAGGTCTACGCCGAGGTGATCGAACACTTCGGGAAACTGGACGTGTTGGTGAACAGTGCGGGTGTCATCGGTGTCGACAAGCCGACGCACGAAGTTACCGAAGGCGAGTGGGATGCGCTCTTTGCCATCGATGTCAAGGGTGTTTTCTTCTCCACCAAACATGCTGTGCCACAAATGATCACAAACGGGTCAGGCTCCATCATCAACTTCTCGTCGATCTACGGGTTGATCGGGAACGACGAGTTCACGCCATATCACGTGGCCAAAGGTGCCGTGACCATGCAGACAAAGCAGGATGCCGCGAGCTACGGCAAGTACGGGATTCGAGTGAACTCAGTGCACCCGAGTACTGTGCTCACCCCACTGGTGGAAGGTATTGCCGCCGAGTACGAGGGTGGGCTGGCCGCCTACGAGAAGAAGATGACGGCAAACCAATCGATCCGGCGACTCGGTCGGCCAAACGATGTGGCCTACGCGGTCCTGTACTTGGCATCTGACGAATCCGCATGGGTCACAGGCGTCAACCTTGCTCTCGACGGCGGCTACACCGCCCGGTAGTCAGTCGCAGGTTCGTGAGGGTTGGCGCGCCCTGTCGCGGATGTTCGTCGTTACGGATACGAAAATTAGTGCCGCAACTACATCGCATTCGTATCTGATGTCTGTTTGGCCTGAAATTTGTAGTGGGGATCTTTCACCTTTGTCTCATGTCATGAGCGCCGCGCCTGGGGTTCCTCGGAGCGAGGAAAACGACAAGGCTGACAGGCGGTTTCATTGCCCTTCGATATGCGTCGGGTTCACCTCCGAAGACGCATTGCATATCCTCCGGGCGGTGTTCGGTTTCCTCAATAGTCGTATTAGCAACGAGCTTCAGGAAATAGGCGAAAATCCAGAGGAGACCGACGACCTCCTGCGACTTGGCCTGCATCGGCTTCCGCTTGCCGAGTTTCCGGGACTGCGGTTGAGGGCTACGATCATGGCTCACTACGGCGGGCAGGATGAAACCCGAGCGCGGTCTGGCAATCCTTCTGGAGGGTCTGGCGACGGCTTCCCCGCCGTCGAGTGCAGAAGACTGACTATTCAGGGCATCGTCCGCGAGAAGGCTCTGTCTGCAATTGCTTTGAGGTTTGCTTACAGGCGGGGCTTTTCTTGCCGACGGTTGAAAACTGGTTCTGGTCAACATGAAAGTAGTTGAAGGAGGAGGATGGTTTTCGTCTGAGTTTCGCGTGTACCGCTGTCCGAATGGAGTCGTGATCGATTACCAGCGGCAGGTGCCGTGGGAGTTGTCGAGTCGCAGGTCGGCGACGGGCGGTGTATTCGTGGGGTGGTAGCCGCGCGGGGGACGGGTGGCAGGGTCACATTGGTTTCGAGTCATCGTTGAGCGGAGGGACGCCGGGGTGATCCAGAATAATGCGCTACCGCCGGCGCGGTAGCAGGCCCCTTGGGGAAGGTTCGTGATGACTATTCTTCATCTTCTAGCTTCCGAGCGCAGGTCGGCTCGGTCTGTTCTGGCTCGTGCCCGGGTCGATGAACTGGATTTACCGACGACGTACCGTGTGCGGGAGGTTGGATCACCATTACTAGTCGAGGAACGGCGATCATTCCGGGACGTTCCGACGCGACCCTCAACCGAGGTGGCATCCGCATCGGAACCGCCGAATATTACGGTGTCCTCGACCGACTCCGGGCGTAGAGGACAGCGTCGTCGTATACGTCGCCTGCCCGGTCGATCACGGCTCTACCGACTCGATAGCTGTTGCTCCTATAGTTGTCAACTCGCGTCGGCACTGGTCACGGGATTGTTGACGAGGTGATAGACCTCGCAGATGACATAGCGTTTCAGGCAGCGAATGATGTTCTTTTGGCCTTTCTTCGGTGGTGCGGCGTGCGATGTAGATCTTTGGTGGGTTCGTGAAACCGCATGCGTACGATGACTGTTCGGTAGTTGGCGGCGTTGGGCTGCCGATGACCGCCGAGGTTGATGCGGGGATCGTACTGATCCCGGCCAGCTTGGCTAATGCAGCTTCGAACTTGACGCGCTGCGGGTTGTTACCGAACACGATCAAAATCTTGGCTGCAGTGTCAGTCCCGATTTCTTATGGTTGAATGAGTTGTGGTGCAGTAGTTTTCACAAGCCCGTCGATGTGTTCGTTCAACTCAGGTGCCTCATGATCGAGCATGAGGCACCGGCGGGCGAGGGTTGTCAGTGTGATCCGTATCGAGTCGTCAGGACTGTCCGGGTGCTCGGTGGTTAATGCTGCGCAGTGACGAGCGAAGGTGATCTGTGTTTTCCCAGCCATCGCGGCGCGTAATGCTGCTGGTGCATGCACCAGCATCGCCCTCTGCGTCACCATTGCCGTGGCACGCGCCTTGACGGCAGTGTCATGTGCGACTTTGAGTTGGCGAATCATTTCGACCGCTCGGTCTGTAATTATCAAGTATGGCAATCGAGTGCGGATCGTTCCTGTCGCCATCCAGCCGGCGGGCTAGTCTCACGACAGTGCCGATGAATGGGAAATCTGTCGTGTGCATCGTCGGGGAACCAGTGCAACACCAGATCCCCGTCAACCGGATCAAGATGCTCAACGTTGCATGTGTGCCACGCGCCGGACTGGGACTACCCGAGCAGGTGAATGCTGTTCAGCTACTGGCACTCTCAGGGATCATTACGGAGAATAGGCCAGATTTGGTTTCAACTACCGTTGGCAATTCGAACCAGCTGACTTCGGATTCGTGATCGGCCTCCGAAAAGTTCAGATTTCATTTTATTCGACCCACTGAGTGCGAGATGGCCCTGGGGCGAAGGGCTCGCCGAAGTACTGTGTTTCTCGGACAACTTTCTCACCCTCAAATTCCATGATGCTCACGACGTAGGACGGTTGGTCGTCGTATGCGAGTACGAGTTCACTGATCCAGAGATCTCCGCCGCCGAGGATGCGTTGCACGGTGAAGCGTTTCGCGTTCGGCTGGGCGGCACGCGATGCCTGAATATTGTCCCGGCCACGGATACGCTCGCCTGACTGGGGATATTCGAGAACTGCGTCAGCTCGGTAGATGTGATGTTCTTCCGTGAAGTTGTTGGTATCGGAGGCCTCCCAGTGGCGGCGTAGAGCGACCTGTAATTCATCGTCACGCATGGCGAATCTTCCTTCCCCTTGATGCACCGACATTACGTCGTAGGTTCGGCGGTTGCCTCCGTCGAAGTCCGCAGGGACGGATTAATTATCTTGACTGCTCTCCGATGGCGCGATTATGTGGTTGCTGAGCCGAGGGTGCGCCAGCGCTTGTCGTTGGGGCGTCGAAGTCGGGAGCGTTGGTCAGCGTTACGTACATGAATTCTGTTGCGACGTAGCAGATGTCGAACGTAGGTTGCGTCTTTGGCGGTCATTGACGAGTTGAGGCTAGGATCGCTCCGTCGTCGGCATCAGCGCGTGCAGCTTCAAGGTGCGCCGCCGCGGTCCTGCAGGCGCTCGGTCTGCTTCGTTGGCAGTTCAGACGCGTAGCATTGCGCTGCAGGGGCAACTTATGGTTGGTGTTTGCTATGGTTTTGCTGGCGTCGGCGGGTTTGGCTTTTGTGTCGACCGTTTCGGCGCATATGCCATATTACAGTGTTTTCGAAACTAGGGTCGGATCTGCGATCCTGGTGTGCATTCTGTTGGCCGCTGTTATCGGTGTAATTCTTGTGGGGTTCAGGAAACGATGACTGTGCACTCAATGGATGAGCAGGTGGGCACGACCTCCGTCAGACACCACGTCCGGGCTCATCGGCTGGAGCTGCCATAGCCGCGGAACTGTTCCGCACCAAGCCTTCCGACTGGCCGGGCCCGCCATATTGATTTTGAACGTTATGGCATTGCGGTCAAGTGCATGTCCATTCACGGGATCCAGTTTCCGGAGGTGTTTCGCCGTTCCCAGGATGCTGTCATGGAGGATCGGAGGGTGCTGCTCATCGTGTCCCCCGAGAATGTCCATGATTCATCCGCGCTGTGGTGCTCGGTCATCGTTCCATACGTGCCGGAGCCGTCGATTGCCGCTTCAGGGTTTCCACGTTCGTCGAGCACAGTGCCAGATGTTCGCCATCGTCCGATGATGGTCTCGAATGGGCGCAGATTCTCTGTTGTGGCTCTCATGTGTGGTCCTTGAGACAAGGGGTGTCGAATCCCTCGATCTGCCGGTATTGTGCTCCGGCTGTGGTCGCTGGTCGGGACTGCCTCCTCAGTGCACAGGGCGATCGGTGGGTCTCAGGCAGACCTGACGTCGCTTGAAAACTCATCGGTCCCAGCTCTGTCGTATGGCCAGACCGTGACGGGGGACTAAGGTGCGGCGGCCTGTGCGCGGGGTGAACGGCGCGACCATCCTGGCGACTTCGTTCAGGTCGTCTGGAATTCCGGCGACGTTCGGACCAGCCGCACCAATGTGGGTGTGGAACGGCCGATACGGACTCCCAGGACGTCAACCGTGAACCGGAGCGACCCGTCAGCGCGAGAGGCGATAGGCTCGAAAAGTTTGCGCAACAACGGGGTCATCGGGCATGGGTGCTGGTCAACTAGTCAATCTGCTCGGCAGGGGGCCGTTGTGGGCATTCTGTGGTTGAGCAGAGGAGCCGGCGGCTCGCAATACCAGACAGCTGGGCCGGTCGCCGATCGAGGCGTCGGCAAGGGTGCGGTTGACAGGTGGAGCCTATGTGAGGACTTGGGATTTAGCGATCCGGCTGCGAGACCATCCGTAATGATGCTTTGGGACAGAGTTTGACGGCGCGTTGGACGTCCGTTTCGAGTTCGGTGGGAATGTGTGGCTCTCGTCGGCGATCGTATGCGAGTGGATATCCCCATTCGTCGCGCGTGAGCAGGGTCGGTAGTAGTTCTGTGCAGAGTCCTCGACCTTCGCATGTAGTCCAATCGATGTGTAGGACTTTGGGCGATTTTGTGCTCATGATGCTGTTCCCATTCGTATGCCGACCTCGCAGGTTCCCGCTGCGTGCATTCGGAGATCGTGCTGGAAAACGCGAAGCGAACTCCTCACCAATTTCGCTGTCCCGTCCGGGTGTTTGCATGCGCCACGCCCCTCGACCAGATCTGCCAGATATCGGATCGACTCCTGGGTTTGGGCCGGCCCTGAGCGATAGGCAATATCGGATAGCGCGCGGGCCAGCCGAGGCATTCCGTTGATGCACGGTCCACACTGACGAGCGCTTTGATCGGCGAGATACTCAACTATGTCGGCTGAAGCCTTCAGGCCACACCTTGCGTGACCCAGTACGTGAATGACTCCGGCGCCGGGGGAAGCACCGACCGTCGCCAAAGCCGTTGTTGTCATGTTGGTAGTCGGCAAGTCTTGCGCATCGATCCAGCCGCCGTGGTACCCGCCGACGAGGACTGCTCTGATCGATCGAGTATCCGTACGCGAATACTGGGTCACCAACTGATCCAATGGAATTCCCATGGGGATCTCGACGACACCACTCACGGTCACATCGCCTGACAGGGTGATCAAGGTCGTCCCCGACGCGTCGCCTAGTCCTCGCGTGCGAAACCACTCGGGTCCGTATCGGGCGATGAGCGCGATGTGCGCCAGTGTCTCGACATTGTGAACCACGGTGGGGCGTCCGTTCAGCCCGGCCGCGGTGCTGTGTACCGAGCGGTCTCGAGGAATGGATCCTCGGCCTTCGATCGTTCCGACTACCGCGGACGTCTCGCCGCTGATGAATGTCTTCGGCGAAGCCACGAGTGTGACCAAGGGTTCGGTCAGCCCGGCAGTCCTTCTTTCTTTCAATGCATTCCGTACGAATTGAAGTTGTTGCGATCCTGCATACAGATATGTTTCTCGGCTCCCGCACTCGTGTGCGACGAGTTGTAAGCCGTCGAGGACGAGGTGCGGTGCGCGTTCGAGAAGTACTGCATCCTTGTCACTGAGTGGTTCGCCTTCGCTGCCGTTTGCGATCACCGCTACACGTCGTCCAGTGACGGAATCGAGTTTTCGGGCAGTGGGAAATGCCGCCCCGCCTTTCCCGTCGAGACCGGCATCGGTGAGTAGGCGGCCCAAGGTACCCGGTCGGGACAAGCGTGGGTTGTAGCCGTGGAGGGCCGTGTGGGTGGCCAGATCGGGTGAGCATGCGGCGAGAAGGCCGACATGGGTGGGTTCGGTTGTCACGTCATGTCCTTTCTGCGAGGCGCAGGGTCGAGTATTCGACGAAGTCTGTCCGGAGACGCCAGAGAACTGCTCCGGTCACCGCGACGGCTGATCCGACGGCAATGGTGAGAAACCACGTGTGTCCTGAGTCCGTTCCGTTTCCCAGCCCGTGCGCGAACGCGATCGGCCACAGGGCGTACGTGCTCCAGTGAACGAGTCGAAAAGTTTTGTTTCCTATGCGATTTCGCAGTATTCCTGTCAAGGACACGGCGAAGAGAATGTCGAACGCAAGGGTGCCCAGTCCGAGCCAGAAGGCGCGATAGCCGCCCAGGAAGGGGAAGACGAAGTCGACGAGTTTCAGCTGTGCGTACGGATCGGCCAACAGTGCCAGCATGTGTACGACTACGAGGATCACCCCGATCAAGGAGGTGGCCCTGTGCACGTTCTGCACGCCGAATCGAGGTAGTCCCGGTAGAGCCCTACCGGACCGTGTGACGATTCCGAGAACCATCGACACTGCCAAGAACACGAGAGCGGTGATACCTGTCCCTCGACCCAATGCCCACAGTGCTTCGTCCACGACTAGAGTTCCCTTCTGCCAGTGGCGACCGCATCTTTCGTCGGCCATCCATTCAGTAGTCGGATCTCACCTGCACGATCCACCAACCGCGCCGGTAGGCCCGTGTTTACGAGATCCCATGCACCTTCGAAACCTCTGACGATGCACGCGGTGCTCGCGAGGTTCGCCGACACACAACTGTCGGCGCCGACAGTGACCGTCTGCCATGCGGCATCAACGCTGGTGCCGCTCCGCGGATCGACGATGTGGTGCACCTGTCTGCCGTTCTGCGACCATCGACGCTTCCTGGTGCTCGATGTAGCGATGGCTACCCCGCTCGGAATGGCGACCGTATCGGCTGTGGCATCGTCGCCGTCTTGGACGAGAACGATCCACCCACCGTCCGGAGTCGGTCCGGCGGTAGCGATGTCTCCGCCGAGGCACACCAGCACACCGCAGTCGAGTGACATGCTGACGGCTTGCGCACATTCGTCTGCTGCAAGTGCCTTTGCCGTTGCCCCGAGGTCGAGTTGGACCCCCGAGGGAACGGTGACCGTTTGTCCGTCGAGCCTGACCGAGGTCCACTGCGGAGTAGAGACGAACGACGTCTTGATCGGCACGTCCCTGCCTTCGATCAGCGCGAAATCGCGGTCATATCCGAGCGCGACGAGCGCTGCACCGATTGTCGGGTCGATCGCGCCGTCCGTGCGCTCGGCGCCATCGAGTGCTGTTCGGATCAGCCGGGCAAGGGTGCTGCTCACTTCGACCGGCATGCCTCCTGCATTTTCGAGAGCTCGAATCTCAGAATCGTCACGAAATCGGCTGCATGCCAACTCTATTTCGCGAAGACGCTCGTCGATGATCGACCTGGCCGATTGAATCGCTTCCGGTCTTGACACCACGACCGAGGCTTCGAGGCCCCACACCCTCCACATGGAACCCGCGACGCTCAGGGAGGTGGTCACGATCCGGCCGATCGAGCGTGGGGGGTGGTACTTCCGCTCGACACCTTCGGTGCCGCCGCGGTTGAGGTAGTTGTCGATTGCGAGTTCGGAGTCGAACTACCGCCAGGTGGACTGCTCGATTGCTTGGTTTCGTCTGTGGTCGCTGTGGTCGCCGTGGCCTGCGTATCCGAATAGGCAAGTACTGTTCCGCCGACAACGCCCACGACTCCGAATGCCACGAGGGCTCCGGTGACGATTCGGGTGCGTCGAAATCCGTCTTCCGGTGTATCCATCTGATGCCTGCTCTCGAAGGTTCGATTGAGAACTCAACAATCGGCCGAGGTGCTTGTCCGGGACTGCATGTCTGCTGTGAAGCTGCTGGGAATCGGTAGTGCCGTCGGAGAGCTCCGAGTTCCACGATCGCGCTGCAATCTTGGAGAGTTCTCAGAACGGACGTGGCAGGCTCGCAGGCATGGGCGCGAAACCACGAATTCTTCTTGTCGAGGACGACCGGCAATTGGCGGGCATGCTCGCGGACCTCTTCGAGGAGGAAGGGCACGAGGTGGACGTAGCTCACGACGGACAAGTCGGTCTGCATCTGGCGTTGACTCGCACCTACGATGCTTTCGTCTTCGATCGTGGAGTACCGGTCATCGACGGGGTGGAATTGCTCAGAACCCTTCGGACGAGGGATTGCTCAGTACCGTCGTTGATCCTCACTGCTCGCGGTTCCGTTGCCGATCGTGTGGAGGGACTCGATGCCGGTGCCGAGGACTACCTGGTCAAACCCTTCGAGATTCCCGAATTGTTGGCACGAATGCGTGCACTGTTGCGTCGCCGAACCTCCGTAGTGCCGATCGTGGTCGGAAGGTGGGAAATCGATCGAGCGAACCGAACGGCTACCGACACCGAGTCCGGATCGGTGACCTCGTTGTCCGAACGCGAGAGTGAACTGCTCGGGTTTCTGTGCGCATCGCCAGGGCAGGTCTTTTCTCGGACTCAGCTTCTGGGGCGTGTATTCGGGAGCGCAGATACTCCGGGCACCGTCGACACTTATGTCCACTATCTCAGGCGCAAACTGGGCAGGGACGTCGTAGCCACTGTCCACGGCCTCGGATACCGGCTCGGCTCATGATTGTTCGCAGCAAAACCGCGGACGGTCAGTCGTCTGGCATCGGATTCGGTGACGAGGTGCGACTGCGGCGAGCCGGACGTTCGGCTGCGGTTCAGGCGGCCATCGCTCTCGGCGCCGTGTTGCTGATCGTCGGAGCAGTGTCCTATGTCGGTTATACGCGCGCACAGGATCGCCAGATTCGTTCTGCACTGACAGAGGTCGCAGCCACAGCAGACGATGCTGACGATCCACCGCCCGGTATGTCGCTGGCCTTTCGTTCCAGTGATGGCGTGGTGACCGTGAGCGCGCATGCCCCCAACGGGACCGCGGAACTCCTGGATGCGCCCGCTGGGTACTCGGATTTCACCGATGAAGACAGTAACTTCAGAGCTCTCGTATCCGACGGCGCGGAAGGTCGCGTCGTCGTGGTCGCAGCACTCGAGCCCTACGAATCAGGAAGGCAGCGATTACTTCTTGCACTCGGATTTGCCGAACTCACAGGAATTGCCGCATCTGTGGGCGTCGTGGTGTTGTTGTCCCGACGTGCAATTCAGCCACTGACGCAGGCACTCGAGCTGCAACGCCGTTTTGTCGCCGATGCATCGCACGAACTTCGTGCGCCGTTGACCGTACTGCACACTCGTGCACAACTTTTGGCTCGACGCGGAGACTCGCTCGAATCGTCTGAGCTTGTTTCGCAGCTCAACGGGTTGGTGGACGACACTCGGGCCCTCGGCGAAGTCATCGAGGACCTGTTGATGGCCGCATCAATGGACGACAGCGGACAACCCCGGAATCGAGTGGACATGGCAGCAGTGTGTGAAAAAGTCCGCGACAGTGTGGCCGATCATGCTCAGAAATCCGGCGTTTCCGTCGACGTGAGCAAGGCCGGAACAGGAGAGCCAGTGGTCCTGGGGATCGAATCTGCATTGCGCCGAGCGGTTCTCGCGCTCGTCGACAACGCACTTGCTCACGAGCGTCCAGGAGGGCACGTCCTTCTCCGCGTCGAGCGAGATCGCGACCACGTCAGAATCCGCGTGAGCGACACCGGAATCGGTATCGAACCTGAAGCGGTTCCGATTCTGTTCGACCGATTCTCACACGGCCCGACTCAACCCGCCGGTAGCCGGCGATATGGCATCGGATTGTCCCTGGTTCGCGAGATCGCGCACGCGCACCGAGGGAAAGTCTTCGTCGAATCGACACCGGACGTCGGCTCGGCCTTCGAGATTGTGCTGCCGGTAGCTCGATGACACCGAACACGTTTGAGCAGGATCCCCAGAACTCTCCAAGAAATCCTGCCTACGTTGATCGACATGGGCCTGACCACGATCGGCGGACTACCCGCTCACCCACTCCTCGTTCACTTCGTTGTCGTGTTGGTTCCGCTCTCGGCGGGTTTGGTTCTCTGCTCCGTTCTGTGGCCGGGCGCCCGGCGCAGGCTCGGGATCTTCCCACCGGCCATTGCCCTCGTCACGTTGATACTCGTACCGATCACGACCGATGCAGGTGAATGGCTCGAACACAATTCGCCCCACAGCGAGTTGATCGAGATTCACGCAGAACTCGGTGATCAACTTCTGATCTGGTCCATCGCGGTGTTCGTGTTCGCGGCGACGTCGTGGGTCCTGCATACCAATAGATTCACCGAGTGGCGAAACACACGAACTTCACTGTCCGACAGTTCGACGCTGCTCCGAGTCGTGACCATCGCGATAGCAGCGATGGCAGTCGTGGCGGCCGTGGGCTCGATGGTTCAGGTCTATCGCATCGGTGAGAGCGGAGCGAAGGCAGTCTGGCAGGAGAAGTCGTAGTCATCCCCACCGAACAAGTCCACGGCAGGAGCGCAGTGTGATGATTCGATTTCCCGGAACCTATGCGCCTCAGAGCAATACTCGCCTCATCTCCGACGCCGTACTCGCCGAGAAGTCGGATGCGTCTTCTCAGGTGCTCGATCTGTGCTCCGGCAGTGGTGCGCTGAGCGTGTGCGCGACCAACACCGGGGCGGGAACGGTTTTCGCCGTGGATATCTCACGACGTGCCGCGGTTTGCACCTGGATGAACGGGCGACTCCGCGGTCACAGAATCTGCGTCCGTCACCGAGATCTCCTAGCCCCGTTTCACGGTCGTCGATTCGACCTCGTCGCCTCGAACCCACCCTATGTTCCTTCTGCGGGCGATCGTGCTCCACGCACCGGCCGTGCCCGCAGTTGGGACGGAGGCAACGACGGACGCCTATTGATCGATCGCATATGTGCGACGGCACCGGGTGTCCTGCGGAATGAGGGCACGATACTGCTGGTCCAGTCCGCACTCAGCGGCATCGATCTCACCGTCGAACTGTTCGCCGACCACGAACCCGAGGCATCGGTGGTATCGAGGACCTCGATTCCTTTCGGGCCGGTGTTGCTGTCGCGCAGGCGATACCCGGAGTCGATCGGTGTCATCGATCCCGATCAGGTCACCGAAGAGATCATCATGATCCGAGCGAAACGATGACGCCGTTGACAGCTGCACAACGCTCGTTGTGGTTCGCTCAGTCCCTCGATCCGACGACGCCGTTTGTCATAGCTCAGTTCGTTGATCTGAACGGTGAACTGGACGCATCTCGGCTGGAATCAGCGACAGTCGCCGCGCACCGAGAGTTCGGTGTTTCGGGCCTTCGTCTACGTGTGACGGACGGAGTGCCGGAATTGGACGACGACCCTGATGTGGCACTGGTCGGCGGCAGGTTGGATTTTCGTCGATACGACGATCCCGTCGAGGCAGCGATGACGTGGATGAATCGAGAGTGGAGCACAGCAACTCTCGATCCGGACACGGCCCTCACCGTCGCAAATCTGTTGCAGGTCGGCCCTCATCGCTGGTTCTGGTACTACCGTGCGCATCACATCGCACTCGACGGTTACTCCGCTGCACTTCTGATGCGCCGCACCGCCGAGATCTATCTGTCTGCTGGGCCGGTGAGGCCGGATCAGGTCGACTCGATTGTGTCGGATCGCCTGGCTGAGGTTGCCCGCCAGGAAAGCCGATACCAAGAATCGCAGCGCTGTGTCCGCGATCGAGAATTCTGGCACGAGAAACTTCGGTCGGTTCCTTCATCTCCGTCCTTGGGAACGAGTGCGACCGATACTTCTCGGCGAAGAACGCTGCGGGCGAGTGGCACAGTGCCACTGTCCGATCTCTCGGCAGCAACCGTGATATCGGCGTTCGCGTCATACGTCGCACTGATGTGTGGTGTCGACGACCTGTGTTTGTCCCTGCCGGTATCCGGACGAGTGACTGCTGCGTCGAGATCGTTACCAGGCGCGATGTCGAACGTGGTTCCTCTAGTACTTCACGGAGTGGGTGCGTTGACACCCTCCTCGGCGGTGTCCGTTGTCGAAAGCGCACTGAGCGAGGCACTTCGGCACCAACGTTACCGCCGGGAGGACATTGCCGCTCTGACTGACGGCAGACGGCAGTCAAGAGTGCAGTCGTTCGGTCCGGTCGTGAACGTCATGTTGTTCGACAGGACCCTGACCTTGGGTGAGGTACGAGGTCACGTCGAGATACTCACGACCGGACCGGTCGATGATATTGCGCTCAACGTCTACCCCGGTTACACAGGGAACGTTCGCGTCGATCTCGAGGCCAACGGTGCGTTGTACAGCTCTGCCGAACTTTCTGCGCATCATGATCGATTCGTTCGGTTCCTCGAGGCATTCGTCGACACGCCGCCGGATCATCCTGCTCCGCCTCTGTGGACGGATGTCGAGATGGGAGCCACGACGCCGGCGCGTGGCGAGCTTTCGGTCGAGCCCAGAAGTCTTGATTCTCTTCTGCGTTCCGCAGTGCACCACGCGGCCGATTCGGTTGCGATCTCCGACGGTGATCGGTCATGGACCTACGGGCACCTCGATCGGATGGCGGACATCTGGAGTCGACACTTGAAGGCCGCCGATGTGGGCCCCGATGATGTTGTCGTCGTGGCGATCCCGCGATCCATCGAATCGGTCCTGGCAATGTGGGCTGCGGCGCGTGTGGGAGCCACATATGTACCGATCGATCCGGCCCACCCCGCCGAACGGCTCGTAGACATGCTCGGGGTGTGCAAACCGAAGATCGGGCTCACGGTTTCCGGATTACGAAATACGTTACCGTACAACATCAAGTGGCTGTTTTTGGACCGTGACCCCGGTGCTCTCGCGCCGTCGATCGGAGCCGAGCCCGCACATGCCGATCATCGGGCCTACATGATCTTCACCTCCGGCTCCACCGGCCGGCCCAAAGCGGTGTCGGTCACTCACCGCGGCCTGGCCAATTTGGCCACCGATATCCGCGAGAAATACGATCTCGATTCACGATCTATTGTATTACATTGTGCTTCAACCAGTTTCGATACTTCTGTGGTAGAGATGCTCGCGCCCGCTCTGTTCGGCGCTTCGTCGGTGATCTGTCCACCCGAGACTGTTGGTGGATTCGAGCTGGAAAACCTCATCTGCCGCCATGACGTGACACATCTACTCGTAACACCCTCGGCGCTCGCAACATTGGCTCCGGAACGGGTGCCCTGTTTGAAGTTCCTGATAGTCGGTGGCGAGAAATTACCGTACGAACTGATGCGCCGGTGGGCGCCGTTCGTGCATGTTCGAAGCGCGTACGGTCCTACCGAGGCGACATGCAGTGTCACCATCACCGACGTAGTGAACGTCGACGATCGTGTGACACTCGGGCGGCTCATGCACGGAGTCCAGGCGGTAGTTCTCGACTCGTCGCTCAATCCGCTGTCCACCGGGGCCGCGGGGGAGCTCTACCTGTCGGGACCTAGTTTGGCCCGAGGCTACGAGGGTAGGGCGGGGGAGACGTCTGCGCGTTTCGTTGCGTCCACTCTTTCAGCTGGGCAGCGTATGTTCCGAAGCGGTGATCGGGTCCGATGGACAGACGATGCCCAACTCGAATTCCTCGGCCGCACAGACGATCAGGTGAAGGTGCGTGGGCGCCGAATCGAACTCGGTGAGATCGATTCCGTCCTGTACGGCCACCCGTCGGTCGAGTTCGCCACGACGCTGGTCCACGATCTTGCCAACGGTTCGCCAGCGCTGGTGAGTTACGTGAAACTGCACCCGGGAATGGGGGACTCGGATGCAGGTATCGAACGTCTTCTGACACAGAAGTTGCCTGAATACATGATCCCGGTTGTGGTGATTCGAATCGATGCGGTTCCGCTCACCACGAACAAGAAAGTCGATCGGAGCGCGCTCCCCGCACCCACATTCGAGCGAAGGGAAGCGTTGCGGGCCGCAACACCGATCGAGGCCCGCATCATCCGTGCCTTCGAGGAAGTGCTCACGGCCACCGAGATCGGCCACAGTGATTCGTTCTTCGATCTCGGGGGAGACTCATTGTCTGCAACGCGAGTGATCGGCCGCCTCAACGCTGAATTCGGCATCAACCTCGGTGTTCGCGATCTGTTCGACTCGCCGAGCGCCGCCGCGCTCGCGAGTTCCTGCGGCCCACACGTCGGACGGGTGCCACCGTTGGAACGAGCCATCGACACCTCGCCGCCGGCCCTTTCACCTGCACAAGAAAACATCTGTCGAGAACTCACGTCACCTGCTCTGTACAACTTGCCCTTCACAATTCGCGTGCGCGGCAGACTCGACCACGACGCGTTGACGTCGGCGGTGCACGACGTAATGGCCAGGCACGAAACACTCCGAACCGTGTACCCGGATGTCGAAGGTTCGACCCGCCCGCTAGTAGTGAATCCGGACCAGATTCCGCGGGAACTGCTGGTGGTCGAAAGGAATTCCAGCGATGCAGAATCGATCGTTCACCAGACGCTCTCTCGGGGTTTCGATGTGCGTTCCGAGATCCCCATTCGCTTGATCGTATGTACATACAGTCGCGACGATCATCTATTGGCGGCGGTTGTCCATCACATCGCGGCGGACGGCTGGTCCCTTGCCATTCTCGCGCGCGACTTGTCCACCGCGTACGAGGCTCGCGCGCGGAACACACACCCGACATGGCCGGAGACCGCGGTGCGATACTCGGACTACGCCAAGTGGCGCACGGCAATTCTGGGAGCGCAGCAGACGCCGACCAACCTCACTGTCGGTCAACTCGAACACTGGGCGAGGATTCTCGACGGGGCACCGAGCGAGATTTCTCTGCCACTCGACCATGCTCGACCCTCGATGTGGACATTCGGGGCCGGGCGAGTCGGATTCTTGCTCGATCCGGAGACTCATCGGGGGTTGACGACGTCTGCAAAGCGAGCCGAGACCGGGATGTTCACTGTCGTCCACGCCGTCGTGAAGGCGACACTGAACGCTCTGTCCGGTGACCACGACATCATCATCGGTAGCCCGGTTGCAGGCCGCGGCCATCCGAAGCTCGACGACCTCGTCGGCATGTTCGTGAACACACTCGTGCTTCGCACCCACGTCGATGTGACGGCGAACTTCGACGCTCTCGTAGCCGAGTGCCGCCGAGTAGAGCTGTTGGCGCACGATCACAGTGATGTGCAGTTCGAGCGACTGGTCGACTACCTCGATCCTCCTCGTCACGCGTCGCTGCACCCGTACTTCCAAGTGGCAATGTCATTCGAGAACTTCCCTGCCGCATTGCTCGAATCCGACGGGCTGACCTTCGAGGTCACGCCGCGGCCACTCGACATCGCCAAGTGTGACCTTCATTTTCACTTCGCCGAAGCATTCGACGAGACGGGTAAACCTGCCGGGATCGATGCGGCACTCGTCTATTCGTCCGATCTCTTCGATGCAGCTACTGCCACCCTCTTCGTCAAGACCCTGTCCGCGACCGCGGATGCTCTCGTGGCGAGTCCGGATGCGGCGCTGCTCGCGCTGGACACGAGACCGTGACGGTCAGCGTACGGTGTGTTCCGACGTGCAGACATGCTTGTGGATTTCCCGCGAGAGTTCAGCGACGGTCTCGGTCAGGGCCGTGTTCGCCTCGATCAACTGCCGGAGTTGATTGGTGTTGTCGAGAGTGTGAACCGCAACTTCACTACTGATCGCGTCCGCCCGTTTCGCCGAGATCAACAAGATTGCCCCTTGCATGCCTGCAAGCATCGACAAAAATAGATTCAGCAGAATGAAAGGGTAGGGATCGAAACCGGTGTTGCCGTTGAACCCCGCCCAGATTCCCATAATCGCGACGAACACGAGGACGAACGGCCACGACCCCATACCGTTGCGGACCACATCGGCCGCACGTTCCCCGCGGGTCAGCTCCGAACCCGTACGGACTGCGGGATGCAGATGCCACCGATTCTTGTTTCCTTGTTTCATGGTTCGTCATTGTGCCCCTGTTCCTACTCTCACAGTTCGAGCGGGCGAACGGTGATGGATTCGAAGACGAGCGCGACGGTTCTGTGCCGCCCCTTTGTGATGATCGACTGAGGTTGCGGGCTTCTTCCAGGACGACGAGCAGGCGCGCCGCGGAGCGTGAAGAACGATGGGCAGCAACGGCATTCGTCCAAGATATCCGGGCATGCCCTCGGCGGGGCGTGCTGCGATGACGTCAGTTGCCCGCTCACGGAAGGAAAAATAATGATGTCCACGGACCCGCGTAGTCCGGCGGCGTTGTCCGGTCTGGCTGATCTCCGAGGCTGGCAGGAAGAGCTCTACCGAGATCTGCATCGGCATCCGAAACTCTCGCATCAGGAGCACTGCACGGCAGGAATCTTCGTGAAAAAGTCACGTGCGGTGGGTTTTTCGGTAGATGCGGGTGTCGACACCGGGGTGGTCGGTGTGCTGCGAGGCGGGAACGGCTCGGCGGTGCTGCTGCGGGCGGACATGGACCCCCATCCCGTCCTGGAGGCGACTGGTCTGCCATACGCAAGTATCGCTATTGCGTCGGGTGGGGATGGGGGACGAGGTGCCGATCATGCACGCTTGTGGTCACGATGTCCACGTGGCGTGTCTGCTCGGGGCTGCTCAGTTGCTCGCCGACGGGAGCGAGCACTGGAACGGCACCGTGATCGCATTGTTTCAACCGGCGGAGCAAGTCGGCGATGGTCGACAATCGATTGAGCGAACAGTTGCCAACGGTCGATGTCGCTCTCACCCAGCATATGTTGCCCGCTCCGACTGGGTAGTCGGTACGCGCAGCGGTCCGGTCCTGTCCGCGCCTGACAGTAAGCGGATCATTGTTCACGGGCGCAGTGGTCATAGGTCGATGCCGCAGGCGACGGTCGATCCAGTGGTGTTGGCGGCGATGACCGTGGCCCGGTTTCAGACGGTGATCTCGCGGGAAACCGTGCCGGGTGAACCTGGGGTCCTGACTGTTGGTCGTATCGTGGCCGGGGCCAAAAGCAATGTCATTGCCGATCATGCGGTACTCGAGCTCAATGTCAGGACGTACAGCGAGTCGACTCGTACGGCGATTCTCGATGCCATCGACCGGATTGTGACGGCTGAATGTCAGGCGTCGCGGTCGCCGAAGGACCCCGAGTTCGTATTGTTCGATCGGTTCCCGTTGACGGACAACGACTCTGATGCGACCGAGCGAGTTGCAGCTGCCTTCGCGCGCATTTCGTTGAGCGCATCACGGTGTTGCCGATGCAGGCCGCGAGTGAGGACTTCAGTGACACTCCGGCCGCTCTGGGTGTGCCGTACATGTATTGGGGTTTGGCGGCATCGATCTTGATGTCTATCGGCAGGCCGAGTTGGCGGGTCGGGTGCCACGGGATGTTCCGGTCAATTGCTCGGCTGTTTTTGCTCCGGTGATTCAACCCACCCTCGATACGGGTACGGAGGTACTGCTTGTCGCTGCGCTGGCATGGCTGTGACCGTGGTGTTCGAATGGTTGGAGGTTACTGACCCGGGGATGGGACAGCCCGAGGAATGTCGGGATGTCCCACTAGACCCTGTTCTCCTCGTGAGTGCACTGTCAGGCAAGGTGGGCAGGAGGGTTGTGGACCACGTGTTCCCGCCAGGCGTTGAGCGGGCTCAGCCGGTTCAGGCGGGAGAACTATTTGCAGGCCCCGATTAGTCTGGGAGTTTGCGTAATTCGGCGATGGTCAGTCCTAGTGAGTCGAGCCGAGCCATGATGCTCCTCATGGCGATGTAGTCGGCTGCCGGGCCGTGCAGGCTTGTGTATCCGCCCGCGGTTGACGCCACCTTCATATTGGGGAAAGCGGCGTCCATGTGATCAGACACGTCTCCGTCGATGAGGAACTGGTAGCGAATCGGAGAATTCAAATTACTGGCCCCTGACTTGTCGAAGTGCCGCCTGCATGGTGAGTTTTGCTGTGTTGTGGAGTTTCTGCTTCATCCGTTTCGGGTGAACGCCAATTATTTCTAGTGGTCATACGGTGGGGGTGGATTGCGGTATCAATGCTTCCCTGTGATCAGTCTGCATACTCGCGTCGGTTTGGCGGCCGGCAAAGCGACAGACCGCCGAAGTGTTCTCGCTGCCGCTCGGGCGAAACACCCTTACCTCTTCGGCGCGGCGGCCGCACCAAAGAACCTCGATCTGCCGGAACGTGTCTGGATCAACCGGGCAGACGACGAATCCGAGATCCCGGAGGCGACGGAAACGCCCGCCACCTAGCTCCCGCCGGATTACGTTGTGGCGCATCGGGAGTTGATGCCATCGGTCGAAGATCAGCGCTCGAAGTATCTCTACAGCGGGGTCGAGAACTCGCACCAGCCCGCCAGGCAGCGAGAACCCGCCATGGAGTTCTTCCACGCAATGGGTGCAGCGCAACGGATCCTGTCGGTGTTCAGCGCGATCTCGCCGCTGTTAACACGGAAGCGGCACGACCGGGGAGTTGACTGAGACCTACTTTGGGCCCGTATCCGATCTCAACCGATTTCGGTGACGAATCCCGTGCGGATGACAGATACCGACATCGGCGAATCAACCCCTTGGGCCTCGTCGTGAATAGACCGCCCCTGAACGGGTAGACATCCGAACAGGCATGACGCAACAACCACGCCCACCTCGATCTCAGAAAAAGTACCTGACGCCCGAACAACTCGAAGTAACCAATTATTCTGCGGTCGAAGCCAAACCGGCAAGGAGAACTCACCGTTCAACAATCGATCGCCCTGCGAGGGATGGGTACGCCATAAATCGACGGGGCACAGTTCGGGAGGGAAAGTCGATCAGCGCTCAGGATCTTCACACGACACCGTCGCGAGGTGTTCAATACTTCCGGGGTAGGAGGATTGGCGACATGCACCAAAATCGTGCGGCGCGTTTCGACGGCGCACTTGCGTTGTTAGCTGGAGTCCTCTCTGGTGTGGTTGTGGGTGCCACGACCGACAGCATATGGGAGGGAATCTCCACCGGTTCGGCAATTGCCGCAGCTTTTGTACTAGCCCGACTGCTCATACGGGGCTGACCCGAACCATCGTCAACGTCGCGATTGCGCGCCGGTTCACTCCTGCCCTCCAAACCGCCGGAATCTGTGAACGAGGGTCTGTCTCTAGCTCCTCTGATGAGAGCTATCCGACTCCGCATGAGGCAGGGCGGGGTCGGTTGGTGTGCTCTGAGTTTCACGGGGATGGCCCATTCTCAGTATGCCCACCGGAGTGCAATTCGGCGCCTGCGACTATCCCTCCGGGGCACTGTTTCGCGTCGGCCTCACCACCGTGACATGCGACGTCGTCACTTCCTATCCCAGCGATCCCGGGGACAGCAATGGTTACTTCGCCGTCTACGTCATCCCCGGACCGGTATGGACCGAACCACCCGTCACCGGATCCCTTGGCTCACTGAACTCGATTCTCGTCAGCTGACCTTCCCGGCAGTGCGCGCGTTATCAGTGCAGGTGTCCCTCAATAACATTGTCCTCCAATTCCTTTGGTAGGGGTGGAGGACTGTCGTTCGGGGATTCTCTCACCGATCATGTCCGAGAATGGATCGAATGAGAGATGGCACCAGTACCGCACAAATATGCGTGTGGGGCATTCGCGGCGGTATTTAGTAGCGCATGTTGGCACGATCGTTTTCTAACAGCAGGTTAGCAAACGACGCGTTCTGGCCAATGAACTTCACTCGGCGAATGAAGTCAACTGGTAGTGGAATTCCGTCTTTCGTTTCGTAGCGACCTCCTGGATGCACGCTTAGGCCTCGTGTGGCCAAAACGCCGCCATGCGAGCCGTGGGCACTTGTCGGCTATCTTTTTCCTGACACTCGGCGTGGGCACGGAATCACGTGCCGTCGCGGGCCCTGGCGCTGACTTCTCGGTGACGGCTTCCACGGCGGTCGCAAGTCGGGGCACAGCGTCTATCGCTATCGCGCCTATCTAGTGCTTTTATTCGTTCTTAGGAGTTCCTATTACTGCAAGTATTCCGGCCGGTGTTGACCGGCGAGAAGTCATCTGGCCCAACGAGAAACTGATTCTCACGTCTGAGGATGGGACGGCGACGTCTGTTCCTCAGGTGGGGAAGGTGACGACCACTCCTGCTGCGGGTCAGGTGGTGGTGAACAGTGTGGATCCTGCATTCACTCTGTCTACGCGTTCTGATGCAGTGCATTTGGATGCGGATGGTTTGATGCGCGCCTACTTGGAGTGTACGGATGATCCTGACATTGAGCCGCACAACAGTTGGACGTATTCGTCCCGTGGGGATTGGACCGGTTCGCCGACAGTGACGTGCCGGTGCCGATGGTCGACATCGATCCCGAGACCGGGAAGATGCCGCCCCTGAACTTGTCGACTGCGGTATCCCGTGCGTACGTGTCGGGTGTGTTGATCACGAAGGGCAAGCCGGGTGATCCTGGGCCGGGTATCGCGTCGATCGATCCTGACGGCACAGTGCATTTGACGGACGGTTTGACTGTGTCGTGGGAGCTCCCTCCGGCTATCGCTGATGATGCTGCGGTGGCAGAGTTGGTGACTTCGGAGACTGAAACGGCTGCAGTGGTGGCGCCTCGCATCAGGGAGGTCGGAGACGGCACTTACGCCCCCATTGGGTCGGCAGGAGCTAAGACTGATGATGCCGCCTCGGATGCTGTGAATTCATGGCACACCAATCCCCGTTCGCTCTACAGCGCACTCCGTGACCGGGCGTATCAGGGCGTGGTCTCCGAGAACGGAACCATCGGCATATCCGTCCACGATCGACGCCGGGGCACGGCATCGAAAGTGAACCTCGGCAAGTATGGCGTTGACGACCACAACTGTCCGGCCTTCCTATTCGAGGATGACAAGGTTCCGGTAGCTGCGATCGTCCAGCACGCCGTGGAGCCGTTCGTTCGTCTACGCCTGGGCGCAGCCCCCCCATGACTACGAGAGTCTCGCAACAGCATCCGAGCAGCAGGTCACGTTCCATGATGTGTGCACGTATGCGCACCTGATGCGTAAGACCGCAACGAACACGATGCTTGTCGGTAGCACGGGCTGGCATAAGAAGATCACGACAGACTGGGACGCAACCGTCGGAACCGCATACCCGTTCCACATGAGCGCGTACGCCACGTTCCGGCAGGTAGGGCACTATGTGCACTACACGACATATGCCCATCCGATCACGACTCCGAACGCCTCGACGCGGTACTTCCGTATCGACCTGGATACGGGCGTCTGCACCAATGCGGCGGGAACGGTCATCGGCAACGTCTTCACGGATACCGTTGCTATCCCAGCGGCGAGTATGACCCTGGCCCGCCAGTCTTACGACACGGATGCTGGCCACAACACCGACCGTATCTTCGACATCGGCCCGTCAGGCTCGATTGCGGCAATGCAGTTCGATAAGAATCAGCCCGAGCTGGGCGGCATCTACGGCGTGTACCGATTCGCCACTACTGGCGCTACGCCAAGCTCCTCGCAGTCTCCGGATGATCCGCAGCGAGGATGGGTGTTCGAGCCGATCATCGCCTCCGGGCTGCCGGTCGGCTACTACCAGTCCTCTTACGTGGGTGGCATGTACTTCGGGTCCACTGACAACGAGGTCTATCTGGCCCGCGAGGCGGCGGGTACGTGGACGTTGGAGCGGTGGGTTAAGTCTGGTTCAACGTGGTCTATCGCTGAAGTCATCGAGACCCGTACCGATGGAACGAAACTCGGACGGCCCGAGGTGCCGTGGGGTGCTGAAGGCAAGAAATTCCTGGCTGCTGTCGAGTATTTCTACTACCCGACGAACACCTTCCTGGGGTACTACGGTGACCAGAAACTGTTCCCGACCACAGCGCTCCCGCCTGTCCCGGACACCACGCCGCCCTCGGCTCCCGGCGGGTTGACCGCAGTTGCAGGCGACGGACAAGTTGCCTTGTCCTGGTCTGCTGCGGCCGATAACGTGGCGATCGCGAACTACAAGGTCTATCAAGGCTTCTCGCTGATCGACACCCTGACCGGTACATCAAAGACCGTGACGGCACTCGGCAACGGGACGGAATACACGTTCCGCATCAAGGCCGTGGATACCTCGGGCAACGAGTCCAACTATGGCGTATTCCCTGCTGCAACCCCTGTCGGGCCGTCGCAAGATCCGCGACTCAACATCGGGTCGATGGTTCTCATCGATCCGACCAATGAGTTCGAGGCATGGCCTGCTGGCGTGCCTACAGCCACGGTGCCGAACCTGGCCCGCAATCATGCGTTGGCGATTGCCGGTTCCGGTGTTGCATCGGATTGGGACTTCACCGTCTCGAACACGCTGACAGCTACTGACGGTTTGGTGGAGCGCACCACCAAGGGTGGTCTGCACATGCTGGTCTCGCAGTCCACGGGCGTTGGCGGGCGTAGGTTCGTTTTGAACAACGAGGCGCTGCGGGCATGGATGGCCGCGCACACGTCGGATGACTTCTTTGTATCTCTGTGGGCGACCCCAACACGGCTGTCTGCTGAGGCAACCCCCGAGCACGTTGCAGCGGGCGGTCGGGTTTGTCACCGCAGCAAGTGGTGACAGTCAGGCTGTGCGTTTGGCGACGGGAAACAAGTTCACAGTCGCGCCGTCTGCGAACCGTTCGGGCGTCAAGGAATCCGCAACGCCTGCTGTGGTGGATTCCCCGATCAGTATCAATGGTGCGCACACTGCGATCGTTGCGCCGGGTACAAATCCGGCCTACGTATTCGCGGGTCACTACAACACTGATGCTGCGATCGTAAACAAGGACGCATCGTGGATTCTGTACTCCTTGTGGCTCGAGAACCTCACGGTCTCGGGTCGTACGTACGCACAGTGTGCGGCGCAGGATCTCGCGCTGTTCAACGCCAAGGTCGGCGTGGGTGGTCGCTACAACGGTGACACGCACACAGCCGTGAGCACCCTGCCGTAACCCGCCCACTCTTGCTCATTTTTGAAGCTGCAGCGCTGTTGCTCAACCCCGATATGCCTGGGCCACTCGCGCCTCCCACAGGTACGGCATGCAATCAAAGTGCCCGCTGCAGAACAGGTGAGTGTCGACTGCAGCGGGCCGTACGTATCAACACCTCGGGGGCGTATTGATACAAAACGCAACACTAGTGGACTGCGCCAACGAATTCGGGGACTTTACGGCCCTCGTGAAGGGGAAGCGCTCACCGGCGCATACGGTACGCCGGTGAGCCATACGCACCAGGCCGCACAACGGCGAATCGGAGGACGGTGCGTAGTTCAACGAGGCTCACCCCCGGCGAATGGCAACCGATAGGAAGACCCCTGTGGCGGGACCTCGCGCATGAGTATTACCGCCACGTCAGTCTTATATCCGATCGGTTCAGTTTCGAAACCTTGGCCGGAAATACGTCCAGAATGGACAATCTACTCATGGTCGATATGTCTGTCCCCGATCGCATTCCGAACGAAATACGGCAGTGTCGCGAGTGTGAGGTGGCACCCGGTTCATTGCATGTTCCGGGATGCGACATGGAGCGGTGTCATCACTGGTGGCCGAAGGTGTACTGGCCGCAACTGGTGGCGGCCAGTGCGTCGTTGCGCCGTCAATGGGTCAGTTGCGACGAGTGTAGGGCGGAGGAGTGTGCCCGCAATGGGCACGATTTCCGGGCTGCTGAGTGCTATTGGTGCGGAACGGAAACGCCTGCCTGATCCGCCCAGAATTGCTCAGGACAGTCGGCTCTTGTCGTAGAGCAGGCCGCAGATAACTGCAAAAACGGTGAAAATGCACAGCGCAATAACTAGCCACGTTTTCAGCCTGTCTGCGGGATCAGCACGTCTAACCTCGCGCTCAACTCGCGGAATGTGGTGTTTCGACATGGCCGGATCTTTCGTCTCAATCTGTGCGCCGATTCGGGGCGCCCCGCCGACAATCTGGGGAACATCATCGGCGGGGCCACTCGACCACGCAACTGGCCCAGCAGTCCGTGAGAGCCGAAGAAACATATCCGGCACTGAGTGCCTAATGCCAGTCTTCGATAGGTAACAGTTACCTGTGGGTTCAGTTGTATGGGCGATTGATGCCGTGCCGACCCGCCCGGAATGTGAGATTTGCATTCATCGAAACCTGGGACGAACGTGTGCACAATGAGTCAACACAATGAATGCGCCGCTAAGAACTGCACTGCACTTGCGACGAGGAGGCTCGGAGGCGACGCAAAGGGCGTCCGCCTGCTTGGACAAGTCGAACTGCCGGAAGCCTCGGTAGAGATATGGCTGTGCGACGACCACGAATTGAGCGACGCTGGCTGGGAGTGGATTTCCTGATCGCCGACTGACCCGCCCAGAATTGCTCAAAATCGCCCAATCTCATCGTGACGCTGGCGGCTTGCAGGCGGGTTAGAAACAGGATAGAAGTTAGGCAAGCCCCGCCGACTGGGATGGGAGTCGCTGCCGGCGGGGCCTGGCACCCTTCAGCGGAACTGTCTTTTCAATTCTCGAATTAGGGGCGCGATAAAGGTACCGGCAGCAACTTTGCCTCGCCACTTACATACCAGTAGTCACGAAACCCCCAACCTCATCGCGAGGTTGGGGGTTTCGTTGTCATCCGAGCTGAGCACACAGCACGGCGACCCACTATCTGTGTGGCGAAACCTCGCGTCCGATATCGCCACGACACTTATGTAGCCGATGGGATCGAAATCGAAACCCGCCTAGATTTGCTCACACCAGCGGTCGGGAAGAGCTCACCGGCGCATGCGGTGGACGCGGTCCGCCGGTGAACTGCGCACCGAGCCGGTGAGCGGTGCGCAGTTCAGAGGGCCCACCTCCGGCGAGTGACTGCCGGTAGGCGGGCCATGCATGACGGTTCCTCGCGCCTGAGTGTTGCCGCCACGACTGTCCTGTAGCCGATCGGATCGAATCCGAAACCCGCGCAGAATCGCTCACGCGTGGCGATCATTGGGCAGGGAAGCCAAGGTCTCGTTTCGATCACGGCCGACTGGGTACATGATTCACAGGCCGCGACGGCCGAGGTGAGCGTGCCGCCTCGCAACCGTGTGGTTCAGGTTCTTGCCAGTTGAGCACACAGCCCACGGAACCGATGTCGTTCGGGACTTCTTCCACGTCGGGGGATTTCGCTTCAATGAACGATGCCCCCACTCTCATCACTGAGAGTGGGGGCCTTTGTCGTCATCCGCGTTGAGCACACAACGTGGGGACCCTCTATCCGTGCTGGGGCTGACCCCTCATGTCTGGCCTCGCATCTCCACCGTAGGCCTGCGCCCAGGTTCGTGCCAGGTTTCGAACAGGACGACCGGAACAGATGGCAGCCGATTACACTCCTGACCCGCCCAGAATTGCTCACTGCCCGATTTTGGGTGAATAGCGAGACCTGTTGCGGCGGCGACACATATAGTCCCGCGCATGAACAGACAACTGCAGGCGAGTTGCTACACCCTCGTGGAATCCGAAGGCGTACGCCGTCACGTATCCCGCAGCTTCGAGACCGTACTTCATAAGAAAGAGATCCCATTGCTTCGGCAGCGATTTCTCGCAGTGTCTCGCAATCTCCTCCAATGATGAACAGGGCGCTGTGACTACCTCTTGCATCCAGGGGCGAATCACATCCGCTGCGCCCATTCCGGCCACGATGAATTTGCCTTGCTCGTGGATCCGAAACTTCCGCTCATGCGAGGCATGGCCGTTGAGTGAGGAAGCAAGCGTGTCCGTGACTACCGCAATTCGGTCCTCTGCCAGGCAATACATGAGAAGGGTCATGGCCGGGATCTTATTAGGAAGAAAATCGTTCGGCTGGCGTTTGGTTGCCTTCATTGATGACTTCGACCAGTTTCGCGGTTCCGCGAAACTCGCCTTCGCCTGGATCAGCGTGCCACGATAGTCGTTCTCATTGCTGTGATTCACAACCCCAGAATCTCAGGTCTGTTGCAACGATCTATTGAGACCACCTCGCTGGGAATGGACTAGTTTTCGGCCGTCGTTCACAGTTCTTGTGTGTCCCGGCGGAGAGCCGGTGGAGCCTCTGCGCGCGGCAATCGCGGTGTCTGGACCGTCGAGGTGAAACTTGGTTCGCTGATCTTGAATCGGTGACAATGGGATGCATCACTGGGTAAAGGCGCCCACAACCGACCTGGTGGCAGCGGCAATGGCGTCGTTGTTTCCCTTTGCGTCCTGGAGTCCGGTTGTGGAATCGCTGAGGATTGCCAGGACCAACGGCTTGCCCTGTGGATCCCACACGACACCTACGTCGTTCACCGTTCCGTATGCTCCGGCACCGGTCTTGTCCGCGCTCGTCCAGCCTTCCGGCAGCCCGGCGCGAATTCGGGTCTCGGAGGTCGTGCTGGCGCGCATCCAGGTTGCCAGACGGTCTCGTTCGGAATCTTGTAGTCCGTTGTCCAGCAACAGTGTTTGGTATCCACCTGCCAGTGCGCGTGGCGTCGACGTGTCTCGAAGGTCCTCGGGAGTCGCCTCGTTGAGACCTGGTTCCCACCGATCCAGTCGGGTGACTTCGTCGCCGATGGTGCGGGCGAACGAGGTCAGTGCGGAGGGTCCGCCGATTTCGCGAAGCAGATAGTTTCCGGCAGTGTTATCGCTCTTCGTCAGGGCAGCTTCGGCGAGTTCGGCGAGCGTCATGGATCCACCTGCGAACGCTTCGGTCACCGGAGAATTCTCGACAATGTCGGCTGGGTCGACGAAGGCCGGGGAATTGAGATCGGAGACGCCGGCCGTGCTTCGCTGCAAAACTGCTGCGGCGGCGTATGTCTTGAAGGTCGAGCACAGGGCGAACGCTTCGTCGGCGCGATGACCGTATGTGCGGCCGGTTTCCGGATCGATGGCAACAACTCCGAGTCGAACAGCGTGTGAGTGCTCCAGTTCGCCGAGTCGGTTGTCCAAGTCGGTGAGTGTGGCGTCGATTGTGGGTGCAACGACCGCGCTGGAGAGCTGAGATTGAGCTGGCGACGGTTCGGAGCACGCACACAGTGCCAGCGGAAGTGTCAGTGCTACCACGGCGATGCGTGTTCGTGCGCTGGAGAAGCGAGTATTCATGAGGACAATGTCCCGTTACTTGACCTGGTTCGGCCAAGTCGCAACCGGCTCACGCCGAGTCGCAAACAGTATCGTCGGTGTTCAGCCGGGGCGAATGAGTCCGAAAAGTCCAAATTGAAATTGTTTTGATTCAATGAGCACCATGGATCTCGTTCGACACCTCCGGTTCTTCGTCACGATTGCAGAGGAAGGGCACTTTGGCCGTGCAGCATCGCGCCTGCACATGACCCAGCCACCGCTGTCGCAGGGCCTGCGTCGTCTCGAGGAACGCCTCGGCGTCGCGCTGGTCGATCGAACGCCGCGAGGAGGAACGCTCACGTCCGCCGGGCGTGAACTTTTGCCACGCGCGCGGATGCTGGTCTCTGATGCGGACCGATTCGAGGAGGAAGGTGCCAGACTGTCCGGCTCGAGGGATGGGTCGGTGCGATGGGGAGTTGTCGGGGGTCTATCCGACTCGATCGTGCTCGCGTGTGTTCGTGCTCTCGGCAACGCGGAGCCGACGCGGGAGCAGATGCAGGCGAACGTGACGACCACAACGGCGGGTGCAACCGCACTGGTCGAGGCGGTCCGTCAGCGCATCATGGATGTTGCAGTGGTGGAACATCCAGCGCTCTTGGACGGTGTGCGCCACGGACCGGTACTGAGGATACCGAGATGGTTGGTTGTCCCGGAAGGACATCCGGTCACCGTTGCGGCGCAACCCCGAGTGCGCATGTTGCGTGGACTTTCGTTCGCGACGATGCCGCGCGCCGACAATCCTCCGGCACACGATCTCCTGGTGGACCTGTGGCGCGAGCGTGGGCTCGATCCCGATGTGGTCACTGCTGACGACGAGCGCAGTCTGCTGGCGCAGGTGGCGTCGGGTGGCGCGTTCGGGGTGACTACCACGCGACCGAGCGACCTGCCGGGAGTGTGTTGGGTTCCCAGTCTGCGGGAGGAGACCGTGATGCGCGTGCGGGTGATCTGGAATGCGGAGCGGGACTTGCCACTCCACATGTCGGCTCTCGATCGTGTGCTGCTCGAGGCTGGGCGATGACACCCCGTGATGTAGATAAACGGATCAAGAGCGCCTTCGCCGACGCCGGGTGCGTGGGGTGGTTGCACGCGCGCCGTATCACCGCGGCGGGAACTGCCGACATCGATATCGATATCGCTGCAGACGATCACGTGGTGATGGCATCGGTATACAAAGTGGCTCTTGCAGTTGCTCTGGGTCGGGCATTCGCTGCCGGCAGTCTCGATCCTTCGACGCGTGTCGAGGTCATTCCGGGAGATTTGACTCCTGGTCCGACCGGGTTGTCGCTACTGTGCGACCCGCTCGTGACGAGCCTGCGTGACATGATGGTCTCGATGCTGACCGCATCCGACAATGCGGCTGCCGACATTCTGCTGGACGCAGTCGGTCTCGACGCCGTAACAGAGCTCCTCGACGATCTGAGTTTGGATCGAACCCGAATCATGGGTGGCACCAATGAGATACACAGTCGATTGCGTATCGACATGGACGTCCACACCACTCGGGAAGCATTCGAAGCACTGTCGTCACCCGACACCGATATCGATATAGCTTCTTACGACCCAGCCCTGACCAGTGCGACCACTGCGCGGGACATGACGTCGCTGCTGAACTCGATCTGGATCGGAGAGGCTGTGCCCTCGCCATGGGGCCACTTCATCCGCGAGTCGATGTCGAAGCAAATCTGGCCGAACAGAATTCGTGCGGGATTCCCTCATCGCGGTGTCACAGTCGCAGGTAAGACCGGCACAATCGGCATCATCCGTAACGAGATCGCAGTCATCGAGTACCCAGGTGAAGTTCCCGTCGCCGTGGCAGTTTTCACTCGTGCTGCTCGGGTGGACCCAATCCTGCCGACTGTCGACGCCGTGATCGGCACAGTAGCGCGGATGGCCGTAACGGAACTCCGATCCGGCCGACTGGAGTGACGGGTGTGTGGACCGACGGCTATGGCGTCGGCGCAGTAGACCTTGTCTTCACGTGTGGGATGTTCTGGGGGTACCTCCGTGTACGGGGTTCTTTGGGGAAATGTCCGTGACCTACAGAATGTTCGGCCCCTCGCGGGTGGACTTTCGGTCCATGAGATCGCTCGCAGTCGGAGTCCGACAAGAGACCTTCTGGCACCCGCCGCAGCCGCGGAACTGTTCTGCACCAAGACTTCCGGCTGGCTGCGGCCAGCGAGTCGTTTCCGGTGAACGCTATGTCATCGCGACCGGTGGCGTCGGCGCCTTGGGAATAGCCGGAGAAGATGAATGTTGTTTGGGGGCATTTCGCGGCGACGGCGCTTACTTTGTCGATGGCCGTTGCTTTGCTGTCGCTGTCGGTTTTTCCCTGATCGAACGCCGAGGCAGTGTACGGGGTGAAGAACAGTTCGACTTTGTCACCTACTTCGATTTCAGCAAATTACCTACCGCTGCAGGCATTCCGACGGAAACGTTGGGATCGCCGCCGGGCTTGGTTTCGACGCGAGAGATCGTCGCTCCGTGCCCTGGGTGTCGTGCGGTGCATGGATTCGTAGTCCGGCCCGGTCTTGCTGGAGATCCCGTACTGGGCTATACCGGCTGGTCGGGATGCTGAAGATGGATGATGTCGATGCCGCGATCGCAACGTAGACCACCATGTTGGACAAGGACGAAGCGTTCGCGCTACTTCGTTCGGCGGATATCCCCGCTGCGCTGGTTAGATCAGTTCCCGCGGTCTTATGCGATCCAGCCCTCCGCGATTGAGGGATGCTCGCGGAAATCGGCGAGAACGATCGTGCGTGCACAGTACTTGGTAGCCTGCCGCCGAGGTCGGATTCGGAAGTGGCACAGGTGACTCCGGAACCGCTGCACGGGGAGTACACGGAAGGGGTACTTCGTATGTGGCTCAATATCGGTCCTTACGAGATCGATCAGCTTCGAGCGGACCATGTCATCTAGCCGAATTCGTGCGAGCGAGAAATGGAAACACGCGGCGCCGCGGATGAGGGTCTTCAGCGCGGCAGATCGATCGTTGTGACGAAACCTGATTGGCGGCTCCAGATCTGCGACTCGCTGAACTTGAAGCGCGTGGTGTCGCCGGTATAGCGGATGTCGGTAGAACGCGATCAGCGATGATGGCATTCATGGACTCCGGGGTACGGGCATCGACTACTCATCACTGACCCAATCAGGAGCTCACGGCCCATCACCGTCGCGAGTTCCCGGACACACTCTGAGTGGCGAGGCGACGCACCGACACGGCCTCGAGCCCCTCACCAGGCGCGGATCGTCGCATATGTCACCTCGACCTCATGCTCGGCCATGAACAACTCGGTCTCCCCGGATGAGGGGGTGAACCGGTGGTACAGCCACACGCAGTGGAAGATAATCTCCCGAGGGAGCCGGTAGCCCTGTGCGTCGGCGACACCACCGATACACCGCGACTGGACGGTATCGGATCAGGTTGACTGATTGTGTCCCAGGCGGTTGCGCAGAATGTACTTTTGAATCTTCCCGGTCCCCGTCTTCGGTAGCGGCCCGAAGATCACCCGCTTCGGTGTTTTGAAGCCAGGTAATTGTTTTCGGGCGAACATGATCAACTCCTGCTCGGTGAGGCGAGATCCGTCGACGACGGACGCGTAGGCGACGGGTACCTCGCCCCAGCGTTCGTGTGACTCTGCGACGACGGCACATTCGAGTACATCGGCGTGTCGTTCGAGCACCTGCTCCACTTCCACTGAGGCAATGTTCTCGCCACCCGAGATGATCACGTCTTTGGAGCGATCGCGCAGTTCGATGTAGTTGTCCGGGTGTTGAACTCCTAGATCGCCGGTCCGAAACCAGCCGGATCCGAACGACCGACGCGTCGCTTGGGCATCGCGGTAGTAGCCCAAGGCCACTGTGTTTCCGTGTACAGCGATTTCGCCTGTCGTCGTTCCATCCGCGGGAACGTCGGAGCCGTTTTCGTCTAGAACACGCAGGGGCGTACCCGCGATGTTGCAGTTTCCTTGTCTGGCCTTGAATCGTGCCTGTTCCTGCATAGCCAATGACGAATATTCGGAGGGGAACTCGCAGATCGCAGACGGTCCGAATGTTTCGGTCAGCCCGTACAGATGGGTGACGTCGAAGCCGAGATTGCCGAGTTGTGCGAGCAGTGTCGGCGACGGCGGTGCACCACCGGTGCCGACACGTAGAAGTTTGTCGACAGAGTGCGCAGCGGGGTGCGAGGCAAGGTCGATCAATACGGTTGGCGCAGCATTGAAACTGGTAATGCCCTCGGTGTCGATGAGTTCCCAGATGCGTCCGGCGTCGACCCTGGGGAGGCACACGTGTGTGCCTCCGGCAGCGGTGACGGCCCAGGTGAACGCCCACCCGTTGCAGTGGAACATCGGTAGTATCCAGAGGTGAGCGGTGTCGGTATCGAGTTTGCTGTGGAAGGCCATTGCCATTGCCTGGAGGTAGGCACCTCGATGGTGGTACATCACGCCTTTGGGGCGCCCGGTCGTCCCTGAGGTGTAGTTCAGCGTGATCATTGAGTGTTCGTCCGTAACCGGAATTTCCAGTTCTTCCGCGTCGCTCAGGCGTTCCTCGTACGTTTCCGAGTCGAGTGAGTACTCCACTGCCAACTGTTCGGCGATTTGGTCGAGCGATGTGTCGTACAGGAGGACGGTCGCACCGGAGTGCTCGATGATGTGCTGGAGTTCGGGGGCCGTCAGTCGTGTATTCAGTGCTACCAGTACAGCTCCCGCCATCGCGGCTCCGTAGTGGGCATCCAGCAGCATGCGACTGTTCGGGGCGAGTACTGCGACGTGGTCTCCTGGCTTCACATCGAGTGAAGCCAGGAGACCGGCGAGGCGCCGGCAGCGTGTCAACCACTGACGGTAGGTGATTCGGATGTCTCCGTCGACGACAGCGATCCGGTCGGGGAAGAACGTGGCAGAACGCCGTAGGAACGACCCTGGAGTGAGTTGTTCGGCTGTCGCGGGGGCGTGGAGCGGACGTGCGTGCATCGTGCGGTCTTCCTTCTCGGATCGCTTCCGAAGTTCAATTGTTCTATCGAATAGAAAGTGGTGCAACGGTTTCCGCATTCGATGCGGATAAGGTGCGCGATCCGCCGTACGTCGCGGTCCGGATGCTGAGCAAGGTGAGAATGCCGACCAGGCACGAGCCGAGGAGGAAGTATGCGGGAGAAAGGGAGTTTCCGGTGCGATCGATCAGCCACGTAGCGATATACGCGGCGGTTCCGCCGGTCGCGATGGTTGCGAGATTGAAGCCGAGAGCGACGCCGGTGAGCCTGACTCGGGACTTGAAGAGCGACGGGAAGAGCGGTGCTGTGGCGACCTGGATGAGGGGAGTGCCGAGTGCGAAGACGAAGAACGCCAGACCGGCAACCGCGAGTCCGTGGCCGTTCATCAGTGACATGGCAGGGTAGGCAAGTAGGCCGGATCCGATCAAGCCTGCTGCCGCGACGGGGACGCTACCGAACTTGTCGACGAGGAGTCCGGCGACGGGCATGAGTAGAGCGATGAGGACGATGATGAGTGCCGTCATCCAAGTGACTTGCGTTCTGTCGTAACCACCTTCGCGAACAAGATAGATGGCGACGTAGGTCAGCACCATGTATCCCGTGGCATTCTGCGCTATTCCCAGCCCGAAAACCTGCAGGACTTGCCTGGACTGAGTGCGGAGCAGTTCTGTGAGAGGCGCCTTTGCGACATCGACTGTTGTTGTGGAGTCAGCGAATTGGGGGGTGTCTTCGATTCGGGTACGGGTCCACAGGCAGAACAGTAGAAGCGGTACACCCAGCAGGAATGGGATTCGCCATCCCCAGCTGGACATTTGGGCATCAGTGGTGAGCGCTGAGACTGTGCCGACGGCGATCGCGGCGAGTGCGAATCCGGAGTTGCTGCCGAGTGCAACGAACGAAGCCCCGAGGCCCTTGCGCTTCGGGCCGACCGTCTCGTACACGTATGTCAGTGCGCCGCCTAGCTCTCCGCCTGCTGAGAATCCTTGCACCAGTCGCGCCACGACCAGGAGTATCGGTGCCAGAATGCCTACCGACTCGTAGACCGGCAGAAATGCCATGAGTAGGCTGCCGGCGCCCATCAGCAGGACTGACAGCAGGAGCGCACGTTTCCGTCCGTGTCTGTCGCCAAGGCGGCCGAAGAAGATTCCGCCGATGGGTCGCATGAGGTATGCGGACGCGAATACTGCGAGGCTGGCGAGTAGCGAGGCGGTTGGATCTCCGCCGGGGAAGAACAGGGGGCTCACGACTACTGCCAGGTAGGCGTAGACGGTGAGGTCGTAGTACTCGACGATGGTTCCGACTGCGGCGGCGAGAACTCCGCGGCGCCTCGTCTGGTCGAGGGCTCGGGTGTCGGTCTGGGAATTCGTGTGACTTTCCACGAACGTCTCATTTCTGTGCGGAAGTGTGAAGGAGATCGTGCGCTCCCCATGAAGTGGGAGTGGTCACATCTCGGGGCGCTTTTCACACCATAACCGCTGAGGCTCTAAATCTGTACATGTTTAGTCGAGTTGGGTGAAATATCCTGCGGAATTGTCACAGCTGCCAGTGCACCGGCTCGGAAATGATGTGTGCGAGGCGCTTGCGGTAGTACTTCGCGGTGTCGTGAACGAAGGCTTCCATTGCATCTCCGGCAGCAGATGCGTTTCGGGAACGCATGGCATTGAGTACGAGTTGCTGTGCCTCGACGGCGGCGATGCGGGTGACTTCCGGATGTCGCGACGGCTCGGCGTCGCGTACGAGGAGAAGCAATGTCTCCATGAGTATGCGGAGTACCGGGTTCCCTGACGCTGTGTAGATGATGGTGTGAAACAGTGCGTTCTTCTCGACGAAATTGTCGTAGTCATCGGGATGCGTGCGCATGGTGTCGAGCGCTGACTGCAGATCGTCGAGTTGCTCTTCTGTAATTCGAGGCGTGGCAAGCTGTGCGACCACTGGTTCCAGGGTCAGGCGCGTATCGATGACGTCGCTGAGATTCGCTCCCTCTAGCTGTAGGAACAGCTTCATGGTGTTTCCCAGTGCTTCGAACTGCGGCCGACATGCGACGGGGCCTCCCCCGACGCCGGCGCGGATAGTGACCAGGCCTCGACTTTCGAGGAGGCGGAGTGCTTCACGTACGGACGTGCGTGCAACACCGTATTCGGTAACCATCTCCTTCTCGGTAGGGAGCCTGTCCCCGACCTCGATGTCCCCGCCGAGGATCTTGTCGGCGATTTGGTTGGCAATGCGCTCCGATATTTTCGGTGCTCGACTCGGTGCTCTGCGGGCGATGTCCTGCGTCATTGTTTCCCCGGTGTTCTCGTCGACTGTTCGATGTGTAGCCGTCATGCGTACAAACCCTACCTAGGCTCGAAAGTGAGTTGAGCTAAATCTGTACATATTTAGCGAAATCAGCTACTTTGGGCAACGTTCCTTGTATCGACGCAGTGCTTCATGGAGGTAAAGATGTGGCCGACCCGCCCACCGACGCCCGAACTGGCCCAGTGCTACCGCGAGTCGGGACACTGGCGGGGCCGGACGGTCGGCCATTACTTGACTCGCGCGGCCTCGCTCTACCCGGATTCTGTGGCGGTAATCGATGACGATGTGCAGTTGACCTTCGCCGACGTCGACCGTGACGCAACCATCCTTGCGGCAGCGTTGCACGATGCGGGGATTGGTGCTGACGATGTGGTTTCGTTCCAACTCCCGAACAGGGCAGAAGCCGTAGTTATCTATCAAGCGATCATGAAACTCGGCGCTGTCGCCAACCCCATCGTTCCTATCTATCGAGGGCGTGAGCTGCGGTTCATTCTCGGGCAGGCGCGAGTGTCCGTTGTTTTCATACCCGCGTCCTACCGAGGATTCGACTATGCCGCGATGTACACGCGGTTGCTCGGTGACTTGCCGCATCTGAAGAAAGTCGTTGTCCTCGGTGAGCCTGAGGTGAGCAATGCCGACGAGCGGATGACGACCTGGACGGACTTCTTGCTCGGCGCCCCGGCGGAGGCTGCGAAAGTGATTGCCGCACTCCCCGAGCCGGATCCTGATCAGGTCGGCGTCCTGCTTTACACCTCTGGGACGACTGCGGATCCGAAAGGTGCTCTGCACAGCCACAACACAATCGTATTCGAAAACCATTCGATGATTGAGTTGTTCGATCTCAATGAGAAGGATGTCATCTTCAATCCGTCGCCGGTCACCCATGTGACAGGCGTGAATTGTGCGCTGACACTGCCCTTTCTGTTGGGGGCGCCCGTAGTGCTGCAGGATCAATGGGATCCCGAAGAGGCGCTGTCAAAGATCACTCGCTACGGCGCCAGTTTCATGATCTTCTCGACTCCGTTCCTTCAGGGGTTGGTCGAAGCCTCCGTTGCGGCGGAGCTTCCCACTCCGTCGATCAGATACATCGTGTGCGGTGGTGCTGACATCCCGGACGAGTTGACGCGTAGTGCGACGAATCGTCTCGGTACTGTCGTTCGTATGTACGGTGCCACGGAAGGTCCATCCGTGACGTCCGGAAATCGCTGGGATACACAACAATTGCGGACCCGTACCGACGGTCGTGTTCTCGCGCCTACAGAAGTTCTGATCGTCGACGGCTCCGAACTTCCCGCGGCGGCAGGTTCGGTCGGGGAGGTGTTGTGGCGAGGCCCCGACACGTTCCTGGGGTACCTCGATTCTTCACTCAACGCTGCAGCGTTCACCGCTGACGGCTTCTTCCGAACCGGTGACTTGGCGCGATTCGACGAAACCGGTGCAATCCACATCGAGGGTCGGATCAAGGACATCATCAATCGATCCGGAGAGAAGATCAGCACTCACGAGGTGGAGAACCTACTCAGTGAGCATCCCTCCGTCAGGGAAGTTGCTGTGGTAGCTGGGCCGGATGCGACAACCGGAGAACGTGGTTGTGCATTTATCGTCACCCATGACGGCAAGGATCTGACTCTTGGTGAGGTTTACGAGTTCTTGTCCAATCGCGAGGTAGCCAAACAGAAGATCCCCGAGAGCGTATTTGTCGTTGAGGTGCTGCCGAAAACAGCAAGCGGCAAAATTCAGAAATTCGCGCTACGCGACTGGACTCGCGATCGAAGTGTAGTTCCGCCGCAGATGGTCGACGTGATTGTCCGTTCGGCGTATGAGAAGTGAGGGCTTCATGACAGAGAATATCGTTGTCTCCCAGCCGGAGTCGGGCATTGCATTGGTCGAGTTGGCGCGAGGCAAGGTGAACGCGATCGATCATCGGATGTATGGAGAGATTGCAGATATCTTCGACGGACTGTCGGACGACTCGACAGTGAAAGCTGTTGTCCTGACAGGGCGAGGTCACGTGTTCTGTGCCGGCAACGACCTGAATGACTTTCGGAGCATGGACTCGACGAGTGGCGAAGTGCAGATGCGCAATGTTCGACGAGCGATGTTCAACCTCATCGACTGCTCGGTTCCGGTCATTGCTGCCGTCAACGGCCCCGCGCTCGGCAGCGGTTTCGGTCTGACTGCATCTTGCGACCTGGTAGTCGCTTCGGTGAAAGCGACATTCGGGCTTCCGGAGATGAATGTCGGGGTGCTCGGTGGTGGGCGATTCACAGCCCGCATGCTGCCGGAACAGGCGATGCGTCGGATGTTCTTCACCGCGGAAGCCGTCGACGCCCGCACCTTGGAACGGTGGGGAGCACCGATCGAGGCGGTGGAACACGAGGCGCTGATGGAAACCGCGATGGACCGTGCACGGTCTATCGCGTCGAAGAGTCGTTACGCACTGACTCTGGCAAAGAAATCATTGAACGGTTGCGAGGGTATGGATCTCAAACGTGGCTATGAGCTGGAACAGAATTTCACCGTCCAGCTATCCGAGCATCCGGATTCCAAAGGTGCAGTCGAGGCGCGGATGGCTGCGCTGACGAATGGGAAGAAACCATGAGTATGGCAACAAGTGAACTCGCTGCGCATCACGACTTGGATGCATTCGGTGACCACGTCAGGGCCTGGCTCGCGGAGCGTCTGGACCGGCACTTGCCGGCAGATGGGACACATAACCACTCGGACGAGGAACGCTCCTACGCAATTTTTCACAACCGCACCGAAGATGAGGAGCGCGAGCTGCTTGACCGTGGTCGCGCGTGGCAGGCTGAGCGCGTCGACGCAGGTGTCGGCGCGATTACCTGGGCCCCGGAATGGGGCGGACCAGGACTGACAGCCTCTCATGAACGCATCTACGTGGAACTTGAAGGTCAGTTCCGGGCACCGGATCGACACGAAAACATTCTGGTAACGGTGGAACTGATAGCACCGACCATCCATCTCCTCGGTACCGAGGAGCAGAAGAAACGATTTGTGCCGACGTTTCTGCGCACGGATGAACTGTGCTGCCAACTGTTTTCGGAACCCGGAGCCGGTTCCGACTTGGCCTCACTCTCGACCCGCGCAGTGCGTACCGACACCGGATGGCGAATCACCGGCCAGAAGGTGTGGACTTCGGGCGCGCAATTCTCGGAATGGGGACTGCTGATTGCTCGCAGTGACACCGAAGCCCCGAAACACCGTGGCATGACGGCATTTCTGGTTCCCATGGATGCTCCCGGAGTAGAAGTTCGACCGATCCGTCAGATGTCCGGCGGTTCCACATTCAACGAAGTATTCCTCTCCGACGTTGAATTACCGGATTCGTTGCGTCTTGGTGAGGTCGGTGACGGTTGGAATGTCACGTTGACGACTCTGGGTTTCGAACGAAGTTCCAGTGGAGGAATCGTATCTGCCGGCGGAAATGCCGCCGACCTGATCGCGCTCGCAAAGCAACTCGAAATTGCCGACGACCCTCTGGTGCGACAAACTCTCGCGGATGTCGTCATACACGAACGGGCCACGGCGACATTCAATGCCCGATACGCCGAACGTGAACTGGCAGGCCATGTTCCCGGTGTTGAGGGTTCTATCGCGAAACTCGTGTGGACGCAGAATCTCAAGCAGATCGGCGACGCGGCGGCGAAGTTCTTGGGACCTCGCATCCTTGCCGATACGGGCGCTCCGAATACCTATGCCTGGACCGAGCATGTGTTGGGCGCCCCGGGCTACCGAATCGCAGGTGGATCCGATGAGATTCAGCGAAACATTATCGGCGAACGTGGCCTCGGCCTGCCAAGAGACTCCCGATAGGAGCACAGGATGGTCCTCGAACTGACTCAGGAACAAGAACAACTGCGCGACAGTGTGCGCGCATTTCTTGCAAAGAATGTGGAAGCCGACAAGGCGCAGTGGCTTGGCCTCACTGACCTTGGTCTCACAGAGATTCCATTTCCCGAGCGCTTTGGTGGCGCTGGGTTCACGCTTAAAGACACTGCAGTGGTGATGCACGAGCTAGGACGCACGATCGCGGATGTTCCGTACTTCTCATCCGTGTGCCTTGCCGGATTTGCACTATCGGAATGCGGTACGGACACGGGGCGCGCCGCCTATCTGCCCACCATTGCGTCAGGTGAATGTACGGCCGCGCTGATAACCGGATTCCCGTTCACCGATACTGCGGTCACAGCCACTAAAACCGACGACGGTCAGTTGAATCTCATTGGCACACAAGACTTTGTGGTAGATGGAACAGCAGCCGACCTATTTGTTGTAGTCGCGCGTGGGGTGAACGGCTTGGAACTAGCCGTGATCAAGGCAGATGTGCCAGGAGTCATCTGCACGCCGTTGGAGTCTCTCGATCCCAGTCGTCCGCTGGCCCGAGTTACGTTCGATAATGCGCGCGGACACGCGGTGGGCGGCGCGGACTTGCACATGACATTGCCACGTGCACAGGCATTAGCGCTCATAGCATTGGCATCTGAGCAGGTCGGCGCCGCCGAGGCGTGTCTCGACATGTCAGTGGAGTATGCGAAGGTTCGTGAGCAGTTCGGCCGCCCGATCGGGTCTTTTCAGTCGATCAAACACCGCCTCGCAGACATGTTGGTGTCGCTCGAACTGGCGAAGGCGGCAGTCTTGGATGCCGCGAACGCTGACGAAAGATCTACTGATGAACTGACCATCGCGGCAAGCATCGCACGGGTGATGGCGTCGGATGCTTTCACGTATGCCGCGGAGGAATCCATACAGATCCACGGTGGTCTCGGATTCACGTGGGAGCACCCCCTGCACCGGTACTTTCGGCGCGCTATGAGTGACGCACAACTGTTCGGCAACTCTGAGGTGCATCGCGAGGTCATTGCGCGCTCCGTCGTGTAATTGGTTGGGATGTCGGAGTTTGTCAAGATGATCGAGGGCAACTGGAGGTAGGCCGCGGTCTGTTCGGATGGTACAGATTTCCACTGATGTGCCGGAGTCCCTTGGTGCGGGAACCCGGCCGCGAACGAGGCCAGTCCCGGTGGTAGTAAACCTGGCCATGCGTCCGCCACGGCGGAGCGGTAGATGCGGGCCTGCTCCGACGTCAGAGTGCACGAGACGGTCGCGAACTGTTTCGGCGGAAGATCCTTGGCGACAGCGTCTTTGGTTCGGCGCAGGATGTCGGGTTCGATGATGGTGGCCAACGTTGCTGCGGCGGTGGTGGAACGGCCGAATTCGATCGGGTTGCCGAAACGCTCACGGAACCGTGCGCGACTGCCCAGAGCGCTCGGGTTGGCCACGCGGAACAGCGACCACAGTTCGTCCAGTCGGTTTTCGACGGGGGTGCCCGTCAGGGCGACGGTGATGTCGGCAGTGACACGCGCTGCAGTCTTCGCGGCGAGCGAAGTGGGGCATTTGATCTGTTGCGCTTCGTCGAAGATCACCGAATTCCAGGAGGTCGGCTCCAATTGTTCTACGTCGGAACGTAGAACAATTGGAGCTGGTCACCACGATGGCGTCAGAGGCCAGGTGTTCGGGCCATTCGCGGCTAGGTCCGTGATGGATGTGCAAGGGAAGGCGCGGGGCGAACCGTTCGATTTCGCGGCGCCAGTTGCCGATGGCGGAGGTGGGGCGGACAACGAGGTGTGGTCTGTCGTCTGATTGGATGGCCATCATCGTAATCGCTTGCAGTGTCTCTCCGAGGCCTATTTTGTCCGCGAGAATTCCGCCGCCGTCTTCGTCCGGAACCGCAAACCAGCACACGGTAGGCGTGCTGGTGGGAAGCCCCCAGGCGGAGAGTTCGGCTGCAGAATCGGGTGCACACCATAAGGCACTGTCATGGTGATTCAAAGAAGTAGTGGCGCAATCGGTTTGGAGCATACAGCGATGCACCCAGTTGGGATTGTTCACGCTTGCAGGATGCAACCCCGCTCGCGGTGACTTCCGGCCAGACCGCGAACCGGCGGAGGAACTTCTTGGCCGCCAAAGGATTTCGGCGTGACTGGACCAGCACGTCGAGCGCGTTGCCGTGCTGCACTAGTGCGGGGGATCGCGTCCGCAGCGGCGATATGCCCGACTGAGTAATCAGACCATGGCTCGCTGGCGTCGCGCGGCAAACCAAGTCGGCCACGCTGAACCCGGACGGTCACTCGCTGGGGCGTTCGAACATGCACACGCCCCAGCGTCCGTCTTCGGCGACCAGTGAAATCTGTGTCTGACTCGGAGTGGAGGCGGCACCGTCGGATTGGACCGTGACCTCGACCGGCACTAGCGCCGAAGCGCCCTCCACGATTGGGTCTTCGGCGGCCGTCAGAATCGTCTTCGACGGAGGAACCGTTGCGCTCTCACGCTGCGCGGCGGAACATGACGTCGTGTTGAGGCCGGCGACGTCGCCGGCGTTGTATGCATCGAAATGCAGACGGACGGTGTCGGCGATATCAGTGGGGTCTGCTGGCTTTGATGACGTTGGCTGGTCACGGTCGTTGGCGCACCCAAAAAGCCCACCAAGTAAGACAATCGATACCGTTGTGAGTACGAGCTTCCGCATTGCCGAACGGTACCGCCTCCAACGGTGTGCGAAGGGATGAGAGTCCGACCGGACCTGCCAGAGTTCATTGGGCGGGGAAGAATCGTGTGATTTGTCGCCGAAGTCTGATTCCTTGGTGAGGCTCTTGGGTGGGTAGTTGCGCCCCTGGTGGGTGACGGCACGGATTAGGGGCCGGCGACGATTCGGTCTCCGATCGATTCGATCATGGTTTCAAGGTTTCTGTCGTGAGTGGAGTGCCAATCTTTCTAGGCGACAAGTGGTTACGAAAATTCATGGGTAAGCGTGACGTTTAGCGACTGGCCCCCGAACCGTTCCTTCGGGGGTATCAGTTCGAAAGCTCTATCTATGTGGTGATTGAGTCATTCTGGTCGATCAGGCGTGGGTGAACGTTTTGCTTGACCGAGGGTGGGTGCGAGATGCATCGTCTGTGCCACGCGCACTGAGTCCATTCAATTCCGGCGGGGCGACGCCGTCCTCGAGCCTGGGACTGGCGTTGTGGTTCCGCTGATGCTGACGATACACACTCCGGTGGGCAGCAATCCTCCCCTCGATATCTCGATCGCCGCGGGACCCAACTGTGTGCGTGACATCGATTTTCGACTGTGCTTGCGAGAAAGTTGTGGGATCGCACTTCGTCGAGAGTGGCACGCCTCTGATAGTGAAGACCTTGAGGCTCGACATGTATCTAGTGTTGAGTTGTTGTCGTGATGGACCGGCACCTTCGGTACGGGATGTAACGAGTCCGCCTGCGCGACGATTAGCAAAGTGATATAAGTCACTTCGTAAAATGGGGTAGTGCGATGCGGAAAATGCTCATGGCTATGGTCGCCGGGATTGCACTGATCGCGCTGACCAGTTGCGGTCAAACCGAGGGTCAACCTACTAGTGATGCGGGTACCGGTAGTAATCGCCCGGGAAACGGCGAACCCGCCTCTGCAGAAGCGTCGGCAAACTCGAAGTTCGGTGAAGCGTTTACCTTCAGGAACAACCTGGCAGTTTCGGTGAGCCTGCCGGAACCGTACACGCCTAGTAGCTCCGCTGCGGGCGGCGAATCTGCTGACCAGTTCGTGGTTTTCACGGTCACGGTTGTCAACGGCTCGACAGAAAATTATGACCCGGCAATGTTCACTGCGGATCTGCAGAGCGGGAATCGAGAAGCGGACAAAGTTTACGATTCTGCTAACGGTATCGGTGCCCCCACCACCGTGGTTCTTCCTGGCCGGGAGTCCGAGTTTCGGTTGGCTTTCGCAGTGACCGACCCAGAGGACCTTGTCCTGCAGGTCAGTCCTGGCTTCGATTATCGAGACGCCATCTTCACGAGCTGATTCAACCATCCGGTAATGCGCCTCATGCGGATGGTCACGTGACCGACGCGCGCAGGTGCCCTAGGAGACCGACGTGAGAAACACGCTCGTCATTGCTGCTGCGGCGCTAGTGGTTTCGTTCGGCCTGACTGCGTGCGGCGGCGACTCGCCCGACCCCTCGTCGACGACGACGCCGAGCGCATCACCGATCGCAGTCTCGTCAATTACGCCCACGGCGCCGGTGCTGCCGCCGAGCAGTGCACCCGCGGTCGTGCCGATAACCTTCGAGTGCGGAGATCTGTCGCTTTACCAGTCCGGCACGGCGTTGTACTCCGACGGAACCACCGGATACGAGGCGTCCTGCGATACCTACGTGCCCCCTGTGGTCACGCAAGCGCCGACAAGGGTCCTGCAGTACTGCGACTACCCAGGAACCGCCGTCTACACCGACGGTACGTACTCCGCGACGGACCCCGCGTGTGCGGAGATGCGCGCCGAGTCGAGCGTCGGCCAGAACCCGAATCCTGGCGGTGGCTATCCATATGACCCGGAGGAAGATCGCAATGGTGACGGCGTCGTAAACGGATACGAGCGCTGTGGTGTTCAGTGTGGCAAAGCGCCCACTAGCGGCGACATCCAAACTCAGTACGGCTGCGAGCAAGGCTACATCTCCGGCCCGTTGTGTGAGCCTTATGTGGGTTGAGATGGTGTGGACGCAGCAGGTTGTCGCCCCGTTCCAGTGATGATCGGTACCAGACGAGCTTGTGTTGATGGCGGGTTTCTCGGGTGTGATCTACCATGTGATTAGGAGGTGTATTTACATGACTACGGCGCATCCGAGGCCTGATCTCGCTGCCTACAATCTTGCTGCCCGCATGACGCAGGCGGAACTGGTGACCGCACTGCGCGAGATGCTCGGCGCTCGTCTTGTCGCATATCTCGGGAAGGTGAAGGAAACACGGGCGGTTCGGCAGTGGGCGGAGGGCACACGAACCATCGGCAACGACACCGATGTCGAACGTCTCCGCATCGCGTACCGCGCCGCGAAACTAATCACTGCCCGTGACACGGCTGCGGTCGCGCAGGCGTGGTTCCAAGGTCTGAACCCGATTTTGGATGATCGTGCACCCGCGCTTCTTCTGCGTGATGGCGATCTGGCCGATGTCGGGCCTCAGGTACTTGCTGCTGCACGTCAGTTCGCTGCGGTCGGATGACCTCGGCTGGTCAAACTTTCACGTCGCTCGGTGCGCTGTCATGCTCGTCTGTCGACGGTGTGAGAGCTCATCGCGTCGGTTTCCGTCCTGCGCCGTGGGAGTGGACTCCTTGGGAGTACGCCACCGGCGGTCGCTTCACCGGCCGTTGGGACGACCCAGGAGGGGTGTGGCGGACGTTGTATGTCGGTTCGACGAGACTTGCTTGCTACCTCGAAGTGTTGGCCTACGCTCGTCCGAGCCCGGACATGGTCGCGGACCTCGACGACATCGAAGTCGACGATGAGGACCAGTTCGAGTTTCCGACGATTGCTCCCGGCGAACTCCCACTCTCCTGGTGTGCGCCGCGGATGACGGCGGATGCGGCGCTGACCGGGTGGTTTGTCGTGCCGGGTGATGTCGAGAGTTTGGCGGCCTTACGGAAGGGGTTTCGCGGCACAGCGTTTCGGCTCGGCCTCGCCGATCTCGACGGTGCGGCTATCCGCGACGGCAAGCCGCGCGAATTGACACAGGTGATTTCGCAATGGATCAACACTCTCAACGGGCCAGACGGTAATCCGATTGCCGGTATCGAGTTTCGACTCCCGCCACGGTGACGGGTTGAGGTTGTGGGCGCTGTACGAACATCCGGGTGACCCGGTGATTTCCCCGTCCATCACACCGCTCGACAACGCACCCGTCGACGCCCGTGATCCTGCTCTTGCCGAGGCGATGCGTCTGCTCGATCTTGTGTGGGTTGATCGGTGAAGTAAACCTGGGTTTCGCGGTGTAGGAAGTGTCGAGAGTGCTTAATGAGCTCCCTGGGTTAAGCCTGTTCTTCCCCGCCGGGGTACCCGGGTAGCGCGCGAGGACATCGCGCAGCACGGGGTAGCGCGTCGACTTTATGGACTGTGCTGCGGCGGCTTCATTGCAGCTGGCATCGGGCTCGGCTACTCGGGCGGCACACGCGACCGCTCGCAGGATGTGGCCGACTTGCGTCGCTCTCGCGATGGGATGCAGGCCCGGACTGCTGGTGCGGTTCTCGATCCCCAACGAGTCGTCGTCACCGACGTACGGGACGGGTCCACAGCACAGGGCGCTGTGCCGAACACCGAGAATGCGATCGACGATGCGGTTGGTGCGCGAGCAGCACCGTGAGGTGCCAGATGTGGCCGTTGACGTACCTGACCACCTGAGGAGCAGATCGAACCTCAGGGCAGTGTCCAGCCTCGTTGGAGGGGCGCCCCGTGATGAGCTGGGGCAAGCGGGCAGATAGGACCTCGGACCGTCATCTTCGATTCGATCGCTAGCAGTGGGCGGCGCGGTTCTTGAATGCTTATGGACGTGTTCGTGAGAATTGCTCGTGTGATCGCTGCAAGGGACCTGACCACCGCCCACTGACACCGAACGCTGCCAACGACAGGACACCTATGTCAGATCCCACCGCGCCCAGTGACCTCTATCTCCGACTGCACGACCAACTCGGAATGGTCAACGATCTACTCCAACAAGTCACCGCAACCGCCGCCGAATACAAGCAATACGACCCCGAAACCCTCGAAGCAGACTCACTCGGCAACGCCACCACCGGACCAGAAATCTACGAAGCCATACTCCGCGAACTCAACCACGTCGACGCCGCACTCAAAGCAACCGACACCGCCCACCGACGCGTTCTCGACGACGCCGCCCGTCTCTACTTCAAAGACTGACCCACCCCAACCTCACCGAAAGGCACTCCTTGACCGGTACGCGCGTACACCTCACCGAACCAACCTCCGGACTCCCGATCTACCTGAACGCCGAAGCGATCGAGACGATGATTGGCCTAACCGCGGAACTCAGCACAATCCCCGTCATTCTCGCCGGACAAGCCAGTGCCCTTCGGCCCGGAAATTGTTGAACGTCTTGAATCCTTCCTCGAAGGAATCGAGAACTATTTAGTACATCGACGACGCGACAGGGGAAGCGGCTTACGCTCTGATTCCGCCAGCGAAACAACTGTGGATCGGGGTCAGCGTCAGTGCGCACACTGGCGAACAACGCACGGCAATCGAGGCGTTCTGCCACGCGCATGACAACGCAGTCACCGAAAACAAGGCTGATCCACCCAGCCGGCAAAGACGCGGTCCAACTCGTGCCGCAGAAGTACCTTCTGAAACGACACCGCCGTTTCGTACCACCCGCCGATCGGATCAGAGCGCTCGAAAAGCTCTGGCTGTAAACACCTCAGACAAAGTGAAAACGATTCGCAATCGATCTACGAATCGCTGACACGGCTCTGTCCGACGGATTACCGTTTAGGTGTCAGCCTTCTGACCGCCCGGCAGGTCCCGATTGCTCGGGTGTGGTCGTTCCCGGTGCAGGGCGGGTGCTCGGACCGGACCTAGAAGTGTTACAACCGCAGGCGGGGTGAGGCATGAGCGAGCAGCCGAACATCGTGTTCTTTTTCTGGGACAACTTCGGGTGGGGAGAGCTGGGGTGCTACGGCGGCGGGGTGCTGCGTGGTGCGCCTACTCCGCGGATCGATGCCCTGGCCGGGGAAGGCCTCAAGCTGTTGAACTTCAACGTCGAGGCGCAGTGCACGCCGAGCCGTTCGGCGTTGCTGACTGGGCGGCATGCGATCCGGTCGGGCACCCAGACGGTTCCTCTCACCGGCGGACCGGATGGGATGACTCGTTGGGAGACTACGATCGCGCAGGCACTCTCGGATGTTGGGTACGCCACCGGGATGTGGGGCAAGTGGCATCTGGGCAGTGATCCCGATCAGCGCAGTCCGGTCGACTTCGGGTTCGACGAGGCAGTGTGGTGTCCGCGCACCGCTGATGAGGTTCTGTGGACCATGCAGTCGTACTTTCCGGACGGCGCGGTGACCGCTGCCCCCTATTCGGGGGCGACACAGATCCCGCTGGAACCACAGCCGATCTATGCACGAAGCAAGGGCGAGAAGCCCGAGACGATCGCGACTTACGACGTGGAGTTCCGGGCCGGATTCGATCGGAAGATCACCGCCTGGGCCTGCGACTTCATGGCCTGCTCCGCGGAGGCGGACCAGCCCTTCTATGTCTATCTGCCCTACACGCAAGTTCACGTACCGCCGACCCCGGATCGGCAGTTCGCAGGCACGACGAAGCGAGGGAACTGGGCAGATATTCTCACCCAGATAGATGCTTTCACCGGCACGATCCTCGACAAACTCGAGGAGCTCGGCGTCGCCGAGAACACCATCGTCGTCTGGGCGTCGGACAACGGCGCCGACACCACTTACCATCTTCCGGCGAGCGATCCGGATCCGGTCGGCGGCCAGTGGAACGGATTCTCCGGACCTTGGCGGGGTGGATTGTTTACCTCCCTGGAGGGCTCCAATCGGACACCGTGCCTGGTGCGTTGGCCCGGGAAGGTGCCGGCTGGCCGGGTCAGCAACGAACTGGTCCACGAGGTCGACTTCTTCACCACCTTGGTGACGGCCGGGGGTGGCACGGTCCCGGGGGACCGGCAGATCGACGGTGTGGACATGTCTGGGTTCCTGCTGGGCGCTAACGAGGACTCGGGCCGCGACATGGTCCTGTGCCTGCAGGGCAACCGCCTGCAGGCGGCGAAGTGGCATCAGTGGAAGGTTCACCTGTTCCAGCAGGACGACTTCTACTCCACTTGGGCCCCGACGAACGTGCCGATCCTCTACAACCTGGAGTGGGATCCGCGTGAGGAGCATCAGGTCGACTTCCCCCATGGCTGGGTCCTGCACCCGGTCGCGGCCGGGGCCGGTGCATTCCTCAGGTCGCTCATGCTCGAACCACCTATCCGGCCGGGTACTCCGGACCCGTACGTGCCGCCCGAACCGGGTGAGCTGCAGCCGCAGACACACTTGCAGATCGGTCCGATCATGCAATACATCACCACCCTCGTCAGGTCTCACGACGAGCCTCCCGACCCGGGCCATGGAATCGAGCACCAATCCGGATGAGCGTCGGCCCGGCCGGGGGCTGCCCGCAAGACCCACCCGAGCCTGCCGGTCATCGTGGGGCTGTCGCTCGGACTGAGTCTGTCAGACCCCCAACTAACCTCGACAGCGCGACGAGCACCAGGTCGCCACACCTGCCAGACCGAAGATCACTCGACGGTCCTGATCTGTAGGAAACCCCTCAGATCGGCAGCAGTGGCGACCTGTTCCTCATTCAGCAGCCCTCGGAGCGCGCGAGCGACAATTGTAGTGAAATAGCAAGGAGTAGTTTTCCGTCGATTCGAGGTCGTGGACGGGCATTTCCCGGCGAAGAAATATCGCATCCATTCTCCGGCGAAGGTCAGTGGGACGGCCCGGATCTGCGTGGGCTGATATCGGTGAGGCCGTGGGCTGACCCGCCGAACCGCGCATGAACGATGGAAGCCCAAATTCGCGGCAGGTTCGGAACAGCTTCAGTGATGACGCTTTCACCCAGTGCCGAAGAGACCGGGCCGGAAACGGTCGTATCCGGTCAACGAATCGGCCGATTTTGCAATGTGATTCCCGGAATTATTTGGCAGGTTTTTCAAGGACTTATTTGGCACGGGGTTACGAGGTGGGTGCCGGCAAACGGTGATCGGCTGATACCGAATGCTTCGTGATTTTGCTGGTCGCTGCGTCACTGCGGAGAATGCGGTTACTCACCGCGAATCTGGCGTAGTGATCGAACACATTTGAGGTAGTGATGGTGCCATTCGCGCAGCACCTGCACGTCATGTGGTGAGCGGCCGAGATGAGCGACATAGTCCGCGTGCCACTGAAATACATTCTTGTTTTGGCCTGGCATGTAACTTGGGACGCCCTCTAGTGTGGGAGGCATGCTTGAACTGATCACGCAGCTGTCAGGGTTGGATACGAGCGCGGAAGCAGCTGTACGCATCATCGCTGCATTCGATACCCTCATCGAAGCGCGAGTGCCGGCAGGAGCACTGACACGGGCCACTGCTGCGCTGGCTCAGTGCACTGCAGGAATCCACCGTCCCGATCATTCCGTAATTCGTTTCACTTCCGAAGGTCGACAGCTCGAAGGAGTTCACGCAACGTCCTCACTCACTGCCAGCTGGTTCGACGGACATTCAGTGTGGCTTGAGCGCTCGGGACCGCCCCATCCTTTGGACGGGCTCGTTCTCGAACGGTGTGCAATGGCCGCTCGAATCCTCCTCACACCCCCCAACCGGTTAGCACCGACAGACTTGGCGGATCCGGCATTGATCGAACTCTTGATCTCCAAGTCACCTTCCCCGGAAGACCGAGCTCGCGCGATCAGTCTGCTCGGACTCGACCCGTCACGACCGCTGCGGATGGTTGCAGTATCCACGGTGGATCAGCAAAATCCCGGGGAAGCAGCAAAAACACTGGTCGGCTGCGGGCTGCCGGCAGCCAAATTGGTGCGGGTTGCCACGATCGGAACAGTCGCGGCAGTCGTTTTGCAGCCCCGGTCGAACATTTCTGCCATCCCCTCGAATCTTCGCGGCAATCTGCATGTGTCACCTCTTGGCTGGAAAGCAGGTATGGGAGCGGTGTCAGGCATAGTTGCCGGAGTGGGGAGCGCCGTTCTGCCGCACCAGGCACCGCAGTCCTGGATGCAAGGAAGGCTCGCGCTCAAGTTCAGCGTTGCTCGCACCGAGTCCGCTGTCATCGACCACGACGATCTCGGTGCCCTCGCGCTTTTGGCAGACATCCCGTCGCAGCGACTGCTAGCAAACGCAGACGTCGCAGCGCTCGCCGAATTCGCCACCACAGAACACGGCAGACAAGATCTTGCCGCTCTGGCTGCCCTGTGTAAAACCGGTTCTCTGCGACAGGCTGCGGTGTTGTTGCACATGCATCACAGCACGATCGCCACCCGTATCGCGCGAACTGAGCAGAAGGTCGGATGGGACTTGGGATCCTCGGGCGGAGTACTCCGCGCAAGTATCGCGCTGCAAGCACTCCATTTTGTTCACAGCCCGATGGAGGAGCCGGATCACAGCCTTGGATCGCACTGATGTGGGATGAAATCGCTACGGCGGGATAAATATTCGCCAAATGTCGGCCAGACGGCAGAGATTGCCGACAGTTGGATGTCGACTTCCAGATGCCGAACACAGACGATTGTGACGACCACATCGACGCTTCCCGAGGAACGAGCAACAAGCGTGAGAAGTACCGCAGTGACATCGATCCGACCGCCCTACGACCCCGAACTCGAAGTTGGGCGAGCCAGTCTCCCCGGAGCCGGAATCGAACCGATGGACATCGCAGAGATGCGCAGATTTACCAACCATCGACCGAGCCCGAACCAACTCACACGCGACGGAGCAGTCATCGTCGAGGAGAGGCTGATTCCCGGCCCTGCAGGCGCTCCCGACATCACTGTGTTGATCATGTCACCCGCTCGCGGCGCAGGACCGTGGCCCGCCGTTTACCACACACATGGTGGCGCAATGGTTGCAGGAGATCGATACCTGGGGGCGATCGCTCTGGCGGAGTGGGTCGAAACCCTCGGCATCGTTGCCGTGTCCGTGGAATACCGACTGGCCCCTGAGCACCCCCATCCTGCCCCGATCGAGGACTGCTACGCAGGTCTGGAATGGATAGCACAGAATGCCGACGAGCTCCGAGTCGATCCTGACCGGATCGTGGTGTTCGGGAGCAGTGCCGGGGGCGGCCTCGCCGCCGGGGTGGCACTACTCGCACGCGATCGAAAAGGTCCGGCACTGAGGTACCAGATGCTTGGTTGCCCCATGCTCGACGACCGGATGCTGACGCCTTCGAGTTGCATGCCCGATGTCGAGAGCACCAACTTCAGGATGGGGATCGAGACAGGCTGGACTGCGTTGTTGGGAGACGCCGCAGGCGGCCCGGAGGTCTCCTTATACGCCGCCCCGGCGCGGGCGGACGATCTTTCCGGTCTGCCGCCTGCCTATATCGACGTCGGCGGCAGCGAGATCTTTCTGGACGAGGCGGTCGACTACGCGTCCCGACTGTCCCACGCAGGCGTGCCAGTCGAGCTGCACGTATGGCCGGGCGGATTCCACGGTTTCAACAGCCTCGTACCCCACGCCGCTGTTTCGCAGACTGCGAACCAGACACGTCTTGCCTACCTGACCCGAAACTTGATCTGAGATCGCTGCACGATCCTTCCCTGCCTGCTCCAGTGAAGGTGTTGCAGCACAGCATAATTCAGCGCGTACGACCGTTGTCGTACATCGCGCACATAGCCAGCTTCGCTACCGCGCCAGGCGGACGGCGAGGAAAGTCGATGGCGCAGCGCTACTCTCGCGGCTGTTCGCGGACCTCTCCCAAATCCAGTCCCACCTGGGTTCAGTCCGGTACCCGGGAACGCCAATGCGGTCCTAGTACACCGGACCCTTCGTTCTCGTACATCGGAGCGGAGCTACATGTTTGGGACGGCATACCGCCCCGAAGGTTCGGAGGCAACACGACCGCGGATGCCGAAGTGGGACGGGAGCTGAGGTCATTCATCGCCATGCAGGTCCAACCTCGCGTGACTGACCAGCACAACTTGTTGACCTCGGGCTTGTGGTGACCGCGCCGACGTCCCTGGAGATCGCACCTTTCTCTTTTCTCTTTCCACATGGAGGTTTTCAATGATTAACAATCCACAACGGAGTAGCCGCAGGCTAGCTGCGGTTACCTTGGCGATCACGGCAAGCATGTTCCTGGCGTCATGCGCCGACAACGGGTCGAACGCCAGCGGCGAATCCGCCGAGTCGGGTTCGACCCTTGAGATCGGTATGGTCAACGAACAGGCCGAGCCTGGCGCACCCGCCAAGGGCGGCACGCTGACTTTCAGCGGCTACTCCTCTGTCACGACGCTCGACCCCGCCAAGTCCCAAGTCGCCGGAGCTGCGGGCGGCAGTGAACTCGGCGCGATCTACGACGTACTGATGCGCTACGACCCCATCGAGCAGAAGTTCGTGCCGCAGTTGGCGAAGTCGCTCGAGCCGAGCAGCGACAGCAAGACCTGGACGTTGAAGCTTCGTGACGGTGTGACATTCAGCGACGGAACAGTTCTCGATTCCAAGGCAGTTGTCGACAGCATCACCCGTTACGTCACCAACAAGGGCCCGCAGTCCAGCCTCTGGGCAGCCAAGGTTGCCTCGATCGATACACCGGACGCGTCGACGGTTGTCTTCAACCTCGTTGATCCGTGGACCGGCATTCAGTCGATGCTCGCGACGGGTCCGGGCATGATCGTCGCCCCGACCGCGCAGAAGGGTGACCAGTTCACCCCGATCGGCGCCGGCGCCTTCACGCTTGAGAAGTTCGCTCCCAACGAGGAACTGGTTCTGGCTGCCCGTCCCGATTACTTCGGCGGCGCACCGAACGTCGACAAGCTCAAGCTGATCAGCATCGTCGGCGCTCAGCCCACTGCCGAGGCTCTCAAGACCGGTGGCATCGACGCGGCGTACATGCGCACGCTCACCCCGATCCTCGATCTGATCGAGAACGGCAACCCTGGCTTCATCGACATCCCGTCGCTCGGCTACATCGCGAACGTCAACATGGCCGAAGGTCGCCCCGGCTCGGATCTTCGTGTGCGCCAGGCAATGGCATTAGCGATCGACCCCGAAACCCTCAACACCCGCGTCAACAACGGCAAGGGCCTACCCGGACAGGTGATCTTCCAGGACACCTCCCGCTGGCACAACGACGTCGCTCCGACCGGTGTCGATGCGGCCAAGGCCAAGGAACTGCTCGATCAGGCCAAGGCAGACGGCTACGACGGCAAGATCACCTACCTGGCCGTTCAGGAGCCGACCGCACAGGCAACCGCTCTCGGCGTGCAGGCAATGCTCAACGCAGTCGGATTCGACACGGAGATCGAATACGTCACCGGCGCAGGCGACATCACCAAGCGGGTATACATCGACCACAACTTCGATATCAGCACCGGTGCATTCAGCCTTTCCGAAGCCGATCCATTCGAGCGTCTCTACACTGGCCTCAAGACCGGCGGCCGCAACAACGCCACCGGCTACGCAGATGCCGGAATGGATACCCTGCTCGATCAGCTCGGTGTCGCCACCAACGACGACGACAAAAAGACCGCTCTCGCCAAGATCCAGGAACGCGCCACCGAAACTGTGCCGTGGCTCGTCTGGGGCAACGTCCCCACGTTCGACGTCTGGAACACGAACGTCCACGGACTCAAGCAAAGCATCGACGGGATCATGCTCTTCGACGGTGTTTGGAAGAGCTGAACCGGTTAGACCTCTGTCAACTGCACCAATCGAAGACTGTGACCCACCCATAACCGAATCCCTTGACCAGCTCTTCGGACTCGGTAGCGAAGGGTTACGGCCGTACCGACATTTTGGCCAAATTGACGCCGTTGCCCGCAGCCCTCAAGGGGCGGCGGGCAACGGCGATTCGTGGACTGTCTCACAAGAATCGATCGATGAAATAGGGGAGTTATGCGGTGGCTGCTATCGGTGCTCGTGGTCGTGGGACTCGCGGGAGCGATGCCGCTGTCTACCTCCGCCCCCGCCCACGCATGCTCTTGCGTCTACGAGGCTGACGGACCTCAGATCGCCGAGCAGATTTCGTATGCAGCTTCGGCCTTCACCGGAACCGTGACGGCGAAACGCATTGAGGGCTAAGTCGGGTTCTACGAGTTCGACGTCCGTGAGGTGTTCGAAGGCGACGTCGGTGCGAAGGCGGTCGTATCGTCGCACTTGCTGAGTGCTTCCTGCGGGCGCAGCTTCGAGATCGGCACCGAATACATCGTTTTCACCTCCACAAGCGAAACTCAGGGTGCACCGTGGTCGGTGAACAGTTGCTCGGGAACAACCCAATCGTCCAACGAGCGAACCCGCCGTATCCGTCTATGGAATGCCACGAACACCCGATCCGCAGATGAGCGTCGGTATCGACGACGCCGGCAAGTCGCTGTGGTGGGTGATTACCGGTGTTGGCGGAGCCATCGCGCTCGTGATTGGTCTGATTCTCTGGCGGACACGACTCCCGAAACACTGACCCACAATTTCTGATGGCGATCACCTGAAGCCGCTGCCCACAACGGGCCCTGACCAACGGTGTCCTCCGTCTCCTAGGCGTGGAGGACAACGCCGATTCCAGGACTGTCTCAGCTTTCGGTGCCTCAGCATCGACCGGTTCCAAGTATCCACCGCGACCAACTCCCACGAGAGGCAACCTCGATTCGTGGACTTGTCTCACCGATCAATGCCTTAGAACCGAACGATTGATGGACACGGTGGCTTCGCTAGGACTCTCAATGATGGTGTCAAGCTGCGGTGAGGGTGGGTGAGGGTGCGTGGAGGGTGAATTCGCGGCCGTCTCGCAGCAGTGCCCAGAGGACATCGACGAGGCGTCGGGCGAGTGCGAGGAGAGCTTGGGTGTGAACGAGCCGTTCACCGCGTTTGCGGTCGTAGAACCTTCGTGAGGGCCCTTCTTTGACACGCAGACTGCACATCGCGCTCATGAAGAAGACTCTGCGCAGGCGGCGGTTGTAGCGTTTGGGCCGGTGCAGGTTGCTGCTGATTCTTCCGGAATCGTGAGGTACCGGCACCAGACCGGCGTAGGACGCCAATCGGCCGGCGGAAGCGAAGGATGTCAGATCGCCGCCGGTCGCGACGACGAATTCGGCGCCGAGCGATGGCCCCATGCCGGGCAGCGATTCGATGATCTTCGACCAGGGGTGGTTCCGGAACCGGGCGGTGATGACCTGGTCGGTGTCCTTGATCTCCCGGTCGAGGACGAGGAGTTTGCGGGCGATCCGTTTGACCAGGTCAGCGGTGTCGGCGATCCGCAGTTCGTGCACCAGCAGATCGATCCGCGGACCGCACATTGTCGCTGTCGGCGGGACACCCTGCCGCCCGCGACATGCACGAGAGCATGCAGAAGTTACGCCGCGATTTCACCGAGCGGTTCGGGCGAGAACCCGGGACCGAAGATCCACTGTTCTCCGCCCACGACATCGATGCGTGGGAGGACGCCCTCGACCGACACCTCAACTAATGATCGATGCGGCATTGTGCCCGCGAGCGAAGAGTCGGGGCGGAGAACATGTCACGTCCTCGGCCCTCATGAAGCGAGATGGGGCGAGTGGTCATTGACCGGCGATACACACGCTCGAGGGGTGGTGACTCTACCGAGCGCGCAGTCGTCTTCTGAAAAATGCAGTCGTCTTCTGAAACTGACACCCTGTGGACGCACCTATCCGGTGGATGTCGGACTGGTATTGGACCTCATGTCTGGTGTCATCAGCACCCGAGGTGCCTCCGTTGCACTCGCGCGCACTCGTGCTCTCGCTGGCGCCTGCACCCACCCAGTATCGGATTTCGTTGTCACCCAGAAACTTTCGACGACGACTCGATGCTCGGCGCTGCAGGATTGGCCTGCCGATTCCAGTTCAACTTCTTGATCGGAACGTTTACCGCGGTAAACTAACCGTCTGAAGTGTTTGGCAAGACTTCGAACTCGTGCGGGGAAGTGACCTTCAGCCAAACCGGGTTCATCCTCGGATCGCTCTTGCCGGAGACTGGCACGCTGACACTCGATATGGTGTCGCCGCGATCGAGCACGCGGCCAGACGTAACGCGACTGTGCTCATTCATCTCGGGGACTTCGGTTACCGCTTCACCGACATGTATCTCGATGCCCTCGAAGATGCCCCGCGCCGGTGTGGTCTCGTTCTCGGGTTCGTCGATGGTAATCACGAAGATTTCGACCGTCTCCTGGCGTACCCGCTCGCTGATAGCGGTTTGCGGTACCTGCGCGAGCGGATCGTCCACCTTCCCCGTGGATGGAGGTGGTCGTGGGGGTCGACGCAGTGTTTGGCGCTAGGCGGCGCATATTCGATCGATCGGATCCTGCGGGTCGAGGGAACGTCGTGGTGGCCGCAGGAGGTGATCACCGTCGAGGAAGCGGAAACGGCGGTCGCCGGGGGCATAGCGGATGTGATGTTCTGTCATGACTGTCCTGCTGGGGTCGTCGTGCCGGGCAGGCCGCGTGAGCGTTACGGGTTCCCGCCTTCGGAAGTGGCTGCCTCGCAGGCAAATCGGGATCGACTCCGCTGCGTCGTCGATCAGGTGCGCCCGGCGCGGTTGTGGCACGGGCATTTCCATCAGCGCCACCAAGCGCTGCTCGAAGGTGCCGGGTATCGGACGGTGGTCGATGGTCTCGGGAAGAACAACGATCCCATCGACAACAATCTGGTGGTCGTCAACCTCCCCGATCTCGGACATCATCGGTGGAGTTCACGTGCAGAGCACACTGCGGCCGAGATGGGTAGCGCTGCGGCGGCCCCTGCTATTACCGCTTGAGTGATTGCCGAACAAGCCCGTATACAGGGGTGCAGTGGAACTTGCGGCGATTTCCACCCACCGGTTGTATTTCGCGACCCGCTCTCCTGCACCGGGGCCCGGATTTGGCTGCCTACATCAGGGTGATGACTGTTCGCCGAATTCCGGCACGTCGTAGGTACGAAACCATGGATCGGAGCAAAGGTCACCGATACCGCCCAGACGCTATATTCAGGCAGAACAGGCGATCAACTCGTTATCGAGAGCATCGTAGAAACACCGAACTGCGCTCTTCACCGCAGGACGCTCGCCCGTCTGTGCGCGTCACCGGGCGGGTGTCTGCGCGCGGTTGTCCCTCACGGCATCGTGTGTGTCGAACGCGGGGGAGGGTGTAGGCGGATCCGTTCTACGGTGCCTTGGAGTTCAAGTCGACGGGCGAGGACCGGGTTGTCGCGGGCTTGGCTTTCGTGACAGTTGATTGCGGCCCGCTGTACGGCGCGGTCGACGGCAATGTCGGCGGTCCCGTCGCCGTCGAGCGCAACGAAGGTTGTGCCGTACTCGGCGTTGAGTTGCGCGGCGACGGTGGGGGCGACGCCCCATTCGAGCACCGCTAACTGATAACGGTCGGCGACGCGATGTGCTGCGGCGGTTGCGGCCTGGTGATCGGGGTGGCCGGTGACACCGCCCGGTTCGAACACGACGAGCGTTGCCGCATCACCAAGGTCGTTTTGCACGACTTCGTCGACGGCGGCAGGGGCGATCTCGCCCAGATGGCCGTCGGGAAAGGCGTGGAGCACGATGGCGCTGATGCCCAGGCGTTCGGCGGCGGCGGTCAGCTCGGCACGGCGCACGGTCGCAAGGTCTGCGACGGCACCGAGGGTGCTCGCCTCACCGTAGGTCAGGCACACCACCCGCACGTCGGCCCCCGCTGTGGTTAGCGCGGCGAGTACGGCGCCCAACCCGAAGCTTTCGTCATCGGGATGGGCTAGCACCGCCAACGCCGGCCCGCGGCCGGCGACAGTATCGAGTACCGATGCATCCCCGCTAGGCACAGCGCCCGCCTCGGCGGTGACGTCGGCGCCCAGATGTTCGGCAGTCGACTTACGGTATTCGGCCATCTGGTCCTCTCGTGGGGTAGGAGATCGCAGGAACGCGTTCCACGGCATCGACCGCTACGGTGCGGCTGGGTCGTTTTCGTCGTTGGAGGCCCGTTCGGCGTGGAATTCGTTGAACGCGGCGAAAGCGCGGGGCCCGTACACGGTGGCCGGCCCACCGGCCATCATGATCGCGACACCGATTGCCTCGGCCGCTTCCTGTGGTGTGCTGCCCTGCTCAGCAGCGCCGCGCGCATGCGTGGCAATGCAGCCATCACATTGCGTGCTCACCGCGATCGCCAATCCGATCAGTTCTTTGGTCTTGGCATCGAGCGCTCCGGGAGCGAGGGACGCCGCGTAGAGCTGTCCGAAGCTCTCGTAGACCTGCGGGATCGCGTGGCGCAACGCGCGGGCGGGTGCGCGAAGTTCCTGTTGAACGTCCTTGCCGTAGCCCATGCTGTGCCTCCAGCTGTTTGTTGTAGTGGCCTGGTGTTGGTCAACGCGGGGTTCCGGCGGCGCCGGGGTTCTCGTGACTGGAGGTCACGCATTGCGGGGGAAGGGGGAACCAGCGCAGCGCTTCGAAGTGTGTGGGGAGGCGGGTAGGGCCGTCGGGGACGTTCTCGGGACGGGCCTCGAGTAGCGCGCGGGCCTCGAACAGGTGGCCGGCCAGCGCGGCCTCGTCGAGGGTCTCGCGTTCGGTCGGGTAGTGCAGGGTGCCCGCGGTGTCGTAGTAGAGGTCGGTCAGGCGTAAGGGGGGCTGGCGGGTTTCTCCACGGTGGTGCCACAGGCCGGTATCCGGACTGAAGGTGTAGTCAGTGAGGAGACGGTGGCCGTATCGGGCCAGCAATTCCACGGCCTCGATCAGGTAGTCCCGCACAGCGTCGGAAATGAAGTAGTTGAAGTTGATGCGGGTCCAGCCGGGCTTGATTCCTTCGCAACCCAACGCGATCTCGTCTCGGAAGGCACGCGAATGTTGCGGGTCGATACCCAGGAGCCGATGCCCGTAGGGACCGGCACAGGAACAGCCACCGCGGGCCTGGACCCCGAACAAATCGTTGAGCAGGGCCACGACGTAGTTGTGGTGCAGGTAGCGATCTGCGCCTGATCTGAGACGGAAGGACACGATGGACAGCCGTTGAGCATCCGGGTGGCCGAGAATCTCGATATTCGGGTGGTGGTGCCAGCGGTCCAAGGCATGGCACCACAGATGTCGTTCTCGTTGTTCTATGAGGTCGGTCCCCACGGCATCTTTGAGTGCGAAGACCAGGCCGGCGCGGATCGACTCGATGATCGCGGGGGTGCCTCCCTCTTCCCGGGCCACGGGATCATCGAGGTAGCGGTGGCCGGTCGGATCCACGAACGCCACCGTGCCCCCACCCGGCACGGTGGGTACGGTGTTGCGGACCAGCTCGCGGCGGATCGCCAGGACCCCGGGGGTTTGGGGTCCGCCGATGAACTTGTGCGGCGAGAGGAAGATCGCATCCTTGTAGTCACCGCGTCCGGGAGCGCTCGCCCGCATCCGGATCGGGACGTAGGGTCCGGCAGCGGCATAGTCCCAGAAGGACAATGCGCCGTGCTCGTGGAGCAGGGTGGCGATGCGGTCGGTGTCCGACAAGACGCCGGTCACGTTGGAGGCGGCCGAGAAGCTACCGATGCGCAGTGGCCGGTCCGAGTACTCGATCAGTCGTTGCTCGAGTTGCTCCACATCGATGTGACCGTCAGCGTCTTCGTCGATCACTACCAGGTCGGCGATCGACTCGCGCCACGGTAACTCGTTGGAATGGTGCTCGTAGGGGCCGACGAGCACCACGGGTCGTTGTGAGTCTGCGATCTGTTCGTCCCAGCCGTAGCGTGCGGCGAGCCCGGACGGGACACGGAGTTCGAGGATTCCGACCAGCTTGTTCACCGCCGCTGTCGCGCCGGACCCGCAGAAGATCACCAGGTCGTTCTCTGTGCCGCCGACGGCGTCGTGGATGAGTTGGCGTGCGTCCTGCCGCAGCAGTGAGGTCTGCAGTCCGGTGCCGGAGCTTTCGGTGTGAGTGTTGGCGTAGCGTGGGAGCACTTGTTGGCGGATGAAGTCTTCGAGGAAATCCAGTGACCGTCCCGAGGCGGTGTAGTCGGCATAGGTGATCCGTCGCCGACCGTAGGGTCCGTCCAAGATTTCGCCCTCACCGATGACTCCCTGCCGGACCCGTTCGAGCAGTGGTGAGGTGGGGGCTGATTCTGCTGAGGTATCGGTGCTTCCGGTCACTGCCGTCATGCGCTCACTCCTTCCTCCGGCAAGGCGCTCGTACCCCCGCTGTGTCCAGGCTGCTCTCGAAGTCGTGACCCGAGCTAGGGCCGTTAGACCCGGGTGTACGAGTTGGGAAGGCGGCCAGGTTCCGAGCGTTCAGGTCCGCGGTACCGCCGATCGCCTGTCCGGCGTGCGAGTCGGCGGCGAATCAGTTGACGTCGAGTACCGGTCACTGCTGACTTTCAGGGGTTTCATGATCGCCCCGGTCGGGGTGCCGTCTCTGGCCGAAGCAGCGCGGGCGGGAACGGAAATCTATGCGGCACTGAGAAGCTCACTCGAGCAACGCAATCTGCCACCGGCCTCGGCGACGAAGGAGGATTCGCGCCGGGGGAGGCATGGCCGGAAGAAGCGCTGACCCCGCTCGTACATGCGATCACCTTGCCGGCTACACCTCCGGTATGGGTAGTGTCGCCATTGCCCTAGATCCTGCCGCCAGCGAGTTCCACACCCATGGCGCCTACGAAGTGGCAGGGCAACGCATCACCAGTGCGGACATGATCAGTCGGTACGAGTATCTGGTCGACGAATTCCCGCTCTGGAGCATCGAAGGCGGACTCGGCGAAGGCGACCTTATGGCCGAGGGGTTCGGTCATCTCGTCGTTCAGCTTGGTATCTGGCATGTCGTAGGACTTCTCGGCTGTCCGTTGATCGAGGTTCGCTTTCATCGAGCAAGACCTGCTCGAACTGCCTCATCAAATATCTCCCGGACGAGCAAAGCTGGAGGCTCAGTACCTGAAACTTCACAGAACTCATACCGATCCCGCCGGGTTCACCGCTCATGCTCGGTGACGGAGGAGAGTAGGTGACGGAGGTGAGTAAATGGTGATGATGTGGTGGAACGACGGAATTGGGTACGGGATGGGCTTGGCTTGTTTCGGCAGTCTCACCTACCGGCCGGTAACCGACTGAAGACGGCGCGCGGTAGATGTTAGAGGAGCGTTTCGCTCGCGGTGAGAGGGGAGTACGATCTTCGTGACTAGCTTCTACGGCAACGGATTTCATATCAGCAGACGCAGCTTCCTGGCCGCAGCGGCAGGAGTGGGTGCCGTCGCGCTGACCGGATGCGCCACCTCGGATACCCCACGCGCACCGTCCGTCGACAACGATGCGATAGCCGCCGCGGAAGCGGACAGGCCGCACACCGGACGCACGGTGGAGTACGCGCTGAACCCACAGCCCGCCGACATCGATCTCGGTGGGATTCGAGTGCGCACCCTCGCCTACGGAGACACCCTTCCCGGCGAGGTGATCCGCGCCGATGTCGGCGATGATCTCGCGGTCACCGTGACCAACGGGCTCGACCACGACACCTCGGTGCACTGGCACGGCATTGCGCTGCGCAACGACATGGACGGCGCCGCGCCGGCCAGCCCGAATATCAGCTCGGATCAGAGCTTCACCTACCGATTCTCGGCGCCTCATTCGGGAACGTATTGGGCGCATCCGCATGTCGGACTCGACACCGACTACGGGCTGTATCTCCCGGTTATCGTCGACGATCCGACCGAGAAAGGGGACTACGACACCGAATGGATCGTCGTCCTCGACGACTGGACCGATGGTATCGGAACCAGACCGCAACAGATCTTCTCCGACCTGCACAGCGGTGGGATGGGATCGATGGGAGGATCCGGAATGGGAAACATGCCGGGCATGGGCGGGATGGGCGGTGGGCCCACCGGCAGCAGTACGGCACCGGCGTCCCCTGGTTCCAGCGCACTTCTGGGCGGCGACTCCGGCGATATCAGCTATCCGTACTACCTGATCAACGGCCGAATTCCGGCCGCGCCGACAACATTCACCGCCGCTGCCGGTCAACGGATACGGATCAGGATCATCAACGCCGGCGCGGATACTGCCTTCCGGATCGCGTTGACCGATCACACCATGACTGTCACCGACACCGACGGATACCCGATCGTCCCGGCCGAGGTCGAAGGGCTTCTGCTCGGCATGGGCGAACGCTACGACGTGATCGTCAACGCCAAAGACGGGGTCTTCGCACTGACCGCTCTGGCGGAAGGCAAGAGCGGGCAGGCGCAGGCGCTGCTGCGCACTGGCGCGGGGTCTGCGCCGGATTCGGCGTTTCGGCCTCGCGAGTTGGATGGGCGGATAGGGGTCGCGGGCGCTTTCACCGCCGCTGACAGCGTCCAACTACCGTTCGCTGGTTCGGCGGTGGCACTCTCGGCTGATCTCGGCGGAGACATGATGAGCTACAACTGGACCATCAACGGACGAAGCTACGACGACACTCGGCCCCTGATGATCGAGCAGGGACAACGCGCCCGCCTTACCTTTACGAACATGACCATGATGTGGCATCCCATGCACCTTCACGGACACACTTTCCAAATCGTCAAAGCCGACGGCACCCCGGGGCCGCGAAAAGACACTGCCATCGTCAAGCCGATGGACTCCGTTTCCGTCGATCTTGTTGCGGACAATCCGGGAAGCTGGATGTTGCACTGCCACAACGGATATCACCAAGAATCTGGGATGATGACACGTCTGGACTACACCAACTGAATGTGCCGTGACGCCGCCCAGTCGGCAACTCGCACCAACTGCAACCCGTCCTGAACTTCGGGTCGGATCTCGATCGCACGAGGAGGTGAGATCAATGGGAATGAACCCGATGGGAATGTTGCACATGATGATGATGTGTCTTCATCACATGGGCATGATGCCACCGATGAACATGCCGATGTGACACAGAAAGAAGCACATTGATCGGCCCGGCGCGTCCGCTCGAACACCAGCTCGCTCGCCGGGACGAAATGCATCTTCGCCATGGACTGCGCAGATGCGCCATCCCGGACCAGTCGCACCCTCCCTGTCAGATCCCCGCGACTCCGAGGAGTTGTCCCACGGCATAGGTGATGATCATTGCGATGGCGCCGCCCAGGACCACTCGAACTACCGCACGTCGACGGTCAGCGCCGCCCAGGTTGGCGCTCACCGCGCCGGTCAGTGCCAACGCGAGCAGGACCGCGACAAATGTGACAGGGATTCGAGCCCCAGTCGGTGGGGCGAGGATCGCGATGAGGGGAAGCATCGCTCCGACGGTGAACGATATTGCTGATGAGAGTGCTGCCGAGATCGGGTTGGTCAACGCGTCTGGGTCGATACCGAGTTCGATGTCGGCGTGTGCGGAGAATGCGTCGTGTGCGGTCAACTCCTCTGCGACTTTGTGGGCGGTTCCTTCGCTCAATCCTCTGGCCTGGTACATGGAGGTCAATTCGTCGAGTTCTGCACCGGGTGTCTGCTCGAGTTCGAGGCGTTCCTTGTTCAACAGGGCGCGTTCGGTGTCGCGTTGCGTGCTCACGGATACGTATTCGCCGAGTGCCATCGAGACAGCTCCGGCGACGAGACCTGCAACGCCCGCGGTCAGGATCGGTCCGCGGTCGGGTGAGAGGGCAGCGACACCGACGACGAGGCCGGCGACGGAGACGATGCCGTCGTTGGCTCCGAGCACGCCTGCACGTAGCCAGTTCAGCCGTGAGGACATACGGCCGGTGTGTGGTTCGTCGTGAGTCGGTCGACGGTTTTGGCCGTCGTTGTCGGCCCCTCCTGACGGGCTCGGTGATCGAGGCGAATCTGTCATGATCGGGCGGGTTTCGTGAACTGTGCTGTGGCACGGGTTTCGTTGCCGCACACGAACCACACGGTGCTCGTTTCTGAGCAGTGGGTGGTCCGGATCTCGACGGTCTCGTCGATGGTGATCGGTTTCGTGTATTCGAGAACAGCTCGGTACGGCGCCGCCGGTAGGGTCGGATGCGTTCTCAGCGACGCTTCGGCGGGCTGCCAGTACGCGGCGTTGTTGACGTGATCGAATGGATCGATATCACTGGGCCGCAAACAGAATTCGGTGCCCGCAGTGTTCGGAGTTATGTCGGTGATCCATCGTCGCCACGTGAGGCGATGCTCGTCGGTTGTCGTGGCGAGCGGTGCCATGAAGTCCTCGCTGATTCGAGAGGGCATTCCGTTCCGGGGGTTGATGTTGATCCAGAATCCTTCCGTTTCGATCAAACCGCCGCCGTCTGATTCGATGCGCACTCGCATGGTGCACCAGCGACTCGAGAGGGCGGAACACCATCTGTGCAATTGCACGGTGGCGGGCCAGGTGATCGGTCTGATGACGTCGATGAGCGTTCGACGTACTACCCACAGTGGGTGGGTCTGTGCTGCGCCATTGGCTTCGAGGTTGTCGAAACCCAAATCTTGCAGGTAGCGGGCTACTGCGTCGAGTCGCAGGCTTCGGTCCGGGTGGATGTCTCCGGTACGGACGGGCCACGAGTTACTGAAGACTGCACCTTCGGAAGGGCGTGGTGCGAGCGGATCGGACTGCGACCCTCCGCGGTTCGTTGACGTGTGTGATGCCGAGGTTGTCACGGGCAGAGCTCTTTCGTTGTTTGTTCTCGGCTGGTCTTATCCGAGTTGGTCGTTCCACACGGCTTTCGCTCCGCTCTCGCCTATCCGGTATACCTGCACAATCGAGCCGGCAGCGACGAGAACGGACACAACGGCGATTGTGATGACGACAATCCGCCAGAGTTTCGGCGAGGTCGATGCATCGGGGCGATCTGCTCGCCACCGGGTTAATCGTGTCGAATGAAGGACCCACCATACAGCGGCGAGGACGAACACCCCGATAGACCAAAACAGCATCTGATCACCCAAATCGGCATGTACCTGGACCAAAGGATTTTCGGGTATTTGTTTCTCGAGCCATTCACCGGCATCGGTGGTGATCGGCACCGCGATGAGCGTGATCAACGCGATCGCTGCTGGAACCAATCCCAATCGAATTCTCGCAGCGGGTAAACACACCGCGAGAACGAGCAGTAATGCCGAGATAGGTACGAGGACAACGACGAGGTGAACAAGAAGTGGGTGCGCGGGTAGACCGCCGATCGTGGTCAATCCCATATTCGATCTCCCGATCTCGTGCAACGATGCAGAAGTCAGCCGCGTGGCACACGGCCCCGAGTGAACGTATCGACACATTCTTGGAGAGTTCTCGGTAAAAGCCTAGTCCTTCTGAGGGGACTTGCAGAGTGAATCCGTGCTCGCACGGGGCGTTTACGTCATCGAACCCCGCCGGTCGCATAGGGGGGCGAATTGCAGCTACTGGGTACCTCCGCGGAGTGAGGCCGGCGGGAAGCGCTCATGGAGGGCAGCGTCGACGACGCAGCTCGCAGGGAAAGACGATCCTGGAAGTACAAGGGCAATTCGAGGAGTCTTGACATGGTCAAATCCGAAGACCCCAGTCATGTGGTAGCCGGCGAAGAAGCCGCCGAAGTGGTCACCGCGCCACGGCCGAGCGTGAAGTATGCCGTCGAGGCGATCGGGACATTCTTTCTGGTGTTCACCGTTGGGGGTGCCGCAGGCAGCGGCAGTCCGTTCGCGCCGCTGGCGATCGGGGCGAGCCTGATGGTGATGATCTACGCCGGCGGCCACGTCTCCGGTGGACACTTCAACCCGGCGGTGACCCTCGCCGTGCTGGTGCGCCGCCGGATCGGGTGGCGTGACGCGGCCGGATACGCGATCGCTCAGCTCGTTGCCGGGTTGCTTGCCGCGGCGTTGGTACGCGCGATAGTGGATCCGGCGCGGTCCGAGACCGTGGCGACCCTCACGCTGGCCGGTCGCACCCTGGTGGCAGCGTTCGTGGTCGAGCTGTTGTTCACGTTCGCCCTGTGCTTCGTGATGCTCAACGTCGCCACCAGCAAGAGTCACCCGGACAATTCGTTTTACGGCCTGGCAATCGGATTCACAGTGATGGCAGGGGCTTTCGCGGTCGGCGACATCTCCGGTGGTGCGTTCAACCCGGCGGTTGCCTTCGGTGCGGCGGTGATGGGGATGTTCGCCTGGTCGACGTTGTGGGTGTATTTCGTGGCCCAGTTCGTCGCCGGTGCCGTCGCCGCTGCCGCCTTCCTTGTGCTCAACCCCGACGACACATGACCGGGGGCGCCTCACATGACCAAATCCAGGTTCCCGAGACCGGTTTCGCAGCCGGACATCGAGAATGCACCACCCCCACCCACCGAAAGGCACGGCTCGTCGACGACAATAGCGATCTGAAGATTCTCTCGGCGCATCTCCGTCAGGGCCGCCAACGCAGGTTTACAGCCCGGCAAGTGCAGAACGGGCCGACACACATCGGCAACCCTGCCCACTGTGTGCTCGTCAGCGAGAAGCAGATCGCGAAGGTGCACAAACCCGACGATGTCCTCATACGAAACTTGATGTTTCCGGCAGCTGCGCTAGGTCTTGCTCAATGCCGCCAATGCGCTTGTGCCGATGGGTTCCTCGGCGAGCATCGGGACGATCGCCGTTCGCTGACTATATTGGCGTGTGATGGTGTCGATCTCGGTAATTTCTCCGGCTGCGCGCCCCTGCAGGAGCGGCGACGTCGGTTCGGCTGCTGCTAGGGAGTTGTTGACCACCCACCCCCATGGCTGAATTCCGGCGCGTTGCAGATCAGCTTGCAAGCCAGCGGCTTCGAGGACGGGCGTGGTTTCGGCGAGAGTCACGAGCAGGACCTTCGTGGCGCCCGGGTCCTGCAGTCGCATCAACGGGGTGGTGAAGTTCGTGTTCTCGCCCATTTGACGGGCGATTTCCCGGTGATAGGAGCCGGTGGCGTCGAGCAGCAACAGCGTGTGCCCGGTCGGGGCGGTGTCGACGACGACGAATTTTCGGCTCGATTCGTGGATGACCCGCGAAAACGCTCCCGTCTTCGAAATCTCATGGACCATTCTCAACGCTTGGCCAAGATTGATCACGCAGTACTTCCCGCCCCTGAGTGACCCGCTCGAGGGGAGAAATTGCTGGCCAGCGCGTCCGGAAGACGATGCAGGAGGGGACAGGCGAGTTCATCGAACGTGGCAGAGTGCGCGTGAATGCAGACACCGGGTGGGGGCTCCGGTCCGCTGTCGCCCTCAGCGATCTATCGTCTGGGGCCGGGCAGGGGCCGGACTGGCGTTCCAGATCGACGCAGTTGCCGACTCGGCCGACCACAAGGCGAGGTCTCGATGGGTACCGCACGCCGAGAGTGGGTACGGCACGCTGAGGAGACGTGAGGACTCCTCGCGGGTGGGTGCGGGGAGCGGCCCGAGATCAGGAGCGAAGCCATGGTGAGAGCGCACAAGGGGAAGATTTCGGTCGATATTCGTGACTCCGTTCCGGATTGGGATCCGTATCTGCCGGATCGAGCGCCCGAAGGTGCGCCGAACATTCTGCTTATCGCGTGGGACGACGTGGGGTACGGCACCATGGATGTTTTCGGCGGTCCGGTTGAAACGCCGACCATGCGCCGGATCGGGGAGATGGGTGCGCGCTACTCGAACTTCCACACCACAGCGTTATGTTCTCCCACGCGAGCCTCCCTCTTGACCGGTCGCAATGCCACCACCAACGGCATGGCCACAGTTGCGGAACTGAGTTCAGGGTTCCCGGGAATCTCCACTCACATTCCCTTCGAGAACGGGTTTATCTCCGAAGTGCTGGCCGAACGCGGGTGGAACACCTACTGCGTCGGGAAATGGCATCTGACCCCGGGTGAGGAAATGAACCTGTCGGCGGTCAAGACCCGGTGGCCGCTCGGCCGGGGGTTCGAACGTTTCTACGGTTTCCTCGGCGGGGAGTCGAGCAGCTGGTTTCCTGATCTGGTGTACGACAACCATCCGATCGACGCTCCGGGGACGCCGGAGGACGGCTACCACTTGTCGAAGGACTTGGCGGACAAGTCGATCGAGTTCATTCGCGATGCCAAATCGATCGATCCCGACAAACCGTTCTTCATGTATCTCGCTCCGCAGGCGGGGCACGCGCCGCACCACGTCTTCACCGAGTGGGCGGACCGGTACAAGGGCACCTTCGATCAGGGCTATGAGGCCATTCGTGCCGAGATCCTGCAGCGGCAGAAGGACCTGGGGCTCCTCCCTGAGAATACCGAGCTGTCGCCGATCAACCCGCACGGGGAGCCCGCCACCACCGGGCCCGACGGGCAGCCGTGGCCGCTACTCGACACGGTCAGGCCGTGGGACTCCCTGACCGCCGAGGAGCAGCGACTGTTCGTACGGATGGCGGAGGTGTTCGCCGGCTACATTTCCTACACTGACGATCAGCTCGGTCGGGTGATCGACTTCCTGGAGGGCTCCGGGGAGCTCGACAACACGATCGTCATCGTGATTTCCGACAACGGCGCCAGCGGGGAAGGCGGCCCGAACGGATCTTTCAACGAATGGCGCTTTTTCAACGGGGTCCCTGACACCACCGAAGGCACACTGGCGCACATCGACGAGTTGGGCGGTCCGGCCTCGTACAACCACTACAACACGGGGTGGGCGTGGGCACTCGACACCCCATTCCCGTACTGGAAGCGGTGGGCAGGCTACGAGGGCGGCATCGCCGACATGTGTCTGCTTGCGTGGCCGCGAAAGTTCGAACCCCGCAGCGAGCCACTGGCCCAGTACATCCACGCTGTCGACGTCGTCCCGACGCTCTACGAGCTCATCGGAATCGAACCGCCCGAGGTGCTGAAGGGATATACGCAGAGCCCGATCGAGGGGCAGAGCTTTGCGGCATCGCTGACCGACCCCGAGGTTCCTGGTAAGGACACGCAGTTCTACACCATGCTGGGGCAACGGTCGATCTATCACGAGGGGTGGCTGGCTTGCTCCGTGCATCCTCCGCTGTCTGGGTGGGGCCACTTCGACCAGGACGCGTGGGAGCTGTTCGACCTCGCCGATGATCGCGCGCAAGTTCACGATCTCGCGGCCGCCGAACCCGAACGTCTGCAGAAGCTGAAGGAACTGTGGTTCTACTACGCTGGCCTCTATCAGGGGTTGCCGCTCGATGATCGCAGTGCCCTAGAGCAGGTCCTTGCGGATCGCCCGCATCCAGGCAAGACTCGAGACCACTACGAGTATTACCCGAATTCCGCGGATGTTCCCGAGTCTGCTGGTGTCTCGATCATCGGACGCTCGTACACGATCGCGGCCGGAGTCCGCGTGGACACAGTCGACGCCGAGGGTGTCATCTATGCCCACGGCGGCGTCGCCGGCGGGCATAGCCTCTATGTCAAGGACCGCCGACTCCACTACGCCTTCAACTGGTTGGGCACCCACCTGCAGCATTTGGTCGCAGACTGCGACATCATCCCCGGATCCCACGTCTGTACTGCGGAGTTCGCCGTGCACGGTAAGAACTCGGATCCGTCCATGCCGGGCTTCGCCGGGACCTTGACTCTCTTCCTCGACGATCAGGAGGTGGCCGCCGGGGAGATCGTTACTCAGCCCGGAGTGTTCTGCCTCGTCGGCGACGGCATCTGCGTCGGGCGTGACAGTGCGTCTCCGGTGACGCCGGACTACACGTCGCCGTTCACGTTTACCGGCGGCACGATCGACAAGGTCGTCGTCGATGTATCGGGCGAGCGATACGTCGATCACGAGGCGCAGGTGCGTGGTTGGTTCATGAACGACTGAAGCGATCACGACTGCGACTGTGGCGAGAAGCCGGACCTGATTTGATCGTAGCGTTCGATCAAGACCGGCTCGGCTGGCGGTGCACAACCGGATCGGGTGCTTCTGGTCGTTTCTGCTATCCGAGTCTTGTTCCTGAGCCGTCCCTCGCCGGCTGTGACCTCGGGGCACTCGGTTCGAAGCGGCGGTCGCTGTTCCTGCGACCGCTGCGGAACTCAGGGGAAGATGCGGGTGGTTCAGCGGTGCCGATCCCTGCGTCGTCGGGACGAGCGGTTCGGTACTGACTCCTTGGGCGACGACCGACAACCCGATCGTGATGATCGGGGTAGTCAGGAGCAGATCCTGGTGTGGGGGATTATCTGGCTGCCCGATGGTGATGCGTTGGAGTTCGTGCCACAAATTCCGCCGGCACAATACCGCCATCACCATAGTGTGAACGGCAGCCCGGTATGTTCGGCGTCGCGAATTCTCTCCTCGATGGTGTCGAGGTCTTCAAACTGGTCGATGCCGGTTCGGATGGCGTCGGCGATGGCGCGGGTGCGCCCAGCCGGTCCGCGGACGTCGGCGAGGGGGCTGGGAATGTTGCGGCGCCGTAGGTCGTATTCGCTGCGGTTTGGTGCGATTGGTTCCCAGCAGCATGTGGTTGGGGTTGGTGCAGTCGGCGAAGTCGCATTGATGGCACAGCACGCATCGAGCGGACTCGACGACCTACGCAGCCGCGCCCTCGATTGGGTGGTTTCCTGACTGTCGACAAGATTTCCACCGGTGGGACCTCGTGGGTATGGATGGTTCCTCTGCCGTAGCAAACCGCAGAGCGAAAACGACGCTCACCAGGATTACCCAAAGCAGGTCTTGCTCCGATACCGCGAACTGCGAGGGGGTTGCCCCGGCGCGAGTGCAGTCGTGCGGTCGGCTATGTGGACGTGTTCGCCGAAGTGCAGGAACTCTCGACGAGGAACCGGCGGCAGATATGTGGCTGCACCGACGTGAAAGACGATGGCGGTGAGCGGTGTTCGCTGTGCGCATCGTGATTTGAGGTCGTCAGGGTTGGTAGTAGTCAATCCCGTGAGAGGGATCGGTGCGTGGGTCTGTGTCCGCTTTCTGGCCGGTCGGGCCGAACAGAATGCGGTTCCACCATCTCTGCCGCTGGAGGTCTTCGTTCCAGATGATGGGCTCGTTGACTCCGATCCGGCGGGGAATGGGGGTACTTGGGGTCGGGTCCATGTCGTCCTCGTTTCTCTCTGTTCCTGGTGTGTCGCTGATGCGTCGACGGTGCCCTGACGGCGGCGATCCCGCCGTCGACGCGCGGTTGCGTAGTCTCCGGATCGCCCACTGAACGGGTCTCGCGGTTGGTGTGTCGGGGAAGTTAGAAGTGAAGGGGGCCAAAGTGTGTCAGCTTCGCCACGATCCGGTGAAATCGCGGTCCCTGCTGCGGCAGTAGCTGGTGATCCGTTCCTGTGCGAGGCGTTCGCTCATCTCCGGCATCGCTGCGGACGGGACTCCGGACAAGTCCTCGATACATCCGTCGAGGACCATCTCGATGCCGGGTTCGGAAAACGACCCGGCGAACTCCCGTGCCAACCGGGCTACTGTCTGGGTATACGGATCGGGGTCCATGTCGTGGGCGTTCGCACGATCACGTGGTGTGTGAGTGATACTCATCGGGGTGCGTCCTTGTCTGGATTCTTCACCGTGCGTTGCGCCGCCGCCGACGTTGTCGTGTCGGGCGAGTGGTCTTCCCTTGCAAGGGTGCTCGATGGTCTTGACCGAAGGTAGGGTCGAAAGACTTATGTGCCAGCATATTCGGATCATTTTGATGAACCAGTCGAGCGGTTTCCGCTCCTCGCCCTGAGCATCAGAGGCGGGTGGCGAGTGGAGGTGTCAGAGGCGGATGGTGATCTGGTTGTCGACCTCGCTCACGTGCGGTGATCACCAAGCCACCAATTCGGCCTGGTGTTTTCCGCCCATAAGCGCACGGTGCCGGTGAGTGTGACGACGTTCGACAAGCACGGGTACGTAGTCACTGATCGGTGCGTCGTCGAAACCTGCGTATGCTTGTGCCACAGACTTGTTGTTTGTTTCGCCGGTGGTGTGAGGGAACTTCGCATGCAGTCGTTCCGTGATTCGAATCAGCTGCCGTTCTTCCTCGTTCTGGCATTCGACCGGTGTTCCCGTGGACAAGGCAAGCCGCGAGTCCGCAGCACAGGTCGCCGGCGCTGCCGGCGGAGCATTGAGCGGTGGACTAGCACTCGCAACACCGTTCGCCACAGGCGGCGCGTTGATCGGCGGCACCATCGGCGGCAATATCGGAATGGGATTGGGTAACGTCTTCGTCCCCGGTATCGGCTGGGTGGCAGGCGGATTGACCGGTACAGGCGCAGGCGCGGGGATCGGCGCACTGGTACTAGGTGTTCCGGCTTTCATCACGGGAGCAGTAGGCGGCGGAGTAGCCGGCTTCGTCGCGGCAACCGCATACGGTGCCGGCGAACTCGGAGAACCCGTCGACATCGAGATCCCGGACGTCGACCAGCCCGCAGTGACAGCGCAGACCCAGAACGCCCTCACCGAGTGGGAGAACGCCGGACCGGTCGGGCAGTTCGCAGCCAACACGGTCCGCGACACAGTCACTTCCGCACCCGCGGTCGATGCGCAGGTCCGCGACTTCGTCGGTGCGCAGCCCGGCGGCGAGGCGGTCATCGAGCAGGTCGACGCAGCCCTGACAGACTATTTCCAGAACGCCTCACCTGGTCTGGCATCCACGTTGATCAGCCAAGCAATCGGCGGCGGCGCACAGGCATAACCCACAGCATCAGATAGCTCGGTCGGGGCGGGCGGCGCACCTGCCGTCCGCCCCGACCTGCCAATGGCAATGACAACGACGAAAGGTGGTGCGCCGACATGAAGTCGCTACTGAGCACCAAGACGACGAGGCATCCAGCAGTGATCGATACGCTCGGCGGCGCACCCACCTGGGCGCCGCAAGCCGCCCGAACCGCAACCACCTCACCCAAGACATCCAAGGCACCGAAAGCCAGCACAGCGCCGAAGCCCCCGAGAGCGCCGAAAGCATCACGCTCGCCGAAGGGCGAGCAACCCCGCCGCCCCTACCTACTGCGATATGCGGCAGCATTACTGCTGGTCGCGGCACTACTCGGCTGGTTCCTGCTGCGCGTTTACTCCAGATCCGGCACCGCCGCCCCGGTGGCCACCCAGGGCACCGAGGCCGAGCCCACATCGATGCCGGCGCTGGCGATCACTCCGCCGGCGATCACCACCGAACCAGTCGCCGACCCCAGCGCATGCCGCACCGACCAGGGCGATCAGGAAACCGGCGCGGGCGTCATCGCAGCCTTCGAACACGCCTACTACGTCACCCGCTCCGGAGCCGGCGTCCGAGCACTGGCCACCCCCGACACCTCGCTACCTCTGGCAGACAAGATTCAAGCCGGAATCGACTCTGTCGCTGTAGGAACCACGCATTGCGTGCGCATCACTCCGATCACGGCCGGTGTCTACTCCGTCGTTCTTGCGGAAATGCGTCCCGGCATTGCCCCGGCTCAGTACCCACAGACGATCACCACCAAAGACATCGACGGCCGCTGGTTCGTCGACAGCATCAGCTGATCCACAACTGTGACGACATTTTTTCGAGAGAGACGAAGAACCCAATAAACCACTCAGCCAAGCGAACCCGACGATCAATCGCTGTCGCGGCCGCAGCCATCGGGCTTACTGGTTGCTTCGCTCGCCCTAGCGGCACTGACGGCCGTGGCGGCTCAGGGATGAACGTCGCCGTCCTCGCGTATGTCGAGCTACCCCATTACATCGTCGACGACAGCAGCACGAAGTTGATCTCTTTGCAGAGCTGCAGCAATTCATCGCGCAATCGAACATAAAAACCGTCGTTTGGGTCATCCGATTGAAGGAGTACACGGTTCGTGGCAGGTTCGGAACAGCTTCAGCGATGGCGCTTTCACTCAGTGTCCAAGAGACCGGGCCGGAAACGAAACGGTCGTATCCGGTCGACGAATCGACCGATTTCGCGACCAACGTCCGACCACAGTGAACCGTCGACCGAAACTCCTGACCGAAGCCGTACTGACCGAAAATAGGCGAATACACGATTTCGGTCGTCGGAGACCTCGACTCAATTGGACCCGCGAAGTGAATCCTGGTGCTATTTCAGGTGTCGGTAAAGCGTTGTTCTGCCGACGCCGATGATTTCGGCGACGTCGGTCAAGTGCATGCCGTTTTCCCGCATCCTTTGTGCCTGTGCGAGTTTCGTCGACGTCATCTTCGGGGGACGGCCGCCTGTCCGGCCGTGGGCTCGGGCAGCGGCGCGACCGACCTGAGTCCATTCACGGATTAGGTTGTGACTCTCGGGATTATTTGGCAGGTTTTTCACGGAATTATTTGGCACGGGGCTCGACCCGGTTCGCTAAGGGCGAGCAAAGCGTGCCGATCTCAGCGACCACGCGATCAGAGGTCCGAGCTACCCATACAGCGTGTCCGTCTTGCAACGACGGCATCAACAGTTGTTGCTTCTCGATGGGCCACTGCACATAGGGCATGCCACCGGCCAGCTGATCGTGCACTTCACCGGCGATCAGCACTGTTAGCTTACCGATTGGTCGAGGTCTGTCTCTCCGAACCCGAAACCCCGCAGTGTTGAGGTTCCTTCAGTCTTGTGCGGTGGCCGGGGACCGGCTTTGAGCGCGATGTGCCCGAGGCCGGTGCTGACTATCGAGATGGTCCATATGCAGTTCTGCGTGTAAGTATCGGGTCCGTGCCAGCGGCATTGCAGATCGCGCCCCATGGCATGGCAGGCGGCGACAACGTGCTCGGGCGCCTCACCTGATGTATCCGGTCCGGTGATCGGAAACTCCCAGACTTTCAGGTAGCTTTCCTCAGGCATGAACATGCCCCCAGCTTCGCATGACATTGTCCGGAGAAGTTTCGTGTGTGACTTCTGTGGCGGCTTCTTTTCCTCCGCGGTCAATCCGGAACGGCTCGAGAATGCAGTTGTTTTCTGAAACTGGCACCTAGCCACCCAAAGGCTCTCAGGTCGCTTCTGCGGGTTTCGGTGTGCGATTTGACCATCGCTATACCGGATGATTTGTAGGGCCCCAGGTTTACCGGCGATACGCAGTGGGGGGATCTCTCGGCGGATGCGTGCGTCAAGGATTACGGGGAGGAACCCGAACAATCAGGGCGAGGCCTTCGTTCAATTCTTCGGAGATGCCGCTTCGCGGCCACGTTTCGATCATGGTTTCGATGCAGATCAGCGTAATGGTTTCCGGATCGTTCGGCTGGAGGTATGAACGTAGGGCCTTCAATCCGCTCAGCCGCACTGCGCTGCGCCATATTCTCTGTAACCCTTCGTTCGACTAACCCAAGAAACTCTACATTCAGGAGAAGCCCAGGCATCCAGCATCGACCTGCTGAGCAGTATCAGAAGTCTCGAGGAGTGCAGAAAGAGTAGAAGGGTAGCGCTCCGTGCCTGTCGGAGCCATCCTCACGCCGTGGCTACAGGTGTAATCGCTTTGTTCTGATGCGTGGGCTGGATGTTGCTGGACGGTCCGGGCCCACAGTTCTGGCCGACGCTCACCGCGCCCTGCATTACGCCGACGAACCAGGTCAATAGGGAGGTAAGGAGCAGGATCCCCTCCACTGCCGGCGCGAAGAAGTAAGTCACGGCGAGACTCATCACCTTAGGGATAACCCACCAGCTGACGCCCGCTGAGAACAGCATCTTCACCAGCTTCCACCAGACGCCCTCATCGACCAGCACGCCAAATAAATTGCAGACTACGCCGGCACCAGCGACGATTCTGATATCCGTTGAGCTCAATGCGTTGGAGGCCGCGTTGATAGCGGCCATTACTCGTGGACTGAGCGAGCTGACGAATGCGGTAAAGCCTGGGGTCGGTTGACCCGAAATGATGCCGGGTCCAAGTCCGGCTGCGAGGAACAATCCGCCGGTGCACTGCCAGACGAAAAGTGCTGTCGACTGCTGGCAAGGGGTTGGCCAATCATCAGACACAGTCACTCCCATCCGAGCTAGGAGTTCCACCTCGGAGCTGGCCGGTTCCATCTCCATCCAGTGTTCGAGATCGGCACTCCAACTCTCTCGAGCTGCGACCGTGAGAAGTCCAGTGGGGTTGATGACCCAGTAGCGTGGCGTTTGCTCCGACGTTGCGAGGACAATTCCCTCCGCGTCTGTCGCGTAGATGACGAACTGCGTGGCCTGGTCTCTTGTGCCCGAGACGGTCACTAGCCCGGTTACGGCGTCAGCGACGAGATACGTCGTCCCGACATGCAGGAGCAGCAAATCGTCACCCGCGCCGGCCGCCTCGATCAGAAAGTCTGTCGCGGAATCTGGGCTTGACTGGTCTGCCGCGATCGACCCATCCGGGCGCAGCGCGAAGTAGGACTCGAAATCGCCGAAGTGTGCCTGATCGCCTGCGAAGAATTCGGCAGGCAACTTGACCATGTTCTCGAACGTCGTCGCCGCGGCCGGCATGAACGCCGCAGTTTCAAAATACTGGTAGGTGGGTGGGGTATTGCTATTTCCAAGTGGGTTCAACTCAATGCGCATGCCGTCAGTTCGGAAAGTCAAGAAGAAGGATGGATTGTCTTCCAACGACAAGCACACGTGATCTGCGTCTGGGTACGATGGCACGAAGTGCGCAGCTTGGGCGACGTCCGAGGAGGTGACGAGGGTAGGGCCGCCTCTATTGGGCGGGAAAATCGTCTGAGCCGTAATGTATTGGCCAGCAGTTGAGAAAATGACGAACCCGGTTCCGTCGGGTGCTAGCGACAGGTTCCACGTTTCCAGCGTTGACCCTCCTGGAGAGCCCGTTATGGAGAGTTGACAGGTCGGCGGCACCCCCTGATACGCCGGACAGGAACGCGGGAAAAGCGTTCGTGTCGGGGGGTCTCCAGGAATATCTTCACCAGGGACATGTATTTGGATTGATGTTGACGCCACGTCAGACAAGGTGGTCGCACTGGTCGCGTCTGATTCACTGCCCGTATCAATACTCATTATCCGGCCTCCGGTTGAAGTTCGACTCTTAGCGGAATGGAGATCACTGCTAAAAGGGCGCTAAGGTGAGCGTGTGGGTTCTACTTCGATAAAAAGTTTTGAATAGTGGGCTAGGGGCGATCGCGTACGAAGTGATCGCACGTGATTGTTTTGTCCATCAAAAACAAAAACTACGATCGGCGTCTCTCGATCGGGGCGATTTTCGGGTGCGAGAAGATATTGCCCACTTGGACAATACGGTCATTTTTACACGTACGCGACAGTTTTCGATGGCCATTAGGGGCCACTCGTATTTAATAGCCATGTATGGACATATATGGCCAGCGTCGATTGTGGTCACAGTTCGCCCCGCAATCGCTTTTCATGTGCGGTGATCGAAAATATTGCCCTGGCGCCATCCTCTCACCAAATCCAGGCAGCCAGCATCGACCCATCGCGCAGTATCAGCAGTCTCGAGGAATACAGAGGAGCTGGACCAAAGCCTGGCGATATCCCGATGACCGTGATCGATGCGACGAAACAGATACACTGATCGACCAACGGCCTGGTCAACACTGGTGCACCGAAGATGAAGGGAGCCGCAGATGTCCGCAGTCCTGTCGAAAGTCGTCCGAAAGAAACTCGTACACGAAGCGGTCCTGGACAAGATCGACCGCGAACACCTCTCGATCAACACCGACAAGGTGCGCGCCAGATTGCAGACCAACCGTGAGCACGTGCACGGCAACGCACTCCGCAAGTGCCTGGAGCGGTGGGAACGCATCATCGCGGACAACGACATCGACACCGTTCGCAAGATCAGCGTCTCCGATACCGAGACCGACCGCGAGATGCGAAACATGTCGCCCCTGTCGGTCTTGTTGAGCGAGAGCGAACGACTGCGCGTACTCGACCTTCTCAAGAGAACTCGCGAGTGAACCGAAGCGACCTCGAGAAAGCCGTTATCGCTGCGTGCGGGTGGGTGAAGGAATCGCAGGTAGTGATCTTCGGGTCTCAATCGGTACTCGGAAGCTACGACGAAGACTCGCTGCCGGAAGAAGCTACGCGTTCGATGGAAGTCGACATGACTCCGGCCAGTGCATTCACGACCGGCGCCGATGTCACGGAGAAGGTGAGCGCGCTCACCTTCTGGGTAGGGGAGGACTCGCCGTTTCACGCTCTCCACGGCATTTACGTCGAGGGGATCCACCGCGAAACCGTTGTACTTCCCCGCGGCTGGGAAAACCGGCTCGTCACCTTCACTGCCACCGGAACCGGCGACGACCAAAACTACGGGCGCACCGGACTGTGCCTGCACCCGATCGACCTGTGCGTCTCCAAACTGATTGCCGGCCGAGAGAAAGACCACGAGTTCGTCGGAGCGTTGATCCGCGACAACATCATCGACCCAGCCGAGGTTCTCGATCGGATCGACAAAGCCGGTATCGACTGGTCGAGCGGCTATCCCGACAACCGCGATCTTGCCGTCGCCCGGGCGCGGAGCTGGCTCCAGTCCCAACCCCCACCAGCCGCCGACGACTACAGCAACATCGCCCGAGCGTTGTCGACGGTGTCCCGCGCACACCCGCGCACAATTCGCGAACACCTCAACACCAATACCTCAGGTGCCCAAGACAAGCCAGAACCTGCCCAGGATGCCAGCACTGAACGCTCGACCGAACGTGACTACGGCCTCGACTGAGGGCTACGCAGTCACCAGAACGCCCAGACGAGTCCGACCGCAGCGATCGAACCGCCCGCCAACAGAACATTCCCCGGTTCCCCCGCGCCTTCGCTCCTCTCTACGACAACACTCACCGCCGCAATTGCGACACCGGCAACAACTACAAGAACCGCAAACCAATTCATGCCGCGAATGAAAGCAGAAATCGCCTCGGCACTACAACGGGGTGTCACATCATCTCGGCACTGACCCGTTGAGGCCAAGTTCGTTTCTCGGACACTGCCGGACTCATATCAGGGAGTTCTGGTGACCTTTCGTTTGTGACTTTCGGCAGTGAGTGGCGCGGTTCTGATGGTTGAAAGTGGCATGTCGACCGGACTCTGACCAGGTCCCTATTTTTCACATTCGCAACGTCGGTCGGGAATCTGCCGCGCTCATTCGCTTCGTTTGTTGAGGGCTGCGTCGACGAGATCAGCAGCGGCCTTCAATCCGTGATCTCGATGCTGTTCACGCAACGCCTTGATTGCCGAAATCCGGTCCGTTGTCGATGCGATCGCGGACTCCACATTCAAGGCCTGAACATCCGCGGGCGCAACGAACGTGTGATCAGGCTTGGTTCCTCGGGCAAAGTGGTTGCGCCACAGGGTGATGGCGTCAGTTGCGAACCGTGGACACCACTGTCATCCTGGCCGGGCGGAGCAAAGTTACCGCATCACCGGCAGAACGGCCACATGCGAACGTCCCGTGGCCGCCTCGACGAACGCCAGTGGGTCGGGCACCGCAGCCAGGACCTCCCGGGCACGCTCGAGAGCCATCGGCTCGGGCTCGGGCCCACCCACCGCAGCGACGACATCGAGCCAATGGACCGTCGATTCGAGGATCGCCATATCCAGAAAGGCACCGAGTGAGACCGACTCCAACATCGGGTGCGCAATCACGGTGGCGCGACTGAGCCCGGTGAGTCGTTCGAACGACTCGGGCAGGTCGATATCAAAGCGTTTAACTATCGATTCTCGATCGACGTCGGCCGCCATCTGTCGGACTATTTCAGCGAGCTGTTCGTGCATCGGCTCTGTCGCTGTCGGGTCGACATTGAAGACGCGGAGCATCTCCGCCGCACTGGTGATCTTCGCGTCGCCGTCTGCAGCAGGCTCGGCGAGCATCGCGATCATGACGTCAGGGGTCACATGCACGTACACGTCTCGAACAGTCCAGCCCGGCAAGCGGGTATCGGCAGTCCACTGCTCGTCCGACAGTTCCGCGGCGCGCTTGGCCCACATCCGCCACAGTCGGATCAGGAGATCCCGATCCTGCTCGAAATTCGTCACGCCGACCCCCTGCTGATCATCCCCGCACTATCGCACAGTTCCACCGATGCCCGCGGCCGATCTCACGAACAGAATAGGCGCCAAACAGCGCACCCCTGACGGCGACGGCGCCGCGGCTACAGCTCGCGAGCGTGGAATCGAAGTCAACCTCGGCGACAACGCACCACGAACGACTTACCGCCACAAGAGATTCGATGACGGCGTCCAACCGATTGTGCCGTCGAGTTCGGGTGTCACTGTCAGTTTCAGAAGACGACTGCACTCTCGGTAGAGGCATCACCCCCCGAGCTTGTGTATCGCCGGTCAATGACCACTCGCCCCGTCTCGCTACATGCGGGCCGAGGACGTGACATGTTCCCAGCCCCGACTCTTCGCTCGCGGGCACAATGCCGCGTCGATCATTAGTTGAGGTGTCGGTCGAGGGCGTCCTCCCACGCATCGATGTCGTGGGCGGAGAACAGGTGCATGTTCGATTCGGTGAGGATGAAGCCGACATCCTTGGCGGCTCGTAGTTGTGCCCGGAGCATCGGATCGTCGATCTGTGATGCCATGTTTTCGAGCATCGTGTCGAACTCCGTCACAGCGGCCTCGGGCGACATCGCCGTGGGGACATCGTTGGCGGGGTCGAAGAACAGTGGATCTTCGGGCCCGGGTTCTCGTCCGAACCGCACGGTGAAGTCGCGGCGTAACTCCTGCATACTCTCGCGCATGTCCTGAGCGGCAGGGTGTCCCGCCGACATCGACAACGTGCGGTCGCCGGTCAGCGGATCGATCTGCTGGTGCACGAACTGCGGATCGCCGGACCGCTCGACGATCAGGCGGGCGTGGGCCTCGCGTCTACGCTCGGCATCCGCCAGTCGTGCTTTTCGTGCCTTGTTTTTCTCACTCCTCGACTTTCCCATCCCCGAACTCCAGCACACTCACACCCGCTACGGCCACACGAACTGTGCGGGTCGTTACGCAATTGACTTCCACACACTCGGTAGCTGAGTCAGTCGAGTCCTGAGATCGGGTATTCCCTAAGGTTGGTGGTGTCAATGAACCGTGCTCGGACACTGCCGGACTCACATCGGCGAGTTCGGGCGTGTAACTCTCGGAATTATTTGGCACGTTTTTCCCGGAATTATTTGGCATGGAGGGAGTCGCCAGACGAGGTGGGGTGCACGTAAGACGTCGATCGACTGAGATTGAGCGCTTCGACGATCGAAGCTAGTCGAGGCGGTGGTGTGCAGAGCAGAACAGGATTTAGGCGCGATTTTTGGTGCGTTCCCTCCGCATGAGATTCCAGCCCACCCCGTAAACGAGTGCGCCGAATACGGTTCCCAGGATGGGGCCGCCGACAATCAACCCAGCTATATACCGGTAGACGGAGACACCGTCGATCCGGATTGAGCTCGGGCCGGACGGCTCGTAGCTGGCGGTGTAGATCGTGAACGGCCGCGAGGCGTACCACCACAACACAGCGGCACCTAGGAGTCCGCACAGTAGGCCGAGTCCAGCGAAGACCAGTACCGTCACAGTCGCCAATCGGCGAGGCGCACTCAACAGTTCTCTTCCAGACTCATATATACGCACGCTACCCAACAAGCCTGCGGGGATACCTTCGGGTTCGGTGTCAGAATCTTCAGCCATGCCAGCGATTGGTAGCAGGGCATTTCGATCTAAGGCGCGTCAGGACTTTCTACGGGTTTAGGTGCGCGTTTTGACCTTCGATATACCGGACAGTTTCGGTGCTCCTCGCTTCATCGCCCACCCGTATGTCAGTGACAGCAATTCACAGCAAACGATGCGTCCAGAGGACTTTCAATCGGAAATCAACCAGAATCCGTTACGGGACCAAATTCCCTAAACGGTTGGGCTCCAACTGAAGTACTAGTTCTCGGTGGCCGCAGCGCACTGACCTGGGATTTAAACCGACCCAACTGTTTTGTTACAGAAGTGAGACATGAGGTTTCTAGGAAACCCGTGGACAACCCTTTACTGTGAGCAAGGAATTGCCTCTCACAGCATCTTCACAGGATCCGTTCGAGTCCTGTGCCGCGCCTGACAATTCGGTTTCGACAGTCCGGGCGCGGCAGTCAGTGCTGCGCCGGCTGCTAGGTAGGCGAGGGGAAGAATGACCTTGATATCTGCTCCACATTTCATGCGAAGACGAAACATCACTCGGGCGCTCGCGGTATCGGCGACAGCACTGTTTCTGGTGACAACACCGGTCACTGCGGCTATGGCGCAGCCGACGGAGTCAACGAACAACGACGCCCAGTCCGCTGAAGTGTGTGATCCGGTCGCATCCGCCACCACAACCACCACGACGACGTCGACAAAGACCCCATCGAGTACGACGACTACCGCTACATCGGTGCCATGTGCCCCGGAGGAGTCGGAGCCCACTCGAGCAACGACACCGTCCGCGACAACCACCACCGAGCAGACGGCGCCGACTACCAATTCTGTGGCACCTTCTTCTTCACCGGCATCGACGGCACCGTCGTCTCAGGTGGCGGCGCCAGCCGGAGCGACGATCCCGTACACGGGCCTGCCCACTGAGAACCCGAACGCAACGATCGTGCCCGGCAAGATGCGATCCGATCGCGAAGAAATTCCGGAAGGATTCACCAAGGAACAAGCCGACGAAACTGAGATGCTGGAAGCTCGCGCCCTGATGTCTCGGCAGGTTACTTCCTGCCAAAGATACTGGCCGGCACCACATGATGTCTGTGGAGCGATCAGGGACAAGTACAACTCACTCGGAGCACAATTCAGCTTTCTGCTCTTTCCCACTTCCGGTGAACTCACCAGCCCCGATGGCCAGGGCAAGTTCACGACATTCATGAACGGGCCGATCTACTGGTCCGCAGCCGGCGGTGCACACCCGGTGGTCAACAGCATCCTCAACCGCTGGGGCGTCCACGGTTACGAGATGGGTTGGCTCGGTTACCCCACCACCGACGAGATCGTCCATGCGGACGGCGTAGGTCGCCGTCAGGAATTCCAGAACGGCGCAATCTACGTCGCCTTCACCAACGCAATCGGCTCCGCGATCAAGAACGGGCCAATCCGCGACAAATACAACGCACTCGGAGCGCATGCCGGCCCCTTGGGCTACCCAAGCTCCGATGAATTTTCAGTCACCAAGAACAACGGCCGATATAACAACTTCGTCAACGGCACAATCACATGGTCCGTACCGACTGGTGCGCGACTTCTATACGGTCCGATACGCGATCGGTGGACACAGCTCGGCAGGGAAGACGGACCTCTCGGGTATCCCCTCGCCGATGAACAGGTAACTCCCGATGGAATCGCCCACCATGCAGAATTCGAGAATGGCTCACCAATATGGTGGACACTTTTAACCGGGGCACATGAAGTACCCATAGAGGTTCTAGCTTCGTGGAACAATTATGCAGCGGGAGCTGGAGTACTGGGATATCCGGTATCAAATCCGATAACACCGATCCCCGCACCAGGCACGCCTACGACGGAGCAGGTGACTCTCCACCAAGAGTTCTCCGGGGGCATCATCAACAAAATTGGCCCAACACGTTCGCTAGTTGGAATTGGCGACGGCGAGGACGACCTCTTTCCCGAGCCTGCGTTAACGGGTCCAGAATTGATAGGTGATTCAGAAAATCTTCAGAGTCGAGCAATCCCACCCGGCGCAGTCTGGCCAGCCCCCGGAATTGCCCCTGAATACGATACATCTGAAATCGTTGGTGACGCTATCAACATAAAAGATCCAAACCGACATGGGAATATGGTCATCCGGCAGGGCTACTACAGCAAAGTCTGGCAGGACGGATGGGGGTCAGACAAGGCCGAACACAAACATCAACTGAAGCTTATTGATTCAATCGAGTTTGCTCTCAAGTACGGAGACCGTAAAAACAGAACTGATTCCACAGATCCAGGTTCAGACTTCTATTCAACTGCGATCGATGAATTTTGTCATCTCGAATTTACCGGTTACGACTGCGAAGAAGTTCAGCGCAGAGTAGTGCACGCAATCTACGACCCAACCCCCTGGACAACATACAAAGTTTCGCCTGGAGGATCACCTATCGGGGTTGTTACCGCCTACTGCGGTGGCGGCACCAGCCCACTTGCTGGAACGCCGATATGCGATTCATGGGTTGATATTGCACTCCTGAATCCGAAGCCAGGTAACTAACCAACCTTAGTGGGTCATTTGACTCCCATGTCAAATGACCCACTAAGGCGCTCTGCTAATTAACTTTCTCGAAAAACTTCGCATTCTGGAATGTTATTCTCCATCCTGCACCTACGGTCTCGAAAACCAATGTATGCCTTCAATTGTATTGTCTAATTCTGCCGGACGAAGAATTATCTCATCTAGGTATAAAGATCCTGCTGATTCAGGACTATCCTCGCCTACCATATCAAAAAGTCGAAGAAGAGAAATTTTGTGTCCAATCCTGGCGAGCGGCTGGATGGAATTTGCATAGTGATCAACAATAATTACGAGCAAGTTCTCGATATCTCGAATCTCAAACGTGACAACTCGAATTCCCCCACGGAGTTGAGCATTGATCAACCCTGAAAGTAAGTTATTTGCACATCTAAGGTTCCATGGGTTAAAGAAAGTCGAATATTCTCGTTCTATAAAATTTGTCTCGTCATTTGACTTATAATCTGCAGAACCCATTTTCCATTTCCTCCGTTGCTATGTCTTTTCGTTGATGCGTCTCATTTTATTCAATTAGTGCGCCAAGCGACCTTAGGTCTCACGATGACACAACGTTGCCGTGAGTCATACTTGCCGACCTCAAGCGTATACGCGCTGACAAAACCGCGCCGCATCCGGAAAATAAATAGCAGCGCCTCGGCTCCGAAACGTTCTCAGATCGTTCCTGCGGGTTTGGGTGTGCGTTTTGACCATCGACAAAACGCACGCTTTCGGCGGGTATTCACGGCAGAACGATTCGATCACGCCACGGCATGGCCGTACTTGATGCTGTGTTCTGAACATCAAACTTGGCGAGTCCGCGCACCGACCGCTCCGGAGCTAGCCGGAGTAATGAGGTGACCGGTCGCACGCGCTGCGAGTAGAAGGCCGACCAAGGTCAGGCCCACTGCTCGACCACCTCGGGCACTGAGCCGATTCGAGCACACCCTCTCCATTGAAGCCTGCGGTATCTCCGGCCAGGACTGCATCATCGGTTCGCTCGATCCTACAGTTGTCACTGTCAGCTCGTCTGCCTGCACCGGATTGATCACGGAACCGCAGACCACCCTGCGCGGACCGACGCTGTCTACCGCGGCCGATATGGGTACGAACATTGATGCTCCGCTCGTGACCAGAGCCAGGGCGGCAAAGCACGCGCAGGTGAAACCGAAAAGCACCGACGCCGGACTGCGCTGACGATTCTTCCACCAGAAGTAGGTGAGCGTAACTCCAGCAACTACGAACACCAGCGCGGTCCACCAGAGGAGAAGCCCAATCATCAGGTACACGAACGAGAACGTCAGGGCCCAGAGAGCCGCAGTGAGCCACGTCGTGGGCGATCGGTTGTCTCGTTTTTCTTCGAGCGTCATCGTGTCAGTCTCACCGATCCGACGTCGTTCATTGGGAGATGCAATCAAGACGTCGTTCATTGGGAGATGCAATCAAATCGACAGGCGTCGCCTAACCCAGCAACCGAAACGAAGTGAGAGCAATTCTGCGGGTTTGGGTGTGCGTTTTGACCATCGACAAGCCGGATGATTTCCCCTCCACGTCACTCGCCAACGTTCAGTAGTAGCGGGGTGGGGGATCATTCGGGTCATCGGCTACCGCGTCGAGTCGAGGATCCGCAATGATGAGGTCGATCGCTTCGGCAGGCCCCGCGATCACCGCGAAGTGCGGATCGACATCGCCCGTGACACACCAAGCATGATCCGCTGGCCACATGAAGGCAGGATTCTGCACCGTCTCATACCGTTCCGTCTTGACGGCGCTCCCCCAGTTACCCAGGTCTGTGAGTGCACCACGGAACAACCAGTAGTCACGGTTGGGGATCTTCACCATCGGAAGGTCGTCACCGTTGACGTCCCAGCCCCAACCGTCCCACAAGCAGAAGTAGCAGTCGTCGGGAGTGGACGTGTAGGGGGCCAATATTTCTGCGACGATCTTGAACTGGTCATTCTCGGTGAGATAGCCGTCGTCCGTAGGGGTAAGAGCGTCGGCCGGACTTTCCGCGTCGTTTTCTCTTTGACCCTCGTATGTCGGATCCGGGATGAAACGCAGCCGCGCATATGCCGGGAACCCGATCGGGCCACTCGCGGTGAGTTGGTACCACGGCAGATCCTGCCCGACCAACCAATCGGCCGCCGATATGTCGGTACACACGCTCAGGCTCATTCCCTCATTCTCGGCTGCAACGCGTCATTCGTTCAGCTGCAAGCACGACGACACGCACCCCACCGACTGGTTTCTGTTTGCTCGCGAGAGCCTGGTAACCGAATCGCTCTCAGATCGTTCCTGCGGGTTTGGGTGTGCGTTTTGACCATCGTCATACCGGACGATCGCAAACGGGCTTCTGTGTGAAATTGACGTGGGGAAATTCTCGCGATTTCGTCCGGTTTATGTGTCCGTTGGATTCGTCCGGTATGGCATAGTTTCTAGCGGACAGTTTCTGTCCGGGACGTCGTGAACGGCGAAAATCGGGAGTGGAATGAAGATCGGCTACGCACGTGTGAGTACGGCGGCTCAGGATTCGTCGATTCAGGTCGGGCTTCTTGCCAAGGAGGGTGTCGATCGCGACCGGGTGTATGTCGATCACGGGATCAGTGGCCGGCAGACTCGGCGGCCCGGACTCGACAATGCGATCAACGCCGCCCGCGAAGGCGACGTCTTCTGCGTGACGAAACTCGATCGACTCTCTCGGTCAGCGGGCGATCTTCACGAAACGGTGAAGCGACTCGCCGCCAAAGGAGTGGCCTTGTCGATCGACGGGAAGATTTACGACCCGACCGATCCGATGGGCAAGATGTTCATCGGCGTCCTCGGGCTGATGGCCGAATTCGAATCAGACCTGATCCGGAGTCGAACCAGGGACGCTGTGGCGGCGGCCGCGGCGGCGGGCAAGATGAAGGGCCGTCAGCACAAGCTCACCCCGGAAGAGCGTGCATACCTGTTGCAAACGTACGAGACCGGGCAATTCAAGATCGAAACACTCTGCAGGAACACAGGTTTGAAACGATCGGCACTGTACGCAAACATCGAGTTGGCCCGCACCGAGCGGGACGCTGAAAGACTCCCGGCACTCTGAACTAGACAGGTCAGTCCTTCTGTCACGTCTACGATTGACTGGTCCGCGCAATCACCGATGGCGCTTGGGAGCTATCCCTCTATGGAAAGAGTGGGCGGTCACGTTCGCCATACCGATACGAACTCGTACCACGGCCCGCCGATGTGAGTAGCGGTGAAATCGTCGAAACCAGAAGGTATACCGTTCGGGGAGTACGCCCACCCGCTACTGTCGGTCAGTCCGAGTCCACCGTCTTCGATGAAGTAGACGATGCCATCCTCACCCACTAGGGCGGTTGTGATGTCGAAGCGGCCGATCTCGAGGTCGCTGTGGACTGGCTCTGGGTCGGCCAACAATTCGTGCGCAACCTGCTCGAACTCTGGACGTGTGTCGTCGAACGACGGTCGTGGAACCAGCAACATCGTGGCGACGGCGAGAAGTACGACCGCCGGTGCGGGCGCAATCCACCACGACCACCGCCGATCCTGGCCGAGGACATACAAGGTGCGGATTGCCCACACCAGCCCTGTGACGGCGAGGATCAGCAACGCCGCTGCACCGAACAGCAAGGGATCGGCCCAACTCGAGTTGCCGTAGCGAGAGGGCCACCAGTCGTAATAGATGCATAGCAAGATCAGAACTGGAAGAACGGTGAAGGTCAGTTGGATCGGTCAGGGAGGCTTGTTCGGCTTGTCGTGGCTGCTGGTCGGCCTAACGAGCGGTTCACCGGTACTCATCCATTCAAGCTAGCCGCTGTCTGACCTGGTGTGCCGCCGACCGCGCAATCGCGTCAATGGCTGCCAGTCCCCGGGTGCGGTTCGGCCGCGCGATATTGATCTTCAGTGTCAGTACAGTGTCGCCCCTATACGGCACGAATTTGTCGACCCCTCCCTGCCAAATAACTCCGTGAAAAACCCGCCAAATAATTCCGAAAATCACATATGTACCCAAAAGTCGCGCTCACGGGATGACTGTCTCAGAATCCCCCGACATGCTCCAGCGGGCACCACAGAAGGTGAGACAGGTTTCTGGGACAGGTCACGATTTGATAACGAGATGTGGCGATTTTGCTCCGGCACCAACGTGACCGCTCTCCGAGCCGTTTCGGCCGTCTCGTGTCGGCAAGGCCGGCGCAGGTTCCGAGTGTCTCATCGTCGGGTGTGTCAGTAACGGTCGATTCCGAGACCGGCTGTACGGCGAGCACTCTCCACCGAATCGCCCGTAACAAGATGTATGTCCGGCACGTCCGAAGTGGTTGCTTCGTGCTCTGCACTTCGTTCTCCCCTGGCTGTAACTTCGCGGCGCTCTTGCCTCAGGTGTGAGTGAATCCCCCGAGGCTCGCGACGATCGATCCCGTTCCATGACCGGCCGCCACGCGCTGTTCGCGGACACGGCCCTGCCATCTACGGGTGTCGTATAGGCGCATACTCCAGCCATGGATGTTGATTTCGACTTTTCCTGGGCACAGTTCCTCTGGAGCGTATTCATCTTCGTGGGTGTACCCACCATGATCGGTGCCGGCATCATCTGGTCTGCCTTGCGGTCCGAGCAGGCCGGACTGCAACACAACCCGGGCCGTGAGAGTTCAGCCGAGACACATACCGGCAGTGGCAGGTTGGGGCTGTGGGCAACCGGTCTGATCGCGTTTCCCCTCGGATTCCTGTCCTGTATGGGTTGGCTGAGCTGGTCCGCCGACTACAACGGAGAGTTCCGCGGCCCCGGGCTACCGGCACCGAACCAGTTCCCCACCTGGCAAGTGATCGCCTGTGGAATAACGACGGTGCTGGTGTGTCTCGCCGCGGCTCACCTCTCTCGCTGGGCGATGGCCGGCGGGCTCGCAGCCGCAGCGGGCACGGCGGCAGGGTTCACAACCGCGTTCAGCGTGAACGCCAGCGCCGATGTCACCGGCCAGGCAGGGGTGGGCGTGGTGCTCTCGGAGATCGGGTGGGGTCTCGCGCTGGGAGTGCTGATGCTCGCTCGGGGTGCTTGGCTGACCAATCGACGCAGCAGGCTGGCTGCAAGTTCCCAGCAGTAGCGGCTATCCCAATGCCCGGACGGTGTTCGGGTCTGCGAACCAGACACAAGAAGCACCGCCGGTGCGCAGACCTCGGCTGACATGCCATTTTCAACCACCAAAACCGCGTCATTTACCGCTGAAAGTCACCTCCACCCCTATGGGGCAGAGGCAACTTTATTCGGGGACTGTCTCACCGATCAATGCCTCAGAACCGGTCGATTGACGGACACCAAGTTTCGATAGGCCGAATCGATAAATCGACACTTCCTTGGACGACTTGTCCATGATTCGTGCATGATCATTCGATGCGTTTCTCCCGGTTGTTGCCCGTTTTCGTCGCATCATCCATCGTTCTTGCAGGGTGTGCGGACGAACCGCCGCCAACTCCGGCGCCGGTGATCATATCTTTCGACGACGGGTGGGGTCAGGTCTTCGTGGCGAACGTCGACGGCAGCGGTTTGCGACAGGTCTCCCCAACGGTCGGTGACGACAGTACAGATAGCCGGTACGGCAATTACGCCGCGCTATCGCCCGACGGAACACAGCTGGCGTACACCCGAGGAGGGAGGTTCATAGAGCTCGTGGATCTCGATTCCGGTGAATCGCGCACTGTTCGCGAAGGTGGCCATCAGCCTGTCTTCTCCCCGGACGGGTCCCGCATCGCGTTCAGCACTGGCAGCGGTATCAGCATCATGAACGCCGACGGTTCCGACGTGCGCGTCGTCGCCGAGGAGGAGGGCGGCTCCGATGCGACGTTCTCGCCGGACGGTTCGCGGGTGGTCTTCAGAGTGGGCGGGTACATAGTCGAGACGCCGGTGGCAGGTGGAGAAACGAAGGTGGTTCTGCGGGACCAATTTTGGAACGCGGACCCCGCCTACTCGCCCGACGGTTCCACTCTGGTTTTCTCGAGCAATCGCGGTGGGAACAATGGCTCGGAGATCTACTCGATGCCTACCGGTGGTGGAGCGATCACGCCGCTGACCGACACGTACGCTGTGCATCCGAAGTTCATTCCGGACGGTTCACGCATTCTCTACAACAGAGCAACGACACTGTCGGGGGATTTGGTTGTCGATATTTCCACGGCTAATCGTACCGAGATTGCGTCCATGAACCCTGACGGCTCCGACCAGAAACGGTTGACACCTCGTTCGATCACAGCCCAGATACCGAGTGTTGGCGGCGGACGGTGAGATCTCTAGTCCATTAGTGGTCTCACTTTTCGGTGCCCCAGATCCAGCCGAATCTTGGACTGTCTCACCGATCAATGCCCCAGAATCGGTCGAATGAGAGACGACCCGAAGAAGCGCATAATTATGCAGATGAGTTGCGACTGGCGGCCGGGTTCAGGATTCTTCTCTGAATTTGGATTTTTCGAGTAGTGAGTCCATTGAGCCGGGGAGTCCATCGATCTCGACTGAATCCCGGAAGGTAACTCACCCGAGGGTTGGGGCACCGCTCGCGACACCCGCAGACCACAGTCAGCTCGGTTCCGATTTAAAAAGATCGCCGACGATCCCGGCTGTCTGCTTCGACAGCCTTCAGCGAGTTCCCCACTGTCCTGCACGTCAGTTGCCGGTACCCCTATCGGGAGTAGAGGTTTGCAGGACGTAGGTAGCACCGTTCTTGAGTTCGTCGGAAGTGAAGGACTGCTGAGAAAAGCCTTCGTAGAGGTAAAGGTCGTAGCTTCTCTGGTTCGCAGGGATAGCGTCGAAGTGCGCGGTGTACGTGCAGGTACCGGTGCCGTCTGGATTCTGGTCGATGGTCTCGGTTTCGAGTGTCGACTTGGTGAATCCGGCGCCACTGTCGCCGAAAATGCCTAGTTGGTCGTTGGGAGCGACACGAATCCCTGCGATGGTGCAATCTCGCTCATCTCACTATTGTCTCAACCGCCGAAAGCCTGGCGAAACCAGCTAGAACCTGCCCACACTCGATATATGAGCCTTGCGACGGGAAAGCCGGTGCCACCGATGCTCGCCACGCTCGGACATCCCCCCACAGGCGAGCGCTGGGCCTGGGAGAGCAAGTGGGATGGAATGCGCGCGATCGCCACTACCGGCGCGAAAGTGCCCGCCTTGTGGTCGCGTAACGGCAACCGGGTCAGCGAGTCGTTCCCGGAGATCGTCGACGCCCTCGCCTCTGTGCTTGGTTACCGCGAAACCGTTCTCGACGGCGAGATCGTCGCCCTCGACAGGGGCGTTCCGTCCTTCGCCAAACTGCAACGCAGAATGCACGTCCGCGCACCCACCACCCAACTACAAAACAGTGCACTGACCACCTACTACGTTTTCGACGTCCTCGACATCGACGGCATCTCGACGACCGAACTGCCGTATCTCGAGCGCCGTGAGGCACTCGCCAGTCTGAGCATCGAGAACCCGCGCATCAAAGTCCCTCCGTTTTGGCTCAATGTCGATGGCGCCGCCATGCTCGAGGTCGCGAAAAAGCATCACCTCGAAGGGATCATCGCGAAAAGTATCAACTCGACGTACCAGCCGGGGAAACGGTCGCCGAGCTGGATCAAAACCCCGCTCAGAGCCAACACGGAGGCCATAATCTGCGGGTTCGTCGAGGGCTCGGGTGGCGCGGCCGGCGGTATAGGGTCGCTGATCCTCGGTGCCCATGACGATTCAGGCTCACTCGTCTACATAGGAAATGTAGGCACCGGACTTTCTTCCAGGCAGCGCCGCGAACTGCGCGACAAACTCATCGAAATCGAGCGGCCCACCAGTCCATTCGCGATCGCGCCGCCCTAGCAATAGGGAGAGTGGCCCGCTGGTCAGCCGCGATCTATGTCTGTGACGTCGAGTACCGCGAATACGTCGGTGGCGGACTCAGGCACCCAAGCTACAAAGGGCTGCGCAACGACAAATCAGCCGATGAAGTCAAGGTGCCATTATTCGAAGCGGATACAACATAGCGCCAAAATTGTGGCTGCCATTTGCCCAGCAAACTCGCGCATTTGAGAACGACGTCGACCGCCCAGGAACGGCGGATTCAAGTGTCGCCGCAGTAGACGAATCAATGTTGCAGTGGATGCAACATCAACCCTGGAGCATTCTGTCGGCGACGTCCGTGACTGCATGATCGACCCGAATTCGCTATTAGGCAGCAGGTTCGGGTTACAGAACGACGGCCAAGCCCAATACCGGTGGGCTTGGCGTCCACCATGTTCTGAGACACCACGTGCTCCTGGATCCATGACTGAAACTTGCGGGGACCGGCGGTCGACGGGCGGGATCGCGCTGCCGCTTCAGGTCGCCTACGAAGACATTCAGTCCGCTATCTATGTTAAGATACTCATCATTTATATAGTGGTGTGGATCACACTGCTCGACGGATGGGCGGATGCAGATGACGATCAAGGTGGCCCAGTGGGGGACAGGACTGGTAGGTGCAGAAGCGGCTCGCAAGGTTATCGAGCATCCGGAATATGAGCTGGTTGCTTGCTTCGCGCACGCTGAGACCAAGGTTGGACAGGACGTCGGCGCCATCATCGGGGTCGAGCCCATCGGGGTGCTCGCCACGGATCGGATCGACGACGTTATCGCCGCGAAGCCGGACATCGTCCTGTATATGCCGATCATCTGGAGTGTGGATGACATGGTCCGCGTCCTCGAAGCCGGGATTAACCTGATCTCCACAGCCAACTTCATCACCGGGCGCTCCTACGGCAAGGACGAACAAGCGCGCTTGGATGCCGCGGCGCGGGCGGGCGGCGTGTCGCTCTACGGCACCGGGATCAATCCGGGACAGGCAGACATTCTGGGTCTGGTCGCCAGCGCGGCCTGCGGGCGCATACACCAGATTAATATCCGCGAATCGGTTGATTCGACCAGTTATGCATCAAAGGACACCTGGGTCTCTCTTGGCTTCGGGGGCCCCGCGGACGCGCCCGGCTTGGCTGAAATGGTCAACGAGCGCAGCCTGGTCTTCACCGACACGGTCGAGATGGTCGCCGCGGGTCTGCACGTCGAACTGGAGGACATCCGTTTCGAAGCGGAGTTCGCGACCGCTACGGAAGATTTGGATCTCGGCTGGATGGACATACCCCGGGGCGCGGTGTGTGGCGTGCAGATGACGTATTCGGGTGTCTACGAAGGCGAAAGCGTCATCAATCTGCAACTGATGTGGCGATTGGGATATGCGATGTCCCCTGACTGGCTGGTGGAAGGCTACTCCGTGGAGATCGACGGCGAGCCGAACGTCCGTCTGTCGTTTCACACCGAGGGAGATCCGAGCGGCGGCGGCCTTGCCACCGCGATGAATGCAGTTCATTCCATCCCGGCAGTCTGTGAGGCGCGACCGGGCACTGTCATCGCCTCAGACCTGCCGCTAGTTGCGGCCACGCATTCGGTAGTGCCGAGAGGCCGCGGCTGATTCAGCAACCCATTGACCCGACTCTAAGCCGGGGCCTTCTCCGCGCCGAAGCCTTGCATCGCTCTGATCGAGCACCTCGGCGACCGGCGAATTCGGGCCAACCTCGTGGGCGCTACCACAACGAGCATGGGACACCTGATCTAGATGCGTGCACGTATACAGGAGTCGTCATGGACGTTGGACTGTACTTCGATCTGCGTAATCCGCAGGGGAAATCAGGTGGCTGGGCACGCACATATGGCTTCGTGCTCGAAATGTGTCAGGAGGCCGAGCGGCTGGGCATTAGTTCGGTCTGGTTCACTGAGCATCACGGGTTCGATGACGGTTACCTTCCTCAGCCGCTCGTGTTTGCCGCAGCGGTCGCTGCCAGGACGTCCAAGCTCAGGCTTGGAACGGCGATACTGATTGCCCCATTCCGGGATCCCCTGCATATCGCCGAGGAAGCGGCCGTCGTCGACCTTGTCAGCGAAGGCCGACTTGAACTCGGTATCGGGGCGGGATATCGGCATGCCGAGTTCGAGATGTTTGGCGTAGATCGTTCGTCGCGGCTTGACTCGACAACTCGCGCGGCATCGGAGCTCCGGAGGATGTGGCGCGACTCGCAGGTCACCCCGGATCCACACCAGGATCCAGTCCCGCTGTGGCTCGGGTTCAGCGGCCCCCGAGGCGCAGCACGTGCCGGGCGACTGGGTGAAGGACTGCTCTCGGTCGACCCCTCCCTATTGGCGCCCTATCGCGAGGGTCTCATCAGCAGTTGAGCAGGTTCACCCCGTCCGCACCGAACTCGCTGACCGCTGCCTTGGCGATCCGCTGCGCTGCCAGAGTGACATCGGTCAGGTCATCGGCCGGGATCTCGAACAGATCTTTACTGTGCCGCTTGGGAATGACCAGTATGTGACCATCCGAGCCCGGATTGATATCCATGAAAGCAAAGGTCGTATCGTCCTCGGCCACTTTCACGCTTGGGACGGTGCCGGCCACGATGCCGCAGAACACACACTGATCGCTCATGGCCACGGATTTTAGCTCTAAGCTTCCCGGCTCAACCCTCGGACCTGCGTAGCCTTCGGCTCCGCCCCGACGGGAACGGCCTGCGGCCGTGCTTGACAAAACCTATTGAGATTCCTTTCTGTCCTTCCGATCCTGATCGACGGCGGTCCCGGTGCAACCCCTGGCGGCTTCGCCGGCCTACGGCTCCGAAAACTTTTTCAAAGACGCTTCGCTGAAAAATTTGCGGCCCAAGCATTGCGCCGAGCCCTTATGTCGCTGATCCGGAGCTCCATGTCAGAACGGAAAAAAATTGTCAGGGGCCACCGAGAGGTCCGGACATGAGCGAAAGGTCACGACCGTGAACAGCGTCGTACTAGCCGAGAAAGAGGAAAACATGCACAGCACAAACGATTTCATGGTCAACGGAGTCATCACCAGCAGTCCCGACACGGCACGAGCCGAGCTGGCAGCCGAAACCTCTACTGAACGAAAGGCTCTCAAAGTGCACGATCTTCAAACCGTCCTGTGCAAGGCGGACAAGTGGGCAGAATCGTTCGACTCCACACTTTCCCGCTACCACCTCGGTGGAGTGCTGAATTGCAACGAGATCGACGCCACCACCGAATTGGTTGAGGCGCTGGGTAAATCGGAAGAAGCCGAAGGACTGCGCGACCAACACAATGACTGGAGCGGGTGGCTCGGAGACGATCGGTCCGAGCTAGAGAAGGTTCGGCACGCTCTCCACGCTCCTCACAGCGACTAGATCCCCTAGATCCCCTAGATCACCCGACACCCCGGCATCGCATGGCACCGGGCAGCGACTATCTGCCCGGTGCTGTGAATCCGAACCTGACACAGAACAGGGCCCACATACACACCCCCGGAATCCGGCGCCCGGACCGCACCCTCGAAATCACCATGAACTCGCCCTTCTGGAACACCACCGAACAGGATCCGTTCACCGAACAGGACTTGACCCGCATCGCGCAGGAATACGCCGACGACGAGACGATCCTGTGCGGCATGGACCCCGACGAGGCCCGCAGCTTCTGGGAGCTTGAGGACGGATACCTGGTATACGCACCGGACCCGCACGTCGCGACCATCCGCATCGGACGAGGCCGCATCAACGGACAAACGTCCCGGTGGGTGGATCAGCACAGCTCACTAGGCCCCCGCGCACGGACAACCGAGCTACGGCTGGGAATACGAGGCGAACTTCCCCGGCACCTTCACCGCTGAGTGGGTGAACTGGCTCTACTCCCAGTGGCTCGGGTAACCCGCACGGCCGAGCCTGACCACCGAAACGCCCCGGAACAGCAAGACACCGGGCAGCGACTATCTGCCCGGTGTCTTGAAACCGAATCTTAGGAGAGAGACATTCATGACCGCAATTCTCAACGGCCTCCGAGCAATAGAGCTCGACGGCGAAATCTTCGTCCGACTCGATCCGGGTGACCTCGAAATCGGTGACAACGTCCGAGACCAGGTCGATCTGACTGCCACACCGGAATTCGTAGAGTCGATCCGTGAGCACGGAGTGCTCGAAGCGATCAGTGCAGTCCAGTACGCAGACGGTCGGATCGTCGTCCGTGACGGTCAGCGCACCACAAATAACGGCGGGGCATCCATGGGTTGTGTTGTGTCAGAAGCCGAATGATCCGGTGGGCAGGCATACCGACCCGGTGCAGGTCGGGGTTTCTGGTTCTTCCGGTTGTCTGGTTGTACTTTTCCAGGGCGGCGATCTGTTCGCGGAGCTTGACTTCGTTATCGGGGATGCGGTTGCGGTTCTCTCGCTGCGCGTAGAACAGGTCCTGGAGGTCGGTGTGTCTGTGCGTCAGCTTGTTTCGCTTGATCCCGGCTTCTTGCGCGAGGCTGACGATGTCGAGCTTGCTCGACGAACGCAGCGGTGTTCCCGCGAACAATCGTTGCATGGCAGCGGTGATGGCACGCCGGTCGTTCTCATCGGGCATCGTCGGACTCCTCGCGGTCGGTAGGGCGGGTCCGCTCATGCTGCTCGACGAGTTTGTTTAGGTGCGTTGCTCGTTGGCCGAGGCGCGCCGGAGACCACCGCCCAGTCAAACAGCAACCTGAACGCGGCAAGCTCCCGAGCCCACTTGGCTCCACCGACTGGTCGCGGGTTGCCCACCGACCGGCGTCGCCACGCCTCGTAGTCGTCGATGTCGTCGTAATCGGTTTGATCCCAGTACTTTCCGCGACGCCACAGGAAGGTGAAGACGCGTTCGCGCAGGTCGGGTGCTCCGACTACTCAGGGACCGTTACGTCGACGATCACACCGAAGTGATCGGAACCTTCGATCTCGACCCGCTCGAGCGACTTCGCCTGTGCGCCCCGCACAAGTACATGGTCGATGCCGACGATCGCGGGAAACTTCTTGTCCGCCGGATAAGTGCGAACGATGCCGACTCCCAGCTGATCTGCGGCATCGGAGTAGCCGACGTCGAGGAGGTCACGGAATTGCTGGTGCATGAAGGTTGTGTTGAAATCGCCACTGACGATGACTGTTTCCTGCGCGGCAGCGGCGTCGAGCGCATTTCGTAGTGTGTTCAGTTCGGTAGTCCATACGTCGGGCGGGGTCACGTACGCTGGTCCGGGGTGTACCGCCATAAGGGTGAACGGGGTCGAGAAGCCCACTTGGGCAACAAGATTGGTAGGTCCGAATCCGTTCAATTTCCGTGTATCCGTCAGCGGAAAACGGCTGTAAATACCCGCGCCACCCCCGCCGGCCTCGTCCGGTACCAAGTAGTGATGCGGCAGTAGTTGCTCGAGCCCTTGATCTCGGAGAGAGCCTTCGAGCGACGTGGTCAGTTCCTGAACCGTCAGGACATCGACTGCCTTCTCGCGCACCGTCGCAGTCAAACTTTCGGGATCTGCCTGCCCGAAGAGAAGGTTCGCCTGCATTACACGCAGCGTGGGCCCGTCGATTTGGGAACTGTTTGCCACATACAGGGGACTGATCACCGAAGCACCGATCGCTATGAGTGCCACCGAGACCGCCAGCAGAATCCAGCGCCGAAAGGCCAGGCATATCAACGACGCGGCGAAGGTGATTGTAAGCAGAATCGGGACGAAGGAGGCCACGGCGATCAACGGGTTGATCGGCTTGGTGGAGTACAACGCGGTCAGCGCAATGACACCGACGGCGATGCCTCCGACGCCGGCAAGCTGAGCCAAACGGCGTGCCGGAACATTGTCCGTCGTGAATCCCATACCAAACGGTACCTAATGCGGTCATCGCTCCCGACTGCCTGGCGTGATCATTCGCCGGGTCTGGTGCGGAATGCGTTTACGGCCGTCTCGGCTGCTTAGAGTTGTTGGTACAGATCAGTTGGGGCGCTCGGCTCAGTCATGTGTGGTGATCCGTTCGGTGGTGGATTCACTGCAGGTGGAGGTTGATGCCCTGCTGTAGGTAGTGCCTTCGACGCTCGTTTGACCTGCACGTCGAATGCGAAGCAGTAATCAGCCGGCGCGCACTCTATGCGTAAAGAGGGCTCCATGTATAGACCGGTCTAGTTGTCGAGCAAGTTCTGCCGGCTCTGTGTAAGTTGCCGACCGAGGATCGCAGCTAACGTCACGGCCCAATTCAATGGAGAGTTATCCACAGGCGGGTTGATGCGGCGTGCCCAGATACGTCACTGTGTGCGCTCACCTGAAAGGTGGGCGCGGCTGGCGGGACATTAGCGGTGCACACCGGAAGGTGCATTTGCATAGTCCCCTGGTAGATGAGGTGCACATGGCGCTCCCACGTCCGAAAGCTCGCCGCGCGGTCACCCTGTTGGTGACCGCCACCGTCGCCACAAGTTCGGTCGCACTCACCGCACCGGCTATCGCCTCCGCTCAATCCGGATGCGGGGCAACATTCAACCTGTTCATCCCCGGCACCTGGGAGACCAGCGAGAGCGCCGACCCAGACGAGCCGGTGGGCATGCTCAAGCCCGTTGCCGATGCTCTCAAGAGCGCGCATGGCAGCGAGGCCGAGATTTACACGCTGCCGTACATGGCGCGCGCATTCGACAACGGCCACACCTACGCAGACAGCAAAGCCGACGCCCTCGCCAAATCGAAGCAGATCTTGTCGAAGGTCGAGAATGCTTGCCCGAAAACGAAATTCACTATTATCGGTTACTCGCAGGGTGCGGACGCTGCCGGCGACCTCGCGTCCGAAATCGGGAACGGCAAGGGCCCCGTCGACGCTAGTCGAGTCCTCGCAGTCGGCCTGCTTGCCGACCCTGGCGCCGGCACTAAAGGTTCTGCGACGGTCGGCCCACGCACTTCGGGCCACGGCATCGCCGACCCGCGCCCACAGGGGATGGGTACGCTCTCTGGCCGCGTCGCCTCGATCTGCGATCCGGGAGACCTGTACTGCTCGATAGAGAAGGGCTCGAGCCCCTTACTCGGTTCGCTCGGCTCGATCCTGACCAAAAGCCCCAGCGGCGCCGCCACCGACACGTTGGCCGGCGGGAACAGTCAACTCGCTACCGCGTTGACGTCGGACTTCTCCGGCTCCGATCTGCCTGCGCTGGCGGCGAATGTGGCCGCCCTCGGCCAGCAGCTCTCGGAGCCGGTCGTCGACGTCAAACAGGTGGCGATAGCCGCAACATCTATCGCGAAGACTCTCGCCCCACTGGCGGACCTGCTCGACTCGGGAGCTGCGAACCCGCAAGCGAACGGTCAACTCGCGGCCGCGCCCGTTGGTACCGCCGAGTACAAGGCGTCCGAAGTCCTCACCAACGCGGGGCAATCCGATCTCACCGCAGCCCTCGACACGGCCACGAAACTCGTCGACACCGCGACCACGCTCACGCTCACCGGCGGTGACTCGCTGAACCTTCCGTCGACCTCGCCGGAGGTGCAGACCCTGACGAAAGCCGCAGATTCCCTCGGCGTGCAGGTCGCTCCACTCGCGTCGACCCCCACCGATGCACTCACCTCGGCCACAAGCGTGCTGTCGGTACTCAAACCGACGGTGGTGGTCAATCAGGTTCTCAATGTCGCCACCGGTATCATCTCGCTCGACGTACCCGGCATCCTCGAGAATCTAACTGTGCTGCCGCAGAAGGTCGCCGCGCTCGATGCTCGAGGTGCCCATGACATCGCGGGCCAGCTGAACAATCAGTTCTCGCCGTTGGTCACGATGGCTGCAGCTGTTGATCTGACATGGGTTTCACAGGTGCTCTCGATCATCCCGGACCCGTCCGGTGCTACCCAGATCGCGGCGCTCGTCGGTTCGATCCTGGCAAATGTCGACGTGATCAAGTTGGCGAACATCGTCGGGCAGATCCAGGAGATCGCCTGGGCTGCTGTCGAAAAGCTTCTACCTCCGCCCGGGCAGCTGCCCGACCCGCTCGGCGCAGCCGCAGCCATGACGGGCCTCGTTCCGGTCGGCCTGGATCTGGCGTCGGTGGCGATGAACATGCTCTCCGGTAAGGCCACCAAAACCCCGCCCGCACTACTGGGTAAACCGACGAACACGATCTCCACGAGCATCACCACGGCGGCGGAGAACCTGGATTTGCCGCAGCTGTCGGACTCGTTGGTCAAGCTGTCGCAGTCTCAAGGGGCCGAGGACCTCGCCTCTCTGGTTGGCGAAGGTTTGCGCGCTGCAGATTTTTTCGCCTCCGGTGCCCACACGAACTACAACGCTCTCGCCGTCGACAATGCCGGACGTAGTGCCATCGTGTGGCTGGCGGATTGGCTCAATCTTCAGATCGGACGTGCCGTATGAGGCCCCGGGCCCATAACCCTGCCGCCCGCTGGACCTCATGCGGGAAGTGCGGTCACCGCGGTTATCACTCACGTGGTGATGCGAAGGTGGTTCGCAAACGACACCACGGTGCTAAAGGGATGGCCGTGTTCGCCTGCCCGCACACCGAGGGTTTGTTTCATGTCGGGCACCGGCCGAATGCGTTGAGCAGCGGGGAGATCGATCGCAACCTGTTACGAGTACAGGCCCTGAAATCCGTCACTTCAACACAGGATTTCTGCGTCGGGCCGGCGGCGACATGTCCTTCGGTGTCGTCATCCTCTGAGTCCATTCCCGCCAGTCGTTCGTGGTGCGTACCTCTCGCCGCGGAGAGAAGTACGCGGCGTTGCGTGTGAGGAGTGAATCGGAGCCGGAGCCGGCGCAGGTCGCAGAGGAGTCGGGTTCAATGACTCCGCCCTCGGCACCGTTTCGCCGGCACTCGCTGAGCCCATCACTGCGGCCACTGATGCGCCAGCCGACGAGAGCGGTCCCGAACGGATGCGCATCGCACCCGTTATGTCCCTGCGCGTCGACGGCAACCTGACCCGAATAGGAAACATGAGTGACGCAAGCAATATGTATCGACATGATCGAGGACCGTAAGGGCGCCATGACTGTCTGATACTGCAGATAGCATGAACGCGATACTCATTCAGCAATACAACGAAGAGGATTCACTGTGGCCGAGATATTTATTCGCCAACTTATCGATGATCTCGACGGAAAACCCATCGACGCGGGATTGGGGCACGAAGTCCTCTTCTCCTACCAGAAGGTCGATTATCGGATTGATCTCGACCTACTAATGCCGACAAGATCGAGGCGGCCTTCGCCCCGTATATAGCGGCGGCAGAGAGGATCTCCTCTGCAGGCAAGGTCCGCACGAAAACGTCGACTGCAGCCAAAGCGTCGGCGTCTGGTCGATCCGCTGAGCAACTGAAAGCAATTCGGGAGTGGGCCGGTAAGAACGGATTCGACGTCTCCCCGCGTGGACGGATCAAAGCCGACGTCATCGATGCTTTCGACGCCGCACATTGACACAGCTGTACAGAATTGTTTTTCCCTGACGCCCAGCGCGTACCGCACTACCATTCCGTGATTCTCTTCGGTGAGACGAAAAGGTTCAGGCGAGCTCGAGATCACCCTCGGTGGCGAAAACGAAACAGCCGTCGTCGAGGGCGATCGCCTATCGCAGCACCGGCGCCCTATCCCGCCCCAGATCAGAGTTGTCGATGACGGTGTCGGCGTAGTCCTCACCCACGACACCGCCCCGCGCGGTATCACCGGACCGTGATCCGGCGGTCGGACGGTGACCCGCGAACCGACCGCATCGTGCTGTCGAAACCAAACAGCGATCTGGTGCGAGGTCGCCGCACATTCAGTTTTAAATCCTGGGGTCTGCAGTCCGCCGTCTAGCTGAGCGCAGGCATTACTGGTGATTTCCGGTCTTATACGCCGACGGGTAGCCCGCACTACTTCTACCCAACACAAATGTTGGGTAGAGTGGGGACATGGCCAGTACGAAGAAGAAGCCCCCCGCGAAGCGGGTTCACACGTCGGTGCCGTCCGGGCTTGTTCGATCCACAGCTCGACGGTCGGGGTCTGCGCGTGTGGCCGCGGATGATCCGTTGTCGGCGCAGCGGGTGCGATATTTGACGGACGAGTTCGGCGGCGCGCAGTTGGCGTCGATCGTGGGTGTGAACCGTTCACAACCGTCGCGTTGGGCGGCGGGGGAGGAGCGGCCCGGGCCGGGCGCGGCGCCGCTGCTGATCGACCTCGAACATGTACTGGCCCGCGCACGTCTGGTTTGGGGTGAGACCGCAGCCCGGACATGGTTGGAGAGCCCGAACGTGTACCTCGACGGGGCCCGCCCGATTGACGTGCTGCAAATCTCCGGGCCGGCACCGATTCTTGAAGCCTTGGACGCCGAGACATGGGGTGGGGCAGCCTGAGTTGCTGGTCTACCGCGTTTTTCCGTACCTACCTGCCGCTACCCCCGGCCAACCCGGACACCCCCTATACGAGCACCGTCCGCAGCGCGGCGGCCGCATCGACCACCCGGACTACCATGTCTGGTACGTCTCCCGGCTGGCCGAGGCGGCATGTGGAGAGACATTCGGCAACCTCGTCCGCTGGGAAACCTCGATGCTCGAATTCCCGCAACTCCCCGGTGCACGCCGTGCACTCGGGGTGTTCGAGCTGCCCGATGACCTGCGTGTCCTCGACCTCGACGACCCAGCCCAGTTGGTGCGGCTGGGGCTGCGACCGACGCAAGTCGTGACCCGGAACCTGTCGGTCACGCAGGGATGGGGGCACAGGATCTGGTCCGAAACCGACCCGCACACCCCTGATCGTGCCTGGCAGGCGGTGTCGTGGTGGTCATATCACCGCCCGATCTGGACGGTGCTCGCGTCGTGGCTACGACCAGAACTCGTACGAGTGGAGGAATTGGACATCGATCACCCGGGGATTGTCGATGCGGCGAAAGCGTTGCATCGCATCATTGCTTGACTTCTTCGCTCTACGATCGGGGATACGAGCCGATGGTGACGAAATAGCCGTCGACCATAGATTCTGTGCAATCCCTTTGTGGCCCTGGCCGTTCGCGTCCTCGGCTGGCGATCGATTCGTCCTGACAGCGCGGCACGGGACGTGCTCTCAACTCCGACATACACGCCGTGATCCGTGAAACCATTGGTGCAGCGCTGACAAGCAGTGGTAATCCGCGACGCCTTCGCCGCAACCCGAGGCGTCTGCGTGTTGCCCTCGCGCTCTCGCTGACGCCTGCGCCGATACAGTATCGAATTTCGTTGTCACCCCGAAACTTTCGACGATGGCTCGATGCTCGGTGCCGCAGGATTGGCCCGCTGATCCCAGTCCGGAGCCACCCTCTGTGGTTACGCGGCGCTGCGACTGCACTGTCTCCGACGCTCCTCGATCCGTGCGGATCGTCGTGCCGCCGACCTGAACTTGGAGTTCAGGTCGGCGCGTACGCTCCGCGGACGAGTCTCACCGTTGCGGCATGACGAGATTCATTCATCGTGCCTCGATCCTGCTTCTTCTTGCACGCGTCGTCGTCGCGTTCTTGTTCCCAGTCACGGCATACCTCCGCACTTGCAGCGCTCGCAACGTCAGCATTGCTCAGCGCTCGGGCGGGAGTTCTCAAGCAATCTGATCTGCGGATACATCGTTCATCGGGAGGCGATGCTCGGGAACGATCCACTCCAGTTTTTCCTTTCCGCGAGTGGCGACGAACTGCGCAAACAGGTACCGCAGAAAGCCAATAATCCACCTCAACATCTTGGTCGGAATGTTTACCGCGGTAAACCAGCCGTCTGAAGTCGAGGTACCGATCGATCACCGCCCGGCGGAAGGTGAGCCGCTGCATGGAAGCCGCGTAGCGGATCGTGGTGTTCCGCGGTGAGGAGGTGACCAATGGTCCACCGGATGCCGACATGTTGGCGAGTTGCTTGGCGACGGTGTCACGGGAAGAAACATCAAGGGAAGCGCTGTTCACGCGCCGCGTGCTGCCCGCTCAAGCGCATCCTTGTTCCGCTCCATCAGCTGGGACACCTCGTCCTCGGTCAGCAGACGGCGGTAGTAGGCGCGCTCGATGTCGTCCCAACTGCCCCGCTCGTAGGCGTCCGTCGCGATGCCGTCGATTGTCGGGATGTGCCCGAACGTGTAATTCCAGTTCAACAGTCGGTTCATCATCTCTTCGGTGCGGATCTGCCCGGCAGCTCGCTGGTCGATAATGTCCGCTGGCCTCGCATCGAGAGCCTTCGGGTCCGCTGCGGCCTTCTGGAGTAGGCGGTGCACCGTGCTCTGGGAGACGTCGAGGTGCTTTTCGATCTCTCTATGGACCATGCCGACACGCTGGGCTTGCGCCACTGCCTTCAGTAGTGCGCGGTTGTCCAGACGTAGCCGCGCGGCCACCCCATCGAGTTCTGCCGCCACCTGTTCTCGACTGAGATCCATGGTGCTCACACGTCCACCCCTCTTGATTCAAAATGAACCAACAAGGTCAGGGTATCCGCCCGCAGCCACAGCGGAGTCATGCCTCGTACTATCAGCGGACCCTCACCGTGATCCGGAACCTGTCGCCAAGGAGATCAAGACATAGAATCTGGTCCGAGACCGACCCACCACCTATGGACCCCGCGTGGCGAGATGTGTCATGGCGGTCGCAACACTGGCGGATCTGAATCGTGCTGGCTTTGTGGATGCGTCTCGACATGTGCGAGGGTGCTGTGTTGAACCTGGACCACCGTCGGATCGGGCTTGGCTGAACGTGCCCGGCAGATCCAAGCGGAACGGGCTGAGATGGTCGAAGCCCGTTGCCGTCGCATCTGCCCTTGTACAGTCGGTGGTGCGGCCAGGTCTTGCCGCGGACCTTGATGCTCTCATCGGTCCTCGCCGAACGTGAAAGATTGCGCGCGTTGATGTCTGGAGCACCCACCGGTGATGTTTCGGCTAGTGCATCAACAGATCCAGACGCGCCCCTGGACGAGAAATGGCGCGAGATAGTTTTTGATCCACTACCCGCACCGCCGCGTACAGCGTAGCACCGGTGTCACTGAAGGAAGTCGGCAGAGATCGGGTGTGTGACAGCGAAACCGGTGAATGCCGCCGGGTGCAGCAGGACGAGTCGGGCCGGCTAGTTTCTAGCGGTTGAGGTGGTCAGAGAGTCGATTGATGGGGCGGGCGTCGATAGTCAGATGCGTCGACTGGTGATCTCCGGCGATGTGCACGCCGGCGCTGGCGCGGACATGGGCGTCGCCGTCGATGGCGACAGTGGTGGTGTCGGTAGCCGCGATGCGGGTATGTCCGGCGGCGTGGACGTGGCAGTGGCAGTGCGCGAAGACGACAGCGTGCTCATCTGCCCGGATATCAGCGTAATCGGTTCCGACGATGCGGCTTTCCCCGTGTGCGTCGATGGTGGCGGTGTCGAATGCTTCGACGTGCGCGAAGTCGTAGGCGCTCACGCGGGCGTGGTGGGTGGCTTGGAGGAAGCATCGGCCGGCGGCGGTGATGGATCCACCGGTGACGGCGGCGCAGGTTTGTCCGGTGATGGTGACGTCGACGTTGTCGGGAATGTGTCCGAGTTCGAGCCATTGGTCGGGGCCGGAGTCGATGACCAGTGTGCTGGCGCCGGCATCGAGGTAGCGGGTGTATTCGCTGTAGCAGCGGACGATTGTGGGTCGGGGGCGTTCGGAATGGTGGCGGGTGCGGCGACGTGCGAGATGGTCGATGGGTGCGTTCATGAATCGATAGTGCCTGTGTCAGTCGAAGTTCGGGTGATTCTTGGCGGGGTGTCCGGTCACGATGTGACTACAGCATCGCGGCCGACGAGATCCCGAGGTGCACACGTTCGCGAATTGGTGCGCGTGCACGTCATGTCCGCGATGGTCGGAACTTCCACAACTCGAGTACGGAGGTCCGGAGGATGGGGGAGCAGACGTGGTGGGCGGTCCGCAATCTTGAATGTGGTCTGCGACTTACGGCGGTCACAGACGGGGCGGCCGTAGACCCCTGCCGCGGTTGTAAGGGGTCTGACGGCAGTGCGGTATTCGCGCTGCTCGCTGCGCAGGGGTGAGCGTGCTGGGTCCCGGGAAAATTCAACGTGTGCAGGGGGCGGGCCCTTCGGGGTTTTCGATCGGTGGCCGTCGACCTCCCCGCGCGCTATCATTGATTTACGTGCGATAATCAACGAAAGGTGTGGAGATGTCGGACGCAGCGACCAGCAGCACCAAAGACCGCTTCCTGCACGGTGACCTCCCCTTCGAAGACGCACTGAAAGAGGTCACCGGTACCGACCTCGACCGAAGTCATCTCTGGCAGATCCTCGAAGGCCTCGCCTCGGAACGCAGCGCTACCACGCCAGTCCTCTC
>NZ_JAWLRZ010000015.1:0-115429 GCF_033142425.1 Rhodococcus sp. IEGM 1366
AGTGGACACTGTGCCTCGTGTAGAACTTCTCGGCAGGTGCTTCCGAGGAGCATTCCACTGAATCCGCCGCGCCCACGTCGACCGAGAACGATCAATTGTGCGCGTCCGGAATGGTCGATCAGATTCTTGCCTGGCTTGTCCTTGACCACAATGGTTGTCACACGTACGTCCGGGTATCGGTCACCGTGTCCGGCGAGGCTTTCCGCCGTGAGCGCCTGTTCGGTGTTCTGCCGTGCCTCCCAATCGACATCCCGGAACTTCGAGAAAACAACGTCGAGAGCCATATCCGACCAGGCGTGCACCGCGACGAGGTCGACCCCTCGCAGTGAAGCTTCCTCGAAAGCTGCAGCGATCGCGGGTTCACTGTGCACACTTCCGTCGACGCCGACGACGACAGGGCGTTTGTCGATGTCGGTGTTCTCTCCGAGACTACGGATTACGACAACGGGGCACAGCGCGTGCACTGCAAGCGAAGTGCTTACCGATCCCATCAGGCCGCCGGTGTATTCGCCGTGTCCTCGAGATCCGAGCACTATCATTCGGGCGGTCTTGGATGTTTGCCGGAGAACAGGGATGGGCGGATCGGTAGCGTAATCGACTTCGATGTCGAGTCCGCGTTTTCCGATCGCGGCCCTGGCTAGTTCAGTTGCTTCAGTCAAGCGTTTTTTGGCTGAAGCTTCCTGTTCGTCGAAGTAGACGGTGGGCATGCCGATCGGAGCGCCGTAGGTCGTGGGTGTGAACATCGTCGTTACCAGGAGAAGTGGCGCGTCGCGGAGAACCGCGTCATATGCGCCCCACCACACCGCGTCTCGTGATTGCGCCGATCCGTCGTATCCGACAACTACAGGGGGGTTGATTCTCACGGCTGATCTCCTTCGACTCGAGGCAAGAACGACGGGACTGTTATTGAATCGTCGGCTAGCGGCAGTCCTGACAGCAGAGGAGAAAGTCATTTCCGGTGTCATTCCCTTCTACGCGTTATCTGGTTTCCGATATCTGTGAGGCGGTGACAATCGGCACTTCTGTAGATGCCTCGGTGCTGCGACGCTTCTACTGACAGCAGTATCCGGAACCTTTGTTCGGTTGACACTGGAGGAGAAGGGGAAATGGACATCACCAGACCCGATTCGAGCGTCGTGCAGCTAGCCGTCGAGTTGGCATGTCGGGCACCCTCTTTGCACAACAGCCAGCCGTGGCGATGGGAGCACTCTGGTGGTGAGCTGAAGCTCTTCGGTGACCGCACCAGGCTACTTCCGGCAGCTGATCCCACCGGTCGCCAATTGCACATCAGTTGCGGTGCCGCACTGCACCACCTGAGTGTGGGTTTGCTTGGCTTGCGGTGGACTACCGAGATTCGATACGAACGCCGCGCCATATCCCCGGACTTGCTTGCCACGATCGGCTTCCGGCGTGATGCGCGTCCGCGCTCGCATGACTTCGACATGCTGACGGCGATTCGCCGTCGTCGGACTGATCGCCGGGCTTTCGGTACCTTTGAGGGAATCGACGCTCTGGTCGTGAGCGCCGTCGACCAGGCGCAGGAGTTGAACGTCAGCGTTATCGCCTTGGGTGAAGCTCAGAGGGAAGGTCTTGTGGAGGCAACGCGGTCGACGGCGGCTGCTCGACGTTACGACGTGGAATATCAAACCGAGCTGCATTGGTGGGCTGGGCATTCCATGACATCAGGAGGGATCCCGGAGACGTCCCTGGTGGCAGGTTCAGGTGGGGTTCCGATCGGCCGAACCTTTCCCGTGCGGCAGAATGCGCCGACCGATTCGGCAGGATTTGCTGACGAGTCGACAGTGCTCGCGCTCGGTACGCCATCGGACAGTCGCATGGACTGGTTGCGCTGTGGCCACGCCCTGTCCGCGATTCTGCTCGATGCCACGGTGCGAGGGGCAGCGACGTGTCCGTTGTCGCATGTGACCGAGGTGCCGAGAAGTCGTTCGATCATTCAACGGATCGTGCCCGAAATCGGAACACCGCAGATGCTCGTGCGTGTCGGCCGGGCCCCGACTGGCACCCGCCCACAACCGACGCCGCGCCGGCCCGTGACCGACGTCCTCTCGAGTTACTGATTCGTTCACTCTGCGATGGGTAGCCGGGGAGTGTGGGTAATCGCACTTATCCACGCGGGAGAACGGACGTATCGATGATCGACGTGTTTTTGGTCGACGACCACGAAGTTGTACGTCGTGGTCTTGCGGAGTTGCTCGATGACGATCCGGATCTGCGGGTCGTCGGCGAAGCGTCGAGCTACGCGCATGCGCTGGCGCGGATCCCGGCTCTTGTGCCCGATGTTGCTGTCCTCGACGTCCGGTTGCCGGACGGTAACGGGATCGAACTGTGCCGGGAACTGCTGTCGAAATTGCCTGCACTTCGTTGCTTGATACTCACCTCGTTCGAAGACGATCAGGCGATGCTGGACGCGATCCTGGCCGGAGCCAGTGGGTACGTCGTCAAAGACATCAAGGGGCTGGATCTGACCCGTGCCGTCCATGACGTCGGATCGGGAAAGTCGCTGCTCGACAACCGTGCCGCCGCGGCGCTGATGGCGAAGCTTCGGACCGATGCGGCGGAGAAGAACGGCCCCTTCGAAGAACTGACCGATCAGGAGCGCGTGTTACTGGGACTACTGGGCGAGGGTCTGACGAACAGGCAGATTGCTGCGAGGATGTTCCTGGCGGAGAAGACGGTGAAGAACTATGTCTCGCGTTTGTTGAGCAAACTGGGTGTCGAACGCCGCACTCAAGCTGCGATTCTCGCTACGAAAATGCATGAGCATCTGCCACCGCAATGACCAACGACGAGCTGGATCACGAAAGACTGTTCGGACATCCTCAAAACGAATGTGATGCCCGATCAGACGAACTCATTCGCGTCGACGGGTTTCTGGAAGCGTTGCTTGCAGTCTCGGCAGGACTTGATCTGGACGTAACGCTACGTACCATCGTCAAATCCGCAATTTCCTTGGTCGATGCGAAGTACGGTGCGCTCGGTGTCCTGGGTGAAGATCACGAGTTGAAGCAATTAGTGTTCGAGGGAATCGACGAGGCGACTCGCGCGCAGATTGGGGACCTCCCGCTTGGCCGTGGTGTGCTCGGCGTGCTGATCTCGGACCCGAAACCCTTGCGCTTGGATGATTTGTCCCACCACGAGGCGTCAGTCGGCTTCCCCGAGTGCCACCCCCCGATGCACAGTTTTCTCGGTGTACCCATCCAGACCAGAGGGGTGGTGTTCGGCAATCTCTATCTCACGGAGAAGACGAACGGGCAGTCCTTCACCGAGCACGATGAGATGATCGTCAAGATCCTCGCGTCGGCAGCCGGGATCGCGATCGAAAACTCACAGCTCTACGCACAGGCAAACATCAAGCAACAGTGGCAATATGCGACAGGTGAGGTTGTCACGGCCTTGCTTGCAGGTGCCGATCCAGTCGCGGTTCTTCAGCTCATCACCGACAGATCTCTTTCACTCACACAATCGGATTGCGCGTTCCTGGCAGTGCCACCTGACCCGGAACTGACGTCCGCTGAACCTGTCGAATTGGTCATCACGGTTGCGAGCGGCCCTGGCTCCGACATACTCGTCGGCCACGGCATTCCGTTGGACTGCTCCACGTCAGGGCAGGCCTACCGGCTGAAGAAGCCGATCAGCACGAACTCGCTGGCGTTCGATCCGGGGTTCGACGACGAACACGATTACGGTCCGGCGATCGTTCTCCCACTACGCGATGGACAACAGGTCACAGGAGTACTGGCAGTGTTGAAACTCCGGGAGTCCCAAGCTTACCGACCGGACGAAGTGGAGAAGATGTCGGCATTTGCCGATCAAGGAGCGGTCGCGCTTCGGCTGGCCCACAATCAACGTCGGTTACGTGAGCTCGACGTACTCGCCGACCGTGATCGGATCGCGCGCGATCTCCATGATCACGTCATTCAACGCGTATTCGCCGTCGGGTTGTCGATTCAAGGCACCTTGCAACGTGCGCGGACACCGGAGGTTCAGCGCAGGCTCACGGCAACTATTGACGATTTGCAGGACATCATTCAGGACATACGTAGGACTATCTTCGATCTACATGCATTCGGGGATGAAGTCCCCACCCTTCGAGGCCGTCTGCACAGCGTGATCGCCGAGGTTACCGCGGACACCGACTTGAAGGTCTCTTTGCAGGTGAAAGGTCCACTGACCGTAATAAGTCCGAAGGTCGCCGACCATGTCGAAGCCGTACTGCGGGAAGGACTCAGCAATGTGGTCAAGCATGCGCGGGCGTCGTCGGCAACGGTTGCCGTCGAGGTGCTCGATGATCTGACGATGACGATAGCCGACGACGGAGTCGGGATTCCACTGGGAATCCACAGGCGGGGACTACGCAACTTGGCTGAGCGGGCAGCTGAACTCGACGGAACATTCGATGTGCGAACGACTACCCGGTCCGGTACCACCCTGGTGTGGTCCGTTCCACTCCCGGACAGGGGTGAATGACGATGCCCCGAATTCTGATCGAGTACGCGAGCGCCAAAGGATCCACGGAAGGAATCGCCCGAAAGATCGGAGAATGCTGTGAGCAGATGGGAGTAGACACGAAAATTGTTTCGGTGGAACAAGATTCAGATTTCGATGGATTCGACGCTGCAATATTGGGCAGCGCAGTACACGATCGGGACTGGTTGCCCTCGGCTCGCACGGCGGTGGATCGACTGCTCGCCGGCAAACAGGTGCCACCGGTGTGGGCGTTCTCGGTGTCCACTTGGGGCGAGACATCGACTCTTCTTGCTCACCGACTCACGCGGCGCATCCGCGCGACGGCTCGGGAGCCGAATACCGTCGCGCGACTCAGGTCAGGATCTGACCTACGCGACCATCGACAGTTTGCCGGCGTAGTCAGACGCGGCGATTGGCCACTGTTCGGACGATGCGTGTTCGCCCTCATGGGCGGCAAGTACGGTGACGCGCGAGATTGGTCCGACATCGAACACTGGGCCGAGGGAATCGTCGCGAACCTTCGAAACGAACTCGAGGACTGACCCTGAAACTACGGAGTCATGTGACGATCACGATGACCAACGGCCGTAGCGAGAACGATGCTGATCGGTGCACGATCGAAAGATGCCCGCGGTGCGCACTGCCGTGGGAAATTCCAGACGAGAGTGATCGAACATGGTGCACTACGCAAGCGCGGATGCCGAAACGATCTCGAGTGCCGTTTCATACGCGTGTCTGGCCCCATCCGTCCACAACATTCAACCGTGGTCCTGGCGACTGCGGCGCGGTGAACTCAGCCTGTACGTCGATCGTCGCCGCTCGATCCCAATCGAGGACCCTAGCGGTAGGCAATTGTTCATCAGCTGTGGCGCAGCGCTCCATCACCTGCGAGTTGCTCTGGAACACAATCTCCTCGAACCGATCGTTGCGACACTCCCTGACCACACCGACCCGGATCTGTTGGCCTCGATCACGTTCCGGGGTCGAGCGGAACCGATAGGTTCCAGCGCAGCCCTGTTCTCGACCTTGGAGCGTCGACGGACCGACAGACGCCCCTTCGATCCACCTCGGGCTGGGGCGTTGACCGGTTTGGCAGTGAACGCGCGCGAATTCGAGGCGTCGATGACGGTCATCGTGCGCCGCTACGGCGCGATGCTCGACAAGGCGTCCAGGATCGCCGCGCAGGAGCACCGCAGTGATACCGCCTATTGGAACGAACTCGAGGCGTGGACTACTCCGGATGGTGCCGAGTCCGGCGTTCCTCTTGGTGCATTGCCCGATGCGCTCTCCTCACACGAGGACGTATCCGCCCGAGCATTCCCTTCCGGGCACCTGAAGATCCAACGCGGTGCACGCGATAATGCTGCGTTGGTTCTGCTCAGTACTGCATCGGATACGCCGAAAGACTGGTTGAACGCGGGACAGGCATTGTCGTCGGTATTGCTACACGCAACTGCCTCGCATCTCGCCACCTGTCCACTGACACACCTCACGGAGGTGGAGGCAAGTCGGGAGATCGTGCGCGACGTCGCATGTAGGTCGGGCGAGACATTCCAGAATCCGCAGATCATGATCCGGATCGGATTATCATCGCATTCCGCGGATACAGCATCGGGGCAAGTGCAGTTGGGAGCTACAGAACCCGTTGTCTCGGGTAGGCGCACGGTCGAGGAGGTCCTGACCGTCGTACCGTGATTACGCACCGTCGACGGGTGAATGCCCTGATGAATTCCACACATTCACCGCGGCTTCGATGCTGACGTCGATGTCGATGTTGGTGTCGATCGAAACGGATTCAGGCCACGGATCCTGTCCGGCTTCGATAGCGGCCGCCGTTGTGGCGGTGGCGTCGGACAGCGATTCCGTGCGCATCGCAATTCGTTGTACAGCAACAAGTAACGGCGTACTGCAGCAGATTTCTATCAACGCCGACGACGTGGACAAACACAATCCCTGAGCGTTGTGTCGATACCTGGAATCTGACCATGTCGCATCCAGGATGACGGACTGTCCCATCGTCAGCTGCCGGTGCGCCCGTGCCAACATCTCGGCATAGACCGTGTCCAGAGCTGCGGGGGAGTAGAGACCTTGCCGGTACTCGCCGGCCGCGCCGGTGAGTGTGCCATCCTCCATCAGTTCGCGACGCAGTCGGTCACTCGAAATGACAACAGCGCCGGTATGTTCGGCGAGACCGACCGACAGTGTTGATTTACCCGAACCTGGGAGTCCGCCGACCAGGCACAACCGCACCTCGGCACGCCGAAGGTGAGAACAGGCAAGAGCGAGGTGGCGTTCGAGTCGCGCGATGCTGCCCGTTCCACCTTGCCTCATACGCAGTGCATCGACTTTCGCGCGGACAGTCGCACGATATGCGATGTAATGGTCGATCAGCGCCCGCGGTGGAAGATCCTGCGACAGCGCGACTATCGTGGTGAGAAACTCGTCCGCTAGATCCTCTCGCCCGAGGAATTCCAGGTCCATAGCGAGGAAACTTGCATCGTCTATCGTGTCGACGAATCTGAGTTGGTCGTCGAAGTCGAGGCAATCGAGGATTCGAGGACCGTCAGGAAGGACGAATATGTCGTCGGACAGCAGGTCGCCGTGTCCGTCAACGATATGTCCGTCGGCAATTCTCCTGTCGAACAGCACTGTTCGGCCCAACAAGAACGTCTCGGCCATTGTGCTGATCTCATCGACGCTGCCGACGGGAACGGTGCCGACACATAATTCTCGTAGTTCGGCAATGTTCGATTTCCACCGGGCGCCGACACTCTCCGCTGTCGCTTGCTCGTCTATCCACGCGCCTCGGATAGCTCGGCGGTGGAAATCGGCTATCAGGGAAGCGATACTGTGCACTTCGCCCGCGGCGTCCTGACCTGAGGTGATCACCGATGACAGTCGCCGGTCCTCAGGCATCCGGGCCATCACCAGTATCGGCTCTCTCGTTGCGTCGAGCGGATCGTTGAGCTGTGTTACGCCCAGATACACGTCCGGGCTCATCCTGCGGTTGAGTTCGAGTTCGCGGAGCAGCGCCGTCTGTCGTTGCGTAGGTGTTCCGAAATCCAGGTAGGCGGTCGATAGCGCTTTTTTGATCTTGTACGCGCGCTCACGGACAAGAAGGACCACACCTGTAGTCGTCTCGTGTACATCGATGTACGAGTCCCGCGTATCCACCTGAATTTGCTCCTCGAATTGCCGAGACAGTGTCGGTTCGCTACCCCTCTTGCCTTCAAGTGTGTTCGGAAGCCGGGGCGGTTGTCACGGGGTCTTGCGGTGATCGAACCAGGCATTACGGCACTACCGGATATTCGATCGGCCAAGCCACGCTGGAAACATGCCGGTGATTCGAGACCTGCTCGCGCGTTTGCTGTCCAACGCAGAGACGGTCCTATTGGTCGTAACGGTCACGACGTTGACTGCTGGCGCTCTCGCCTGGGTATTCGACAGTCGTCCGTCAGCGGAGGCATTGTGGGCAACGGGGGCGATCGTGGCCGTGATCCCCGCAGCATGGTGGGTCATCGACGCGCTACGCCGAGGTCGAGTGGGCGTGGACGTCATCGCCGTCCTTTCCCTCCTCGGAACCCTGTGGATCGACGAATATCTCGCCGGCGCGTTGATCGCCGTCATGTTGGCGACCGGTCGCACGCTCGACGCCGCAGCCAACCGCAGAGCGACGCGGGATCTGCGTTCTCTTCGCGACCACGTACCGGGCACTGCGCAACGCGAGCATGACGGACAACTCGAGACAGTGAAACTCGACGAGATCGGTCCCGGAGATCTGATATTGGTCGGGCCTGGCAGCGTGGTGCCCACCGACGGTTGGATTGTCGGCGAGCCGGCACTGCTGGACGAATCTGCACTGACCGGCGAGGCCAACGTCGTGGAAAGACCTGTGAGCGACGCCGTGCGGAGCGGTGCGGTCAATGCCGGTGGGGCCTGCCGCATCGAGGCAAGTCGCGATGCGCAATCGAGCACCTACGCAGGAATCGTTCGGTTGGCGCAGGACGCGGCAGCCGAGAGCGCACCGGTTGTGCGACTGGCCGATCGGGTAGCGGGTTGGTTTCTTCCGGCCACGTTGATCATATCCGGTTCCGCGTGGGCCATCAGTGATTCCTTCCCTCGGGCTGTCGCCGTGCTGGTTGTCGCAACGCCGTGCCCGTTGTTGTTGGCCGCTCCCGTGGCCATTGTCTCCGGACTTTCGCGCGCTTCGCGCATCGGCGTGATCGTCAGGTCGGGTGGAGCGCTCGAGAAGCTCGGAAGCGCCCACACCCTCGTTATCGACAAGACAGGTACTCTGACCAGCGGACGGCCGACACAATCAGATGTTGTATGTGGTGATAGCTACGACAGTGCGACGCTCCTTCGATTGGCGGCATCTGCCGATCAGGTATCGTCACACATTCTGGCGGAAGCGATCGTTCGCAGTGCCCGCAAACGTGGATTATCGCTGAGCACACCAGAAATGGTGACTGAGCGACCCGGCTATGGTGTTGTTGCGACGGTCGACGGCCGAATCGTCACAGTGGGGAGAATTGACGGGACTGTCGATCGTCCCGAGTGGGTTGCCGCAGTGGAGAATCGTGCGCGTCTGGACGGCGCCGTGATTGCCTGGGTGAGTGTCGACGGCACTCTCAGTGGCGCAATTCTCCTGCTCGACCCGATACGGACGGACGCGCCGTGGACGATACGACGACTGCGCTCAGCCGGGATACGCAAGATTGTCATGCTGACGGGTGACCGACCAGAACCCGCAGTCGAGGTCGGATCTGCATTGGGGCTCGATTGCGTTCATGCAGAACAAGAACCGGACGACAAAGTCGCACGTGTCCGCGAAGAATCGGCCCAGGCAGTGACGCTGATGGTCGGTGACGGAATCAACGACGCACCGGCCTTGGCGGCAGCATCGGTCGGAATCGCGATGGGCGCGCGCGGGGCGACAGCGTCGTCGGAGGCGGCCGACGTGGTTCTGACAACCGATCGACTCTCCCGCGTTGCCGACGCCATGGACATTGCCCGTCGATCCCGCCGAATCGCGTTACAGAGCGCGATACTCGGAACAACGCTGTCGCTTGTCGCGATGATCTTTGCTGCCTTCGGATTCCTGATTCCCGCAGTCGGTGCCTTGTTGCAGGAGTTGATCGATGTTGCCGTGATACTCAACGCGTTACGTGCACTGAACGGCGGGAGATCGACGGTTCCGGTGCTCGATCCGAGGTTGTTGACGATGCTCCGAGGATTTTCCTCGGATCATCGAGAGATGCGAGATGGACTGGAAGTAATCCGTGTCACCGCAGAGGCGGTGGTGAGTGGAGATCGTACGTCCGCTTTGCGTCGACTGCACGAAACCGACAGCTTTCTCCAAGACGTGATTCTTCCCCACGAGCGTTCCGAGGGCGCGAATCTCTACCCGATGCTGGAGCGTTCGATTGGTGGCGCGGATTCGATCGCGACAATGGCCGGTGCGCACGCCGAAATCGAGCGGCTCAGTCGAAGGTTGGGCTATCACGTCAGAACCGCCGACCTCAATGGTGCGGTGAAAGCGGATCAGGTACAGGACCTCCTTGCCTGCCTGTACGGGCTGTATGCCGTACTGAGGCTGCACTTCCGCCAAGAGGAACAAAGCTATTTCGTTCTTGCCGACGAGCCGGAAACGGAGGATGAGGATGCGCGTGGTTGATTTCGTTGCGGAGGTTTTCAGTTTTCACGCCTGCTGCTGAAATTTGTTCTTCCACTCCATGTCCCACATCCGATCGTTGTGCCAACCGATCATTGTTCGTGCTGCGGAAATCATCATGCACATCGCGAAAACGGTCGCACCATACAACACGATCGCAGCGGCCACTCCGTCTACGGCCGCAATCGACGTTTCTGGTGGTGGTGGAACCTGGTTGCCGTTGCCGTTCGTCCAGACCTTGATCGTGTCACCGGCATGCGCACCGAAGTGTGCAATCACCGGTTCGGTGCGGGAGTTTCCGTTCATCGTCCACGTCACGACTTTCCTCGCGGCACCGGCAACTGTTGTCTCCGAACCTATCGGGGTTGCTGGAATCTCGGGAGTCGATGGAACCGATGGAGAGGTGTTTGCGACTGTTCCGTTCCACTGTCGGTAGGTGTTGTACTGCTGTTCGATTCGGGCTCGGCCGGATGTGTAGACGGAAGTCCCGATTGCCGCCGAGACAGGTATTCCGAGAGCACCGATTGCGCATGCGGCGATAATCAGAGAGGACAGGAGTCGGTCCGAGGGGCGCATCAGCCGGTTCGAGGACCACGGCACCTGATTCCACCAGCGAATGGGCCGAGTGATCGAGCAAATCAGATAGCTGCGCATGGTGTCCGCCTTCCAGAGCGGCATGAGTTGACGGGCTACGTCACGAACGGATGGTGTCGAGGGCGTTGTCGTCGAAGATTGTTTCGTTGACGGTGTTTTCATTCGACCCGCGGCTGGACAGCTCTTCGGCAGAAGTAGTTTCCCGTTGGAGGAACGACCCCAGTTCGCCGATTGCGCTCATCAGCGGCGCGGGGAATACGACGGTGGTGTTCTTCTCGACACCGAGTTCGGCAAGGGTCTGCAAATTACGCAGTTGGAGTGCCAACGGGTGGGCCATCATGGTGTCCGACGCTTCGCCGAGCCCGGCGGCGGCACGCGCTTCACCTTCGGCCGCAATGATCTTCGCTCTCTTCTCCCGCTCGGCCTCAGCTTCGCGAGCCATCGCTCGCTTCATGCTCTCGGGCAGCTGAATGTCCTTGAGCTCTACCAGCGTTACCTCGACACCCCAGTCCAGCGTGGTTGTGTCGAGTATCTGACGAATGCTGGTGTTGATAACCGCTGTCTCCGACAAGACTTCGTCGAGAGAATGTTGACCTACTACGTTGCGAAGAGTGGTTTGGGCGATCTGGTTGATGGCGGAACTGACATTTTCGATAGTGACCACTGATTTCTCGGCATCGATGACGCGGTAGTAGGCAACTGCCGCAATGTCGACGCTCACATTGTCACGGGTGATGATTCCCTGCGATTGGATCGGCATCGTGACGATCCGCATGGAGACCTTGGTCATCCGGTCGATCGCGGGAATGATGAGCGTGAGGCCGGGATTGCGCACCGCGATGATCCTTCCGAGCCGGAAGTGAACACCGCGCTCGTACTGGGTGACCACTCGCACTGCCATGGCGAAAAGCAGAAATGCGACGACGATGACGATGATGACGACGACGATCGTTGCGTTCATGGTGATTCCTGATTCTGTGCAGAACGGACTCGAACTGTCCAGTCCTGCTGGAGGACAGGACGTGAGGGACGTGTTCCGTTTACCGTCCAGCCTTGCGCCCATCTGACCGTCGTCTACATGGTCGAATGTCACTAGTTGTATGGCCTGCGACCTCGATTCCGATCTGGCAGGTCGTGAGCCACGATTTGACGACCGATGACCCTGGTATTGCGCTCGTGTACGGAGAAACCTCGAACCGAGTAACTGTTCGCGGAATTTCGTTCCGTGTGGGAGGTGTGTGTGTGTCCGAAACGGTCATCGATTCGGAATCGGATGCGGTGAATCCGCGTGAATCCGTCGAACGGATGTTTCGCGATCTGAGGTCAGGTCGGCAGGGCCTCTCGTCCAGGGAGGCTGAGCGTCGAGCTATTGTCCACGGACCGAACGAACTCCAGCGTCGGCGCGGGCGTGAGTGGCCAGGTCAGGTGCTTCGGCAGTTGACTCATCCGCTCGCGCTGCTTCTGTGGATGGCTGCGGCGCTCGCGGTTGTCAGTGGCGCTACCCCGTTAGGCGTGGCAATCGTCTTCGTGATTCTGGTCAATGCGGTCTTCGCGTTCGTCCAGGAATTACACGCCGAGCAAGCGGTGGAGGCGCTCTCTGCATTCCTTCCTTCTCAGGCGACAGTGTTGCGGGACCGGGTCGAGACAGTCGTTGACGCGCGGGCCCTCGTTCCGGGCGATGTCGTCGTTCTCGACGAGGGGGGGCGGGTATCGGCAGATGCACGGTTGGTGTCCGGTTCCGTCCAGGTCGATCTGTCGGCACTGACCGGAGAGTCCGTTCCCGTCTCCATTTCCGCTGATTCAGGTGGCGGCACAGGTCCTCTTGTGGCGGCTCGGGACATCGCTTTCAGTGGGACGGACGTGTTGGGCGGCAAGGCAATCGGATTGGTCTTTGCCACCGGCATGAAGACGGAGATCGGACGAATCGCGGCTCTGTCGGAACGGGTAGGGCGGGACGAAAGCCCGCTCGAGAAGCAAGTGAAGAAGGTGGCGTGGCTGATTGCCTGCGTGGCCGTCGTGATGGGTGCGGCGTTCATACCGCTCGGGAGTCTGATTGCGGGACTGTCCTGGGGGGATTCGGTGAACTTTGCAATCGGGCTCCTTGTGGCCAACGTTCCGGAAGGACTTCTGCCGACCATCACGCTGGCTTTGGCTGTCGGAGTACGCACACTCGCCAGGAAGGGTGCTCTGGTCAAACGGATTTCGGCGGTCGAGACGCTCGGTTCCACGAGCGTGATCTGCACCGACAAGACCGGGACACTGACTGTCAACCGTATGCGCACGATCAAGATATGGACACCGGGCGAAGTTCTCACTTTCGACGGAAATAATCAACCTCAGCCTGACGAATCCCTGTCGCGCCGGATGGCACACGCCGTCACATCCTGTTGCTCTGCCGAACTACGCGAGGACACTCCGACCGGAGAGAACACGAGCACCGGGGACCCCACGGAGTTGGCGATGTTGCGCGCATCGGCTCTGATCGGCGAGCCTCTATCTCCCACGACGAAAGGCCATGACGCCACCTTCCCGTTCGATCCCGAACTACGCCGGATGTCGACGGTGGATCGAGTCGACGATCGGTTCGAGGTCTATGCGAAGGGCGCGCCGGAGGAAATCCTGTCCCTGTGCACGCACATCGCAGAACCCGAACGGGCGCAGCGCAACATTACGGCTGAAGATCGTTCCGACCTTGCTGCGCTGGTGCATGATTGGGCAGGTGAGGGCCTGAGACTGATCGCGGTGGCAGAACGCTCGGTCAGCGTTGCCGGCGGAGAACTATTCGATCGTGGCGAGGCCGAACGAGAGATGACGTTGCTCGGCATCGCCGCGATGATCGATCCGCCACGGCCCGAAGTCAAGAACGCTGTGGCGAAATGCCATTCGGCCGGAATTCGCATCATCGTGGTGACGGGCGATCACGGCCTGACCGCCCGCGGAATTGCCGAAAGTGTGGGGATCGGGCAAAGGGGTTTGCAGGTGGTGACCGGAGCTGAACTCGAAGATATGTCGGAGAAGGACCTCGACGCGCTCCTCTACACCGAAAACGAGATTATCTTCGCCCGCAGTTCGCCCGAGGAGAAGCTGCGGATTACGGACGCTCTACGCGCCGGTGGATATGTGGTCGCGATGACCGGCGACGGCGTCAACGACGCTCCGGCACTGCGAAGGTCGGATATCGGGGTCGCAATGGGCAGATCCGGCACCGATGTCGCCCGGGAAGCAGCGACGATGGTGCTCACCGACGACAATTTCGCCACCATCGTCGAAGCCGTCCAAGCGGGGCGCAGGGTCTACGACAACGTCCGGAAATTCATCGTCTACATTTTTGCGCACGCCACACCGGAAGTGGTGCCCTTTCTCGTCTACGCGCTGTCCGGAGGACAGATTCCGCTTCCTCTGACAGTGATGCAAATACTGGCGATCGACTTGGGTACCGAGACGTTGCCGGCGTTGGCATTGGGCCGCGAACAAGAAGAACCCGGACTGATGGACAGGGCGCCGCGAAAAGCCTCGCAAAATGTCGTGGACAAAGCGATGCTGATTCGGTCGTGGGGATTGCTCGGTGGGGTCTCGGCAGCGGCAGTCATGGGCCTGTTCATGGCAACTCTCCTATCTGGAGGGTGGACTTTCGGGGCGGACGTGTCGACTGGCTCGCTCGAGCACACCTGGAAGCTGGCCACGACAATGAGTTTTCTCGGGATCGTGTCCTGTCAGATCGGCACGGCGATGGCATCGCGCACCGAGCATGCGTCTCTGCAGCAGATCGGACTGTTCTCGAATAGGTTGTTGCTGTGGGGAATTGCGTTCGAAGTGGCATTCGCTGCCATTGTGGTTACGGTACCTCCATTGCAGCGAGTATTCGGAACGGTGACGCCAGAGTGGTACCAGGTTCTGTGGCTACTGCCGTTGCCGATCCTGGTGTGGGGGTGTGACGAGATATGGAGGTGGACGCGGCGGCGCCGATCCGGGCAGGCGTAGCCGAAGCTACGGTCCACTCTCGGTTGTGTCGTCGGGTTCTCGTACGCTCGACTCCTGGGCGCTCACGAGGATTCTCAGTTCACTCTCCAAAAATGTTGGTAAAAGATCGATTTCGGGGACTGAATCGTAGTCGGCTGTGATGCCGAACGCGAATTGGCCGCTGTAGCTCAGTAGTGCGAATCCGAGCCGCAAGCGCACGGCAATCGGCACGAAAGGGTAGATGCTGACTATCTCTCGACCCATCAGTCGGCATTTCCTTGTAGGTCCAGGGACGTCGGTGACAACGGTGACGATGCTTTGCTGAGGAACCCGCGCCGCAAGTCGCACGAACCATGCAGACGATACGAACGGGACATACTGGGCGAGCGTCGTGACGAAGTGACCACTGCGAGATTCCCCTCCTCGCTTGTACCGTGAGAGTCTCTCGTGAATGACCTGAAGTCGGTCGACAGGATCGGGTACGTCCACGGGTAGAAACGGGAGAAGAAGAGAAACCTCGTTGTGCGGCGATACATCGCCGTCGGGTGTCCGAACCGACACCGGCACGAGGCAACGCACTGAGTGCCCGTCGGGGTCCTCGTTGCGGTGCAGAAGAAGTGAACGAAGGGCACCAGTCACACAAGCCAGTGCCACGTCGTTGACGGTTACGTCGAACGTCGAACAAATTGCCTTCACGTCCTGCATCCGAACGTTGGCCGTGGCGTATCTCCGCTGACTACCGATCGGCCCGATCAGCGTCGTTCGGCGGCTCGGGGTCAGCACATCGCCGAGAAGGTGTGCAAAACCCGCGGCTCTCCGCAGTAGCTGGCGAGACACACGGACAGGTGCGCCCAGCGCGGCGGTCGAAACACCGATGAACGTGCTGTACAGGGACGCCGATTTCTCCGATGCGGTACCGCTCGTGCTCGTGGTGTTGTCACCAACCGGTTCGGATTCCGGCGGCGAGTCGAACAGTACGTCGAACAAGCGAGCGCCGCTGACCCCGTCCACCAGCGAATGGTGCGCTTTCGTCAGTACTGCCCACCGATCTGCTTCGAGGCCTTCGATCAGCCAGCACTGCCAGAGTGGGCGATCTCGATCCAGCCGCTCGGACATGATCCACGCCACCGTCGCGGCAACGTCTTGCAGTCGCCCGGGCGAGGGCACTGCGATCCTCATAACATGGCGCGCCGGATCGAAGTTCGGATCCGCTGTCCACGTCGGGGCCGCCAGATCGACGGGAACTGTATGGAGACAGTCCGTGCCGTGTGGGATGAATCGTATCCGTGAGCTCAATCGCTCGAGAAACTCGCGATCGGTCGGTACGGGGCCTTCGGCTATCACCAATGCCCCGATGGCGAGACTCGCGTGGGAATCCGAATCCTCGACTTCGAGAAACCCGGCATCGAGTGGAGTTAACTTGTCCGACATTATTTTTCACCTTCCTCCCGCGTGCTCGAATCGGCTCAGGAAGTCAGGTGAATAGGCTCATGCGTGATGCCCACGAGATCCGCTCTGGTGGCTTCGATCAATTGTCGCGACAGGTCGGCAAGAGCGCGCGAAGCTGCGAGTTCGTCACCGATTTCGGGTACGTCGAGGTCGGACGGGTTGCGGCGCGCGAATCCCGCGCCGGCGAAGTGCGTGTCGTCCTGTGAATGCAGTCGCGCGATCGCGCGAGTGCGGTTACCGTTTGCTGATGTGTGCTCGTCGATGGTGATGTCCACCGACCAGTGTTTTTCGTTCATGGATCGACTCCTCTGCATTCACGTGTCGCTGGTCGCACCGATGACACGTGACCGCGACCTCGCGATCGTTTCGCCGTTGTTGCTGCGACTGACACATGTTGTCTCCGTGACGGAATGGTGTGGTTCGCGGTACGGGCACTTTTTCATTGTCCTGGGGTGAACGACCTGTGGAATAGAGGCGAAGTGCCGTATTCGACGGCGAAAGTCCGTGATCTGTTCGACGAAGGGATCTTCGCAGGGTTGACGATCTCTTCGATGATCGCGGATACAACTACGGAGACGGACGCCGCAACGGGGGGTGAAAGTCCGATGCCGAAACCGATGTCTTGTGCCTCGACTGTATAGATCGCCACGCGGCGTGGTTTTCGGTCGAGTGCAGCCCCTAATGCCAGCGCTTCGACGATGCCCAGTCCATGTGAGCTGGTGCAGTGTCCGCAGTGTTCGTTCGGCCATCTCGTGAATCGACGTATCCTTCCCGGTTGCCGTGAACTGTCGACAGCGTGTGTCTGGAGATACGAGTCGACAAATACCGCCAACTCCGAGCCGGACCAGGTATCGATCAGCGTGGAAGCCTCGCCGTTCGTGGCCACTACACGGGCGCCGGCAGGGTGCAGGTGCCGTATCGCTTGCGCTACGGCAAGTCCGACGCCGTCGTCGCGGCGAAAGTCGTTGCCGATCCCGATCACCGTGACGGTCATGCGCGGTCGATCGTCAGATCGAGGAAATGGGTGGCACAGGAGATGCAGGGGTCGTAGTTCCGGATGGTTTTCTCGCACAGCTTTGCCAACTCGGTGTCTGTCAACATCAGATTCGCGGCGAGGGTCTTGCGGAGGTCGTCTTCGATGGCTGCCTGATTTTGTGAGGTGGGCGGAATGATGGTGGCGCGCAGGATCCGGCCTTCTGGATCGAGTTGGTAGCTGTGGTACAGCACGCCCCGCGGTGCTTCGCTGACGCCGTGTCCGGTCGCGGCATGGGGCGAGACGTCGACGTACGGTTGATCCGGTCGTTGGTACTCGCGTATCAGTCGTAACGCCTCGTCTACCGCAAATACGGTTTCTACCGCGCGCACCACAATGCTCTGAAAAGGGTTGCGGCACACTGCTCCCAAGCCTGCTTCGGTGGCCGCTTGACGTGCGGTATCCGATAGTTCGGCGGAGTTGAGACTGTATCGCGCCAACGGCCCCGTGAGATAGGCGTGGCCGTCGAAGTATGCGTGCAGCGCCGTCGAATGAGGAACTTGGCGTTCCTCGACATGATCGCAGAACTCTGACGGCGCGAAAATCGATCCGGATGCGGTTGTCAATGAACCATTTTCGATCGGATACTGGCCAGTGTGTGTAAGTGCGAGCAGATCGTAATCGATCTCGGCATCGGGGAACTCGAAGTGCGACACCCACCGCAGCGTCGCGAGAGCGTCGTCGAGCGCCGTGCGCAATTGTTCGGCGAGAGGCCCGAGTTCGCTGAGCGTCGGCGCTCGATAAAAGCCGCCGAGGCGCACATTGACCGGGTGAATCGATCGACCACCGATCAGGTCGAGTATCGCGTTTCCTGCTTTCTTCAAGGCCAGGCCACGTTCGACGTCTGGACGCGCGATGCGGGCGAGTTCGACGGCATCGCTCACGTTCAGGAAGTCAGGAGCATGGAGCAGGTAGATGTGAAGAGTGTGGCTGGCGATCCACTCGCCGCAATAGAGGAGTCGGCGCAGATCGAGGATCGGTTGGTCGAGGTCGGCATAGCAGGCCTGCTCGATCGCGTTGCATGCGCTGACTTGATAAGCAACAGGACAGATTCCACAAATCCTGGAGGTGATGTCGGGAGGTTCGCGGAAATCGCGGCCACGGAGAAACGACTCGAAGAACCGTGGGGGTTCGTAGATGTTCAACTCAGCGGCCTCGACACGGCCATCTCGGACCGTGAAGGACAGGCGGCCTTCCCCTTCCACACGTGCAAGGGAACCCAGCGTGACCCGGGTGGTATTCCGGGCGCTGTCATTGTCCATCTCGCCTGATCCCGTCGAACTCGGGGGAGGCGACGTTGAAGGTCGAGAAGACGCGCTCGATGCCCTCGTCGGTCATCCCGCAGACGCGCAGCCACCCGGACATGGCAGTCAAGTTCGGATCGGACGACGGACCGAAACATCCGTAGCACCCCCGCGACTGCGCGGGGCACAGCGCGCCGCAGCCGGAATGTGTGACCGGCCCCAGGCACGGTGTGCCGTCGGAGACCATGACGCAGGTAAGACCGCGTCGTTTGCACTCGGCGCAAACACTGGTGTCCGGGATATTGGGCTTGCGTCTGGCCAAATACGACGAGATCACCTCGAGTAGTTGTCGACGATCGATAGGACAGCCCCGCAATTCGAAATCGACCGGCACATGGGCGGCGATCGGTGTGGAGGTGGCGAGAGTATCGATGTATTCGGGGCTCGCATACACAACGGACATGAACTCGGTGATATCCGCAAAGTTCCGCAGGGCCTGTATCCCACCAGAAGTCGCGCAGGCCCCGATCGTCACCAAATATTCGGAGTTGTCCCGGATTCGGTGAATACGTTCGACATCGGCAGCGGTGGTGATCGACCCCTCGACCAGCGAGAGGTCGTAGGGCCCCACTTCCACAGCACTCGACATCTCGAGGAAGTGCGAAATGTGAACGGTCTCGGCCAAAGGGAGCAATTCGTCTTCACAATCGAGCAGCGTCAACTGGCATCCATCGCAGGATGCGAACTTCCAGACCGCCATAGTCGGGGTGCTCATCACAACTCCTTCACTACGAGAAGTGGCTCGGCTACGGAATAGTCGACCACCGGACCGTCACGACAGAGTAGAAGTTCGCCGAGTTGGCAATGCCCACACAGCCCGGCCCCGCACTGCATGTTCCTCTCGAGTGAAACCCGAATATTCTGCGGTGCAATCCCTTTACCGATCATGGTGCGAGCCGACATCCGCATCATCGGCTCAGGCCCGCACAGAAGAACCGTCGTGGATTCGGGTTCGAGAACACCTCTTCCGAGTGACTGCGTGACAAAGCCGACATGCCCGCGCCAGGCAGGATCGGCCACGTCGACGGATAACTCGACGTCCACCACGTTTCCCCTACTCCAGGTATCGAGATCCGCGCTGTACAACAGATCGGATGGTCGGCGAGCGCCGACATGGAGGGCGATACGACGGAATCGACCGCAAGCCAGTGCCTCCAGGACCGCCGAACGTACTGCCGCCAAGCCGACCCCACCGGCGACGACAATCAGATCATCCTTCGCAGACTCCAGATCCCATCCAGCTCCGAAAGGCCCTCGTATGCCGACGACATCACCGACACACGCTTCGTGCAGTGCGCGACTGACCGCCCCGACAGCCCGAACAGTATGGACCACAGTGTGATCGGTACGAGTGGGGTCTCCACTGATCGACAAGGGAATCTCACCCACCGCCCGCGCATAGACCATCATGAACTGTCCGGAACGGAACCCGGGGAACTCATGCTCGGGTGCGGCCAGGGTCAGGGTCGAAGTATCGCTGTTCTCGTCGTGGTGAGAAATGACTCGGCAGGCGGTTGGCACGAGTGCATCGCGTCGGGGAGCCATGCCCCGCTCGCTCGACGGCTTACCGAACATGCTCGCGTGCATAGACATCGAGCAAGCGTGCGCGCGTCGCCTGCATTCGGTGGAGGAGTGTGTCCGCGAGGATCGAGTACACTGCCCGTCCGAGCGCAGGATCGCTTTCGGCGACCGCTTGCAGCATCGTGGCATCGATCTCGACTGCTGTCACGGGTGTGAGCGCAGTCGCTGTCCACTGCCATTGTCGAGGCGGGCTGAACCAAGAAACGCCTAACACTTCGCCGACGGACAGCGTTTCGACAGTTTCGTCGCCGCGCCCGGGAATCTTTGTGGTGAGGGCAATTCGGCCTGACTGAAGTAACCAGCACCTGTCAGCGTGGCCGCTCTCGTGAAACAGTACGGCACCTTCCGCGAACTGCACTTCGTGAGAGATAGTAGCGAGCCGGCGCTGTTGGTCATCGGCAAGGTCCTCGAATCCTTTCGGGCAGGCGTTGCCTGGGGGTTCGCTCATCAGAGACCACCGGTATCGCTGTCGGGTTCCACATTCAAGGCACCAGTCAGGCGAGCCGCTTCTGCCGTGATGTCGATTCCCACGGGACACCAGTCGATGCATCGACCGCAACCGACGCAGCCGGACGAACCGAATTGGTCGTGCCAGGTGCCGAGTTTATGAGAAATCCACTGGCGATAACGGCTTTCGCCGCTGGTCCGTACTATGCCGCCGTGCAGTTGTGAATAGTCCAGGTCGAAACACGACGACCAGTGCTGCCAACGTTCTACATGGTCACCTGTGAGGTCGGAGACGTCCTCGGAGGTGGTGCAAAAGCATGTCGGACAGACCATTGTGCAGTTTCCGCACGTCAAGCACCGCGAGGCGACGTCCTCCCAGACATCGGCGTCCCGAGCGTCGCGGAGCATGCCGCGAAGGTTGATGTCGGGCATTTCGCGGCCCATGTGGTGTGCCGCGTCGGCGACAGCTCGTGCGGCCTCGGTAGTTTCCCGGTCAGTGGCTTGTCTGCTTCGGACGAGTGCGAGTATCCGTGCTCCTTCTTCGGTGCCGACCCGTGTAATGAATCGGTGGCCGTCGTCGTCGATTCTTTCGGTCAGAGACAAGTCGTACCCGCTTCTGGCTTCGGGGCCGGTATTCATCGACGCACAGAAACAGACCCCGCCGGGTTCGGTGCAGTTGGCGGCGATGATGAACAGATTCTCGACAGGACCGGTACTCGAACGTCCGCCGGCGGCCAGGACCGTCTCGAGTATTCCGATCGCTGCAAGGTCACACGCGCGTACGCCGAGAAAGGCATATTTCACCGGCGTGGTCGCCGGCGCGTGGAACATACCGTCCTGGGATTGGCTCCACAGTTGTTGACGCGCTGGATGAAGATACTGTTTCCACGATTGCGGCCCGGCAGAGTGACCGAAGACGGCGGCATCTGCCCGCCGACGCAGTCGATATCGACCAGGACCGGTCTCTACACCCCAGCCCGCCGGCAATTGGTCACCGGATACGAGCGTATCGAGAACGATGGCGCTGTCGCGGATCGTGGGGCCGATGACGCGGTAACCCTCGGCGGACAATACTGTGATCAGGTCGTCGAGCCCGCGTCGGTCTATGACGACGTGATCGCGAGTGACGTCGGTCGGTGATCTGGTGCCGGTCATGGGTCCTCCTTGCTGGCGACATCCGTATTTCTCCACAATCCAGTGTTCGCGGGGTGACTGTCGGCGGGTAGTGGGCGAAGGACGGTATTCGATGACAAAAGTCTCTGCCCTCTACAGGCAATGCCACGGTTCAATCGGGAGGTATCCCTCCAGCCGAATCAGGTGATGAGCGATGGCCGCGACGGGCAGCGGAATCGACACGACAACAGTTCGGTGCCTCGGCGCAGATGACGCCGGTGCGGTGCAGCGATTACATGCGCGTCTCGACCAGCACGATTCGTACATGCGATGGTTCGGGCCGCAGCCGAAACAGCTCACCGCCTTTTCCGATCAGTTGTGCGAGTGCAACAAGCGGCGATGCGCCATCGGGGCGTTCATCGGCGACGAATTGGTTGGGGTCGGCAACTTCGTCATGTTGGACGGGGTTTCACCGACCACGGTGGAGTTCGCCCTCGTAGTCGCGCAGGATGAGCGGCTGCACGGAATCGGTACCTCACTCTTGGATGGACTCGAAGATGAGGCATACCGACACGGTGCGCGGCGCATGGTGGCCGAGGTGATGGGGGAGAACGCACCCATGCTTCAAGTCATCCGGGAACGAGGCTGGGCACATTCACTCCGTCGTGACGGATCCACACTTCATCTAGAGGTGAAACTGCATGTCGCAGAATAGCTCGCGTGTCGTGACGGTGACGATGAATCCGGCGCTCGATATCTCCACCAGCGCACCTGCAGTGCATGCCACGGATAAGATGCGCTGCGCAGCCCCTCGCCGCGACCCCGGGGGAGGTGGACTGAATGTGGCTCGAGTTCTGCATGCGCTCGGGGAGGACGCGACAGCGCTCCTTCCCTCGGGCGGGCACTGTGGGCAGGCGGTTCAGGATCTACTGACTGGTGAGCAGGTGCGGTTCTCTGCGGTGCCGATCACCGGTTCTACCCGCGAGAGCTTTACCGTCGACGACCTGTCGACGGGATTCCAGTACCGTTTCGTGCTGCCCGGCCCGACAGTTGCCTATGCAGAGGTGGAGTCGTGCCTCGAGCGTGTGCGCGACTTCGCAACCGATTCCCGCTTTGTCGTCGTGAGCGGAAGCCTGCCTCCAGGGGTAGACGCCGATTTCTGTCAGCGTCTTTCCGATCTGCTGGCCGACACACCGACCCTGCTGGTCGTAGACACCTCCGGCGTCGCGTTGCGGGCCTTGCAGCGGGGCGTCTACCTCGTCAAGCCGAGTGTTCGAGAGCTCCGTGATTGGGTTGATCTGCCTCTCGAGTCTCGGGCGGAACAAGCAGCGGCGGCGAGAAGCATTGTTGAACAGGGATTGTCCGAGGTGGTGGTTGTCTCGCTGGGGGCGGAGGGAGCTCTGGTGATTACGGCTGATGTATCCGAGTATGTTCCCTCGGTGGATGTGGCGTCGATCAGTGGAGTCGGTGCAGGTGACAGCATGGTTGCGGGCATCGTGTATTCGCTCGTGCATGATCGTTCGCTGATCGAAGCCGTGCAGTTCGGTGTTGCGGCGGGTGCAGCGATGCTGCAGACGCCAGGAACTGCGCCGTGCAGACCTGCGGATGTCGAGCGGTATTACACGCGGATATGTGAACTGTCAGGTCTAAGAGTATTTCCGTCCTGATCGGGGGCATTGCACCCTGCCGGCGGCACAGCCGTTCAACCACTACCCACCGGCTGAACTTCTTATGCTTACGGACGATTCTTGTCGGCCGGGATTTCGTGGGCACGAGCCTGACCGAGAAGTATTCGACGCTCGGCCACCGCAATTGCTCGACGAGTCGCATCGGCTGCATCCGGAGTCACAGAGACAGACGTGATCCCTTGTCTCACTAGATGTTCCGCCAAAGCATGATCGGTGGACACAGCTTGGCCACAGAGGGAGGTCGTCAAACCTGCGGCGGTGGCCCGCTCGATGATCGTGTCGATGGTCTCGAGTACTGCAGGATCCATGGTATCGAAGAGGTCCTTGCAGATTTCCGAATCCCGGTCTACGCCCAGCACCAATTGTGTGAGGTCATTGGTGCCGATGGATATTCCGTCGATGCCCATTGCTGCGTAACGCGGTATCCAATACGCCACCGAGGGTATCTCGGCCATGACCCATCGCAGCATACGACGATCCGCCCCGAGAGGATGCGCGTCCAACTGCGCGAGGCATTTGGACAGTTCCCACCCAGTTCGAACAAACGGAATCATGAGATGAACGTTCGGGTGGCGCTTACGGGTTTCGGTGATGACATCGAGATCGAGTGCAAACAATTCGGGTTCACGGATGTAGCGGAAACATCCGCGGTAGCCGATCATCGGATTGTCTTCGTGCGGTTCGACCTCGCCACCTTCGAGGTTCGCAAATTCGTTGGTACGGAGATCGATGGCGCGATAGATAACGGGACGTGCACCGAATGCGGCTGCGATCCGCGAGAGAGCCGAAGACATTGCGGTTACGTACTTCTCGTGTAGGCCACGCGCAATCATCGTGCGGGGATGCAGTCCTTCGAGGGCGTCCATGATCAGAAACTCTGCCCGGAGCAGGCCGACACCGTCGACATCTGTGGCGGCTACTCGCTCCGCAGCCTCCGGTGTTGCCAGGTTGACGTAGACGGATGTTGCCGTTGTCGGTCCGCGGTGCGGCACGGCGGAAGGTGCGATCTGGGTTGTGGGTGCGCTCGTCGTTGCGGCCGCTGCAGTATCTCCCGCGCGGACCGTTCCCGCGGTTCCGTCGACAGTGATCAACATTCCGTCGGTAAGATCTGATGTCGCCGTGCGTGTTCCGACGACGACCGGCCGACCGAGTTCGCGGCCGACAATGGCGGCGTGGCACGTGATGCCCCCGCCATCGGTGACAATTGCGGCAGCGCGCCGGAGAACAGGCAGCCAGTCCGGTCGGGTCATCGGTGCCACAAGAATTTCGCCGTCGAGGAGATTGCGACCGTCGGCCACCGAACGCAGGACCCGTGCCCGGCCGGTGGCTGTGCCCGGTCCGGCTCCCAGTCCGTGGGCCAGGATCTGTGCGCTCGACATATCTGCCTGTGTGTCAGGTCGTTTCGATTCTGTACGCTGCCCCAGCGTGGTGATCGGGCGTGTTTGGACCAGCCACAGTTGCTGCCCGCTGTAGGCGAATTCGAGGTCCTGCGGTCGCTGATAGTGATCTTCCACGGCTGCCGCAAGAACCGCGAGCCGGTGGATCTGATCTTCGGTGAGGATCTGTTGTTCACGTTGCAGCAGAGGAATTTCCGACGATCGTTCAGTCCCCTCCGATAGCGCAATCGCGAAGGATTGCGAGCCGATATGCACATCGAGCACGGAAAAGTCCGGTTTCGACACCACATACGTATCTGGTTCCACCTGCCCGCCCACGACTACTTCGCCCAGGCCGGTAGCAGCTTCGATCACGATGCGATCTCTCGCGCCGGTGCGTGGATCGGCGGTGAACACGACGCCGGACTGTTCAGCATCGACCATGCGTTGGACAACAACTGCCAACGACGGCTCTTCGGTTACCCCTTGGAGACTGCGGTACGTCAATGCTCGATCCGACCACAGAGATGCCCAACACTTTCGGACCGCGTGGATCAGATTCCTGTCGCCGGACACGTTCGTGAAGCTATCGTGAATACCGGCGTACGACGTGTCGGCCGCGTCTTCGGCCGGCGCTGACGAACGGACGGCGACGCGTGTCGTCGAAGGGCCGAGGACACGATAAGCGTCGATAATCTCCGCGCGCATCGCATCGGGGAGGACTGCCGAGCAGATCGCGTCTTTGGTGCTGTCAACGTGTGGCAGAGGCCCCGTTTTCAGCAGTTCTCGAAACCCGGAAGCTTCCATTGCGTCGAGATAACCTGCAGTGTTGATTACAAATGCCGGGGGAACCGGGAATTTCGACCGCATCAGTTCGCCGAGGTTGGCGGCCTTGCCGCCGATAGTGGGAGCATCGCCGGGGCCGACCGCATCGATCGGTACAACCCACCTGTGTGTGGCGACTGGATGCGTGGCGGCTGAACGGCTCGTCTTCATGGGCTCTCCCGATCGGAGGGGGGCCGCTCACCTGATCGCGGCCGACAGTGTTCAGCGAACTCTGGTGCGTGTCGGGTCGACAGAGGCGGAAGTCACTGCACTCGATGTCGATTACCAGTACACGCGCGGTGCCCAGGACCCTTCCGCTCGAAATGGGATTCCGTCACGCTGGATACATCAGTCCTTCGACGTCTGCTGCCTTACCGGGCAGCCAAAGGAGATCGTCATGCTCGCACGGCACATCATGAGTAGTCCGGTGACGACGATCGATCAGGCGGCGAGTACGGACCAATGCCTGCAAGTAATTTCTCGGTCAGGGTTTTCGGTGCTTCCGGTGATCGACGAACACAAGCACCTTGTCGGGATCGTCTCCGAGGGTGACCTTCTCCGGAGTAGGTTTCACGGTGCGTCGCAGGAAGATCGGGTCGTGTCCGCCGACGAATCCGTCGCTGACGTGATGACCAAGCCGGTCATTGCGATGACCGCAGACGCTGAGATCAACGCCCTCGCCTCGGCCATGCTCCGGTCCGGACTGCGTGCGGTGCCGATTGTGCAGGAAGGCGATGTCATCGGAATAGTGACGCGCCAGGACCTGATCGGCCTCTTGGCGCTTGATCCTGATCGCATCGTCGACGAAGTGCGGCATAGACTCGACCTCTACGGCGGCCCGGATCTGTGGGCAGTGGGGTTTGTCGACGGAACACTTACTGTCAGTGGCATTTCCGAGGACGATCCGCAGCGAGGAGTTGTCATCGCACTTGCATCGTCGGTTCCTGGAGTAGACGAGATACGACTACAACCCTGAACAGCAACAGATGTGATGACGGGTGACGAGAACTGGATCGAGTAGCAATGAATGCAGCGTGCGCACGATCGATGACGCAGACGGATCTGATGTCGTGGCGGATGGAAGAGGATCCGATTCTTCGCTCGACCATCGTCTCGATTGTTTTGCTGGACAGAAGTCCTGACCAAGATCGATTGATCGACGTCATGTATCGCGCGATCGATGTGGTGCCGATGTTCAGATGCCGAGCGGTTCCGAGTTCGATTCCTTGGATTCCACCTCGGTGGGTCGGCGATCTTGACTTCGATCTCAGCTGGCATTTGCGTCGGTTGACCGTGCGGGAGCCAGGAACCTGGAAAGAGGTTCTCGATTTCGCACGCACAGCTGGGATGGCCGCATTCGACAAGGATCGTCCGCTGTGGGAGTTCACAGTGCTCGACGGACTCGCTGACGGCGGCGCGGCACTGGTGGTCAAGGTTCATCATTCTCTCACCGACGGGGTCGGGGGAATGCAACTGACACGTGAAATCACAGACGAGACAAGAGAAGGCGAATCGCGCCGATCCGCGCGGGAGACAATGACATCTATTGATCATCCGACCGGTGCCAACGCCGTGGCGAGTGCACTGGGGACAGCGGCTGGTTCCGCTGTTCGACAGGGTGCACGTGCGGTGCGGCATCCTGCCGTTACCGGCCGCGGCGCCGCACGAATCCTCGGTTCGGCTCTGCGTATGACACGACCGGCGACTACCACATTGTCACCGGTGATGACTGCTCGTAGTACGCGTCGAAGTTTCGGTGTGGTCGAGCTGCCGGTCGCGGCGCTTGCCGCAGCCGCGACTGCCACCAAGTGCTCGATCAACGATGCATTCTTGGCTGCTGTTCTCCTCGGAATGGCCGAGTACCACCGCCGCCATGGTGCTGTGCCGCCGGAGCTGATGGTGACCTTGCCGATCAGCCTGCGTACCGATCGAGACCCATTGGGCGGCAACCGAATCTCATTGGCAAGATTTGCGTTACCACTCGATATCGCGAGTCCGGATCAGCTGATGCGCCGAGTCCACGACATCGTCGACAGCTGGCGTAATGAACCTGCAATTCCGCTCTCTCCGCACTTGGCTGCGATGCTGAATATGCTGCCGGTTGCGGTGACCGGCGACATGCTCAAGCACATGGATTTTGTCGCTTCGAACGTCGTAGGTTCCTCGGTACCTTTGTATCTTGCGGGCGCGGAGATCACCAGGCAATTTGCGTTCAGTCCCACTCTCGGCTCGGCATTCAACGTGACGTTGATGTCGTACACGACGCACGCGTGTATCGGAATCAACGCGGATGCTGGTGCGACTCCTGATCTGTCGGTGCTGATGGCGGCACTTTCCGATGGTTTTCGCGCGGTGCTGGCTCTGTGTCCGCGGGGAATTGACGCTGCAGTGATGGTTTCATGCTGATCAGCGGGAACCATGAGCAGCATGCCTTCGAATTGTGTACCGGAGATTCTCGGAGCGTGGGTGAATAGTTCAAGGCCAGGTACCGACTGGGAGTTGTGGGGGCCAGCCACCCAAGCGGAGGGAAAAGTAACGACCACTCCCGAGCGTGTAACTCGGGATCATTTCGACCAGGAGGACGGCGACTTTCCATGAACACCTACCCAGCAGGCAGCTGCACGAGCGAGGTCCCGACAACGGAGGTTGCGTCACCCTTCGCCATTGGTGAAACTCATGATCACTGCGGTGCCAACCTGATTACAGGGCCTTTGGCGGGACGGAGCAGTGCAAACACGTTGAAGTTTCGGCCCAGTGTATTAGGCCATCCGCGAAGAATGTCGCAGGTTCAGCGTGTTTAGTGGCGTGGTGCGCCGGCGCGCGAGTTTGGTGTGCGGGGCTGTCGGTGTCTAGGGTATTCCCGATTGTCTCGGCAGTGACGACCCCTTCACCAGAATGGAGCCGGAGCGCACGATAGCTCCGTGCGTCGGCACGGCTACGCCTTGAAGCGCCACAGCCGATCAACGGTCGCTGCCCCCGACCGACAGCTAACCCCGCTCCGGCAACGGAATCTATGGCTTTCGCTCTTGGACCAGCCGCCACCACGCTGCGTCGGTCGGACTCATGACGCCTTCCGGCATGGCCTTTCCTGCCGACAGCGTGTCCGCGAGGACATTGTCACGAAATGCGCCTGGCAGCACTTGATAGCGAATCGAATCGAGAGAGCACACCAATGCGAGAATCCACCACAACGTGCACGCGTATTCTCGAGCGGACCTTTCTCCATCCCACTGATAGAATCCGCGGTACCGGTTTTCTTCATCAGCAGTCAACCACAGTTTCGAGACAAATCCGGGAAAGCCAACGAAAAGCGGTGTGTTGAAAAGGCTTTCGGTCCGAAACAGAGCGTGTGCACGGCCATGAATACCCCGCAGTCGGAAGGTTACGACGAGGACAACCGGGTCGACAGGAGGCGGTCCCTTCACGACGGTTTCCCGGTAGACGACTCCAGTTGTGCCGTCCGCGAAAGTCATTTCTTGCCCTACGTGCTCTATCGGTTGACAGATGCGGCGCTGGGCGACGAGGTTCACCGTCCGTGCAACGCAGCCGAGGAGACGTAATACCGCGACTCTCAAAGGTGGGCGCCGTAATGCGGACCCTTCCTCATAATCATGGATAGATCTGTGCTGCATTGAATTTCGGTTAATCATGGCTTCTTTCATCAAATGGCGCGGTGTTCATGTGTCAGGCTCGTAACACAATTTCTGCGTTGGATGAGGGGTCCCTGCTTTTACCCTTTCGTGGTCTTGGTGGCAGAGCCAGGGCCGAAGGTCATCGTTCGGCTCCTATCCCCTTCCGCCTGACAGCTGTCATCTAATGCAGGATCGACCAAAAGTCACACAATTTCGTAACCGTGGTCAGGATCAGGTGGTGGAGGCACCATCTTTGTGATCGAAGATGCGTCTAGACGTTGCGCCATGTTGCCGCCCCTCCCACGGTGCGGCTTCGAAATGAGTGGCACCATTCGGATTCGAGATGGAGAGAAGACTTTTCACGTGCAGAGTGACCTTCAGATCTATGTGACGCTCGCCCAGGCGACGCGTGGTATACACGCCGAATCTCCGTGGTCCGGCAACAATCAAAGTCGGTGAACTGAGGTTATCTGGGTGAGCACAGCATCCCGTCTTCCATAGAGGTCATAGCAGTCTGTCGAGGTGGAAAACGGGTTCAACCAGTCCCGGTCTCATGTGGCCGCACTCGCTGGGCCAACTGGCGACGGAATGGCAGTTTCGTGTCCTCGGCCTGTCAGGTAAGGCACCGTTGGGTGTCTGAGAGTCTGCTCTAACAGCGGTGTGCCGAGTCGAGGGCCTCCGGCCGCTGGTGAGAACACACGCACGCGGTTTCATCTACGGTGACGCTTGCGCGCGGGCCCGTTCGAAATTTCCGTCGGAAAGAGAACCCTGTCCCGCTGTCAATCGGTTGAACCGGCAAACTGTTCGACTGCCTCGAGCGCCTCGCAGCCGTAGACGACAGAGGGCCCTCCGCCCATCATCACTGCGATACCGATGGTCTCCATGACCTCGGCACGAGAAGCTTCCGCTTTCAGCGCATCATGCACGTGATACGCGATGCATCCATCGCAGTGCGCGGCGATCCCGATCGCCAAGGCCATTAACTCCTTGGTTTTCCTCGGCAAGGCCCCGTCTGCGGTACTTGCCATGTGCAGCGAGCCGAAAGCGCCCATCGCCGCCGGCGCTTCGCGTCCAAGTTGACCCATCAGCGCCCGTAGACGCTCATACATTTCTGGATAGTTAGCCACAGCTCCTCCTTCGAGCGGCCCCACCTTTCGATCCTACGGCGCATTGTGCGTCTGCTGGGCGGTGATAATTCCGTGGCAGCGGCGAGAGACGGTTCGTCATCTGTTTTCGCATAATTTCTACCGACTGCGGTGATGATCGGAAGCAGTACGACACAGTGCTTCTCGAGCGCCGGACCAGCAGTTCGGACTAAATTTGCTCACGCCGGACCGTCAGCCCTCTCAATCCGTACGGTCAGCGTACGCATTTGTCTCTCACGGTGCGAAGAAACCCGGCGGAACCCAACGATTCCGAGGAGCGGCAGTACCTACCGATGCGATGATCACTGAGGTGCGCGTGCGGTAGACGAATCGGGTCAGGCCACCTACCCCCCCCGTAATCCCTACACACGCCCGGGGATCGTGACCAGAGCCAACACCATTGACAAACCAAGTAGGTTGTACGCCAATCGAATCGATCGGCCAGGGGCGGCGAGGGGTGCGAAGACGGTGCTGGCCAGACCTGCAGCGAGGGTGAGGATCATCAGCGTTTTGACGTAGTTGTCGCCGTATCAGCGGGGTCAGGGCGGCGAATGCAGGTGGATAGGGCACCGCGCCCATCGCGATACCGGCGATCTCCCACCCCGCGAAGAAGATCGGGAGCGCGAGAGCCGTCGCGATGATCACCAGCGTGGGCGCCGCGAGGACTGAACCGGCGGTCACGACCCAGCGGGGCCCGTGGCGATCGAGGACTCTGCACCGACGAGTGAACGACTTCTTCACCTAATCAGTACGTTGATCCATATACCCCAGGGGGTACTTGACATACCCCAGGGGGTATATGGCATCCTGTGTGCACACCATCCTCCAGATTCAGGAAAGGTTGTTCGATGATCCTCGAGCAGTACTACATCGAGTGCCTCTCGCATGCGTCGTACCTGATCGGCGACGAGAGCACAGGCCGTGCCATCGTGGTCGATCCGCGGCGCGACATCACCGAATACCTCGAGGACGCAAGCCGCCATGACCTGACTATCGAAGGGATCGTCAACACGCACTTTCACGCGGACTTCGTCTCCGGCCACCTCGAGTTGCTCGAGGCGACCGGCGCGTGGATCGGTTTCGGCGAAATCGCGGACACCGACTACCCGATCCGCCGACTTCGCCATGGCGAACACCTGACACTGGGGGAGGTGGACATCGAGATCCTCTCCACTCCCGGCCACACGTGGGAGTCGATCAGCCTGCTGGTGCGCGAGAATCGAGATGCAACGCCGTCCGCTGTGCTGACCGGGGATTCGCTGTTCATCGGCGATGTCGGCCGCCCCGACCTGGCTAATCTCGGCGACGGCACCAGTACCGACCTGGCTCGGGCGATGTACCGCACCGTCCACCAGACACTGCTGGCGTTGCCCGATTCGGTGACCGTGATGCCGGCCCACGGCGCAGGATCGTCCTGCGGCAAGAACCTCTCCGCCGAGTTGACCTCCACCATCGGCGAGCAGCGCCGCACGAACCCGTCGGTGCAGCCGATGAGTGAAGATACGTTCGTTGCTCTGATCACCGACGGTCAGCCTGCGGTGCCGGGGTACTTTTCTACCGATGTGGCCCTGAACAAATCGAATCGCGCTCTCCTCGAACAAGATCGGCGCATCGCCGAGCTGACACCGGAGGAGCTCAGGACAGAAATGGCCAACGGAACTCGCGTTCTCGACGCCCGCACCCCGGACGACTTCGCTGGCGGGCATCTGCGCGGCTCGATCAATGTCGGATTCGAGGGCAGGTTCGCCGAAACCGGTGGCATGGTCGCCGATATCGGCGAGCGCATCGTACTCATCACCTATCCGGGTGAGGAACAGATTGCGGCGATGCGTTTGGCGCGCATCGGATCCGACAACGCACTCGGCTACCTCACTGTCGACGCCGATGGCATCTTTCCGAACTCGCTCACAGACCTTGTCCGTACCGCGCCGCGTACTGCTGCGGTCGAACTGGAGAGGCTCCTGGATTCGGATGCGGTGACCTTGATCGACATCCGAAATCCCGGCGAGCGCGACTTCGGGGTCATCGACGGTGCCCGGTCGATTCCGCTCGCCCAGCTCCGCTCCCAGCTCGCGGACCTGCCACGTAACAAGCCCATCGTCGTGCACTGCGCCGGCGGCTGGCGCTCGTCCGTCGCCGCGTCACTGTTGCGGGCCGATGGCATCGAGAACGTCAGCGACCTGGTCGGCGGATACTCGGCCTGGGTCGACCGGTCGTTCGAATAGTGCCTAATCACGAAAACTCTCGTGCCCATACGTGGCACAACGTCTGACAAGGAGATTCCAGATGTGTTACCCCACGACATGTTCTTCCTGCTCCAAGACCACCTGGGCAGGATGCGGCCAGCACTCCGATCAGGTCATGGCAGGTGTCCCGAAAGCGCGGCGCTGCACCTGCACCCCTGCTCCTGACTCGGGGTCCGGGTTCTTCCGATCCCTTTTCGGCCGCTGACCGGCGCACCGGATACTGCTGCGCACGCCCCTCCCATTCACCGCATCTTCAGGAGTTAACCAATGACCGGTAAATCTACTGTCGAGGAAGGCGTTACGTCGGCCTCTCGATCCTCCGGCGGAGCGCTCGGGCGTATGGGCGCGGCCATGGCAGGCAATGCGAAATGGGTATTCGGCGTCTGGCTGATCGTCCTCGTCGGCCTCGGCGCCGCCGCACCATCAGTGTTCAGCTCACTCGCGGGCGCCGGATGGCAAGCCAACGGGTCGGAATCGGTCCAGGTCCGCGAACTGGCACAGGAACACTTCGGCGGTAACTCCTCCGCCGCGGTCCAGGTCGTGGTCCATTCCGGCGACCGCACCGTCGACAGTCCCGAAGTGCAGCAAACGCTCACTGCGGTCGCGGATGTCTTCGCCGGGGACACCCGTTTCGGTGCCATCATCGCACCGCAACCGGGAATGTCCATCAGCCCGGACGGGCACACAGGAATTCTCATCGCGGGCGCGAACGCGTCCACCGACGAGATGGTCAAGGCAGTGGACGATCTCAAGGGGGAGTTGACCGCTCTGTCCGGAGACGGCATCGAGGTCTACCCGACCGGCGCTTCGGCACTGTGGAGTGATTTCAACAAAGCCAACCACGACGCGATGATTCAGGCCGAACTGTTCTCCTGGCCTGTCACCCTCGCGATCATGGTGCTCGCGTTCGGGTCCCTCGTCGCCGCAGGGCTCCCGTTGCTGTTGACCCTGGCCGGACTCGTCGCCTCGGCAGGTGGCCTGGTCCTACTCAACCAGGTCACTCCGATATCGGTGTGGGCGATGAACTTCGCGATGATGTTCGCTCTCGCTCTCGGTATCGACTACGCCTTGTTCATCGTCGCCCGCTTCCGTGACGCGATCGCGCACGCCTCCTCCAAGCAGGCAGCTGTGGCGGAAACCATGGACACGGCGGGCAAAGCCGTTGTCCTGTCCGGTATCACAGTGCTGGTCAGTTTGTCGGCCGTGCTTCTCGTTCCGGCCCCTGCGGTGCGGACGATGGCGATCGGCATCATGCTCGCCGTCTTCTTCGTTCTGCTGGCCTCGATGACGCTTCTTCCGGCGACTCTGGGCGCGCTGGGTGGCAAAGTCAACGCCGGCTCGCTTCCCTACGCGAAGCGGCAAGAGCATCGTTCTCCGCGGTTCGCAGCCTGGGGTGAGCTGTTGCATCGTCACCCGTGGCCGTTCGCTATCGGTTCTGTCCTGGTGCTGATCGCGTTGTCGATCCCGGTCCTCGGTCTCAAGGTTGCGATGCCTTCCATTGAAGTCGTCCCCGCCGACGCCCCGGTGCGCCAAGGTTACGAACTCGTCCAGGCCCAGATGGGTGAGGGTGCGCCCGGGATGGTGCAGATCATCGCTCCCGCCGCCGAAGCCTCGCAGACGGCGCAGGCTGCTGCTGGGGCCGACGGCATCGCTATGGTCACGCCGCCGCAACCCGCCCCGGACGGTAGTGACTATGTGATGCTGCAGGCCATGCCGACCGTCGACCCGTCGGATGCACAGATGGGCACTATCCTCGACACCTTGCGTGCGGACCTCCCCTCCGGCGCGCTCGTGGGCGGCGCGCCGGCGGAGAACCTCGATCTGCAGCAAGCGCTGAACGACTACTTCCCGCTGATCGTCGGCATCATCTTGGTGCTCGGGTTCGTGTTGCTGCTGGTGGCTCTGCAAGCGCCACTGATCGCCATCCTGGGCACCGTGGTCAGCCTGCTCTCCACCGCAGCCGCATTCGGCGTTGCGAAGTTGATCTTCCAGGACGGGCACGGTGCATCCCTGCTCGGATTCACCCCGCAAGGCTTTCTCGATGGCTGGGGGCCGGTGTTCTTCTTCGCGATGATCTTCGCGATCGCCATGGACTACACGGTGTTCCTCCTCGCCACGGCGAAAGAACACTACGAACGGTCCGGGGACCCTAAGGTCGCACACGTCGCCGGCTTGGCGCATTCCGGACGAGTGATTTTCGCCGCCGCCGCGGTGATGGTGGCCGTGTTCTTCACTTTCGCGCTCGCTGACCCGTTACCGCCGAAGGAGATGGGCATCATTCTCGGTGTCGCAGTCCTACTCGACGCGGTCCTGATCCGCCTCATCCTGTTGCCGGTGCTACTGCGGTTGACCGGACATGCCGCGTGGTGGTCCCCGGCGTGGTTGCGGAAAGTGCTGCCCGACATCAGTTTTTCGCACTGACGGAGTTGGCCGACAGCCACGGCGGTTCGGCAGGTATGTGACGGACAGACCTGCCGAACCGCGAGCTATAAATACCCCTAGGGGTATAATTAGTTTAGCGATTCATCTTCGAAAGGAATTCCCATGGTCGGCGACGACGACAGCATCGCATTGGTACTCAACCGGCTCCGCCGCGCTCACGGCCAACTCGCCGGGGTGATCTCGATGATCGAACAGGGCCGCGACTGCAAAGACGTCGTCACTCAGCTCGCCGCGGTCTCGCGGGCCCTGGACCGGGCGGGCTTCAAGATTGTCGCTACCGGCCTGCGCGAATGCATGACCGGCGATCCCGAGAACGGTAAGGAGCCGATGACCGAAGCCCAACTGGAAAAGCTTTTCCTCGCGCTCGCTTGACCCGCGGGTATCGCGGAACAACGAATCGGAAAGGAAGACACAGATCATGACAGCTCTCCCTCGGCATCACGGCTGGACTATCGAACGGATCGTTCCCCTGCTGGGCGGGGTGGTCGTCTTACTCAGTGTGGCCTTGACACTCGCCTTCTCCACCTGGTGGCTCATTCTCACTGCATTCGTCGCTGCGAATCTCCTGCTCTACAGCGCAGTGGGGTGGTGCCCGATGAGCCTGATACTCCAACGCCTCGGTATCCCACGACTCGGCACCCGCTGACCGATCCCAGACCCTGGATCCCCGAAAAGGACGTAGATCATGCAACTCGCACTCACGGCCACCCTGAACACCACCTTCGACGACGCCGTCGAACGAACCCGCACCGCATTGGCGGAGCAAGGTTTCGGGATACTCGCCGAGATCGACATGAAAGCGACTCTCAAGGCCAAGCTCGACGAAGACATCGAGGATTATCTCATCCTCGGCGCCTGCAATCCGCCGTTGGCGCATCGAGCCGTCGACGTCATGCGGCAGATCGGACTACTGTTGCCGTGCAACGTCGTCGTGCGCGCCGACCGCACCGCCGAGAACAGCGTCATCGTCGATGCGATGAACCCCGCCCTCATGGCCGAGGTGACCGGCGAGCCGGCACTGGGGGCCATCGCCGACGAAGCGGCCACCAGACTGCAAGCTGCGCTCGATTCACTTACCACGCAACCACACTGACTCGTGACAATGCGGCAGATCCTCGACCGCCGATGAACGGAAACGGATTCCGATGACCCTCGCAATCGCACTCGCGGCCGGCGCTGTCATCGGCATCCTTCTCGGACTCCTCGGCGGTGGCGGTTCCATCCTCGCCGTACCGGTCCTGGTGTTCGCCCTCGGCCTCGACATCGACCAGGCGATCCCGATCTCACTGATCGTGGTCGGTGTCGCCTCTGCCGTCGGAGCCATCCCGAAAGTTCGTGCCCACCTGGTGCAGTGGCGACTGGCCGCCGTGTTCGCCGCTGCAGGTATCCCCGCAACCTTCATTGGTAGTGCCCTCGGGCGACTGCTCCCGCAGTCCGTCGTGATGACCGGGTTCGCCGCGGTCATGATCGTTGCCGGTGCTCGTATGCTCGCCGACCGCGGCAATGCCGGGACCGCCTGCAGCGTAGGTGATTCCGGTATCAATTGGCGTCGCTGCGCACCTCGTGCGATCCCGGCCGGATTCGCTGTCGGTGTGCTGACCGGGCTCTTCGGCGTCGGCGGCGGATTTCTCATCATCCCCGCCCTTGTCCTGATGTTGGGAATAGACATGCAGATCGCGATCGGAACCTCGCTTCTGATCATCGTCGCGAACTCCGCCGCCGGCTTGATCTCACATCTCGGTAGCGGCGTCGCCATCGATCCGGCCATCACGATCAGTTTCAGCGGAGCTGCGATCGTTGCCTCCTTGGTCGCCGGAAGGTTCGGCAACCGCGTCAACACCGGATCACTCCAGCGCTGGTTCGCGTACCTGGTATTCGCCGTTGCCGCCTACATTCTGTTCGATACTCTCGCGCTGAGCCGCTGACATACGGCACCAGAAATCGTGTGGGGTTGCCGGTGGATCAGGCCATGTCAGCAGTTTCGCGAGTACGGCCTCCCGGTGCACCGGGGCGCGCAGATGAGGCGCCATATGATCGTGAGAGCCTGGACAAGCAAGGTGTCGGAGGATCTTGTCATGGGCACGCTGCGCGAAAGGCCAGAGTCGCGTCGCCCCGATGGCGTGATAGCGGGCGGTTCGCCCGGCGAGATCGGGACCGAATTCTTCGTCAGCTCAGTCGATCTGAGCCGCGTGTGTGAAGTTTTTCGCGCTGATCCACATCTCACCGCCGGCCTCGGTGGTCGTCTTGCCCTGTTCCATCACCAGCAGGGGCCCGATCTCGGCGTTCTTACGTGTCAGCTCGAGAGCGCACGATTGCAGCAGCTCTTGCCGGTATGCACGGTCGGTCTTACCCTGTGCGAGGGCCGAGTCTGCGTTCCGGACGGCCTGATCCAGCTCCTCCTCGGTCGTGATTGGAATACGCCCGATCTCCTCGAGCGTGGCGGGATTGATCGATACGAGCTCGTTCATCGTCTGTTGTTTCATCGTCGTGACTCTCGTCGTGTGCCAGTGGCTCAGTGTCCGAGCCACTGCGGCGGGCGCTTCTCGAAGAATGCGCTGATGCCCTCCTTCATGTCGTCCGATTCGAGGAAGACCTCGATCGCTCGTTCGGTGGCCTGCCATCCGAGTGCGTCCTCGTCGACGGTCAGGGTGCGTAGCGCACGCAGACTCTCACGTACCGACATCGGGGACGAGAGGCAGATGTCTTCGGCGAGCGCCATGGCTTGATCGAGCGCGCATCCCGCGTCGGCCACCTCGTTGACCAGTCCGAGTTGGTAGGCCCGGTCCGAGTCCAGTGTGCGACCCGAGATAAGTAGTTCTCGCGCGATGTTCGGTGGCAATGCCCGCGCGGCCCGAAAGAGGGCGCCCGATGTCGCGACGAGTCCGCGACGGGTCTCGGGGAGTCCGAAACTCGCTGTACGGGAAGCGATGAGCGCATCGCAGGCAAGTGCGATTTCGAATCCTCCGCCGAGAGCCGGTCCCTCGACGGCGGCGATCAGAGGGGTGCTCCGCTGCCGTCGGATAATCCCGTACTCGCCACCGCGTTCGGTTCTCAGGTCGGCGCGCTCGCTCAGGTCGGTGCCTGCACTGAAGATCGTCGTTGTCCCTGTGATGATTCCGGCCCACAGAGCCGGATCGTCGTCGAGTCGGTTGAGGGCCTCGTCGATTCCCTCTGCCATGGTGCGGTCGATCGCGTTGCGTTTGTTCTCCCGATCGAGGCGGATGAGCAGGATCCTGCCGTGCTGTTCTTGGATTACGCTCATGCGCCTACAACCTCCGCGACGGTCGCGCGAGCCCAGCGGTAGTCCGCCTTTCCGGCGGGAGAGCGCACGATGGCGGGAACGACGACGATCGAACGCGGGATTTTGTACCCGGCGATCGAGGCCCGGCAATGTTCGACGATCTCATCGGTGTCGATATCCTCGAAGTCCTCGCGAAGTTGCACCACAGCCGAGACTTGTTCGCCGAAAAGCGCGTTCGGTGTGCCGGCGACGACGGCATCCATCACGGCGTGATGACTCTTGATGGCAGCCTCGACCTCTTCGGGGAACACCTTCTCACCGCCGGTGTTGATACACACCGAGCCGCGGCCGAGCAGCACGATCGAGCCGTCCGGTTCGACCCGGCCCATGTCGCCGAGGATCGACATCCGTACCCCGTCGACCACGGGGAAGGTCTCTGCGGTCTTCTCCGGCTCGTTGAAGTACCCGAGTGGTACGTGTCCAACACGGGCAATGTATCCGAGCATGTCGGAGCCGGGCTCGATCGGACGCAGTTCTTCATCCACGACCAGCATGTTGGGGTTGCCCACGACACGCATGTTGCCGTCCGCGTCGATCTCGAGTGTGCCGTCCACCCCGGATTCCGATGCTCCGAATCCGTCGCGCAAGAACAAGTTCGGCATCAGTTCGAGAAGCTGGTTCTTCGAGCTGCGTGACCACAGTGCACCGCCGGAGCTGACAAGTGTCAGCGAGGTGAGGTCGTAGTCGGAGCCGTGGCGGGCTATCGCATCGGTGAACGGACGTGCCATCGCGTCACCGACGACCGTGACGCAGGAAAGCTGCTCGTCCTGAATGAGACGGAGCGCTTCGACTGGTTCGAAGCTGCGCAATAGAACCTGCTTTGCGCCGCTGAAGAAGCCGCTGAACACCGAGTACACCGCTGCGCCGTGCATGAGCGGTGCCGGGAGCAGAAACGCCATGGGGTGGGAGTTGGCTGCGACAGCGTCGGCGAGGTCGGCGGTGTTGGTGAAGGCGGCACCTCCGTGGTTTCCACCCGCGAGTGCGGCCATGAAGAAGTCCACGTGTCGCCACACCACTCCCTTCGGCATTCCGGTTGTGCCCCCGGTGTAAATGACGAATCTGTCGTCATCGCTGCGTGGGCCGAAATCCCGGTCCGCCGATTGGGTCCGCATCGCGTCGTCGAAGTCATTGAGAGGCAGGGATATCGACGTCGGATCATCCACGGATCCGAATACCAGTACGTCCTTGATGCCAGGGCAGGCGGGGAGGGCGCCGGCGATGATCGGAACGAACTCGCCGTCGACGATCAACGAGACGATCTGAGAGTTGTTGTAGAGGTACGTCAGCTCGTCTTCGGTGTACCGGTAGTTGATGTTGACCGGCACCGCACGAATCTTGAGGCATGCCAGCAGGGCCTCGACGAACTGGGTGCTGTTGCGCATGTGGATGCCGACATGTTCACCCACCCGGACACCTCGCTGAGCGAGGTGGTGGGCGAGCAGGTTCGCCCGTTGGTCGAGCTGGGAGAACGTACGACGCTCATCGCCGCAGACCAGGGCGGTGCGGTCGGGAAGTTTGTCGACAACGGCTTCGAAGAGGTCTGCAAGGTTCAACGACATGTGAGGGGTCCTTCTCGAGTGGAACGAAGACTGGGGCAGCGACGGGCCGTCGACTCAGGACACCCAGTCGGCGACCGTTCCGATGTCCACCCGATCGGTGCGGAAGCCGTTGGCGGGGTGGGATTCGTCGGCATAGCCGAACGAGATCGAGCACACCACCTTTCGGTTAGAGGGAAGGTCGAAGAAATTGCGCAGGTAAGGCGCGCTCCCGGCGAGAGCAGCCTGCGGAACAGCGGCCACACCGAGGCTGTGCGCGGAGAGCAAGAACGTGTTGACGTACAACCCGCAGTCGATCGCGCCGTAAACGCCGAGTGCCTCGTCGGTGGTGATGACCGCGACGTGGGGCGCACCGAACAGATCGAAGTTCTTCATGGTCTGCTCAGACGAGGCCTTCCGGTCATCCGCCGCGATGCCCACGCTCGAATACAACTGCGTCGCGCACTCCTTACGGCGCGTGCCGTACACGTCGCGGTACTCGGCCGGGAAAGGGAAATCCGGTGCCTGCGGTGACGACCGAACATACTCGGCGAGTCCCTTCCGGAAGCGCTCGGTGCCTTGCCCTTCGGTAATCGAAACCTGCCAGGGCTGCGTGTTGCACCAGGAGGGAGTGCGCTGTGCCATCTCGAGGATCTGCTCGATCGTCTCACGCGTAACGGGGTCCGGTTGGAACGCGCGACAGCTGCTGCGCGTCTCGAGTATGGACCGCAGATCAGTGTGGACAGGCAAGGTGGGTACTTCGGTCACGAGGACACTCCTGTAAATGGCCGGAAGATGGGGAGTCCGGAGATGGGGCGGTAGTCATATCTTGGTTCTGGGCTGCAGTGGATCATCCGAATGAACAGCCGTGACCGCCGCGAGTCAAAAGTATTGTCCACAAGCGTATTACGGCAGATGTATGCCATGTGCGGGCCTGGATCGGGCGCTGTGTTCCTCAGCACGCGAAACTCGGATGGTCTCGAAGGCTGCGAAGTCCGAGAATGCAATGACAAGCCGAGGTGGCGACGATTCGCTCTCGGCTCGGCTCGTCGCGATGCTATGCGATGTCGCAGTTCCTGCCGGGTTACCGCGAGATGCCGGTGGGCTTGCTTCCTACGATCGAAATGCGTTCCATCACACGGCGCGCCGGGTAGTAGTCGCTCGACGCGTAGTGCTGGCACGTCCGGTTGTCCCAGAAAGCGATGGTATTCGGCTTCCACCGCAACCGAACCTGCAACTCAGGGCGCATCAGGTGACGGTACAGCAGGCGCAGGAGTTCGTTTGATTCTTGCTCTGATACACCCAGAATTCGTTGTGTGAATGCAACATTGACGAAAAGTACGCGCCGACCGGTTTCCGGGATCACTCGCACAACGGGGTGGTGCACCGGTGGGAAGCTCGGTCGGAGCTTGTCGATCGCTTCCTGTGGCATCCCGGACCCGAACGAGGTGATCCAGTCGTGTTCGGCTTCGAGGTGATCGATCCGGGCCTTGATGTCGCCGGGAAGCAAGTCGTATGCCGCGCCGGTGTCGGCCCAGAGTGTGTCGCCGCCGACAGTGGGGATCTCGATGGCACGTAAAACTGCTGCGAACGAGGGGAATTCGTGCCATGTGACGTCGTTGTGCCAGATGTTCTCGGCGCCGACGGCGGCTGCGTCCTTGGCGAGGGTGGCGACGTCGACGTCGCTTTGTCCTGGTTGGGTGTACTGGTAGAACGGGTGCTGTTCGAGGTCTCCCCATGCTTCGGCAAAGGCACGGTGGTCCGCGCGTTCGATGTCCTGGTCCCGGAAGAACAGGACCTTCCATTCGAGCAGTGCGCGGCGCAGTTCCGCCATGACCTCGTCCGACAGATTTCCGCCCAGTCGTATTCCGGAGATTTCGGCACCGATGGTCGGTGTCTGTGGTTCTAGTGAGAACAGTTCGTAGGGAGGAGTTTCCACATTCTCTGCGGTTCGCGGGGCGATGATCGGTCCGAAGTATGCGAGGGGATCGGTCGGTGTGGGTGCTGCAGTAGCGGGAAGTGCATATGTCATGAGGATGCTCCTGAGGATTTGGTTGTCATCGAGGTCGGTGCCTCGAGCATGGCCACGCAGGTATCGACGAGATCGCAGACGATCGCCGTACTCTCTGCGGGAGAGCGATCGCTTCCTTCGTGTGCCGCGAGCACTGTCATGTTGTGCATGACGATGCCATCGGTGCGCCAGATCGCGATCGGGTTCGGTGCCGGACAGAGTTCGATCAGCAACTGCCGGACGTGTTTGTAGCTTTCTGCTCTCAGGTGCTTCTCAATCATGTCGGCGAGAGCGGGGTTGAACAGGGCTTGGACGAGGAACCGCGCGTAGCGACTACCGGAGCGACCGAGAGTTTCGGCTGCCAACGGCCGGACAAGGGCCTCGACGGCTTGTCGGGTAGTCGGTGGCGTGCCCAGTCGCGTTATCTCGTCGAGCATTTCTTGTCGATGCGTATCAACGGGGGACATCCGAGCTTCGACAAGGGCCTCGATGAGACCCTCCCGGGAACCGAAATGGTATTTCGCTGCAGATTTGTTCGATTGGTTCGCTGTGAGTTGGACGTCCTTGAGAGTTAGTGCGTGTAAGCCACGTTCGGCGACGATGTGTTCGGCCGCTTCGATCATCGCCAGTCGAGACGTGGTCTGGGTCATACCCATACATTAAGGTCGCAACCTTAATGTGTCAAGACTGCCTGGCGGCTACGTCCTGGGGGAAGGAACCTTCAATTTTTCACGCTCTGTGATTCACACTGATTGTCCGAGAGGCGTTGATGTATAACGTTCAGTGCCGGAATGCCATTCGTGTTGGATCCTGGAGGGCTTCTCCGAAGTGGGTTGAACACAGAAAAGTATTACTCGAAGAGGTGGAAGCGGAACTCCAAAGCCACCCTTCAGTGATGCATGTCGTCGTTGTGGATGTGGCCCACCAGGTTCAGGAAACAGGTCACCGCGGTGGTCGAATACGCACCGGCGTAGATTGCGTCGATACCGAAGACCTGGCCGAGCAGTATCGGAAAATCTTGCCGGATACAAGGTTCCGCATACAATCGTTTTCATTCCGCACATCCGACGTTCCCCCGCAGGCGATCACAGTGCGATCCTCTCCCTCAGCATGAGCGCATGATATTTTTCGACTGCTCGGCGCATTCGGGTGCTCTGCACTCGAGAACCGGCTACGCCGATCCCGAAAGAAAGGGGGTCTACTTCAGGTTCAATTATCCCAATAATGTTTGGGAATAGGTGATTTGAGAATGGTGATAATTTCCGGACGCGTCACCGCCCGCCTTTGCGCAGAGCACGGGCTACCCGACTGTTTGTCGATGTGGGAATATCGATGTTGGCCGGCTCAGGTTGCGAAACCAATGTGAGGTCGAAATGTACGAGCGAGCCTTGGTGGTGGAGTGTGTTCGACCAGCCTTGTTCCTCGATGACTGCGAGCATCTGGTCGTTCTCGGCCAGGATTTCTGCGGTCAGGTTTGTCACGCCATGTTGGTATGCGGCGTTTCCCAGATGTCGGAGGAGCAGGGTGCCGATTCCGTGCTCTTGCTCGTTGTCGACGACTGCGAGCGCGATTTCGGCGCTGATGTGTCTGGTGGTGGTCTCTGTAATGACGTAATTGGCAACACCGACTAGCTGGGCACTCTCGAAGGCGCCGAGCGCAAGACACGCGTCGTTCTGTCGACAGATTGCCTCCGCTAGTTTCTCGAGGTGTTTCGGGCGAGGCCCGAAGAAGCGCAGATGAGCGTCGTGCCCTGACATGTGTTCGTGTAGCACTTGCACCGCATGCCGATCGCCGGCCGTCAGGTAGCGGACTGTCAGGCCGCGTGTAGCCGCAGCGGGCTGTCGCTGGCGCGGTGGCGGTCGTGGTGGCCTCGCCTGCGGGGGATGGGAGTCGTCCACAGCGTCTCTCTTTTCCTTTGCTCAAGGTACTGCCGAGGGACCTACGATATCCTTGTCCTCCATTGCAGTCGTGGTCCGTCGGCACGGTCCTGGGGAGTCCGGCTTGCTTCGGTGGTCCCGCTCGGTGAGGTCAGTGATTCGGGTGTTCGGTTCGGCTTGTCGGCCGTCGGGTCGTGAATCGGTTATTGGCAATACCTGGAGGAAGGACTGGTTTTATCCGATTCGAGTCGGCGGCAGTGCAGCGGTAGTTGGGCAAACAGAGCGCTCTGGGCTGGGGACGAGAGCATCATTCTTATCAGGGATGCCGCACCCACCCAGTTTTCAAACCGGTCCGCGGTCGGTCGGAGGTGCCGGAAAGTGAATTCGGTTCCGGTACACCTGTCTGGTGCAGTGCAGTCTGATGCAGGGTAGTCAAGGTGAATTTCAGTGAATTCTCCTGTGGGAGAGCGAAACCTATGAGAGTATTTCGATTCGCGTGCTGGAAGTCAACCGGAATGCTCAGGATGCAGTTGGGGTATACATCGCGATAGTGCCCGTGGGCCACCCATCTCTTCGAGGAGTTCGGCGCTCTCGATGATGTTTGCGCTGCTGGCCCATGACTGGTTTCAGATTTATCTGACGACCAACCTCCACAGTGAACGAAATGACCTGCGGTAACAGAAATTTTCACCTCTCGGGCAGTATTCAGCCGAATCGACAACGACTCACGGCGGTTGGAACTGCTGATCACGTGGGGTGATCGACGAACCGGCACGTAGTCGAATGAGCGCCTCACGTGATCAGAGGTCATCCAAGTGAGGACCGCCGACCCTACTGGCAACACTCGAAGGAGAGTGGACTCGGAAGGGTCAGGTGAATCCCCGAGATCTTTGGAGAAGACAACGATGAGCATTCTCCCGCCCCACACGGCACTCCTACGCCGCTGCCCGACTGGTCCGATTTGATGACCAGATTCGAAGCGATGCCCATCTGGACGTGCCCTCGAAGGCAACATGGTCCGCATCGAGCAGCACTTTTGTGACTATCAAGGCCGATCGCACCGAAAACAGCACGAAGGTACCCGGGTCGGAAAGCCGTTACGGAAGCTTCTACCAATCCGTGCCCCTGCCTGCCGGCGCGAAGGAAGCCGACATCGCTCGACACCTTCCCGAGCATGCCATCGGTGCGTTTGAAGCCATCTGCGCCCGAAAGCTCTACCTGGCCAATGAAAACCATCGAAACCGGAAGGCGGCCATTCGCCTACCGTTTGACTCGAGGAGATGAACCCAGATGTCATCGTCGACTCACACGTCGATTGACCCGCGCCCGGATATCGTTGCACTGCGAGGGCTCGATGATCGGGCCGCTGAACATCGCGCCTACCAGGTGGTCGACGGCCTGATACTGCTGGCCGGGCCGCCTCGGGCGGCTGAAACGCGATGAACGCCGGCCAGCGGACCCCTTCTGTCCGGAACATCCAATCCGTTCAGGCGACGATGGGAGCCCACGATGTCGAAAGTCGCAGTCGCGCAGCGGATCCTCGCACGCTGAGGGCCTTCTGCGTAGATGAGCAGACACTCAGGGATGAGTGGTTGCCGACTCCCGACGCGACTTCCCGAGCTTTGCAGCGTCTGTACGAAAGCCTGGATTGGGCAGCGGATCTCGATGCGGCTCTCACCCGACTATGCGAGTATGCCGTCGAACTCGTCGCCGACTCCGACATGGCGGGAGTGACCCTCGTCGATAGCGACGGCAATCCGTACACCGCCGCCTGCACTGCCCCGGTTGTCGAACGAATCGACACGCTCCAGTATCTGTCGGGTGCAGGGCCGTGTCTCGAAGCTGCGGAAGGACTCGACGTCGTGGTCGCCGCCCACACCGACGCAGTGTGCCGCTGGCCCGGGTTCTGTGCCGAAGCGCGCAGGTACGGGGTGAACAGCTTCCTGTCCGTGCCCCTTCCATCTCTACCGCCAGGAGTTCGCTCCGGCGCAGTCAACCTCTACAGTGCGCGGTGTGAGGGTTTCCGGCACTCGCAGGCCGCGGTGTTGACTCTTTTCGTGACAGCGGCGGGGTATGCGATCACGAGCGGGGAACGCTATCGTGACGCCCGCCACCGCGTGATCCAATCCGAACGGGCCCTCGACTCTCGCGCTGTCATCGATCAAGCGAAAGGTGTTCTGATGGCTGTGCATTCCATCGATGCGGACACTGCGTTCGCCAGCCTTGTCGAGACCTCGCAGCGAAGTAACACGAAGCTGTACATCGTCGCGGAGGAGCTCCTCGCGGGACTCGTGCGATGAGTGTCCGGCTTCGCCGCCGGGGCGCGCCGAATTCTTCCAGGCTTCCAGGATGATTCGGCGCGCCTTCTGGCGTTGTCCGCGCAAACAGGGGACAGTAAGGACAGTTCCTGTCTGTGCTGACGGGACTGATCACGTGCCGGGTGCCGGCTCCCATCCGCGCCCGGCACGGTCTGCGTCCAGGAGATCCTTCTTCGTGCCGCGGGGGTTGCCGACTTCGGCGGCGACGACGTTTTCGCCGGGTTGGGCCGATACGTCGGACTGTCCGTCGGCGAAGCTCCCGGTCCCTTTCACTGCCCCTTTTCAATGTCCAGAGCTGTTCCGGCCAGAGCTGTTCCGATAGGAGGACGAGATGCGGTTGGCATCGATGGTGACTGATGTGGCGAAGGGTTTCGGTTCGTTGGTAGGTGTTCGCGGCGGCACCGAGGAGCCTCGCTATGACGTCCAGGAGACGACTCACGGGCTCGAGATCCGCCGGTACGGTCCGCGTATCGCTGCGGAGACCACGGTGCCGGGGGGCGAGGAGAGCGCCCGTAGCGCAGGTTGTCGGCGTCTGGCCGGCTACATCTTCGGGGCCAACGTGAGTAAGTCGAAGATCGCGATGACCGCGCCGGTATCGCAGGCTCGCGGTCCGGGTGACTCGTGGATAGTCCGGTTCTACATGCCATCGCAGTCCACGATGAACACTCTGCCCACTCCCGAGGAGCAGAACGTGGAACTCGTGGAGGTTGCTGGCGAGACGGTGGCGGTGTTGCGCTTTTCCGGTGACCGCAGCCGGGGGACGGTCGATGCGCGATCTGCCGAACTGTTGCGTGTGTTGGAGAAAACCGCGTGGTTTCCGAACGGTGAGCCGGTTGCTTGGTTTTACGATCCGCCTTGGACTGTTCCGTTTCGTCGTCGTAATGAGGTGGTGGTCCCGGTGGTGGCGCGTTGATCTTGCGTGCGCCAGATGGCCTACCCCCGGCGAGTACACAGCCGGTGGCCGGACCATCTCTACGCAGCGGACAACTCAAAATAGCTGTGCCGATACACTTTTCAATTAATGTGACAGTGGCCTTTTGTCGGTGATTTCGACCCGCATTCCGTAGGCGTAGCGTGTGCAGCCACATATCGAGACGCTCTCTGTGCGGCCGTTTGCGCTTAGCGGCCGAGCCCTTGCCGGACGAGGGCTTGGGCGTTTCTGATCAGCGGCTTGAGTGTCTGTCGTTCGGGATCCCACCATTCGTTCGACCAACTCAAAGCACCGATGATCAGCCCCTGAGCGGCGTAGAGATTGAGGTCAGGGTGAAGCTGCCCGGCTTCGGCCGCCTCGGAGAGATGTCGCCGCCAGATAGCTCCGTATTCTCGGCGGAGTTCTTGTTGCTTGATGCGGATGTCGTCGGGCATTTGGTTCATATTTCGGGTGGAGGCTGCCGCGTAGTGCGACATGGTCAGCGCCACTTCCAGGTGGCCGGCTACCGCCGCGAGTATTCGATCCAGTGGTGTCGCGTTTGGTGGCAGCGCATCGATAACGGATGTCACGTGTTCGATGAACCGTTGGTGGCCGACGGTCATCACCGCGTCGACCAGGTCGTCGCGGGAGTGGAAATGGCGGTAGATCGCCGGTGTTTTGATTCCGGCGATCTCCGCTATGTCGGACAGTTTGGTTCCTGCGTACCCGTCTCGGCACATTATTTCCGCAGCCGCGTCGAGGATGAGTTGGCGGGTATTCCGGCCGCCGCGCGTGGTGGTTTCACCACGCGGTCCCTTCTTCGGAGCGTCGTTCGTCATCGCTCCACGGTAGTGGACCGGTTCATCGACGATGGCGGCGCGGTTGTGTCTCAATTTTGCTCTCGGACCTCGTTCAGGCAGTGGGCCACCGTCTCTGGCAGTACTCCCCGCGACGCGGGTTCTGCTATTGCGAATGTGACGGGGCATGAGGCATAGACAGCTGCGAGGGCGGCGACGATCGCGCTGTCCGGTCGCGAGGACATTTCTCGGACCGGGCCCCCGAGTTCCTTGGGGAATGCGAATCCCTCGGTCATCGCTACGTCGATGTCCGATGGGCGCTCGGCGATGCCGGAGTCGACAAGTCCCGCTGTGGCGCACAGCATGGACGCAAGCACCCGGTTCTGAATTTCCGAGGGCTCGATCGAATGTGACTCGATTCCCTTGAGTGCGCGTTCGGCCGTGATGACCGTGTCGACGTCGGGATCGGGTACCGCCCTGCGGGAGCCGTCCGGGTACAGGAACCACCCTGCTCCCGTCTTCTGCCCGAGTCGGCCCGCTTCGCAGAGTCGGTCGGCGATCGCCACGTACCGCTGATTCGGATCGCGCGTCGCCGCCAACCGTTTCCTCCGTGCCCATGCGATGTCCAAGCCTGACATGTCGGCAACCGCGAAGGGGCCGATGGGCATGCCGAGTGCACGCATCGCGCGGTCTACCTCTGTCGGCGAGGAACCTTCCTCCACCAGGAACTCGGCTTGAGTGCGGTAGTCGGCGTAGACGCGGTTGGCAACAAAACCGTCGCCGAGGCCGGCCGGAATGCCGACCTTGCCCAACCTGGTGATGAACTGGGACAGTGTGGCTGCGGTGGCGAGATTGGTTGTGGGCGTTGGTATCAGCTCGACAAGTGGGTTTCGATGCGGGGGATTGAAGAAGTGGAGACCCGCAAAACGTTCAGGATGTGTCAGCGCACGGGAAAGTTCGGTGAGATCGAGATACGAGGTGTTGCTGACGATCACGGCGGTGGGCGCGAGTACGGGTTCCAATTCCCGTAGCAAGCTGGTCTTGACTGCCATGTCCTCGAATACTGCGTCGATCACGAGATCGGCGTCCGTCAATCCTGCGATGTCGGTAGCTGGGACGACCCGGTCGACCTGCGCGGCGAGGCGTTGGGTCGCCGCAGGATCACGGTCGAAGACGACGACGGAGAAACCGTGATCAGCGAATGTGCGGGCCAGTGAGGCGCCCATGGTCCCGGCACCGGCGATCCCCACAGTTCGGACGGGCAGCGGATTGGCTTTCGATCGCAAGGCCTTGGCCGCTGCCCGACGGGCAAAAAACAGATAACGCAGGTTCTTTGCCTCGTCGGAGAAGCGGAGGCGATTGAATACGCGTCGTTCGTTCGTCAGGGCGTCATGAGGATTCCCGACCCCGGCCTGTTGAACGAGGTTGATCGCTTCGAGGACGTTGGGACGTGCCCGGCGACCGACCCTCGCAATTACTGCATCGATCTCTTCCTGGGCAGCCGGCGGCACCGCTCGGTCGATTACCCGGGACTTGATTCGAATTGACTTTGCCAGTGTCAGGGCGCGGTCGAGGAGTTCGCTGGCGGGGACGATCTCGTCGAGGATTCCGACACACAGCGCCTCGTCAGCGGTTATTCGCCGTGCCGACGCCACCAGATCGATGGCAGTAGGTATGCCGGTCACGCGGGGGGTGCGTACAGTTCCACCCGCGCCCGGCACCATGCCCAGTGTTACTTCGGGGAATCCGACCTGTACGGATGGATCGCCGATGCGGATATCGCAGCCGAGCGCGAATTCGAGTCCTCCACCGAGGACAAGTCCGTTCATTGCCGCGATCACAGGTATCTCGAGTTGTTCGATCGTCGCAATAACGGATGGCAGTTCGGGGGAGTGGAGTTCGCCGCCGAATTCCACTAGATCGGAGCCTGCGTAGAAATGCGGCAATGCGGATGCGATAACCACTGCCGTCACCGCCGAATTTGTGCTTGTGTCTTGCAGGGCGGCGGCGATATCGGAGCGCAACGCTGCGTTGCCCATATTGATCGGGGTGTTGTTCAGGTAGATGACTGCGATCGAGTCGCGTAGCTGGGTTGTGACAGTGGGCATGGTGGCGGTGGACATGAAGGCCTCTCTAGTCCGCATTCTCGATTCGGGTAATTCTGCCGTCCCGGTGGCGAGCTACTTCTGTGTGTTTTCCGCGGCAGCAGTCGCGACGAGCTCCGCGTTCGAATTCTCGGTGATGCCCTTGAATCCGAACCAAGCGACGATTGCGGCTATGACAGAGATGATCGATAGGTAGTAACCGGGTGCGAGTTCCACATCTGTGCCACCGAGCCAGGTGGCGACATAGGGTGCGGTGCCACCGAAGATAGCGATGGAAAGCTGGTAGGGCACTGCGCCGGCTGAGAATCGGATACGGGCAGGGAAGAGATCAACCATGGAGACCGCGACGATGGAGGTCACTCCGGCGGCAAAGAAGGCGATCCCCATCAGCGCGAGCAGTGACGCTGTGAACGTCTGCTGGTGGAGCAGGTAGAACGAGAGCGGAGCGATGATCGCAGTGCCCAGCGATGAAAACATCGCGACCGGGCGCCGGCCTATCTTGTCCACGCACAAACCGTAGATGGGGGAGACACTGGTGTAAAAGAGCAGAGATATAGCTAGTGCGGTGAGTGCCGCGGTATAAGAAAGCTCGGCGACCTTCATCATGTAGGACACCGTGAAACCGGTGAGCATGTAGAAGGAGACACCGTTGAGCATGTTCCACCCGAAAACTGTTGCCATCGACTTCTTCGCCACGCGGAAGCCCTCGGCCAGTGGTGCCGATACGACCTGACCGGAATCGCGAACTGCCTTGAACTCCGGAGTTTCTTCGATACGCATTCGCAGGAAGATGGCAATGATGCCGAGCGGGCCGGACAGTAGGAACGGTATGCGCCAACCCCACGAGGCGAGATCCGCCTCGGAGACCGACGATGTCACGACGAGGGAGACGATGGCAGCGGTGGCAGTTCCGATTCCGACTGCCGCGGGTGACAGCGAACCGTAACGGCCGCGCCATCCACGGGGGGCGTGCTCGACCACATAGATCGTGGAGCCGGCGTATTCGCCACCGGCGGACAGTCCTTGGAACAGGCGGAGCACAACGAGTAGAACGGTTGCCCAGACGCCGATGCTGGCGTGCGTTGGCAGCACTCCGAGAAGAACGGTCGAGAGGCTCATGAGGATAACGGCGCTGAGCAGGGCGGCCCGGCGACCGATGCGGTCACCGATCCATCCGAAGACGAAGGCGCCGAAGGGGCGGACGAAGAATCCCAATGCAAAGACCGCGAAGGTGGACAGTAGTGCAGCGGTCGGGTCGGCGGCAGGAAAGAACAATGCCGAGATGGTGACTGCGAAGAAACCGTAGAGGCCGAAGTCGTACCATTCGATGAAGTTGCCGATGGCTCCGGCATAAATGGCTCGTCGCCGCGCGGCAGATACGGTGACCTGGGTCGCTGGCGCTGAAACGTCAGAGGTGGACATGGCGATCCTTCTGGAGGCTCGGGGAGGAGGGCGGATCGGAAACGGCACATAGCACCGATCCGTGAAGGTCAAACTTGGGCAACGGCGGCCGCGAGGGCGATGACTCCTTCTGCGGTCTTGGCGTGAGCCAGGTCGATATGTTGGCCCTCGAAGTCCACGGCGCCATGGCCCTGCGCTTCGGCATCACGGAAGGCTTGCACCATGCGACGGTAGAATTCGACCTTCTCCGGGCTGGGGGTGAATACCTCATTGGCGAGTGCAACGTGGGACGGGTGGATCAGAGCTATGCCTCGGTAGCCGAGGCGTCGATTGTCTTCCGCGAAAGTCCGGAATCCGTCGAGATCCGCGATGTCCTGCCACACACCGCCCACGGGGTGGTGCAGGCCGTTCGCGCGGGAGGCGAGCACGATGCGACTGCGAAGGTACAGCGTTTCCAGGCCCTCGGGCGTAAATTCGAACCCGAGTTCACGTCCGACGTCGGCGTTGGGGCCGGTGGCACCGAGGAGTCCGGCGACGCGGGGCGCGGCAGCGGCCATCGACTCGCAGTTCGCCATCGACGACGCTGTTTCGAGGCTCAGGAGGAACCCGATTTCGCCTGCAGGAAGGTCGCGTGTCTCTTCGAGGTGGGATACGACCGCCTCGATCTGGACAATTTCGTTGGCGTCGAAGGTCTTCGGTAGCAGGAGTCCGGAAACGCCGGGTACGACGACGGCCTCGAGATCGGCGCCCATCAGTCCGGTGTCGCGGCTGTTCGGCCGAACCCACACATCGGCACGAATACCCTGATTGTGCAGACGCGCAATGGTATTGACGACAGTGCTGCGTGCGTCTTTCTTGTCTGCGGAAGGAACGGAGTCTTCGAGATCGAGGATGATGGCGTCGGCGCCGGATGCGATGGCCTTATCGGCCCAGGTTTCCTTGTGCCCGGGGACGAAGAGCATCGATCGATAGGGTCGCAGAGTGGTCATGGGGAGGCTCCTTTGTGGGGTGTTCTCTGATTCCGCGCAAGCGTTCACATCGGAAACTTCTGGGTAGAGGTTGCTCGGCTGCCGTAGTCGCGGAGTTCGTGCATGTGAGCGGTTTCGGGTGCAGTTGACTACGGGGTTTCGGTCGCTCCGAGGCTTGTCGGTCTGTAAATCTATCGTAGATTAACGTGACCTAGCTGACAATAGGCTTTCTTGGAGGGCCCGATGTGCTGCATATGCTAGCCCGAGATGTCGGACGGTCAGCAGATCGGATGCACGGTGAATGCCTCGAAAAGCGTGGGATTTCTGCTGTTCGCAGTGGTCTAGGTGCTACTTCGGCTCGATGAAAAGTGGCGATTTAATCGGCGCTGCACGATTTTCCAATCCGCGGCGCACAATGGTCTGAGCTGTCTCGATTACCGTCTCAGCGGTCAGGTTCTCGGGGCGCCACCACTCCACTGCCCAGTTCAGGGCGCCGAAGACGAGCATTCGGGAGAGGTAGGGATCTGCGTCGCTCCTGATGCGGCCGGCCTGGTGAGCTTCGTCGATGAGGTCGCGCCACAGTGCGGCGTACTCTTCTTCGTTGACTCGAATCGAGTCCCGCATATAGTCGGGTAGTTGTCGAGAATTGCGGACCGCAGCGATGATGTAATCGGACAATCCGAGTGCCACCTGCAGGTGAGCTGAGACCGCGACCGCGATCTTGTCCAGTGGGTCAGTTCTGGCGGGAAGTCCGGCCAGTTCGTGACGGACATGGTTGTTGACCTGCACGGTTCCTTCTCTGATGACTGTTTCGATGAGTTCTTCTCGGGATGTGAAATGGTAGTAGATCGCGGCAGCCTGAAGGCCGGCTTCCTTTGCTATCTCCGATAGTGGAGTGCGCGCGAATCCTCGTCGACCGAGCACGCGGGCGGTGGCGTCCATGATCCGCACGCGAGTGCGTGCGGCTTTGGTGTCGGGCGCTGTTGCGTCGGTGTCGTGCGTCGTATCGGTCATCGCTTGAAAATTAGCACATTCGACTCGTTGACGACCAAGTTAATCTGCGATAGATTAACTTTTGTTGAAGTGTTCAGAACGCTTCCTTCTCGACCCGGTCCCGCTCTTTGATGCGGGATCGAGGGTTTCCCCTATCCGAGGCACGGCTGTTGATGACGGTGGTGTCGTGAGAAACAGAATGAAAGGCAGGGGCGCAGACATGCCCGGTTTGTATTTCGAGGAGTTCGAATCCGGTCTCGTGATCGACCATCCGACTAGGCGAACAGTCTCCGAGTACGACAATGTGCTCTTCAGCTCACTGACCCTGAACCTTGCTCCCCTCCATCTGGATGCGGAGTACAGCAAGGGCACAGAGTTCGGTCAGCGGTTGGTGAACAGCCTGTACATCCTCGGACTGGTATGCGGCGTGCCGGTCCCGGAGACCACGCTGGGCACGACGGTGGCAAACCTCGGCTTCGAGGAGATCACCTTTCCCAAGCCGGTGTTCCACGGCGACACGATCCACGTCCGGACCGAAATCGTCGGCAAACGTGAGTCCAAGAGCCGCAAGGATGCCGGAATCGTCTTCTTCCGCCACCTCGGCCTCAATCAGCGTGACGAGATCGTCTGCGACGCACGCCGAAACGGCCTCATGCTCAAGCGCCCGAGCTGACCGATGCGATCAAACAGGAAGGACATGCGATGAAGGGGCAATGCGCTTTCGGAACTTCCTCCGCACCCGCCTGGATTCCCACCGAGAAAATCATTTCCCGGAACCGACTCCTCGAGGCGATGCATCACTGGGGATACGAGAACATCGAGGACCTGCACCGAGCGTCCATCGACAACCCGGAATGGTTCTGGCGAGCGGTCATCGAGGACCTGGACATCACGTTCGCGAAACCGTTTTCGGCGGTACGCGACGACTCCGCCGGCAAGCCGCTCCCGAAATGGTTCGTCGGAGGCGCGATCAATCTGGCCGAGTTGTGCTCGCACCGCCACGCCACCGGCGATCTCGCAGACCGGGACGCCATCGTGTACGAGGCAGACAACGGCACCCGACAGTCGCTGACCTTCGCCGAACTCGACCGTGAGGTACGCAGATTCGCGGCGAACCTACGCGACCTCGGCGTGCAGCGCGGCGACCGAATCGTGCTGTTCACACCTGTTGTCACCGAGACTGCAGTGGCATTTCTGGCCGCCGCCATGATTGGTGCAGTCGTGGTACCGGCGTTCTCCGGCTACGGCGCCGAAGCAGTGGCATCCCGTATCCGCAGCTCCGATGCAGTCTTGTTGATCACCGCGGATGCGACCACCCGACGCGGAAAAAGGGTTCCGCTCAAGGAAACCGCCGACGAGGCACTCACCGCAGCGTCCTCGATTCGCAAGGTCATCGTCGTGCGCAACCTCGCAGACAGTGCTCCGATGACCGTCGGCCGAGACGTCTACTGGGACGAGTTGCCGGCCGACCCCGAGCCGGTCGAGACGGTCGACACCGATCCGAACGACCCTGTCATCATTGCTTACACGTCCGGGACCACCGGCGCGCCGAAGGGCATCGTGCACTCGCATGGCGGATTGGCCGTCAAATGCGGAGTCGACGCAGCCTATGGTTTCGACGTCCACCGCGGTGACGTCGTCGCCTGGATTGCCGACATCGGGTGGATGCTCTACGGCGTCCTTCTCATCGGAGTGCTCCAGCAAGGCGCGACTTTGGTTCTCACAGAGGGTGTTCCGACGTACCCGGAGCCCTCGCGGCTATGGGACATCGTCGAGCGCAACGGCGTGACACTTCAAGGCATTGCGCCGACAGCGGCGCGGGCGGTCATGGCGGTGACGCACGGCGCCGCCATCGAGCAGGACCTGTCTTCGCTCATCGCCTTTGCCTCCACCGGCGAAGCCTGGGACGAGCCGACCTGGCGGTGGCTCTTCGACCACGTGGGCGAAGGTACGCGACCGATCGTCAACTACAGCGGCGGAACCGAAGTGCCCGGCGGAATCGTCGTCTGCTATCCGTTCCTCGCCGCCGACGCCGCGTCCTTCAACGGCCCGATGCTCGGCATGGACGCTGCAGTTCTCGACGCAGCCGGAACCCCGGTGTTCGACGAGATCGGTGAACTGGCCGTGATGAACACCTGGCCGGGTATGACACATTCGTTCTGGCGCGACAACGGCCGATACCTCGAAACCTACTGGGGCACATGGCCCGATGTCTGGATTCATGGCGATCTCGCCAGCGTCTCCCGGGAGGGGAGCTGGACGATCCACGGTCGGTCGGACGACACGATGAAGGTCTCCGGTCGACGGATCGGCCCGGCGGAGCTGGAAGCGGCACTGCTGAAAGACCCACGCATCGTCGAGGTCGCCGTCATCGGTGTACCGGATGAGCAGCGCGGCCAGAAAATCGCGGCCTTCGTCGTCGTGCGCGATGAAGACACCGACGAGGCCGAGTTGGTCGCGTCAGCGGTCCACAACGTCGGACGGTCCTTCGCGCCCACCATCCACGTCGTGTCGGCTCTGCCGAAAACCAAGAACGGCAAGATCATGCGCCGGGTAATTCGTGCGCGACACCTCGGCGAGCCGACCGGTGACCTCGCCGCACTCGACTCCCCGGACAGCCTCGCCGCCATTCCAGCTCTGCAGAAGTAGGAGTACACGATGACCATCACCGCAGAAGAAACCACAGTAGACGTTGTCCGGAAGGCGACGCGCGAGCTCGCACGAAGCTTCGATCTCGAGTACTGGCGACAGAAGGACAAGAAGGCCGAATACCCGCGCGAGTTCGTCAAAGCCTTCGCTGACGGCGGGTGGCTGGGCTTGGTCATTCCCGAGGAGTACGGCGGACTCGGACTTGGGATGACCGAGGCAGCGGTGATGCTCTACGAGATCTCCGCTTCCGGCGCCGCAAACAGTGGTGCATCGGCAATTCACTTCTCGATCTTCCCCCCGGCGCCGATCATCAACTTCGGTTCCGAGGAGATGAAGAAGCAGTGGCTGCCCAGGATCGCCAGCGGCGAACTCCTCATGTGCTTCGCTATCACCGAACCCAACGCAGGCGTCGACACGTCGCGGATCACCACCATGGCCAAGAAGGTCGAGGGAGGCTGGGTCGTCAACGGTCAGAAAGTGTGGATCAGCAACGCGCAGAACGCGGACAAGATCCTTCTACTCGCCCGTACGTCGCCGCGTGACGACGACAACCCGCTCGACGGAATGACCATCTTCTTCACCGATATGAACCGCGACCACATCACTGCTCGCGAAATCGAGAAGTGTGGTCGGGCGGCGCTCGATTCGAACGAGCTGTTTATCGACAATCTGCCGGTCCGTGACGACGAAGTCGTCGGTGAGGTCGGAAAGGGATTCAGCTACCTGATCGACGGACTCAACCCCGAGCGCATCGTCGTTGCCATGGAACAGATCGGAATCGGCCGCGCTGCAATGGATATCGCGGTTCAATACGCAAAGGATCGTGTCGTATTCGATCGTCCCATCGGAAAGAACCAGGCCGTCGCGCACCCGTTGGCGGACTCCTGGATCCGTCTCGAGGCAGCTGAGCGGATGGCCATGCATGCGGCGGACCTCTTCGACACCCAACAGAAGTGCGGCAAGGAAGCAGCGGCCGCGAAGTTCCTCGGTGCCGAGGCCGGGTTCGAGGCCTGCAATCGGGCCATGTCTACCCTGGGCGGCTACGCGTACTCGAAGGAGTACCACGTCGAGCGGCTCTGGCGTGAATGCCGCCTTCAGTTGAACGCACCGTTCTCGCAGGAGATGGTGCTCAACTTCGTCTCGCACAACGTTCTCAAGATGCCGAGGTCATACTGATGTCCGCGCGCGGCGGTGCCGGAGTGGGTGCTCTGGCCGGAACCAAGGTCGTTGTACTCGAGGGGCTCGGGCCCACCCCGTTCATCTCGATGTTGCTCTCCGACATGGGAGCCGAGGTCGTTCGCGTCGCGCGCCCGCGGCACCGTTCCGCGCGCGAGATCGGACAGACCAAGGGACTCACCCCGGACCGGGACGTAGTCAATCGCGGGACCACCTCGGTGGAGGTCGACCTCAAGAGCCCCTCGGGTATCGAGTCGGTGCTGCAGCTGATCGAGTCGGCCGACATCTTCATCGAGGGTTTCCGCCCCGGCGTTGTCGAGCGACTCGGGCTCGGCCCCGAGGTTCTCCTCGAACGCAATCGCGCGATCGTATTTGCTCGGATCACCGGCTACGGTCAATCCGGCCGGCTGGCGAGGTCCGTCGGACACGACATCAACTACGTCGCCCAGTCGGGAGTGCTACACACCCTCGGACATCCCGGCGAACGCCCCCGCCCAGCGGTGAACTACCTCGGTGACTACGCCGGCGGCGGGGCTCTGGGAGCTTTCGGGATCGTCTGCGCACTTCTCGAAGCAGCGAGGTCCGGCAGCGGGCAGGTCGTGGACGTGTCGATGGTCGACGGCGCCGCGCTTCTCACCGCGCGAATGCAAGGATTACGTGCCGCCGGACTGTTCTCCGACGAGCCCGGAACCAACCACGTCGACAACGGGGCACCGTTCTACGACACCTACCGCTGCGCCGACGGACGTTTCGTCGCAGTGGGCGCTCTCGAAGAAGACTTCTACCGGCCCTTCCTTGCAGGTTTGGGATCCGACACCACCGCGTGGCCTGACCGGAACGACGAAGCGAACTGGCCGCAACTGCGGACGCTGATCGAAGAACGGATCGGGACCAAACCGATGGCCGAGTGGGCCGAGATCTTCGACGGTACCGACGCCTGTGTCAGCCCCGTACTGAATTTCCCTGAGGCAGCGCGTGATCCGCACAACACCGAACGTGCGGTGTTCGTCGACGTCGACGGCGTCCTGCAGCCGGCGCCGTCCCCTCGGCTGGGCCGCACTCCCTCGCGCGTACCCGGCCAGTCCGCTCGGGAGGGCGCGGACATCGGCGACGTCATCGCCGACTGGTCACGAGATACCGCCCCCGTCGACTCGATCCACTGACAACGATCACAAAGGAACAATCTCATGCTCTCCACCTACGAGCAGTTCTCCAGCCTGAAGTTCGAGAACAACCACCTCGGCGTGCTCGAGCTCGTATTCGACGGCCCCAACCTCAACGCAGTCAGCGAGCAGCAACATCGTGAGCTGCCCCTGATCTGGCAGGTCATCGACCGCGACCCGGCAGTGCGAGTAGTCCTCGTACGCGGAGTCGGTAAAGCCTTCTCCGCCGGCGGCAGCTTCGATATGGTGGAAGCGCAGATCGCCGACCACCGGATCAACATGCGCGTCATGCAGGAAGCGCGAGATCTGTACTACAACATGGTGGGTTGCTCGAAGCCCATCGTCTCAGCCATCCACGGACCCGCTGTCGGCGCGGGACTGGTCATCGCGATGATGGCCGACATCTCGGTTGCAGCCAAGGACGCACGCATCATCGACGGACACACCCGACTGGGTGTCGCCGCCGGGGACCATGCTGCCGCGGTGTGGCCGCTGATGTGCGGTATCGCGAAGGCCAAATACCTGCTGATGACATGTCGCGAAATCTCCGGTGAGGAAGCAGAGCGGGCCGGACTCGTCTCCGTCACCGTCGACAAAGAAGAATTGCTCGAGACGGCCACGACCATCGCGACCGATCTCGCGGCAGGTGCGCAGGACGCCATCCGATGGACCAAGCAGGCCATCAACGGCTGGTATCGCCAGGCAGGACCGATCTTCGACTCCTCACTGAGCCTCGAATTCCTCGCCTTCAACGGCCCGGATGTCGCCGAGGGAGTGCGCTCGCACCGCGAACGACGCGCTCCCAACTTCGTTCCGAATGCGTCCCATGAGCTCGCCTGAGGCCACGCTGGACCCTCAGCTTCCCGAGGTCCTGACCGCTGTCATCGGCGGGCAATGGACGGTCGCCAGTCCCGACGCAACTATCCGTCCGGTGTACGACCCGGCGACCGAGCAGATGGTCGCGCAGTTCGCGGAAACCCCCATGGGGGTTGTCGATACCGCGGTGGAGAATGCCCACGCAGCCTGGCACGGGTGGGCCAACATGGCGCCGCTCGAACGCGGGCGAATCCTCACCCGGCTCGCCGAGGCAATCCGTCGAAATGTGGAGACCCTCGCTACGCTCGAATCCGCCGACACAGGAAAGCCGATCTCCCAGGCCCGCGGAGACATCGCGGTCACTGCGCGGTACCTCGAATACTACGGCGGTGCGTGCGACAAATTCGGTGGAACGACCCTCCCACAGGCAGCCGACACCTTCGCCTATACAGTCCGGGAACCGTACGGTGTGGTCGCTCACATCACTCCCTGGAACGCGCCGATCAGTCAGATGATGCGCGGCGTCGCACCGTGCCTGGCTGCCGGGAACACGGTGGTGGTCAAACCGTCGGAACTGACTCCGATCACGACGAGCCTCGTCGCCATCCTCATGGTCGAGGCGGGACTACCCGCCGGTGTGTGCAACATCGTCCTCGGCGACGGACCGACCGTCGGAGCAGCTTTGGTCGGACACGAGCTGGTCCGACACATCGCGTTCACCGGATCGGTAGCGGCAGGTCAGAGCGTTGGGCGGGTCGCCGCCGACCGGATCGTAGGCTGCCACCTCGAACTCGGGGGCAAGTCACCGACCATCGTCTGTTCGGATGCGAATCTGGAGCGTGCGGCGCATGCCGGCGCGCTCGCTGTCATCCGCAACTCCGGCCAATCCTGCTTTGCGACAACACGATTGTTTGTTCATCGAAGCGTCCACGACGAATTCGTGGAGCGAGTCGCAATCAAGATGCAAGGACTGACGGTCGGCCGCGGCGCAGATGATCCGGACCTGGGTCCGCTCGTATCTGCTGTGCAACGAGACCGGGTCCTCGCGATGATCGAGCAAGCCACATCGGATGGCGCGCAGGTGATCGTCGGGGGACAACCGCCCGCGGACAGAGACACCGGTTTCTTCGTCATGCCGACACTGATTGCATCGGTGACCAACGACATGGCCGTCGCTCAGCAGGAAGTGTTCGGCCCGGTGCAGTCCGTCATCGCGTTCGACGATGTCGACGACGCAATCCTGCAAGCGAACGACACGCCGTACGGCCTGTCGGCGGGCGTGTTCACCTCGGACATCAGCCGGGCGCACCGCATCGCGCACCAGTTGCAGGCGGGTCAGGTGCAGATCAACCGCTATGCCGGTGCGGGCGTGGAAGTTCCGTTTGGCGGGTACAAGGCCAGCGGTATCGGCCGGGAGAAGGGTATCGAAGCCCTCCTGGGCTACACGCAACTCAAAAGCGTCATCGTCGCACTCGACTGAGTAATCGGCGGCAAACCGCCGCATCGGCACATCGCCGGATAGCTGGAAGGAAAACGAACATGAGCAGCAATCGCACTCTCGGATTCATCGGCCTCGGCGTCATGGGGGGCCCGATGTGCGCCAACCTGGCCAGCCGATCAGAACACGACGTCATCGTCTTCGACCTCGACACGGAGGCATTGCAACGGGTAGCAGCATCCGGAGCGAAATCCGGCGCCAGTGTGATCGACGTCGCCGAGCGTGCTGATGTCGTCTTCCTCTCGCTCCCGAGCATCGTGCAGGTCGAATCAGTCGTCGCCGAAATCATGTCCGCGCCGAACCGGCCCTCAGTGATCGTCGATATGAGCACCAGTGATGTCACGCGCACTCGACTGCTCGGCGAGTCCCTTGCCAGGGACGGCGTCGAGTTGGTCGATGCACCCGTTGCCAGACTCCGCCAGGCCGCCAAGGACGGCACCCTGCTCATCACCGTCGGCGCTACCGCAGATCGGTTCTTTGATCTAAAACCTCTGTTGTCCTGCATGGGATCTGACGTCGTTCACGCCGGCGCGTTGGGCGCCGGACAGGTCATCAAGATCCTCAACAACATGGTGGTGTTCCAAACCGTGAACGCTCTGGCCGAGGCCCGCGCAATCGGCACAGCCGCCGGGGTGGACCCGAAGCTGCTGTTCGAGACGCTGACCCTCGGATCCGCAGACAGCTTCGTCCTGCGCAAGTCGGCCATGGCAACGCTGGCCGTCGACGAGTTCCCCGTCAAGACCTTTCCGACGCTGTACGCGATCAAAGACCTGAACCTTGCCTTGCAGCTCGCCCGCGACAAGGACGTGCCTACCGACTCCGCGGATGCGACGATGACGTTGCTCGAGGCTACTCGCGACGCCGGCTACGCCGACGAGTACTACCCCGTGATGGTCAAACTTATTGACGGGGGCACCCGGAAATGACCGCGACATACGAGGTCATCGCGATTCGTCTCGGACACGTCGACCGAGTAGCGCGGGACAACTTTCTCAACGATCCGCACATATCGGGGTCGATGCGACTCGACTTCGACATGTGGGTCTTGCGGAGCGAAGCACGAACCGTCTTGGTGGACACCGGTTTCAGTCCCGAAGCTGGGAAGCGCCGCGGTCGCGTGCTCGAACGGCACCCGGTAGAGGCACTGCGCGAGTTGGGAATCGAGCCGGACCAGGTCACCGACGTCGTCATCACACACCTGCACTACGACCACGCCGGCAACCTCGGAGACTTCCCGGATGCACGCATCTGGATCCAACGCGCCGAGGTTGCCTACGCGACCGGAGGCCACATGAGGCACCCGCAACTGTCCCACTTCTTCGAGGTGGACGACGTCTGCGATCTCGTGCGCCGTACCTTCGACGGCCGGGTCCGACAGATCGAGGGCGCTCACGTTCTGTCCGACGGCATCGAATTACATCAGGTCGGCGGCCATACCCCCGGGTTGCAGATCGTTCGAGTACACACCGACCGCGGATGGGTAGTCCTGGCCTCCGACGCGCTGCACTACTACGCCAACCTGGAACTGAAGAATCCGTTCCCGGCAATCGTGGACGTACCGGCGATGCTCGGCGCTTTCGCTACCGTCGTCGAACTCGCGGATAGTCCGGAACATCTTGTGCCCGGACATGATCCAGACGTCATGGAGCGCTACGGCAACGATTCGGTCGACCTTCCGGACGGGATGGTCGCGCTGCATCGGCAACCAACGCCGCGACTCATGCCCTCACGCCACTGACACACTCAGGAGATAACGCCGTGGACTTCACGCTTCCCGCCGAGATCGAGGACTTCCGTTCCTCGGTGTCGGCGTTTGCATCCAAGACGCTCGCACCGGGCGCACTGGCTCGCGCGCACAACCCCCACATGCCCTGGGACGTAGCTGAACTCATGGGCCAACAAGGCCTGCTGGGTCTGACCATCCCCGAGGACAAGGGGGGACAGGGCGCGTCGTTGCTCGCCGCAGTCGTCGCCATCCAGGCTGTCGCAGCGCACTGCCCTCGTTCCGCCGACGTGGTTCAAGCCGGCAACTTCGGCGCCATCCGGACCTTTGCCGAATACGCCACGCCGGTGCAACGCGACAAGTACCTACCTTCCTTGCTGGCCGGTAAGTCGGTCATCGGACTGAGCATGAGCGAACCCGAGGCAGGTTCGGCCGTGACCGATCTGCAGACCACCGCTGTTCGTAAAGACGACGGATTTGTCATCAACGGCACCAAGGTATTCGGCACTCACAGCGCCGACGCCTCGGTGTACCTGGTGTACGTGCGATTCGGTCCGGGAGTAGGAGGCATCGGCTCCGTCCTCATCGACCGCGATACACCGGGTCTGACCGTCGGTGAGCCGTCGCAGTTCATGAACGGTGAGCACTGGTGCCAGCTCTACTTCGAGGATTGTTTCGTCCCGGATTCTCAGGTCTTGCTCGGCGAGGGCGGCTTCAAACGCCAGATCACCGGCTTCAACGTCGAGCGCCTCGGCAACGCCTCCCGATCATTGGCGGTCGGGCGCTACGCCTTCGACGCGGCAGTTCGTCATGCCAAGGAACGTGAACAGTTCGGCCGGCCGCTCGCCGAGTTCCAAGGGCTGCAGTGGATGTTCGCCGAGCGCGCTGTCCAGCTCGAGTCCGCGCAGCTGCTGCTCTATCGCGCGGCATCCGTTGCGGACGGAGAACTTCCGACCGCCTACGACACGGCGATCGCGAAGTACGCTGCCAACGAGGCAGGTTTCGGGGCGGCAGACCTGGCTGTTCAGGCTATGGGCGGTATCGGATTCAGCGAAGAATCACTGGTCGAGTACTGCTTCCGGCGGACACGAGGCTGGAAAATCGCCGGCGGCAGCACCGAGATGCTCAAAAACCGCATCGCAGAGACGGTCTTCGACCGACGATTCAGCCAGCGGGCGAGCACATCATGAGTACCGACACCCGCGGCCGCCTCTACGACGCATTGGTCCGGCCGGGAACCGTGGCAATCGTCGGCGCCTCGGACGACCCGGCGAAAACCACGTCGCGTCCGCTACGCAATCTCGCTGACAACTGGTGGGCGGGACGCGTGTACGTCGTCAACCCGAATCGCGACACGATTGCCGGTCACCGAGCGTACGACACGATTGCCGACCTACCGGAAGTACCCGACCACGTTTTCATCCTGACCGGCGCCGATCCGGCAATCGCGGTCGCTCGTGAGTGCGCACGAATGGGTGTCCCGGTGGTCAGTATCATGGCCGACGGATTTGTAGGCGGCTCGCCCGAGAGCCGCGCGCGCATGGCCGCACTCGAGGAAATCAGCTCCACCGCGGGAACTCGGATCCTCGGCCCCAGCAGCCTCGGGGTGGTGAGCCCTGCCCAGAAGCTCGTATTGACCGCCAACGCTGCCTTTGCCGAACCGCTACCGGTCGGTGGTGGGATATTCGTGGCATCGCAGTCGGGAAGTGCCATCGGTGCGTTGGCATCACGGGGCAAGGACGCAGGGATCGCATTCCACACCATGATCTCCACAGGATCTGAGGTGAATCTTTCGGTGGGAGAGATCTGCTTGGCATCGGTCGATGACCCCGAGGTGACGAGTTATATCCTCTTCCTCGAAAACCTGAGTCATGCAGGAGATCTCGCGGCGTTCGCGCGGGCTGCTGCAGAGCGGGGTAAACCGGTGCTGGCATTCAAGCTCGGGCGCTCGGACGCCGCTGCGGAGCTCGCCGTCTCTCACACCGGTGCCCTCGCCGGCGACGATGCCATTGCCGATGCTGCGCTTCGTGATCTCGGCATCACACGCGTAAGTACTTTCGACGCGCTTCTTGAAGCCCACCCCCTCGCGTGTAGCACCCGCGGGCGAGAAATTGCGCGATCCGCCCCACGGGTAGCTGTCGTGTCCACCACCGGCGGCGGCGGCGCGATGATGGTCGATTGCCTGGCAATGGCCGGCGCCGAGCCGACACGACCGACTGAACGGACCCGGGCAGAACTTGCCGCCGTCGGCATCGACGCGGGCGGCGGCACCCTCGTCGACCTCACCCTGGCGGGAACGCGGTACGAGGTGATGAAGTCCGCACTCGACATTCTGCTCGCCGCACCGGAATTCGACGTCGTCGTCGCGGTCCCCGGTTCGTCCGCCCGGTTCCATTCGGAGCACGCCGTCAAACCGATCGTCGACGCATCCGGCGGAGGGAAACCCCTCGCGGCGTTCGTCGTGCCCTCGGCGCCGGATGCGCTCCGCATGCTGCGCGTCGGAGGTGTCAGCGCCTTCCGTTCCCCGGAAGCTTGTGCCGATGCGATCGTCTCGGTCTTCGCCTATCGCCCGCCGCGCGTGGGCACTCTGCCCACCCGTGCGGTACCGTCGGCGACGAGCGTCCTCGACGAGCAGTCGTCCTATCGGGTATTCGCCGAGTTGGGCGTCCCTTACGCGCCGTTCGCGGTCCTCGATACCGCGGGACCTCTTCGTGAGATCCCGGTGACGACACCGGCTGCTGTGAAGATCCACGCGGCGGGGCTGGCGCACAAGTCCGATCTTGGCGGCGTCGTTCTCGGAGTTGGGGATGCCGAGGGGCTGAAGGCCGCCGTCGGCTCCATCATGAGGTCGGTCGTCCGCGCCGACCCGTCGGTTCCGACCGGACAGGTCCTCGTCCAGCAGATGGTCCGAGGACTCGGGGAAGCTCTCATCGGATTCCGCGTGGATCCCGATGTCGGCCCTATCGTGCTTCTTGCTGCGGGAGGGGTACTGGCGGAGCTTCACAAGGACCGCAGTGTCCGCCTCGCTCCGGTCGATGCGGATACCGCACAGGAGATGATCGACGAGGTCACCGCATTTCGAGCTCTCGCTGGATTCCGCGGCCTGCCCAAGGGCGACCTCGCAGCGCTCCGCGATGCTGTGGTTGCTATGTCCCATGCTGCCGGACTTGTCGATTCCGGCATCGTCGAACTGGAAGCGAACCCTGTCATGGTGTGTGCAGAGGGGAAGGGTGTCTTCGCCGTCGATGCCGTCGTCCGGACCGTCAGTGAGAGTCTTTCCGGTATCACCCAATCACCTCCTGTTGTCGTTATGGCCGCGGGCACCTCGCACTTGTAGGAGTTCCAATGGACGTGAACCACATCGTGGATTCGCCGTTTCGGGCCTTGCCCCGGGGCGAGAAGAATGCGCGAGCGCTCTCGATCGACGGCGAAAACGGGTGGACCTACACCGAGCTTCGGGATCACCGCGACCGCTATGTCAGGGCACTCATGGATGCCGGAGTAGCCAAGGGCGACAGGGTCGGAATGGTTCTGTTGAACTCGCTCGACTACGTCGCACTGTACTTCGCGATCGCGCGCATCGGGGCCATCGCGGTTCGACTGAACTTCAGGCTTGCGCCCGCGGAACTTGCTTTCCTCATCGAGGATTCGGGAAGTAAGGTCGTGGTCTTTCATTCGAGTCGTGTGGATCAGTTGGCTCCGGTGCACGAGGAACTTTTAGTTCGGACGTGGTTCTGCCTGGCAGATGACGAAACTCCGGTACCCGAGTGGGCTGCTGAGTTCAGCGTCGACACGTCTGGCGGTGGCGTGGACGATCTGCCGCGGCCGTGCGGGAGCGATCCCGTCATGATCATGTACACCTCGGGAACTACGGGTCGACCGAAGGGTTCGGTGTGGACGCACGACAATGCGATGTGGTTCGCGACCATTCAGGCCATGCAATGGGGATTCACTTCCGAGACCGTCACCATGACGACCGGCCCGCTTTACCATGCCGGCGCCTTCGAGTGCTTCACCTTGCCGGCTCTGATGGTGTACGGCGAGGCGGTGATCATGTCCAGCGGAGGAATGTCCGCCGAGCGGATCGCGGGCACGATCAAGACCGCCCAGGTCACCGACGCACTGCTCTACCCGTTTCTCATCTACGATCTGCTCTCCCTCGGGGCGGACGAACTTTGCCGGATCGACACTCTGAAGCTCATCATGTCCGGCGGTGATCCGTTGCAGCCGTGGGCGATCGAGGCATTGAATGAACACCTGCCGCAGGTGGTGCTCAACAAGGGTTTCGGACTGACAGAAGGAGGAGCACAATCGGCGGTCCTCGAGCAGGCATACAGCAGAAGTCACGCAGAGACGGTGGGCAGGCCCCTTCCCCTCACCGATATTCGAGTGGTCGATTTCGACGGAAACGACGCGGCCCCAGGCGAGGTCGGCGAGATTTGGGTCAGCTCACCGGCCATCTCCGGTCTCTACTGGAATCGGCCGGAAGCCACGAAAGACACCTTCGTCGACGGTTGGTGCCGTACCGGTGATCTCGGCAGGATCACCGAGGACGGGTTTCTCGTGGTCAGTGGTCGCGACAAGGACATGATTCGAAGTGGTGGTGAGAATATCTACCCCGCGGAGATCGAAGCAGTTCTTTCCCGACACCCAGGGGTGGCTGCTGTCGCGCTCATCGGGGTTCCCGACGACAAATATCTGGAGGTAGGGTGCGCTGTCGTCGTCCCGGCCAGAAAAGCCGAGTCGCTGCACGATCTCGAGTTGTCCATCATGGCCCTGGCTGCCGAGCAGATGGCCAAGTACAAGTGCCCTCGCCATTACGTGTTCGTCGACGAACTGCCGGTGAACTCCTCCGGGAAGATCCTCAAGCGCGTACTGCGTGACACCTATGCGGCCGCCCCGGCCCCGACTTCCTGATTGGCGACGACTTTCGTGACGTTGCCCGGATCGATTCTGTACGAAAGGTATTCATCATGTACTTCGGAGATATAGAGGTCTTGCCCGTCCTGGACGGGGTTGGCCGAGAAGACCCGAATCACATCCTCACCAGGTCGGGGGTGGAGGACCCTTGGGCGACCAAGGACGACGCTCTCGACAACCACGGAAATCTCGATTTCGACATCGGCGGCTTTCTCATCCGAACCGGTGATCGTGTCGTGGTCGTCGATACCGGCGTCGGTACCGTTGACGACAAGCTGCTCGCGCACGGAGGTAGGTATACCGGCGGCAAGTTCCTGGATTCTTTGCGCGCCCATGGGGTCGAGCCTGAAGATGTTACTGATGTACTGCTCACGCACCTGCACTTCGATCACGTGGGATGGACGACGCAGAAGGGGAAGGTGGTCTTCCCCGGCGCGACGTACCGCGCACACCGCCGAGACTGGGAACATTTCGTCGATGCTCCGGATGCCAGTGCCGGTGCGGTGAAGAAGCTTTCACCGATAGCAGGTCAGCTCGAGCTCTTCGATCAGGACCTCACGCTCGCGCCGGGGGTGGACGCTCTGCACAGCCCCGGTCATACCCCTGGCTCGACGGTCTTCGTCGTTTCCGGAGCCGGCAAGCGAGGCTACCTCCTGGGTGATGTCGTGCATTCGACCGTCGAGCTCGAAGAATCTGACTGGCGGGCCATCTTCGACGAGGACCCCGAGCTTGCATCGCAGACGCGCAACCGACTGGCCGACGAGCTCGCCGCCAGCGGCGACCTGGTCGCCGGAGCGCATTTCCCCGGTTTGAATTTCGGGCGATTGGTACTGACCGACGGTCAGCGCCGATTCCGCACGCTGTGAGCTGTCCGGTGTCACTCTTGGTGGCAGACGAAAGGACGATGATGGCTACCTACGGCGAACACCTTACCCTGGGGCAGATTCCACACCTGCACGCCCAGTCACACCTGCTCGGCGACAAGACGGCTGTCATCGAGGGTGATACCCGCCTGAACTGGTCGGAGATCAGCACGCGCACTGCGCAGTTGGCCAATGGACTGTCCGAGTTGGGAGTCGGTAAGGGCACCAAGGTTGCGGTACTGCTCACCAATCGCGTGCAGTACCCGGAGATCGTGTACGCGATAGCAGGATTGGGTGCGGCAGTTGTACCGATAAGTTATCGATTCACCCCGGGGGAGATCGACTACGCGGTCCGTCACAGCGACGCCGAAGTGGTCATCGTGGACGGAACTCTCACCGATACCTTCGCCGTGGCCCACCAGAGCTTGTCACACATCGGTGCCGGCCGAGTCCTCGTCATATCGGATGAGAGTGTTTGCAAGTCAACGGGTTACATCGACTACGAAACCGTCCTCGCCGACTCGTCGTCGGACCTCGGCTACATGAACATGGATGAATGGGACGTCTACCATCTGGCATATACCGGGGGTACCAGCGGAGATCCCAAGGCCTGTGAGATTCCGCAGCGGATCGCTCGTCAGGCGTGGTACGACATCACCGTTGAGGTAGGAAACCGGGCGAACGACGTCACCGTCATCGCCGGACCCTTTTACCACGGTCTCGGCTTCACCTGGGGTCTTCAGCAGCTGATGGTGGGCGGAACCGTCGTCATGCTCCGGGAGTTCAACGCACGCGAACTCCTGCAGACGATCGAACGTGAACGAGTCTCGTTCATTCCCATGGTTCCAACGATGTTCGAAATGCTGCTCGAAGTGCCCGACAAGGCGTCAATCGACGTCAGTTCGGTACGCCGCTTGATGTCGGCCGGATCGCCGTTGCTGACAGCGACGAAGGAGCGGTTGATGGAGTTTTTGCCCGCCGCCGGACTCTACGAACTGTACGGGTCGACGGAGGCCGGCTTCTTCAGCATCCTCAAGCCGCAGGATCAGCGTCGTAAGGATCGCTCGGCCGGGCTGCCGTACTTCGGGTGCGAATTGCGGATCCTCGATCCCGACGGTGACGACGTCCCGGTCGGAGCGGTGGGGGAGATCTACAAGCGCGGACCGGGCCTGGGCGTCAGGTACTACAAGAACCCGGAGGCCACGGAGGAGCAGTTCCGCGGGGAATGGATCTCGAGCGGCGATCTCGGCCGGTTCGACGACGAGGGTTACCTCTACGTGGTAGACCGGGCCAAGGACATGATCATCTCAGGCGGAGTGAACATTTTCCCGACCGAGATCGAAAACGTACTCGTCATGCACCCCGATGTCGTTGAAGCCGCCGTCATCGGTCGAAATGATCCGAAGTGGGGGGAAATTGTTACCGCGTATGTAGTGACACGGCAAGGGATTCCCGTCCCCGCGGACGAACTCGACGCTCTGTGCCGAGAGAAGTTGGCCTCCTACAAACGGCCGCGTACCTACCTCAGGCTCGATGAGTTACCGAAGAACGCCTCCGGCAAGCTCCTCAAACGCGTGCTCAAAGAACGGATGATCACGGATGCGTCGTAGCGAAGTGGCAGCGGCGTCGCCGGATGGCACCTACCAGGAGGATGGGGTTGTGTCCTATTTTCGCCGACAAGCAGCATTGGAGGAGTTGACTCCTCTTCCAGTTGCTCTGAGCGGCTGGGGCGCCCAGCACATGCGAGGAAGCGCTGTGACCGGTGCCCTCGCGCGGTCGGCGGAAACGGCGGGACAGAAACGGACGGACCTTCGTCCGGCGAGATTTACTGCCGATCTGCAGAAGGCAGCGACGATGGAGACTGTCTGCACGCACTCAACGATCATCCGTGAGGGTGGTCGCCTGATGCTCGTGGACACCGAACTCCGTCAGCGGGATGGCGTTGTGGCTCGGGCACGTACGCTGTTTCTCCCCGCAGCCGAGCAGATCGACGCAACCCCGCCGTGGACATCCGTTACGACACCGAGCTTCCCACCGGAACATCTACGACCGGAAACCAGTGAGGGACGTCTGTTTTACAGCGAGGACACCGGATGGGATGCCAACGCCGGTCGGCACCGGAACTCTACTCGTAAACAGGTTTGGTGCCATAGCATCCCGATCGTCACTGGTGAGCTGCCGACGCCGTTCCAGGCCACCGCCGTCGTGTCGGACCTGACAAACCTGGTCACCCACTGGGGTGCGAAGGGCGTACGGCACATCAATGCGGATGTCACGCTCGTTCTGGCACGGGAACCCAACGGGTCGGGGATGGGTATATCGGCGACGGGACGCACGGGCATGGGGACACTGTCTGTGGCTACAGCCGAAATATACGACCATCATGGTGTATTCGGGTACACAACGGTGGCTGCACTTCTGCATCGAGACCGCGCGGTGGACACTTATACACATCTGATGCGTTGACCGGCGACCATATTCACAACCGTCCCGACACAGAAACGAGACAAAGGTGACGAGCACCGATCGTACGTTCGCCCGCGCGTTGCAGATTTGCTACTTCGGTGAGACACCGAAATTCGTTGTGCGCGAAGTTCCGTATCCCAATTGCGGTCCTCGCGAAGTCGTAGTGGCGCCGAGGTTCGCTGCCATCCATTTCGCCGACGTCTTGATGATGCGCGGACAATACCAACTCCGGCTGGATCTGCCATTTGTTCCGGGGATGGAAGCTGCGGGCCGGGTGGTGAGCGTCGGCTGCGATGTCACGCATGTCGCGCGGGGTGACAGGGTGCTGGCAGTAATCGACAAGGGTGCGTTTGCCGAGGCGTTTGCCGTGCCCGCTCCACAGGTCGCGCGCATTCCCGAGTCGATGACGTACTCGACTGCTGCGACTTTCGGGATCACTTACTTCACTGCGTATGCCGCACTACACTTCCGGGCCCGTATCCGCGCCGGTGAAACGGTACTCGTCACGGGGGTTCGCGGTAATGTCGGACGTGCGGTGGTGCAGTTGGCGAAGAATGCCGGAGCTACCGTATTGGCAGTGTCACGGGATCCCGAACAAGCGTCCGCCGAGTTGGGGCCGTGCGTGGACCACGTGGTGGACGCCGACCCGGATGCTCTGGTGGACACGATCAAGCACATCACGTCGGGAGGCGGCGCGGACGTGGTCGTCGATGTGGTTGGCGGTCCGCTCCTCGCCCAGCTCGCGCGCGCAGTGGCATGGGAAGGGCGACTCGTCGTTGCCGGCTTCGCATCGGGTACTCCTGCCCCGATCAAGCCCGGCCATCTCCTTGTGAAGAACATTGCGGTAATGGGTCTTCAGTCCACCGACTACTGGTACCGGCACCCCGAGAAGCTCCAGGCGGCGTGGCGCGAGTTGCTCGCTCTCGCGGACGAGGGTGTACTGCAAGTCGAGGAGCCCCGTGTTTTCGCATTCGGTGATGTTCGTTCGGCGATGTCCGCTGTGGATGAGGGCACAAATGGTAGCGTGGCGATCCGGATCGGAGCGAATTCACTGTGAAGATCTGCGCACGGATACGAGAAGGCCCTCATTGGCTGAAGATGCCTGTCTGGCCGAGGAACTCGGGTTCGACGGTGTCTGGAACAGGTGTCGAAATCTGATGCGGCTCTGGGGCTGGGTGTCGGCCGCGGAACCCACGCGGAGGATGCAGCTGGGCTTGTCGATTTGTAGTCGCATTCTCACGTAGTCCCATGACTGTTGGCTATCAAGCAATAGAACTGCAGTGTTACTCGCAAGGATTGGTGGCTCGGGACGCAGATTCGCCTATATCGACAACCGCTTCTCGGCTTTGGTCCGGGCCGACAACAGAATGAAGGACTTGGCTCGACGCTGCCGATAACGGGCGCGAGCAATAGCGGATCTGAAAGGGCGCGCTACCGGTGTAATTCGCAAGATCCGGTTCAATTGCCCCCTGAGACGATATCTGATCTGTCCGGTGCGCGGGTTTGGTCGATTGTGTACCGAGCATGTCGCGTCTGGGAACTGACGGCACGTAGACCGCCGGCTCATTGCGGAGTCGCCGCTCAGTGGATGTCTACAAGGCGGCTCGATAAGCGCTCAACGCCATAGCGGGGCGTTGTTCATCGTGATGGGTTCGACCCGGTCAGCACAGTCGGTCATGGCCGGGAGGGATGCTACCGCTATACCGGTCCCGCCGATGGATCTGCGTGCCCCGGGCATCCGCAGTCATTTTTGAATGTACTTTCACTTACTTACTAGGGGTGTGTTTTCGCGACGCGTCCGCGTCCCGTCCTTTGACCCATGTCGGCGTGTTGAAGAACTCAAATGATGTTGCAAGCCAGGGTTTTTGGTGTCTCCGCACCCCGGTGCGGGTTGTAAGGGAAGATCGCACCGACGGTTCAATTGTATCCTGGGTCACGTTAATCTACGATAGATTATGTTCACTCCAAGCCCTTGGCTTCCTCGAAAGGTCGATATGCTCCTTTCTCGATTCGCGAAGTCGGTTGCCGCACTAACCATGACCGGCGTCATCTCTGCCGCCTCGGTCGGCTGTGCAGCCGGTGATCGCGATACCAATCCCACAGTGGTCCTCAAGTTCGCCGACGCCTACTCAGCCACACACCCCATCGGAAAGGCCGGGGCACAGCCCTTCCTCGAATATCTCCAGGAGCATGGTCCGGATGTCGGACTGGAGATCGAGTACTACGGCAGCGGACAGATGGGCAAGAGCAAAGACATGCCCACCTTGCTCCGCACTGATGTCGTCCAGATCGCGGTGATCACTCCATCCAACGTGTCCTCGCAGCTGCCCCTCTCTAGCGTCAGCGAATTGCCGGGCCTGGTCGACAACGCCTGCCACGGCGCAGATGCACTGATCAAGCTCATGCAGGAGAACGGCTCTATCTACGAGAATGAACTCGAACCGATCGGTATAAGGCCACTCTGGGTCGCATTCGTCACCGATTACGAGATCATGACTGCGAACCGAGAAGTCCGTGAACCAGAGGACATTCAGGGGCAACTAGTCCGCTCCAACGGGGGGATGGCCGACCGCATCGTCGACCACCTAGGTGCCTCGGGTGTATCCCTTCCCGGCCCTGATCTATACGAGGCACTGTCGCGGGGAACTGTGGAGGGTGCGCTGTTCCCGCCGGTGAGCGTACTTTCGTACAAACTCGATGAAACCCTCGCGTTCTCGACCGTCGGTGCAAATCTCGGTCTGTCCAACTCCACATATGCGATCAGCACGCAAGCCTGGGCACGGTTGAGCTCGGAGCAGCGTGCTGTCGTAACAAAGGCGTCGACGCTCGCAAACGAAAATGCCTGTCGCGAACTCCCCGCTGCTGCAGACGCGGCTTTCGAAGCTATGGAAGCCAACGGAGTGCAATTACTTCCCATCGAAGGGACAACCAAGAGTGCGTGGGACAGCGCACTCATACCCATCCGCGAGGAATGGGTTCGTGACCTCGAATCCATAGGCAAGCCAGCGCGTTTGGTTCTCACGGACTTCGAGCAGCAGCTGGAGAGGGCAGCCGATGAGTGAGACGGAACAGCAGTCAGCGAGTGGGATGGTCCAGCGGCCGTTTCGCAAGGGCACCGCTCGCCGGACAATATTCGGTTATGTCACCGACGATCATCCCGGTTTGGACAAGGTGCAGAACGCAATTTCCGCCGTGTGCGGGGTGATCTCGGCTGCATCGATCGTCGGAATTGCACTGTTGACCCTGTGGGAGGTGTTGTGCCGATCTTTCTTCGGAAATCCACAAGGTTGGGTGCCGGGAATCATCGAGCAAGCGTTGCTCGTCTCTGCAGCGTTCTTCGGAATCGTCACCGCCTACCGCGGTGGCGCCCACGTCGCGGTCGTGAGCCTATTCAACAAATTCCCCGTGCCCGTTCGAAAGGCGCTCCTTCTCTTTTCTTACATAGTGATATCAATCTGCTTGGCATTCATTGCCATTTCGAGTTGGCGGGCCATGTACTTCTCGTACCGAATCGGTGAAGTGATGCCGCCCGGGATGGCGGACCTTTCCGTACCTTCGTGGATCTGGAAAGTATCGATTCCGGTGTCTTGCGCCCTGGGCCTCGTTGTTGTGTTGATCGATCTGTATCGCGAGGCGACATCGTCGTGGTGTATCACCACCACTGACTATGATCCCGGCGACGCAACCACCACACCCATCTCCGGCCGAGCCTCGGAGACGGCGCTGCCAACGGCCCACGTCCTTTCTGGAGGCACAAGTTGACCGCATTGCTCGTCGTTTTGCTGCTCATAGTCTTACTGCTGATCCGCGTGCCTGTGGCATTTGCGATCATCGCTAGCGGATTCGTCGGGCTCCTGATATTGGATCCGCATACGGTGGACGGGATCATGCAGGTCGTCCCGGCCTCCTCCGTACAAAGCCTCGCGCTCTCGGCAATTCCCCTGTTTATGTTGATGGCGCAGCTCATCTTGATGTCTGGGCTGATCGACTCCCTCTTCGACGCGGCGCGTGCAGTCATGGGGCGCGGACGAGGATCGACAGGCGTCTCTTCGGTTGCTGCCGGCGTCGCGTTCGCTGCGGTCTCGGGATCTTCCACGGCGTCGGCGGCGACACTCGCAAAGACGACGGTTTCGCGGATGGTCTCCGAGGGCTATCGACCGAGTTCAGCTGCCGGTCTTGTCAGTTCGGTAGGAACGTTGGCCGGAATGATACCCCCGAGTATTGTACTGATCTTCTATGCAATTACCGCTGAGCAAAGTGTGGGAGATCTGCTTATTGCAGGCATAATTCCCGGTCTCGTCATCGCAGTGGCGCTGGTCGCAGTGATGTTCAGCTCGATGTTAAACGATTCGAACAGTGTGCCGGCGGGCAAGAAGGTTGCGTGGAGGGACAAAGTACGCATGGGCGTTCCCGCGCTGCCGGTGCTGGTGCTCTTCGGGGCTGTCATCGGATCCATCTATTTCGGCGTCGCCACTGCCACGGAAGCCGCCGCCATCGGTTGCCTTGCCGCACTGGTACTCGTTGTCGTGAGGAAGAAGTTCAGTGTCGCCGGCTTCGTCCAAGCGCTCATCGACACAGTCAAGTCGAGTGCGATGATCTTCACGATCATCATCGGAGCAACCATCTTCGGGCATTTCATCACAGAGAGCCGAGTAACGGGTCGTATTGTCACCTGGATCGAAGGTCTGGCTGTGCCGGCTTTGTTGGTGATGTTCGTTATCATGATCGGCTATCTCGTCCTCGGATTCTTCATGGACCAAACCGCCATTATTGCCCTCACCGTTCCTGTCATGCTTCCGGTCATCGAGGCACTCGGTTACAACGCCATCTGGTTCGGCATCTTCATCGTTCTCATGGGGGAAATCGGACTCATCACGCCACCGCTCGGGCTCAATGTTTTCGTTGTCGCCCGTACAGCTGGTCGCGATGTCACCGAGGTATTTCGGGGGGCGGTGCCATACGCAGCCGGGATGTTGTGTGTTGCAACGATGTTCCTGCTCTGGCCCGAGATAGTGCTGTGGCTTCCAGGACAGATGGGATGACAGACGTCATGATGATGGAACACCACGAAAGGAGCGGTCAGTGACACTCACAAATCAGCCGCTCGACGGGATACGGGTCCTCGAGTTTGGCGGGTACATCGCGGGGCCTTACGCGACGTCGATCCTCGGCTCTCTCGGTGCCGATGTCGTGAAGGTAGAGAAGTCGACAGGCGATGATTTCCGTCGTGGAATGGGCAACGCGAGTCCGTACTTCGTTCAGTACAACGCCGGAAAAAGGAGTATGGCAGTCGATCTGAAATCGAGTGCCGGGGTGGACGTGGTGAAAAGTCTGCTCCCTCACTACGACGTACTGGTCGAGAATCTACGTCCCGGGAAGATGAGCGCCCTCGGTCTGGGGAACGACGAGTGTCGCGCCATCAACAATTCACTGATCTACGTGTCCGTCACTGGTTTCGGTAACACCGGCCCACTCCGTGATCGACCCGCATACGACACCATCGGCCAGGCCTTCGGTGGCCTGTACTCTCTGCTGAGTCCCGCCGACAACACCGGCCTGTCGGGAACTATCCTCGCTGACCTCGTTACCGGCATGTCGACCGCGATGGGCGTTCTCGCCGCGGTCGTGGGCCGCAGCCGTAACGGTGGCAGCAGCTACGTGGAGACATCAATCCTCGAAGCTGTGAGTACGCTCACCATTGACGCTCTCACGCAAGGCTTTTCCACCGGGGAAGATCCGACGCTCGCGAGCCGACACCCCCAAGCCCAGAACTTCTGTTTGCGGACATCGACCGGTGACGACATCGCTGTTCATCTGTCGAATTCCGACACATTCTGGACACGCCTGTGCCAAGCAATCGACCGGCCGGGTCTGCTTGTCGATACACGCTATCGCGAATACAGGGCTCGTGAGCAGAACTATGCGGAACTCAAGATCGAGCTGGAAAAAGTGTTCGTCTCGCAGGGTTCCGACTACTGGGAGAAGCGATTAATCTCATACGATGTACCTTTTGCTCCGGTGCTCGGAATGTCTGGATACGCAACGCATCCCCAAGTCGATGAACTCCAGGTAATCGCCTATAGCGAGGATGGGACAGTGCCGTTGGTCCGACCGCCGTGGCGTTTTGACTCTGTTCGTCCCGAGCGCCACCATTCGGCGCCTCGCGTCGGCGAACATACCGTCGATGTCGTCCGGGACATACTCGACGACGATAGGATCCGGGCACTCTTCGAATCCGGCGTCCTCATTGCACACGAGAATGCGTCCCAGCCTTGCTGACCTCGGGAAACTGAGTCGTACAAGGCTCAGCATGGCCGCCTGCTGAAGAGCACAGTGCAGGTCATGTCCGACCCGTTTATCCACAGTGGATAAGACTCTCGACTCGATGCAGATGCACGTTTCCGTCGCGGACGTGCCGCGCCACGCCTGCAGCCGTAAGTTGAAGCCGTGGTCGTCGAGGTTGTCCGTCATATGGAATGTGCACCGATCAGATCGTGACTGGTCGTGTGGTCTTGCCGGCCCTCGGTGCGAGCACCGGGGAGAAAATCTCGAAACGGACTACCGAAAGCGGCTGGCCCCGGTGTGAAGTTGCGGACACCGCGGACATGATCGGTGCCACTGTCAATCGGGCGTTCGCCATCGATATGGCGGCCAGAGCTTTTGAAAAGGGCGGTGCAACTCGGACGATCTGTTGGCTCAATATCCTTGGTTGCAACACAATTTGATTGCGTCGCTACCGAGGAGCTCGAGCTGTCGATGCTCGAAACAGCCGGGGACGTTGCCAATGCAGGGGCTAGGGCGGGGAGGAAACTTGGCACAGTTCACCACGTCCACACCTACAACCCGGTCAGTGGATCCGGGAACCTGTTTTCCACTGTTCTCCCGTTTCGGACTCCTATCGAGATGAAACCCCACGAGCGCCGACGTGTTGCTTGTTCTGCTAGACGAGTTCGTAGCGCGGACGAGTTTTGTGGCGACCCCGAGGACTGTGAGGACTCGTCTGGCGCGTTTAACGGCCATGATGCTGACTCCGGCGCGGGTGGCGATGGTGTGGCGGGAGACGGTAATTCCGCGGCCGGTTCTGCTTTCGGCGTAGTGGGCGTGGGTAACGGCGACAGCGAATGCTGCTTCGGTGCTGGCGGTGTGAGTTTTGCAGAGTTCGTTGCCGTTGGGGAGTTGAGGAGTGCGCGGACTTGGTGTTGCCAGTGGGTGCGGCTGATCCAGGTGGGCGTCCGGGCGTGACGATTTGTGTGGCACGAACAGGCTTTCCGAACCTGCGACTTGAGAGATCGAGAAGCTGGGTTTGCCTGCGGGCAGTTCGGTGCGGCGATTTATTTTTCGGAGTCCGGTAGCGAGTTGCGGTACCTTTCGCGGCATCGGCGCGGCCCGGTAGCGGTAGCGCCGGGCAGGTCTATTCGGTGACCAACCGACGGTGGCTGTAGCAGATTGCTCCAATATTGTGGATGGTGCTACTCGAAGGAGGATCCATGGCGGAAGGCGTCGACAAGGTCACCAGGTTCTCCTCGGAACTCGTGGACGTTGCGGCAGCCGAAGGGGAGCGTGAACACCGCTCGGCACGCCAGCAGCTCGAGCACTGGGCCCGGGTGGGGCGCGAGGTGTCTAACCAGCGGCGGGTCGCCCGCCGCCGTGTCGAGGCAGCCCTCGCCGGCCGGCTACCACTGCGCGCGCTCTCAGCAGAGGAAGGCACTGTGTTCAACGCCGAGATCGCGGCCGCACTCGAAGAATCCCTCGCGACCGGCAACCACGTTGCCGACCGCGCTGCGCAGGGCGACGCGACGATTGTGCTCGACGAACAGGGCCGCGTCGTCAAGCACTTACCTGACGGCACCCAGATCGTCCTGTGAGACGTCTCGATCTCGTCGTCGGCCCGAACAGCGCCGGCAAATCGACGTTCGTCGAGCAACGCCTAGCCCCTCTATTGCCGAACAACGTCTTCGTCAACGCCGATGTGATCGCCAAGGATCGGTGGCCCGACGCCGCCGTAGAACACTCCTACGAGGCCGCACAGATCGCAGCGACCGTCCGGGACGCTCTTATCGAGCAAGGAGAGTCGTTCATCGCCGACACGGTGTTTCTCGCATCCGTCGAAACTGGAACTGATCGATCGCGCGCGCCAGGCCGGGTACGTCGTTGTGCTTCACGTGGTCCTGGTCCCGGTTGAATTGTCGTTCGCTCGTGTCACCGAACGGGTTGTCGAGGGCGGGCATTCGGTGCCGGAGGAAAAGATACGCGAGCGATTCAAACGATTGTGGTCGCTGGTCGCTGGTCGTCGACGCGATCGATCGAGCCGACCACGCAACCGTTTACGACAACACCGCCGCGGACGTCACGCGGATCGTTGCACGGCTCGTCGACGGGGACGCGATCGGTGAGATCGCTTGGCCCGCTTGGACTCCACATGAACTGGCACTTGCTGGCGGTCGTCACTGAAGGTGGTTTCCATCGAGGGACAGTGGCTCCCCATGTCGTTGGTGCGTGCCCGTCAATTTTCTGAATCCGTCGAGCAGGAACGCGCTCGGATTCACTGTGGGGATGGGAACGCCGCCACGATGATCGGCTCGGCTGCAGGAATTGTTGGCGGAGTCAGCGCCGCGGCCTCGTCGCTTTCTGTGGTGCGGTTGCACCGGCGGCAGTGGCCCGTCGTCCGCTTCCGAAGCCCCCAGCAACGCTCCGTCGTTGGTGAAGGCGACAGCTTCCCATTGCGGTTGCTCCGGGTGCCCCGATCGTCAGGATCGGTGCAGCAGCGAACGCGGCGACGACGTCGTCGGGGTGAACGTGGTCGATGAACACGTCCTTCTTGGTGCGCAGAGCGGTCATCGTTCCGTCTGCCGATACAGCAGCTCCGGTGAGGGGCCGGATCGTTCCGCGGGCGAGGTCCTCGATATCGACGGTGTCGATGCTCACCTCGATCCACTCGTCGACCCGGCACTCGGCGTCGAGGACGGCGACGTGGTCATCGCTGCCCCTATCGGCGATCGCGTATCCCGTCTCGCCCAGCCATTGCAGGCCGGACATCTCCGCGAGCTGCATGTCGGTAGGGGTGCACCAAGAAGAGAAGCCGCCCGGTCCGATCGTGCTCGGCCCTGCTGATGCCAACGCAGGCGAGAAGGCGCCGATGCTCACCAGTGCTGATGCGACGACGCATCCGTCGGCGAACACGCGGGGCGCCGGCGTACGGATGCCTGTATCTGCGACAACGCTAGCCGCTGTACTCATGTATCGGGGGTGACATCGGATCGGCATGTTTTCGATGTCCTTTCTCAGCGATCCCCACCCGCATTTCGGGAGGTGATCGGATGTAGCGACGACGTTATCTATTGCAGCACAACGTATTAGAATCGGAGCCTCGCTCGAGTGGGCGTGCGCAGTCGGCGACCTGCAATGGGTATGTCGGCCGTCCACATGCAGGGACAACCGGGCCTGAGGGAAGGCCGCCGGCCGGGTCTAGGTGCGATCCGGCAGGGCAAGTCTGTGGTTCGAGGCCCGGTCCCGCCGACACCGGACGGGCAGTGCCGTGTGCTCTGGTCCGGCCGGTAACCTCAGCGTCATCTTCGATCCTGGGATCGGTTTGTCAGCATACTTGGAAGCAGTTGGCAATGCGGCAATCCAGGCGATGTGCATGTTGTCTGCCACGCACTTTGTACGGCGTGAGCCGTGTGAAACCGGCAGCGGTTGGTTGTGGCGTTGTTCATCCAACGTTTCATGGATACTTGATTCGACGAGGTTTTCGATCCACTCCGACGGCCGATACTTTTGTTCATGGCTACTACGAGATCGGTTCTTGATGCACTGATCGCCCGGCACCCGGCGCTGAGTGTGCAGCAGGCTGCAGCGCTGGTGATGGAGGATTCCGTGTCGATCAACGGGTGTCCGGTTCGTCGCCCCGGTCAGCTCGTTCTCGAATCTGATCGGGTGGAAATCCTGCATTTCACCGGCCACTTCGGGTAATTGGGACTTCACGTATCTGTCCGCTCGGTCATGCAAGGAAGCGATGATGGATGAGCGCATCAACAATCAGGACTATTCCACAGAGCCCCAGTCTCGAGCAGGCACAACGAGTTCCCCATTTTCCGACTACTCGCATGATCGTCTGATGAACTCGGCGTGCCCCGGAACTGTCCAGGGTGGCCAGGACGAGTGAGAGCATGGGCGGGGACAGTGCAGCGGCGCAGTCGACGACTGTGAGGATCGGCCAGGATTTGTCCACGGGTTCGTCCGTGGAGATGAGTGTGAGCCATGCGAGATACGGGATCGCGGTCGGCGCTTGAACGAAACCCCTCAGCGTCAATACCAGGTGCTTCGTCGGGGAATGCGGCTCAGAGTTACCGAGGACGGGGAGAACCTGGCGAGTATGCACATTCCGACGATCCGGCGAGCAGTTCGGACCAGTACCGGATTTCGGGAGTGATCGTCAGATTGAACGCGGTAGCCGAGACCTGCAATCCCAGAACCGCAACGATACCGAATAGTGTTGTGGCGGTGAACAAACCCAGCAAAAATGCAATTCCACCTCGCCATGGGGACTTGCCGCACGAGCGGGCGTCGTAGGCTATCGCGGCGGTCACGCTGACCAGCAGCACATCGAGAGTGTCGATGACGGCGAAACCGAACAGCGTCGCGATCATCGCGTGCAAGCGCTTTCGCTGTGAAGGTGCATTATCGAAACGCGTTCCCTGTGCAGTTTTCTCGTTCCCACTGCCGCCTACGTACGCCGTCGTCACAAAATGGCAGTGACACCGTAGAGCGCGACGGCCGAAATCACTGCTGCAGCAGGAAATGTGGTGACCCAGGCGATGAGCATGTTCCCTGCCACACCCCATCTGACCGCGCTGAGCCGTTTGGTGGAACCGACGCCCATGATCGCCGACGAGATCACATGTGTCGTCGATACCGGCGCCCCCATCCCCGCTGAAGCGACGTAGAGCACCGAGGACGCAGTCAGCTCCGCTGCGAAACCTTGGGGAGGATCCAACTCGATGATCTTGCGTCCGAGGGTCCGCATGATGCGCATCCCGCCGGTCGCAGTGCCGAGAGCCAGAACAGCTGCCGTCAACAGAAAACACCACCATGGAATCGAGTAGTCGTCTTGCCTGCCCGAGACGACGAGAGCGAGGACGACGATGCCCATGGTTTTGGCTGCATCCTGCATCCCGTGCCCGAAGGCCATTGCTGCAGCGGAACACGTTTGGGCTTTTCGAAACCCACGGCTGGTCGATGCTGGTGACGCATGTCGAAACAGCCACATGATGGCGGACATGGCCGTATATCCGAGAATGAAACCGACAATCGGCGAGACAACCATCGGGAGTAGCACCTTCTCGATGACGCCACCCCACAGCACGGTCATCCCGCCGGCCAATGCCGCCCCGACCATTCCCCCGACGAGAGCGTGTGACGACGAGGACGGCAATCCGTACCACCAGGTGATGAGATTCCAACAGATTGCACCCACCAAGGCGCATCCGAGTATCAGCAGGGCATGAGAGCTGACATCGAGCTCGATTATTCCCTCTCCCACTGTGGCTGCGACTTTGGCGCCGAAGAAGGATCCGAGAAGATTGCCGATCGCTGCCATCGCCAAGGCTGTGCGCAGTGTCAACGCACGGGTGGAAACGGATGTAGCAATAGCGTTAGCTGAATCGTGGAAACCGTTGGTGAAAGTAAATGCCATGGCCAGTGCTATGACCGTGAGCAGCATCAGCACAGCTGATCACGACTCCTTGAGCACGATGGTTTCGATCACATGCGCGACCTTTTCGAAGGCGTCGGCCGCATCCTCGAGTTCGTCGGCAATGTCCTTGAGCTTCATCACCGTCAGCGCATCGAGATGCCCGTCGAAGAGCGAGGCGAGACACGTTCTGTACAGGTGATCAGCTTTGTTCTCGAGTTCGTTGATCTTGATCCAGTACTTTTCGAGTCCCTGCATCGATGACAGGTTGGGCATCGCTTCCGCTGTTATCCGTGCGCACGCGTCAAGAGTGTCGATCACCTCACAGAGCTGGTGCGGTAGTTCGCGCACTCCGTACAGCGAGACCAGATGTGAGGCCGCTTCCATGTGGTCCATCACGTCATCGAGGGTTGACCCCAGCATGTAGATATCCGAGCGGTCGAAAGGAGTGACGAAAGTCGAGTTCACGGTTCGGAACAGCTCGTGAGTGATTCGATCACATTCGTGCTCGAACTCGACCATACGTTCGGCAATGCTGGCGGTATCGGCCAGAGGGCTGGTCAGTTCGGTCAGCGTCTTGGCTCCGAATTCCAGATATTGTGACGCGGAGGTGAACAAAGCGTAGAACAGTTCGGACTTGGGTTTGAAGCCGGAGAACATGAGTGTGTCTTTCGCCGTCGCTGCAGGGGAAGACCAGGGCAGTGGCGGTGCGGATGAGGACACTGCGCCACTGCCCTGGTCAGTTTTAGGGGGTTCGTTGATCGTTCAGCGCCGATGTGCGCTGGTCGATCCAGGTGCGCATCTGATCGATGCTCGAGTGCAGCGATTCTTCGGTCATGTTGTCGCTGGTGGGAATCGATGCAGCGAGCTCATCGAGGATTTCGGTAGCTCGGCCGTTTCCGTACATCTGCTCGAACAGGTCCCAGTACGCCCTCTCGTATATCTCGGTGTAAGCGGACGAGTCGAGAAAGCGAGTTTTCAAGGCATTCGTAAACGGTTTCCCACCGGGTGGGGCGCCAGGAAATCCCTGCTGAGCAGGTGCTGCCGCGTCCGCACCTTGCCGGGGTGCACCTTCTGCAAGCTCGCCCCCCGTCGGTGGAGTCATTGCGCCCGGTTCTGCTCCTGTCGGAGCCGCGCCGCCCGGCATACCCGCGGGACCTGCACTGCCCGGCATACCCGCGAGACCTGCACCGCCCTGCATACCCGCCGGACCTTCGCCGCCTCCTGGGCCCATCGCAATCGAAACGCTGTCATGTGGGCCGGTGGCGGCATCACCTTGCATGGCCAGATTGAGATCCCAGGACACCACGGAGATTTTCCGGGTCTCCAGGTCGTACCACAGGTAGTAATTCTGTCCAGGACCACTCATGTCGTCGCCGTTGACGATCAGGTTTTGAGTCGCAAGGTACCGAGCGAAGGATTCGACATCGACCCAATCAGAGAGGTGCGCATCGAACTCCTCCGCGCTGGCGGAATCCATCCACTTCAGAAAACTGATCACCGGTTGTAGGTTTCCGCTGTCGACGGCATTGATCTGTTTGAACTGGTCGGCATAGGCAGTCTGATCATCGCCGGCATACGTGAATCGTGAATTCGCATCCGCCTTGTAGAGATACCCGTCCGAGTCGAAGAGCGAGTTCGCATACGTGTCATCCGGATGTTCGAGCAACAGACGAGTCGATGTCGCACTGTCGTTGATGGAGTAGACCGTGTAGGCGTAACGCTGCGTCGGTTGTCCGGTGTCGGCAGTCAACGACAACGCCATTGCTTCGTTGACGACAGGCGATCCAGGTCGGACCGAGAGTTCCGTCATCCCCTGATAAGCCCGCCCGTCTGCGTTCTCGTCGAAACTGATGAGCAGCGGCAGTGACGTCGGATCGTCGGCCGAGGCAGTAGAACCCATTCCCGCCATGGCGTCTTGGGGGTTGAAACCTGCGGGCAGTTCCATACCTTCAGGCATCTCCATGCCTTCAGGTGGCGTGAACCCTTCTCCTCCAGGCATGGCTCCGTCCCCCCTCACACCCATGAGAGTGGAGTTACCCTTCAGCCGCACCGACGCGTCATTGACGAAAGTTCCGTCGATGATGATGTCCGCGGTGATCCATTTCTTGTCGCCACTTTTCTGAAACGAGGAAATCATGTCGCTGTACTCGACATCGGTTATGTCGATTGACAATTGATGGGAAACCGAGGTGTCGAACAAGTCCACCGTGCCAGCGATGTTGTCGGTGATCTCCGAGGCGATGACAGAGGTGTCACCAGTTATATAGGGACGAATTCGTGTGGCACCGAATACGGAAGTCATGACGGATACGAAGGCGACGAACACCACCAGCAGCTTCCAATGCTGACGCAGCGACTTCGGTATCCGATGTTTGAACTTGCTCCGCGGAGGCGGAGAACCGGTGTTCGTCACAGTCATCAGATGTCCGTCTGGTCGTATCCGGTCAGGACGGTCACGCGCTGACCTGCATTGACGGCGCTCAGTGCAGATATGAGCTCGGCAGATTTATTGCCCTTCTTCATCTGCGCGGTGTAATAGAGTTCGTTCAACGCACCAGATCGAGCGGAGTCGGTGGAGACCAGTTCGAACTCCGAGCAGAATTTGATGAGGACGTCCTCGACGTGCGCGACATACTCTTGTCCCGGCGGAACCTGGACCTTGACCACCTGACGTTGGACGTCGAGTTTGAACCAGTTGAACTTGTACATGATCAGCATGACAAGGCATACCGCCACGGTGGCAGCGATTGCCAGAACGTAGAAACGGGTTCCCGTTGTCATGCCGATGGCCATTGCCAGGAAGATGAACCCGACGTCACGGGTTTCTTTGATCGCGTTGCGGAATCGGATCACCGACAGCGCACCCACCAAAGCGAATGCCCGGGCGACGTTGGAGCCGACGACAAGCATGATCAGCGAGACGATCATGCCCACCATGACCAGTGTCTGCACATACGATTGGCTGTACGAGACGTTCTTGTGCGTGTAGCGATAGACCCAGCCGATGATGGCGGAGAGAACGAACGCCAACGACAACGACACTATGATGTCGAAGGTGGAGAACGTTCCGCTCAGGTCCTGAATGTCGAGGTTCATGGTGTCCTGTTTCGGTGTTGGTAGTGAATTCTCAGAAATGTTGTCGGATCATGCGATCCGTGCGGCATGCTGCATAATGTCGTCCGGCACGCGATTGTCGAAACCTGCGGGGAGAACCAATTCGGGTGCGCCACTGCGTGATCGGGGCGCCATTCCGAAGGCCTCGATCGACTGACAGTATTTCGATACTCGAATGATGGACATGTTCATTCGCGCCGTCATGTCCGTAGCCCAGTACGGCACTCGCTCATTGGCTTTGAGTTCCACGATGGCCAGTTTCGGGGGGATGATGAATCTGTTCTCCGCACCGGAAGCGAAGTCGAAGTCCCGATCCCGCCCGTGCACCTTGTGATCGATCGTCACCCGCAGACCCAGATCTGCTTCCTTGCCGACGTACGCTTCGCGCAGATACCCGGTGGTCACTATCGGGCGAAGGTCGAGGTTGCCGATCAGTGTTGTCACTTCGTCGACGAACGGGCGCTGCGACGGATCGACTTCGATTTCTTCTCGACCGTTGAGCCATCGCTGCGCGACCCCGTACGGGAGCGCAATCCGTCGCTTCTGCGTGACCCGGTTGACTCGCTGCTTGATCTCGATCTGGACCGGGGTGTCGTCGCTGCAGTCTGCCGGCTCTCCGTAGAGGCGGAGGCGGACCTTGCGTCGAAACTTCAGGCCCTCGATCTTTTCCCAGTAGAACAGCAGATCGGGAGTGTCGTAGTACAGGGACGTCACCGGATACCCGCCCTTCGGCGAGTAAGGGTCGGTCTCCATCCGTGCTACTAGCTCTCGACGCAGCTCCGGCACTTTCAACTCGTCCACGAAATACTTGATCTCGTATCGGTTGAACGAGTGCAACTTGCTGGCGGTCTGCTGAAAACCGGTGGAGGGAACAACAGTCGGACTGTTCACCTCATCCTGCTTCGAGGGAGGATCTCGGAACCGGTCGAAAAAGCTCATGCCCCAGGTGCTCCTAAATTGAAAGTCGAGTATCTACGTGGTCGAATGCTCGGAAAGGTGGTACCGCCGGACCCGTAGGTCTTGTGCAGATCCCGCACGGGCATCAGTGGTCGTCATCGTGGTTGTCTTTCATAGAGGTCGTGTCGGCGTCGAATAGACCTTCCTCGGCTTCGCGACTGGAAGAATCCCCCACACGTGGACACTGTCGTACCGCAGTCGCGGTACACGGATTCATCTCCTCGTGGGACGTGGACACCCCGCGCCTCTGAAATGATGAGGTAGCCGCCACGCGCGTGGGAGATCCGGCGACCGAAAGGAGACAGGCATGGTCGCGCGCAGCGTCCCAGCCCGGCATCGCGGCGCGAGGGGTCGGATTGTTTCGGCCGCCACGGTGGTCCTCGTGATTATCCCGGGCGTAATCCCGCCCCATCCCGGTGCGGGTTTCGTATGGTCACCCGATGTCCTGGCGTTTAATGCGGTTGCCGCCGCTATCCTGCTGGCCCGACACCAGCGGCCGTTCGCAGTCCTGGCCGCGGTGATCGGCGTCGTCGCCGTGAGTGTGCCACTCGGGCTGTTCAATCCGGGCCTCGTCTTGGCCTCGGGAGTCGCCGTCTACACGACGATGCTGTACTCGACCCGGCGCCGCGGTTTCGTAGTCACCGCCCTCGTTGCCGTCGTCATGCTCGCCCTCGTCTTCGTCGACGGATACAGCGGGCTCCAGAACGTCCTGACCGTGCTGCTCGGTGGTGCGATCGGCGATGCGGTTCGCACGCAACGCGACTACGTCGCGTCGGTCACCGAACGTGCTGAGCGTGCCGAACGCACCCGCGATGCGGTGGCCGGGCAGCGGGTCGCCGAGACCAGGCTGGCGATTGCCCGTGACCTGCACGACGTCGTCGCGCACCAGATATCGGTGATCAACCTCCATGCCGGGGTCGCTGCGTCTTCGCTGCGCGACCGACCGGCCGACGCAGAGAAGTCGCTGGCGATCATTCGTCGAGCGTCGCGCACCGCGCTGACCGAGATCGGGGACCTGATGGCCACCCTACGAGACCCCACCACCGCGATCGGCCCGTTCGGTCTGTCTCAACTCGACGACGTGGTGCGCGAATTCTCCAGTCATGGAATGGAAGTCGCGGTCCGCATCGACGGCGATCCGTACGAGCTGCCGGCGTCGATCGATGTGACCGCGCTGCGTGTCGTCCAGGAAGCGCTCACCAACGCCCACAAACACGGCACCGGACGCCGAGCTCATGTGCTGATCGAGTACTTGCCTCGTGCGCTGCGCATCACCGTCAGCAACGCGACCGCTCCCGGCGGAGCGGGAGCGCGACACCTCGGGATGAATCAGGGGCTGATCGGTATGGGGGAACGGGTCGACTCGGTGCGCGGCACCCTCATATACGGGGCTGACCGAGCAGGTATGTGGCTGCTTGTTGCTGATCTACCCACAGAACCCGCCCACGACGACCTGGCCACATAGGGGGACACGCAATGATCAACGTTCTCGTCGTCGACGACCAAACTCTTATCCGGTCTGCGATCACCACCATCATCACCCACAGCGCGGGCCTCACCGTCGTCGGCGAGGCCGGCGACGGTGCACGCGCGATCGAACTCGCTCGCCGTCTGCGACCGGACGTGGTGCTCATGGATATCAGGATGCCCGGCATCGACGGGATCACGGCCACACGGACCATCTGCTCCGACCCGAACCTCGAGTCGGTGCGGGTACTGATACTCACCACCTTCGAGGAGGATCAGTACATCGTCGGAGCGCTGCGCGCCGGCGCGAGCGGATTTATCGGCAAAGGGGCCGAGCCCGACCAGATCATCGCCGCGATCCACGCCATCCACCGCGGTGACGCGCTGCTCTCGCCGGTCGCGACGCGCAGCCTGATCAACCGCTACGTTCACCCTGCCGCCGACAGCGACCGGGTCCCGCCGGCGCTCGAGCACCTTACCGAGCGGGAGGTCGAGGTCCTTACTCTCGTCGGCTCGGGCCGATCCAATGACGAGATCGCCGCCGACCTGGTGATCTCACCACACACCGCCAAGACTCACGTCAACCGCATCATGACCAAGTTGCAGGCCCACGACCGGGCGCAACTCGTCATCGCCGCCTACGAGAACGGTCTGATCCGTCCGCACCTCCACTGACACTACCGCCGTGAGGTGTTCACCTACTGCGATTCGTTCTGGGCTGCATGGGGATTGGTGAAGTTGACCGACGGGTAATCGTGCTCAGCTGGGGTCTCTGATCACGCCACTCGGGAGTGGTTCCATTCGCCGCAGGCCGGGGGTTTTGGGTGATCGAGCACTGCTGCGGATTGGATTCGGTGACTGTGGGTGGTCACTCTAAGTGGGGCTCCTGATCAGAAGCTCTCGATGAGTTCCACTTCGTGGGTAGTCGAGTCCTTGGTTCGGAGTTCAGCGTTCGCGGACAAGGTCGGGATGGCGGGCGCGGAGGTACCAACCGCTGAATGTCACGCCTTCGTCGGCGAGTCATGGCCACGCGGATCGATCGTAGTTGGCGAGCTCAGCGAGAGTGTCTGCGACGGTGTACGTGCCGTTCGCTTGGGTGTTGAGCACTACGGTCGGGTCGGTTCAATCGATCGAGGCCGTTTTCGGGTCGTGGGGACTGTATTGGGCGATGATCGTTGTCAGCCGATTCCGTGTATTCGCCGAGGACAGCCGCTACGGGGATGTCCCTCTCGATCTCAGCGGTGGTGTCGAGTGCTGCAACACGCCACGATCGGGGGTCTGCATCGGAGGTGATCAGGACTGCGACGAAGGGGATCGGGTCGCGTGCGGTGCGGTGAGGGTGCCGTCGACCACGGCAACGTCGTGGTCTATGCAAGCTCTGGCCTAATCAGGCACTGTGCCTTGCTATTTCAATTGCGTTCAATTTCGCAAGAGCTGTGGGTGACACGGCATCTATGCTCGAATTCGGATCGGCACCAGTGACTTGAGACTCGCGTTGACGACGGCTGGAAACTCGTCCGGATACGACGCCGTTGTTGACGCCCAGACCGTGAGTTGGTGGTCGGCGCTCGCTTATGTCGTGGGAGCCGTACAGTGGAGGGGGCCTCGTTAGTTTTTCGATCTCGGGCGATCTCCGAATATTGCGCTCGTGTCGGTTATCGCGCACCTGGGTAGCGCACAAGGCGTCCTCGGGATAGTCCATCGACTGCGTCGTGGGGACCTGTGCCGAGGCTGAACGAATTGCGGGTGTGTAGCTGCATGCCCATGCAATACGACAAAAGTCAGGATTACTGTGAACCGTACTGATGACATGATCGAACGACTTTTCTACGACCCGCAGGCTGAGGTCAGTCAGCCGGAAAACAAGTCGGCCACATCGGAGCCCGCTTCCATAACTGTTCTCTCTAATCCAGAGGGCAAGACTGGCGAGGAGATTCACCGGACACTTTTCAGTGCGCAGTAACTATCGTCTCTGATGCTACGAAAGCCGAAGTCCGAGTGGAATATTAATCATGATGGGTCGCCCCAATCCGCGCCTGTTGGCTGGCGGCTTGGTAGGAGCAGGGGTGAAAACAATGGTGGATGGTTCGGCAGCGCTCGTCAGCCGAGCGATCGTCGATCTGCCTACGTCCACGGTGAGTGTCTGTAGTTCTGCATAGAGCATTCTCGGCTGGGCGTTCGTCGAATCGGCGGAACGTCTCGTCAACCAACCGCGATGTGCGCCGAGAGGTCTCCGCCGCACTCATGGCGAGGAAGAGCAATCACGTAATCCTGTAGCTGAACGACGGACTACTGTCAGAGCCGGCGGTGATTACTGTTGAACCGCCCATGGCCTACTTCCCTTGATCGTGTGTCATGTGGTGGACCACAGCAGGGGACGATCGTGGATCGTGAAAGGGCGAATAATGCTGTAGTCGAATCTATTTCAGATTGCGATAGAGTTTAATCCAGCATCAAGGACCTGCCGTCACAAGTGAGCTACGTGGTGGTCGCAGGCGGCGCGTGAACAGGGGCGGACGGCTATCTTCGGTCCGGGTGGAGGATTGCGCGCGTTGATGTCCGGAGCACCCGCCGGTGATGTTTCGGCTAGTGCATCGACAGATCCAGACGCGCCCCTGGACGAAAAATGGCGCGAGGTAGTTTTTGATCCACTACTCGCACCGCCGCGCACAGCGTAGCACTGGTGTCGCTGATGGAATGTCGGCAGAGATCAGATGTGTGAGAGCGAACCGGTTGCAGCGATCACGAGCAGGCAAGAGCGCCGCGGGCGGTTCTTACCTGTTGAGGTGGTCGGCGAGTCGATTGATGGGCGGGTGTCGATAGTCAGATTTGTGGATTGGTGTTCTCCGGTGATGGATCCGCCGGTGACGGCGGCGCAGGTTTGTCCGGTGATGGTGACGTCGACGCTGTCGGGGATGTGTCCGAGTTCGGGCCATTGGTCGGGGCCGGAGAATTCGGGTGGTTCTGGGTGGGGTGTTCGGTCACGATGTGACTACGCTGCTGCTGTCGAGATCCCGAGGCGGCGCACGTTCGCGAATTGTTACGCGTGCACGGCATGTCCCTGATGGTCAGAGTTTCCACCACTCGAGTAGAGGCGTCCGGACGGCGGGGAGTGGACGTAGTGTCGGTCCGCAACCTTGGATGTGGTCTTGGGTCGGCGAGATGTTCTCGGTGATGTGGGACGGGCGGTGGGACAGGTCAGTAAGGATGCCCAGGAAATCCAATAAAGTCCCGCTGGATCGCGGGGATCGCGGGATCCGGAGGCCCCGTGGGCCGGCTGGCAGATCCATTCATCATCATCGGCGGCGACTACGCCACCATGTGTGGTGGTGCTGGCTTTGTCGAGGCGCAGCAATCGGAGTTGGTATTTCGCTACAGGTCCGGGGGTGGGTGGTTGCCGCGGACGGAGGTCTTCGAATACGTGTTGTTCGGTGGGGCTGTATTGGTAGTCGACGAGGTGCTCGATAAGCATCCGGGCGGTGGGTGTGGGGAGGAAGTTGTTGTCGGGGTCGGGGATTCGGCCGTTGATGGCTGGGTACTGCGCGGCCGGTCGCCCATTCCCGGATGGCGTTGTCGAAGAATGCTCAGTCGACTTCGGTGATGTCGACGAGGCTGTCGATGAACTTTCAAACCCAGGTGGATCTCAATACGCGAACGCGCACTGCCGGATACGCTTTGGTTTCTGTGGTCTTCATTGTTCCTGGACGGGCCATCTGGCGCATGTCTATCGTGGACTCATGACATCACCTTGATGGGTCGAACTGGTCGGACGCAATGCGGCCGCGGAGTCGATCTACGCGTCGGGATCGATGCGAATGACCGGCAACAAGGGTGATCAGGTCCTCGACGAGAATTTCCAATTCTGGCATGGACCAAATGAACAGTGGCGCATCGAAAGTGGTGGTGACGTCGTCTACATCTCCAGGGGTGACGGCGATGTGCTCGTACGCATCGACAACGAGATGCAGCGTCAAAGAGGCAATTTCGGAATTATGCACCTAGGGCCCGCATACAGTCCGTTAGACCTGCTGGGGCCAGACTCGATGCTGTGGTGGATGAGTGCCCGCTTGGAAGTACCCGCACCCCACCCCTCCACGGTTGGGGGGAGAGCAGCGTGGTCGGTCACATTGACGCCACCTTCAGGTGAGGCGGTGGAACTGACCTTTGACAGCGCCACCGGCGTTTTGGTGCGACTGGCAGGTCCGAAACATAGTGGCCTGATCGAGGTTCTCGATCTCACGGAGCATCTACAGTTGAGCTCTGGGCTGTTCCGTTGGGAAGGGCCCTGGGTCGATGCGCCGATGTCTGCTCGACGCCGACCTACTGAGGATCCACAGGAACTACTCGAACAGCGCGTGGAAACGCTCACGGCGTCGCCGTCGTGCCCGAGGACGCGGGCACTGGTCGGACAGTGTGGGGGGAATCGGCGGGATCTGCCCTGGCCGCGGCGAGGACCTCGAAAAGTTTTCGGACCTGTTCCTTTTAGTTCAGATCGAGATGCAGTCGTAATGCTTCCTCGAGTGCGGCCAGTGTTCTGAGCCCGAGCTTTCCGACTGGTTCGGCGTCGAGTCGGCGCACCGACACCGAACGTACTTGTTCGGCTTGAGCTTTCGACGCCTGACCTAACCCTGATTCGTCTGGCTCGACGAGCACCTGGAACGGGAAGACATGTGATGTGTTGGTGGTCAGCGGAACAACGGTGACCACACCCCTGCCGAGAGTTTCCGCCGTGGCGTTGGCGCGGTCGTTGCTCATGATCACCGCGGGGCGACGTTTGGAAGCTTCGCTACCTTGCGCAGGGTCCAGATCTACCCAGTGAATGTGTGCCCGGCGGATCATCCGGCGTCGGCCGCGGTGACGTCCCACGCCTCGTCGGTGTCGCCTTCGGTGAACGCTGCGGCGTAGTCGCGTTCGAGGCCGGACGCCGCGAGAAGTCGGAGTGCTGCCTGGATTCCCGCCGACCGGCCACGGAGCCCGTGATCACGGACGTACTCGTCGAGGACATGTGTGTCCTCATCGGGGAGGCTGATTGTAAACTTCGCGGTCATACTCTAAGCGTACCAAAGTATGACTGGCCTGCAAGCGGTATTGTCCAGGTGTTCGGAGTATCGCCCCGAAGGGGTCGCGTTGCGCAGTCCGTCATCTTGCGACACGAATCGATAGAGAACTCTAAACTATATTGACACGTTGCAGATCGCGAAGAAGTTGCTGCCACGACGTCCCTTTTCTTGACAACGCTGGCTCGCCGAGTATTTGCCGCAAGGCAACGAGAGATTGTGCACTTCGAGGGTTCGGCCACGAAAGCTGTGGTTGGTCGCCTTTGTATCGGAACCCGAACCGTGGACTGCCTGAACGGACTTGGCGACGTCGTCAACTGTCGCAATGGTGGTCGACGATAGCGCCAATGTTCCTCCAATTATATTGCGCGACAGCCGCTATTGAGTAATTTTGTTCAGTGTCTGGTTAGGTCTGGAGCGGTTTGGTTTATCGTGTCGTCGGTGAGCGTGCTGGGTCGTAGAAGGCGACGTACGCCGGGTTTGGTGAGCTGCGGGGAATCTGATCGTTGGCTCTCACGCACTCGCGCTATCGTTGATTTACGTGCAAGAATCAACGAAAGGGTGTGGAGATGTCGGACGCAGCGACCAATAGCACCCGAGACCGCTTCCTGCACGGCGATCTTCCCTTCGAGGGCGCGCTGAAAGAGGTCACCGGTACTGACCTCGACCGAAGTCATCTCTGGCAGATCCTCGAAGGCCTCGCCTCGGAACGCAGCGCTACCACGCCAGTCCTCTCTGCTCACGACGCCCACATTCTCGACGATGCCGGGCTTGTTGCTGATCCGGTGCCAGCAGCATCGGCGCGGGTAGACCGCGATATCCGCATGCAGAACCTGGTGCACGAATCCCTCTCCATCCCGGAGACCGCGGAGCGGCTCGGCGTCACGCCGGCGCGGATCCGCCAACTCCTCACCGAACACAAGCTGTGGGCGTTCGCCTCTGGCCGACACCGGCTACTTCCGCCCGCCCAGTTCACCTCCACCGGTCAGGTACCGCACCTCGACCGGATCGTTCCGCTGCTCGAGGGCGACATGCATCCGTTGTCTGTGCAGGCGTTGCTCACCACACCACAGCAGTCCCTGATCGTCGAGGGAGAGCCGGTGTCGATCGTGGCATGGCTGACCGGATGCGCGGGAACCGAGGACGACATCAGCCAGGCCGCCGACGTGATCACTTCGGCGCAGTGGGCATCCGCCTAGATGGCGGTAATGCTGCCTGCGCCGCCGTCGATCGAGAACCTCCGCGATGCGGGAATTCTTCCCGACGAGGTGATCGAGTGGAAACCCGGCGACGTGGTCTGGCGTGTGCACCGCACCACCGGCCCCCACGTAATCACCTGGAACGGACTTCGCACCTTCGGGCCGGTCCTTCGATTCGATCACCATCCACCCCCTCCGGCCGATCAGACGAGACACGGAAATTGTTACGGCGCAAGCAATCCCCGTGGTGCTCTGGCCGAACCATTTCAATCCTCACGCACCATTGACCGGCGGCACGGCGAACCGTTCTGACGGGCGTGAAGTTCGTGCGTGCACTGCGCCTTCTCGATGGGTCCGGAATCGGCACCGGCGTGTGGGCGACCCGTGTCGGCGGAAACCATGGGCTCGATTCGGCAGCGCACCGCCGAAACAAGCACTGGGCCAGGACAATTCACCGGGCGCATGACGATCTGGACGGAATTATCTATCGCGGCCGGTACGCCGGGACCGTGTGTATGGCGTTGTTCGAGCGTGCCACCGATGCGTTCCTCGCTCTTCTGGAGTTCTCGGCGCCGTTGAGTCATCCGGCGTTGGCCGACCGTATCTACACTGCGGCGCATGAACTCGGTTACACGATCGTTTGAGGCGAGCGCTTCGGTTGCGTCGAGGATGTGGATAGCGCCATCGCCGGCATTTCTCCACGCATCCGCGGGAAATATATCGCCGGCGCCTTGCGCAAACTTTTTTGTAGTCTTCAACACCGTCGACAATATGCTCGAGTCCCCGTTCGGTGGGACTGCACCGAGGCCGCAGTTCCTCGCTGCGCGTTGATCCCTGAGCGGGGCCGGTGATGTTGGAGCCGGAAGCGCCGATCATCGCTAAGGGGGAGTGGTGTGCTTGTATTCGTGTTGATGAGTCTTTCAGCCCTGGTTCCGCCGACAGGTCAGGTCAATGGGCAAGAACGCTTGGGGGCTTCAGTCGTGATTCTTTCAGTTGCCGGATGCAGCCTTTGAGACACACTCTGAGGTGAATGCGGCCAGACTCTCGTCCTCCGGTCCCGACCTCCGGACTGGCCTTTGCCGTCGCACTGCCCGATCACCGTTGCCGTCCGGCAATACATTCGCGGCAATGGTCAATACGGCGTCAAGAATGCGCCGAAGCGCGTCAAAGGTGCGTCCAATACCGCCTCGCTCGGGCCGAGCGCGCGTACAGCTGGAGATATAGACCCTTAGGTGCCCATGTTTTACGGTGCCGCGGGCTGATTTCGACAGAGGAGATCTCATGACGATTCTCCATTTTCTAGCCTCGACGCGCGAGGCTAAGCTGGCGGTCGTCGCGCGTACTACGCTCGACGACATCGATACGCTTTCGACCTACGCGGAACTGGAAGTTGTTCTTACCCACCCGCATATCCGATTGGCAGGACTGTGTTGCAATCTCGGGCCACGCCCACTCCCGGCGAGTGCCCTTCGTAGCGCGGCGGGCAGGATTGTCGCATTGATGGAACGCGTCCGCCGTGAGCACGGCGTGATCTTGACTGAATTGGTGCTCGAAGTCGGGGCAGCGTCACTTCCCGAACTGGAGGCGAGCATCGACCGGGAGGAGGAGTTGTCGCGGAGTTTCGACGATGCGCTCGATGACGCCTGCGCGGCCAATCGATTCCCTCACCCCACGGTGGCCCTGATGACCGATCTCGACATTCTTGTCGACTCTGTACACAGGTGATCGGTCACTTGACGCATTGCAACGCCCGCTCTGCTGTCGGGTGGGTTGAGGGGAATACCCGGCCCGGTTGTTGAGGTACTTCGACTGCGGATGCTCCACCGATGACAACCTCCTGCGATGGGCCATCGGAGTAGCTGCGGAGTTGTCGGTGACCGGCACCCGCGGCATTTACTCGCACTCTTGAGTCGCCGTCCGATGAATCGTTTGGCCGCCACAGCGTTTCGGCCTAGCCGGACCAGTACATCGACCCTGTCGCAGTGCTCGGTCCTGGTAGTTCGGGCGGTGGCGGTAGTGCGAGGGGCTTCGCCCCGTCGACGGAAGTGGGAAGGTTCAGGCCTTTCATCACCTGTAGCGGGCGACGCTCTACGTCGCCGCAGTCGTCGTAGGCGGGCGCCGGTCATATGCCGCTGCGTGTTCCATCCTCAAACGCAGATCGTCGAATGCATCTGGACTTGGTTTCGCACAAGAAGGTGTGTCCACGGCAACGAATTTGTGGATACACCGTAGTGGTGCGACAGACAACACGGCCGACCCGTTCGAATCGATATCCTGCGCCCTCGCGATCCGAATTCGCGACGCAGACTCTAGCTCGCTGCGGTTTTGAGCAGATCGTGTGTTTCAATCGCATCGCGGCTTGAGCATGTGTCCGTCACTGCTTCCGTACGCGGCGCATAGAGCCCTCTGTTGTGGGAAGGCCCGATCTGCGGAGTCTCGATCGTCATCAGGGGAAGCGTGGCATCCTCACTTACTCGCACCTACAGATGGCGAGATCCATTGGTGAGTGTTATCTCGCGGTCGGGCAGCGCGCTCGGGGGCCGTTTGCGGTGGACGAACATTCTCGGTAGTCCGACGAGCAGTGCGCGTGGGCCGTCTTCGTACTTCGGAAACGGCCCGCGCTGAGGTTGTAGTGGGTTTGTTGAGAATATTGTCCTTTCTCACGAACTGCCGAAAAAGTTAAAGGTGGGCGGTTGCTGTGATGGTGTGTCGTCGCGATCGCGGTGCCACATCCAGTTTCCGTTGTCGCGGTCTCCGTGCCTTTCCCAGTGCCCGTTGTTGTTGTCGCAGTTGTTGAATTCCCAGTTGCCGCGGTTTTGTTGCCATTGCCACGGTCCGTTGTGATCGCACTCGGATTGCCAGGGGTGATCCGCTGCGCTGGCTGTAACTGCCGTTGCGGGGGCTACCGAGATCCCGAGGGGTAGTGCGGCGATCGCGCCGACGACGAGGATTTTGGCCAACCTGTGCCGTGCCAGTGTGGGGGTGGTTGTTTTCATGATGTTCGGTCCATTTCTCGAGACTCCGAGACACGGAAGATGAGGATATTACGGCGTTTTCCGTTGTTGGGGAGACGTTCGTACGTCCAGACATCTGGCTGTCTTACTGATGTGCCCTGTTCGGGTCACCACTCCATTACATCGCAGAATTGTCGGGGAACCTGGGATTGCGCTGGCAATGTGCTGGCAGTTCGGACGATCGAATCGGTATCAGGGGCGGTGGGCCGGTGAGGTGTAGCAGTTCGTCTGAGTTGTCAGAATATCGACTCGTCAGTCGGTTGGTGGATCCGCCATGGATCGCGGGCGTCGGTGGTGGCCGCCGGGTTTGTGTGGTGTTTCGGAAGGTGAGGTTCAGTGATCGTCTTTCATTTCTCGACGGTGAGAACTGTTTCGTAACCGTCGGCGGGGATGCGCGTTCACCCTCTCGTGATGGACGCGCGCGGTCTTATCACCGCCATTGAGGTGAGGCGCTCCAAAGATGCTCTACCGCTAGGTTTTCAGGACGTGTAAGACCGCGTCGAGGAACTTCCACGCTGCCACATCGGTGACTCCTTGCCGCTCGAAGTTCGAATTGTCGGCGCGCTGATCGGACTCTATTCCCTACCCGTAGTCCGCATTTCGCTTCATCGACGTTTCTTCTACAGCAGATTTCACCGCGCCAATGACGCGGAAGTGGGTGACGGCGGCGATGTTCAGGTGATGACGCGAATGGGCAGTGTGAGCACACCTAGGGCGACGGCGCTGATCGTTTCGATGACGAGTGCGGTGATCATGACCCGTCTGCGTGTCCGGTGGCGTGGCCGTCCCCGAGCCCGGTGTGGCGGGTTTGTTGCAGGTGACGGTCCATACCGGCATCGGTTGTTGCGATCGAGAGTAGTTCGGACAGGGGCGATTCGTTTCCGGACTCTGCGGCTACGGTCAGAGCGCGATGTGCTGCGTCGGGGTCGCAGTGGGGCGGGACGACAAGAATCACGAGTTCTCGTCCGTCGACACCGGTGACATACACGGTGCCGTGCGGTTGAAACCTGTAGCCGTCCAATCGGACGGAGCGACCGGCGAAGGGCAGACGGGTGGGGCGCGAGTCCCATCCGTTCAGATCGTAGGCAATACGATCGACCGGTCCCACGCGTGTGATCAGCACGCTGAGCAACTCGGGTAGCTCTGCTGTGAGATCTGTGGAGTGGGGCCACCACGCCCCGTCGACACTGCCGATCGGCACCGCGGTGACGCCGTGCTGTTCGGGCTTGAGCCGGAGCCTGGGAACCTGCGTGGAGTCGCCGCCACCTGGACCCTCGACGGACGGGGAATCGAAGGTGTTGTGCGTCATGACGACGCTCCTGTCCCAGCCATGACACGGCCGAAGCTATTTCAGATCGGCGGCGACGTAAAATCTACGATCACGTGCGAGATGCCCCGATCTGTTCCACGATACGCCCGCACAACTATCGAAGCTCACGAATGAGCACTTCTCTTGGCCACGCTCACAACTCGTAGTCGTACGGCACCTCGAACAGCTCGTGGACGCTACTTTTCACATGAACATCGGAGGATGCTTGAAGGACAAGCCCATTCCCCGATAGCGTCAGTGCCCGAAAGTACGATGAGCATGTCTGACATGCTCAGCTTTCGCACCAGCAGCGATGCAGCGAACCCGGACCTCTGCGGCGAAGTTCTTACCCGGTTGACGCGGGGAGTTCACCGGATGTTGTCTGAGTACGGTATCGAAATCGTCCTCTACGGATGTGTCGCTGATTTGTCAGGAGTGTCGTACTCGGCGAGACCGGAGAGGAACGAACAACTCGCGCAGCAATGGATCACCAATTATTGCTGAAGTAGAGACCGAGGATTCCGCTGAACGCGGCTGCGCGAGGACAATCCGAGTTACGGCAGCAGAACGGAATTTCTCTCAAACATGTTGATTCTTAGGAAGACACGTGGATTCGATCAGCTTGTGAGATGAACGTATTGATCTTCTCGAAACGCGGGAGCAACGTCAGCTCGTGAAACGCCGTTACCGTGAAGGGCTGGTAACCAGAACCCTCGCCGATAATGAACGCTTCTGGTGTGAGCGCTGTTTCAGAGATCCTCACCGGGGGCGGGGCGCGCGTTGAGTTCGCCGCGGTCGGTGGCCTCCTCGGTCGGCTCGTGTTGCCCGAGGCTGTCGCGTAGGGAGTCGTAGATCGCCAGGCCCTGACCGACTAGGCCGGTTGCGATCTCGCTGAGCCCGTCGGCGCCGTTGAGTACGGTCAGGTTCGCTCCTGACAACCCTTGGGCCGCTTGCCTGACGATCTCGGGGAGCTGGTCGATCAACAGCCGATCGAGCGCGACCCGGTTGTGAGAAGCTGCGGCTTCTGCCTGGATCTTCATCTTCTCGGCTTCGGCCACGGCCAGTATCCGTACCCGCTCGGCGTCCGCCTCGGCAGGCTTGACCACCTCCGAAACCAGCTCCTGCTGGCGGAGTTCAGCGGCTCGCTGCGCCAGCTCCGTTTGCATCGCGAGCACTTCTCGTTGTGCCTGCGCCTGTGCCAGCGGGCCCGCCTGCGCCGCTTCGGCCTGTGCCTTGTCGACCTCAGCCTTGTACTGAGCCTGCACGATCGCTGTTTGCCTAGCGTACTGAGCCTGGTTGCGTTGCGATTCCTGCTCTGCTTCCGCGGCTGCTTGGTTGGCTCTTGCCTGGGCGATCTGCGCTTGCTGTTGGATGGCGGCGTTGTGCGGAGCGGACATCGCGCGGATATAGCCGAGTGAGCCGTCGTCGATGGACTGGATCTGTAGTGCGTCGACGGTCAATCCGATCTTGACCATCTCTTCCTTCGATCCGTCGAGCACTTCTGTGGCCAGCTTTTGACGTTCCTTGATGATCTGCTCCACGGTCATCGACCCGATGATGGACCGCAGGTGTCCGGCGAAGATCCGCCCGGTGAGCACGGACATCTGGTCTTGGTCGGAGAGAAAACGTTGACCTGCGCTGATGATGCTCTCAGTGTCATTGCCCACCTTGAAGGCAATGACTGCGCGCACGTTGAGGCTGATCCCCTGTTGGGTGACACATGTTTCCTCGACTTCTGCTTCGCACATCGCCAGGGTCAGAAACCGGACTTTGCGAAATAGCGGCGTGATGTAGGCGCCGTGGCCGGTCACTACCCGGAACGGCGCGTCACCTTTGCTTCTGCCTCCGGAGATCAGCATCGCTTCATCCGGCGCGGGCACTCGGTAGCCGAACATGCTTTTCGCTCCTTACATTGTGTTGTGCGGATCGGTCTTCACATTCCCAGCCCGGGCCAGGGTTCGACCTGGACTGTCCGTGCGCCGTGGATGTCGATCACCAACACCTCGGTGCCCCTTGGTAGCGGGTCGGTCGACCATGCCAGATACGACTCTTTCGAGCCGCGCACCACCACCAGTACCTCGCCGGCTCCGGCCGGTCCGCGGGTCGCCACTGTCAACGAACCGGTACAGCCGATCACCGAAAAATCGCCCACCCCTTGAATGGTCCTCCGTTTGAGTCCGTCGTGCACTCGGTTGCGTCGGCCCACGGACCATGTGCGTATGACAGCTTGAGTCGAGACCACCGCGGCTGTAGCGGTTAGGACACGGATCGCTTCTCGAAGCCTGCGGGATCGGGGGATTGCTCTGATGATCACGCGCCAGCGCACTGCGCGGATCGAAGATCGCGTCCAACTATGTTCCGTATCCACCCGCGACCGTGAGAGCGTTCTTTCCGCGTGGTCGACGAATCGGACGATCGGTACACAGTTCTTGAAATACATTGCTGTAGAAGACTTTTTGTGACCTTGTGTGTGACCTAATGTAGTGGTAGATGGTGGCGTGCGAGACTCACATCTGGATCGGCCGGGTGTTCACGCCGACGCCAGACGCAGATCTGCTGCGTTGACCATTGCTCATGTAGCTGCGTGGTGACGGCGTCCCGCAAATGGGCCGCATGTTCAGCGTCGACATTTCGGGGGCGGCGAGTGCGGACATACGCCGCGGTATCGGCGCTTGACGCCCAATAGAAGGGATGCGCCTGTACGACAAGGCGCTACCCAATGATGAAACTCGATTGCGTGTGGTGTTCGACCAACTCGCTGCACACGGGCCGATCTTGATTGTCGTCGATCAGCCCAACACGATCGGCGCATTACCGGTCACCGTGGCCCGCGCATGTGGACACCAGGTTGCCTACTTGCCGGGGTTGTCGATGCGCCGAATCGCTGATCTGTATCCCGGGAGCGCGAAAACCGATGCTCGTGATGCGTTCATCATTGCCGACACCGCCCAGGCCATGCCGCACACAATGCGACGGGTCGATACCGGCGATGACACCCTTACCGAACTCGGCGTGCTGGTCGGTTTCGACGACGATTTGGCTGGCGAAGCCACCCGCATCAGTAACCGAATCCGAGGGCTGTTGACCGGGATTCACCCGGCTCTTGAACACGTCCTAGGCCCTCGGATAACACATCGAGCGGTGCTGGAAATCTTGTCCCGCTGCGGAGGCCCGATCGGCATACGCGCGGCCGGCACCCGCAAACTGACTGCGCTCGCCACCAAATATGCACCGCGCATGGGCGCCCGGTAGCCTCAGACATACGTACCGCCCTCGAGGCGCAGACCGTTGCTGTTCCTGGAACTACGGCCGCTGAGATCGTGCTCCCAAAACTTGCTAATTCGCTGAAAGGGATTCTCCAGCAACGCAAATCTGTCGGCGACGACGTGGAGAGGATGCTCGATGCCCACCCTCTTTCCCGGGTCCTGACCACCATGCCGGGCGTGGGCGTCAGGACAGGCGCAAGGATCCTGCTCGAAGTCGGCGACGGATCAGCATTCGCCTCCGCCGGCCATCTGGCCGCCTACGCCGGAATCGCACCGGTAACCCACCGATCCGGGACCTCGATCCGCGGAGAACACCCCGCCCGATCAGGTAACCGCAAACTCAAACGCGCACTGTTTCTCTCGGCGTTCGCCGCCCTGCACGACCCCACCAGCCGCACGTATTACGACCGCAAACGAGCCGAAGGTAAGAAGCTTGGGTGCCGCCCTCATCTGCCTCGCCAGACGCCGCTGCGATGTCCTCTATGCCATGCTGAAGAACCACGAGCTATACCGCCAACCCACGACAGCAGCCGCTTGACGAAAACCATAGGGACACCCCCGAAGTGGAGTAGCCCTAAATGACGTCGAATCCTGTGGGCTGAGTGCTCAACCGGCAAGAACCTGAACCGCTCGGCTGCGAGTCCGCATGCAGAACCCCGACCGTTGCGGCCTGGAGCTAGTTTGCCTATTCTTTTGCTTTTCAAAACGGGACCAGGAATGTTGTGCACGGTGAAACACTCGGGGTGAGTTGAATTCCACCCAATCCCGCTCCTTTGCGAGGTTTCGAATTCGTTCCCACTGGCTACCGGAGGGTGGGCTAGTGCACCGTCCTTGAGGGCGGTGGTGAAGGCCCACGCGGGAGGTCCGACAGGGGTCGAGCGTGTTCTACACCGGACGAGTCTGTTGCTCGATGTATTGGCGTAGTAGCGAGATCGGGGCGCCGCCAACCGAACCCGCGAAGTACGAACCGGACCACAGTCGTTGTGCGCGCCAGTAGTGCTGGACGAGTTCCGGGAATTCCTGCCGGATCCGCCGGGACGACACACCTTTGAGTGAATTCACTAGCTTCGACAGCGCCACCTTGGGTGGGAAGTTCACCGGTAGGTGGACGTGGTTCGTTTCCCCGTTGAACTCGACGAGTTCGCACTCGAAGTCCGTGCATACTGCCCGCATGATCTCCTCCATTCGTTCCAGGTGGTGGGCGGAAAACACCTTGTGTCGATATTTCGTCACGAAAACCAAGTGTGCATGCAGTGCGAAAGTGCAGTGCCTGCCAGTTCGAATGGTGCTGAATTCTGTCATAAACCATTGTTACGATTTCGGGGTGCAGCTTCGTTACCAGTTTCGCGTCTATCCGACGCCGCGACAGCAGAATTTGCTGGCGCGGGCGTTCGGGTGTGCGCGGGTGGTGTTCAATGACGCGCTCGGTGCTCGTGAACGTTCGCGGCGCGCGGGAGGGCCCTATCTCTCGGACGCCGAGGTTTCGAAAGCATTGACTGGGGCGAAGCGGACACCTGAGCGCGTATGGCTGGGTGAGGTGTCCAGTGTTGTATTGCAGCAGGCGTTGGCGGACCTGAACACCGCGTATCGTAACTTCTTTGCCTCGGTCACCGGTAAACGCAAGGGCGGCAGGATCGGTTCGCCGAGATTTCGGTCCGGTCGTGACAATCGGCAGTCGATCAGGTTCACCCGCAATGCCCGCTTTCAGATCATGCCAGGGGGGATGTTGCGGTTACCGAAGATCGGGGACGTCTAGGTGCGCTGGTCCCGGGAGTTGCCGGCGGAGCCGTCGTCGGTGACCGTCATCAAGGATGCGTCCGGGCGGTACTTCGCGTCGTTCGTCGTAGCTGTGGAGTCGGGGCCGCTGCCCGAACTCGACATAGAGGTTGGGATCGACTTGGGGCTCACCACATTCGCGGTGATGAGCAATGGACGGGTCATCGAATCGCCTCAGTTCTTTCGCCGCGCCGAACGCAAACTCCGCACAGCGCAGCAGGGTTTGGCACGCAAACGGAAGGGATCGAAAAACCGAGAGAAAGCCCGAGTTGAGGTGGCTCGCGCGCACGCCGAGGTAGCCGACGCACGCCGCGACTTCGCGCATAAGGCGTCCACGACGATCATTCGCGAAAACCAAGCGGTGTATGTCGAGGACTTGTGTGTGAAGGGTTTGGCGCGAACGAGACTCGCGAAGTCGGTGCACGACGCCGGTTGGTCGATGTTCACGCGCCTGCTCGAAGAGAAGGCCGCGCGGAGTGGGCGCATCTTCGCCGTGATCGACCGCTGGTTTGCGTCGTCGCAATTGTGTTCGGTGTGCGGGGTGGTGGACGGGCCGACGCCGTTGGCAGTGAGGTCGTGGACCTGCCGGTGTGGGGCTGTCCACGACTGGGATGTGAATGCAGCCAAGAACATTCTCGCCGCCGGGCAGGCGGAGAGGTTAAACGCTTGTGGAGCGCAGGTAGGACAGGAACTTGTTCCGGCGCAGCGCTGTGAAGCAGGAACTCGCCGAAAGCGCAGTAGTGCGCTGGTAGGAATCTCCGGCCTTTAGGCCGGATAGGATGTCAAATCAGCTGTTGTGGCGGAACGCTCGTCGAGGTCACGGCAATCGCCACATAAGGTCCGCTCACCGGCTGTCACTTAGGGGGTGGGTTTCGGTTACGTACCGATATCAAGGTTGGTGCGTACTGCTCACCGGCGTCAGCTGTCCCCCAGCGTGACGCCGGTGAGTCCTTCCTTTACTTCAACGCACCAAACGTCCCGGCCCGGGCTCGGGGCGGGACATGGTGAAATTCTGGGCAGGTTTCAGATTCGAGCCGATCGGTTACACCAGCGTCGTGGCGGTATCGCGCGCATGGAATTGCCACGCACGGCTAGCCTTGCGGCTGCCGCCTCGCCGGGGTGGGCCCCGCGAACTGCGCACCGCTCACCGTGCTCGGAGGCGTTCTTATGCCAAGAGACCCTAGGCACATGGCTCGAAGCTGCTCCCATCCACAACCGCGCTTACTCCGAATGCCTTGTACGGAACGTGCACACCGGCACTTCATCTATGGAAGGCAAACCTATGAACGCATCCACCTCCACTCGAGTTCTGGCAGTCACGGCAGCAGCGTCATTCGCACTTGTCGGCATTGTCGGTTGTTCATCCGACAGCGATGATTCGTCAGATGCCACGTCCAGCGCTGCGACGACAACGTCGAGCATGTCGATGTCGACGACCAGTGCAATGGCAGACCCCGCATCGGATCTCGTCGGGGCAGGTTGCGCGGACTACGCAGCGGCAGTGCCGACCGGCGCCGGCTCGGTCAGCGGAATGGCGCAGGACCCGGTCGCGACAGCAGCGTCGAACAATCCGCTCCTCACCACACTGACCGCTGCTGTATCCGGTCAGCTCAATCCGGACGTCAATCTGGTCGACACCCTCAACGGTGGTGAGTTCACCGTCTTTGCTCCCGTCGACGCCGCCTTCGCGAAAATCGACCCGGCCACAATCGACAGCCTCAAGACCGACAGTGCAACACTGACGAAGATCCTCACCTATCACGTGGTTCCCGGTCAGATCGCTCCCGCCGATATCGACGGCACCCACACCACCGCCGAAGGTGGAACGGTCACCGTCACCGGATCGGGCGACGACATCAAGGTCAATGACGCAACCGTCCTCTGTGGTGGCGTCAAGACCGCAAATGCCACCGTCTACCTCATCGATTCGGTCCTGATGCCGCAGTAACCTCCCGGCTGACAGCGGGCGGGCTGTCGGAAAACAAACGGACATGCGCGCTACGGTTGTACTCGATGAAGCGAGACAACCCTTCGTCGAGCCACATCGTGTGGGCGAGTCGCACGATGTGAGCCAGCCGGAGGAGGCACTCGACGTTGCCACGCATGCCCTACCGACAGTTCCGCGGCCGGCTGCCGCACGAATCGCCGAATCTCGCGAACTAGCGCTGATCCTCGAACAGGTCACTCGCGGCGATCAATCCGCGTTCGCCGAGTTCTACTACCGGACCCGTTCACGCGTGTACGGGATGGTTCTCCGCGTTCTTCGCGATCAGGGTTTGTCCGAAGAAACTGTTCAAGAGGCGTATCTCCAAGCCTGGAGCGCAGCAGAGTAATTCGACCCAGACGGCGGCTCCGCGCTGTCCTGGAGGCTCTGTCAAATTGACTGAATGCAACTGGTAATCAACAGAATTCGGTCACGCTGGTAAGAATTGCGTTGGTGGGAAACAGGTTCAGGCAGCGGTAGATAGGCCGTGGACGTCGATCCACGTGGCGAACAGGGTGGTCATTTCGGAGCGGTAATCGCTTGCGGTGAGCTTGTGTCGGCAGGGGCCAAAGTTGTGGTGAGATCGCACTGAACACCGCCAGGAACAGTTGCGCTGCGCCCGGTGAGTGGAAATACTTCATGGCGCGTTCTCGTTGTCTGGTGGGTTGGTGCGAGTTCTCTGCCCGGCTGTTGAGGTACTTGGTACTTCGAGCGCCGGTGTTCGACCGATGGCATCAACGCTCGATGTGCCACAACGTAACTGGCGAGCTTTTCGGTCACCAGTACTCTCGGTGCCCGCCCGTGCTTGCGCATCAGCTTGCAAAAGAAGCGTTTCGCCGCTTCGCGTTGCGTCGTGACTGCACCAGGACGTCGAGGATATTGCCGCTCTTATCGACCGCCCGCCACAGGTACTTCCGAGCGGTATTGGAGCGCGTCGTCGACTGCTGCACCTGTTTGCGGGAGATCGTCGGCGTTGGATCCTTCCGTGCGTTCGAAGATCTCGGAATTGAGGGCGGTGGTAGTGCTCCTCACCCTGCCTCTTCGGGCTGGGATGCCGATTTATCTCATCTTTCGTTGGACCGTGTAATGAGGCACGTCGATATCCGCTGTCACTGCAGCCAGTCTCTACGTGCGTCGCGAGCGAGTGGGTTCTTGCCACCATGCGCTGTGCGTGTCTCATGTTCGAGATGCACGCAGCGATGGTGGCGTTGACCCAGAAATAACGAGAACGCTTCCGGTCGCGCCAAAGCAGCGTGACGTCTACGAATGGCGTTCCGAAGTTTGACACCACGTCTACGCCGATGTCCCCCACGTCCTGCCGTCGCGATCAGTCGGTGCTCAGATGATCGTGACGCCTCCGTCGATGAAGAGCGTCTGACCTGTGATGGCAGAAGCGCTCGAGGAAGCGAGGAAAACCACTCCGTCGGCAACTTCCTGCGGCTGGACAAGGCGGCGCATAGGGACCTGAGCTAACCATTCGTTGAAAATATCGGGTGTCTCGACCGTCAGTGACCGTAGTAGGGGTGTGTCGACGCGCCCGGGAGCTACGGCGTTCACACGTATCGCATGCTCCGCCCATTCGGCGGCCAGCACTCGCGTCATCTGGGACACGCCCGCTTTAGAGACGTCATAGGCGAGGTGTCGTTCCGGCTGCACCGCGATAGCCGCTGCTATGGAAGAGAAATTTACGATTGCACCGCCTCGTCCCACCATGGTGCGTGCGAATTCCCGGGTGCACCGGAACACTCCCGTCAGGTTGACGTCAAGTACGCGTTCCCACATGCAATCGTCGAGTTCGAAGGTGTTTGCGCTCTCGACGACTCCGGCGGCGTTGACAAGTACATCTGTGCTCCCGATTGTGGTGGTCACCCATTCGACGGTTTCGGCAACGCTCGCCGGATCGGTGACGTCGAGGCGACGGTAGAAAGCCTGGCCGCCGGTTCCTCCATCGAGAGCGACCTTGTTTAACTCTGCCGTCACAGCGTCGCCGATTTGCCGATCGAGATCGGCGACGACAACCTTAGCGCCAGCCAAAACGAATGAGCGCGCAACGGCGACACCGAGTCCACCGGCGGCACCAGTGATTACAGCCACCTTTCCGGAGAAATTTCCATTGAGTCGGTCCAGGTCGCTTGGCTCGATAGTTGTGTTTGAGTCGATTTTATCGGCCGGAATGGCCATCGGCCCTCCAATAGGTGTCGCAGGGATAAAGGGACGGATCTCGGTGATCAGATCGGGTGGAGATGCTTGAACCGCATGGTGGCCGCCTATGACGGACCGGACCGGACCGTCTCGTAACGGAGAAAGCTTTGTTGGCATCGATGTAGATCCATTAGTCAACAGTTGGGATTCACCGGTCTCATCGTGAAGAGGCACCTCAGACGGTGAGACCATCAGTCATTGAGAAGGGAAGCGCGTCGCATCAACTGCCGGTCACGCCAACGGACCCGATCGTCCCAGTCGTCGAGTGCGAGCAGTGTTCGGCGTTCTGCAGTCACACGTGCAATTAGGTCAGACGTCCACGGGTCGTCCTGTCCGCGTTCGGCGCCCATTCTCGCGTACGCGGGCCCCATCTTCGTTGCGTGAGACTCGATCCCGCCCCGGGTATTCAGATCGACGGTCTCGAAGGGGCCGATGACGCTCCATCGGGGGCCCAAACCGCTCCGCACCACCTCGTCGATGTCGTCGACCGAAGCAACGCCGTCGCGTAGTAAGCAGTACGCCTCGCGGAGGAGGGCACCTTGTAGTCGATTGAACACGAAGCCCTCGACCTCGCGGTGGACGACGACCGGTCGCAGCCCCGCCTGGCGGTAGATCTGCTCCGCTCGCTCCGTCGTGATCGCGTCGGTGCGGGGCGAGGGTACGACCTCGATCACCGGCAGCAGGTACGGGGGGTTGCCGGGATGCCCGACCACCAATCGGGCCGCTGTGGAATCGTCGAGGCGCTCTGCGATCCTGCTCGGCACGATCGCAGAGCTCGAACTGGCGAGGATCGCCCGGCTTGGCGCGAATTGCGCTACCTCAACGAAGATTTCGGCCTTCAGTTCCACCTTTTCGGGAGCGCATTCCTGAACGAGGTTTACGTCCCGCACGGCGGCTTCGATCGAGGCCGGGAAGGTGATCCGGCTGGCGATCGCGGCAGGTTCCTCGACGAGGAGCCGGTGATCCGCGAGCAACTTCAGTCGATCGAGTGCGTCGTTTTTGCCGCGTCTACGTGCGTCGGGGACGGGATCGAAGACGCGGGCTTCGAAACCGGCCTTGGCGAACAGGACCGCGAAGGCGACACCGATCGAACCGGCGCCGATGATTGCGACAGACGAGCGTGCCGAATCTGGCTGTGCGGTCATACGGTCCACCAGCTGCGATCGCCGGCCCATCCGCGTTCGAGAATGGATCGCACCGCACCGCGGTCCAGATCGCGGGGGTTGTTCGCCGTGAGTCGCGTTGCCAGCAGTGCCTGGTTCGCGACGGTGTCGAAGTCGTCGGGGGAGAGCCCGAGGGTCTTCAGGTCGGTCGGCGCTCCGATCGATTCCAGGATGTTCTCGATCCCGGTGATGCCGGCTCGCGCCTGCTCGAGTTCGGACCCCGCGGCATCTGCGGTGCCGAGGAGCCGGCCGATCTCGGCGAACTCCGGAACCCGAGCAGGCAGGTTGTAACGCATCACGTACGGCAGCAGTGCACTGATCCCGAACCCGTGTGGGGTGTGGGTGAGAGCTCCGATCGGGGACTGGATCGCGTGGGCGCCGGCGGTGCCGGCGGTGTTGATTGCCATCCCCGCGCAGTACGCGGCGAAGAGGGTGTCCGAACGTGCCTCCAGGTCGGCAGGGTTCGCGCAAACGCGACCGAGGGCGGACTGCAGCAGCGGAATTCCGGTGCGGGCGTACAGATCCGTGAGTCGGTTCTTGCCGACGTACAACTTCGTCGCGATGTCCTCGGCGGATGGGTTCTTCGCGCGGCCGGTGAACGCTTCTACGAGGTGACTGAGCGCGTCCGCGCCTGCGGCGGCCGTCAAACCGGGCGGGCAGGTGAGGGTCAACTCAGGGTCGATTACCGCGGCGAAGGCCTCGAGGTGGGGGCTCGCGACCCCGATCTTCATGCCCTTGTCTTTGTCGTAGACAACTGAGATCGAGGTGACCTCGGCGCCCGTTCCCGCGGTCGTGGGAACGGTGATGACCGGGCATCCCGGACCGGGGACGAGGTATTCGCCGTAGTAGTCACGCACGTCCCCGCCGTGGGTGAGGACGATGGACACGACCTTCGCGAGGTCCATGCATGATCCTCCGCCGATGCCGAGGATGGCGCCGATCCCGGTGGAGCCGAATCGCTCGGCCACTTCGAGGATGTTCTCGCGGGGAAGGTCGGGCTCTGTCCCGGCGTACACGGACACGGTGAGGCCGCGCGTCTGTAGTTCTTCGCTGATTGCGATGAAATCTGCACTGGCGGCCATTCTTTCGTCGGTGACGACGAGGACGTGGTCGGTGAGTGACTCGAGGATCGCCGGGATTTGGCGTCGCTGTCCGGGGCCGAACAGCACGCTGGTCGGTTGGCGCAGCAGGCCGAGCCCGAGTTCGTTGCTGGTGCGAACCGCGGCGGGGGCCGAGGCGGTGTCAGGGGCGGTGCTCATGCAAGTGCTTCCTTCTCGTCAACGGTGATCGCGAGGTATTTCGGTTCGAGGAATTCGTTGATCGCGTCGTGGCCACCCTCGCGGCCGAGGCCAGAGGCCTTGATGCCACCGAAAGAGGCCGCTGGATCAGCGATGATTCCGCGGTTGACGCCCACCATCCCGAAGTCCAGGTGCTCGCTGACCGCGACCGCACGGGACAGGTCGCGGGTGAACACGTACGCGGCCAAGCCGTAGGTGGTGTCGTTTGCGAACTCGATCGCTTCGGCGGTGGATCCGACGGTGTATATCGTGGCGATCGGCGCGAACAGTTCCTGGTTGCAGACGGCGCTGGTGCGGTCTCGGACCGCGAAGACCGTCGGTTCGAAGAAGTATCCGGTCGATTCGACTGGGGAGCCGCCGGTCAGGAGTTCTGCGTCGATTTCGCGCAATTGCTCTACGAGCCGAGTCACGGTGTCGAGTTGGCGCTCGGAGATGATCGGACCGATGTCTGTCTCGGGGTCGAATCCGTCGCCGACCTTCAGTGCGCGGGCAGCGGCAACGAACTTGGCGGTGAACTCGTCTGCGACGGACTTGTGCACGATGATGCGGTTCGCGGCGACGCAAGCCTGACCGGCGTTGCGGAACTTGCAGATGATCGCCTGTTCGACTGCGAGGTCAACGTCGGCGTCATCGAGCACGAGGAACGGACCGTCGCCTCCGAGCTCCATCGAGGCGTTGACGATTCCGGGCGCAGCTTGTCGCAGCAGGGTGGAGCCAACTCCCGTAGAGCCGGTGAAGCTAACCTTGCGCAGACGCCGATCGGTCATCACTGCCTCGGACACCGACGATGATGATGTGGTGTGGACGAGGTTCACGACGCCGGCAGGGAAGCCAGCTTCCTCCAGTACTCGGACGAATAGTGCACAGGTCAGCGGGGTTTCCCGGGCGGACTTGACGATCACCGGGCAGCCGGCCGCGAGTGCGGCCCCGGCCTTGCGGGCGATCATCAGCAAGGGAAAGTTCCACGGGGTGATGAGGAGCGCCGGCCCGACCGGCTGATGGGTGGTGACGATGCGGTATCCGCCGCGCGAAGCCGGAGCGTAGGTGCCGTGGAGATGGGCGATCTGCTCTGCGTACCAGAGGAAGAAGTCGGCGGACAGCGCGAACTCGCCTCGAGACTCGGTGAGGGGCTTCCCGCTCTCGAGCGTCATGACAGTCGTGATCTCATCGGATCGGGAGAGTAGCGCCGCGTGTGCGCGCCGGAACAGATCCGCTCTGTCGCGTGGTGCGACGGACCGCCAAGACCGCTGAACACGGTCTGCGGCGTCCAGAGCGTCCAGAGCGTCCTGCGCGGAGCCTGAGTGGACCCGTGCGATCTCCTCGCCGGTGGCAGGGTTCTCCACTGTGAACGAATCCTCGGTGGTGCGCCACTGCCCCTCGATGTACAAGGCGGTGGGGACTGTGTAGCCGTGCAGCGTGACGCTGTCCGGGAGCGTGGTCGATGAGGTCATTGTCGTGTAGGTCCTTTTAGGGGTCGCGGTGTGGTTCGCCTGTTCGATCTCGTATTACGGTAGGACTGTCCGATGCGGGTCCGCCCGGACTGAATCGTTTTGAGACAGTGATGAAAGGGACCACTCGTGAGGACCGTCAACATCGAGCACCACGCAGCCCCGCTGCGGCAACAGGTTCTGCATGCAATGCGTGATCAGATACTCGACGGCACCTTGGTGCCGGGGCAAAGGCTCCGCGAGAACACACTGTGTGAGCAGTACGGCGTGTCCCGCACCGTGATCCGTGAGTCTCTTCGCCAGCTCGAGAGTGAGCATTTGATCAACGTTCTCCCCAATCGCGGGCCGATCGTAACGGTGTTGTCCGAGGACGACATCGAGGCCATCTACCAGGTGCGGCGCGCGCTCGAAGGGCTTGCCGGGGAATTGTTCGCGGTGAACGCGAGTGATGCGCAGGCCATCGCCCTGCTGGGGCACATCGTGGACATGGAGGAGACGTACCTGCAAGGCTCAGTCGAGTCCCGGGAGATCAGCAAGCATCGCTTCTACGAGTTATTACTCGCAGGAGCGGGCAACGAGGTTCTTGCAGTGTCCTTGTCAGGCATTCACAGCCGGATCGCGATGTTTCGCCGCGCAGCGTTTCTCGACGACGGCCGGGTAAAGGAGTCGATGCGCGAGCTCCGCGGAATCGTTGTCGCGGCGGCGGAGCGGCGAGATCCGGGTGCCGCTCGAGCGGCATGCGAGAGCCACATCCAGCTGGCAGGTGAGCTCGCAGTCGTCGCGTACACCGGTCGGCTGTCCGAGGCAATGGAACCGACCACGTAGCCTAAGTTCTGTCATACGGTATTACGGAGATGTGGTTTTGCGTCACATTCGCGACTGTCAGACCCCATGGAGATGTACGTGAGCTCAACTCTTGATTCGGATTTCGACGGCAGGCGCCTCGCGCAGGTCCGTGAGGCGTTCTTCTCTGCGCCGTCTGTGACGGGCGTAGTCAGAGCGGATGTCCTCGAGTCCTGGCAACGTTCCAGACAGGCTCTGGGCACACCCACGGCGGTCTCGTCGGTTCCGCATGTGGGCGACGAATACCTCGACGAGGAACTGGTGACGATGTTCGCGGCACCCCTCGCGCGCGTATCGGAGGGGTTGGCGGACACCGACCTTGGTCTGGTTCTCGCCGACGCCCACGGACGCGTGCTGAGGCGCTGGTTCCAGGACCGGACGGCAGCGGAGCATCTCGATCGGCTTGGCACGGTCCGTGGTGCAGTGCTGTCGGAAGACTCCGTGGGGACTAACGGACTCGGCACCGCAGCCGCCACGGGCCGGGTGACTCAGATTTCGGGGGCCGAGCACTTCGCGGAGTTCTACCAACAGGCCAGTTGTACCGGCGCTCCGGTCCGTCATCCGATTACCGGGAATCTGCTTGCGGTCATCACCATTTCCACCGGCGTCGCGGCGAATACGCACCTGCTCAAGCCGCTGGTCCATTCAGTCGCCGTTCAGTTGGAACAGCACGCGCTCGATGTTCAGCAACCCGCGGCTCGAGTGTTGCTTGACGCGTTTCTGGAAGCGTCGCGTGTCCATCTGCAGCCCGTCGTCGCCTTCGGCCCGCAAAACATCGTGATGCAGAGTGTGACAGCAGCGACGCTGGCGCCCACGGACATCGGAATCCTTCGCCAGCGTTCCGGGGACTCCAGGCACAGACACACCACTCGGATACCAGTCGAGCTCTCGGTCGGTCAGTTCGACGCTCATGTCACTGCCCTCGGGCATGGGGCGGGTTCAATCGTCGTCCTCGAACGCCGACGGTCGTACAGCGCCGGCGGCGTCGCCCACAGTGAATTCCGGTTGGCGGGCGGCTCACGTTCGTGGGCTACTGTCGTGCAGCGCATCAACCAGCATGTACTCAAGGGGACCCCCGTCGTGGTGGGTGGAGAATCGGGGACTGGGAAGACTTCCGCGGTGATGGGCAGGCAATTCACACCTGGTGCACCGATGCCCAGAACCGTTGTGGACGCGGCCGAGCACCTCACCGTGGGAACCGCGGCGTGGCTCCAACGGGTGGCCGGGCTCATCAGTGGCACGACACCGGTAGTAATCCGTGGAATCGACGCGCTGGACGGCCCACTCCTGACCGGGCTACGCGCCCTGCTTCAGTCGGAGGCGCGCCAGACCGCAGTCCTGCTGACCCTCGCTGCCGAGTCACCTATCGACACCGAGACTGTGGCAGGCAAACTCGAAGTCGACCATGTCTGGCTGCCGCCGCTTCGCGACAGGTCTGCCGACATCGGTCCGCTCTGGCAGCAGTTCGTCGAAAAGTTGACGTTGGGTGCTGCCATGCAATTGTCCGCGGACGCTTTGGATGTGATGACTGCGTACTCGTGGCCGGGGAACGTCTCGGAGTTGAGGTCCGTCGCAGAGAAGCTGCACCGCGCCGGAAAGCGGGGAGTGGTACGCCCTGCGGATTTGCCCGCCGCTGTTCAGGGCGGACGGGTTCTTACGATGATCGAGCGTGCCGAACTCGACGCGTTGCGTTACGCCCTCGACGAAGCAGGGGGGAACCGCTCCAAGGCGGCGCAGATCCTGGGGCTGTCGCGTGCCACCGTTTACCGAAAGATGAAGGCGTACCGACTCGGTCCGTGACCGGAGGTCACTGGGCCAGGTAGCCGCCGTCGATGACGAGCTCGGGACCTGGTCATGAAGTTCGACGGCGGTTTCTATCGGTCGTCGCAACACTTCTCCCTAGATTCTGGAGTTTGTGTTGTCGTCATCTCGTCGTGTGAAGAAGGGGCCGGGGCGTCGTCCGCAGTCGGCCAAGCGTCAGCGGTTCATGGAGCTCCGCGGCCGTGGGTGGAGCATTCTCGCGGCTGCCCGCGAGGTCGGTGTATCCGAAAACCGCCGGTAACAACTGGTCGCGCGGTTACAAGACTTACCGCAACGGTGCGGCCGTGGGATTCGTACCTGCCTTGGAGCGGCTGGCGGTGCGTGAGATCAGTGCCCGGTTTCTGTCCCAAGACGAACGCATCGAGATCGCCGATCTACGCCATGCGGGACTGAGTATCCGAGCGCTCGCAGGCCGGTTGGGGCGGTCGCCCTCGACGATCTCGCGCGAACTTCGCCGGAACGCAGTCACGGGCAACGATTATCGGCCGTTCGAGGCCCACCGACGGGACGTGCCACGGCCCGACGAACCCGCCAGCATCGGCGACGCCTGGAGATGACACCAGAATTGATGACACCAGAATTACAGCAGGTAGTGGCGGAACTGTTGTCCCAGCGGTGGAGTCCGCAGCAGATCAGCCGACATCTGCGGGTGCGCTTCCCCGACGAACCACGGATGTCGTTGTGCCACGAGAGCATCTACAGGGCCATCTACCAGCCTGGATCGCTATTGCTGCGGCCCTCTCCACTGGCCCCAGAGCGGCGGTCACCGCTGCACACCGGCCGTGACCACCGGCGCGCCCAGCGGCGTGGGGAGCTACGCCGCCCGCGATTCGAGCAGCCGATGCTCACTATTCATGGGCGGCCATTCCCTCCCGAGGATCGTTCGCAAGCTGGGCACGGGGAAGGTGACTTAATTACCGGCGCCCACAACCAATCAGCGATCGGCACGCTCGTCGAGCGCCAGAGACGGATGGTTCGGTTGCTGCATCTTCCCTTCCGTGGCGGCGATTCTCTCCATGCGGCGCTGACCGCGCGGATGCGCGATCTGCCGGCGGTGTTGCTGCGGTCGATCACCTGGGATCAGGGTTCCGAAATGGCCCGTCACACTTATGATCGCGCGATCGCTGGGCGTACCGGTCTACTTCTGCGATTCACATCCCCGATCCGCGCCATTCCACCGTAAGGAACGCCAACGGGCTGTTGGAGTGGTCCCCGAAAGTTGGACTCTTAATGGAACCTTATGCGATGGCGGGTTTTTGGGCGCGGTACTCGTCGGGGCTGAGGTAGCCGAGTCGCTGTTGAATGCGGGTGGTGTTCCACCATCGCAGGTAG
>NZ_JAWLRZ010000016.1:0-101159 GCF_033142425.1 Rhodococcus sp. IEGM 1366
CTACCTGCGATGGTGGAACACCACCCGCATTCAACAGCGACTCGGCTACCTCAGCCCCGACGAGTACCGCGCCCAAACACCCGCCATCGCATAAGGTTCCATTAAGAGTCCAACTTTTGGGGTCCACTCCAGAAGATCATTGATATTTTCATTCGTCCCGCGCGGCCACGGACTGTAAGAATCGCAGAAGTAGACGCTATTCCGGCGGCAACAGTGAGGTCCGCGTGTCGGGCCATGCCCTTCCCCCAGACCCAGGTCAACGATCGGCGAGATGCTCCGATAGAGGCGACAATGCCGTGGTCAGAGCATCACGGACAGCCTCCGACTCGTAGCCGGAAAGTGCCGGCCCGTACTTCACGGGTGGTATTGTTCCGTATCCGCCTTGCGCGGCAGGTGCAGCAGCACCGTGAATCTGCTGGTTCGCTCGACCATTGTGCTGATCGCGGATCGGCTCGTGATTCTCTTTCGGTTGCGCAACTGGTGACCGTTGAAACAAGTCATGCCATGAATGCTCCACCGTTGATCCGGATCACCTGACCAGTCACGAATGACCCGGCCCCAGACACCAGCCACAGCACCCCCATCGCGATATCCCGAGATGTCCCCACAGTCGCCATGGGTGAGATGCCTTGCATCTTTGCGATGTACTTCGTGCGCTTATCTTCATCGATGGTGCCGTCAGGGGCTGTCCAGTGTTGCCTTGTCATCCCTGTCTCGACCCAACCTGGCGCAATCGCGTTGACACGAATACCTGCGGGGCCGAGTTCGAGTGCAAAGGTACGCGTCACTTGCACGACTCCACCCTTGGAGATTCCGTACGTGCCGCGGCCAGGGCTTGCGGTGTCGATGATCGCCGAGGCGAGATTTACTATTCGGCCATCGGCTTTCATGGCCCGACCAGCCGCCTGGCATGCGAAGAAAGTGCCGCCCAAGTTGATACGGAGCACTCTTTCGAGCTCGTCCGGCGTGACGTCGAGCGCGCTACGTGTGATGAGGATTCCGGCCGCATTGACTAGCACGTCGAGTTTTCCGTGCTCGACCATGACGTTGTCGACCGCCGCGGACACTGCCTCCGGGTCAGAGACATCCAGGATCCGTGTGTCGATGACCAGCCCCGATTCCTTTGCCAGAGAACGTGTCACGTCCAAACCAGCGCTGTCGATGTCGGTGGCGATCACCCGCGCACCGGCGGCGGCGAGCACGATCGCCGTCTCCTGGCCGATACCACTGCCGCCGCCCGTGATCAGCGCAACTTTGTCAGTGACCAAAAAGGTGTCAGTGATCCCAGTGACGAGATCGGGCGACGACGAGATACCAGACATCAGGTCCTTCTTTCGGTGTGTAGCTGCACTTGGTTTGCGATACTGAGGTTCCGAACGAAATGCCTTCAGCCGCGCATGCAGGGCGAATTTAGGCCGCTTCTTTGACAAACGAATCGATGAAATGTTTTCAGAATATAAAAAACATTGTCTCTAATACACGCGTTAAGCTAGCCTAGGCGAAAGTTGACGTCAACATCTTTCGACAAGTGAGGAGTGGGATGTCCACCTCGGCGCGACGCGCACTTCAAGTGCTGGATTACCTGTCCGTCAACGAGCGCGGCACATTTACGCTCAGTGAACTGGCCAGAGCATTGAAGATCAGCCCCGGATCGATGTTCGCGATCCTCCAGGTGATGGCCGAGGGAGGCTATGTCAGTCGGCACCCTCGTCACAAGACATACACACTCGGCCCGGCGGTGGCGGCCGCCGGGCACGCAGCATCCGTTGCTCACCCGGTCATAGAGCTGGCCCGCGCCGAGATGATCAATCTGGCGGCGGTCACCGGCCACGAATGTTCCGGAACCGTCTTGGTCGGCAAGGACGTCTTGTGCATTGCCGTCGAAGGCAAACCGACCGGCTTCCCGGTCGAACTCGCACCTGGACAGCGGGTACCTCTCTTGCCCCCGCTCGGCCAACCTTTCATGGCATGGATGCCGCCGGCCGAGCTGGAGGATTGGATCGCGACCATTCCAAGCGACCTACAGAAACGCGTGGCCGACTACATAAAGTCTCATGGTCCGATCGTCAAACAGCGGGGTTACTCGATCGGCATCGAGATCCTCAGCGCTACTCGCCCCGATGTGACACGGGAACTGGCGGAACGCCCGAACGATCCGCGAGTTCGTGAAGCCTTTCTTCAGCAGTTCTTCGAACGCCAGGACAACTTCGCGGTCCGCGAGTTCGACGCGAATTCCGATTACATCGTCGGGAATATCGCAGCTCCGGTCTTCGACCCCGACGGCCGAGTCGTCTTCAGCCTCACCATGGCCCATATCGGACGACTCCGTGGCAGTGAAATCCCCGCCGCAGCACAACCTGTCTCCGCATCGGCACAACTGCTGACGAGGCAGATCGGTGGCCGCACACCAACCCCCGGCTGGAACAGATCGCGTGACCGCTTCAACGGAAGCCACACGGATACACGCTATCCACTTCACGAAAGCAATAGACAAGAGGTTAAACGATGACCGAAGCCGACATTTCTACGACTGACTCTCGGACGAGGGTCGTCTTCGACCTCCTTGACGCCGCCGGCGTGCCCATCCTGCGAATCACCCCTGCCGAAGCCAAAAGTGACCGGGCCCTGATCCACTTCCACGGTGGCGGATATCGAAAAGGGTCGCCGCAGCACTTCGCCGAGAGCGTCGGCCGAATTGCCTTGGCGTGTCAGATGCAGATCTTCTCCGTGGGTTATCGGTTATCCACGGTCAGCCCATTCCCGGCAGCAGTGGATGACGCCTTGGTTGCCTATCAGTGGATCACTGAGCAGATCCGCCCTGACCGCATCGCATTATGGGGTGACTCTGCCGGAGGCGGCCTGGCGGCCGCACTACTATTGCGACTCCGGGACCTCGAGATATCGAGTCCTGCTGGAGCATTCCTGTTCTCACCATGGGCAGACCTCCGCAATACTGCCGAGACCTACTCCGAGAACAGTGCAACCGACGATCTATTCTCATTGACTCAGGCGATCGAAGCTGCCGAAAGCTATCTGGCGGGACACCCCGCCACCGATCCGCTGGCTTCTCCAGTGCTCGGAAGTTGGTCGAATCAGCCAAGATTGGTCGTCCAGGTCAGCGATGCAGAGGTTCTGTACGGCGACGGGGTGCTATTGGCTCAGACCGCGGCTGCCGCCGGGACTGACGTCCGACTGAAAATCCACAAGGGGATGCCGCACATCTGGAATCTTGCGTATCCGTCAACACCGTCTTCGAAAGAAGCAATCAGCTACATGATAGAGAATCTCCATGAACTGTTCGATTCGAACATCGAAACCGGATGAGTGGGCCGCCCGACGAATCATCGGAACATACTCTTGCAGTGTCCAACCGGCGGACAATTGAGGTCGACATCGACCTCGGCAGGATTTGGTGGCTATGTCGAGAGACCACGCCGTGAGTCAGATGCATTGACAATGGCCGCACCAATTCGCGATAGATTCGAACTCTGCAGGCAACAAACCATCTCGTGTCCACAGCGCACTTCCGGTGAATTACTCCTTGTGTGTATCGAGTCCTTTGCGATCTTCTCGCGGCCTACGACGTCACCCCTCTCTCGGCGCAACTGGAGCCATTGCGCGGCCGAGCTCCGCCTGCTTGACGTCAGCTTCCGAGGTTCCTCTATTCGCCTGCTAGCCAAATACTTTCATGTATTTCAGCCTGCGTATACGAGCTGGCGGTACCCTCGCTGGCAGCGTGGCGTGCCCCTTGATTACTCAAGCGTGATCCGGGACACTTTGTGATACAAAAGGTTTACTTCCGTTTCGCATCAGGGCAATTCGTTTACACACGCTCAGAAGTCCTCGGCGGCTTGTACATCGTTTGCAGCGCTGGCTTCGAGGACTGAATCACCAACCAGGCAGTCGGCCAGATTTCACTGAGCAGATGTCTGGATCCAAGCGCCGGAACTCAAGCAGTCAATCGCGGGCGATGTGGTTCACACCCCGCCGGAAGGGACGAAGAAGTGGACGAGGCATTCGTTAAGAGAGCCGTGGAGCAGGCTGATGTCAATGCGTTGCGAATGGCACTCTATCAAGCAACAGGCGACCACGAGATTGCAGAGATACCGCTCGAACAGCAAACAATCCGCGGAGGGCAAGCAACCAAGCTGACGATTGCCGAACCGCATCTGAGTGTTCTGCGCGACAAGGCAGTCCGATTCTTGCTTCGTGACGCCGGGGACCTCGAGCTTCGAGTCCCGACTGATGCAGAACTCGACGGACTGATCGAGATGGCCGAAAGCCATCCTGTCGACGAGCGTTTGCTGCGCATGCGCAGAACCTTGCTGTCGTTCGAGGAACTCCCACATTGTGCGCGTTGGAACGGCGAGCGTCCAGAGTTGCCTGAAGGTTTCGAGGTGCTCGTCATCGGCGGCGGCTTCGGCGGGGTGGCGATGGGTGTTCAACTCGGCCAACTGGGCATCCCCTTTGTCCTGCTCGAGCGACGTCACGAGATAGGCGGGGTTTGGAGCATCAACAAATACCCGGACGTGCGAGTCGACACGCTCACGGCGACATATCAATTCAGCTTCGAGAAGTGCTACCCGTGGACGGAGTACTTCGCCAGGCAACACGAGGTCCGCAGCTACCTCGAACACGTTGCCCGCAAGTACGGAGTCCTCGAACACACCCGCTTCGGTCAGGACGTCGTCAGCGCGCGTTTCGACGAGGACAGTTCGTCATGGCACGTTCGAGTGCGCTCTGACGACGGCACCGAGCGCGATATCAAGGCCGCCATCGTCGTCAGCGCAGTGGGATTGTTCGCGAACTCGCGAAAGCTCAACTTCGACGGCGTCGAAGATTTCGACGGAGAAGTCCTGCATACCACAGAGTGGGGGCCCCAACACACTGCCGAAGGCAAACGAGTGGCCGTTATCGGGAACGGCTCCACGGGGGTCCAGTTACTCGGCAAGGTCGCCAAATCCGCCGACCACGTCGACGTCTACCAGCGCACCCCGCAGTGGATCAGTCCTCGCGAAAAATACGGTGATCCGCTGACTGACGAAGCCGCGTGGCTGCTCGAAGCCATGCCTTACTACTGGAATTGGAGCCGCTACGTTGCGGTCATGCCGCTATTCGACGCCCGCGAGATGTACCTGACCGATCCAGAATGGGTCGCCCAAGGCGGGCAAATAAACGAACGGACCGACAAGGTTCGAGACGGGCTCGTCGCGTACATCAAAGAGCAGGTAGGCGATCGCCCGGATCTGATCGCGAAACTGATCCCGGACTACGCCCCGATGGCGCGCAGGCCAGTGGTCGACAACAAATGGTACGAGGCACTCACCCGCGACAACGTCGACCTCGTGACCGAACCCATCGTGCGGTTCACAGAAAATGGGATCCTCACCGACGACGGGGTCGAGCATCCGATTGACCTCGTGATCGCAGCAATCGGCTTCGATGCCCACAAGTACCTGTGGCCCGTCGACTACCGCGGGCGCAGCGGCGTCGGATTGCATGAGCGGTGGGCCGAGGCGGGCGCACAGGCATACCTGGGAATGACCGTCCCCGACTTCCCCAACCTATTCATGCTGTACGGACCGAACTCGCAACCGATCTCCGGTGGAGCCACACTACCGACCTGGTTCGAGATCTGGGCAAGCTACATCGCCAAACTCCTGATACCTATGATCGAGCAGGGCCTGAGCGAGGTCGAAGTTCGCGAGGACGTCTACGACGCATACAACCAGCGGCTCCAGGAAACAGCAGCCGAACTCGTGATAATCACCGACGAGCGCTCACGCGAAAAGAACTACTATGTCAACGAATTCGGGCGGATGCAGGTCAATGCCCCGTGGGAAGCCGAAGACTACTACGCATGGACCATAACCCCCGAGCTCGACGACTTCCTGATCACCAAAGGCAAAGCCCACCATCCGCGATAGCACTGCAGAACCTCGCACCATCGACACCGTGCAGTTGATGAACCAGGGCAACGCCAACTCTGTGCTGGCCAACGCGATCTTCGGCACCCTGTTCACCAGTGACGCGATCACGGGTGCGCTGCAACTGTCGATGGCGGAGGCCCTGAACACCACCGACAACGGCGCCACTTTCGAGCTCACAATTCGTGACGGGTTGATGTTCACCGACGGGAGCCCCTACAACGCCGAAGCAGTGAAGTTGAACTTCGACCGGCTACGCGACCCCAAGAATCTAGGCATCAACTCGGGGATGGCATCGGAAATAAGTATGAATACCGCAAGTTCGATCGTAAAACGATTCGATCGATGATATGCCGAGCGTTGCCCGGATCGGCCGCGTACCGCTTTGGCGGCCCCGCAATGTGATCATCAGTACCCACCCTGCACAAGGATATCGAATCTGCAGTTCGGCCTAATATACACAGAACGTCATCGAATGCGTCAGCAGGAGTGAGGATCTCGTAAGCAGAACTCAGCCTTGCTCTCTGTACACCGGCCCGTCGAACACGAGCGCCAGTAGATCCGCGAAGTCTGATTTCAAGTCCTCGATGGAACGCTGCCCGTGAAACCCACCGGATCATTCCGCCGAATGCGTGCACCTCGATCTGTGCACGAAGTGCTGCCGCGTAGCCAGGATCGAGTTCTTCCATCGGAGCATGGCGGACAGTGACGTATCGTGATTGGCCTGAAGTTCTTGCACAAGCGGGTCATCACTCGTCGCGGCTCTCACCCATGCCTCCACCCCTGGCGTGCGCGGCCCACTGTGCAGCCAGACGTTCGAACTGGTAGGCCGACCTGCGACGAAAGTCCCGGCTCCCACCACGAGGCAGACTGCGCACTGCCGCCCAGTGGATCCAAGCACTCGTTGCGCGGCAGACCAGGAAGTCACGAGAGGCGAAGAAGCGATAGATCGTACCGAGCGCCACTCCGCCAGCGGCAAGATCCCGCATCTTGACCGCCTCGTACCCACCATTGTCGGCCAATTGCAGCGCTTGCCTCATGATGTCCACGAGGCGCCGCTCATGGCGGATCGTCAGCTTGGGAGATACCTTCGAACACCGGGGCGAACATAGGCCACGAAATATCGAAAACCACCTCTTGAAATAAGGGAGTCTGCGTCGGCCCAACCGGCAGGGATTCGAGAACGTGCCTGCACGGGCGATGTGAACGGAACCTCGTTCACATAAACAGAGCCCACAACCGAATCCTTTCCGGAATATGAGCGGAAGTCAGCCAATACAACCGGCCGCCCCGGCCTGACGAAGCAGATGTGCGACTGAACGTGTCGGCGACACGTGCCGAGCGCTACGTACCACTGTGAGCCACATGATGATTCACATCAAATCTCGCGGAACGTCGTCGTCTACGACGCACCGAGGCAATAAGAAGCGGTGGCACCGATGAAACGACCGTTTCACCCGCTACACCACAGCCGCGGTCAGACTCGCACACCGTCGACGCCCTTGCCCGTCAGACTTCCAACGACGCCGTCTGCGCGGGGTCGCTGCGCCGCGATTTACGCCGCCGGGGACTTAAAGGTAGTCGAGGTGCTCGAAGGCCCCACAGAAGCTGGACCGCCAATGACGAGTGGAGCGAGTGATAATATACTGTATATTACGGTTCGATTTCCTCGCCGCGACGACTGTGGAGAGGAAATCGCCACCGGCTCTTTTCGGACACCACCGACCAACAGACCGCATCAGAAGAAAGCTGGAACGACAATGAGAATCATCAACGGGTTCAACGAACTCCGGGCATCGATCGGAGAGTTTCTCGGCTACAGCGAATACCATACGGTGACACAGGATGAAATCGACCGCTTCGCCGATCTCACGGGCGACCATCAATGGATCCATGTCGATCCCGTGCGGGCAGCCGACGGCCCGTTCGGATCCACCATCGCCCACGGATTGCTGACTTTGGCACTCGGACCGCAACTCGCCCACACCGTCTATCGAATCGACGGGATGACGATGGGCGTGAACTACGGGTACGAGAAGATCCGGTTTCCGTCTTTCGTACCGGTGAACAGCAAAATCCGCTTGGGTGCCACCCTTGCCTCCGTTGTTGATGTACCGAGCGGAGTGCAGGTTGGGATCTCCTTCAAGTGGGAGATCGAAGGCCAGGACAAGCCTGCCTGTGTCGCTGAGATGCTGTTGCGATACACGGCCGAGAAGGCAACTTCCTAACGACGGGCCCAAGGATGGGTGCGCGCGACGTGGCGTACCCATCCCTATTCGGACATCCCGATCCGCGCCGATCGAGTCGGAGTCAAGCCGAGAACCCCAAATATCCGAAGGTCATTGGGCCTGGATGACGGACTGCCCAAAACTTTCGATGGTGTCGAGGAGGTGCGTGAGACCATCCCCTGGAAGGTCAACCTGAACCCACGTAACACCCAGTGCCGCAAGGTCCTCGAGCCCACTCAAATAGGCGTCGGCATTGAAATCGGCGTCACCAGGATTACCGCCGGCGACGTTTCGGAACGAGATGTCGATGTCCGTTGAATCTCGGCCCATATTGTCCAACCTGCGGCGGAGATCGTCGATTCCAGCCCTCAAACCGGTGGTGTCGAGCACTGATGTCCGAGCAGCCTGAGCTAATGCGGGCGGCGCCGGGAATGGAGACCAACCATTGCCGTGGCGAGCGACTCGCGCACGCGCGGCCGCCGAGTTCCCGCCGATCCAGATAGGCGGATGTGGTTTGGTCACCGGCCGTGGGTGCGAGGTGATTCCGCTCGCCGTGAAATGCCGTCCTGGGTAGGAGTATTCGTCGGATGACCAGATTCCCCGGATGACTTCCAGGGCTTCTTCGAACAAGTGCGCTCGTTCGTCGAAGTCCACGCCTAACGCGTCGAACTCTCGTCTGAGATACCCCACACCGACGGAGAGAGTGAACCGACCATCGGACAACCGGTCCAACGTTGCCGCAGATTTCGCCACGACAAACGGATTGCGATACGGCAACACAATGAGATTCGGAATAAGACGCAACGTCTGGGTCTGGGACGCGACAAATCCCATCGCAACAAAGGGATCGACCGCATCATGGCCACCGCTGTCGAGCCAACGCTGGCTCGGCGCGGGATGATCGGTGAATCCGATGCCGTTCATCCCCGCCGCTTCGGCCGCCACGGCGACCGCGCCTATACCCGAACCCGTGACCAACTCAGGGTTATACGGATGCTTGTGCATCGGATGCGTAAAGGTGAAGTACATTCGTTCTCCGATCGCGCATTGCAGCGCCCTGGGCTGATCGAGGGATCGAGCACCCTACCCAAGACTCAGCGCAGTCCTGGTGCCCTGGTGTGGAAGATGTCGGTGGCGAGCTTCACGCCGAGGGTGTTTGCATCCCAACGGGTTTCGTTGCTGGACACCGAATCCTTCTCGTACCAGCCACCCATAAGATGTATCTTGTCATGAATAGCGCGGATCACTTGCCCCGTGACCAGTTGCGCCTGGTCGCTCGCGAGCCATGCGACCAGCGGAGAGCTTCCTGCCGGATCCATAGGGTGGTACTCATCAGGCTTGAGGTCATCGGGCTCGAAGGCCTGCTCCCCCACCGGCGAGGTCGCGGTCAAACGTGTCATTCCTCCTGGGCCGATGGCATTGACCGTGACTCCGAGACCGAGAAGCTCCAGACTTGTTGTCAGGGTGAGCCCTACGATCGCAGCCTTGGCGGTGGCATAGTTCGATTGCCCGAAGTTCCCGCTGAGGCCTGCACCCGACGTTGTGTTGATGATCCGGCCCGTGAACGATTCGCCGGCCTTGGCGCGTTCGCGCCATTTTGTTGCAGCGACATGAGTCATCAACCATGTTCCCCGAACATGGACGCGCATCACAGAATCGAAATCGCTCACAGACATGTTCCATATGGCTCTGTCCCGCACAATTCCGGCGTTGTTGACGACCACATCCACGCGACCGAATTCTTGTGTCGCACGATCGAACAGCTGTTGAACCTGGTCTTCGTCCGCAATATCGGAGTAGTCCGCAATGGCGATGCCGCCATTCTTCTCGATCAGCGCAACAACCTCGTCGGCATCGTGCCCGGTGCCTTCGCCGTGCACCGAAGTACCCAGATCGTTCACGATGACCTTGGCTCCGTGGCGAGCCAGCTCGAGTGCGTGTCCTCGTCCGATGCCATGAGCTGATCCAGTGACGATCGCGACTTTGTCTTTAAGCAGGTCGCTCATATTTGCCTCCTGATGTACACATCCGCCGAAGCCTCAGCAGCCGCCGGTGGATGTGAGTGATTTCTTAACCAAATCAGATCTGATCGTGCAATTTGCCAGGGTCGGTCCTCGCACCTTTACTCCGGTCCGAATGCGCCCGATTTACGCAGTGCTGCAATGCGATCGGGGCCGTAGCCAAGCACCTCACTCAGGACTTCGTCGGTGTGCTCACCGAGTTCCGGTGCCGGAGTCGACGCCGCCGGAGGCTGCTGCCCCACCACCCGGACGGGGAAGGGCAACTGCTCCGCTATGAGTGTCTCCGATGGCTGCCAGCCCATACGATCAGCGAACTGTGGATCCGCCGAGATGTTCTCAGGAGTGTTGACCGGGCCGATGGGGACATCATGCTCGAGGCCCAACTCGACCCATTCCGCGGATGTCCGCTGTCCGAATATTTTGGCCAATTCACTACGAAGGGCGGTGTCGCCCCTCGCATGATCGGCATAGATCTCTCCTGGTTTGGACTCGAACAAGTCCTGTCTCCCGATCGCCAGGCAGAAGTTCTTCCAGAACTTCTGCTCGGACGCCATGAACAAGACGTGTCCGTTGCTCGAGGCATAGAACTGATAGCGGACGCCATCCGCCATGCCGGAAGTACCTGGTGGGCGGCGCGCATAGTCATCGGTCGGATTGCCCGTCACCTCCGACTCTGGACGTCGATACGAGCGGTAGGTCTCGCTCCGCAGCCAGTCGAAAGCCGCAGCTGCATCCGACTGCGCAATTTCGAGATAGCATCCGCTGCCAGTCTTTTGAGCGTTTACGACCCCCGCCAGTATCGCTGCGGTTCCAAACAGGGGTCCCGCTGTGATCCCGATCGACGTATGGTTTGGAATGGAGGGCAGTCCGTCCGCGTTCGTCTCGGGAGAAACAGCGCCCGCCCAGGCATCGTAGGCGATTCCATGGCTGGGCAGATCGCGATAAGGCCCAGTCAGTCCGTATCCGGTGATGCTCAGCATGACGATCCGCGGGTTGACCTCACGTAGCTTTTCGTAACCCAGCCCTCGTCGCTCGAGGCCTCCGGGACGCATGGCTTCGACCACCACATCCGCGCCGGCAACCAGTTCGAGGAAGGTCTTTTTGCCTTCTATGTTCTTGAGGTCGATCACGACACTGCGCTTTCCCCGATTGACGTGCAGATGCAGCAAGGATTTGCCCTCGATGATCGGCCAGCTCATGTTGCGCACGTAGTCCCCGGTCGGCATCTCGACCTTGATCACCTCCGCACCAAGGTCTGCCAATGGGGTCGATACCGCTGCCGGCCCGAGCATTGAGCACTCGACTACCCTCAGCCCGGCCAACAACGTATTGCCGCTCGAATTACTGACCACCGATCAGCCTCCCTCTTATTTTTTAGACTATATATTATAGGATTCGCTGACCGCGTGCACACCTGACGAATCGCCATTGACCGACGCCGTTACACGAGAGTGCGCCGCAATTGCCGGCAGTCGTGACTATTGAACACATTGTCTCTCAACCTGTTTCGGTAGAGATCTCACCTACGGGCGGACATATTGCCCGACGCCCGTGCACTTCTCAGGCTGGCGCACTGACGACGGCTCTCAGCGAATCGTGGCAGTTGGTTCCGCCCACAGATCGAGCTTGAGATCGGCATCTCTTCCGCCCTCCGGCAGATACACCGACAAATCGGATACACCGGTGCCTGCGAGCACCTCGTCATCCATAAGGAACTGGCCGGTAAGGTCTTTCCCGGGCTGAGTCAAGATCACGTAGGCCGCGTCGGCCATGATGTCGACGGTCCGCGAGGAGGTATCGTCGGCTCGTCCGACGAAACGCGTCGCCGCGGTGAAGATCGTGGTGCGCGGCCACAGGGAATTGACCCCGATCCCGTCCTCCCGCAACTCTTCCGCCAAACCGAGGGTCACCAGGCTCATACCGAACTTCGACATCGTGTAGCCGGTAAACTTCCCGTGCCATCTGGGTTCGGTCTGCAGCGGTGGCGACAGCGAGAGAATGTGCGGGTTGACTGACTTGCGGAGATGCGGGATGCACAGCTTCGAGAGAAGGAAGGTGCCGCGCGCGTTTATGTTGTTCATCAGATCGAACTTTTTCATCGACAGATCTTCGGTACGTGACAGATCGATCGCGCTGGCGTTGTTGATCACTACGTCGATACCACCGAATTCTGCGGCCACCTTCGCCACCGCCGACGCCACGAAGTCGTCGTCGCGGATATCACCCACCAACGGCAGCGCGACGCCGCCGGCTTCTTCGATCGCTTTTGCCGCAGTGAAGATGGTGCCCGGCAGCTTCGGATGGGGTTCTGCTGTTTTTGCCAGCAGTGCCACGTTGGCGCCGTCGCGCGCAAGTTTGACCGCGATTGCCTCCCCAATGCCACGGCTTCCGCCCGACATCACGATCGTGCGCCCTTTTAGACTCATCCCGTTCTCTTTTCGTCTTTGCTCCGTCACAGTCCCTCGAACCTCGGTTGACGCTTTTCACGGAAGGCCGCAACGCCCTCCTTGTAGTCCTGCGATGCCAGCAACCGCGCCTGTTCGGCATCCTCAAAGTCCAACGTGCGGTTGAGGTTCGGAAGGCTGGCCCCATTGATCGCGGCCTTCATATTCGAAAGCGCCAACGTGGGGCCATGCGCCAATAGGTCCACCGTCTGGCCGACTGCCGATTCAAACTCGTGGTCGGGAACACACTTGCTGATCAGCCCCATGCGGTAGGCATCTTCAGCCGACAGCTTTTCTCCACTCATCGCCAGCTGCAGTGCTCGCGTCCGACCGACGGAGGCCGCGAGGAGCTCGTTGGCACCGCCATCGGGCATCAGGCCTACCTTCACGAAGGCCTGGAGAAACGTCGAACGCCCAGACGCCACCGTGATGTCCGCGGCCAGCGCAAGCGAACATCCGAAACCCGCGACAGCACCGTCGACCGCTGCCACAATGGGGTAGGGAGACGATGTCATGGTGGTGATGAGCCTTCGCGCTGCCGAAAGGAACCCAGGGTTGGGTCCGGCCGCGGACAACCTCGCTCCCGCACAAAATGCACCGCCGCTACCCGCCACTACGGCAACGCGCAAGTCCGCATCGTCAGCAAGAAGATCTGCCAAGTCGTTGACCTGTGCGGTGTCGACCGCGTTTCGCCTCTCCGGCGCATTCAATGTCACTCTCAGGACGCCGCCGGAACGGTCGACGAACATGCCAGTCACGCAATTCCACCTCACAGGTCGATCGGATACATCAACAAAGCGCCCGGTGACGATCTCCGCCGCCAACCGGGCGACAGGACGAACTTCCCCATCATCCGGTTGACGGCGGACCGACTGCGGTCGCCCGAGTACACTCGCTGCCCAGCAGTGAGCGCTGTATCCGACCGCCGACCGAGCGCTTCGACGTCAGTCAGGCAAGGTCAAACCGAGGAGCTCGATCGCATTTCCGCGAGCGATCTTGTTGATGACCGGTTGCTCCAGGTGACCGAACTGCAGAGCTGCAGACTCTCGTGAGTACGGCCACGTTCCGTCCTGGTGCGGATAATCGGTCTCGAAGAGAACATTGTCCACGCCGATTTTGTCCAGAAGATCAACGCCAACAGGGTCTTTGAAGAAGCAGCTAGAGACCTGACGGTAGTAATAGGTCGACGGCGGCTCCGGGCAGTTCAGCTGTCCATCTGCCCAGCCGCGGTGCGTTTCCCATACGTCATCGACACGCGCCAGGAGGTAGGGGATCCATCCGATCTGCGCCTCTGCGTAGAGCAGTTTCAAGTCCGGGAATCGATGCAGAACACCGGAAAACAGGAAGTCGGTCAAGCTGGCAACACTGTTGCCGAAAATGATCGTGGCACCTACCGCACCGGGCGCGTCTGCCGATGTCTGAGGAGTCTTGGTACCGGATCCGATGTGCATCGACACAACAGTCCCGGTCTCTTGGCACGCCGCAAAGAACGGGTCCCAGTAACCGGAATGAAGACTAGGGAGATTGAGATAGGCAGGCAACTCACTGAAGGCAACTGCACGCACGCCACGGGCCGCGTTACGGCGCACCTCTGCGACGGCAAGATTTACATCCCACAGCGGCACCAGGCACAGCGGAATCAGCCGCCCCCCACTAGATCCGCACCACTCTTCGACCATCCAGTCGTTGTAGGCCTCGACACTCAGTTTGGCCAGCTCACGGTCCTGTCCCCACAGAAAGATCTGACCGCAGAATCGCACATAGTTGGGGAAGCACATCTGTGCCTGGACACCGTTGAGGTCCATGTCGGCCAGGCGCTCGCTCGGAATCCAGCATCCCGGACGCATGTCCGAGAAGTTGATTCCTTCGTTAGTCACCTCATCGGCAGGCACGCCGGCGGCCGCAACATAGCGCTTGATCTGATTCTGAGTGTTCTCGTACACCCACCATGCGACGTCCGGACCTTCCGTCCCGGGTGTCTCGACATACTTTCCGTCGACCAGCTGGACTTCACCGGCAGGTGCGTTGACAATCCGCGGACCTGCATCACGAAAACGTGCCGGCAACCGACTGCTCCACAGATCTGGCGGCTCGACGACGTGTGCATCGACGTCGATGATCGGCGGAATAACCGCAACTTGCTCGTCCAGGACTTCCGGCCGAGCGATAAGACTCTCTGTCATGGCTCACTCCCATCTATATGTTGTATATAATATAACTAGAGTCGGTAGCGGTCAAGCCCGATCCGAACAAAACTCTCGAGTACATCCCGACCATAGAGGATATTCAAAAGGCCATCACAGTAGAAAATATATTCAACCCCCAAGGCCTCGGCGCTGCACTACTCGACGTCAGCTGAGCGCACCCTCTGCACACCAGCGTCCCAATCGAATTCAGTAAGCAAGGACACCAATGAGCGCAACGCATACCCATCCATCCAGCTCACCGGACTCAGTCGTGAACTCATCACTTGTTCCGAACGACCGAGTGGAAAAGCTTCCGCGGATCCGTCGCACGATCGCACGCCGCATGCTCGAATCTCTTAATACATCAGCCCAGTTGACCACCGTGGTCGAAGCTGACATCACTGATGTGGCCCGTCTGCGTGATCAGGAAAAGGCTGCATTTGTCACACGGACCGGAACAAAACTGTCGTACTTGCCCTTTCTGGTTTCTGCCGCCGTCAAAGCACTTGTCGAACACCCCGTGATCAACTCGTCGCTCAACGCCGAATGCACGGAGGTCACCTATCACGGTGCCGTTCACCTCGGACTCGCGGTTGACAGCGAGAAGGGCTTGATGGTTCCGGTGATTCGCGACGCCACAACGTTGGGGATTCCCGATCTGGCCCGGTCCATCCACGATGTCGCAGACAGTGTACGTGCGGGAACAATTCAGCCCGACGGGCTGAGTGGTGGGACCTTCACCATCACGAATACAGGCAGCCGCGGCGCCTTGTTCGACACCCCGATCATCAACCAACCGCAATCGGCGATTCTCGGATTGGGGGCCGTCGTCGAGCGGCTCGTTCCCACAACCGGTGAGGACGGGAGCTTCGAGATACAGGTCCGATCAATGATCTTCCTGTCGCTCTCCTACGATCACCGCATCGTCGACGGTTCGGACGCCGCCCGGTACCTCACCACGGTGCGCCAGCTGCTCGAAGACGGCCATTTCACCAGCGAACTCCTGCTATGACAGATTCTTGTCACACCGAACCGGCTGAAACACAGACTGTTTCGGAAATGCTCGGCATCGCGCTTCGCTGGGCACCGTCCGGAGGTGGCGACGAGTACATCTTTCGAGAGTTCGAGCTGACCCAGCCGTATTCTACGGCCGCGTACTCGACATCCTCCGTTCACGTGATCACTGGCACCTTGAACCTGAAGCTCACAGAAATCTGATGACATTCTGCATGAGGAAGACCTCGGATCGACATGTCGAAATCGATCCGTTGTCAGATGCGACCGGGAGTAAGCGGCCCGGGTGAATTCCATACAGCCTTCAGTCACCAATTTCCCGGGGACCGGAGGGTCCTTTGTGGCGATCCATGCCAGCCCGACGAGACATCCGCAGACCGCCGATCACCCCAGCCGCGATTCCGGTAGTCTGCGAAAAAGGTCAATCGACTTGCATGACAATTCTCGTGAAATCCTGCGGGTTCCGGCACGGCGACCCTGGGGGTGACGAACCTCACGAGGTCGATCGTGCCGTTCCAGGCAACGGGAGGTGCTATGCCTCACAGACGGGCAGCCGCCGGACATAGCCCAGGACTATCGAGGCGCCTCCGTGTTGCCATACATACGGCAGGTCATGTTCAGATTCTGCGAACCCGACTACTATGTCATCTACGACCGCCTCCACGCGCACGCCACCGCCGGGCAATGTGTGGAAAACACATCCGACCCGATGTCCACCTACAGACAGGGCGCCTCTCTATATGTCAACCCTTTGGGAAAACGAGGAGTTTCCGGAGGTCAGGCGGTCGTTGTATTGGGTGACGTGCGCTGGCGTTGTTCGTCGGCGATCATGATGCGCCACAGGTAATTCGACAAATGACATTCGAGCTCTCGTGGTCAAGTCGCGGTGACAAGCAGTTGTTCGCCGCGGTGCCGGGAAGGGCCTAATCGGTGTCGGTGGCCCAGCAGGCCCAAATCACCCGGACCCATCCGCGGGCGAGTATCCGTACCGCGTGTGGGTGCCGGGCACCCCGCGAGCGGGCACGCCGGTAGCAGTCGCCGGCCCACGCCGAACTGTGTCGAGAGTTGCCGGCGAAGACGGTAATGGCGACGAGTGCCGGCTTGTTGGCGGTGTTGCGGAAGCCGACGGTGCGGATTTTCCCGAGGCCCCGGTGACCGGTGCGGCCCCGCACAGGGCGGCGACCTGTGCGGGGTTGTCGCATCGCTCGAGCACCGGCCCGATCCCTGCGATGAACGCCGCGATGCTGACATTGGCGACGCGTGGAAGAGACTCGAGCAGAACAGTTTTGGGATGGGCAGCCAGGTGTTCCTCAAGTTCATGCTCGAGACGGGCGATTTCGGTGTTGAGCAGGGTGATCGGGGCGATGGATCCACGAACGATCGCTTCAAGTACCTTCGGCGCGATGGGGTCCACGGCGGCGGGCGCTGCCCGGAGCCGTCCGACGAGTTCGGCTGCAGACTTGCCACCCCGGTAGCTGTGCCGACGGCAGAACTGACGCATCCGGCCTTCGCCGAGAAGTGCTGCCGACTGTGGGGTGGGATAGTCGGCCAAGAATGCCAGTGCGACTTGGGATGTCAGCTTAAGAAACACCCTCGCCGCGCCGGGCCAGTGCTCGGACGAGATGGCCCACAACTGGTTCGAGGACGCCGTGCGTGCCTGGCCAGCGAGGTTCGTGCGCGAACGAGCGTGGCAAGTTCCCGAGTGGCCTGCGCTACGGGTTCGACCCGGGGCGGCCGGTGATTATCGGTGCGGGCGTAGAGGCACGTCGGTGCGGGGGCGACAACGCTGCGATGGAATCGTTTTCCGTGTTCTTGAAGGAAGGGTCCTCGACCGCCGACCCTGGCCACTTGCGACGAACTCTGGATCGCGATCGTGACCTGGATCGAACCGATGTAGCGCACCATTGTCGATGCTCGACCCGGCTCGGCAAATTGACCCCTGTCGAATACGAGACGGTCGTGACCACCAGCCACTCAGGCTGCGTGACCGAACCTGTCACCTGATCGTGCAGCAGTTCTACCCTCGAACGCGGTTTGGGTGTCTCGACCAATGGCGTGCGATCGCTCGCCGCTACGGCAATGCGCCTCCACCTATTTCGGTGGCGTTCCTCTGACGGCACTTGTTGTTCATCAGCGAGTTCGCAAGCAGTAGAAAGGTTCTAGGCCGGTTACGTATCCTCATCGTGTGTGAGGCTACCTATCAGGTCTCGGCGCAGTACCTTGCCGATCTCATTTCGGGGGAATTGCTCGACGAGGGTAAAGTCTGTAGGCACCTTGTAGGGGACCAGCTTGCTGCGGCACCAGTCTGAGAGTTCGTCCAAGACGACTGCGTCATCGGTGATGATCCAGGCATGCGGAACCTCACCTAGTCTGCGATCGGGAATGCCGGCGACAGCCGCATCGCGTACGGCCGGGTGCTCGCGAAGAACTTCCTCCACCTCGTCGGGGAAAATCTTCAGGCCACCTCGGTTGATCATGTCGCTCACTCGTCCCTGGATCCAGATGAAGCCGTCGGAATCGATCATGCCCATATCGCCCGTTCGTAGGTACCCGTCGACGAACCGGCTGTCATCGATGTCCGCGGAAGCCACGTAGTCGCGCATGCGGAATGGTGAGTTGACGTGGATTTCGCCATAGCAACCGTGTGGGAGTTCATCGCCGTCAATGTCGGTGATTCGGACGTCTACATCGTCGTAGGCGCGGCCCGCGGCACCGAGTTTGGTGAGTCCGAAGGTGCGCACATCCAAGGCGGTCCAGCCCACAACCTCGCCACCGAGTTCGGTTTGCCCATAGGAATTGAGAACGAATACGCCGAACTTCCTGTGAAACTTGCGGGCGATTTCCGGGGAGAGCGGGGCGGTGATTGACCGTACCAGGTTCAGCGGACCGAGATCATTGATGCTGTCGTCGTCGGCCAGCATCGTGATCATCGCCGGCGCCAGTACTGTCGACTTGATGTCGAATTCGTGGACGGCGGCAACAAAGGCCTCGACCGAGAACTTGTCCAGCATGACCACGCCGAATCCGGCGCGCAGGGCAAACGCTGCATTGTAGATCCCTGCCCAGAGGGCGAGAGACGTCGGGATCATGTTCATCCGTATTGGGCGCGGTGTGAAGCTCTGCGGTCGTGACGAATTGCGCCGAAGCTTTCTCAGGCTGGAATCGATTGCGCCGATGGTGCCCGAATGTCGCAGCAATACGGATTTCGGGGGGCCGGTCGTACCTGAGGTTCGCAGCGCCAACGCCACGTCAGGCTCGTAGCGGAAGTGTCCCGGCGCGGCGGGTTTCACCACGTGTGAGATCCGCTTTTCCATGTCGAATTCGACTAGGGGGGTGTGAATTTCGAGGCGTTCACGAGCTTGAGGCGAGGCGATAGTGAGTGCCACCGGAGTCTCGGCGAGAAACGCCGCAAGCTCTGTAGCTGTATAGCGACCATTGATGGGGACATAGACGCCTCCGGCGGACCACGTGGCGAACATCGAGACGAACGTGTCGGCGGATTTGTCTACCACGGTAGCTACCGGTGATCCGGATGTAACTCCGGCGGCTCGCAGTTTCTCTGCAAAGTCGGCGACCCGACTCTTCAATTCCCCCAGGGTCAGACGCTCGGCAGCAGAAACAACAACAAGCTGGCTGTTGTCCTGGCTGAGCCCGGCGATCAAATCGGCAAGCGAGTCGGTGTCCCGTTGCTCACTAATGCTTGTCGGGCAGACCTCAATCTTTTCCATACGCGCGATGCTATCATTGCAATGATGATATCTTAGTAATGAGTCGATAAAAGCGTTGCGGAGACCACTCCCGGGAGTACTCCTATCGGACCCAATGGATTTTGGGTGACTTCCTGGTAGTTGATGGTGGACGATGATGCCAGGTACGGCGCCATCGTCCAGGTGCGTTTGGCCCGGGGCTCCGCCAGTACCTCGGAGAGTCTGCCGTCGCGCACTGCCGTCGCAGCCATCTGACTGATCGTTGGACGGGTGAGCAACGCACGCTCGATCATGGCAGGGAAGCGTTGGAGCCGTCGACGATGATCATGTCGATTGTGCGACCACTGATGCGAACATGGCCAGCGGCATCCTCCGTGGTCAAATCACCGAGGTCGCCAATCGCGACATGCGGCCCACGCACCTCGATCTCAGCTCCCGAGGACCTCAATGTAGATGATTGCGCGGCTTGGCATTTCGCTCACTCTGCCGATGACATTGCTGCACCGAATGGCGATGACGCGGTAAACCTGAAAGTACCCCTGTGCTGATTCAGTCGGTGTGGAATCTGTTGCGCGGCTGACCTTTACGCCGCAGTGTTCCGCTGAGTTTCATATGTTGGGCGGGCAATGGTCGAAACCTCAGACAGCTATGCATGTATCCGAGGAATGCTCTGGAACAATGTCATCCAAGGTTTCGTCACATTTAGTTCGAGGGCGGCGCAAGGTTCGTGACAACGTCAACGTCACCGAGTTCTGCCGAACACACCACCCCGCACGAACCACGTTCTACAAGTACGTCACTCGCTTCAAATCCGAAGGAGCGGAAGGTTTCACCCGCCGCTCCACCAGTCGGCATCGTCGCCGAACCGCACCTCGGTGACGATGTGCGAGGTAGTCATTCGAGCTCGTAAGGAACTCGACGACGCTGCACTCGACAACGTCCCGCAGAGCATCTCCTGGCACCTCGAAACCCTCGGCGTCGGTCCGTTCCCTTCCGATCGACGGTGTACCGGATCCTGCGTCTGCAAATACTCGACGGCTATCGAGCAGGCGTTCGCCGCTACGGACTACCCGTGCGTGTCCTGTTCGACAACGGGTTGGAGTTCTCGGCCAAGCGCCGCGGTGGGACGTCACCGCTCGAACGGATCCCTTGCCGGACTGGGCGTGCTCACCATCACCCAACGCCTCTGAGTCGGGTTCGAGCCCCTATGACAGATCGTATCTCCGCCAGGGGGCGGGTGCGTCGACCGCGGACGGGATGTCGGGCCCGCCACGTAACGGCGTAAGCAGTGGTTCCATTGGTGCGCCGCGGGTCTCCCATGAAATACGAATTAACCAGTTCGAGAGGAGAATTCAAGACCCTGTCGGAACGACGTTTGGGCGGAGCCGCTTTTGCCCGGTTGCTACGGTAACCGCGAGTACGCTTACGAAGCAGCAAGCAGATCGGACGCCCATTTCCTGAGTATCGACTTGTCGACCTTGTCCAAGATTCCGCCGGGCAACTCCTCGACAGCCCAGATATGACACGGGGTCCTGAAACGTGCCAACAGCCCACAGTCACCCCATCCACTTGGGCTAGCAGTCTCGGATTTTACGCGATTGCACCCAGCTCTTTGGCGCGGGGCGGGGTGAATCGTTGATACCTGACCATCGTGTGAGCCTGGCACACGAACTGATGTGCGCGCAGTGGTTGAGCCAACGGGTCCGCCACGTTCGCATCCCAGCCGGTTTCATATGCCCCGCGACTACGTCGATGACGCCCTGTACAGCGGCTGTTAAGCGGCCCGGGTCGGAACGGTATGCGGGCGTGGTAGATACGGCTGTTCGTTTCGGGCCGTTCGCGGCGCAGGCGTTCGGTGATGGGTGTTTGTCGTGGCAATTTGATTCGTCAACTGTGTGTCGATCTAAACTACGGCGGGCCGGATGACGGGTGCGTTTCGTGTGCGCCGTTCGATCATCCCTCACCCGCAGTTGGTGTACCGGCGGCGCATTCGGTAGCGGGTTGGGTGAGTGTGGATCTGGGAATCGTGAACCTTGCGGTGACCTCCGGCCGATCCGGACAGTCTTGATGTGCGGTGGTCCGGCGGAGCGGCCACCGCATGCCGGACGAAGAATCTGGTGATGCGGTCTGCTGATAACTGGCTACTCGACCTCGAAAGCATCCGCACCACCTTCACCGCCATTTCTTGCTATCTTATACTTGATAGACTCCAAAGACCTTAGACGAGGTACCAATGCGCGGCAAAGTGATCACATCAACTCCGAGACCAGGAATTTTCCAGATCACGATCACCCGACCCTCTCGACGCAACGCCCTAGACATGTCTAGCTTCCAAGAGCTCGCGGACGCATGGTCGGCCTTCCGGTCGAGCGATCATCGGGTGGCGGTGGTGCATGGTGCCAATGGAGACTTTTCTTCCGGTGCCGACCTCGCATCCATCTCTGCGGAGGTTGGCCAGGCAAATCGGCAGGGCGGCGCCCGCCAAACCTGGGAAACGATTCGTGCCGCGGTCTTACGCAACGCAGACATGGACAAACCAGTCATTGCCGCGATCGAAGGAATCTGTTACGGCGGCGGTTTCGAACTTGCCGGTGGTTGCGACCTCCGAATCGCGGGTGAGAGTGCACGTTTCGCGGCGCCGGAGGTCCGCCATGGGGTGATTGCCAGCGGCGGCACACTCGCCCGACTCCCTCGCCAGATTCCGCGCGCAATTGCCATGCAAATGCTGCTCACCGGCCAGGAGATCGGGCCCTCTCGGCTGCATGAAATCGGCTACTTGAACGAGATTGTGCCCGATGGTAGTGCGCTGAAACGGGCGCTGGAGCTCGCCTCAGTCATCGCATCCAACTCGCCGGCGGCAATCCAAGCGACTACGAGGGTCGTGCGACGCGGGCAGCTGTGCACTCTCGACGCGGCCTACGCGATCGAGGCAGCGGCCGAGACAAGAATCATGTCCGGTGCCGACGCGATTGAAGGCGCGCGCGCCTTCAAAGCGAAGCGCCGGCCCTCCTGGGTGCAATAGCCAGTCCGCGCGACCGGCAACGAACTGATCAGAGGTCAGCGGGACGATGACAGATCGACGGCATCAAGTAGGTTTGCCGAAACTCGGTCGGTCAAACTCGATTCCAGAGTGCTGGCGTGTGATGCCGTCATATGGGTCGCAGCCAGTGCCGCTGCCCGATCCTGGTCACCCTTGATGATAGCGTCAAGGATTTTCTGATGATCCTTGAGCGCGGCGCGGCGCCACTTACGAGCATTGGGAGAATCCGGATCAGTGTCATGACGCGATAACTGTGTGGCTTCGCCCCACACCGTGGACTCGTGGGCAGACCAGATCTTTTCCAATGACCCGATAACCACCTTCATCGTCTCGTTACCGCAGGTGTCGACCATCGCCTCGTGGAAAATACGCGCGTTCGGGGTCCAGCTCTCGAGCTCGTCGAAGGTTTCTTCTTGTCGGACCAAAGCCTCGGTCAGTCTAGGAACGACCTCCGTCACCCGATCTTCACGGCCGGCGCACAGTCCGGCGCAGATCGGCTCGAGGTGTAAAAGGGCGGCACTGACGTCACTGAGCGTCGTCTCCCGTACTTGAAGGACCATACTGATCATACGAGCAGTTCGATCCTGGCTGGGTAGGTGCACAACCGCGCCACCGACGTTTCCACGGCGCACCGAGATGAGCCCCTCGTTCTCGAGGATGCGCATCGCTTCTCGAATTGCAGGCAAACTCACCCTGTACTCAGCGAACAAATGCTCTTGCCGCGGAAGGCTGTCACCCTCCTTCAATTTTCCGGTGAGGATGTCGTCGCGCAGACTCGCGGCCACGATCTCGGCCAATCGTGGTTGCCTCAACTGCTGCAATGTGGACTCCTTCCGATCCTGGCGCCAACCAGTTCGCTACTCGAGACTAGAACCAGTAAGCAAAACCTGACACTCGTCCATCTATTGATAGTTATAGTTTATAGTAATCATTGCCCTCTTGTGCCTCGCCCAGTACTCTCAGCACACGCCGAGACAGTCGTCCTTGACGACTTCGGATGAGCGTCTACCTTCAGTGGTGCACTCCATCGTCTCGGCGTTCGGACCTACTTACCAGTCGAAGCTCGCGGTTGCATTGGGTCCCATCGCATCCCATCGTCGGCAACCCGACACCTGTACTGGGTGCAGTATTCGAATGCGATAGTCGTCCGGTACCCCCTCGCACAGCGTATGCGGGAAGTTTTGCTGGCCGCGTTCGACCGACTGATCTGCCCCACAGCGTCGCAGAACCCGCGTCTTGATTGAAAAATCGTCTGTGATCACGCCCAATGAGGCCGGCATCGCGACTCGGTAGGCACGTAGCGTTGGTCAACGTTGTTCGAGGTTGACCAACGCTACGTGTAATCATTTTGAGCGTTGCGGGCGACGCCGAATCAGTCCTTTGGACCACCCGCGACATATATGACCTGACCACTGACGAATCCGGCGCCTTCACTGGCGAAGTACGATGCAGCATGCGCGATGTCCGCGGGCGCACCGACCCGGCGAACTGGGATGACTGCCGCCGCGTTCACTTTGTGCTCGTCGAACGGGATGCCGATGCGCTCGGCCGTCGCCTGTGTCATCTCGGTGGCGATGAAGCCCGGAGCAATAGCATTAGCCGTGATCCCGAACGGGCCTAACTCGATCGCCAGGGTTTTGGTGAACCCCTGTATCCCCGCCTTGGCCGCGGCATAGTTGGCTTGTCCTCGATTACCCAGTGCAGAGGTACTCGACAGGTTGATGATGCGACCGTACTTTGCCTCGACCATGTACTTCTGTGCTGCCTTCGTCATGAGGAATGCGCCACGTAAGTGCACTGCCATCACCGCATCCCAGTCATCGACACCCAACTTGAACAGCATATTGTCCCGGATGATGCCGGCGTTATTGACCAAAACCGACGGCGCACCGAGTTCGGCCACAACACGGTCGAACGCCGCTGCTACCTGATCCGGATTGCTGACGTCCGCGCCAATTGCCACGGCGGTACCCCCGGCCTCGGCGATTGCGGCAATGGTCCCGGCGCTGGCGGCCTCGTCGAGGTCTACGACCGCGACTGCGAATCCATCGGAAGACAGGCGTTTGGCCACACCTGCCCCGATTCCACGGGCGGCACCGGTGACGATGGCAATACTGGGTTTGGACATGAGGGGCTCCCTAATTATTGGTCGGTGCACGCATCTCAGACAGACACCATTATACTAAAATTACAATGATAGAACTATAAACCCGTGTCATGACATGTCACGCAGTCCGAAACTCACCGGCTCTCCGAAAGGGAGTTCTGCAACAACGAAAAAGGATCTGGGACTGCACCCGGTTTGGATGCTCTTATTGATGTCAAGTGGACTGTGCAGGTTACTCTTTCAACCATGCGCGGTAGCGTGATGCGAACTCGTAGTTCAGTTTGATGGCCCGTTCTGTCCGCGAGATTGTTGTCAGTGAGACGTTGAAATGATCGGTGACGGACTGCATGGACAGGCCCGTGTTGTGCCGGAGCGGCCGAAGATCGTCGACGCTCTGAACTGCCGGCGGATCGATGAGCAACGTGTAGATCTCACGGGCAATGTGTCGTTTGAGGCATCGCTGAATCTCCCGCGGCGATTCCCCTTCCACTGTTCGACGTGCGACGTAGGTACGCGATCGCTCGTCACGGCTGGTGCGGTTCATCGCGATTCGCCAGAGCGTGTTGTTGGCTTGACGATCTCCGCCGCGGGTGAGGCGGTGGCGGGTGTGCTTCCTGAGGACGCCTCGATCGGAGAGACCCCGCACAGGGCAGCGAACGATGCTTCACTGTGCAGTCTTTCGGGATTGTCGCCTGCGCTGACGAGCAGTGTGGATGCACTGTCGACGCCCACCCCGGTGCGGCCAGAAGTGCAGGGTTGACTCGGCGCACGAGGGCGGTGAGCTCGATTAGAAGCCGGTCCATTTCTTTGCCCTGGGTGATCACCTGACGGGACAGCAACCGTAGCGTCGATCGGTCGCCTCCCGAGGATCAGCAGGTGCGCCCTCTGCGACTCGCAACCTCGAGCGGTGGCGCAACACGGCTCCGGTTGTCATCGATTCGAGCTGATCACGTAAGTCGGGAGGGGTGCCGACGATGACATTACGTAGCGAAGTAGTCAGTGCCGTAGAGCATTTCCGCAACCCCGACAAACTGATGCGGAGTAACCGGATCGATTCGATTGTTTCGTCGTGTGACTTCGGGACAGCACTCGCGGTTCCAGAAAGTACAGACCTCGCCGCCGCCTCGGCATCGATCGAATCGGTCTTGCCTCGCAAACGACGTATCTGCCGATTGGGGCGGTTCACCTCGACCCCCTGGCTGCGCAGAAGCGCGGTCACGGCGACGCCGTACGAACCGGTACCTTCCACGCCGATCCGAATCACGGGACCAATTGACGAAAACCAGTGCAGCAGAGCCTTGTAACCCGTGACTGTCGTCGCTGCAGTCAAAGTGTCCAGCAGTCGCCCCGATGATCGATGACTGCGACGACGTGAACGAATACGACACTCACTTCGGCGTTGATTCGCTGTGCGAGCGCGTTTTCAGGTTTCTAGCGAACCGCGGCAGCGAATCTCCGAATCGAGTCCACCACGAGATCGGGCCGCTCCAAGGCCGCGAAATGCGCACCGGAATCGAGATCGGTCCACTGAACGATGTTGAATGCGCCCTCGGCCCACTCGCGTACCGCCGGAACTATGTCGTTTGCAAAGGCGGCTACCGCAGTCGGCACTTCGACGGGTGGTTTCACTACACCGAACGAAAATGCCTCCCGGTAGAAGCGCCCCGCTGACGCGGCGGTGCGCGTGAACCAGTAGATCGAGACGGTGGTGAGAATATGGTCGTCATCGACTGGATAGTCTGGGTCTCCCCATTCCAAGAACTTCTCCGCGATCCAAGCCAGCTGTCCCACCGGAGAATCCGTCAGGGCGTACGCCAGCGTCTCGGGCCGCGTGCTCTGGACATATGCGTACGCGGACTTGTCCTTCATGTATTCCCCGAACCGTTTCAACGCCAATCGCTGTCGGTCGGTGGTCGGAGGCTCGCCCGTATGCTGTGAGGCGAACTTGACTCCCCCGGCGTTGACGTGAAGGCCACGCACGCGACCGGGAACGCGGATCGCGATCATCTCGGCCACCGCCTGACCTGCGTCCGAACCGTGCACGAAGTACTCCGAATAGTCCAGAGCACTCATAAGGTCGATGACGGCGTCAGCCATACGCTCGTCGTTCCATCCGAGATGCGGCGTGGGACTGGAGAAGGCGAACCCCGGAAGCGACGGTGCGACGACATGGAACGCAGAAGATCCGACATCCGATGGCTGGGTCAGGGGTTCCACGACGTCCCGGAACTCGGCGAACGTGCTGGGCCACCCGTGTAGCAAGACCAGAGGTACTGCATCCGACCGCTCCGAACGCACGTGCATCGCGTGCACGGCCTGGCCGCCGATATCTGCTTTGACTTGTGCAAACTTGTTTAGGGATTCCTGCTGCGCGTACCAGTCGAAATTGTCACGCCAGCGTTCGAAGAGCCTCGTCAATGCCTCGTGAGGGATCCCGTTGACGCCCTCGGGCAGATCGATGGGGTCAGCCCATCGAGTCTGCGCGAGGCGCCGGCGGAGATCGTCGACCTCGCTCTGATCGACATCTATCTCGAATGGACTGACAACTACGTCGTTCGTGGTCAGGTTGGTAACCATTGATGTTCTCCCAGTTCTCGTCTGTACCTACGAGCTCCCTTCGGAGCAGCGATGGTCAACAGCGGGTGAATACTTTGATCGCCGGTGGGACCGACATCGTGATCGACGACGCCGCCGACACCACCGCCAAAGCCGAGCAGGCGGGTTTCGTGTCGACCTGGACTCGCTGCTGCGCTCCAACGAGCCGAGAACATCACGGTTTCGTTTGAGATTCCGGCCCCGACCGGATGATCGAGTCCCAAGATCTCGGTGGGTTCACCCACCTTGTTCGACAGCCACCGCTCGAGGATCTCTCGTGTCTCGTGGAGTTCCCAGGGCTTGGTGGAGATCGGATCGGGCGCGCGATTGGTTGTTGTCATCTCACGCCATCATGTTTCCGGCGAGACCGCCGCCATCGACCTTCAACTGCAGCCCGGTAACGTATCGAGATTCGTCAGACGCCAAGAACAATACGGCCTCGGCAACGTCCGTCGCCTCGATCGCGGACAGACCTGGCCACGGATGCATCGTCTCCATCGAAGCGACGGCATCCTCTTTGCTGACGTGGTCCAGGTCGGGTCGGAGGGCGTTGTACATCGGCCGACTGTGGAGCATGTTCGTGTTCACATTGGTCGGGTGAACGCCATTGACCCGAATCTGGTACGGCGCCAAGGACTTTGCGAGAACATCCACGAACCGCGCAACCTCCTGCTTCGAGAATCGGTAGCCACTTCCCCCGGACCCGTTGTGTGGCGCATCCACTGCGCCTTCGCGCAGCGACGCCGTCGAACCGGTTGCGATCAAGGATGCGCCCGACCGTAGATGCGGATACGCCAGTTCGAAGGCGTTGATCACGCCGGTCAGGTTCACCGACACAGCATCGAAAAAGGCCTGCGCACTCAGGTGGCCGCCGATCGGCGCCACGCCGGCATTGGCGACGACGACATCGAGTCGGCCGAAGCTTTCGATCCCCGCTTCGTAGGCCGCGGCGAGCTGACCGCGGTCTCGGACGTCTGCCTCGACTATCACGATCCGGCGGTCGAGCTTCTCGACCAGCTCTGCGGTTTGCCGCAGATCGTCGGCGCTACCGAGCGAATACTCGACGCTCTTGATGTCGTCGCACAGATCGACGGCGACGATATCGGCACCTTCTTCGGCGAGCCGGATGGCATGCTGACGGCCCTGACCACGCGCTGCGCCAGTGATGAACGCGACTTTTCCCTCTACGCGTCCGCTCATGATGGACTCCTATCCGCTGTCTGTGGTGTCTGGAGCTGGGGATTGGTGTCCTCGATGCTCGACGCTTCGACAAGAGGCTGTGAAGCCGCGGCCCTGGCGGACTTGGCCAACACACCTACCGGGTCCGGATACAACCGCGACGACGGAACCCGCAGGAATCGAGTCAGAACCGCATAACGGCGGTGGGTCCAGGGCCACTGGGTTACGTTCTTACCCGACTTGGTCATGTAGAAGCTGTTGCAGTTTCCGGCGAACGCTTCGACCTTGCCGAGTGCGCGCCGTAGTAGGCGTTCGTAACGGGTCGACCACGAACGCTTCACCTCTATGTGCGCCGATCGATTCTTCCCGAGCCTGCGGACGTCCTCGGCGATGAACTCGGCCTGCCTCTCGAGTACGTAGCTGACGATCGTTCCGTGAGTGTTGGGGCCGTAGAGCATGTAGAAGTTGGGGAAATTCGGAATCGTCAGTCCGAGGAATGCTTCCGGCTCACCGTTCCACTGGTCGTGGAGGCGGGTACCCCCGATGCCCACCAGATCGAAGGTCGACAGATAGTTCGTGGCCTGGAAACCTGTCGCCATCACGATCACATCGACTGGATGTTCTTCTCCCGCACCATCGATCACGCCGGTGGGGGTCACCTCGACCACCGACTGCTTCACCACTCGGGCATTTGGCTGGGCCAACGACTGCAGGAACACGTCGGACAACACGACTCGCTTGCATCTGACCGGATAGTCGGGTGTCAGCTTCTCGATCAGCTCCTCGCGTCCGCCTACGGCCTCTGCGATGTATGCCGCACTGACCGCTCGTGCGTTCAGAGCCGCCTTGCCTTCGACGTTCTTCCCCGTCTTGAGCGTGCTGTCGGCCAGCTTGATGATGCTCCGGCGCTCTTCCTGCTGTTTCTTGTGCGAATCGAGTTCCGCTGCCTCCACGGCGTTGAACTCACGTGAGCCCTTCGGCAGAACCCAGGCCGGCTCCCGCTGAAACGAAACGAGTTGGGATGCCCGTGGGACCAGCGCCGGTACTATCTGCGCCGCCGACGCACCGGCACCGACAACGGCTACCCGCTTGCCATCGACATCGACATCGGAATTCCAGGTACTCGAGTGCAGGATGGTTCCTTCGAAGGATTCGACCCCGCTCATGCGAACCTCGTTCGGCACGTTCAGCATTCCGACCGCACTGACCACCACGTCGAACTCGTGCGCCGCGCCGTCGCTCGTGGTCACGGTGTAGGTCGACGTCGCCTCGTCCCACACGGCTCTCTCGACCGCTGTACCCAGCCGGAGCTTGTCGCGGAACCCAAACGCATCCACCGTGCCCGACAGATATTGCTGAATTTGCTCTTGGGTCCCGTGTGTCCGTTGCCACTGGACCACCCGAAACGAGTACGAGTAAGCGGCAGACGGCACATCGCATTCGGCGCCAGGGTACCGATTGTTCCACCAGGTCCCGCCGGGCCCATCTGACTTCTCGAAAATGGTGAACGAGTTGATCCCACGCTTGGTGAGGTTCACTGCCGCACCTATACCACCCATGCCTGCACCGATGATCGCGACTCGTGGTGTGGCGCTCCCGCCGTACCTGTCCTGATCTCCTACACTCATCGTCTTAGGGCTTCCTTTCGCCTTGCTGATGCCGAGTTGTCATGTCTCTCAGCGAAGTTGCGGAATAGACTTGGTCACCGGTTCGCCTTCCTGCGCCATCGACGCGCTCACGCCCCAATCAGAGGGGGGATCGCGAGAGGGTCACCCGCAGCGGCGCCGACAGTACGACCATCAGCGATCCAGTCGGCAATCTTCTTCTGGACGGAAGGGGTTGTGAGGTAGCCGTTGTCCATCCACAGCATGGCCTTGCGCGCTGCCAGCGCAACCTCGGGTTCGGCGGACTGGACCTCGACGAATGCTTTGGCGAACTCCGGCGGCGTCTTGGCGGGCGGCTCCATGTTCTCGTACTCGACGCCCTCGTAGACGGAGTCGGTCTTGACCGCGTTGTCCCAAGCCAGGTCCACCATCGGTGAAAGCTGCTTCTGCAGCCGGTCGGCAACGCCTGTGATGTCACCGTTCGTCTCGCGGAGGATGGACCGTAGTTCGACCGATCCCACCGCCGCCATCGTCATACCCTGGCCGTAGGTCGGGTTGTACGACGCAACCGCATCTCCGAGAACGACGAGCCCCTCGGGACGCCGGTCCATGTCTTCCCACCGAATGCGCTGGTCACCGGACATCTGATAGGTCTTCGGCTCGCTGACGACCTTCGCCGACCGAATAGCGTTCGCGATGAGGGGGGTCGGAAGATTGTCGGCGATCTCGAGCACACCTTCCACCGACGCGGGCGGGTAGTTCCGCATTGTTCCCGCAGCCACCACGATGTGCTGACCTCGTCCACACGGCCAGACGGCCATGCCGTTGGACTTGTTGTCAGCCGTCGGCGCGCAGGCGAGGGCCGAGACACCCTCGGGCAACTCACCCTCCGGGATCTCGATCAAGAAGCAGGAGTAGCCCATGTACACACGCAGGTGCCATTCGGCGGGACGCGGGTACCCCAGGTCCTCGATCCACCTCGGCGTCTTCGTGCCGCGACCGGTGGCGTCGACAACGAGATCGCCTAGAAGGACACCATCAGACGCGTTCTTCACCTTCGCTCCGATGATCGCCGACTTGTCGTCGGAGGCGACCAACCCACTGACAACACCTTTGTGTGTGGTCACATTCGCAATTTTCAGCACACGCCGCCGGATGACGCCCTCGAAGACTGGACGGGTGAAACAGGTCAGTTTGAGATCACTCTCGAACCGTGCCCGCCAGGCCCCGTAGGTGAATTGTGCGAACTCTGCGAGGTTGTCGTGCTGACTGCACCCCTCGGCCAACAATTCTTCGCTCAAGCCTGGAAGTAGTTGCTCGATCCGGTCAGCCCCCAGGGCAAGAAGGTGATGCACTTGATCACCTTGAGGAACACCGCGGCGCGACTTCAGCGCATCCGGCCCGTCGCCGACCAGTTCGTCGCGGTCCACTATGACCACACTCTTGACGACGTCGGACAGGGCTGCGGCAGCCAACAGGCCAGTGACGCTGCCGCCGAGAACAATAGCACGTTGAATTGACATACCCATGAATCCTGACTGGCGATTGCACTGCGGTCGGGCGCGGACAAATTCGCCTCGTTATATCTATCTTGATAGTGATAGCAATCACTATACTATTCTCGAGTGGATCGAGACACAGTTCGAACGGCTATTTCAGGAGGCTGCCCGATGACCACAGGTGACCCGCAGTACCGGGAATTCCGTGTCGCGACTTCCAAGATGGTGGCCGACGAGATCGTGCTCGCGAGGCTCGAACCACGCGACGGTCGACCTGTCTCCGAATGGGAGTCCGGTGCTCACGTGGAGATTCGCCTCCCATCCGGATTGATCCGGCACTATTCCCTGTGCGGAGATCGCGCCGACCGCGGTGGTTACGAGATCGCCGTGCTGCACGAACGGGCCGGACGCGGCGGCTCCCGAGAGTTCCACAGCCTGACCGCAGGCGCCGAAGTCGGTGTCGGCGAACCACGGAACGGATTCTCGCTGGAATCTGCCGCCGAGTACTTGTTTATCGCCGGCGGCGTCGGAATCACACCGATACTACCAATGGTTCGCCAGGTTGCCTCGGCTGGCGGGAGTTGGAACCTGTTGTACGCGGGCAGATCTCAGAGTTCGATGGCCTTCATCGACGAAGTCCGTGCAATTGATCCGGATCGAGTGCGAGTTCACTGCGACGACGAGTCCGGTACCCCTGATTTTGCCGGGGTGCTGGCGACGGCGGGGACTTCGACCCGCATTTACATGTGCGGACCCGGACCCATGCTCGATCATGTAACGACCCTTCATTCGGAAGCAGCCATACCCGGGCCCCTCCACCTCGAACGATTTGCAGCCGGAACCGCCGCGGTCGTCTCCGGCGAACCGTTCGAACTCGTCGCACAGCGATCCGGCGTCACCGTCACGGTGAGTGAGGGCCAGACAATCCTCGAGTCTCTCCGTCCACACATCTCGCGACTGCCGTTTTCGTGTGAGGAGGGTTACTGCGGGACCTGCGAGACCGAAGTGATCGACGGCATTCCGGATCACCGCGACACCTATCTCGACGACGACGAGAAAGAAAGCGGTGGCACGGTGATGATCTGCGTGAGCCGTTGCGCCGGGCGGAGACTGGTGCTTGATCTCTGAATCCGACGAGGACAGTCCGGGTACGGGTCACAGTGCTGCGAACTCTCAGTTCGATGTGGACTGCTGGGCCCACGCCTCGCCGAACGCATGCTGTGAAAACTCCGGCGACCGGCATACCTCGATCACCTTCCGCTCAACCGTCTCGTGCTCTCGAATCGCTCCAGGTAGTTCGTGTGCCAAGGAATGTGGAATCTTGACGACACCGTGAAGATCGGCAAGAACGAGGTCTCCTTCATGGACCGTCAGCCCACCCATCTGCACCGGGACCCGACGTCGACGAGGTCTACGAATCCGGCTCCCACATCCACACCGCCGGCGAATCGCAAATTCGGTCTCCGTCACTGCGGGAACGTCCCGAACCGGGCCGGTGGTGATTCCCGCGCGGATACCGTCCACCAGATTGGCGTGCGCCATTACCTCACCCCAGATACACACCGGGCCACGCAATTTCCGACGGTTTCCACGACGAGAATTCTGGGCAGGGACGCCCGACCTCCCCGCGTCTGCTCCTCTGCCTGCGATTTCAAACGGCTCACCCGGTCGGAGTCCACGTCGAACGGAAGCCGGCTCGTGGCGACCGTACGCGTCAACGCATAGCCGACCCGAGGTCGAGCTCTGAGGTGATCGGCCGGACCTTGTGTCTGTCCATCGTCTCGAAATCGCGGGAAGCACACCCAGACGTTTCAGACCGTTGAGGACGGACGGCATACTGAACTGCCCGAGTTCTGCCAGAACCTCTGCACTTGCGCGTTCGAAATCAGCATCGCCGTCTACTGGACGCATTCCTGCACCTGCTCCGAAATATAGAACGCTAGAGTCGAGAAACCGAGCACCCGGCAGGTCACCGTGACGGGAACTCCATCTACGGTGAGGTCGCGGACCAGCGGGAACATCATTTTGGGAGAATGCCCTGGCTGAGATATGCCGCGGCCCGACGCAGGACCTCGTTCCTGCTCGAGCAGTCGATTGCGCTTCTTGAGTTCGCGCAATTCAGCGGATTCTTCCTTGGTCGTTCCTGGTCGGTTGCCGTCTTCGATGTCGGCTTTCTTGAGCCAGTTGTGCAGCGTGGCCTCGCTGATACCGAGGTCATTCGCGATCTGGAAAAGTGGGGCTTCGCGTTGCGGGCGACCGCGACCACGTCGCGACGGAACTCCTCGGGCTTAACTTGCCCTCTGCGGCGGCCAGGACGAAGTCGTTGTCGCCGTTGCTGCTCATCGCCAGGATCGGTGCTTCGGTCATGCCATATCCGGAGAGCACGCCCACACCACCCATCTCGCGTTTCACGTCAGCATGCAACGTGAGCGGCTTGGGTGCAGCGCCGCTGGTCATGGCCCGAATCTGAGGGAATAGTCTTTCGGTTCTGGCCCACTTTCCGGAATCGATTTTGAATGTGCCAGTTGCTGAGGAGTATTCGTCTGGGGAGTAGGTCGAATCCGGCACGGCCGTACATTTGCCGTTTGAGCATCTTGATTCAGTTCACGTGGCCTTCGACGGCGCTGGAATTACAGGGCAGGGTCAGCCCATTACGGACGGCAGCGTGGTCGGTGTCGGGGCCTCGAACGAAGCGATGCAAGTGCGGAAGACCAACTGCTACGACGGCAGCCATCCACGAGTTCAATTGTTTCCCAAGGCGTTCGGTGAGCATCTCCGCAAACGATGCGACATGCGCTGCAGTTGCTTCGAGATGTAGGCAACTGGCGAGGACCTGCTTTAGTCCGATCGGCTCGTCGTCAGTGAGGTTGCCTTCGGTGACGCAACATCCAGGATGTGATCCGCCGGACCTTCGGGACCTGTTTTCTGGCCGGCGCCGCGCCGATGTTACGCAGCGGTCTCAAGTAGTCGCGGATCGAGCTGTAGCTGCTATATCCCAATGTTCGAAGTTCTTCGTAAAGTGCATGTGACCACGATCGACGACCCGCCAGCGGAAGACTTCACCGCTTCAGTTCCAAACGTGAATGCCGGACGACAGTTTCGGCCAGCGGCCCCCCTCGACGTAGTTTCGACTTCGAGAGGGCCGCTGGCGCGCCCGTTATGGACCGGAATGCGGCCGGGGATGGAGTCAGATCCGTCCCCGGATCGTTCCCCCGTCAACCAGCAAGGTCTGGCCCGTCATGAACGACGAGTGCGGCGAGGCCAGATAGAGCAGCGCGCCTGTGAGGTCTTCGGGCCTGCCCTGTCGCGATAGCCGCTGAAGCGCCAACTGCTGCCGAATCAGCTCCTCGGGAATCTTCGCCGTCATCATCCCCGGTGCGATCGCATTGACTCGGATGTTCTCGCTCCCGAGCTCGGTCGCCATCATCTGGGTCATCCCGACTACTGCGAGCTTGGTGACGCTGTAAGCGCCTGTCTCCATGTACGCGGCACTCGACGCCAAGTTGATGATCGCACCGCCTCCGCGAGCCACCATGCTCGGGCGGCACGCCCGTGCGCAGAGCAGCGGCGAGAGCGAGTTCACCGCGAAAATTCGCATCCAGTCCTCGGCCCCGAGTTCGAGGCCCTCGCTCCACTTGCCACGAGCGAGACCCGCATTGTTGACCAGGATGTCGACCCCGCTGAACTCTCGGCAGGCGGCATCGACCATGGCCGTCACCTGCTCCTCGTCGGCGACATCGGCAGCAACGCCGAGCGCACGGTGTCCCTTGTCCACGATCCTGGAGGCAACCTCCTCGGCCGCCTCACGGTCGATGTCGACGACCACCACGGCGGCACCGGCATCGGCGAGCGCCTCGGCGAACACCACCCCGAGACCACCGACGCCGGCGCCGCCGGCGCCGGTCACGATCGCTGTCTTACCGTCGAGCTCCATAAGTCCCTCCTCGAACTACGAATAATTATGTATTTTATACAACCATGGCACCTACACGGTTAGGTGCTATCGGTCATCACCGATGACCTCGTCCAGTCCGCATTCACCGTGCCGCCAGCGTGCGCCCGGAGGAAGGCTCCGGAGCGCCCCATCACCGCGATAGCCTGCGGTCGACCCGGCTGCACCGACGGCCAAGAGTGCGGGACGCCCGGCACTACCCCGAGCGCAACTGAGCTCCCGCTCGGCGAGCCGCCCGGTCAGCGCGAGGGCACCGCAGAGCTCGATCTCTTCCGCGTTGGCGAACGTCAGCGTCGGCGCGAATCCGGCACGCGCAGCGAACAGAGGGGAAGCCAACGGATCGTCGGCCGGGTCCATGAAGACAGTGCTCCGCAGCGTCGCGCGCCGCTGAGAGCGGGAAACACAGGTCGCTGCCTGCGCGCCTTACAAATGTCTGCGAGGTGCAGGTCAGGTCCAGCTACGGTGAGAACAGCACCGTTCCGGCGGGCGGCGGCGCACCAGTGGGCACGGCGTAGGAGACCAGTGCTAGCGCAAGCCCCCACCGGCGGACTCTCCCGCAACGGCACATACCGCATCGTAGACGACGGCCGGGACAGACGGTTCGGGGCGTGGGGCGTGCTCGTAGCTCATCGCTACCCCTCCCTGTCTGCAGATGCAAGATTTTTGAATTATTGTCATATAAACTACTTCAATATAATATATTGAACGCGAAAGCAGGAAACCCGCGGAGAACACCACACCGTGCCGAATCGCAAAAGCGCCACTGCAGCACGCGCGCTTCGCGCCTCCTGCAAAGGCCCTGCCGACGACTCCGACGAGCCAGATCAAGCGGTACGATCCGGAAAGATTCCGACCACATCGGTTCTGCGGCGGATTTCTTTATCGAGGCGCTCCTGCGGATTGTTGCTCCAGATCTGCCTCCAGATCTGCTTGGGAAACGCGTTGAACGCCAACAGATCCGGGCGTGCCCTGTCGAGGTGGTCGGCGACCTTCGGCAGCTTCACCTCGAGCGCATCGATGACCCGATCGCATTGGGCGTACACCGAATCCGCGTTGGGTTGGTCGTAGAGCGAATGCAACAGCGTTTTCACCCAGGGCCACGACGCCTTCGGGGTCACCGCCATCAAGTTGGTGGAGTAGTCCTGCATCTCTGCCAGGTGGCGCCGGGCAGGGTCGCACCGATCGCCGCCACCAGCCTGGCATGCGCATCGGAGGTCGCCAGCTGCACCCCGGTCAGGCCGCGGGCCGCCAGCCCGCGGAAGAAGCTCAACCAACCGGCCCGTCCTCGGCATAGGTGACATCCACGCCCAGGATCTCGCGGTAGCCGTCGGCGTTGACCCCGACCGCCACCAGAGTGTGGGCGTTGACCACCCGCCAGTTTTCGCGGACCTCGAGCACGAGGGCATCGGCGGCGACGAACGTGTACGGAGCGGCATCGGCAGATCGCGACGAGTTGCTGACGCCGCACACAAAGTTGTGGATCACGTCGGGGGCCCAGTCAGCGCTGGTGAAGCGGTCCTCTGCGATCGTGGGTACATGTCTTGGGCGAAGAGCAAGATCATCTGGGCGTGTCGCCAGGTCACCACCAAATGCGTTGCCGCGTCAGATGATACGGACCAGCCGTTTGCCTTCATCGTCGTCGAGTTCTCGCACTCGCGCTGACACCTAACCAGGTTGACCGATGCCGTTGCGGACAAGCCGAGTCTCGACGGCGTGTCCGCGACGAGGCAAGGCTCACAGGTGCGGCACTAGTGAGTGCGGCGCGGAGCCCCTTGCTTCTGATGTGTGCGACCTATATAAAATGTTTGGACACTATATAAAATACTATGGGTCAACCAACCAGTCTGAGCCTTGATTCAAAGGAGCGAACTGGGACGTTCGAACTACCGGGGGTTGGCCGTTCTCACTGGTGCAGCGAACGCCCTCATGATGTCAGTCGGACCGACATGAGCGGTGCGGGCGCGAGCTGGAGGCCTGGCGCAGGAGACCTCAGGCATCACTTGATCAGAGCCCTTCGTCCTCCGAGTGCAGTTGAACCATCCTATTGATAGGGAGCACAGAAATGACGTTCGTTTTCGTTCACGGCGGCGGCAACACCGCGCGGAGCTGGGAGCCAACTATGTCTCAGTTGGCGTATCCGAGCTTGGCGATCGATATGCCGGGTCGTGGTCGGCATCCGGCACCCCTGGACAAGGTTCGGATCGACGACTGGGTCGAGTCCGCTGTCGCCGACATCAAGAGGTCTGGCGCTGACGACATCGTCCTTGTCGGGCACTCCATGGGTGGGTTGACCGTGCCCGCGATCGCAGCCGAACTGGCGGATCGAGTCCGCCATGTAGTGTTCATCTCCGCTTCGATCCTCGGCGAAGGAGCGACCCTCATCCAGATGGTCGACGAAGAAACGCGCGCCCAGGTGGAAGAACTCAAGCCCGACCCCGATGTCCAGTTGCTCCCTTACGAGCTATTGAAGGAGATGCTCTGCTACGACATGGATGAGGCGCAGGCGCGGTGGTTCCTGGATTTGCAGGTTCCCGAGGCATACTGGCCGACGCGCGAGACGCCGAAGGTCCTTACGCTCGACCCGAAAGTTGATCGCACATGGATCCGACCGCTCCGCGACAGGACTTTCCCGCCCCAAACCCAAGATGAGATGCGGAAACGGATCGGCTGTGACCGGACCATCGACATAGATGCCGGCCATATGGTGATGGTCAGCCGCCCTGCTGAACTGGCCAAGATCCTTAACGATCTGCATCACTGACCCAACCTGGTTTGAGGGAACGGTGCGCTTGAGCGGACCAGCTATCTGGGTCGCCGATCTGCGCTCTGGATCCTTATCCCGAGCGACTCTTACAGCTGGCGTTGATTTCCCGCGGAGGCATAGTCAAATCCTGTGGATTAGGGATCGTGAGGCGACCTCAGATACCAGGTGTCGGGTGACGGTTCCGGGGTGATGTCGACGGGCCGCTCGATGAGCTTGCCCTTGTGGAACAACGCACCGGCCCGCACCAGTGCGACCAACTGAGGAGCGTTGACAGCCCGCCACCGCGCCTGTGCCGCTTCTATCAGCTTGTGGGCCATCGCCATCCCCGCCGCCCGAGACCCGGGCTTTGGTGACCTTGGTACATAAACGCACTGTGACAAAAGTACTTTCGTTTGGATTCGTCGTACGCAGATGCACCGAATGCTCGGCCGGATATCGGAAGTACTCGAGCAACAACGTCGGCGTCATCGACGATCTTCGCAACCGCCTTCGGATACTTGCCGCCGTAGTCCCGCTCGAACGCCGAGATCGCGAGCTGCGCCTTGTCGATGTCCTCTGCGTTGTTGATGTCGTTCATCGCCGCCAAAGCACCAGCATGCGCCGACTTCGGGAGCGCAGCAAGAACATTGGCTTGCTTATGGAACCAGCACAGCTGCTCCCTGGTCTCCGGAAACACCTCCTGCAACGCCCGCCGGAACCCCCACGCCCCATCCCCGACCGCCAACACCGGGGCCCGCATTCCTCGCCGACGGCAATCCCGCAGCAGATCCGCCCAGCATGCGGTCGACTCGCGGTAACCGTCGGTGAGCGCGACGAGTTCCTTACGCCCGTCGGCGCGGATCTTGAGCATGACCAGCAGGCACAATTTCTTCTGCTCGAGCCGCACCTTCACGTGGTTCCCGTCGACCCAGAGGTACACGTAGTCGACCTGCGAGAGGTCCCGTTTCCCGAACGCTGCGGCCTCGTCCTGCCACTTCGTGGTCAGCCGGGTGATCGAGGAGGCCGGCACCGGAGCCGAGGAACTGCTCCAGAGCGGGCCCGAAATCGCTGGTGGAAGGCCGTGCAGGTACAACAGCGGAACACCTCGGACACCTGTGTGGACTTGCGCGCCCACGCCGGCAGGATCGACGAGGCGAATCCGGCCCCGCATAGCTCATGCCCAGTCCCAACCCCGATCGTCAGATTTCGTCCAGGCGCTCCGTTGTGCCAGGAACGGTCGGAACAAAGCCGCTCGCAAAACGGATCTCCTGCTCTGTTTCCGACTCAACTCGGGCAGCGTATGCCCGCACCGCGTGCCAAGAATGCTCGGGCTCCTCGCGCAAGAATCCCATTTGCAGCAAGACCGGCTCGTCCTTCGACGCCGTCGGAACGAGGACCTGCTCGCCCCTGAAGCCACCGGGCCACGTTTTCTCCCACGTCGAAAGCAGCGCAACGCCATTGTCCACCACCGTCTCCGAAGCAATCGCCTCCAACTGCGCGACTACACCCTCCTGCGCGTCCGTCGGCTTGCTGATCATCGTCACCAGCAGGCCCTTGAATGGATGGAGCAAGGCGAGCTCCAGGGGCACGCGCTCCTGCTGTTGGCGAGTCACCGACAGAAGGCGATAGTCGGCGGTGTGGACGTGGTCGCGATCGCTGGAGATGCGTCCGCGCGCATTAAGCCAGTGCCACTGACCGCGCGCCCAATCCTCCGCTTCCTCCTCCGCTCCCTTCTCCTTCCAGTAGGTCGCAAGGAACGAGCCCTGACTCACGTCGTCGATGATGCCGTCCGAGGCAGGAAAGCGCAGCTTCTTGAGTGCCCGAGTTGCAACCCAACGCCGGTTGGAGAAAAAGTGAGCACCCAGCGTCGCCCCACCGAACTGATGGTCTCGCTCATACCAGTCGTTATAGGCAACGACCCGTCCAGCGTGGGGCTCGACCATGGTGAACAGCATCGTTCCGACCTCGACCGGTGGGATCCCCGCCGGCTCAGAAAGATCCTCGTTCGCGATAGCACTGCTCATTTCTCTCCTCAGATTACGTTGATCCATCCAAACCGTTGCGCGATTGCTCTCGAGAACCGGCCCTGCGCAGCCACCCACTCACGAGGCCGGCTCATTCCACCGGCGGGATTAGTCACTCTTCGCGCAAGCGAGGCAGGACCGATGCCACGAACAACTCCAGTGATTCCCAGCCGATGGCGGGGTCGGCACCCGAGACGAGCGGCTTGAAACTGAGCGCAGTTCTCTACGGGAGACCGCACCAACTCGACACACTCGTCCTGAGTCACAATCGCATATAGGCCTGCCGCACGAGCATCTGCCACGGCACCCATCTCCTCGTAGGGACCGCCTTCACCCCGAGGCGTCATCAGACCGTAAGCGTTGAGCTCATCGGCCAGATAGGGGGCCGAACCTTCTCCAAGCGCCTTCGACGTCTTCGATTACATGTACGGCCATCGGTTGCCGACATCCCACAACCAGGCCCTCCGCGCGCCCCAAGCGATGGGCCTCAGCAACCTACATGTCGACCAAACGCTGGTTGGGATCCTGGGGAAAAACCGTCCCCGAAGCGCGCTGCCCGACGAGCGCTCGCCGGACTCGCGCCGCCGACCAACACCGGGGGCCGGGGACGCTGTACGGACCTGGGCGTGACGCGGAAGCGACGACCCTCATACTCAACGGGATCACCCGCAAGCGCGGCAACAATAGCCTCGAGCTTCGACTCGAAGACAGAGATCCGATACTTTCGGGTCGACTCCGTACATGGCAAAGTCGGCTTGGGCATAGCCCGGCACAACCCTGATCTCAAGGCGGCCGTTCGACAGTTGATCAACAACAGCAGCGTCTTCCGCAGCGGCCGCTGGATCCTTGAGAGTAAGTACTAGAGCCTTGAGAGCGACCGTGCAGTGTTCCGTCGCAGCCGACAAAGCTCCGGCCATAACCATTGGACTCGGCAGATACCCATCGGCTGCGCCGTGATGTTCGCTAAACAACACCTGGTGCATCCCGTGATGGTCCCCCCACTCAGCCATCTCGTGCGCCCCACGGTAGAGCTCCGGGTCTCCGACTCCCTGCGCCGACGATCTCGTGTCGAAATGCAGCTGCCAACGAACCGCGCTCACACCAGGAGGAGGCCCGATTGGGTAACATGCCGTGGACACCGCGGGAGTACCTGACCAACCAACGCCAAATCACCTAGCAACCCACATGCCTCGCATGATCACAACGCCGGATGCTCACCCTGATCCGAGGGTTGCAATCCCAAGTGGCACCGCTCTCCCCTGCCGTCGCTGGCGTCTGCGGCCGATTGTGAATCATGTTCGATCGGGGCTGCGACATCTGTGCGGCCAAGATAGGAGTCAACCAGTCGCTTCTGCCCAGCCAGCTCATCAGAGGTGGCTTCAATCTGTATGCGGCCATTCGCCATCACATACGCCCGCCCGCTCAAGCCGAGGGCAGCCTGAGTGTTCTGCTCGACGACCAAGACTGTCACCGAGTCGAGCACCTGCGCCAGCGCCTCATAGAGATTCGCGATTACCAGAGGCGCCAGCCCCATCGACGGCTCGTCCAGCAACAGCAGTCGAGGACTCCCAGCCAAAGCGCGACCCACCGCAACCATCTGCTGCTCGCCGCCGGACAATGCCCAGGCTGCGCGGTCTCGCAATGGAACCAAGGCAGGAAACAGATCGTACACTTCGCTGACTGTCGGGCCAGGGCGGCCTCGACGGGCGCTCTCACCAACCAGGATGTTCTCGTGTGCCGTCATCGATTTGAAGAGATGCCGACCCTCTGGAACCAACATGAGGCCAGCGCGCGCAAGCGTATCGGGTGAGCGCTTGCGGTCATTGCCGTCAAACTCAATGCGCCCGCTGGACTTGACTGCCCCGACGATGGCCTTCAGGGTCGAACTCTTGCCGGCTCCGTTCGGCCCCAGCAGCGCCACTGCCTCCCCGGCGCCGATCTCAAGGCTGACGCCGTGAACCGCGTCAATACCGTTGTAGGAAACGCGTACGTCCTCAATCCTCAGCATGAGCAACCCCCAAATAAGCCTCGATAACGCGCGGATCCGTCCAGATCTCGCCAGGCGGACCCATTGCCGCCACCTGCCCGGACTCGAAGACGACGACCTTGTCCGAAACGTGGTCAATGAAGTCGATCTTATGTTCAATCACAATCGTGCAACGGCTCTCCGATCGAATGTTGCGAATCACCTCAGCAAGCTCCGCTGTCTCATCGTCGTTCAGTCCAGCGGCCGGCTCGTCGAGAAGGATGATGTGTGGCTCCCTGGCGAGGGCACGGGCCATCTCGATCCCACGAGCAACTGACAACGGCTGTTCGCCGCTCAGTTGGTGAAATACGGCCGGCGGCACTTTGGCAAGTTCGAGGTACTCCTCGGCCAGCTGGAGCCGTTTGCGTTCGGCCTTGCGCGCCGAGCCAAAGCCGGCCCACGCCCCCAACAGGCCCGTTCCGAACCGGTTAGGTGAGCCGAGGGCCACGTTCTCCAAGCAGGTCAGGTCAGGATGAATCTGCGGAGTCTGGAATGTACGACCGAACCGGACGCCTGAGCTTCGGAACGGCATGTCCTCGGTCTCAACAGAATTGACCTTGATCCGGCCAGTCGATGGAACGAGGCGATTGATCGCGTTGAGGAAAGTCGACTTCCCTGAGCCGTTCGGCCCGACTATACCCAGCGTTTCACCAGCGTCCGCCGACAATGTCACTGCATCAACCGCGACGACGTTCCCGAATCGCACCGTCAGCTTCTCAACCTCAAGCACGACGAACCACCTTCCATGCGCGCTCTAACACACCAGTGATGCCCTTGGGTACCAACAACAGCACACCAACAAGCAAGGCGGCGTAGACCAGCGCGGCATGCTCCGCCAGGCCACGAAGGAGCTCTGGTAACCACGTCAACAAGTACGCACCGATGACAGCACCCCATACCACCGAGACGCCACCCATAATGACCATCAGGAACACATTGAGCGAAATGGTCTCGGAGAAAGAGAATCCGCTCAAAAAACCGATCATGTGCGCATACATGGAACCCGCCGCTCCCGCAAAGGCACAGCCCAAGGCGAACATGATCAGTTCGATCCGGCTAGCACTCACGCCGAGTGTCTTCAGGATTCCGCGGTTGTCACGCGCAACTAGCACATAGCGCCGAAGCGGGGAAAGCTCCAGCAGGACCCCGAGACCGACCGCAACTGCCGCCATCGCTGCGTACAACCAATACACGTTGTCGGGCGTCGGAAGGGCTCTGCCGAAAAACGTCGGGACGGCCAAACCACTGAGCCCCGCGAATCCACCCGACAACCATGTCCAGCTCTGCACGACCACGAGCGCAATGCCGTTGAGGGCGAATGTAGCGATTGCGAAGTAGATCGCATTCACCTTCCGGAGCGCAAAGCGAAACAGCGCCCCCAATGCCACGCACACCACGATGGCAGCCACGAACCCAAGCCAGAAGTGATTCTCGCCTGCAGCCTTGGCGGAGACGACCGCTCCGATTGCGAAGAAGCCGCCGTGCGCGAAGTTGAACTGACCACTCATTCCGAAGACGAAATAGAACCCCGCAGCGAAGACGACGAACACCATTGCCTGGTTGAGGATTCCCCACTGGTAGTTGTTCGTAGTCCACAACGGTGCAGACGCCAGAACACCAATAAAGACGAGGAACAACGTGACATGAAGCCGCACGCGACCTGGCCGGGCCTGGATCGGTCTCGCACGCATTGCAGATGCACGCATTGCAGATGGCGGGGAACCCTCCACCGATTCGTCGACCGCCAGCATCAGTACCTCACCTTCACTTGGCTCTTGAATAGACCGTCAGGCCGGATGGCGAGCACCACGACGAGGATGATGAACGGATAGACCGTGGAGTAGGTCGAAGACACATAGGTCGTGGCAAACGCCTGGACCAGGCCCAAGGCCAGTCCGGCTACCATGATGCCGACGAATCGGTCTGTACCGCCGAGCACCGTTGTCGCGAACGCCATAAGAAGAACACCGAAGCCCAGTGTCGGACTGACCGACAGCACCGGCGCGAGCAGAACCCCTGCCAATGCCGCGAGCGCTCCCGCCATAACGAACGCGAGACTCGACAATAAGCCTGCACGGATCCCAACGAGGAACGCTGTGTCCCGATCAGCAGCCAAAGCTCGGAACTGGCGGCCGAGCTGCGTTCGCTCGAAGAGAAAGACGAGCGCAGCCACCGACACAAGCATCACGCCCACGATCAATATGCTCTGATAGGGAATGACCGCCTCTCCGATCTGGACCGATTTATATCCGACTAGCGGCTCCAACGGATGCGTTTCAGATCCCTGCCATAGCACCAGCAACTCGCGTATAAACAGCCCAACGGCAAACAGGGTCACCATGATGCTCAGTGTGGATCGCGTTCGAATCGGACGATACGCCAGACGTTCCATGCCTAGTCCTACCGCGGCTCCGGCGACGATTGCACACACATACCCGAGCCAAATCGGGAACGAATGCAACGCGATAAGCACGAAGGCGATATATGCCCCTACGGTCAGAACGTCACCATGGGCGAAGTTAATCACGCCCGTCGCCTTGCTGATCACCACTAACCCGAGCGCGGCCATGACCGCAATGCTGCCCTGGCTCACGCCCGAAGTCATCGTCGAAATGAAGGTATCCACTATCAGTCAACTGCCTTGAGCTGCCCATTTTCGATGGACACTATGAAGACGTTCTCAGGAAGCGCAAGAATGTTCGTCGTCGGGTCAGACTTGTACGCACCGCAGGCGCCGACAAAGTCGACCGCGTTGGTCAGATAGTTAATGAGCGCCTCGGAGTTGCCGGTGCCGACCTTCGCGAACGCCTCGGCCGCAATACCCACGGCGTCGTACGACATGGCGGCGAACGTCCCCTGCTTCAGGTCGCCGTACTCGGCCGCCCATGCCGTCAGGTATGGCTTGGATTCTTCGACAGTGTTGTGCTCCAGGGGGATGTCGGCGGCACAGACACCCGGGTAGTAGACATCACGAAGTTGATCCGCGGGGGTCAGATTGTTGGCCACCTGCTCCGGCCCTGCCGTTGACAAGATAATCGGGACGTCGACGCCGTTCTGGCGGGCGTTGCGAATCAGGATCGTGTCCACTGCAGGCGTGTTGTTCGTCACGATGACGTCCGCGCCCTTGAGGTTGAGGACCTGGGGGGTCATGTCGGTCACAGTCGGGGCGACCTTCTGATCACTCTGGATCTGCAGACCAGCTTCTGTGATCGCCTCCCGAACCTTCCCGATCACAACCTGTGAACCTTCGTCAGTGGTACTGGTCAGGGCGGGGTTCTCGGCCTTCAGCACTTCCTTGACGAACTCGGCGTCGGCTGCACCCAGCGCACTCGAAGGCGCCTGGAGCGCGAAATAGTTATCGGAGTCGAACACGTCCTTGCTGAGTTCGGCCGTGTTGGCCATATAGAGCAAAGGCAGACCGGCCCGCTCCAGCACCGGCCGGACAGCCTTTGCCGCGCTGGTCCAGGGCACACCGATCGCGATGTCCACGCCGTCCGCGATCGCCTTGTTGGTGGCATTGACCGCCGAGTTCGGGTCGGCTCCCATATCGTAGACGCTCAACTCCACGTTTCGACCGTCAATGCCCCCATCCGCGTTGATCTCGTTGATCCGCAACTCCGCAGCCTTCACGTACGTCGGCTGCGGCACGGGTCCCGTCAACGGAATGATCATGCCGATATTGATGGGGCCATCAGCGCCTGTGTCGTCTCCACTAGCGCTGCATGCCGAGAGCGAGAGCACACCGACTGTAGCCAGCGCGAGCGCGCCTCTGCCCCAAGCCGACGTGACGCGCGGACGGCGCCCCTCCTTCGTATCGATGAACAACTTTCTCTCCCTTGCATAGGTCCAGCCGAACTGCCGGTGACCAACACCACGCCGTGATCTCAGCCACAGTCAGCTGAGCGTAAAATATAAAGTATTCTCCGTCAAACGACTTCAGAACCTAGATGGCTGATTTCTTGATCACCCTTCAGTGGTTGAATCGCACCGGAGTTTCCGGAGATGATGATGTACCCCAAGTTTTCCGGAGTTCGTTTGTTTTACTTCAGGCATTGATGCACCCGAGAGAGGTCCACGATGCCCCGACGCTATCCACCTTCAGTTCCGCCGAAAAGTTCTCGACCTGTTGAAGTCAGGCCGCACGGTCGCCGAGGTCGCCTCAGGGCTCGATGTCACCGAGCAGAGCACTACAACTGGCTTGGGCCAGGAGCTCATCGATACAGGGCAGAAGCCGGGCCTGAGCTCGATCGAGAGCGCTGAACTCGCCGCTGTCCGTCGTCGAATCGGGGAATTGGAAACCGAACTTGCCATTGCCAAACGCTCCACCGAGTTGCTGAAGTCGGTGGCGGCCGCAAAGGCGGTTCGAAGCGATAAAAGTGATGGCCAAGGAAGGACTACCCGTCCAGACGGCGTGCCGAGTTCTGGAGGTATCGGAGTCCGGTTTCTACGAGTGACGGAAACCGGCCACCCTCAGAACGCTCACTGCGACATGCCTGGCTGACACAGCTGATCACCGAGGTTCACACCGCCTCGCATGGCACCTACGGTGCCCGCCGGGTCCACGCCGAACTCACCCTTGGTCACAGTATTGCCGTGGGGCACGGCTGTATCGAATTGTTAAGGAGAACTGCTGGTGTGAAAGGACTTCCAGGAAACAAGCGTGCGCGTTCCAAGCATCAGACCCCGAGCGCGAGCGATCTCGTGGACCGTAAGTTCACCCGCGACGAACCGAACAAACTGTGGGTCACGGATATTACGGAACATCCCACGCGTGAAGGCAAGGTTTACTGTGCCGTTGTCTTGGATGCGTTTTCGAGGCGGGTCGTCGGCTAGTCGATCGACAGCTCGCAGACAGCGACATTGGTGACGAACGCTCTGGGAATGGCCATTTCGAATCGGGTCCCGACACCCGGCACACTCATTCACTCGGACCACGGAGTGCAATTCACATCGTGGGCGTTCACCCGCCGGGCCCACGACTCAGGACTGGTCCCGCCGATGGGATCGATCGGTGATTGCTATGACAACGCCGTCATCGAATCTTTCTGGGGCCGAATGCAAATCGAACTCTTGAACCGGAAACGATGGAAAACGAGAATCGAACTGCCCAACGCCATGTTCGAATACCTCGAGATCTTCCACAACCGCCAACGCCGACACAGTGCCCTCGGAATGCTGACACCGATCGAGTTCGAGAACGTACACTTCACACGTCAACCCGTAGCCTGAAGTCAAATATCACGACTCCACGAAACTCGGGGTACATCAGGCAGCCTCGACGACACGGTAGCCGGTGTCGGTGGCGTCGCGCGCCAGCTGCGCACCGTAGCTTCCTGCTCCCTCGATCACCCATTGTGCGCCGGCAAAGCCGCCGGTGCGGCGCACGGCCCAGGAGATAGCGTGGGAACGGCCTGCCGAGGTATTGGGAATGTTGCGGTTCCGAGGTATTGGGAATGTTGCGGTTCCGAGGTATTGGGAATGTTGCGGTTCCGAGGTGTTGGGGAATGCTGCGGTTCCGAGGTGCTGGCCTTACGCCGTGAGGACTGCGTAGGTGCGAGTTTGGCGTGGGTGTCTACGCCGATGACGAATGGATGAGTTTGCGCGACAATGGTATTCACAGCTTCAGCTCCTTTCCTGAAATGGGCGATGACTCGGTCGCTGACGACCGGCGCCGGCCCGGAGAGGATCACTTCGGGGCATAACTGTGATGAGCGACGACCCGCAGGGTCGGGCATGCTTCTGATCAAGCCACTGAGGTGGGCTGGGTCGGCGCCGGCCACCTGCCGCAGCCGGACAATTCATAGGCGAGGCACCCGTGAGGAGCCATACTTGTCATGAGTCACGACTACGGCGGGGCGACCAACACCCACCCTGCAACAACCACCCTGCCAGCTAGTACCGGACCAGCCACTTCCAGACTCACAGTTCGTCAATCGAAGATCTGGTCGTTGGCATCTCTGGCAGCGGATTCCATCACGCGGTAGAGCTTCCTGGCGAGGGTTCGTTTGAGGCAGCGTCGAATATCGCGATGTGTCTTACCCTCCAAAGTTCGGCGGGCTTCGTAGGCGCGGCTTTGTGGATGACACCACAACCGGGTGATCGCGACGGTGTGCAGTGCCCGATTCAGAGCCCGGTCGCCGCCTCGGTTGAGTCGGTGCCGACTTCGCTGCCCGCTACTGGCCTCGAGTGGAGCGACACCGGCGAGTGAGGCGAACATTGCCTCGTTGCGGACCCGCCCAGGATGAGACCAGCTGAGCAACAGTCGAGCAGCCACGACAGGGCCGACGCCCGGTTGCGCAAGCAACGCCGGCCCAGCAGGATGCTGGCGCAGCAGCCGACCCAGCTCCGGATCGAGTTCGTCGAGTTGACCTGTGAGGAAACGGATCCGGGCGGTGATCGACTGCAACGTCAGTACAGTGACACGATGCTCGACGGTGGCCGTCGTCGTCGTCGTCGACGCTTCGATGCGGGAGAGTTGTTTGGTGAGCGAAAGTCCACACAGAGTGATCGATCATCGGGACGGGCAGGTCCGCGCCGAAACCGATTCAGCAAAGTCCCCACTCGAAAGGCTCTGGCGAAACAATACTAAGTATGTAGTATGCATACATCCAGCGGCCGGGCTGCACGAATATCAGTCACACTCGTCGCGATCCGTGACGCTCGTGACGACCGCACGAACTGACGCAGCGGAGCACCCCACGGCTAGCCATCGGCAGCCGGGCTTCCGACCCTCGAAGGGACACGAATGAGCACAGTACTTGTCACGGGTGGCACCGGACTTATCGGCGCCAACATCTGTCTCCAGTTACGTGAGATCGGCCACGACGTCCGCGCCCTCGTACGCCCTGGTAGCGACTACCAGCCACTCCTCGAACTGGGTGTTCAACCTCAGGTGGGCGACATCACGTCGCCGGAGGACGTGCTCCAAGCCGTCGACGGAGCCGAGTACATCATCCATTCTGCAGCTGTGTTGGGCGGTGCGTCACAGGATCCCGGCGAGCACGAACGCGTCAACACCGGCGGGATCGCAAATGTCTTGGATTCGGCCGAGAAGGTCGGCGTCAAACGAACTGTCGCCCTGGGCACAACTACCTACTTCGACTATGTAGACCAGCCGCTTACGGAGAAATCCACGCTCCTCCCCCAACCCCCTACTGATCCCTATTCGGTCAGCAAGCGAGCAGCCTTCGTCGAGCTGATGCGCCGCGCCGAAGAAGGACTCGATGCATGTGTCGTCATCCCGGGCGGCACCTTCGGCCCCTCGCCGGTGCCGGCCAGAGCTATGGTGCCCCCCAGCTACAACTTGCGCATCGCGCTCGCGCTGCGTGGAGAGCTTGATCAAGACATACATTTCCCCATCCCGTGGTCCTACGCCGAGGACGTCGCGACGTGCGCGATCGCTGCGCTCGAGCGCGGGGTCCGCGGCGAGAAGTACCTCGCTTTCGCATCCCCGGAAGACGTGACGAGCACAGCCGAGTTCCTCAACTGTGCGCTGGAGATCGCAGGCAGAAACCACCGTATCGTCGACATCACCGCCGCGGAGCTCGATCGTCGCCCGGAGCTCGAAGAACAGGTGGGCCTCACTCTGGCCTCGTTGGCGCGCCGCAAGTTCCCTGAGCCGTACTTCTCATCGGAACTGACACGGAAGCAGCTCAGCTATGATCCGCTTCGGCTCGACGAGGCGCTGCGCCGGACCGTCGACTGGATCCAGGAGGTTGCCCGATGAACGCCCCTTCCAACAATGCGATCCTGTGGGCTGAACGCTGTCTCCTGCGGACACCGGTCCTTTACACTCGTGGGATCGACCGACGCGATTGGGATCTCGTTCGCTCATGTTTCGCCGATGATGCCTACGTCGCCGGCTCGCGAGACACCGCCGCGTTCGCGGACTATTTCCCGACCCTCAGAACTGGCGTCGAGTACTTCCCGTCCACTATGCACTTCGTCGGAAATCAGATCGCCGAGGTGAACAATGATGCGAAGTCGGGTTGGGTCGAGACATATGCGGTCGCATATCACTGGAGAGGCGATTCACCCGGAGCAGAGCATCCGGAAAATCTTGTGATGGGTGTGCGTTATCAAGACGAAATCGCGGAGTTCTCCGGAAGGTGGCTGATCACTCGCCGCACAGTGAGCGCCGATTGGTACCGCGGGAGCTTTCCGGCACCGAACTGAGGAAGCCCGACATCCACATTTCATCATTGATGCCTATCAGGAGAAGGCCATGATGCGGTGGGAGACAACTGATGTTGAGATCAATCGCGGCATCGTGTGGGTGCCGCGGCGGCGCCCGAAGCGCTTTATCTGAATCCGTGGACGCAGCTCTGTGCATGGATGCGGTGGGCCGGCATCTACCGGATCCGCTGACCGTGACACAAGCCGGGGTGCGTCTTATGCATGGATATTGTCCCTTGGGGTGGTGGACTTCGGATCAGATTAAGCCTCTAGCGTTGTGATCAACGAGTCATGTTGGATATTAGGCGATTTGGTGTTGTTTGGTCAAAGATCCAGCGGTGGCTGCTGCGCGGGCTTTGTCGGCGATGACCTTTCTGAGTTCGTCCATGCTGACGTCAGAGACATAGCGGCGGGTGACCTGCCACTCGTCGTGTGCTTCGATGACCACTGCAGTCGCGAGCCGCAGGAATGCGGCCGGGTTGGGGAAGATTTCGACGACGTCGGCTCTGCGTTTGATCTCCTTGTTGAGTCGTTCGATCGGGTTGTTCGACCAGATCTTCTGCCAATGGGCTTTGGGGAACGCAGTGAACGCCAGGACGTCAGCTTTGGCTTCACGCATCATCTCGGAAACCTTCGGGAACGACGGTGCCAGGGTGTCGGTGACCTGATCCCACTGCTCGTGGATGGCGTCGGGTTCGGTGTGGGCGAAGATTGTTTTCACTGCGGCCATGACCGGTGGGATCTGCTTGGCAGCGACTTTGCCGTGTAGGTTGCGCATGAAATGAACTCGGCACCGTTGCCATGATGCGCCGGTGAATTGTTGTGTGAGAGCTGCTTTCAAGCCGGCATGGGCATCGGAAATGACCAGATGCACTCCTGCTAGGCCGCGCGCTTTGAGGCCGGTGAGGAACTCACGCCAAAACTCGAAGGACTCGCTGTCACCTACCGCGGTGCCGAGTACTTCGCGGGTGCCCTCGATTGATACCCCGGTCGCCACGACCATCGCATGCGAGACCACATGGGCACAGATACGGACTTTGCAGTAGGTCGCGTCAAGGAAGATGTAGGGAAAGGTGGTGTGGGTCAGGGTGCGTTCACGGAACCGGGCGATCTCACCATCGAGTTGCGCACAGATCCGCGAGACCTCCGATTTGGAGATCCCGGAGTCGACGCCAAGGGCGGCGACGAGGGCGTCAACGTTGCGGGTGGAGACGCCGTGGACGTAGGCCTCCATGATCACCGCATGCAACGCTTTGTCGATCCGCCTACGCCGCTCGAGCAGCGAGGGAAAGAACGATCCGGACCGCAGCTTCGGGATCTGCACCTCCACGTCGCCGGAGGTTGTGGAGACGGTTTTGGGTCGGTGGCCGTTGCGTTGGGTACTGCGCTCGCTCGGTCGCTGGTGACAAGCAGCACCGATCTTTTCGGTCGCTTCTGCCTCGATCAGGGCTTGTAATCCGGCGCGGATCAACTCGGCAAACACCGATACCGAATCGGCACTGGTGAGTGCATCGAGTTGGGCAAGCAAGGCAGAATGGTCTTGGGTCATCGCGTGGATCGCTTTCTCTGAGTCACTGTGAGAGGTACTCATTGATCACTACGCGATGACCCACCCAAAGCAGGTCATCGACACACGTTTTCGCTGGTTCTGGCCTTATCGAAACCCCACCACTTCAAGGGACTTACCCTTATGCATGTCTTTCTGCCAGCAACTTCCGCAGCTCGTGCGGGCGCTGGATTCCCGGCAGCTCCGGACGGTCGAGCCAGGACGGCCGAGGCTGCGCCTGGGTGCGCGCCCATCCTGGCCCGTCGGGCCAGTGCCGCCGAGTCATAGTCTGCACGGGGTCGGTGATACCGGCTCGCTCGCAAGCATCGAGGAACTGAGCGGTCGTGCGCCGTGCGCCCGTACGGTCCCAATAGTCGAATTCAGATTCCCAGAGACCATCACCGGCGTAACGGAGCACTGTCAGGCCCGGGAAATCGAAGTACGACGGACCATCGTCGTGCGGGTTGTCGCGGCGGTTCTGACACTGGAGGACTACCTTCTCATCCTCGATGATGTGCCAGTCGTAGACGGTGTAAATGGCCGGTACACCCTTCATGACCGCGTTGATCCAGAGGTCGACCTCGCCGCGACCCTGGAGCGGTCCCCAGAAGTAGTCCTCGTAGGTGACATCGGGGACGAACAGGTTAGCCCAGGAGGTCCAGTCCTCCTCGACATTGCCTATCGTCCACCAGGTTTCGAACGCATCCTGGACCTCTTCTCGGCTGAACCGGACCATTCCTGACTCCTCACTTGGGTCTCATGGTTACCGATGCCAGCATAGCTCGGATGAAGAATATTGTATATGTATATAATGGCGATCCTCGATAATCGGTCCGGTCGGTTCTAGAACCGGTCCCTACTTGCAGTCAATCAGTTGATCTCGCACGCCACCGACTGGTGCCGCGCAACCGGTTGTTGAAGGACTCGGTGAACCCGTTGTTCCACGGCATGCCCGGTGGAATGTAGGACACCCCACCGACCCAGCACAGAAGGCTCGCACGGCTTCTGAAATGAACTCGGGCCCATTGTCCATGCGCAGCACGTGCGGCGACCCACCCCACGTCGCGAACGCCTTGTCCGATCCCTCGATCAACCGGTCGGCGGTGATCGAGCGGTCCACGATGTTCGACAACGACATCCGGGTGTGTTCGTCGACCATCGACGCGATCGGCGCTGTCTTGCCGTCGACGGTCAAGTCGACCTGGAAGTCCAATGCCCACGCAACATTCGGAGCATCCGCGTCGACGATCGGCACCGAGGACTGGCCTGCACGTTTGCGGCGTGGGGCACGCCGGACTTGCAGTCCCTCTTCCTTCCACAGGCGGTACACCTTCTTCTCGTTCACCTCGACGCCCTGGTCGTAGCGCAGCCATGCCCACGCCCGACGGACCCGTGCCGCGGATGCTTGCGGGAATAGCTGCGCAGCTCTGCGCGCAGGTCAGCGTCCGGGTCGTCCGGTGTCTGCGCCAACGGCAGTCGTCGGTAGACGGATCAGGAGAGCCCAACGGCCTTGCACGCGAACCGCTCCGACATCTGCAGGGTGTCGGTGAGCATGATGATTGCGGCGCGTTTGACGGTCGGGCTCAGAATTTTCCCTTGCCGATCTCCCGCAGCGCGTCCTTCTCCAACTCGGCATCGGCGAGCAGCCGCTTGAGCCGGCTGTTCTGCTCCCGTAGCTCCTTGAGTTCCTTCGCTGCATCGGCGTCCATGCCGCCGTACTGGCGACGCCAGTTGTACAGCGTGGCCGCCGACACCTCGAGTGCGGCGGCGATCTCTTCGCCGTTCTAGCGGAGCTGCTTTTCCAGGTGCTCACCGACCGGGAAGAAAAGAATTCCGTCGCCATCGTGTCGAACGAGTCGTTTTCCGGTTGGACGAAGACGTTCACCGATCCGAGGCTTTGCGCGATTGGCGATCGGCTCACGTTCGGCGGCAACATCATCGAAACCGGCACGGACTCCTACCGGTCGCTCATAATCGAGCTCAGCAATCCGCCTGACCGATAGCCGTAACCGAGGTAGGTCCGAAATCTCATCGAGTTGGTCATGTTCCCGGCAACTGGACTGAGATTCGTACAGGACGATGGTGATCACGTTCGGCGCGCCTACCGGCTCCTCGTTCCTGGAGCTGTCATTGCACATCCACATTCCCTTCGATTGGTGCCACGGAGAAGCCCGATGCAGTACCGCCACTAGCAGTGCGCCAGGTCAATCGGGTCGCTTTTGCACGGAACAGATTTCGAGAAAAAATAACGAGAGGTGCACCGAAAAGTGTTGTGGTACAGATGGTTTCTGATTCCACTTCGCTAGTAGTGACGTTTGGTATTCCAACACCCATATTTACGTATCCGATATCCGATTTGTCGTCGCTAACCCGAATGATCAGATGGCAGGATCGAAAAACGGTCGGTCGCCGGCCACTTCAACCCTGCGGATGCTACGGGCATGAGGGAAACGGTCCCCAGCACTTCGTTTATTGGTCGATCTCTCATCCCAGATGGCCAAGTCGCCCGGCTGCCAACGCCACCGGCAGTGAAGTCGTGAATCCTCGATGTGGCGTGAGAGCAGCTCCAGAATCGCCCGGCTCTCATCGTCGTTCAGACCATCGATATGTCGCATGAATCGGCCGCCCAGGGAAAAGGACTCGTCGTCCAGTGCCCGGATGTGTTCGTCGCCACCCCGCTCCGGCACTACTTCTGTATGTAGGAGTGCGCACTTCGGTGGTTCGGCGACCCAGGTGACATCGGTATGCCAGTAGTCGGCCTCGGGAGGACTGTCCGGACCATCTGTGATCACCTGGCATGTAGGTTCCACCGACCCGCTGAGCCTGGATGTCGAAAAGATGTTGATCGCGCAGATCTTTGCGGCGAGATCCATATACTCTACGGCAGTCAGGTCCGCGCCGCGGAAGAAGACAACCTTATAGCGATATAGCACATCGACGATGTCGGACAACTGATTTGAATCCAGATCCAAGAGGTCGACCTCGGGGATCTCGGCCCCCAAAGCTCCTGATACAGGCACTACTCACATCTGATTTCTTTCCCTCAACAGTTGGTGTGTTCAGCTCTGTTGATACCAACTACTTTCGTCTAACAGATTTTGCAGTCCCTCTTCGTGCACGATATGAATAGATGGCGGAGTTACACCAGTTGCAGTGGGGGGTGGCGATCGCCGACCACGGCACTTTCACCCAGGCGGCCACAGCACTGCAGCTGAGCCAGCCCGCTCTGTCTCATGCCGTGGCCCGACCAGAGCGTGAGCTCGGTGCCAAATTGTTCGAACGGTCGGCAGCTCGAACCCGATTGACCGAAGCAGGCAAGGCATTTCTCGCACCGGCGCGTCGAACGCTGACCGAAGCGGATAGTGGCCGCGCTGCGGTTGACGCGGTAGTCGGCGTGTTGAGCGGCGAACTGCGTGTGGTGGGAGTGCGGACCGCAATCGTCGAGACGGCACGTCTGATCACAGAATTTCACCGTCACAATCCGGGTGTTCTGGGCTCCATCGACGAACCAACAGGTGACCAAAGCGTCATCGATGCTGTCCGCGCGGCACGATGCGATGTCGGCATCGTCCATACCCCAGTGGCCCCGCACGATCCGACACGTGCGGCAGCCGTGCACAGGAACTGGTCGCGGTCTTCCCGTCGAACCTGGCACCGACGACCGACACCCTAACGGTCGAATTCTTCAGTGGCCTACCCCACGTCGCTCCAGTGACAGGCAGCGACCAGCGGGCCGCCTACGATGCGTTCTTTCGAAGTGGTACGGGGAACGGAAAAGTCGTCGCTGAATGCTCGCACAGCGGTGTGGTCATCGAACTCGTGCGCGGTGGCATGGTCGTGGCGATCATGTCGGAGTTGGCAGCTTTCAAGACCGTCGGACTGGTCGTCCTCGCCATGCGACTGCATGTTCGCACCGAGCTCACCATGATCTGTCGGCCGAGAGCTTCGCCCGCTGCCGACGCCTTGTGCCAGATGCTGACGCACGACGCCAGGTCATAACGTGAACCTCGCGATCCTTGTTACCGGTACCTCTTACTGATCTCGATCGCAGTGCTCCAACAGCAAAGGTCGGTGCCACGGTGCCAGTCAGCCTCCGCCGAACACCGGTCCGATCACGCCTGTTTCACGCAGTCGGCCGAGCTCGGAACTGTCGAAACCAAACTCGTTCAACACGGAGTCAGTATGTTGCCCCAGACCAGGAATCGCGCCCATCGGGGGCTCGAAACCCGAGATGACCGCCGGTGGGAGTAGCGCCGGAATCGGCCCACCCGGGGTGTCAATCTCTCTCCAGCGTTCGCGGGCGGCAAGATGCGGATGTACCAGGACCTCGCTGGGAACGTTGTATCGGGCATTGCCGATACCAGCGCTGTCGGCGACGCTCTGGATGTGCGCCAAGTCAAAGCGCGCACACCATTCCGCGATCACTTCGTCGAGTTCGGCACGGTGGTCCACACGACTCGCGTTGGTACTGAAACGTGGATCGTCTGCCATGTCGTTGCGCTGCAGTATTTCACGTGCGAGCCTGAGCCACTCCCCGTCGTTGGTGGTTCCCAAGACCACGGTCTGACAGTCTCCCGTCCGATACGCCCCGTAGGGCGCCACTGCGGGCGAGCTCATGCCCAGCGGTTCTTGATCAATCCCTGAGTGTTGGGTGTAGTTCAGCTGATATCCCATTATCTCGGTCATGGTGTCGAACAAGCTGACTGCGATGGAAGGACCGACCGCCGGTCCCGCAGGTGTTCGGCCGCGTGCATACAGCGACGCCATGACAGACAGGGCGGCATATAGACCCGAACACAGATCGGCCACCGGCGGACCCGGCTTGGCCGGTGCGCCAGGGCGGCCGGTAACCGCACAGGCGCCCGACTCGGCTTGGACGAGCAAGTCATAGGCACGTTTATGAGACAACGGGCCACCGGCGCCATAACCATCAATTTCCGCCGATATCAGGTGTGGATGTCGTTCGGCGATGTCGACCGGTGAAATCCCAAGTCGCGCCGTCGCGCCGGGGGCCAGGTTGGATACGAGCACATCAGCACTACTGAGCAACTTGTGCAAGATCTCCATGCCCGATGGTGACTTCAGGTTCAGCGTCACCGACTCTTTACCTCGGTTCGCCCATACGAAGTGAGCCGCTTGACCTTTCACGACCTGGTCGTAGTTGCGGGCGAAATCACCACCGTTGGGATTTTCGACCTTGATTACCCGCGCGCCGAAGTCCGCGAGGGTGCGGGTGCACATCGGTGCAGAGACCGCTTGTTCCAGAGCGACGACCACGACATTGGCAAGCGGCCCCGCCCGGTGCACTGCACGGCCTGGGCCCTGCGCTTCGCCTTCAGCCTGCTCCTGCCTCGTGTGCCCGTTCGACATCACATCACCGTCCCTCTGTGTTTCAAGAACAGGCAAGACCACGGTGGTCGCCACTACCCGTCGCATGTCGGCCAGGAACCACAACAAGCGAACATGGGCATCATGTAATGTAATATATAGTATTTAATTGCAGCTTTATATGTGAAGGCGGACAATTGAACGACAAGGTCTACATCCATGAGTTCATCGACATCACAAAACAAAACCGTGCTAAGTACATGCATCACATCGCGGCAAACTGGAGTCCGATCGGACAAGAAGAGCGACACCAGCTCTGCTACGGCGTCTGGGGTGTGGTCGGGTCCACAGGCCGTTGGCCCCAGGTTGTCAATATGTGGGAAGAAGACGGATTCGCCGGCCTCGCCGATTCATTCCGTATCGAACTGAGCAATTCAAACCTACAAGATCCTTCGCTGGCGAAATGGTGGGCAGGTGCGGCCGACCTGCGATCCGGTGGCATCGACCGGATAATGGTCCCGCACCACGACACTTCGCCCATCGAGGAACTCTGCGCAGCAGGCGCCACCGGCGAGGTCTATGCACACGAATTCGTCCAGGTCCGCCCCGGCACGGCACGCTCGTTCCTCTCTGCAGCACTCAATGAAGCCCGCCGGGTTCCTCACAAGCATGGATGGCAACTCGTCGGCGCCTGGTGGACAGCAATGCACAACGAAGACGAGTGCTTGTTGCTGTGGACGATCCCCTCGTGGGAGTCCTGGGCGCAGGTGGAAAACGAGTACTGCACTGGGATCGATGCACTTCTACCCGATACCAGTTCCGACATTCTTCGGCGCGACCGTATCTTGCTGGTTGACGCTCCCCTCTCCCCGTTCCGTACCGGTCGTCAGCCCTCACGTGCTGACCGAACCGACTGGACAGACTGACGCGCCGCGCCTTTCGTCAAAGCTTCCCTTCGGCACCCCGTTCAGGCCGATATGAACTGTTCTGAACCGGTGAGCGTGCCAGTCCATTCTGTTTGCCGTGCGATCCTCGACGTGACGCCATCGACGTTGCCTTTCATTTCGCGACGACATGCCAGCCACCAAGGAGCCACTCCATGAGAACTACCCCACACGCATCTGTCGAAGACAGCAACGCGATTCTCACCGTCACACTCAATCGTCCGGAAAAGCTGAACGCAATCAGTCCGGCTATCACTGAGGTGCTGTCCGATGCCGTGCGCGCTTTACGTGATCGCGATGATCTCCGCGTCCTGGTGATTCAAGCCACTGGCACTTACTTCACCGCCGGTTACGACATCACGGAGATCGACGAAACTGACCGGTCTCCTTCGGAATACCGCAATCATTATCTCGGCCATCATCGTCTCTACGACGCGATGGAGGAAGTCGACAAGCCGATTATCCTCGCAGTACAGGGCAAGTGTCTCGGGGCGGGCGTCGAGATGTCCGGCTCATGCGACTTCCGGTTTGCCTCGGACACCGCAACTTTCCGGTTGCCCGAGATCAACCTCGCCGTCATCCCCGGTAGTGGCGGCACGAGCAGGATGACACGATTGATCGGTCAGCACTGGACAAAATGGCTGGCGATGGCAGGACAGCCGGTCGATGCACAACGTGCACTGATGATCGGACTGGTCCATGACGTATACCCACTCGCGGGGTTCCACCAGCGAGTGCGCGAGTTCGCAATCGGTCTGACCAAGCTTCCCCGCGAGGCGTTGGGTCTGTCGAAGATCGCAATCAACATGTGTGCAAACACCGATCCCGCCACTGCGCGTGACGTCGAGCGACTGGCCAACAACGTCCTGGTCTACGGACATGAGTACAAGCAGCGGGTTGCCGACTTCAAGAACAGCACGTCCACACGCACCTGACGGTCGGGCTTATTGTGCGGTCTCACGGGGTTTCCAGGTACGTTCACTACGCGAAACCGCTGTGGACTGGTGGGCCCGGAACCCGTACAAGCACGTAAACAGGGGACACGTCCTGCTTTTCGCGGACGTGTCCCCCACCTATCTGCCGCTGGTCCCGGCACCGTCGAAACGACCTACGCGGCCATCGTTCATCAACTCATCCGTTCATCAACTCATCGACGGTGTTCCGAAATTTCTGCGCAGTACATCTTTTGCCAATTTCCCTGTCGGCGTACGCGGGAGATCCTCAACGACCTCGAGACGTTCTGGTCGTTGCCGTTTCGGGAAGTCTCGCTCATCCAGGAAAGCAGTGACATCCTCCATGGCAAGCCCTGTTGCCGTTGCGCGTAGCGTCACCACGGCGCAGGCGACCTCCCCCCATTCAGGATGTGGTAAACCAACCACGGCCACGTCGGCCACATCAGGATGCTCGACGAGTTCATCCTCGATCGCTCGAGCGCTGATGTTCTCGCCCTTGCGAATGATGATGTCTTTCAATCGACCGTGGATCGTCAGATTGCCGTCAGCGTCCAGACTCGCAAGATCACCGGTGCGCAGGTAGCCGTCCTCATCGAACGCAGAATCGTTGAGCGCGGTATCCACGTAGCCCTGCATGACTTGAGGACCTTTCACACACAACTCCCCGATCTCGCCCAGCGGCAACGACGTGCCGTCCCTACCAGCGATCTTGGCGTCGATCTCGGGGCTTAACTTGCCCTCTGCGGCGGCGAGGACGAGGTCGTTGTCGCCGTTGCTGCTCATCGCCAGGATCGGTGCTTCGGTCATGCCATATCCGGAGAGCACGCCCACACCACCCATCTCGCGTTTCACGTCAGCATGCAACGTGGGTGGCTTGGGTGCAGCGCCGCTGGTCATGGCCCGAATCTGAGGGAATAGTCTTTCGCCAGGCGGTAACGCCCGCTGGGCCTGCAAATAGAGATGGATGAAAACGACGCCTGATCCCGCCAGCGTCACCCGCTCCCTCTGCTGCAGTTCGACCGTCCGCTCGATGTCGAACTCCGAATCGATGATCAATGTCAATCCGTAAAGCAGAGATGCTCCCAGCCACGTACCGCAGCCACCGATGTGGGCAACAGGAAAAGCCATGCCGACCCGATCTTCGGATGTGCACTGCACACTCTCACCCATCCACCAGGACGAGGCCAGAACGGAAGCGTCCGTGTGCCGAGCCCCCTTCGGCTTCGAGGTTGTACCCGAGGTGTAGAAGATCCATCGCGCCGAGCCGTCGGCGACGTCGAAGGCCGGCGCCGGCGCCGGCGACTCGGGCAGGTCCCCGTCGAGCGAAATCAGCTCGATGTCAGGCATTTTCGCCGCCACCTCGCGAATAGCACCACTGAGATCCTTACCGCTCCACTCCGATGTCGTGATCATGAGCTTTGTGCCTGTTTGCGAGACCACGAACTCCAGATCGCGCGCGTTGAAAGTCGGCATCACCGGGTTCTGGATCGCGCCGAGCCGCGCCAGCGCCACAGTCAACACCAGCGCCTCGACAGTGGTCGGCAGCTGCCACATGACCACAGTTCCCGAGCCGACGCCATGTTCTACGCTGAGCGCCGCGGCAACCCGCTCCGCCCGCGACCTGAACTCGCCGAAACTCACCCGCCGACCCCGCTCGTCGACGATCATTTCGGAGTCCGGACTTTGCGCAGCGCGCCATTCCATCAACAGCCACAAATGCTCGAACTTCATCCGACCTCCGTTGTTGTTCAAAGTCTCTCTAGTATAATGTATACTCTAGGCACGCGTTTGATATCCGAAGGGCAATCGAGCCGCCGAATTCGATGAGGTATCGCAGTGTCAGCCCGTACGCTGGCACGACCGCTCAGGCACGGGGAGGCATTCGAATGGGCAACGGCGAACCGCTGGTGCGCACACAGGTCAACAACAGCATCGGGCGCTTGACTCTCTCCGATCCTGCAACACGCAATGCCCTCAGCAAGGCAATGAGCGACCAAATCGCGGAAGCCGTTGCCACGGCTCTCGAGGCCGGGGCACTTGTTCTCATTCTTGACGCCACTCCGCCCGTGTTCTGTTCAGGCGGATCGTTGGATGGACTGCTCGCATCGAACCAACGGTCGGCAGATGCGTACGCCGGCCACTTTGCACTTGCCGAGGCACCGGTGCCGACGATCGCTGCGATAGCCGCACCGGCTATCGGGGCCGGCGTGAGTCTTCCCCTGGTTTGTGACGTGGTGCTGGCCGGCGAGAGCGCGCGGTTTGATCCTCGATTCCTCGATGTAGGAATACATCCAGGCGGTGGCCATCTGTGGCGATTGAGTCAGCGAATCGGCGAGCAGGGTGCCGCCGCGATGGTGCTCTGTGGAGACCAACTGACCGGAGCCGAGGCCGCAGCGACAGGATTGGCCTGGCGTTGCGTCCCCGATCACAACCTGGAGTCGCTTGTCACACAATTCGCCGAACGCGTGGCGAGTCGGTCTCCCGCTCTCGTGCAGCGGACCAAGGAGAGTCTGCAAGCGATACGGTCGGCGCCCGACCTACGGACCGCGCACAGCATCGAACTGGCCGCACAGGAGTGGTCAGTCGAACAGCCGGAATTTCGCGAAACGGTGGAGAAGATACGAAGATCGCTACGCGCTCGGTGACGATCGCAGATCCTGCGAGAAAATGCCATTTGACTCGAGCAGCACTGCTACGCTCTCGGCTTCGATGCGAAGCATTGCCGCGTACTCGGCCTCCGCCGCAGCACCGTCGGCAGCCTTGATGGCACGCAAGATCGCACGAATGCCCTTCTTGTGTGTCTTTATGGCACCCGGAACTTCCGCGAAGTAATTTCCCGCAACAATGCTGATCGAAAGAATCCGGACCATTCCGACAATCCGTCGCGATTGCGCCATCCGAATGACCTGCTGCAGAAACAACCAATTGATCTGCCAAATCTCGTCAGGATCATCCGTGGCTTGTAGTGCCTTGTTCAGCTCCACCAATCGGTTCACCTCACCGACGTTTCCACGCTCGGTAGCCCGCCTGGCTGCGAAGCCATAGACGAGCCCGATCAACTCGTAGTGATCACGTACCGTATCCGCATCAAGTCCGTTGACGAAGGCACCTCGGTGGGCCTCGTTGGTGACCCACCCTTCACGGTCCAAAGCGATGACCGCTTCACGGACCGGTACCCGACTCACCTTCAGGTGTGCCGCGATCTCGTCCTGCGGCACCCTGTCCCCAGCATGCAACTGATTTGTGAAGATCATGCGTCGAATATGTTCTGCCACCTGCTGGGCGCTCGTCTTGCGCTCCAGGCCGGCGGGTTCTTGTCCGTAGTTTCCTATTTCCCCACTCGGAAAAACTGATTGCCTGACGATGTCGACCTCCCGGGCGCTAACTTTCCGGCCAAATGTATAAGATGTGCAACTTTATCAGACGGGAATTATATTAGCCCCTCGCAACATCGACCCCGACATGATAACGGCCGTGCGGGGGCGTCAAGGACGCCAAGCTACGACCGGGCCCGCTATATCGATCATCTCGCTCAATTGGCGGCTATCAGTGGCTAATGTCATCACCGAACTGGCACTCGAATGCATTGCCGCGCAAACTCTTTCTACATGAACCGTGTAATCCAGCGCGTCGCCGTCTTCGACCCACGCCTCCACCGGCACAGCCACCCTGAGTCGATCCGCGAGCTCCAGCAGTGCGACATCGGCATGCATCGGCACCCTGTCGAGTACAGCGAGCACCGGCCTGCCCGGCTCCGCCAGGCGAGCGACCAGCGCACACGCGATCGCGAAGCCCTCCGGCACAGGCTCGCCCGGCACGATGACGGTGTCGAGGATCGTCGTGCCGACAGTCCTGGCTATCCAGAACCCCGCCGTTCCAGGCTCGGCAACCACGAGGCCAGCACGTCCAGCGATCCACGCGGCGTACGTCGATGTCACTTTCGATGGGGGCAGCGGGCCGCTGTCCACAGACCAACCGCGTTGGGTGGCGGACGCCAGTGACACGCGTAACGCCGGCATCGGTTTGAAATCGGCGTCACTCCGGTAACTAATTGCCAATTCTCCGAGTAGATCTGGGGCGACCGTTATGTGATCCGCAAGCTGCCAACGTCGCGCTGGTGACTCGCACTCATCAAGCCCGGTGGCGACGATGAGATCCGCAGCGGCCAACCCAGCCAGATGGAAGTCGTCTTGCTGTAGACCGATTGTCGCCCAATGGTGCGGACTGCTCCAGGGAAATATGCCCTTGGCGCCCCATGTGTTGAGAACACCCAATCGCCCCGCCGCCGCAAGAGCATGCAAGCCTGGCACGGCACCCGCGTCGACTACTCCCGGACCGGCCAAAACCAACGGCGATGTCGCGGATTCGAGCCGATCGATCGTGGAGGTCACATCGAACTCCGCCGCGGGCCCAGGAGGTCGCGGTAGCTGCCAGGACCCAGCCGGTTCGGCAAGATCGAGGTCGAGTCTTACGCTCACCGATCGCCCGGTTTCGGCCTTATTGACCGCGAGGGACAGGACATCCTGCAACCCAGTGACGTCGCCGGCGACTAGACCGATATCTGCCGGCTCAGCCGCAGCGGCGGCGCCAAGGAACAGCACACCGTCAGACCAGGCGGCCGCCGGACGTCGATGGACACGACGATGTGCCGCAGCCAACAGCCGTGCGAGCTCTCTCGGAGCTTCAGTGGTGACGGGCATTCCGGATTGGCTGTCGCCGTACACGGCCCCGACACCACGTTCGCGCAGAAGCCGAAGCACGCGCCACCCGACCGTGTCTGCGTGGGGTGAAACACCGGTCATACGCGTGTACTCCGGTCGGCCACCAGCTGGGAGCTGGTTACCCACGTGGCACCTCGCGCCACGGGCGACCTTCCCAACTGTCCGGTTCCCTCGGCAGGCCTAGAACCTTTTCGGCGATGATGTTCTTGTTGACTTCGCTCGTGCCGCCCTCGATCGTATTTGCGCGGCTGCGGAGCATCCCTCGAACCTCAGCGGGCATCTGCTGGCGATATGCCTCTGCGATATCACCGTCCCATGCACCTTCGACCGCCGGCCACGTTGTCGCCTCCTCGCCGAGCAGAGCTGCCGCACATGCCTGGATCCTCTGGTTGAGGTCGGATCCGTGAACCTTTCCGATCGAGCTTTCCGGACCGGGTACCCGGCCTGCCGCCAGCGTGGATCGGACACGCTGATTGGTCCATTCGCGCATACGTTCCTCTGCCCAAAGTCGGGTGACCGCTGCGCGAACCGTCGAATCGCTCCAGCCTGTCCCCTGAGTGCGGGTCGCTTTTTCTTTTGCCAGACGCACAAGCCGACTCGCGCCCGCGCCCCCGATGCGGTCGACACCACCCGACCCTGCGCCCGAGACCATCTGCCGCTCACCAGAGAGAGTCGCCCGCGCCACTTTCCACCCGGTTCCGACCGCGCCTACGCGCTGCGAATCAGGCACCCGGGCATCATCGAGGAAAACCTCGTTGAAATCGATCTCACCGCCGATATGGCGCAGCGGCCGCACCTCGACGCCCGGCTGGTGCATGTCAATCAGAAAATACGTAATGCCTTCACGCTTGGGTACTTGGGGGTCGGTGCGTGCAAGCAGAACACCGAAATCCGCGAGATGTGCCCAAGTGGTCCACACCTTTTGACCACTGATGTGCCAATCTTCGCCGCTGGGAGTCGCGCGCGTGCTCAGCGATGCCAGGTCACTCCCCGCACCGGGCTCACTGAAGAGCTGGCACCACACCTCCTCGTTACGCACGATCGGCGGAAGGTAACGTAGCCGCTGCTCCTCCGTACCGTGTGCGAACAACGCAGGCGCCGCGAGGTTAAGGCCCAGCGGATTGAGGCTCGGCAAATGGTAGGGACGTAAAGCGCGACCTACTGCGACGGCAAGGTCGGAGTTCCAGCCGAGGCCGCCGTACTCCACGGGCCACGTCGGCACGACCAAACCGGATGCTCCGAAAGCCGGATACCATTGCCGGTACTCCTCCGGTGTACGAACCGCGCGCACGCCGGATGGTCCGTCGCTCTCGGCGGCCCGCAACCACTCCGTGGGAACAGCCGACCGGACCCAGTCCAAAGCCACCCGGACCGCTTCATCCGGAGAATCACATCGTGCCAGTACCGACTGCACATCCACGCCCGAAATAACGTCGGAGTTGTCTGCATCAGCGTTTACGTAATCAACCATTGTCCGCCAGTTCCTTCATTGTCACTACTGAACCGAGTCGGGTGACTATGGGTTCTTCGCCATGGATTCGATTGCACGGTCGCGTAATTCGAATTTCACTACCTTGCCGCTGGGATTGAGAGGCAACCCCGGCACCAACTCGACACGGCGCGGAACCTTGAAATTCGCCAGGCGCTGGCTGCAATGGTCAAACAGCTCTACCGGTGACGGCGTGCTCCCCGGTTTCGGCACAACGAACGCGAACCCGACTTCACCGAGACGCTCGTCCGGAACACCCACTACGGCAGCTTGCGCCACTTCTGAATGTCCGAGCAGCACGTTCTCGATCTCGGCCGGATACGCATTGAAACCGCCGACAATGAACATGTCTTTGATGCGACCAGTGATTCGGAGATTGCCGCCCGCATCAACGGCTCCAAGATCCCCGGTATGCAGCCAACCTTTCTCGTCGATCGTCGCTGTCGTCGCCTCATCGTCGGCGAAGTAGCCTGGGGTCACAGCGAACCCACGGACGAGTATCTCGCCGGATTCGTCGTGATCTACCACGTCGCCAGACGGATTGACGACGCGCACTTCCATACCTGGAACGGGGCGCCCGCTGGTGGACGCGATCACTTCAACTGGGTCGTCGAATCGACACGTCGTGACGGTTCCGGTGGTCTCGGTGAGCCCATAGGCGGTAACGACCGTCGCGAACCCCAACTCCGAGTGCATTCGGCGAACGAGCTCCATGGGCACGACCGACGCGCCGGTAACGGCGGCGCGCAGCGACGACTTGTCGTAGCCGCTCAGATCCGCGGCCAGCATCGACTGGTACAAAGTCGGCGGGCCCGGAAGCATGGTGATCCGTTCGCGTTCCACGAGCCGCATCACGGTGTCCACATCGAACACCGGGCACGGCACAATTGTCGCCCCCTTCAGGATGCACGCGAGCACAACGGACTTCAGACCCGCACAGTGGAAGAACGGATACAGCGCGAGATATCGGTCCCCGTGCTGCAACCCGACGCGGGCCGACCATTCGGTGTACATGCGAGTGCCCGCGCCGTGGGTGAGTACTGCACCCTTCGGTAGCCCCGTGGTACCCGATGTGAAGACGATGTCTGACGGGTCGTCCGCGGTCAGTGCCGAGATTCGCCGAGACACTTCGTCTTTGGTGGTCTGCTGCGTTCGTTTCAGGAACTCGGCCCATGTCGTATGTGTTCCGGCGGGCCCCGACAGAATCACGAGTTCCATCGACGCCGCGAGTGCCTCGTCCCGAGACAACACGTCCAGATAGTCGTTGCCCAGGAAGTCGGTGACCGTGATGAGAAGTCTGGCCTCGGCCGTCCGCAGCACGTGCGCCGCTTCGGGCGCCTTGAATCGAGTGTTGATCGGCAGCAGGACAGCGCCGGCCATATAGACACCGAGTGCGGTCGCAATCCAGTCCAACGAGTTCGGTGCCCACAAAGCCACCCGATCGCCTGGTTGCACACCACTGCCTACAAGGGACGTCGACACGGCCTCGGCCCGGTCCGCCAGCTCGGGCCAGGTGACCCGGCGGTCTCCGTCGACCACTGCGGTCTGCTCCGGCCACAGACGCACTGCTCGATCCAGTGCGGCCGGAATCGTAGATGGCACCACGTCGTGGAGCGCGGACGCGTTAGCCATCGAGAGCATTCGCATGCTGGTCCAGCGTCGCCCAACGTGGCTCGCGCTTCTCGGCAAACGCACGCGGCCCCTCTTCCTGGTCGGGGTGGCCCCAGACGCTGATGAGATCCTTTGCGCCGTGACGACAGGCTTCCGTCAGTCCGTGCTCGAGCGCCCCCCACAACGCGCGCTTGGTCGCAGCCAGCGCGACCGGCGAGTTACGAGCGATTTTCTCGGCGAGCTCCTGGGCCGCTTCCTCGAGCTTGTCCGGTTCCACCAGCTCGCCGACCATGCCCAGCTGATAGGCCCGCTCTGCCGACATCCGCTCGTGGCGTCCCACGAGCGCCATCCGCATCACAGCTTCGAACGGCATCTTGCGGATGAGCCCAATCGCTTCAACCGAGACGACCTGCCCCACCGAGACGTGCGGATCGAGAAACTGAGCGGTATTCGACGAGATGACAATATCGGCGTCGGCGAGGAAGTGGAATCCTCCGCCGGCACAAATCCCGTTGATGGCAGCGATCACCGGCTTCTGCACCTTTTGATGCCAGGCAGTGAAGTGCACATCGAAGTTCTCCATGGAGTCCTGGTAGCGCTGCATTCCCACGCCATCAGTGGCGATCTCTTCGACATCGACCCCGGTCTGGAAGGCACGACCGGCACCGGTGTTGACGATGACCCGCACCTCTGGATCGCGGTCGAGTTCGAGCCAAGCTTGCGCGAGTTCGTCACGCATCGCGTTATTCATCGAATTGAGACGCTCAGGCCGATTGAAGTAAAGCCAACCGACGGGTCCTCGCCGCTCGATACGCAACGTGGCGAAATCTGTGTAATGGGAGCAATTCTCGATGGTCATTTTCGCCTCTTGTTCACTTGGGGATCGGACGAGGTCGCCGGGTACCGCCAGAACTGGCCGTGGCTCGCCGCGCCTCGGTCAAGTCAGTCTCAAGGGCCTGCCAGAGCCCACTTTTGATGGCACGCAATACGTCCCGGGGAGTCTGCGCAATCTGCTCGCCGAGCATCTGGGCGGCCTCGCGCAACCTTTCCGGTGGTGAAACGACCTCACTGATGATGCCAAGTTCGAACGCCCTGGCCGCACTCAAACGCTGGTGTCCACCGAGCAAACCCAACCGCATCACCGGCTCGACCGCACCCCGCCGGGCAAGGCCGATCAATTCGAACACGCTGGCCTGCCCGACCGAAGTGTGAGGATCCACGAAAGATGCTGTCTCAGCGGCGATGACGATATCGGCGTCAGCGACGAAATGCAGCCCACCTCCGGCACAGACACCGTTAATCGCCGCGATCACGGGCGTAGCAACGTTGTTGTGCCACGCGGATAACCTGACGTCCGCACGTTTGGTTCGTCGGGACTGTTCGAGCAGCGCGTCAGGTTCGCGTGCCAGTTGCAGGATGTCGAGACCGGTCTGGAATGCTCTGCCATTTCCTGTATTCACGATCACCGAGACCTGCGGGTCATCATCGAGATCACGCCAGGCCCGTGACAGATCGGCCAGCATTGCCGCGTCCATCGCGTTGCCGACTGAAGGCCGGTCGAATATCAGCCAACCCACCGGACCGTGCCGCTCGACAATCAACCCGTGATATTTGCTGTTCATCGTCCGGTGAACTCCGCTCGCCGCTTGTTTGAGAATGCCGACAGCCCTTCACGGAAGTCCTCGCTACGGGAGGAGAGCTCCATCGCGAAAGCCTCGTTCCGAAGGTGGGCGTCGAACGGTGCGCTCTGCCCGCTGTGGAGCAGCCACTTGGTCAGGCCGAGCGCGACGGTGGGTCCGGCGGCCAACTCACCGGCGACCTTCTCGGCTTCGGATGTCACCGCATCCGATGGAACCGACCGTTCGATCAGGCCCCATTCGGCCGCCCGGTGCCCGTCGATCTGCTCACCGAGTATGAGCATTCGACGTGCCCGCATCTCGCCGATGCGTCGTGGAAGCAACCAGCTCACTCCGGCGTCCGGAGTGAATCCGCGCGAACAGTACGGCGCCCAAAAGCGTGCATCGTCGGCAACGACTGTCACGTCTGCAGCCAGCGCAAGTCCCATTCCGATCCCGGCCGCCCAACCGCGAACGGCACACACGATGGGCGTCTGGGACTCGAGCATGACCGGTATGAGCCGGTGTGCTTGTGCCGGAAGCCGACGCTGGATGCTGCCGGCGCGCGGGCGCTTACCGTCGCCGCCGTTACGCTTCACGATGTCGGCACCGGAGCAGAAATGATCACCTGCACCGTCGAGCAAGATCACCCGCACCGACTCGTCGGTGCCCGCCTCTACGATGGTGTTGATGAGGCCGGCCACCATAGTGTCATCGATTGCGTTGCGTTTGTCAGGCCGGTTGAGCTGGATGCGAAGTACCGAACCGCCCTGAGCGACGGTGAGTCCGGGAATGTCGGACGTCATTGCGCAAACCGCTCGACGATCGCCGTCATGGTCGTCTCAAGGTCCTTGCCAGGCGGGTCGATCAACCGCACTGGGCCGTGTTCTCTGCTGGGCAACAAGATAGTCGCGGAGCCGGTAGTGGTCTCGACTCCACGTTGATTTGTTGCAAGCAATGCGACATCGACTGCTGGCCGGCCACCCTCGGCCAGATAATGTTTGGTGATCTTGCCGCGCACCCATTGGGTGTCACCGACATAGTTGAAGGCTTTGAATCGACAATCCATCTTCCAGAGCCACGCGTCGTCACCCATCCAGTTGGTGCAGGCGTGGATGAGCCAGGTTTCCCTCATTCGGCCGTAGTCGAACGTGGTCGGATTGCCCGAGCGGCGTGCGAACTCGGGATCCCAGTGCACCCGCTGCATTGCATCGGGCACGTTGAGCTCGTCCCGATGATAGAACCGTGGGATCCGCCGCCGGTTGGCCACTGCCAGTTCAAGCGGGCGAATGTTGTAGAGCCCCATACCTACACCGACATGCCAACAGACCATGTCGGTAACAGTCAACGGGCCCTTGACAATCGGGCCGATCTCGTCGCCAGCGCTGACGTCCTCCCAGAATCGGAGCTCGCTGCCGCGCCTGCATTCCGCGAGCACAGCGTTCTCGATGTCCTCGATCTCGGTGTCGGTGTAGACATACGGTTCGATCGCAGCGTACTTCTTACGCTCCCGCGCTTTTTCCCGCTCGGTACGGATCATCAGCTTGTACTGCGCTGACAGCATACGGCCGGACTCTGTGGTGAAAGCCTGCCCGGTCCACTCGTGTACGGCACGTCCGGCGAACTCGCTGGTCTTGTCGTGAACCCCGACGAGTGAGTCGCGCCGCCGGACACGATTTCCAGCTTCCAAGGGCGCCCACCATTCCCTCGAGCTGCTCGCGTAGAAGGCGTGAACTCCGCGCAACGGGTCCCCCTTCATCAGCTCCCGATGCTCTTGTGCAATCTCGGTGATCTCGTCTTCGCCGATGAGGGTGTCACCTCCGACAAGGACCGGCGGGGCGATCGGAACACCCCACCGGGTTCCCGCCGCGTAGTCGCGGTCGCTCCACAACGGGTTGTCGTCACCGTAGGCCTGGGCAACGATTCGAAACGAGTCCAGACCGGGTTCACGGTAGTGCGGCGGACTGGGGTTCGGCACCGGGACACCGATTCGTTCGCGCAACCGCGCGATCCCGGCATCGGTGATCTGGCCGGCCGTATGTTGACCCATATCAGGCGACCGCGCCTGCCGATTCTCACTCAGGTTGCTGACCACTTGCTCTCCCAAAGCCGACTACGTTGTCAATAAATATACAACATACTATACTCGAATTGGGTCAACCCGGGAAACGGTAATTCGTTGAGACACAGATATCTTCGCTTGCTCCCGCCGATCGGGGCGCACAGATCCGGCACCAGAATCTTCATCGGGTCGGCCCGGATATTGACCTACACAGACGAGCGGAGTGCACGATGAGTGACAGCACGCAGGACATCGGCGCACTTGCCGAATCGGTCTTCACCGAATCATGTCCATTGGAAAAGGTGCGGACCTTGATGGCTGGGCGTGACGGATTCGACCGCGCGATGTGGCGCCGATGGGCGAAGGAGACTGGACTTCCTGGCATCGGGATATCCGAGAACTTCGGCGGAGCCGAGTTCTCCGTCGCCACCGTGGTTGACGTATTCGAGGCGGCCGGAAGTACCTTGGTCTGTGCCCCTCTGTTCAGCACGGCGGGCTTGACAGTCCCACTGATCCAGGCATCTGGTGATACGGACGCTGCCAGACGCTGGTTGCCCGGCATCGCCGACGGTTCTGTGACTGCATCCGTCGTGCTGGCGGCAACCCGACCTGTACACGCGACGCCGAGCACCGAACCTGGAACCTGGACCCTCGACGGCGCCCCGAGACCCGCACTTGATGCCGCCACCTCCGACGTGCTCTTGGTACAAGCCGACACCTCGGATGGATCCGGCGTTTTTCTCGTCGAAACCGATGCCTGTGCCGGGTTGACCCGTACTCCGCTGATGAGTTTGGACCTCACTCGGCGCCAGGCATCTGTGGCCCTGGAAGCGGTGCCCGCAATTCAGTTGGGTACAGGCGCAGATTGGGTCGACGCCGCACTGGACACGAGCCGGGTGTTTCTCGCTGCAGAACTGATCGGCGTCACTCGGCGATGCCTCGCCATGACCGTCGAATACACTTCCGGGCGCATTCAATTCGGCCGGCCGGTCGGATCATTCCAGACAATCAAACAGCGTGTCGCCGATCTTTTAATCAAGCTCGAATTGGCACGGTCGGCCGTCTGGCATGCCGCCTCGGCCGTTGATCGAAATGATCCCGACCGAGCCGTCTCCGCCGCGCTCGCCCTGGCATTTGCCGCCGAAACCGCTCTCTCCACCACAGCCGAAGCCATCCAGCTACACGGTGGCGTCGGTTTCACCTGGGAACACGATGTGCATCTGTATTACAAGCGAGCTCTGAGTGCAGAACATCTGCTCGGCACCATCTCCTCACACTGGGAACGAATCGCCAACCACCTCGATCACGTGGCCTGAGCACAGTTCCGCCCCAACAACGCCCGATGATCAGAACCAGCCGTGCCGTGCACCAGGCACGGTGGTCGCAGAGCAGCAAAGGATGTGTGCCATGGCACAAGGACCAACAGGCCAGGGAAAGTCCCCCAGCAGGCCACTTGAAGGTGTGCGGGTACTGGCCGTCGAACAGATGCAAGCACTGCCATATGCGACCCAGATGCTGGCACGCCTCGGAGCCGAGGTGGTCAAAGTCGAGCCACTTCACGGTGAGTCCGGGCGCTCAGCGCAACCATCCGTCACAGATGAAGCGGGACGACCCGCTGGTGCCACATTTCTGCGGAACAATCTTGGAAAGCGCAGTATCGCCATCGATCTCAAGTCCGAGCAAGGCCGCGAACTCTTGTTGCGGCTGGCCGAATCCTTCGACGTGTTCGCCGAAAATCTCGGGCCTGGCCGCGCCGACCGCTACGGTTTGTCCTACGAGACACTTGCCGCCCGGAATTCCCGTTTGATCTATCTAAGCGTGACCGGGTTCGGTAAGGAACCCGCCGACTCCCCGTACTCCGAGTGGCCTGCATACGCCTGCGTGGCGGAGGCAATGACCGGGATCTACGAATACTCCCGCCGACCGAATCAGCCTCCTGTGATCAACCCGGTCGGCGGACTCGGCGACACCGGAACTGGACTCTTCGGCGTCATCGGCGTACTTGCTGCCCTCCGTCACCGGGAAACCACCGGCCTCGGGCAGCTGGTGGACATTGCCATGTACGACTCGATGCTCTCCATCTGTGACCTTCCCGCCAACTACTGGTCGATGGGAATGCGCAACGAGCCAGACACGGAATTGCGTGTTCCCTACCTGCTCAAGTCTTTCCGCAGCAAAGATGGATGGTGTGTGCTGCAGGTTAGCCGACCTCACCAGTTCAAACGACTGGCTCAGTTGCTCGGACATGACGACTGGATCTCCGATGATCGCTTCGCCCATGGTTACGGGTGGTACGACCACTGGACTGACGAAATTCAACCAGCGCTCGAGAACTGGGCCGCCGGGCGCACCACGACAGAAGCAGCTGCTGCACTCGCCGGCGCGAGCATCACGGCCGCACCGTGCTTCACTGCCGACCAGGTCGTCTCGGACACCCACGCTCGTCGACGCAACATGCTGATCGAGATCCCGCGCACCGATGGTGTCAACGATCCGGTCATCGTTGCGGGCAACGCCGTCAAACTTTCAGCAGTTCCCGACCAAATCGAACCGCGCCCACCACTTCTCGGTGAACACACCGTCGAGGTTTTGGCCGATGCCCTCGGTCTCGAGGCCGCAGAGATCGCCGACCTCACGGCTGCCGGCATTCTCGGTTGCGACAAGATACTCAGCAGCTGAAGTGACAGTACGGTCACGACAGTTCGTGGTGCGGCATTCTTATTTCGTTGTCTACTAAGCCATTTCAACCAGAATGCCCGCCGGATAGGCGTAAGGTTGTGCGCGATACGACACCTGGTGGACGGTCAATTACGGACACCTGGACAGCTTCGGAAACACTCATGGAAGGGATGAATATGCAGTATTCACAAAGGTTTAAGGGCAAGGTTGCCTTCATCACGGGTGCCGCCCGAGGACAGGGGCGTGCGGCCGCTGTCCGACTGGCATCCGAAGGTGCAGATATCATCGCAATCGATGTGTGCGACAACGTGCCGACTGTCGAGTATCCCGGCTCGACCGCAGGCGACCTCGCCGAAACAGTCGCTGCTGTAGAGGAACTGGATCGGCGAATTGTTGCCACGAAGGCCGACGTTCGAGACTTCGACGCGGTCAACCGCGCGCTGAGCGACGGCGTGAGCGAATTGGGTCGGCTCGACGTCGTGGTAGCGAACGCCGGGATCTGTACGGCAAGCTGGTCGTGGGAGATATCGTCCGAGATGTGGAAGGAAATGCTGGATGTCAATCTGACCGGTGTGTTCCATACCGCGAAAGCAGCGATTCCGATCCTCATCCAGCAGGGCACGGGCGGCGCGATCGTGGTGACGAGTTCAGTCGCGGGGCTACGGGGCCTGCCCTTCCTCGGACACTATTCAGCGAGCAAACACGGTGTCGTCGGACTGTGCAAGACAATGGCAAATGAACTGGGACAATACAACATTCGAGTCAACACCGTTCATCCCCATGGCGTGGAGACCGGCATGAACCCGCCCAAGATGCATCACCTGATCGAAGAGAACGCTGCCACATTAGGGCCGATCTTCATGGGAACCCTACCCGATCAGGTGAGCCAACCCGAGGACATCGCCAACGCCGTAGCGTGGATCGCCTCGGATGAGGCCCGGCATGTCACCGGCATACAGCTTCCGGTGGACCTCGGAACCCTCGCACGCTGACAGTCACGATGGTGCGTCAAGGTATTGCTCGACGCACCATCTGCGGTATTGGCTGCGCCGTCAACAGAAAGACGTACGTCTTGCAGGACTAGAGGCGACGCCCGTCGGGTGAAAGACCCAATCCGTTGGGCGTGCCAGCCCCGGAGGTCGCGAGGCACTGACCCCGTTTGATCGACATCTGACCTCTGAGGGTCACGCTTCACGGTGAAGGATGCTGCCGTGCCGAAAACTGTTGTATGCAACAGTGGCGCGCCGTCATCGGCGGGATGGCCGAGCAGCAGTGCAGCGAGCGACGCTGATCGATCGGCGCGATGACCGACAAGTCGGTCACATCATCACCGCTGTACGACGTTTGGTGAATGCCGTCCACGCCTGCTTCACGATTCATTGCGGACAAGGCTCCTGCCATCTGTTCGGCCGAATCGGCGAGCGCGACCCGGACAGTCACCACTTGTTCGTGTGTTCCTGCGTGAAGAGCTCTAGGCCTCGCCGCGCACGGTAAAGGAGATCTGACCGCGTGCGACAAGCAGATCGACAACCTTTGCGGCGGCGGCGCGTGCCATCGTGCGGTAGCCGGCTTCTGCAGCCTCACCGTCTCCGGCCTCGACGGCCTGTGTCACCAAATTCATTCCGCCCCTGTGAATGTCGACCACTCCGGGGACTTCCGCGAAGTAGTTTCCCGTCACGAGGTTCATGATCAGGATCCGCGACATCGATATCATGCGGCGCGATCGCGCCATCCGCAGCAACTGCCGCAACATGGCGTTGTAGGTAGCCAACACCGCGTCGAGATCTTCCGCCCGCTGTAGGGCAGTGTTCAGTTCCACCAGTGTCACGACTTCTCCTGGGACACCGCGTTCTGTTGCCATGCGAGCTGCGAAGCCGTAGAGCATACCCAGGAACTCGTAGTGGTCGACGATCGTGTTCGCGTCAAGCCCGTTGACAAAAGCCCCGCGGTGAACCTCTGTGGTGACCCACCCTTCGCGGTCGAGGACGATCACAGCCTCCCTGACAGGCACTCTGCTGACCCGGAGCGCGGACGCGATCTCGTCTTGGGGTACCCGCTCCCCTGCCCGTAACTCGTTGGCGAAGATCATCTTCCGGATGTGGTCGGTGACCTGCGATGCGCTTGTCGGCCGGTACATGCCCGTCGATTCACGCGCACGTACTTCTGTTCCATCAGTCGAATCAAAACGCCTTGCAGTAATGACGACCTCCGATGACGCGGGACAGTGCAACCAGACGAATAGATTCATGATAAAAAATCAAGCACTAGAAGTGCATCAAATAGTGCGAGCCAGCTTGTCGCAGTGAGACCCAACGCTGCCGAAGCTCGTCTCGAGCAGCCACGCGCGCTTGAGATACAGATGCGCTAGAACCTCCCACGTGAATCCCATACCCCCGTGGACCTGCACACAACAACGCCCGTTCAGCCCTGCGGCCTCACCGGCGATGATCCTCGCGGCAGAAACGTCGACCCCCGCCGAGCCGACTTCAGGATCGTCGATCGACAGTGCTGCGACCAGCACTGTGGGACGTGCAATCGTCACTCGAGCGAGCGATTCGGCGAGAAGGTGTTTGATCGCTTGAAACCCGCCGATCACACGTCCGAACTGGGATCGTTCACCGGCATATCGAACCGCGAGATCCAGCGCTCCTCGGGCCACACCTATCTGAAGCGCGGCGGTAAGCACCTCGCCCTTCCTGGTCCAGTCCAGCGCTTCGGCCGGTCCGCCGATCCGCTCGCCCGAGGCCAATGCGCCAGGATCCACAACAACAGCCGACATCGGTGTCAACGGGTCCAGAGGGCGGGATAACCGGGTGGCTGACAACGCCTCGGGTGCCACCACGTGGAGTCCGTCATCGTCGACGATCACGACGTGAGTTGCTCGATCCAGGTTCTCCACCACAAGAACTGGCGAACGTAGATCTAGTGTGGCCACCACCGACTCGCCCTCGAGAACCCCGTCGATATGTCCCGCAGCCAGAAGGCTCGGCACCAAAGGTCCTGGAACGAGTGCGGCGCCCAGTTCCTCGGCGAGGATGACCGAGTCCGCCATCCCGAGACCCATTCCGCCGACACTCTCGGGAGCCCCGACTGCAAACACGCCGAGTTCCGCCAAACTGCGCCAATCTCTTTCCACGCCGGCGGGCATTCCTGCGCTCTCCGCGATCTCGTGATCAGCAAGCTCGCGCATTCGGTCAGCGTTGTAGACGCTCTTCAGGAAATTGCGTAAGCCGATCTGTAGAGCTCGTTGATCCTCGGTAAGGTTCAGGTCCACTGTGGCTCCCGCGGAAGGCCGAGGCCACGCTCGGCAAGGATGTTCTTCTGGATCTGCGATGTTCCTGCCGCAATCGTGAATGACAGTGTCTTGATGCGGTCTTCTACGAGGTGGCCATTCGATCGGCCCGGCAGATCGGTCATTGCCAACGACGCACGCCCGAGAACCCGGCTCGCCAGATCGCCGATACGTTGACGGTTCTCGGTGAACCTCAGCTTGAAGACTGACGCACCCTGCACGGGAACAGTCCCGTTTGCCGCATCTGAGACGTTCTGGCGAATCAGCGCCCACAGGCCCTGCTGCTCGGCCAGATGCATACCGACTTCGTGACGCAACGCGGCGCCGTCCCACAGCGTGCCGCCATCGGGTGAAGGCGTGACTCGAGCGATATGGGCCAGTTCCTCGAGGATGTTACGAGATTCGACGACGTCACTGATGAACGCGGTACCGCGCTCAAAGCTGAGGGTCACCATCGCGACGCGCCAGCCGTCGTTCTCCTCGCCGACCCGACTCGACACCGGAATCCGTACGTCATCCAGGACCAGCTCACTGAACTCATTACTGCCGGTGGCAGTTCGCAACGGACGAACATGGACCCCAGGAGTGTTCATCGGCAAGATCAACCACGTGATCCCACGGTGTTTCGGGGCAGCCGGGTCTGTCCTGACCAGCAACTCGCAATAGTCGGCGACTTGCGCCATGGACGTCCAGATTTTGCGGCCGTTGACCACGTAGTGCTCGCCGTCGCGTACCGCCGTCGTGCGCAACGACGCCAGGTCGGATCCAGAATCCGGTTCGGAAAAGCCCTGGCACCACACCTCGTCGCCGCGCAGTATTCGCGGTAGGTGCGCTGCGCGCTGCGCGTTGGTTCCCTCTACGATCAGGGTCGGACCTGCATGGAGCAGTCCGACGAAATTCGTCCCGACGTAGGGTGCCCGCGCCCGGGCGCTCTCTTCGAGAAAGATCAGTTGCTCCGTCGGAGACGCGCCCAAACCGCCATGCTCGGATGGCCAGTCGACGCCGGCATACCCTGCGTCACATAATTGACGCTGCCAATCGCTGTCGTACTGGCGGCGGGCGCGCCAATCGTCGTGACCCGGCTGGTCCGGCAGAGCCGGCAACCGCTCACTCAGCCACAGTCGTAGCTGCTCGCGAAACTGCAGTTCAGAAGGGCTGTAGCGCAGGTCCACACAATCTCCTACTCGTATCCGCAGCATCCGATCGGACACTGAAGCAAATATACATTATTGATGTTGCAAATTCAGGTGGATCGCCAATCCCTGCGATCACGGCCGCCAATGACCGTCCAGATTGCGCCGCCACCCGCCCGCAGCGTTGGTGCCTCCGTCGACATGGAGGGTACTTCCGGTCATGAATGCCGACATCTGGCTCGCCAGAAAAACAATTGGCCCGGCAACGTCTTCGGGAGTGCCGATACCGAGCGGCACCGATGCTGCGTACTCGTCGTACCCGTCCACCGCCGTATTGGCCCCTTGCGCGGCGGCAGCGAGCTCCGCGTCGCCCGGGGTGGGTATGGCATCCGGCGCCACACTGTTTACCCTGATCCTGCGATCCGACAACTCGAGAGCGAGTGTCCTCGTTAGCTGTTCGACTCCTGCCTTCATCGCGGCATAGATCGCGAAGCCTGGCGCGGCGCGGAAAGCTTCGACACTTGTGACATTGATAATGGATCCTCCATATGCCATCAAGGGCACGCCATGCCGGATCACATGGGTCACCGATGTGAAGTTCTCATCGATCAGAGCCTTCTGGCCTTTCGGCCGAACGTCCAGAAACGGAGACCAATAGCCCCCACCGACATTGTTGACCAAGATGTCGATCGGCCCCAGCGTCGCGCGGGCCTCGGCAAGGAACGCGGCGACCGCATCGTCGTCCCTCACGTCGAGTCGCCGGGCAACCGCGCGTCGCCCCCTCGCCCGAATCCGCTCGGCGACATCGCGTAGACCGTCGGCGTTGCGGTCACAGGTCGCCACGTCAGCTCCGTGCCTAGCCAGCGCTTCTACAGTAGCGGCGCCGATACCCTGCGCGCCGCCGGTCACGACCGCAACCTTTCCGGTCAGGTCGATATTTCCAGGACCGGCGGCGATATCGGACGTTCTCTTCGACGACATATGGACCCTCTCGATGGTGCGGCGAAATACGTGGGCAAACAATCAGCCGAAGACTAGGGCTGGCCCACTTGCACTCTCAATCAAGATATTACATATTATATTCATGAGCGATCATCGAGGAGTATGCGCGTGGGGCGTGTATATACCGCATCACAGACTGGACAGGTCGACCATCGCACCGGTGGCGGGCACCGGCGGCGGGCGCGGAGTCCGCGCAGTCGCGTCACACGACGAAGACACAACCACCATGGGTGTCGAAGCGGCGCGTGCCGCGTTCCGCAGCTGCCGTGGTGACGTCAAAGCGCTATGGTTCGCCACCGCGACACCGTCGTACTTCGACCGCACCAACGCCACCGCCATCCACGCAGCATTGCGGTTGGATCGAACCGTTCCGGCGTACGACGCGCTCGGTTCGGTCCGGTCCGGACTCGGTGCATTGCGCGCGGCGCTGGTCGACACCCGCAACGCGTTGGTCATCACCTCGGACATTCGCACAGGCCTGCCCGGCGGCCCGGACGAGTCGGCCGGCGGTGACGCCGCGGCCGCACTACTAATCGGAAACGGAACCGACACACCGGTGTTGGCAACAGTTCTCGCCCACGAATCACTGTCCGACGAATTGCTGGATCGCTGGCGTACGCCTGGCGCACCCGCCTCCAAGGTCTGGGAGGAACGCTTCAGCGAGGCCCTCTACACCCCGATCGGTACCGAGGCACTCAAAATCGGTCTCGCCGCGGCCGGCATTGCTGCCGAACAGGTCGACCACCTCGTGGTCGCAGGCCTGCCCGACCGGGCCATCAGTGCGGTGACGCGCAAGAGCGGAATCAATGCCGATCGAGTCATCGACCGACTCGATGGTGTGCTCGGCAATCCAGGCACCGCACAACCCACGCTGTTACTGGCGTCGGCGCTCGAGCAGGCCGAGCCCGGACAACACATTGTCGTCCTCTCGCTCGCCGACGGAGCGGACGTTCTGGTCCTTCGCACGACAGATGGTCTCAGCACCTACCGATCTGGTCGCCCAGTGGCCGACCAACTCGCCACAGGCGGGCCTGTGTCGTACGGCCGCTATCTGGCGTGGCGAGGGCTGTTGCCCGTCGAACCGCCGCGCCGGCCTGAACCTGCACGGGTGTCCTCACCCGCGGCCGCCCGCAACGCAGACTGGAAGTTCGCCTTCACTGCCGGCGGCAGCGCCGGAGAACCTCATCTGCCGCCACGCCCCACCGACACCGTGGGCGTACCGATGGCAGACGTCCTCGGCACCATCGTGACCTTCACCATCGACCGGCTGTCGTACTCACAAAGTCCCCCTGTGGTTTTCGCAGTGGTCGACTTCGACGGTGGCGGGCGGTTGCCCGTCGAACTGACCGACGTGAAGGCGGACGAAGTGGAGATCGGCCAGCGCGTCGAGATGACATTCCGAAAGCTGTCCACCTCAGACGGTATTCACAACTATTTCTGGAAGGCGCGGCTACACCGATCCGTGGCCGACCCGCGGCAGGAGCACTGAATGGTTGCACACAGCATCAAAGATCGAGTCGCCATCGTCGGGATGGGTTGCACCCGTTTCGGCGAGCACTGGGACAAAGGAATCGACGAACTCATCATCGACGCCGCCGAGCAGACATTCGCGTCAGCCGGTCTCGACCGGCAGGAAATCGACGCTTACTGGCTGGGAACCGCACAGTCGGGCATGAGCGGAATCACCCTCGCCAGGCCCCTCGGACTCGTCGACAAGCCCGTCACTCGCGTCGAAAACTATTGCGCGACAGGATCAGAAGCACTGCGTCAAGCGGTGTATGCAGTGGCGTGTGGGGCGTATGACACAGCAATGGCACTGGGCGTGGAAAAGACGAAGGATGGCGGCTTCCAGGGTCTGAACGCGAATCCGATCCCAGGTGACGGCACCGGTCGCACGCTTGCCGCCGCTGCAATGTTCTCGATGGTCGCGCCGGCCTACGCCAAGAAGTACGGCGTGGCACCCGACGATATGCGCCGTGCCATGGCCAGGGTAGCGTCCAAGAATCACTACAATGGGGCCCGCAACGAGCGTGCTCAGTTTCGCAAGGAAATGAGTGTCGATCAGATCTGCGCCATGCCAGCGGTTGCCGGTGATCTCAGCGTTTTCGACTGCGCGGGAGTTGCCGACGGCGCAGCGGCGGCAATCGTCGTCCGAGCCGAAGATGCACACCAGTACACAGACAAGCCGCTCTACGTCAAAGCCCTGTCCTTCATCGCAGGGAATGGACGCGGACTCACCGATCCGGCCTACGACTACACCCATTTCCCCGAGGTCGGCCGATCAGCGGACATAGCATACGCCCAAGCCGGTGTCACTTCGCCGCGGGACCAGATCGCGATGGCGGAAGTACATGATTGTTTCACCCCGACCGAGATCGTGCTGATGGAAGAACTCGGATTCGCCGCACGAGGCACCGCCTGGAAGGAAGTTCTCGACGGCAGGTTCGATCTCGACGGAGACCTTCCCGTCAACCCGGACGGTGGACTCAAGGCTTTCGGACATCCCACCGGCGCCTCGGGACTGCGGATGATGTTCGAAGCCTGGCTGCAGATGCGGGGCGAAGCGCCCCCAGAGCGACAGATCTCGACTACTTCTGACCGATCGTTGGCCCTATGCCACAACCTAGGTGGCTATCCAGGCGAAATGGTCAGCTTCGTGTCCATTCTCGGTACCGAACTCGAGGAGGCAATCGCATGACCGTTGATTCCGATCGCAACGCGACCACTTCCACGGCCGACACACTTCGGCTTGTCCGCGACGGCGGCGTTCTCTGGGTCCGTCTTCATCGTCCGGAAAGTCGAAACGGGGTCAATGACACCATGCGCGACGAACTCGTCGCTGCTTTGACCACCGCGGATGAGGATCCTGAAGTGCGGTGCATCGTCATTGCCGGGTCGGGTGACGATTTCTGCGTTGGCGCCGACCTCGCCGCATCGGGCCCTCCCCCGACCACTCCGTTGGCATTCCGCCGTCCGATGCAGCCATACCAGGAGCTGTTCCGCATCATTTGGGAACTGGAAACCCCAGTGATCAGCGCGGTGCGAGGCCGGGTGGCCGGGATCGGCTGGATGCTGGCCCTTCTGGCCGACATTGTGGTGGCAAGCGAAGACGCCCGCTGGACGCATGTATTCGGCCGACGCGGCATGGTTCCGCATGCCGGCGATCCGTACTTCTTGCCCAGGATTCTTCCTTTGCGTGTCGTCACGGAGATCGCAATGCTCGGAGACACACTGAAATCGGAGGATTTGTACCGGTATCACGCGATCAACCGTGTGGTTGCCGACGCGGACGTCGAAACGACCGCCAAAGAACTCGCAGCACGGCTTGCAGTCGGACCCACGCTGAGCCTCGGCCAGACCAAACGCCTGTACCGACGATCCTTGGCAAGTGACATCACCACAGCTTTCGCCGAGGAGTCGGCTGCGAGCGCGATGCTGTCGCAGACCCGCGACCGGGTCGAGGGCATGATGTCGCTGATGGAAGGCCGACGGCCTGAGTTCACCGGATCATGATGGTCCACGACCAAAGGTAAACGGCAATGAACTATCCACTCTCCGCATGCGGTGCTGTAACGGTCGACGCAGCGCTGCGGTCAGCTGCTGAGCAGTTCGGTGATCGCGTTGCATTCATTGACGGCATACATCGCATCACTTACGGGGAGTGGGCTCGGGCTGCTGCCGGAGTTGCCACGATCCTGGCTGAGGCAGGCGCGCGGCCAGGACAGGTCGTGTGTCTCGCGCTCCCGACGTCGATCGAGTTTGCCGTCTCCTACATCGCCGCACTGTGGACCGGCGCCACGGTCACCGGTGTCGATACGAGACTCGGTCCCACTGAACTCACCGGAATCCTCGGCACAGTGCAACCCGTCGTCACGGTCGGTGCCGAAGACACCCGCGGGTGCGCGGTGGCCGCAGAACTCGGTGGCACCGCCATCTCCCGCGCGGACGTGGTCGGCGCCATGTCCGGTCCGGAAGCGGCCTATGCCACCGGCACAGACCCCAATTCCCCCGCCGCTATCGCGTGGACAAGCGGTACAACCGGCGCACCGAAAGGTGCGTGGTACAGCCATCGGGTGCTGGAGTTCGCAGCTTCACAATCGGGCCCGCTCAGCGCACCGTACGATCGCAGGCTCTTCGCTACTCCGTTCGCCCACGTCGGCTTCCTCGGACGGGTCTGGGAACAGCTGGCGTGGGCCATCACGACTGTCCTCACGCCTCGACCGTGGTCGGCGTCGGCAATGCTGGAAACCATTGAGCGAGAGCGGATTACCGTTGCACAAGGTGTCCCGCTGCAATGGCAGAAGGTACTGGAACACCCAGACCTGGAGACGACCGATCTGTCGTCTCTACGTATCATCGCCACCGGGGCCACCCGCGTGCCGCCCGAACTCGTCCGTTCGTTACGGGCTCGACTGCTGTGTCCGGTGGTTGTCCGCTACGCGAGCTCCGAGGTGCCGTTGGCCACCGGAACATCACCGGAGGATCCGCCAGACATCACAGCGGAAACCGTGGGCCGGCCCCTTCCCGGGGTGGAAGCAAAAATTGTCGACGAGGACGGCATACCGGTCGGACGCAATACAACTGGTCGTCTGCTCCTGCGATCTCCGGGCGCGATGTCGGGCTATTGGAACGACCCGGTGTCGACTCGGGAAGCAATCGACCACAACGGCTGGATCGACGTCGGTGATCAAGCCCGTCAGACTGACCGCGGTGACATCGTCATGCTCGGTCGCAGGTCGGACATGTACGTTCGCGCCGGATATAACGTCCATCCGCTCGAGGTCGAACGCATCTTGTCTGCGCATCCAGAAGTACTGGAAGCAGCGGTGTTAGGCGTTCCCGCTGCAGTTGTGGGTGAGATCGGTGTGGCATTCATCGTTCCGGAGGCGAGTGCAGGCCCGGGGGTCGTCGAGAAGGTACGTGCCTGGTGCAACGAATATCTGGCCGACTACAAGGCACCCGATCGCGTTGAGATCGTCGACGAGCTTCCTCGCAATGCGATGGGAAAGATTGACAAACGCGTACTGCGCAGCGGATTGGCAGAGCTGACGAAGAAAACGAGGTTGAGAAGTTCTCAGGTTTGACTTCAGTTATTCCTGAATCACGGCGTATGTCAGTACCTCTGAACCAACCGCGGCCAGATCGCGTATAGCTGCGCCAGTTGGGGCCAACAGGATTGAGCACCGGGCACTTATTGGGAGGATTGTCCACCCAAGGACCGAACGAAGCTATTCGGAGAAACGCCTTATTTCGTTCATAGACAATATATAATATCTGTGGTTATATTGATAAAGATTCCAGGTCCAGCCATCCGAAAAGCGCTTCACTCGGCGGCAGCGCGTGATGCCGTCGGAGTGGACCCAACACGAGCGCCAACTGTTCGCGTCGGCGTTATCAACCGACGCGACGATGTTGCCACATACCTGACCGAAGACAGTCTCGCGAACTGAAAGGCACCGACGAGATCGGGTGGGTCGTCGAATGGATCGCCTCTCACCCAAGATTTTTCACCTGCTCGGTCAAGCTCGCTACGACGACGTGGCGCGATGTACTGCGTCGCCCATTACATCACTGCGGGACCACCGCAATTGGTGATGTACATCCGATACGGAGCTAAGTACCGCCCTGATCGATCCGGCGACTGAAAACAGTCCGCCATTGCGTACAGATAGACTGGACCGAGACAAGGAATCTCAAGTGATTCAAAGAGAATCGACTAATGGCCCCCTGCATCACCAGCGCGCACTGGTGATCAGCGGCGGTTCAGGCGTGGGGCTCGGCTCGGGCCGACTACTAATACGTTACGGCGCCGATGCCAGCATTGTCCGACGAACGAAGTACGCACCACTGGGCAAGCCAGGCGGTTCCGATGCACGGGGTTGACCTGCCTCGGCCGCAACTGACAATGGACCTGGGGTCGTTCTCGGCCGTTGACCCGTGCATTTTGAGAGACCTGCGCGAACGGGCGCTGTTGTATGACCGAGCCGGTATCGATCGTTTGACTGTTTCCGATCACGTTGTGTTCGGCGAGGACTTGCCCGAGTACGGCAGGCGCGAGATCGGTGGCCATGCCGGTGGCCTGCAGCCTACCGGACCCGACGGGCATTGGCTCGAACCGCTTACGACACTGACGTATGTTGCAGGATTCACCAATCACGTGAGGCTCGCCACGAATATCCTGCTGGCGGCTCTTCGCCGACCAGTGGTGTTGGCGAAAAGCGCTGCAACTCTCGACGTGCTCTCGGGTGGTCGACTCGACCTCGGAGTCGGTGTCGGGTGGCAGGCTGCGGAATATCAAGCGGCCGGTCTCCCGCTGAAGGGCCGTGGCGAGTTACTCGAGCATACGTTGGATGTTTGTCGTGCCCTCTGGACGGAACCTGTGGCGTCGCACCAGTCGGCAAATCTGTCGTTCCACCGCATCCACATGATGCCCAAGCCGGTACAGCCTGGAGGTGTTCCTATCTGGGTGAGCGGCACCGTCAATAAACGGGTGGTCGCCCGCGTCGCCCGGTACGGCGCAGGCTGGATTCCGTCGGGTGCAGCCGCGGCCGATATCGGCGCCGGAATCCGTGAGATGAAGACGGGCATTGAGCAAGCTGGTGGAGATCCCATCGACTTGCAAGTCGCCGCCGGGTTGCCCGCCATCCGCAATTCGAAGGGCGATTTCGATGTCGCTGCGACCATGGATCAGGTCGGACACATGGCCGAGTCCGGGGCCACCGACCTTCGGCTTCGGATCGCGCTTCCTCGGGATCCCGAGGAAGCCCTTGAGAGTCTTCGCGACACCGTCCTTGCCTTCCGCAAGGCCGCGGGCCGCACCGATCAATTGCCTGCGTTGAGCCGGTGAAACTGCCGTCCCCCGATACCCGATGCCCACCCCCGCTGAGAAGGCGGGCATCGGGTATTGGCGGCTTTGCCGGAAGCCGACCCGGTCGCGGACGACCCGATCGAGCCGGATGTAGTTTCTCGGATACAGGGCCTGTGGGTCGCTACGTGTGGCGGCCCACAGGCTCGGGCTATATCAGAAAATAGAGCGAATCGCCGGATCCAGCCGTCGGAATCTCATCCTGGTTATGGACTGACACAGCGCCTGAGGCCGAAACAATCCGTCTTCACAGTCGTGAACGAGAACAATCCGTCTTCACAGTCGTGAACGAGATTGCCAACACTGTTAGTCGATAAAGTAGTTCAGCGACGGTCGGCCGTTTCCACCGGTACGTCCGCGCTGTGCGGTGCTACCAATTGACGGCAATGTATGACTCTCGATGAACTCGAGTAATCCTTCGCGTGCACCTTCGCGGCCGAGTCCGCTCTGCTTGACTCCCAGAACGGAGCTGCCGGGTCTGCGACCGGACCGCGGTTGATCGCTACCATCCCGCTTTCCAACGCTCTGCGGCTCCGAGCGCGCGGGCAAGGTCACGACTGAAGACGTAGGCACTCAGTCCATATTCGGTGTTGATTGCAGCCTCGATTACCTCCTCGTCGGTGTCGAAGGCACAATCGCGGCAACTGGACCGAAGATTTCTTCCCGGCTGATGGCCGCGCCAGTTGGGACATCGGCCAGCACAATCGGCTCGTAGTAGAGGGCGGCACGTTCGGGGGTCTGACCGCCAACGACGATCCGTGCACCCCGCCTGACGGCGCTATCGACAAGTTCGGCAACCGTGGTCACGCTCTTGGCGTCGACGAGCGGTCCGCACTGGGTAGTTCCATCGACGCCTGAACCGACCACGAGTGCCTCCATGCGCTGTGCGAGACGCTCGACGAAGGTGTCATGTATTGAGCGGTGCACGAGGATACGGTTCGCCGCAGTACAGGCTTGGCCACGATTGCGCATCTTGGCCACCATCGTCTCGTCGAGCGCAACATCGAAATCGGTGTCGTCGAGAACTATGAGGGGCCCATTTCCGCCTAGTTCCATCGCGCACTTGAGGATCTGATCCGCGGATTCTCGCAACACCGCGCGTCTGACTTCAGTGGATCCGGTGAACGAGGGAAGGCGCACCCGAGGGTCGCGAAGCATGGCGGAGACGACAGGACCGGCATTGCTTGTGGTCACGACGTTGACCACAGCCAGCACGCCTGCTTCAGCGAGGATGGACGCTATGTGATCACGAAGAAGATCACTCTGGTCGAGGACCGAAATTCAGTGTTGGCGAAGATTCATCGGTCCACCAGGCCATCCCGACGTGGCCCAGCACCGCTTCAGCTGCTTCCGCCAACTCGAGAGCCTCTGCATCACTGAGGCATTCGAAAAGTCGGCCGACCCCACGGTTTGTCCCGTCCTCGGCAGCCCGCCACTGGTCGACAAGGTGCGATACCTCCGGCAGGGGGTCAGTCCAGCCCCACCCCGGGGCGAGAACCGGCGTACGAATTGCCAACGCCTCCAAAGGGAGCAAGCCTGCAGCCCGCACCGCGCCGGCGTGCAGACCGGCACGCAATTCACGCAAAGCGTACAGACGGTGCATCGTGCGCCGCGACAACGAATCAGGTTCCGGGAGGACGCGCCACCCTGCAAATAGAGGTGCCACCGCCGATGGCGAGTTTTCGATGATACGTCCGGTCAATTCGCAGAGACGTTCCAACGGAAGGTCGGACGAAAGGCCTGCGTCACCCCACTCTGCGACCATGCCCGCCCACGCTCGAGATGCGTTGCCCAGGGTCGTCTTTCGCGTTCCGGCCTGATAGTGCGAACGTACCCATTCCGGTTCGAACCAGGTCAGTGCGGAGCAGATCACGTCCGCACTCACGTCACCCATCACACCACCCCGACCCAGCACGTAAAACTCGTACCCTTCGAGGTCTACTTCGTCGGCGCGCTCAAGCGCCGCTCCCATGGCAGCCGCCGGGATTGCAAATATCGCGTCGGTTGTTCGCTCAGCTGTTTCGATCCGGGTCACGGTCGCCTCCTTGGTTTCAGACTCTGACTACGTAACGTCGATTACCACAACGGGAGAGGCCAGCACGGTTCATCAACTGGCCATCCGGCTCAATCGCGCCAAAGCCCGGGGCCCATCGGGCAATTTTATATAATGCGGCCTCAATTAGAGCACGCCGAAAGGTTTCCGGCACACGCTGTCAGATCCCCAGAAGTTGCTGGACAGCACGACAATACGAGGATTGACAATCGCAATCACTTGCGACTAATCTCACACAACATACAATATAGATGTTGAAGAAACTCGACTTTGATCGCATCTTCCGCCGCGCCCACCGCGCCGCAACAACGCAGTTGTCTACATCGTTCTCTCACCTCACCACCCACAGCCACGAAGGGATTCTTGTGACTACCCACATGGACCGATCGGTCAGCGCAACGACGCCGGAAACCACGGCCGAACAGCTGGAAGTCAATCCCTTGGTGCCGGCCAACGACGTGGATACCACCGGCGTGCCGTTCCGTATGAACGACGGCGTCCACATTCCGGCTGAACGGTACTACGACAAGAGCTTCGCGGACCTGGAAAACAAAAAGCTCTGGATGAACACCTGGCAGTGGGCTGCCCGGGTAGAAGACATACCGAACCCTGGCGACTACATCGAGTACACCGTGGTCGACGAGTCTGTCTTCGTTGTTCGCACAGACGCCGACACCATCAAGGTTTTCCAGAACGTATGTCCTCACCGCGCGACTCGGCTCGCGCAGGGCTGCGGCACATTCGGCGGCAGTCAGATCGTGTGTCCGTTCCACGGGTGGCGATGGAATCTCGATGGTTCAGAGTCGCTGATCTACGGACGCAAAGGCTTCATTCCTGAGTCCATTACTTCCGACAAAGTATCGTTGTCGGAGGTACGGCACCAGATTCGATACGGGTTCATCTGGATCACGTTCGACAACGACGCGCCTACACTCGACGAGTTCTTCGGCACGATCGATAAGAACATCGCGCCGCTGAGCATGGACAAGATGCGCGTTCGATGGTGGAAATACACCGTCCTGGATGCCAATTGGAAGGTCGCACTCGAGGCGTTCATGGAGGCGTACCACATCATGCAGGCACACCCGGAGCTCGCGATGGGTGTGACCGGCGAAGGTTACAATCCCGACTCCCAGCGGTATGCCTTGCACGGTATGGGCCACGTGAACGGTGTCTACAAGAGCGAAGAAGGAACGCCGTTCGATTCCGACGTCATGGGCTTCGGCGAGTTCTTCCTGGAGCAGAACCGGGTGCTGTTCGAAGGCACTGATGGCACGAACACGATCCGGGACGAGACGATCGCCGACCGCGTCCGTTACCAAGACCTGCCGGACGAAGCGATTCTGCCGACGTTCATGCAGGAGTACTCGGCCTACGCCAAGGACGCGGGCATCCCGTTGCCGCCGCCCAACCCCGATGCGGCGCAGTACGCATTCTTGTTCCCGAACATGGTACTTCTGGGCTTCTTCGGAAACCTGCTCTTCTACCGCGTCCGTCCGAACGGCGATGACCCGAACACCTGCATCTTCGAGGTCTTCGCCATGCAGATCCCGCCGGCCGCAGAACCCGAACAGGCTCCGGCGCGCCCGGAAGGTCCGCTGGCCTTCGAGGATTGGCCGTTCATCCTTCGCCAGGACATCGACAACATCGTTCGGCAACAGGCCGGCTACCGCAGCAAGGCCTTCAAGGAAGCGACCATGTCTCCGCGCATGGAAACGATGATCTACGTCATGCACAACGAGATCGACCGCTATCTTGCGCGGTGAGTCCCGAAGGACTCGAGCCGATTCGGACCAGGGGCCGCTTGCCGTCATGCGGGTGGAACCCGCAGGACACCTCATCGAAGTCCGGCCAGGTGAGTCTTTGATCGAAGCAGCATGGAGAGCCGACTACACATGGCCGACGCTGTGCTTCGGCCGCGGTACATGCACTGCGTGCCAATGTGAGGTCGTCGAAGGTCTCGATCAGGTGTCGGACCGTACCGAGGCCGAACATGTGATGCTGAGCGACCTCAGCCGACGTCGGCGACGAACCGATCCGCGCCGGGTACGACTTGCCTGCCAGGTAATGGCATCCGGCGACGTAGTCATCCGAAAGCCGGGCGTAATCAAGAAAGACCCGGCATGACGGGGCACTCACGGTCGTCATTTGCCAGTGCAGTCGTTTCTCCCACACTACGAATGGAGTTTGATTTGCCTTCACAAGTCGACACCGAGTTGGCGCACACAGTCGCGCATGACGATCTGGTAGGTATCTACACAACCGCCACGAAGATCAAGCAGTACGACGAAACGTACCGCGGCATGATGCGTGCCGGAAAAATCGGCGGAATGTACTACTCGCCGAGCGGACAGGAGATCATCCCGTCCGCGATGAGCGCTGTGCTCCGTAACGACGACTACGTTCTCACCATCTACCGAGGTGTGCACGACCAGATCGCCAAGGGCGTGCCGCTGCGAACCTTGACCGCAGAGTTCTTCGGCCGCGCCCCCGGTAGTTGCAAGGGCAAGGGCGGCCCTATGCACATCACCGACGTCAGTTCCGGATTGATCGTCACCACCGGTGTTGTCGGTTCCGGTCTCCCGATCGCTGTGGGCGTCGGACTATCGGCGCAGATGCGCAAGACCGACCAGGTCACTGTGGTGAACTTTGGTGACGGTGCCACCAACATCGGGGCTTTTCACGAAGCCATGAATCTTGCGTCGCTCTGGAAGCTGCCGGTCATCTTCCTGTGTCAGAACAATCAGTACGCGGAGTACACCACGCTGGCAAACGGCACGTCGGTGACTGAGATCGCCCAGCGCGGCGCCGCGTACTCCATGCGATCCTTGCGCGTTGACGGGAACGATCCCGCTGCGATGTACAGCGCAGCGCGAACTGCTGTTGAAGCCGCACGAGCGGGAGAGGGTCCGACATTGATCGAGGCGCTCACCTATCGCCTCCAAGGACATGCGATGGGCGACGGTATGGAGTACATGCCCGCAGAAGAATTGGCTGCTGCCATCGCCGCCGATCCGGTGTTGAGAATGCGTGCACAGCTCATCGAGTCGGGTGTCCTGACCGAAGGTCAAGTAGAGGCGATAGAGAAGGAGGTTCGGGACGAAATCGACGACGCATTCGAGTACGCGCTGGCCGCACCACTTCCCGACCCATCCGAACTGACCACCGACGTATACGCGGAGAGTGTCTGAGCCATGACAATACAATCCGGAACCCACGACGAGACCGCTGCGGTCGCCACGCGCACGATGACGATGCTCCAGGCAATCAACGAAGCACTGGATATCGCTTTGGATCTCGACGAGACCGTATTCGAACTCGGCGAAGACATCCAGGACCCCAAGGGCGGTGGATTCGGTATCCACAAGGGGTTATCGACGAAGTACGGTCTCGAACGGGTACGACCGACCCCGATTTCCGAACAGGCGATCATGGGCGCAGCAATCGGTTCTGCGATAACCGGGATGCGACCGGTCGCGGAGATCATGTTGATGAACTTCATCGCGGTGTGTGCAGACCAGTTGGTCAACCATGCCGCGAAACTGCGGTACATGTCCGGCGGCCAGACCAACGTTCCGTTGACAGTTCGGACCGTCACCGGCGCCGGGGGTGGCTTTGGTGCCCAGCATTCCGACATGCTCGAAGGTCCGCTGATCCACACGCCCGGACTGAAAGTCGTTGTTCCGTCAACGCCTGCCGATGCCAAAGGCCTCTTGCTTTCTTCGATCTTCGACGATGACCCGGTGGTCTTCATCGAGATGTACCCGCTGTACTTCGCCGCCAAAGGCCCCGTACCCGAAGGCGACTATCGGATTCCGTTGGGGAAAGCGCGAACCGCGCGTGCAGGCTCGGATGTGACGTTGATCAGCTGGGGTCGTCAGGTGCACGACTGCCTGGCAACAGCGGAGACTCTGGCCGCGGATGGTATCGATGCCGAAGTCATCGACCTGCGGTCACTCTCCCCGGTGGACACCACCGCCATCCTCGAGTCGGTGGGACGTACCAAACGCGCCGTGATCGTTCACGAGGCGGTCCGCCGCAACGGATTTGGCGCGGAGCTGGCCGCCACCATCAGCGAAGAGCTCTTCGGGGAGCTGCAAGCACCGGTCCGACGAGTCGCCAGCGCGAACACACCGGTCCCCTACTCACCGTCGCTCGAATCGATCTTCACACCCAATCCGGCTGTGATCGAGAAGACGGTACGCGACCTGCTCGCCTAACGGGCACGTGCACATCGGCGAGCCGATCTGCAGTGCAGATCGGCGCGGATTTAACGAAGGACTTGAAGGCAATGGAACTGAGTATTCCCCAGATGGGTGTTTCCGTCACCGAGGGCGAGTTGACGGAGTGGCTGGTCGAAGACGGCGCTTCCGTCGATATCGGAGACCCTCTCTACAACCTGGCAACCGACAAGACAGAATCGGAGATCGAGGCGCCTGCCGCCGGCGTGCTGCGAATCATTGCCGCTGCCGGGCAGACGTACGAGGTCGGCTCCATCGTCGCTGAGATCAACTGAAAGTCAACATAAGTCGGAGTTAATCGACTCCGCGTATGTACGAGCTCGAGCACAGGCTTGCCCGGCCTGACACATCACGATCGGAGTTTAGTATGAGCAATGAACTGACCCACGAGCAACCGTACGACGTCATCGTCGTCGGCTACGGCGCCGCGGGTGCATCTGCGGCAATCGAAGCAGCCGACGCGGGCGCCCGGGTACTAGTGCTCGACCGCGGTTACGGCGGCGGCGCGTCGGCACTGTCCGGCGGCGTTGTGTATGCCGGTGGCGGTACGCGCCACCAGAAGGCCGCGGGTCTCATCGACACTCCGGGGTTCATGTTCGACTACCTGCGTCAAGAAGTCGGGGATGCCGTTTCCGAAAGGACACTCAGAGCGTTCTGTGAGTCGAGCGTGGAGATGGTCGATTGGCTCGAAGAGCAAGGTGCCGAGTTCCGCGGAACGCTCTGCCCCTACAAGACGTCGTACCCGACCGATAACCACTATCTTTACTATTCGGGCAACGAAAAGGCATGGCCGTTTGTAGAACACGCGACTCCCGCTGCCCGTGGGCATCGGCAGTTGGCGACGGGCCTGAACTCGGGGAAAGAGCTTTTCGCTCGATTGAGCGGTTCGGCGATGGCCAAGGGTGTCCATTTCCTTCCACTATCCAGAGTCCAGTCGTTGATCATCGAAGACGGTCAGATCGCGGGTGTGAAGTACCGGACCGTCGATCGTGAGAGCGCGGCGGGTATCCAGTACGCCAAGCTCGTCAAACGCGCCTCCAAGTTGACCAACTGGGCCCCCTGGCTCATCGGGAGTGTTACCGCCGCTGCGGAGAAGTTGTGGCAGGAGAACGGGACTGACGGGGAGGCGCGCGCCCGCACGGTCGTATTGTCGGCCGGCGGCTTCATCTTCAACCCGGAGATGAAAGCCAAGTATGCCGGTGATTTCGCCGACCTCACGCCGCTGGGCACCGAAGGAGACGATGGGTCGGGCATCACGCTGGGCGTATCGGCGGGCGGCTCGACGGACAAGCTCGAACGGATGACCGCGTGGAGGTTCATGTCGCCTCCCAATGCGTTCCTCGAAGGGGTCACTGTCGGTCCGCAAGGCGGCCGCATCGCAAACGAAGACCTGTACGGAACCACACACTCGGACATCATGATCCGGGAGCATCAGGGCAAGGGCTTCCTTCTGCTCGATTCCCGTCAGTGGAACAAGGCCCGCAAACAGCTGCCTCACCAGACTCAGCTTTTCCAGCGGCTCCAGGCCGCTTATCTGTTCTCCCCCTTCGGCCACAAGAAGGCAAAAACCATCAGCGCATTGGCGAAGAAGCTCGGAGTGCCGGCGGAAGCAGTTTCAGAGACGGTGAACGCATACAACGAGGGCATCAACTCGGGAACGGGAGACCCGGCACACAAGGCCCCGTCTCTCTGCACCCCGGTCGCAGAAGGTCCGTTCTACGCGATCAACATTGCGATCAAGAATGCTTTCGCGTACCCGACACCGGGACTGACGCTCGGCGGGCTGCGCGTCGACGAGACGACGGGCGAGGTTCTGCGTGACAACAACGAGGCCATTGCAGGCCTCTACGCGGCCGGGCGCAACGCGATCGGGATCTGCTCGAACAACTACATCAGCGGACTCTCGCTCGCGGATTGCATCTATTCCGGTCGACGTGCCGGACGACATGCCGCATCCGTCGGCACATTCACGTCGAACACTGAGCACGCGCAGAGCGTGCGCGAGTAGAAGGGCAACTGCCCCTCCCACCGGCACATCGGCACACCGCACATGTGTGCGGGTCAGCCCCTGCAGTTGTGTACCCGGCGCGGCTTCATCGTCGCGCCGGACTGACTGAGAAGAAGCGTGAAGCGGAGGCTCCGAATGGTTGAGGAACAACACGTCGATGTAGTAGTGATCGGTTTCGGAGCCGTCGGCGCAACTGCCGCCTTCGCAGCAGCCGAAGCAGGTGCTCAAGTCACAATCCTCGAGCGCAAGCCGTCACCGTCATTCGTACGCATTGCGCGGCCGCTGAGGCGCCGCCGGGCGGCTGATCGATTGAGCCTGCCTGCCAACGGAATCGAGCTGAAGAATCGATGCGACGTGCACGACCTGGTAGTCGAGGGCGGGCGTCGGAGTGGGCTATAGCGAGCTGCCGGCGGGTATCACAGCCACAATGCACCGCCGGCTCTCGTCGTCGGTCCGCTTGCAACGGCGATATGATTCTCCCTCGGCGCACGGGCTACGGATCGCTTGTGGTGCAACGAATCCGAGGTCGCCGAGATCGGATGCTCTGCAGTTGTCCTGAGCACCGTTCCGGCCCGGTGGGAGTTCCTTGCCACTGCGCTCTGGAGGCTCCGTCGGGGTGACGGGAGTACCGGCGACAAGTCACCCGCACCCTCGGACCTCATGCCTCCGACGTTGACCGAAATCGACACGGGCACCTCGGAGCTCACAGTCCGGACCTGGTGTGCAGCCCGATCCGGGGTCGATCCAACGGCTATGTCATCACTCCGCGTCAACGAAGAAACTGCCTGTTCGCCGGCGAGGTTCACAAGTTCCCACGGCTGTATGCCGGAGTCTCGATCGTCCTGTAGGTCTCTGCGGACCGGCAGGCGTCTGCGATCGCGGCGGGTGCCGGCCGCAGCGACTGTCGCGAAAGCCCACCGGTCCTTGTTGGAGGTCTGACGTCGTCAGCGTCATCGACTGAGCAATCGCCTCCCACTGGATCGAAGATTCGAGCCCCGCGGCAGCTGTCTCGAGGCCAGTTTTCATCACTCGCGTTGCGATAGGACCGGCTTCGGCGATGCGAACAGCGGTGGACAAGGCATGTTCCACAGCATTGTCCACGGCCTCCGTCACCAATCCCTAATCCAACGCCTGACGCCCCCCGACCTCTCAACCCGTGTAAATAATGTCCTGCGCACGAGTCAATCCAACGGCCTCGGGCAACAACCAGGTTGAGCCCAATCCACCGTGAGCTCCTCGGGAGACGAATGGCTTGCTGAACACTGCGTTATGGCCGGCTATCCTCAAATCGCATGCCAACGCGAGACATACACCTCCGCCGACTGCCTGCCCGTTGACACGAACCGGGATACGACGGGGTGCAACCAAGTATGTTAGAACGGCAGCATGCGCGGTCCCAGCATCTTAGTGGTGAGATCCGGAGCGTCCTCGATCAATGACCGATTAGCGCCGGAACAGAACGCGCTGCCCTCACCGGGCACCACGATCGCGGCGCAGGGTCCGGTGATCTGCTCCGGGCTCCACCGCAGATCGAGTTTCGCCTGACCCGCACTACCGCTCCTACTTCACAGCGGGCCGTGGGATGAATTTGGCTAAGGATGAGGTTGAATCGCACCGGAGTTCGTTTGTTTTACTTCAGGCATTGCTGCACCCGAGAGAGGTCCACGATGCCCCGACGCTATCCACCTTCAGTTCCGCCGAAAAGTTCTCGACCTGTTGAAGTCAGGCCGCACGGTCGCCGAGGTCGCCTCGGATCTCGATGTCACCGAACAGACCATCTACAACTGGCTTGGGCCAGGAGCTCATCGATACAGGGCAGAAGCCGGGCCTGAACTCGATCGAGAGCGCTGAACTCGCCGCTGTCCGTCGTCGAATCGCGGAATTGGAAACCGAACTTGCCATTGCCAAACGCTCCACCGAGTTGCTGAAGTCGGTGGCGGCCGCAAAGGCGGTTCGAAGCGATAAAAGTGGTGGCCAAGGAGGGGCTACCCGTCCAGACGGCGTGCCGAGTTCTGGAGGTATCGGAGTCCGGCTTCTACGAGTGACGGAAACCGGCCACCCTCGGAACGCTCACTGCGACATGCCTGGCTGACACAGCTCATCACCGAGGTTCACACCGCCTCGCATGGCACCTACGGTGCCCGCCGGGTCCACGCCGAACTCACCCTTGGTCACGGTATTGCTGTTTGACACGGCTGTATCGAATTGTTGATGAGAGCTGCTGGTGTGAAAGGACTTCCGGGAAACAAGCGTGCGCGTTCCAAGCATCAGACCCCGAGTGCGAGCGATCTCGTGGACCGTAAATTCACCCGCGACGAACCGAACAAACTGTGGGTCACCGATATTACGGAACATCCCACGCCTTGTATTCCAGCAATCGTCGCAACACTCGTGGTTACGAGACTTCCAGTAAAGCACTCAGGCGCTCTGCAGGGGTGTCCCAGTCGAGCGATTTCCGGGGTCGGTCGTTGAACTCCTCCGCGACGGCCAAAATCGGAATTACCTCTGCTGCTGCACAACTCGCGATTCCCCAGCCGGAGATGTCGCCAGCACAGGAGCGAGAAATTCGGCACGGTTCAGTTCGAATCAAGCCGCCCTACTGGGTCTGAATTAGATTGACATTCTCATCTGACCGTACAAGATAGACCTCTCCATAAGCAGTTTCTTCCTCACTGTCTGATCAAGACGATCCATGACGTCGAGCTCCCGACGATGGAGTAGGTCGGTTGGTTCAATAGCCGTCGTCGGCACAGCACCTTCGACATCGTCACTTCCGACGAGTTCGATGCCGCCGTATTGTGCTCTGAACCCCAACGCTCCATCGAGATGTTGTCGGCACCGGAGCGGCAAAGGAATCCGTCTTGACAGCGCTCTCGCGGCTGTTCGCTTACGGGGATTTTGCGGTTGCAGCCGCCGCAACCCAAGCAGCGCTCTCGCGGCTGTTCGCTTACGGGGATTTTGCGGTTGCAGCCGCCGCAACCCAAGCAGCGATCTGGGCGCGTCGCACGAAGCCCAACTTAGTCAGGATATGTTCTACATGCCCTTGTGCGGTGCGCTGAGAAATGACAAGGCGATCTGCAATCTCCCTATTGGTCAGGCCCTCGGCCACGAGATCAGCCACCTGCCGTTCACGTTTGGTTAGCTCCGTCGCCGGACATGCCGTGGTCTTCGAGACTTCGGGTTCTTCACCAAGGGCATAGGCGATTGCGGCATCGAGATCCAACGAGCCACCTTCACGGTATTCGGACTCGAACGCCGCCCGGCCTAGAGCCCGGATCGTGTTGCGCTCGCATTTATCATGGTAGACAAGAAGCTTCGGATACAGCACGGTGGAACTGCCCGACGTCTGAGACATTGCCTTAGCTGCACCAAATAGCACAGCAGCGCGCTGACTGTCTCCTGTGTCGGATTCAAGCCAAGCCAGCGCCTCCAAACACGTAGCGGCCATCAAGGAATCCCGTCGGAGACGGATCAGCTCCAGCCCCTGCTGCAGTAGGTGCAGCGCTCGGGCTTGATCGTTTGCAAGCCGCGCGGCAACTGCTGTGGCCCACAAGGCATATGAGCGATTGACCGATTCCCCATGCGATTCGTTGATCGCGAGGGCCTTCTCGTCGCATTCAAGTGCTCCCGTGATGTCCAGCTGAAAGAGTCGCGCCCATCCAAGGCTCAAGAGCGCTCTTACCTGAGCGAATACATCGCCGTGTTCGGCAAAGGTGGAGTGAGTTCGCTCCAACGTTGCGACTGCGTCGGCGAAGTTGCCCGCATATATGTCGTGAAGCCCTGCGGTGAGTTCGACGAACGCGTGCGCATGCGGATTGTCCGTTTGTTCAGCAAGGTTCCAGGCTTGCGCGACTAGCGAGGCTGCTGCGGCGCGGTCTTCGAGGCCGTCGGCAAGATGGCACGCGCGACACAATGCCTTGGCGCGAAGGGTTTCGGAGGTAGGCTGCTGAACTGCGAGTGCGCGGTCAAGCCAATGGCGAGCCTGACCGAGTTGGCCGCGCGAGTACCAGAACGGTTGCAGGGCTGTTGCAAAAGGCAACGCGGAGCCTGACTCGGCATCCTCGGTGAGGGCGAATTCAAGCGCCTCCCTGAGGTTGGGTTGCTCACGATCGAGGCGAGCGATCCAGTCGAGCTGCCGAGATGAGATCCACTCTGCATCGGCGTTGAGGGCTAGCTGTTGATACCAGTGTTGGTGACGTCGACGCAGGGCTCGAACCGCGCCCGGATCCCCCACCTTCTCTCGACCATAGTCACGCAGAGTTTCGAGTATTCGAAACCGCACGACCACGTCTGACTCCTCCCTGATCAGAATAGATTTGTCGACCAGGGATGCCAGCACGTCGAGTAGGTCGTCCAGTCTCTCGCTGCACTGGCACACCTGGGTTGCGGCGTCGAGATCGAAGCCGTGGGCGAATACCGACAGCTGCGCCCAGATCTGTTGTTCGATCGGTGTGCACAGTCCGTAACTCCAGTCGATACAGAGGCGCAGGGTCTGTTGACGGCTCGGCGCATCTCGGCTGCCTCGCGTGAGCAGCGTGTAGCGATCGGTTAGTCGCTGCAGGAGCTGCTCAGTAGACATGGCGGGCAACCGCGCTGCCGAGAGTTCAATCGCGAGCGGTAGCCCATCCAAACGCTCGCAGATCCTCGCCACTGTGGTCGCGTTGCTCTCGGTGATCTCAAAGCCTGGCAGAGCAGTGGCGGCGCGTACGGCGAAGAGATCGACCGCATCGCTGTGGTAGATATCTTGAGGAAGGCCCCGGTCCATGTCAGGAACCCTCAGTGGCGGCACCCGAAGAACCGCTTCACCCCGGATACTCAGAGGCTCTCGACTGGTGGCCAGTATTCGTAATGTTGGGCAGGCACGCAGCAGCGTTTCCACCAGCTGCGCTGCCGAATCCACTACCTGTTCACAGTTGTCCAGTACCAGTAGCAACTTCTTAGGCGCGAGGAACTCCACCAGGCGCTCAAGCAACGGCCGCTCCGATTGATGGCGCAGCCCAAGTTCGGCGGCAACCACATCCGTCAACAGCGCACCATCCCGCAGCTTGCCCAACTCGACTAGCTGCATCCCGTCAGCGAACGCCCGTTTCGCGTTGGTTGCGACTCGTATCGCCAGCCGTGTTTTGCCCACCCCACCGATTCCGGTCAACGTCACCAGCCGTGACGTCCCTAGGAGACTCCTCACCTCCGACAGTTCGACACGGCGGCCGACAAAGGAGGTGAGCTCCAGCGGTAAGTTCCGCTTTCCCCCGACGAGCGCAGCGCCGGGCGGATTGTGAACATCGTGTCGGCCGACAACCAGTGGCACCGGCGAGGCTGGACCGCCGATGTTTTGCTCGTCATCGGAATTGTCTTGTATCAGCATCTCGTCGGTGGGGAGCCCATTCCGGGCCTGCATTTGCTGGAGCAGTTCGCCGAACTCAGCCGCCGAGGGCCGGTCGCCAGGAGAATGGCACATAGAGCGCTCAATCACCGCGGCAACATCTCCACCTATGCCGTGCTCAGCCGGATCTGGGAGAGGTTGTGTCGTGATCCGCAAGAACTGGGCCACCACCTGCTCATCACTGTGGCGTTCGAATGCGACGTGCCCGGTCAGTGCAGTGAACAACGTGGCTCCAAGCCCATAGACATCCACAGCGGGTGTCGGCGGGCTCCCGATAAGCACTTCAGGGGCGGCGAATGCGGGAGAGCCGGCGACGGTCCCAGGCGCGGTCCTGAATCCGTCGGCGATATGTGCGATGCCGAAGTCCGCCAGCACGGGCTCACCATAGTCGGTGAGCAATATGTTCGCCGGTTTCACGTCACGGTGGATGATGCCGAGTCGATGAGCGGTTTCGAGACCGCCCGACATCTTCACGCCGACTCGCAATGCCTCCTGCAATGAGAGCGGGCCCTTCCGCCGAATACGGATGCTCAGAGACCCCTCCGGGAAATATGGCATCACCAGGTAGGGGCTGCCGCTATCGGTCGTACCGATCTGAAGGACGCTCATAATGTTGGGATGCCCGGTCAACCGGCCCATCGCCCTCTGCTCCCGCAGGAAGCGCTCGCGGTTCTCATCGTCCAGCCCGGAGGGAAGCACCTTTACCGCCACCGTGCGATCCAAGGCGGTCTGGATACAGCGATACACCACGCCAAATCCGCCGTGTCCGATTTCCTCGGCCTGATCAAAACCGGCCGCTCTCAACTCGCTCGTGACCAAGCCGGCCACGTCGCGTTGAGTCAAGAATCGATCGTCATCGGTCATCGTCATCGTCCGCCAGGGAAATCCCACGCTCGGGGCCGCCCGGCAGGATCCATTCTACATTCGCTCGATCTTCGTTGAGGGTTTGGCCACCTTCGTCGCTGGGCGAAGGTATTGATTGCAGTGAAGTGTTGCAGTCCCTGCGACCTGGGGATATCAATACCTGGCCCTGAAGTACCGGGTTTGCTGCTCACCGATCTAGCTGGATGCTAGAGAAGTGGCTGCTTTAGGCACGGTTAACTGGGCGGCCCAATACTTTTCGTGTCCGAGTGCGGAAATGTTGCGAGAAGCATTATGGTCCGCATTCGCGGCCCACCCGCACTTCTGGCACTCGAACAGTGCTTGACTGCGACGGTTCTTCGGATCACAGAACCCACACTGCGAACACGTGCGGGAGGTGTTGCGCGAGTTGATCACCTCCGCATCACCAGGTTCTTTTTCCGGCGCGCCGTGACCGAGTGGAGTCGGTGCCCGGTGGATTCGGCATAAGCGGCGGCTCGGGGCGTGTGGGCGCCAGGTAGTGGAGGTGCGGTCGCCCCTGGAGGTGATCAGCGCTGGAGCGCAGGATAATTCTGCCCGGATAGGTTGAATTATGTTGTGCCGCAATGGGTGGATTGATCGGAGATCTCAGCACTTGCCCAGGTCTTTCGCCGACCTACTGCGATAACTCGGCCTGATTGCGGGACTCAACGACGCGACGAACCGATCATCAAACTGATATAAAGAGGTAGCCATGATCATGCAGTCGGTGCCCTGCACCCAGTCGATAGAACACCGTCGACTGCCCCCCCTCAAACCGCTAACCCACAGCAAGCCGATCGGGTGACTCTCCGGCGAGTCGTTATTTCCGGAGCGATTGGCAACTTCGTCGAGTGGTACGACCTGGCGATTTACGCGTATG
>NZ_JAWLRZ010000017.1:0-76813 GCF_033142425.1 Rhodococcus sp. IEGM 1366
ATGACGAAGTCGAGAAGATGGTCGAAACCAATGCCCGTGCCCTGCTGCACTTTCCCCGTACCTAAACCACTGCCGCGACCGAGAAACCGGGAGGAATGCCATGGAAGAACTGATCGAGCAGTTCCCAGAAGATGATTGGGTCGACCAGGACCTGCTCACGCGAGACCTGGCAGGCGAATTACTGGACGCGGAGATCAAAGCCGAGAAAGAACGCCTCGAATCTCCGGATGACGCCGACGCCGGCCTGTTCAGCCACTCCGACCGGCGGCGCAGAATCGCTGCCATGGTTGCCATCCGGGATCGCCATCGTGCACCGAATACCCTGTAACGCTGTGCAATCCGACACCCTGCAGCGGCGCCGGCACCAACGGGTCAGCGGTGTCCCGCGCCAACGACGAACAACGAAATCGCAACTTCGAGCGGAGAACACGTGAGTCCCATCGTGGATACCGGCCGGCCACTGCCCCAGCCGACACTGGCAAGCGCCGAGTTCTGGGCCTCGGGCGCCGATGGCATCCTGCGGATCGCCCAATGCTCGGATTGCGGTAAACGCACACATCCACAGTCGGTGCTGTGCCCGGACTGTCATGGTCGCAAGCTCCCCCTGCATCCAGTATCGGGAAAGGCTGTTGTCGTCGGCGTGACGATCAATGTCCAACAGTGGCTTCCGAACTTCCCGCCGCCGTACGTCATTGCGATTGTCGCGTTGGCGGAAGATCCGCAGGTTCGCCTGACGACGAATATCGTCGGGTGTGAGCCAACTGCTGTCCAGGTCGGCACTCGAGTCCGTGTCGTATTCGAGCAGGTCGAGGAATCAATCTGGTTGCCGCTCTTCGAGATCGATCCCGATGCCGACGAGCCCGGCCCGCTCCCCGAACCCGAAAACTACAAATCCCGGCTGCGCCAACCGGCGAGCACCAACCGGTTCGAGGATCGGGTCGCAATCAGCGGGGTCGGACAGTCGAAAATCGGCCGCCGACTCATGGTCGACCCGCTCTCACTCACTGTCGATGCATGCTTGGCCGCCGTCACCGATGCCGGTCTGTCGCTCGATGACATCGACGGATTGTCCACCTACCCAGGCAGATCCGTCGGCGGCATGTCCGAAGGCGGAATCATGCCCGTCGAGCAAGCACTGCGGATACGTCCGACCTGGGTCAACGCAGGCGGTGAACTACCCGGGCAGAACGGATCGATCGTGGCCGCGATGCTTGCGGTGGCCTCAGGACTATGCCGGCACGTGCTGTGTTTCAGAACGGTGTGGGAATCCTCGCACTCGGAACTCGTCCGCTCCGGCGCTTGGGCGTCCGGCGCCGGCCGAGCCACGGACATGTTCGAATTCCGTCATCCTTTCGGCGCGATGTCTGCGGCTAACTGGATTGCCTGCCAAGCGTCGCACTACTTCCACCGCTACGGCGATGCGAAGGACGCTCTCGGGGCAATCGCCGTAAATACCCGCGACAACGCCTCCGCTAATCCGGAGGCCGTATACCGCACCCCCATCACCATGGAGGATTACCTCACCGCCCGCCCGGTCTCCACACCGTTCGGCCTGTACGACTGCGACGTTCCCGTCGACGGCGCGGTAGCGGTCATCGTCTCGGCCGTCGACACCGTGCAGGACCTGCGCCACAAGCCCGTGTTCGTCGAGGCTGTCGGTACTCAGATGATGGAAAATCTCTCCTGGGATCAAGGCACTCTTACCCATTTACCGCAATCTCTCGGACCCAGCGCGCATTTGTGGAGTCGCACCGACCTGCGGCCGGATGACGTCGACGTCGCCTTGCTCTACGACGGGTTCACTTTCAATGCGTTGTCCTGGCTGGAAGCCCTCGGGTTCTGCGAATTCGGCGGCGCGGGGGACTTCATCGACGGTGGCCGCGGTATCGCGATCGACGGGCGTCTACCGCTCAATCCGCACGGAGGCCAGCTTTCTGCCGGTCGGACCCATGGTTACGGATTCTTCCGAGAGGCCGTGCTGCAACTTCGCCGGCAAGCACCTGGCCGTCAAGTCACAGATCCACGCGTCGCAGTAGTTACCTCGGGTGGCGGAGTGCCATCTGGAGCAATTTTGCTGCGCGCCGACTGATTCCACTCACCCCGAACCTCCCATCATCAGGAGCTGACATGCAACGACCACTCGAAGGTATCCGCATCCTCGAAGTAGCCCAATACACATTTGTGCCCGCTGCCGCGGCTGTGCTCGCGGACTGGGGTGCCGACATCACCAAAGTGGAACACGCCGTGAACGGAGACGCGCAGCGAGGACTCGTCCGCGTTCTCGGCTACGACGCCAACCGCCCTGGGTCGTCGTTCGCACCGATTATGGAAGGACCGAACCGCAGCAAACGCAGCATCGGCATCGACCTCGCGAATCCTGAATCACGCACGGTTCTCACCGAACTCGTACGCCGAAGCGACGTGTTCCTCACCAACTACCTGCCCGGCCTGCGCACCAAGCTAGGTTTAACGCTCGAAGAAATCCGGGCAATCAATCCCGACATCATCTACGTCACCGGGAGCGGTTTCGGCAGCGAAGGTCCCGACGCCAACAGTGGTTCATTCGACGCGACCGGATTCTGGGCTCGCGGTGGCAGTGCCGACGGCCTGATGCCGCCGGATACCGAACACATGGCGTTCATGCCGGCAGGCGCTTACGGCGACAACATCGGTGGTATGACCATCGCGGGTGGTATCGCAGCCGCGATCGCCGGCCGTGAACGCACCGGCGAGCCATCGGTTGTCGACGTCTCCCTACTCGGAGTAGGTGCCTGGGCTACACAGTTCACGGTCAACCTGGCGCTGTTCACCGGCGGACCACTACCCAAGGTACGCAAGAAGTCCGCCGCGGCAGGAAATCCTCTGACCGGCTCCTATCGCACTTCGGATAACCGCTGGCTGCAATTCTCCATGCTCCAGCCCACAAAGTTCTGGAACGAGTTCGTGACCGCTCTGGGCCTCGAGCATCTCGCCGGGGACAGCCGATTCCAGACCATGGAGTCCATCACCGAGCACAGTGAAGAAATCACCGGCTGGTTCGCCGACGCGATCGCCTCGCGCCCCTACGACGAGTGGACCGCAGTCCTCACGAATCTCAGCGGACCGTGGGCTCCCGTGCAGAACAGCTGGGAGTTGGGTCACGACGAATCGCTCGTCGCCAACGGCCGCATCGTCGAGGTCACAGATGCTGACGGCGTGCCGCAGAAACTCGTCGCAAATCCAGTCAAATTTGATAATTCCCCAGTGCAGATGACCCGCGCCCCACAGTTCGCCGAGCACACCGACGACATTCTGCGCGAGCTCGGCTTCGACGATGAACGACTCATCGAACTCAAGATCGCCGGAGCCGTTACCTAGCTGGCGCCCAACACAATCCATCCGCTTGAACGACAGGAGTCAAAACAGCATGCGAATCAGAGAAGCCGTCATCGTCGAGGCGGTACGCACGCCGATCGGCAAGCGGAACGGGTCGTTGAGCAGCGTCCACCCAGTTGATCTATCCGCTTTGGTGCTCAATGAGCTGATCCGACGGACCGGAGTCGACCCGTCGTTGATCGACGACGTCATGTGGGGCTGTGTCACTCAACTCGGTGACCAGTCCAGCAATGTCGCGCGATTCGCAACCTTGGCGGCGGGCTGGCCGGAAAGCGTACCGGCTGTCACCGTCAACCGTGCGTGCGGATCAGGTCAACAGGCCATCGAATCAGCGGCCCACGCGGTGATGTCGGGCGCCTACGATATTGCTGTCGCGGGAGGGGTCGAGATGATGTCTCGAATTCCACTCGGCGCAGCCCGAGCTTCCGGCTTCCCTTATGGTCAAACCGTTCTCGACCGATACGACGTCGACAAGCTCGACCAAGGAATCGGCGCGGAACTGATTTCCCAGAAGTGGAATCTCTCGCGTCAGATGCTTGACGAGTTCGCCTCCAGATCTCATGAACTCGCAGCCAAGGCAATCGACGGCGGAGCGTTCGACTCACAACTTGTAACGGTAGACATCGGCGAAGCACAGCTCGCTGTCGACGAAGGTCTGCGGCGCGGAACGTCGCCGGAGACGCTTGCCAAGCTGAAGCCGTCATTCCGCGACGACGGTGTGATCCACGCCGGAAACGCGTCACAAATCTCCGACGGCGCATCGGCAGTAATGATCACGACGCCGGAAAAGGCCGCAGAGTTGGGGCTGGTCCCCATCGTTCGTCTGCTCGCCGGCTCGGTTGTCGGTGCAGATCCCGTCATGATGCTCACTGCTCCCATTCCCGCCACGCAGAAAGTTCTCGCCCGTGCCGGTCTCGGAATCAACGACATCGGCGCAATCGAGATCAACGAAGCGTTTGCGCCGGTTCCGCTGGCATGGCAGATCGAACTCGGTGCGGATCTCGAACGCATCAATCCACTCGGTGGCGCAATCGCGGTGGGGCACCCCCTCGGCGCGTCAGGGGCGATCCTGACAACCCGGCTCGTTCACCACATGCGCGATCGCGGACTCAAATACGGGTTGCAGACCATCTGCGAGGGCGGCGGAACTGCCAACGCAACGATCTACGAACTCGTCGAGTGACGCGGACCGTGGTCGCCGTTTGATCTTGCGCACTTACGAACCGTCCCGATGACGGTTGTCAGTCATCGGGACGGTGAAACCAATACGGCACAGAGATTTACGGGCCCGCCGTCCCTTGACCCCACAACCGGAGGATGTCGTCTACTGGCTTAGCGGCGTCGGAGTATCCGATCGGCAGTCGCGGAGTCCATGCATCACCGTCCTCGGCGACGAGGATGCCCCGTGCGGCAACGTGCGGATGGTGCGGCGCCTCCGCCAGGCTGAGAACCGGCGTCAAGCATGCGTCGGTGTGGCCGGCGAGGTCAGCCCATTCGTCACGGGTTCTCGTCGCGACGGCCGCCGCAATTCGATCTCGAAGAGCAGGCCACGCCTGGGGATCGTGCCTACCCTGGGCCAATTCGGGTTCGAGCCCGAGGACCTCGAGGAGCACATCGAAGAACGGATCTTCCAGAGCTCCTACAGCCACGAACTTACCGTCAGCGCAGGGATAAACATCGTAGTAAGGAGCGCCTGTGTCCAGCCGATTCGTACCGGGTTCGTCGGACCACCGTCCAGTCGCGCGGTATTCGTGAAGCATCGAGGTCAGATAGTTGGTGCCGTCGAGAATCCCGATATCGAGAACCGACCCCGTGCCGGTCCGGTCGCGCTCGAAGACAGCTGCCAGAATCGCTGTGACGAGATACATTGCGCCGCCACCGAAATCACCGAGAAGGTTAGCCGGCGGCATGGGCACCGAACCCGCTCTGGTGGCGGAGTGCAGCGCACCTGTCAGTGCGATGTAATTGATATCGTGCCCGGCGGTGAACGCAAGCGGACCCGTCTGGCCCCATCCGGTCATCCGGGCATAGATCAGACGATTGTTGACAGCGGCGAGATCATCCGGACCCAATCCGAGACGCTCCATGACACCGGGACGAAACCCTTCCACCAAGACATCAGCAGATCCGATGGCATTGTGTACGAACCGAATCGAGTCTGGATCTTTGAGGTCGACTTCCATCGTCGACCGGTTACGCACCAACGCCGGTATCTCCGATCCGGGGCGGCGCAAGGTCAGGATCTCAGCTCCCAAATCGGCCAGCAGCATGCAACCGAACGGAGACGGTCCCAATCCGAGAAACTCGACAACTCGCAGACCACTAAGCGGCGCACTAGATTTCATGTCATCCATCCCTTGGTTTCAAATTAGTCTGTCGGTAGATTGAACCGCAGGCTCGCCCATGTCGACAAACTGGACGCCGAGCACGAGTATTACCGATCAATTTAGGAGAAGCCAAGTGCCTCAACCATTTTACGACGATGACCACAACCAGTTCCGCGCACTGGTGCGCGAATTCGTGAAGCGTGAAGTCACCCCGAACCTCGACCGATGGGAGGAGGACGCAAGCACTGGCCGCGACGTATGGAAATCCGCAGGCGCACACGGAATTCTCGGTATCCGAATCGCCGAAGACCTCGGCGGAGGCGGAATGAAGGACTATCGCTTCCGCTGTGTGATCCAGGAGGAACTTGCCGCAGTCGGAGCGGCATCCCTCGCTTCCGGGTTCTCGATCAACGAGGATATCGTCGCGTCGTACCTGACGACATTCGGGACGGCCGAACAGCAAAAAGAGTGGCTCCCCGGGATGGCCGAGGGCTCCATCGTCACGTCCATTGCCATGTCGGAGCCCTCGGCCGGCAGCGACCTCCGTGCGATGAAGACGTCGGCGGTGCGAGACGGCGACGATTGGGTCATCAACGGCTCCAAGACATTTATCACAAGTGGATTCTCTTCCGACCTAGTTCTCGTCGCCGCACGTACCGGCGAGGTCGATGGACGCCCCCGACTGTCGCTCATCCTCGTACCCACCACCACCGACGGATTCGTACGGGGTCGCAAGCTGCGCAAACTGGGCTTGCACGCCCAGGACACGGCCGAGATCGCCTTCGATAACCTGCGTGTCCCTACGTCTAATCTCGTCGGTGAGGAAGGCCGTGGGTTCCACCACCTGACGGCGCAGCTTCCACTCGAACGCCTGTCGATTGCATGGCGCGCCCTGTGCGCGGCCGAGGCGGCACTGGAGTGGACGGGCCGCTACACCAGCGAGCGAAAGGCATTCGGCCAACGCATCATCGACCTCCAGAACACGCGATTCCGGCTTGCGGAGATGACGACCGAAGTAGACATCACACGAACGTTCCTGGAGCAGTCCATTCTCGCGTACAACGACGGCACATTCGACGCTACCCTCGGAGCGAAGGCCAAGTGGTGGTCCACCGAGTTGCAGAATCGCGTCGTCAACGGATGCCTGCAGTTGCACGGCGGATACGGGTACATGGACGAGTACCCGATCTCACGTGCCTACGCCGACGCCAGAGTGCAAACCATCGTCGGCGGCACAACAGAAATCATGAAAGAAATCATCGGCCGCGACGTAGCCGCCCGATTCTCCTCATGACACACACCCCTCGATCCTCCCCTCCCCTTCCGAAGAAAGCCTGACACATGCAATTGCGAGACAACACATTCCTGGTTACCGGAGCAGCCTCCGGCCTCGGTGAAGCAACGGCCACCGTTCTCGTCGAGGCCGGTGCGCGCGTGGTGATCGCCGATCTTGCCGAGTCCGACGGAAAAGCGACCGCAGCACGCCTGGGCGACGCGGCCGTCTTTGCGCCGATCGATATCACCGATGAGGCGTCATTCGGTCCCGCACTCGACGCTGCCGAGGCGATCGGCCCCCTGCGCGGAGTCGTGCACTGTGCCGGACGCGGCGGCGATCGTCTACGCATTCTGGACAAGGAAGGCAATCCGAACGACTTGGAAAGCTTCCGCAACGTCCTCGAGATCAACCTCATCGGCACCTACAATGTCCTCCGCTGCACCGCAGCCAGGATGGCACGCAACGAGCCCCTCGACGGTGAGCGAGGCAGCATCGTGCTCACTGCATCGGTGGCTGCATTCGACGGTCAGATCGGCCAAACCTCCTACACCGCATCGAAAGCCGCCGTTCACGGCATGACACTCGTCGCGGCACGCGATCTCGCAAGCTTCGGGATCCGAGTCAACACGATCGCTCCGGGATTGTTCGACACTCCCATGCTCGCGCGACTTCGCTCGGACATCCGTGAGGGCCTTGCCGCAGGCGTGCCCTTCCCGAAGCGACTGGGTCGCCCGCAGGACTATGCGGCAATGGCCACTGCACTCCTGACGAATTCGTACGCGAACGGTGAAACTATTCGACTGGACGGCGCGATCCGGATGGCGCCTCGATGAGCGCACTGACAACGGCCGACGTGCTCGTGGAAGCTGATGCCGGGATTCTCACGATCACCATCAACCGTCCTGCACAACGCAATGCGATGACGCTGACCGCTGCGACCGAGATCGCCGCGGCGTTGACTCGTCTCGACGAGGACCCGGATCTGTCGGTTGCAATTCTCACTGGCAGTGGCGGAACATTCTGCGCGGGAATGGACTTGAAGAGATTTCAGCTCGGTGAGCGGCCAGTGGTTCAGGGCCGCGGTTTCGGTGGCCTCGTCGAAGCGCCACCAGCGAAGCCCCTGATCGCCGCGGTCGAAGGATGGGCACTGGGCGGAGGATTCGAAATGGTTCTGGCCTGTGACCTGGTTGTCGCAGGCAGTGGTGCCAAGTTCGGACTTCCGGAGGTAAAGCGCGGCCTTGCCGCGCGCGCCGGCGGAATCTTCCGTGCTCCCCGAACCCTGCCCCGCGCTGTCGCACTCGAGATGCTGCTCACCGGCGAACCGATCGACGCGCAGACTGCGCTCACGCATGGCCTGGTCAATCGAGTGGTTGACGACGGTTCCGCGGCGGAAGGCGCACGCGCTTTGGCAACAGCGATCAGTGCAAACGCTCCGCTGGCGGTGCGCGCCAGCAAGGCTCTGGCGCTTCAATCACGGACCTGGACCGATTCGGAAGCCTTCGAGCGCCAGAACACATACACGGATCCGGTCTTCGCTTCCGCTGATGCGCGCGAAGGCGCGGCTGCATTTTCGGAACGTCGAACGCCGAACTGGCAAGGCCGGTAATAAAAATGGCCGATGCCTACGGCCACTCGAAAGCAGTCGTAGGCATCGGCTGGTATCAACGCCGGGTCATGTCGATGACCAGTTTGCCTGTAGTGAGCCGTTCCGACATACGAGTCAAGGCGAGCGGCACTTCATCGAGTGTGTAGATTTCGGAGACGTAGGGCTTCATTCCTTGTCCGACAAGACGTTCGATCTCCTTGCGACCCTCCTCGACAGCTTGCGGTAGATGAGCGGCGAGCGTACGAATCTCGAACCCTCGCAGGATCGCGCCTTTCAGGAGAACTAGATTCATCGGGATCCGCGGAATATCACCTTGCGCAAAACCTAGGCAGACATAGCGCCCGCCCCACCCGATCGCTCGAATCGCTTGCTCCGAGTACGCACCACCCACCGGATCGATCACCGCATCAGCACCCGTGCCGGTGATTTCCTTGATCCGCAGTTTGAGATCCTCGTCGTCGTAGGCGATCGTTTCCACGGCGCCGAGCGCACGACAGGCTTCAGCGCGTTCCGCGGTGGACACTGCGGCGATCACCTTAGCTCCGAGACGAGTCGCGATGTCGATACAGGCAGTGCCCACACCACCAGCGGCGCCGAGAACCACCACCCAGTTCCCAGGTTTCATATCTCCGAATGTCGTCAGAGAGTGGTATGCGGTTCGGTAAGTGACGTTGAATGCTGCGGCATGGATCATGTCCAACCCTGCAGGGGCCGGCGACAGTGCGGTGTGCGGAACGGTGATCTGCTCCGCAAATGCACCGCCGAATGCCGTGCCCATCACGGCATCCCCGGGTACGAAGTTCGTGACCTCGGCTCCGACTGCCAGCACCCGCCCAGCGAATTCGCTTCCCGTAGTGAACGGAGTCGGCACCGTCACCTGATAGCGATCCGCAGCGATGAGGACGTCCGGATAATTCACGGCGGCAGCCTCGATTCCCACAAGCACCTCCGACGGTCCGGCTACTGGATCGGGTATTTCACGGATCACAATCTTGTCCGGATCTCCGTGGATCTCACACCGCGCTGCTCGCATGCTATGGCCTTCCTGCCGAGTGGGGTTTGCTTGGGTTTTCCACTTTTGGTGTTATCGCGCTGCCGCCCGCCCGCTACCTGACCATGAGCGACCCGCCGTCGACTGCGAAGATCTGCCCCGTCATGAATCGTGAGCCTTCGCCTGCAACAAATTCGAGTACTGGAACCAGATCCTCGACGTTTCCGAGTTTGCCACCGAGCGGAATCAGGTTTGTCATTTTCCGGTCGTGCTCGACCAGTTGCTCAGGTGTCATCGACGCCCGCGTCGTCTCGTACATCGGCGTACGAATTGCCGGAGCGATTGAGTTGACGGTAATCCCGTACTGCGCCCATTCGGCCGCTACGGTCCGACTCCAGCCCAGCACGGCGCCCTTACTCGCTGCGTACGCGGCCTTACCCATCAAGCCTTTTGCACCTGCTGCGGAGGCAAAGTTGATGATGCGCCCGCCTCCATCTTTCAGGTACTCGAATGCCGCTTGGTTAGTAAGGAACGTCCCCGTGGCGTTGACCGCCATAGTGGACTCCCACATTGACAGCGGCGTGGATTCTGCCGGCGCGCCAGGAGCGATTCCAGCGGCGTGGATCAATACGTCGAGGCCCTTCAAGGATTTCACACCCCGCGCGAAGGCCTGGTCAACCGATTCCTTGTCGGTGACGTCGCACCGAATGAACTCCGCGCCTGCCTCAGCGGCAATCCGCGCTCCCTCGTCCGCTGTGACGTCGAAGGAGACTACCTTTGCGCCCGATTCACCGAACGCCTTGACTAACGCGCCGCCCATTCCACTAGCGCCTCCGGTGATGATGACACGTCGATCAGTCAAATTTCGATTTCCCATTGCGTACTCCGTATCTGTTGATTTGAAACGAATTTGAGCGGCGCACCTACCGCAAAGGCGCGCGTTCACTGGAACCGAAGTTCGGTAAACGCGCGCCTTTGCCGTTCAGTACAAGCCGCCGTCGACGCGGATCAATGACGAGGTGGTGTAGCTGGATGCGGGACTCGCAAGGTACAGGGCAGTAGTGATGATCTCTTCGGGGTTTCCAGGCCTTCCGATCGCACTCTGCGTAGTGTGCCGCTTCTCTTCAGCCCACGACTTGGAGATGTCGGTCAAGAACGGACCCGCGGAGATCGTATTGACTCGCACTTTGGGTCCGTACTCGCGTGCAAATACTCCCGTCAGCGTGTTCAGAGCCGCCTTCGCGCCGGCGTAAGGGCCGAATCGCGGCTGCGGGAAGAGCGCTCCCGAAGACGAGATGTTGATAATCGATCCGCCGTCGCCTGCTGCCATGCGCTCACCGACCAACGATGACAGATGGAACGGGCCTTTGAAGTTGACGCCGATGACCTTGTCGAAAAGCTCCTCGCTGGTTTCAGCCGACGACGGCGCGAGTGGAGACATACCGGCGTTGTTGACCAAGACGTCGATCCGCCCGAACACCTCGTAGGCCTTCTCGACCAGTGCATCGATTTCGTTCCACTTACCGACGTGACAGCTCACCGGAAGAGCCTTGCGGCCCAGGGCTTCTACCTCTTTGGCGACCTCGGCGCACGCTTCCGCTTTGCGGCTGGTGATCACGACGTCGGCGCCAGCTTCAGCGAAGGCCAACACCATTTGACGTCCCAGTCCTCGACTGCCACCGGTGACGAGGGCGACCTTACCTTCGAGAGAAAAGTGATTGCTCATGCGATTCCGTGCTCCTCGAGAATAGCGGCATGCTTGATTTTTGCCTCGGCCAATCGGGTGGGAATGTGCTCGCTGGGGAACAAGTTTTCAGTGGGCTCGTAGTTCGCGAGTACACCGCGTGCGACGGCAACCTTGTGCACTTCGGTCGGTCCGTCCGCCAAGCCCATCGAGATGACGCCGCTCCACCAGATATGCAGCGGGGTTTCAGTCGTGGCTCCCAGTGAACCGTGAATCTGGATCGCGCGGTGAATGATGTCGTGATAGATCTTCGCCATCGCAACCTTGCACATGGCGATGTAAGTGCGTGCCGCACCGTGTGGTTCGTTGTCGATGACCCATGCGGTCTTGATCACCAGCAGTCGGTACTGCTCGAGTTCGATCGCCGAATCGGCGATGAACTGCTGCACCATCTGCTTCTTCGCAAGGGTCTCGCCTTGCGTACGACGCGAGAGCACTCGCTCGCCCATCATGTCCAGGGCACGCTGGCATTTGCCGACGGTGCGCATGGCGTGATGGACGCGGCCGCCGCCGAGTCGAGACTGAGCCACTTCGAAGCCCTGTCCGGGGCCACCGAGGATCGCGTCGGCCGGCAGGCGCACGTCGTTGTAACGGATGTAGGCGTGCGTTCCCTCGTCGAGTTCGTCTCGATCACCCATGACGGAGACGTTGCGGACGATCTCGATTCCTGGGGTTTCAGCGGGCACGACGAACATCGACATCCGGCGGTACGGCGACGCTTCGGTGTCCGTCACCGCCATGACGATGAGGAACGACGCGTAGCGCGCATTCGACGAGAACCACTTCTCGCCGTTGATAACCCACTCGTCACCGTCCTTGCGTGCCGCGCAGACGAACTCCTTGGGATCAGACCCTGCCTGCGGCTCGGTCATCGAGAAGCATGAAACGATGTCGCCATCCAGCAGCGGCTGCAGATACTTCGCCTTTTGTGCATCGGTTCCGTACATCGCGAGAATTTCGGCGTTTCCGGTGTCCGGTGCCGCGGTACCGAAAACCGTTGGAGCCCACATGGACCGACCTAGAACCTCATTCAGCAACGCAAGCTTGAGCTGACCGTAACCCTGCCCGCCGAGCTCCGGACCGAGATGGCACGCCCACAGACCCTGTTCTTTGACCCGGTCTCGTAACGGGCCGAGTATGGCCCGTGCGGCCTTGTTTTCCATGTTGTACGGCTGACCGAGGTGAGGGAAGAGCAGGTCCAGCGGCTCGCACTCCTCGCGAACGAATGTCGCCGCCCAGTCGAGCTTTGCCTGAAATTCAGGATCGGTCTGGAAATTCCACATCGTATGAGTCCTTTGTTAGTACGGGGTTCACACTCGAGCGACACGCACGGTCGGGCGAACTTCAGTGTTCGGTTACGGCTTTGAGACAAAACTGCAGCAGATGCTCGCGTTCTTCTTGTATGGGGGTGTGATCGGCTTCGAGATATGTTGTCGTCAGGCCCATTACCAAGGTCTGAATGAACATGGCGGTGCGTTCGGGGTCCGGGACGTTGCCCTCGATAAGGATGCCGCAGAGTAGATCCCGGATACGGCTGAGTCCGACTGGCTTGATCTCGCTTTTAGTTCTGGCAATCTGGCCCATGTTCCAGATGATTACCCGGCTTACATCGGAGAGATCAGGATCTTCGATCTGCGCCAAGACTCCGTCGATCCAGGCGGCGAGACGCCCTTGAAATCCGGACTGCTTGAATACTCGATACTTCAGGTAGGCATGGATGTTCAGGAGCCCCTGCTCGTAGAGCGCGACGATGATGTCGTCTCGACTCCGGAAGTGCCGGTAGAAGGCCTGATTCGACATTCCCGCCTCGCGGACGATTTCGGCAATTTTGGGCTGATCGGTACACCCCTTACTCAACATCACAGTCTGGGTAGCCCGGATCAGTAACTTCACCTCGCCGTCGTACGAGGCCTGCCGACCAGGCTTAGGCACTCGACGGAGTTGACTCCCACCCGCGATCACCGGCGGTGCGTTATCTACATCGCGACGTGGTTCGGACATCACGTATGCTCTCGTTCTTCGATTGCCGCGATCAATATCCGATCAGCGCGAGTGCTTCTGTCAGCAGGCCAGGCAGGGCGGGTTCCATCTTCTGGAATGCCGGGCTCAATGCTCCGCGTTTGCGTCCGCGTTTGATCAATAGTGCTGTCGCGGCGGCTTCCTTGTACCGCGTGAGTGCGTGAAACCATTCGATGTCCTCGACTGGCCGACCCAGGGTCTGCTCGTAGATCCGGACAACCTCGTCGACAGTTGGTGTACCGCAAGGCTTTTCTGAGTAGGCCGCGGGGTGGGCGGCCTCATCGGTGAAGTAGGTGAGCCAGGTGAGATCGATTCGCGGGTCACCGACCGACCAGATTTCCCAGTCGATCAACGCTGTGACACGATCTCCTTCACAGAGCGTGTTACCCAATCGATAGTCACCGTGGTTGACGACGGGTTCCGCCGGGACTGGCATCGTCGCATGCAATGCCTTTGCACATCGCAGATAGTCACCGCTCAGATCATCCGAAACTGTCTCGAATGCTCTGGTCCACCTGTCGATTTCATCGCCCAGCGACACCACCGGCTCGTCACCCAGACCAATATCGGAAGGCTTGACCGAATGCAGATGAGCAAGCATCCGCGTAGCGGAGAGGTACCTCTCGCGTGTTTGCGCACGCGCCGCTCCGTCTCGAGGACGTTGAGCATCGAGCAGTGGTTCCACACATTCTCCAGCGACCATTTGCATTGCCACGAAAGGAGGATCACCCGCGTCCTCGAAATAGACTGCCGGTGTCGACACCCCGGCAGCACCCTGCAACGCCTGCATGACACGTCCCTGACGTAGCACGTCTCGATTTCGAACGGGTGCCAGTCCTGGGGGCGCAACCTTGAGGACGACAGATTCGTCGATTGCCCCACCCGAAACGTCGGCGATGAATGTCAGGCTCGATGTTCCGCCGGTCAGTGTCCGCACGTTGGAAACCTCGAGATTTGTTTGCCAACTGCGACTGGCATCGCCAGCTCGGACGCTCAGATCGGCGAGGAGTTCGGTATGTTCGGATTCCGTTGTCATGGAAGATCCTTCGGATTTCGGACAATCCAAAAGTGAGATTGTCATTCTGGGAACATGATTCTGAGGTTTCGGCACGATGTCAATAGACGCATTCCACTCAGCAGAACCAGGCCCGGAATATACCCGGAATCTGAAGACTGAACTCCGAGAGCATCTTCCGCGGACTATTCTCAGGTGAAATGCGCGGAGCGGAGCTCCGCCTTACGAATCTTGCCGAGCGCTGTTCGAGGGAGCTCGTCAACGACAACAAGCCGCTCGGGTGTCTTCACTCTGGCGAGCCCGGACGCCGCGAAATGCTCACGAAGTCCGGCGAGTTCAAGTTTCATGCCCGGAGAAAGTACGACAACCGCCGCGACCACTTCGCCGTAACGTTCGTCCGCAGCTGCAACGATCGCGCCCTCCCGGATCGCCGGGTGCGTGACGAGCACGTCTTCGATCTGGCCGGAAGACATCGTCTCACCAGCCCTGATGACGACATCCTTCATACGATCGGTGATCGTCAGCCGACCATCGACATCCAGGTGCCCGAGATCGCCGGTCCGCATCCACCCGTCCTCTGTGAATGCCTCGGCATTGAGGCTACTGTCGCGATAGCCGACAAATTGGTCCGGACCTCGAAGTATGATCTCGCCGTCGCCCCCGACCGGAACATCGATGCCGAGTTCATCGACGACACGCACACGTACCCCGTCCATCGGTGCGCCGTCTGTTCCCAAACGCGCATCCTCGGGATCGTCGGCGCACCCTGATGTGGCCGTCGGATGCTCAGTGGATCCGTAGCAACGAAAAGTTGCAATACCGACTCTCTGCGCCCGACGCACGAGATCCTCCGGCACCGTGGATGCACCAATGAGGAAGTCGGACAACGTCGTCAGCTTGTCGGCAACACCGTCTACGTCGAGGATCCCGGCAAGGTGAAATGGGGTCCCACCTGTCGCAGTCACCCGATGGGACGAGATCAGTTCGACAGCAAGTTCCGGATCCCACATCTGCATGTACACCGCGTTCCATCCGTGTACAAGAGGGCGCAGCACACTGGAGACGCCGGCAATGTGTCCGGGCGGAAAGGATACGAGTTGCACCGAATCGTCGCGGCCGCGGAGATAGCGGGAAGCAGACCTGACCTCCGATAGCAGCGAATTATGGCTGTGCTGAACACCCTTCGGGGCCGCTGTGGTCCCGGAGGTATAGATAAGCAGCGCAATGTCGTCCGCATCTACTGCGGGAGCTGTGTATGTCGCATGCGTGCTCAAATCCGACCATGCGAGACAACCATCCGGGCCGTCGTCACCAACCACGACAATTCGTTCGAGGGTGACGATATCCCGATAATCCCCGACCCGATCACCGTAGTTGATCGAGCGCCATTGGTTCGGCTGGATGAACAGCTTCGCCTCTGATTGCTCGAGAATGAACTGCACCTCGTTCGGGCCGTACACATGCACAATCGGAACCAGTACCGCGCCTGCCAGAAGTACGGCGACGTAGGCTACCGATGCCTCGAAACAACTGGGCAGCTGAACTGCCACCGAGTCACCCGAACCGATGCCGTACCCTCGCAGGGCCGAAGCAACATCTTCTGCAGCAGAGTAGATCTCACCAACCGTGGTCTCGCTCTGCGCGCCGTCGGCCCCGACGTACACGATTCGGGTAAGCGCATTCTCCGCACATTTCTCGGGTAGAACGTCGACCCAACTTCGGTGTGTGTGAAAACCCTCTCGGTACCACAATTCGCTGAGATCACTGATGACCTCAGCCGTGCACATCGAACCCGACAAACCCTTCACGCTCCATCCGCCCGTTGGATGAGCGCCGGCACCGGGACTCCGTGCAGTCGAGTTCGCCACATGTCGAGCAGGACAGGATCCGCACCGTGATCGAGCATCCACTGCGCCGGTCCCCCACGCGTTGCGGTGATTCGTTCGACGATCGGTTCGATCGCCGAGGACGGCGCGTGCATGTACTGCTCCGGAAGCGGCGGCGACTTCGCGGTGCGCACACCGACGTCGAACCATCGAGCCATGAGGTCAGGCAGAGTCCGCTCGGTACGCGCGTAGTCATCGACGACGGCCTCGGGCCGCACGCCTGCAGCAAGAAGCAATACCGCTACCGCAACACCGGTACGGTCCTTACCGGCCGTGCAGTGCAACAAAACTGGGCCCTCTGGCTGGGTAACCAGATCAAGAAGTTCACCCACCCAGGAACTGCCGCGGTCGATCATGCGCGCGTAGACGACTGGCAGATCGCTCGGCTGAGCGTCGGGGGCCGCAGCGGCAGAAAGCGGTACGTGATGCACGCTGGTTCCTACCGGCCATTCATAGGCGAACCGAGCACGTTCCCTTGCACCTCGCAGATCAATGACGCTCTTGGGTGGCCACAATGCAATTTCGGGAATCACGGAATCGCCGGGGTAAGGAGCGTCTCCGCGATACAGGATGCCGTGCGCGGTCGCGCCCTTGCCTAGGAGCGGCAAACCGCCGACGTCCCGGAGATTGACCAACCCCCGGCCGGTCACACGCGACTCCGGACACTACTGATCCAGTTAACATGTTGACCTTCAACAGTTTTCACGGTCAACCTCGAGCAGGTTCCGCGGCAACAACTTCGGGGCGATAGGCACTTCCGAGCAGAATTCCCGCCGCTACTAGGCCGCCGACCGCCGCCGTGAGACCGCCTGCCCAGCCGGCGAACAACTCGCCACCGAAGAACTGGTTATCGAGGCTTGCCGTTCCGGGTCCGGTGATCGCGACGACGACAGCACCCACTGCGAGCACCATGTTGTACTCCCACCCGTCTCCGGCGATGAAGAATCCCTTGTCGCGGTGCACAGTCCACGCCGCGACAAACATCAGGGCGACAAAGCCCGCAGCAGCGAACGGAGTGAGCAGGCCCAACGCAAGAGAGATGCCCGCAGCAACTTCGGTGGCAGCAGCCAACCACGCGTGCACCAGTCCCGGTCGCATGCCGATGCTCTCGAACCATCGTGCGGTGCCTGGGATTCGGCCACCTCGGAAGAGTTTCCCGTATCCGTGCGCGGCCATGGTCAGGCCCAAGCAGACCCGCAGGATCAGCAGTCCCGTGTCGATCGAATTCACTACCACTCCATCCGTCTGATCGACAGCACATCACTCCTCGAACTGCCGGTTTAATAGACAAATATTACCTCTATAACTAAGTTATAAACAAGGGTGGACCTCCCGGCTCGTTCGAAACGACCAATTCCGCACTCACCTCATCGAAAGGCACACCTCATGGACCTCACCAACGCGTCTGCTGCAGTTACCGGCGGCGCTTCCGGCCTCGGGCGGGCGACCGCAGAGGCTTTCCTAGCCCGCGGCGTCCCGACAGTAATCATCGATCTGCCATCCTCGAACGGCGAAGTAGTAGCCAAGGAACTAGGCGACCTGGCTACATTCATGCCGGCCGACGTCCGTGATCCCGAGGCTGTCGACGCCGCCCTCACCGAGGCGGAGAGCGAAGCCCCGTTGCGGGCAGTCGTGCACTGCGCTGGACGCGGCGGAAAACTGCGCGTGGTCGAAAAAGACGGCACACCAGGGAGCCTGGAGCTCTATCAAGATGTCATCAGTACAAATCTCGTCGGAACGTTCAATGTATTGCGACTGGCCGCTGCCCGCATGGTCAAGAACGACGTGGTCGACGGAGAGCGCGGCATCATCATCATGACCGCATCCGTGGCTGCCTTCGAAGGACAGATCGGCCAGGCCGCCTACTCGTCTTCCAAGGCCGGCGTTGCGGGGCTGACCATCGTCGCGGCTCGCGATCTGGCACGCAAGTTCGTACGCGTCGTTACGATCGCGCCCGGTACCTTCGAGACGCCGATCCTCGGCGGCCTGTCCGACAAAGTGAGGGAGTCGCTCGCCTCCCAGGTCCCCCATCCGTCCCGTTTGGGCGCTCCGACGGAGTACGCCAAGCTCGCGCTGGCGATCGTCGACAACGCCATGATCAACGGCGAGACCATCCGAATCGACGGCGCGATTCGTATGGGCCCGGTCTAGTCCGAGATCAGAACGGAATCGAAATCGGCATGCGAGGAAACAGCGCACCGATTTCGATTCCGCGGATTACGAACACCACGAATACTCGTCTTGCCCAGCTGCTTTCATTGGTCGCTACAGTCCTCAATTTCCGTAGGCAGATTGATTGAACCTATCCAGCAACAAGACGAACACCGACACATCCTGCTGCGTCCAATCCGATACCACGTCTGCTGTCCAGCCGTGCCTCGCCTTACTGACCGCACTGAACTTCTCCGCGGCATCGGGCGTCGGGGAGAACAAAGCCACGCGGCCGTCATGGGGATCAGGCTCAGAGACCAGATAGCCGTCCCTGGTGAGAGCCGTGAGATGTCGACTCACCACACTTCTGTCCAATCCTGTGGCGGCAATCAGTGCTGCCGGCGATGCCGGAAACGTGTCCGCAATTTGCGTCATGATGACAAAAGCGGCCGGCGCCATCTCGGGCGCTATCAGAGCCACATTTGTGATCAACGCCTTCCTCGAACCCCGCACGAGCTGACTGATCCCCGCTTGAATCGAGCGGATATCGGCTTCACGTTGTGTCGAACTCACAGGATCAGCATAGATCTTGCCACGACACACACTGCACATCTTCCGTCGATTTTAGTTGCTTAAATCAACTATATATGTTTGACTTTCGTCACATACTTTTCGGATCGCACAGCTCTCGAGGAATCCCATGACCGAAACGACGGCCGAGAACGGCTCATCGCCGACGATGTCCCGACGCCAAGTGAACGAAGCATTCGCCGGCATCCTCATTGGAATGCTGGTTGGCATCTTGTCGACCTCGGTGGTCAACACTTCTCTCCCGCGTATCGTGTCCGATCTTCACGGTGATCAATCGACGCTCACCTGGATTGTCACCGGAGCCCTGCTCACGACCACGGTGAGCACCCCGATCTGGGGCAAACTGGCCGACCTCTTCAATCGCAGACGTCTGTTGCAAATCGCACTCGCTATCTTCATCGCCGGTTCACTCGCCGCCGGATTTGCACACGAGCCCACGCTGATGATCGGAGCGCGGTTGATACAGGGAGTCGGAACCGGCGGACTGATGGCACTCTCCCAAGTCGCGATCGCTGACATCATCAGCCCTCGCGAGCGTGGAAAGTACATGGGCGTCCTCGGTGCTGTCGTCGTAACCGGCACAGCCGGCGGCCCTCTCCTCGGTGGCTTTGTCACCGACACAGTCGGCTGGCGCTGGAACTTCTACCTCGTTATTCCCGTTGCAGTGATCGCGATGATCGTCATCCAGTTGAAGCTCATTGTGCCGACACGTAGGGGCGCTACCAATATCGACTATGCCGGGTCGATTCTGCTCATTGCCGCGATCTCGACGCTTCTCATCTGGCTCTCGCTGGGCGGCAAGCAATTCGCGTGGGAGTCCTTGCTGTCGTGGTGTCTGGGAGTCGGTGCAGTAGTGCTGATCGTCGTAACCCTGATCGTCGAGAGCAAAGTGAAGAACCCCGTCCTCCCCCTGCACATGTTCCGGCAACGGACCTTCACGTTGGCGGTCGTGGCCAGCGTGTCCGTCGGCATCATCATTTACAGCGTCTCGATCTTCCTCAGCCAGTACATGCAGCTCAGTCGTGGCGCCACAGCCACAGGAGCGGGTCTGATCACCTTGCCGCAGGTTGCTTGCAACCTCATCGCCTCCACCGTTGTCGGCGCTCTCATCAGCAGGACAGGGAAGTGGAAGCGATGGTTGATCACAGGCGCTTCCCTCCTCACCGTCGGCGTTTTCCTGCTCTCGACCCTGCGAGTCGACACTCCTTTTGCTGTGATTTTCCTGGCCACACCACTGGTCGGTCTCGGCCTCGGCATGCTGATGCAGAACCTGACTCTCGTCGTACAAAATTCCGCGAGCGTACTAGAGATCGGCGCTGCCAGCTCCGCCACCACGTTCTTCCGTAGCCTGGGCGGTGTCCTGGCCGTGACAGTGTTCGGCGCTGTCCTCTCCACTCGAGTCGATACCGAGATCGAGCAGGGCCTACAGCAAGCAGACATCGCGCGATCGGCAAGCGGACTAACGGACGGTAATCTCCCGAACCTCCCGGCCTTGTCCGATCAGGTGCGCAACACTGTCGAGTCTGCATACGGCCAAGGCGTCGGGGAGGTATTCCTCTATTCGGTTCCGTTCGCCGTCATCGCCCTGATCTGTACCATTTTCATGCCCAATGCCGTCCTCGGAACCAAAACAGGTATCCAGCAACTCTCCGACATCGTGTTGGACACAGCATCAAACGACTTGGATACCGTCAATGTTCCACGACACTCGGAGAAGCTTGGCGCCGAACGTGAAATGGCCCTCGCGGAATACTCGGGAAGTGGAAGCGATCGCGTGACGTCGGCCGCATCGCCACCCAATACGAGCAGTTCGTAACGCACTCCTCAATCGTGACTCGAGCAGTCAGCTTCCTAGCGGCCCTCGACAAATGTCGGAGGCGCCGTGAGCAATCCGACCATCGCATCGACTAGGTCGGTCTCGAACTCTTCGCGGGTCAGTTCCTGGTCTTCGCCCGCAACCATCCGAGATTGACGATTCGCAATCGTGTGCATCATCAGCTCGACAGCCATCGAGTGCCGATGCCGACGCAGCGGTTCGGACAGTTCAGTGAGCGCTGCCTTAATCCCCTCAGCCGCAATTTGCGCGCTCACCACATGGTCGATCGTGGTGGCATATGCACCGGAGCGTTTCTCCGGGTCGGACATCAGTCGAGCAAGAAATGCCACGTAGTGGTTGGTGTGCGGATCGAGGTCAACCAGAGGTCGCACCATGGACTCGACGAGGGCACGTAATTCATCCTGACGTCCCTCGCTGCGCATCCGATCGAGAAACTCGAGTCGTGCGGCGTTGATCGGGGGCAGTCGATACTCGAGGATCGCCTGCAGCAGAGCCGTTTTCGACCCGAAGTGGTATTGCACAACTGCGGGATTGCGATGGCCCGCCGCACTGCCGATTTGCCGTAGGGATACACCGTCGATCCCGTGGACAGCAAAGAGCTGCTCCGCTACCTGCAATAACTCGACGGGGTTTCGTTCACGGACCGACAACTGTGACGCCTCGCGCATGGTTCTGATTCTCTCACGCCCCTCCTCTCAACCATTGACCCTGCAGTAAGGCATGTGATTTAGTTTAAAACAGTTGTTTGATTGCAACGCAATCCTACGTTCGTATTCGACAAATCGAATGCATGCGCCGTCTCCACTCAACCCGGAAACGAGGTCTCATGATCCATGTTCGCCCTCTCAGCAGCCGCATCGGCGCAGAAGTTCACGGCGTCGAACTCGACGGAACCCTCCGTCCAGAAATAGTCGCCGAACTAAGGAAAGCGCTGGTCGAATTCAAGGTTCTCTTTTTTCGCGATCAGACACGCATGACCCCTGACAAGCACCTCGACTTCGGTCGCCTGTTCGGCACGCTCGAAGCACATCCCGTGGCCACTGCCGATCGATCCGAGTTGATGACGCTCCGGAGGGCACCGGATGTCGCTACTGCACGCGCGAATTTCCCGTACGGCGAGGACTATTGGCACTCCGATGTCAGTTGGCGTGAGCATCCGTCATTCGGCTCGATCTTGCGCGCCGTCGAAATTCCCCCCGTCGGCGGTGACACCCTATGGGCAGACATGGAAGCAGCATTCGCGGGTCTGAGCCCCCAGATGCAGGGAGCACTGCGGCCACTACGCGCAATCCACGACTTCGACCGAGCCTTCGGACCAGGACTGGCGCCAGAAGATCGCGCAGCTATGGCCAAACGCTTTCCGCCCGTCGAGCATCCGGTTGTGCGAACCAATCCGGACACCGGAGCACCTTTGCTCTACGTCAACGAAATTTTCACGACCCGAATCGTCGGCATGGACCTTCGCGAGAGCGACTCTCTCCTCCAATTCCTGTACCGGCAGGCGACAAAGCCTGAGTACCAGTGCCGGTTCAGTTGGAGAGAGGGATCAGTCGCGTTCTGGGACAACCGCACCACTCAGCACTACGCGTGCCACGACACCGGCGAAGGCGTTCGCGAAATGCATCGAGTCACTATCTCCGGCGACCGCCCGTACTAGAACACGCCTCGCTGTCGTGACGATCTGCGCGACGCACGGTCACGCTAGTTGACCTGTTTCATGAAAGATGTTGGGGCGGCATCGGATAACCCTCGAACAGTCTCAGCGGAATACCGGCGCCCGCTTCCCGAGGAACGCCGCCTTCGCTTCAGCCGCATCGCCACCCGTGATGTTGTTGCCCTGAGCCTGTGCTTCCAACCTCAATGCAGACTCCAGACTCCCCCCGTCTGCAGACGCATCGAGAAGCTGTTTTGTCAGGGAGAGCGCACGCGCGGGTCCCGCAGCGAGCCGCTCGGCCATCTCGTCCACAGTTGCGTCGAGGTCGGCTACCGGCACCAGCCGCGTGACCAAACCCATTTCTGCTGCCTCCGCCGCGGAATACATGTCACCGAAAAAAGCGATTTCCTTCGCCTTCTGAATTCCGACCAACCTTGGGAGTAACCAGGAACCGCCCATGTCGACGGAGAGCGCACGACGAACGAAGATCTGCGAGAACCGAGCTCGATCGCTGGCAACCACCAGATCACAGCCCAGCGCGAGGTTCCACCCCGCGCCGACGGCGACACCGTCCACCTTGGCGATCGTCGGAATTGTCAACGCGTGCAACGCGCGTGCCGCATCACTCGCATCGGACATGAAGTCGAGAGGATCACCGTTCACACTTGCCAGATCGGCGCCGGAACAAAAGTCGCCGCCGTCTCCCGTCAGCACCAACACGCGGTCGGTATGTGAATGCTCGACACTGGTGAACGTCTCGGCCAGTTCGCGCCACATCTCCAAATTCGCCGCGTTCTTCTTCTCCGGACGCGACATCACAACCGTTACGACACCGTCGCGACGTTCGACACGCAGGAATTCCACCGTCGCACTCCCATCTCTTCTTACATAACTAAGTTATCTGGATAACGTGAAGACGCAGAGACAACTACGCCAAAGTGTGACGTTTGATTTTCCGAGGAGGTTTCAGGCCGCTCAGCGCGACCGCCGAACAAGTGGTGCACACTATCCTGAGCGAGCCACACGGATGCAGCGACGACCACTCGACGCCAGACCAGACAACGAAGGAAGGAAGTGGACTCTCGATGCAGACGCACTCCTTGGCGTCACTACCGAAAAGGTAGATGACATGGTTAACTATGTCAAGAAATACGACTTATAGAGGAGAGCCATGGACTTCGCGCTGAGTGACGAGCAGGTAGCCCTAGCGGAGGCCGAACGGGCCTGGTTGGTGAAGAACTCACCCCTCATGGAACGCCGCCCGTTGATAGACGATGCTCCGGCGCGAGTTTCGCCGGCACGCCTTCGCCGTCTTGCCGAGTCGGGTCTGATCGGTCTTCTCACAACAGAGATGGGTGGCACGCACGTCGATCTGCTGGTGCTGGCAGAGGAGCACGGCCGCGCAGGAAGCCCCGTACCCGTGGCCGAGTTGGCTGCGGCGGCCCGCTTACTCGAACAAATCGGCCACCAGGCCCTCGACGAGACCACTGACGGGGCGTCCTTGGTCGTGCCGGCGCTCAGCTCACCCGAAAACTCCGCGCTGCATGCCACAGTCGAAGGGACATCACTTCGAGTACAGGGAACTACGGCTCCGATAACGGGCCTGATAGACGCCCACCGACTCCTTCTCGTCACATCCACTATCGACGGCGCCGAGGTCGCCGCAGTAGTGGACATCGCAGCCGTCAGCACGCGTGTCCTCGAAACTCTGGATGTAACGCGGTCATGGGCGGTAGCCGAGATTGATCTCACCTTCGAAGCCGGCGAGTGGACGCTGCTATCCAGCGGCACAGTGGGTTTCGTTCGTGATCAGTTGGCAACCTTCCGAGCCGTCGACGCGCTCGGCGCCGCAGAAGCACTCCTCGCCCTCACGGTCGAATACGCAGGGCAACGCACGCAGTTCGGGCAACCGATCGGAAGCTTCCAGTCCGTTAAACACCATTGCGCAAATATGGCCCTGTCAATCGAGGCATCGCGCGCGGCATTGTGGGCCGCGGCTGTGGCTCTCGACGGGGACGACCCCGGTGTCCGCGCTCGGGCCGTCGCGGCGGCCGCAGCGTTCACCGGTGAGGGAACCAGCTCCGCCGCTCAGACGGCGCTGCAAGTACACGGCGGAATCGGATTCACCTGGGAGCACGACCTGCATCTACTCATCCGCCGAATCAAAGTCGACGAGCTACTCGACGGTTCGGTGAGCTACCACCGTCGCCGCCTCGTCAACGTCTGAGCCGAACCAAGACTACGAGGCAGCAAGCCAACACAAAACGACCCGGATTGCATTTGAGTAAGTGCAACCCGGGTCGTTTCGGAATAATCAGAGAACTCGGTTCAGCGTGCTTTCCAGACCGGCTCGCGCTTTTCCGCAAACGCGCGAGGCCCCTCCTTGGAGTCCTCACTAGTTGCGAGCTGATCCCACTCGGCGGCCGACAAAACCCACCGGTCAGCCTCCTCGACGCGGATCGAGTCCACGACACCGTAAGCGACGCGCTTACTGGCTTGCACCGACAACGGCGCGTTGACCGCAATCCGCTGTGCCAGTTCGACAGCCGCACTGACAACCTGCCCCTCGGGCACAACCTGGTTGATCAGACCGACCTCGAGTGCGCGGGCGGCACTGATCGGATCGCCGGTAAAGATCATTTCCATTGCCAGTCGCTGCGGCATCTGTTCAGGCAACCTGAAGACACCACCAGCGCCCGCAATAAGCCCACGCTTGACCTCGGGCAAACCGAAGGTTGCATTTTCGGCCGCAACGATGAGATCCGCGGACATCGCCAACTCCGTGCCACCGCCCAGTGCCGTTCCGTTAACCGCGGCAATCGTGGGCTTGTCGGTGTACTTGTTGACGAAACCGGCAAATCCCCATTCCCGATTATTCGGCGCGTACACCGATTCACCTCTCGAAATAGCCTTGAGGTCAGCACCCGCACAGAAGGACTTCTCCCCTGCTCCTGTCAGAACAATCGCACGCACATCGGGGTCCGCGGCAGCTTCGTCCAATGCTCCGCCGACGCCCGCACTTACTGCGGAGTTCACCGCGTTACGTGCTGACGGACGGTTGATCGTAATCACCATGACATTGCCCACTCGCTCTACGAGAACCGCGGGTTCGTTCGTTTCGCTCATTGTTGTCTCCTCCTTGTGCTGGATCGGGTTTCAGCGCGCGTTCACGAGCTCGAGGATGGTGGCGTTGGCTTGTCCGCCGCCCTCGCACATCGTCTGCAAGCCGTATTGGATGTTGTTGCGAAGCATGTGATGCAGCATGTCCGTCAGAATTCGTCCGCCCGATCCACCGAGGGGATGCCCGAGAGCAATTGCACCTCCGTTGGGGTTGACCCGCGCGGGGTCCGCTCCGACCTCTGCCAGCCACGCAAGTGGCACGCTCGCGAAAGCTTCGTTGACTTCGAAGACACCGATATCGTCGACAGTCAGACCAGCTTTCTCGAGCACCTTCTTCGTGGCCGGGATCGGAGCTGTGAGCATGATGATCGGGTCGTCTCCGACAACAGCGACCGAGTGAATCATCGCTATCGGAGTCACCCCGTACCGCGCAGCGGCCTCTTCGCTCATGATCAGCAGCGCCGACGCGCCGTCCGAGATCTGTGACGCGTTACCCGCATGGATGACACCGTCTTCCTTGAAGACCGTCTTGAGCTTTCCGAGTGATTCGACAGAAGAGCCGCGACGGATTCCCTCATCTCGCGAGACCACGGTGCCGTCCGGCGTCGTCACCGAAACGATCTGGTGGTCGAACAGCCCTGCATCCTGAGCAGCTGCTGCACGTTCATGTGACTGAACTGCGAACGTGTCCAGGTCATTTCGCGTCAGACCCCACTTCTCCGCGATCGCCTCTGCACCAACGCCCTGGTTCGGCTTGACTCCGTTGTAGCGCTCCATGTAAGCCGGGCTGTACGGGCTCCCCTCGAAGGTTCCCGCGGACCCCATCGGCACTCGGGACATCGACTCGACACCACCGGCAACGACAACGTCGTAGTGTCCCGCTGCAACACTGGCGACGGCAAAGTTGAGCGCCTGCTGCGACGAACCGCACTGACGGTCGACCGTCACCCCCGGAACGGATTCAGGCCAGCCGGCGGCCAGCACCGCATTGCGAGCAACGTCGTTGGCCTGGTCTCCGACCTGCTGGACGCAACCCCAGATGACATCCTCGACAATTGAAGGGTCGATACCGGCGCGCTCGACCAACGCATTGAGAACTACGGCCGACAGATCGGCCGGATGAACGCTCGACAATCCGCCGTTGCGTCGGCCGACCGGGGTGCGCACTGCTTCTACGATGACTGCAGTCATGTTGTACTCCTTGCATTACCGGGCAGCAGCCCGAATTCGTTTGAGTGGTACCACGAGCGATTCGAAAAGGCGTTTAACGATCGCCTGCGTCAAACTCGGGCAGCTTCGAGATCTGCCACCAACTCCAGCAGTCGGCGACGATCGATCTTGAGTGATACTCCCCGCGGAAGTTCGTCGACGGTGTGGATATCGACGGGCACCTCGTAACCGGTCAACTGGCCACGGAGGAATGTCTTCACTTCGTCCTCGACCAAAGGAATCGCACCGTCCACAAGCTCGACAACAGCGACCGGCACCTGTCCTAGCCGATCGTCAGCTTTCCCGTACACACTCGCGTCGAGGATCGACGGATGCGCACGCAAGGCGTTCGAAACGACCTCCGGGTGAACTTTGAAGCCGCCCCGGACAATTGCGTCGTCAGCTCGACCGTCGATATACAGGAATCCGTCCTCGTCGATGTGCGCGAGATCGCTGGTACGCAGCCAACCGTTCGCACCTTTACCGGTCTGACCCGCCCGCACTTCGAGCTTTCCGGTCTCGTTGACCGGCAGGACCTCTCCGTTGTCGTCGACAGTCTGCAGATGCACGCCCGGAAACGGCCGCCCGACGCTGCCACGCTTGCGCGCCCACCATTCGGTATGCAGCGGCTTGGTCCATCCGGCGATGGCACCGGAAAACTCGGTGGCACCGTACATGATCAATACGGGCACGCCGTACCGGTGCGTGAACTCCTCGGCCAGATCCGGGCCGACGTAGGTCGTGCCTGCCGTCACCGCACGCAAGCTCGACAGCTTCTCTGCCGGGATATCGGCACTGAGTACCGATCGCATTGCCGCCGGGGGCAAGCTGGCGACCCGCAGTTGATGCTCGGATACCGCGGTAACCCACCCGTCTACGGTGAATCGCGAGAGTAGGACAAAGGGTCGAGCTTCGGTGAGCGCCTGCAGAACTGCCCACAGGCCGCCGATGTGAACCATCGCCAAGAACACCAATGACACCCGTCCGGTGAGCGGGTCGCGTTCAGGGCCGGCCGCACCGGTATGGCCGTGCACCGCTGACATCGCGGAATCGAGCTGGCGCCATGTCAGCGGGACCCGTTTCGGAGGTCCTGTTGTTCCAGAGGTGAACATTTCCACCGCCACCGGATGCTCCTCGGTGTGCAGGGCTTCGATCGTTGCCGAGGATCCGCCACTGCATTGTCGGAGCTCGACGCCATCTACAGCGAAGCCCACAATTCCCAAATCCTCAGCAGCCGAAAAGAATTCAGTCTCCTTCCAGGCACTCGAGGGGCCGAGAACGACCTGCGGTTTGGAACTCACCAGGTCCGATGACAGACGTGCAGCCGGCTGCATCGGGTTCAGCGTGACGATTGTTCGCCCTTTGCCGAGGATGGCCACGAGGGCCGCGACGGACTCCATCCTGTTTCCCAGAACAACGCCGACACGAGAACCCTCGTCGCATCCCACCCGGCTGAGTTGCTCGTCGATACGTTCAGCGAGGACGCGAACCTCACCCCATGTGACCCATCGACCATCCTGCTGGATCATGTTCGCGCCATCGGGTGCCAACCACAGAGCACCCAACCCGTCTCTGATTCCCGCCATTGACTGCCTCCAGTTCTGCCGACGAGGAAGCCATTGCTCCCCCGGCCCGCCCATAAGGCGCCACCCGGCATCCGATCGCGCCGATAGAACGCGTGTAACTATAAGATAGATCACATAGTTAACTAGGTCAATTCTTTTATTTCTTCGGTGATGGCTCCGAACAAAAAAGGGGAGACTCGAATATCACGAGTCTCCCCTTGCCGGAGCGATGCACATCCTGAAATCGGCGGCGCCGGCTATGTAAATCCCTGCGTCAGCGCGGCATTGACAATCCACGTTCCGCGATAATGTTGCGCATGATCTCGGAACTTCCGCCCGCGATCGTATAAGCGCGGGCATACAGGAATTCGTCTTGCCAACGCCCACAATCGATTGCATTCGGGTCGCGCTCGACAAGAACGCCGGCCTCACCACTGAGCTCGAGCGCGAATCGCGCGATCTCGACTCCCAATTCGCTGAAGAACAGTTTTGCCATCGGGCCGTCGAAGACCCGTTCTGTCTTCCGTGACCACCGACTTACGTTGGCGTACACCATCGCCGAGAGCGCTTCGACCGACGCAGTCAACTGACCGAGCTTGTCCAGTACGGCGCCGTCTTCGATAGCGGGACGTCCGTTCCTCGTCACCTTCTTGGCGAGATCGACGAGAGCGGAAACATTCTGCTGCAGCCGGGCTGCGCTGGCTGCGACTGCGCTGCGTTCATGTCCAAGACTGGAATTGGCAATCACCCAACCCTGGTTCAGATCACCGATCAGAGCATCGGGACCTACCTCGACATTGTCGAGAAACACCTCATTGAAGTCCGAAGTGCCAGTCATCTCGCGGAGGGGGCGCACCTCCACGCCCGGCAATCGCATATCAATGATGAAAGCACTGATCCCCCGATGCTTCGACGCTTCCGGATCCGTACGCGCCAGCAGATAGCCGTAATCAGCCCACTGACCGTTGGTCGTCCAGACCTTCTGTCCGCTGATCCGGAACCCGCCGTCGTCGGTACGTATCGCCTTCGTACGCAGTGAAGCCAGGTCGCTACCGGAACTCGGCTCGCTGAAAAGTTGACAGAAGATCAGCTCACCGGAACGAATGCCGGGCAGGAACGCCTTTCGCTGTTCCTCGGTTCCATAGTCGAGCAGTGCGTTCGAGACAAGTTTGGAGGCCCCCTGAACCGCGGCGGGGGTGCGGCCGCGAGCCAACTCTTCCCCCACAATCACCTCGCGTTCCATCGATTCCGGATTACCTTGCCCCCCGAAACGTTCCGGCCACGACTCACCCACGTATCCAGCATCGAAGAGCTTTCGTGTCCAGTCCTTCAGTAACGCAAGCTCTTCCGCATCCTCTGCCGTGCGCACCCCCGCCTTGGGCGCGATCGCAGGCGCGTTGGCCTTCACGAATGCCCGCACCTCGGCGCGGAAATCCTCGAGTTCGGCAGTCATGCCGTAGTCCATCTCAGCTCCCTTTGCGCATTGTGCCGGCGCAGTGCGCCAACGCGGCGGTCATCGAACCTCGTACTTTCGCGTAGGCACCTCTGATCGGCTGACCTGAGCCTTGCCGATCGGATTGCCCAACGATGTGTACGACATCGCCGTGGCGAGTGCGTGCGAACGAGTCGAGTCCTTCGACTCCCAGATCGCACGAATACTTCCCTGGATCGCGGCCGCCGGCTTGGCCGCGATCCGGCCGGCAAGATCCTGCGCGCGGTCCCACAGATCACCGCGCGACACGATCTCACTGACCAGTCCGATCTCGCGGGCACGCTCCGCGGACATCCGCTCGTCGAGACCGAGCAGAACCATGCGCAGCACCTCCCCGATCGGGATGCGGTGCGCCAACCCGATCGGCTCGAGCGCCGCGACCAGGCCGTAAGAAACGTGCGGGTCGAAGAATTGCGCATCATCACTTGCAATGATGATGTCCGCCTCATTGATCCAGTACAGCGCACCGCCCGCGACCATGCCATGCACTGCACAGACCAAAGGCTTCCAGCACCCGTTCTGCTTCGGTGACAGGTCAGCGCCCGGGTCTCGGCGGGTGAATACGTTCTCGGCGACGTACGTCCCTTCCTTGACGTCCATCCCGGTGCTGAATGCGCGATCCCCGTTTGCCCGCAGGACCACAACATGGACGTCGTCCGTCTCCGCCGCGTAGTGCCACAGCGAACGGAACTCGCTCCGCATGACATTGGTGAACGAATTCATCCGATCGGGGCGGTTCAACGTAATCGTCAGAACATGATCGTTCTGCTCTGCGATCACCGTCGTCAAACTGCTCAAGTCCACAGGTCCTCCTGAAGTTAGGGACACACCGTAACGAAATTTCTCAGCCACCGAGCTACCCGACTCGCCGGCACGTGAGCGGATCGGCGCGGTTGCTCAAGCCTTCGAGCCAGAACGTGCCTGCGCACGCAACTCACCGTTGCGCTTGAGCATCTGCGCGGCAATCCGCTCCCACTCCGCCGGCGCGGTCGGGAGAACGGCAAGGTCGGACTCCCGACTCGGCAGCGACACCGTCGCTGTAGCCGGACAGGTCACCTCGCCGCGCTGACTTGTTCCCCGGAGTTCGATGTCGATCAGGTGTCGGTCGCCTTCTATTCTCTTCCCCACAACCTCTCCAGTGAAGATGTGGGTATCACCGAGGTAGTTGAACTTACGCATCTGACTGGACATCGTCTCGATCCAGCCTCCGTCACCGATCCAGTCGGTCAGGACGTGCGTCAGCCAGCAGTCACGCATCATTCCATAGTCGTATGCAGCCGGAAGGCCGATGGAGCGGGCGTACTCACTATCCCAATGGATGCGTTGCGCCACATCAGGAACGCCCTGTTCGTTGGGAATGTAGAACGGGGCGATGCGCTGCCGATTCTTGTATGTCAGGCGCGAGGCCGACGGCGTATAAGGCGCGAAACCGTAACCACCGGAATGGAAGACCATCATGTCGGTAGCTGTCAGCGGGCCCTTTGCCATCTGGTCGAGGCTCTCGCCGACCTGTACGTCGTCCCAGTATCGAGGCTCTGCACCTCGAGGCTTCTCGGCCGCGTAGATCTCGTCGATCTTCGCAATGTCCTCGGGCGTGTATGTCGCAGGCTCGATTGCGTCATACTTCTTTCGCTTCTTCGACTCGTGCCGCTCCGTGTGGATCGTGAGCACGCGCTGCGCCTGCACGACCTCTGCGCGCTGGTTGAACTGCACGTGAATACGCGTGACGAGTAGCGATCGGCCCGCGAATTCGGACTCTTTGAGCTCAACCTTCTCGAAGCCGTGGAACGAGTAGACGGTGTCACCGTCGTACACAGGTCGGTACCAGTCGGTTGTGCTGCCGGAGACAAACACGTGGATACCACGGAAGGCCGGGCGACGCTGTTCGCGCGGGACACGATCTGCGAGCAGTTCCTTGCGCAGTCCGATGTTGATCATCGGCGGTGCAATCTGGCCACCCCAGCGTGTGTCACGTCCATATTCTTCATCGACGAACAACGGATTGTCGTCTCCGTAACTGCGGGCGAAGTTGCGCACCACGTCCGGCGTGACCCGGCTGAACTGCTCGCGCTGGGTGACGGCGTGGTAAATGCCGACCAGGTCCCGGGCCCGCTGAATGTCGTCCTCGAGGAAGCTGTAAACCTCGGGTTCGGCTTCCGTGATCTCCGATGTGCTCATGGAATTCCTCCGTGATCGATAGGGCGCAAATGATGTCTATGCCGATACGCCAACTGGGCGAGCGGCATGATCCAACTCGACCCCACCCAATAGTAGGTCAACTTAGTAATATATGTAAGAGATTCCAAGGATCGGATGTTGGCACGAACCAAGATGCGAAGTCGAAATCGACTGCAGCTGAACGTAACCAGATCAGATAGGTGCTACCTGCGTACCGAGCCGTTCGACCACATGTCGTCGGACAAGCTTGCCCGTCTCCGTGCGCGGGAGTTCGTCCCAGTACACGATTCGCTCAGGTGTCTTGCTACTGCGCAACTTCTCGCGCACAAAGGCGCGCAATTCGTCCACATCGGCCCCCTCGCCCGGACGAAGCACAACCGCCGCCTCGATTCGCTGCCCCCACTCTTCGTCCGGCATCCCGACGACGGCAACATCCAGCACGGCCGGGTGCCGCAGAATCACATCTTCGATCTCGGCGGGAGCGATGTTCTCCGCGCCTCGAATAATGGTGTCGTCCACACGACCTCCGACAAAAAGATAGCCCTCGTCGTCGAGATATCCTTTGTCCCGCGTATCGAAGAAGCCGCGGCCGTCAACCATCCGACCAACTCCTGCATACTCTGCCGACACCTGGTCACCGGCCACACAGATTCGGCCCACTTCTCCTGCCCCCAAGACCGTTTCATCGTCTCCGCGAATCTCGATCTCGACCCCGGGGACCGGACGACCCACCGAACCAAGTCGTGCCCTGGCCTTTTCGTCATCGCCGACAATCGCTGTTCGATGATCATCAGGGCCGAGAACTGCGATGGTCGAGCTGGTCTCGGTCAATCCATAAGCATTGACAAAACCGATCTCGGGCCACAATTGCAGCGCTCGCTCGATAACCCGAGTGGGCATCGGCGCTCCGCCGTATGCAAGGCCCCGCAAGGACGGAATATCCTTTGTCGCATCGGAATCCACAATTCGGGCCAACATCGTGGGAACCACGAGAGCGTTTGTGACGCCTTCACTGCGAACCGTATCGAGCCACTGCTCCGGCGTAAACTGCTCGAGGACCATCGTTCGACGACCGGCGTAGAGATTCGTGATCACATTCGCTACTGCCGCAATATGATAGGGCGGAACACTGACCAAGGCCGCGTCCGCATCCTCCGCGCTTGCAAATTCGACCGATCCGAACACGTACGACGACAGATTCTCGTGGCGAAGAAGCACGCCTTTCGGCGCGGAGGTCGTGCCGGAGGTATAGATGACGACCGCCGGGCCGTCGTCATCGAGAGCCTCCTCCTCATCGGCCGTCGTCACGTCCGAACCCGAGAGCAAGCGCATCCACTCTTCCGGCGTATGCACACTCAGTCCGGCACTCGCCAGAACGGCAGCCTGGTTCGGGTCAGCGATACCCAGCGCTCGGGGATGATTCGACAGAAGTGAATCGAGCTGCTCGCGACCCAAACGGTAGTTGACCGGAACCAGCGGCACGCCTGCGCGCGCAGCGGCAAACATCGCGACCGGAAAAGCCGGACCGTTGACTGCCAGATACACCACTGCATCAGCACCCGATTTCCGGATCATGTCTGCGCCGGCCACTGCCAGTTCGTTCAACCTCGTCGCGGAGATGCCCGCGTCTTTCGATCCGATGACAACGCGGTCGCCGAAACCATCGACCGCCATGTCCAGCAGCATCGAAATATTCATCCGTCACTCCACTCGTCTTCGTTCTGGGTACGCACTACTTGGCCGAAAAGCAGACTGCTAGTCGGAGGACGGAAGCGGCTTTGCGGTCTTGAGCACAAGCGCGACCCCGTCCAATGCGAGCTGCCCCTGACCGGACTTGGTGCACAGCACCTCCAAACCCGAAGACTCGTCGACGTACCGCTTGCCGAGCACGGCGCCACCGGTGTTCGCCGGATCGATCGTGGAACCGTCTCCCGAGGGCTTCTTGCCCTCTTCCATCGCAGACCCACCGCAGGTCAGTGTCACGTCACCTCCCTGAGGAGAGCGAACCACGATCAGTGTGGTGGTGTCGACATTGCTGGCCAACGATTGACCGACCTTGAGAATCACGATTGCTCCGTTCATGGGGACAAGCAGTTCGGCCGCGCACGGCCACTGAGAATTCTTCGGACAACGCACCTATGCCCCCTAAAGGTAGCGCGCGTCACATAGTTTAGATAGTACTATAAGTTAACTCAAGCCTTCACAGGCGAACACCTACACGATTAAGGACGACGTATGAATATCACCGGAAAGAAGGCCGTAGTGGTAGGCGGCGCATCGGGCATGGGCCGGGCGACGGCCGAAGCCCTCGCCGCGGCGGGAGCCAAGGTCGCAATTCTCGATCGGGAGACCAGTGACGGCAAAGAAATCGCCACCGACATCGGCGGCATCTTCCATCCGATCGACATCACTGATTTCGAGGGAGCCGAACAAGCTCTCGGCAACGCCGTGACCGAACTGGGCGGACTTCACATCGCCGTCAACACCGCCGGTGGCGGATCCGTGAAGAAGACCCTCGGCCGCAACGGCCCCCACGACCTCGACAGCTTTCGAAAGATCATCGATCTCAACTTGATTTCCACCTTCAACCTCAATCGGCTGCAGGCCTTCCACATGTCCAGCAACGACCCCGAGGACGAGGAGCGTGGAGTCATCGTCAACACCTCCTCCATCGCCGCCTTCGAGGGTCAGATCGGCCAGGTCGCCTACAGCGCCGCAAAGGCCGGCATCGCCGCGATGGCACTGGTCATGGCACGAGACCTCGGACCGCAGGGCATCCGCGTCGTCGCAATTGCACCCAGCTTGTTCGCCACCGGCGCCACCGCGAAGTTCACCGACGAGCAGGTCGCACCTCTCGTCGAGGACGCGGCGTTCCCGAAGCGAATGGGCCGACCGGAGGAATACGCCAAGCTCGCACTCGCGGTCGTCGACAATCCAATGCTCAATGGACAGGCCCTGCGCCTGGACGCCGGACAGCGATTCGCACCCCGCTAGTTCCAGCGACCTGATTCGCCAATCCCCCTCCTGCCGTGGCTGATTCGTGTCGACGTGCCGAATCGGCCGCGGGCGCGCCCGCAATACTGATTCAAGATTACCTAGTTATACTTTTCAGCTATGCCTCATCCATTGGCGACGCCAGCCCTAGCCAGCCTTTCCCGTCCACCGGTCAGCTCGATCCTTGAACTCGCGCAACTCGATTCGAACAGCTTTCGCGGTGAATCACACACTGGTGTCCGCCGCGTCTATGGGGGACAGACCTTGGGACAGTCGCTCCTCGCGGCAGGCCGTACCATCGAGCACGAGCACCACCCCCATTCACTGCACGCAAATTTCGTCCACCCGGGAAGGTCCGATCTCCCAGTGGACTACCACGTCGAGCGCGTGCGCGATGGCGCGAGCTTCACCACCCGCCACGTACGCGCCGTTCAAGGTGGACGGACGCTACTCCTGGCTACGGCATCTTTCCAACGAGATGAAGAGGGACTGCGACATCAAGATATAGAGCCGTCTCCTGTACCACCGCTACCGGAGGATCTACCTCACTTTCAGGACAGCCTCACCATTTCGGAAGCCGCCGAGGCGAATTGGCTCCCGCCATTGATGGCCGGCGTCGGAATCGAGTTCCGCTTTCCCGAAGAGTACCCACGACTCGCCTGCCGACGAGGAGAGAACGGACCGCCGCGGCAACGCGCGTGGATTCGCACGCTGGAACCCCTGGGGGACGAACGTCTGATCCATGCCGCGGGGTTCGCATATTGCTCAGACCTGTTCCTGCTTTCGGCGACCCTCCCTCCCCATGCCCGACATATCGACACACCCGGACTCCAGCTGGCGAGCATGAACCACGCGGTGTGGTTGCACGCACCGTTCAGATCTGACGAATGGCATCTATACGAACAGCACGGATACTGGATGGGTGGCGGACGCGGAATCAGCACAGGCCGCCTTTTCGACCGGAAAGGCACGCTGGTGGCAAGTACAACGCAGGAGGGCCTGCTCCGCTTTCCGCTCTGAACGCCGATCCCCTGCGCCATCGAACGTTTCCCAATCTTTATACCGGTCAACCACATACGCAATAAAAGGCCGTGAAGCCTGGTCACCCAGGGTTCACGGCCTTCGTCATGTCCGGATCACACTGATCACGCTGATTACCCCAGACGGGCGATCAACTCGCCGGCGGCGAGATCCCTCAGCACCTCGGGCCGACAGATCGAAGCCTCATTCGCCATTGCTCGCCGAAGGAGCAGATGCGATGGATGCTCCCAGGTGAAACCGATACCACCATGAATCTGGATACATTCCTCGGTTGCCTTCACCGCCGCCGACAACGCCTCTGCCGCAGCAAGATCGGCAGCTGTTGCAGCATCCGGATCAGCAGCATCACGATCCGCAGCCTCGAGCACCTGGGCTCGAGCGCCTTCCGCGAGGACCAGCAGATCCGCGCATTTGTGAGCGATCGCCTGGAACGAACCGATGGCATGACCGAACTGTTCACGCCGGCCTGCCCACTCGACTGCGAGTGCGAGCGCCCGATTCGCAACACCGACCGAGTCCGCGGCAACCAGCAAACGGGCTACACGACCTGCGGACTCGAGTGCACGAACTACATCGGTTCCAGAGGCCACGGTCGTCGCCGCCGCCCGATCGAACGTAACTATGCCTACCGTCGAAGTCAGATCCACCGGGTTCTGTGTCGTAGCTGTGAACTCCTCCGATGTAATGGTCGCGAGCACCGGATCGCCGGTAGCCGCATCAGTCGCGAGCACCACCAGCACATCGGCTACCGGCGCACCCACGACACGTTCCACGGTGCCGGTCAGCCGGCCGCCCTCGACCACCGGTAATCCCTCGTCGCGAACCCATCCACGATCGTCCACCGCGGCGACGAAGGCCGCAGTCGCTCCACCGATGACAGCTTCGGCCGCGTCCTGCGCCCCGACCGCAAGGAGCAACTCCAGAGCGATTGCCGTGGGGACCAGCGGCACGGGCGCGAGATGGTATGCGGCTTCCTCGACGGCAACGCACAACAGACGCAGTGAAGCGTCCCCTCCACCGAGAGAGCTCGGTGCGGCCAAACCGGGTAGCCCGAAGCTGACCAGATTGTCCCAGAGCCCGATGTCGTAGTCGGCGGGTGCCACTTCCCGGGCAAGAAGCCGCTCGGTCTCTACACCGGAGGACACCATCGAACCGACGACCTCACGCAATGCTGCTTCGTCCTCTTCCGGGGTGATGAGCGGCCGGCCGGGTGTCACCGTGGGAATCCGCCGACCTTCGCCTCGATGCGACGGCAGTCCGAGCACGCCCTCCGCAATCGTGTTGCGTTGGATCTCCGCGGTTCCGGCGCCGATCGTGGCTGCTCGTGACATCAGATATCCGAAAGTCCACCGTCCATTTTCAACCACTCCGGTCGAACGCGCGCCGAGAACGACCGCGTTCCCGGTCAGCCGCAGCGCCAACGAATGCAAACGCTGTTCGAATTCGGATTTGACCAGCCTGTTGATCGACGCGACACCGCCTGGATCTTCACCGCGCAGTACCGCATCAAGCGCCCTCGCGCTATTCGCCGCGATGCTCCGCACCGACGTCTCGAGCTGTGCAAGCTCCTGACGAATCAGTGGGTCGCTTCCATAGCCCTGATCAATCGCCAGACGGACAACTTTGTCGACGGTCCCTCGGTAACGGAACTCGTCCGCGAGAAAGGCGGTAGCGCGTTCATGGCCGAGAGATGTCCGCATGATGGACCATCCCTCGCCTTCGACCCCGAGGCGGTTCGCAACCGGTACCTCGACGTCGTCGAGGAAGACCTCGGCAAAATGGTGGCCTCCGGCAGCATCGCGCAAGGGCCGCACCTCGATTCCCGGTGAGTTCATCGGGATCAACAGGTAGGTGATGCCCGATGTTCCTCGACCGGCCGGTCCGGTCCGGACAAGCGCAAAGATCCAATCGGCCTTGTCGGCCTTCGTTGTCCAGATCTTCTGACCTGTCACCCGATAGACATCTCCGTCACGGACTGCGCGGGTGGACAGTGATGCGAGGTCACTTCCGGCGCCTGGTTCGGAAAAGCCTTGGCACCAGAGTTCATCCGCACGTAAGAGTGGATCGAGGAAACGGTCCTTTTGCTCTTGGGTCCCGTGGACGATGATCGTGGGTGCCACAATCATCGACATAGCACATGGATGCTTCGGAACTCCGGCCTGCGATGTCATCCGGTAGTAGTCGAGCTGGTCTTCGAGTGGGAGTTCCATTCCGCCGACCTCGGCGGGCCAGCCGGGGGCCGCCAAACCCGCGTCGACGAGTTCACTCTGCCAGGACACCGACTCTTCGAATCGAGCCCGGGACGTAGCCGGACGCGTACGTGCCCGATAGTCGTCGAGTAGTGCGGTCAGCCGAACACGCCAGTCGCCGATATGAGCGTCGAGTACTGCCGTAGAAGCCATTTCCACCGCGGCCACCTCCCCTTGCTTGGTTCGAAAACTTCTCTGGATCAGTCTTTTTCAGCGCGACGCTTGCCGAAACGAGCACCGACATCGGCGCCGTTCGAGCGGAAGCCCACCGACGCCTCGATTTCGAGACCGAGGGCGTGCGACGTGGATGCTCCTGCGCCTTCCTTGAGAAGACGCAACATTCGCTGGATCGCACCAGGGTGACCGGCTGCGATCTTGTGAGCAATCTCGAGGGTGCGGTCCATGAGTTGGTCATGCACTACAACCTCATTCGCGAGCCCGATCCGTGCTGCGGTCGCACCGTCTATCGGTTCCCCGCTGAGCATGAACTGTACGGCTGCGGGCAACCCCACCATTCGTGGGAGCATCGCGCTGCCGCCCCATCCGTTGAGCAGGCCGATCTGCGCATGAGTATCGGCGAACTCCGCGAGGTCCGAGGCAATGATGAACGAGCAACTCACCACGAGTTCGTAACCGCCGGTATAGCACGGTCCGTTCACAGCGGCGATGACAGGTTTCGAAATTCCTCTCAATACCTGTGTCGGCGTAGCACCTTCTGTTCGCGGAGACGGGCCTGAAAGCGCCTCGGGGAGATCGACTCCTGCGGAGAACGAGGTGCCGGCACCGGTGATGACAACGACGCGGACGTCGTCGTCGGCGTCGGCCTTCCAGAGTTCTTTCTTGATCGCCTTTCGCATTGCTCGGTTGATCGCATTGCGACGTTCCGGACGATTGAGTGTCAAGACCGTGACGTGTCCGTCTCGCTCGACCAGAAGCGGCGACTCGTCAGTTTTCACGACTGCTGAACCAGTCTCTGTCATCAGACGCTCAGCCCGCAGTCACAGGGCTGACAACAACATTGCGGGCGAGGTTTCCCAGCAGAGTCTCCGCATCCGCAGCGATTCGGCGCACGAGGTCACCGGCCGAAGGAACATCATGGATCAATCCCTGAACGACACCAACGGTCCAGATGCCGGCCTCCGGATCCCCGTACTCGTAGACCTTGCGGCCGCGGGTACCCACGACAAGATCCTTGACATCCTTGAATCGCCCACCCTTGTCAAGGATTTCGACAACCTCCTCACTGACCGAGTTTCGCGCTGCACGCATCGTGTTGCGGAGCTGGCGGAAGATCAATTGGGTATCGAGTTCTGAGGCTCCCACGATTTGCTGCTTGATGTTCTCGTGAATGGGGCTCTCCTGGGTGCACATGAACCGAGTGCCCATATTGATTCCGTCCGCGCCCAGGGCGAGTGCCGCAGCAAGACCGCGGCCGTCGGCGAAGCCGCCGGAAGCGATGAACGGAATCTTCAGCGCATCCGCCGCCGCGGGAATCAGTACCAGGCCCGGGACATCGTCCTCTCCCGGATGTCCTGCGCACTCGAATCCATCGATGCTCACGGCATCGACGCCGATCCGCTCCGCTTTGAGTGCGTGCCTCACACTGGTGCACTTGTGAATGACCTTGATACCGTTTTCTTTCAGGTGCTCGACGTGCACCGTCGGATCGGAACCGGCTGTCTCCACGATCTTTACACCGGAATCAATGATCACCTGACGGAACTCGGCGTACGGAGGTGGATTAACCGACAAAGTGAGTGTCAAATTTACGCCGAAAGGCTTGTCCGTCAGCGCCTTACACCGCTCGATTTCGAGCGCAAGCGCCGCCGGAGTCGGCTGCGTCAGCGCCGTGATGATACCGAGACCCCCGGCCTCGGACACCGCTGCTGCAAGTTCTGCTCGTCCAACCCACATCATGCCGCCCTGCACAATGGGGTGCTCAACGCCAAATTCCTCGGTAAACCGTGTCGTCAACATTGCCGCTCCTTGGCGTGTGCCGGAAATCCGGCAGTCAGTATCACGGTGAGCTACCACACCGTCCATTTCAACGAAGGTAACATAGTTTACTATGTTATGTGACATTATCAGTCCGTGAAATCCAGGGAATCGAGAACGGAACACACTCATGCTGTCCGTATTCGGCAACCACGAGGTTCGAGAACGTCCACACGTGCCCACCCACACCGTAGTGACAATGCGCCCAGCTCCCGCCAATGTTCTAAATAGGATGCTTTACTGAGTATGCATAGTTACCGTTGACTAGAGAAGGTGTACGTACCCATGACCGATGACGCCGCCATAGCGCCCGTCTTCGAGCAACGATCACCTTCCGGGCGCGCCATCCGCACCCCGAAGACCGCGGAGCTGGTTGCACTCAAGCTTCGCAGCATGATCGTTGACGGCGAACTGAAGGACGGCGACCACCTCCCACACGAGGCTGAACTGATGGAACACTTCGCGGTGAGCCGTCCGACACTCAGAGAAGCGGTTCGAGTCCTCGAATCCGAACGACTCGTCGAAGTCCGTCGCGGATCGAGATCCGGTGCACGCGTGTGTGTACCAGGCCCCGAAGTGGTCGCCCGACCTGCCTCGCTCCTACTGGAGCTATCGGGTGCCACCGTCGTCGACGTCTTTGCCGCCCGCGAAGCTATCGAACCAGCAGCAGCTCGGATCCTCGCCGAAACCGGGTCAACTGAAGACTTCGACGAACTCGAACGGCTGATCGACGAGGAAGTACCCGCGGCCTTCGCAGTAGGTGATTTCGGCCCTGCCGCAGCACGGTTTCACCTCCGAATGGTCCAGTTGTCGGGAAACGCCACACTTGCACTGATAGGCGGAATGCTCCAAGAAATTTTCGAACGCCATTCCGGCAATATCGCCCGCGAAAGCGCCATGTCCAACGCCGAAGCCGCTCAGCAGCGATACAGGTTGTTCATCCGATCGCTGCGAAAACTCATCAAACTCCTCCGCGAACGCGACGGCGACGGCGCATCGACTCACTGGAGTAAACACATGAAGGCCGCACAGGCAATGCTGCTGGCCGGCAACGAAAACACACAAGTCCGCGACATCCTCAACTGATCCGCCTGGACGAGTTATTGCCGAACGTTGTTCATCCGGACCGGCAAGCCAGTTAGATTTCCGTGCAGGAACTTACGCGCTATATGACTGATGCCCCGGCGCTCAAAAAGAGCACCGGGGCATCATGTCTGCAATCAGGCGGGGAGCGGCGGCGGGGTGAACTTGTGTCCCCAGAGCGCCCCTTCGGTTATCGCGTAGGTCGGTTCCTCGGTCTCAACCCGAATGCCTTCCCAACCACATTCGATCGCGTACAACTCCGGCGAATAGACGTAGAACGACAGCATCTGGTCGTTCGTGTGCTTGCCGAGTGTGTTCATCATCGGAATGTTCAGGTCAGCGGCGCGGTCGAGGGCACGACCGACATCATCGATCGAAGCCATTTCGACCATCAAGTGGAGCAGTTTGCCCGGGCCAGGCGTGGGAGCAAGACCGAATGAATGATGTCGCGGGTTGCAACCCATGAAGTACGTCGGGCCCGCTGTGTTCCGCTCGACGAATCCAAGTACGCGAGAATAGAAGTCGAACGCCGACGGCACATCCTCGGCGGAGACGATGGCATGTCCCATTCCCATGTCACCGGTGACGAAACGACTCACCAATGGCGTGTTGATGAGAACGTGATCGAGCACGGGTCCGTAAAACAATTCGACCGGATTTCCAGCCGGATCGTCGAACCGAGCGAATCCTGTAACCCGTCGCTCAGCACATTCTTCAGTCGAACCAGCGGTGACCTTGATTCCCTCTGCTTCTACGGCAGTCACGACTTCAGCCAGGTCACGTTGGTTCAGCACCTCGAAACCCAGTGCCCCGAGCGAGGACTCTTCCGCCGCAGATACCACCAGACGCGGTGGATAGTGGTCCATTCGGAAATAGAGCGAGTCCGGATTGTCTCCGTCGATACGCATCAGCCCGAGGAAGTCCTCCCCGAATGTCTTCCACGCATCGATGTCAGGTGCATTCAGCCTGACATAGCCGAGAGATCGAATCCCCATTTTCCACTCCAATCGTCAAATGACGCAAAGAAAAACGAACAAAACAAAACACGAATTGCTGCGTGCCGAGGTCAGTCGGTCCAGATATAGCGATCCGCAACACGATGATGATTCCAAATCGTCATCTCCTGCTCCTCGCTGAGCCGATGACCATCAAAGCTCGGCGAATGCATTCCCACCGTCACTTCCTTCATATTCGCGAAGTCCTGATTGAAAACCTGCCCCATATCGGCATCGCGGTAATCATCGAAATACTCCGGCGTAAACTCACGCTTCTTGTCGTAGTCGGCAACCGGAATCTGATCAAGACTGAAAACCTCGAACAGACACTTGTTCGGATCATTGTCGACCGGACGCGACCGATACCAGAACACAGACCCCTGACCAGGAAGAATAATGCTGTTGGGGAACACATTCCACGCACTACCCGCCTCCGTCCACTGCTCGGGCGTAATAACCGGCCAGTCGTAGCCCTCCGCAATCGAAAGCTCCCGATACAACTGAAGGAAATACTGACCCGCCGACATACCCTCAGGCACCTCCGACGTCTTCAACGCCTCCGCAGCACGCCAACTACGCTCGTTCTCCAGCCCACCCATATCCTCGTGCAGGTACTGCACTGCATTCGCTACCGACAAGCGCTCATCGGACTTACCGTCGCCACTACGCTTCGACGGATCCTTACCCGCATCCTTCGACGCCGACGACTTCGGTCCGAGCGCCGAATAATGAGCATGCCGCTCATACACCGTCGTCGGCGCCCACGGACGAATATCAAGCTCGCGCAACGACGCAATCTTGTCATTGGTGCGATCAAGACGAAACAGCTGAGGATGCGTACCCGCAACGTGATACGCCTCGAGAAACGCATCCAACGCCGTCTTCCAGTTGCACTCCATCACAACGCCCTTGCCCCACCGGATCCGAAAATTCTCGATCTGGAACGGCTCGAAAATCCTCGCGATCGGGTCCAGATACTCGAGCAGCGGCTTCGCCTCAGGATCCATATTGATGAATACGAAACCCGCCCACTGCTCCGCTCTCACCTTCCCCAAACCCAGATCGTCATCCGAACGCGGCACGAACTCCTCACGGTCGAGCACCAGCTTGATCGAACCGTCCAGATTCCACCGCCACCCGTGGAAAGGACAGATCAACGAACCCACCCGACCACGCCCACGCGCAAGGCGAGTACCGCGATGCCGACACGCATTGTGATACGCACGAATCGAATCCTTCGACTCACGCACCACCAGAATGGAATAACGACCGATCTCGTACTCCACGAAGCAACCGACACTCGGCAACTCCTCAACCCGACACGCAATCTGCCACGTCCGAGTGAACATCTTACCGAGCTCGAGATCCAAGAACTCTTGATCAAGGAAGCGAGTCTTCGGAATGAAAGCTCTACCCAGACGGTACTTCTCAGGAACCTGCTCCGCCGGAACATCACCCTCGAACCACGGAACAACCCGATCGACCTTGGATTCATCCAGAACCGACATCGACAATCACTCCTCTTGTAACTGATGCTCAATCGTGCGTGTCTGCACGGGAAACTGGGACAACGACTAGCCGGCGTTCGGACCGGCGATTTCGACACCGTCTGACAGGCGGGCCACGTGGATGCAGTTACCGGGACATTCGTCTGCTGCATCTATGACATCGAGGCGAAGGTGTTCTGGCACATTCGCCGACGCCCCCTCATCGGTCAACAAGGGTCCAGCAGGGTCGTTCTTGACGTGCGCTACCCCACCCGCGTCGAACTCGAAGACATCGGGGGCGTACTGAACACACAGTCCATCTCCAGTACACAGGTTGTGTTCGATCCACACTCGAACTTCGTCACTCATGCGATATGCCTTCCTCGTCCACTAGCTTTTCCGGGGCCTCGCAGAAGGTTTACTTCCCCGACAGCAATCCGATACGCAGCGACTGTTGACGGCAGTGCCTAGGCGCAATCTAGCGATGCGCGACCGACTGCTCGAACAACGTCCTAACCAGATCTGCACGTTCGCGAGGAGTCACTGCCACCCGCCGAAACCCATATATCCGGCCTGAAAAAGACTCTCCACCAGTCGTTTCCGAATGTCCATTCGCCATTCCATCAAACGGAACCGGGACTATGTAACTTGCATGAACACGATTTATGCTTGCCGGACAATGACGGACCCGCGTGTGAGGGCGCGGCTACTGCACTTTCGCCGACAACACGCACAATCCCCTCCTCGTGCCGACGGCAATCTGACGCCGGCCATTCGTCTCAGCATCGTTACGGAAGTCGTTGCGGCCCTGAAGACCCCACATTGCCGGATCATGCAACGTCGCCGACCGTCTTCTGCACCACAGCTACACCTAGTCCCTCATAGAGCGAACACTCGCGAGGCTGCGTGCCTGCAGGTTCGTCCTTACCTCAATGAGAAGAGATCTCAGATGGCACTTTCGATGACAAAGAATGGCAGCGACCCCGGATCCGCGCAGGGTTGGACCGTCCGCCTGATAGTCGGAACAATTCTCATGGCGATGGTGCTCGAAGCGCTCTCGCTGGGCACCAGCATGGTTTCAATCGGCCTGCCCGACATTCTGAAGGCATTCCCGACGACGCAGGGCGGTTGGCTGACAACCGTCTACTTCCTCGTCGGCGCGGTATGTGCACCGCTGCTCGGTAAAACTGCCGACCTCTACGGCAAACGCCGGGTGCTGCTGATCACGATGATGGTGTCCGGAGTTGGTGCCCTCATCTGTGCCGTCGCTCCGAACTTCACGATCCTGCTGATCGGTCGTGTACTCCAGGGTCCTATCCTCGCAACGCTCTCGCTGATCCCCTCTTTCGTCCGTGACATCTACCCGCCCAAACAAGCAGCATTCGCGGCCAGTATCACCGTGACAGGAATGGGCGCCTTCTCCCTCGCGGCACCTACAGTCATCGGTTGGCTACTGGCAAACTACGGCTTCCGCGGAATGTTCCTGTTCGATGCCATATGGACTCTCGGCCTGTGCGTCGCTATCTGGGTGACCCTGCCCGAATCGAAGATGCGCCGTGAGGCCAAGCCGGATCTACTCGGCGGCCTCATCCTGGCTGGTGCTGTCCTGCCTGTGATGCTCTACGTGAGTATGGGCCGGACTTGGGGCTGGCTCGAAGCCTCACCACTCCTGCTCATCGGCATCGCTCTGGGATTCCTGTTTGTACGACACACCCGTAATGCCAACGAGCCCATCATCAATCTTTCGCTCTTCCGACGTAAGCCCCTCGTCTTCGTGGCGTTCGCGGGAGCGATTTCATACTCGATATCCGCCTCGATCTACCAGCTGATCCCCCTGCTCGCCATGACCTCGAAGGACAACGGCGGCACATACGGTCTCGGACTGAACACCATCGAATTCTCGGGCATCGCGACTCCGAAACAACTGGCCACGGTCATCGGCGGCGTCGTCATCGGCTTCCTCCTTGCACGGGGGCGGAACCCGCGGATATTCCTGACCCTTGGAGTCGCCCTCTTTGCGACGGCGTTGATCTCGCTCGCGCTGGCACACGATACATTCGCCACCGTGATGATCGGCAGTCTGCTCCTCGGTCTGGCAGGCGGCGTGTCCAACGCTGCGATCCCGAATCTGGTTATGCGTGCTACGCCCGTCGGCGACCAAGGATCGACCGCCGGCACGGTTCAGTTGTGTACGACAGGAGCATCCTCGATTCTTCCCGTCGTCATGTTCGCTGTCCTGGCTCCCTACATGATGGCCGCACCGGAAGGTGGTGTGTTCTACCAAGACCAGGGCATCACCATGTGGCTGTGGATCTCGGCCGCAATCTGTGTCGTTGCCCTCGTCGTCGGTGCCACGGTTCTCCGCGAGCGGCGTGGAGAAAGCTTCGAGGAGTTCTCGGTCAACAGCCCGAACCCAGCATCGGATACCGCTGACGGCGTCGCACCGCCAGCAGCCGATCTAGAAGCCAACAAGATCTGACATCTACACGTTGGTCTGCCGACACGCTTCGGTAGCAGACCAAACTCATCGTTGCCACACATCAGGAGGTTGGCCCATGGCCGAGACCGTTACGACAGACATCCTCATCATCGGTGCAGGTCCCGTTGGACTGTTCGGTGCATACTCTGCAGGTTTTCGCGGCTTGTCCACAGTGCTCGTCGATGCCCTTCCCCAGTGCGGAGGACAGATCACCGCACTGTATCCCGAGAAGGAGATCCGCGATATCGCAGCCGTCCCGGGCTCTCTCGGCCGGGAAGTTGTCGCTGCGCTGAAGGCACAAGCCGACGCTTTCAAACCGATCTACCTTCTAGGGCGCCAAGCAGTCACTCTCGGTTACACCGACGGTCGCCCTGTTGTCACACTCTCCGATGGCACCGTTGTCAATGCCGGTGCAGTGATCGTCACCGCCGGCATCGGGACCTTCACTCCCCGCACACTCCCGGCCGGAGAAGAGTTTCTCGATCGTGGCCTGAGCTATTTCGTACCCGACCCGCAGGAACACACTGACCGCGACGTACTCGTCGTGGGCGGCGGCGACAGCGCCGTAGATTGGGCCCTTGCCCTGCGGAAGATCGCTCGATCCGTCACTTTGGTACACCGCCGCAGCGCGTTCCGAGCCCACGCGGCGAGTGTTCAGGAATTGATGGACAGCGGCGTCGAGATCATTACCGACGCACAGGTAGAGGCGCTCCACGGAAACGGCACACTGCAGCAAGCCCACATTCGAATCGACGGTCAGAGTGAGCCTCGAATCCTCCCGGCGGACGCGGTAGTCGCCGCCTTGGGATTCATCAGCAATCTCGGACCGCTGACTGAATGGGGCATGGACTTGGACCGCCGCACGATCGTCGTCGACACTCGTATGCAGACCACCGCCGCACATGTCTATGCGGCCGGCGATATCACGTCGTACACAGGCAAGGTTCGGCTCATGTCGGTCGGGTTCGGCGAGGTTGCCACAGCTGTCAACAACGCAGCCGTCGCCTTGGATCCTGCACTCTCGCTCTTTCCTGGTCACTCAACCGACGCTGCATAAACACCAGATCAGAAAGTCGATGGCCCCGAAGGAAATCCTTCGGGGCCATCGACTTTCATCTGACACTTCGCGAATCAGCCGTTCGGACCAGCCATGTCCAAAGCAGCCAGGTACGAGAAGACCATCGACGATCCCACCGGACCACCCGCACCGGGGTAAATCCGACCAGTCATCGGTGCCATCGTGTTGCCCGAGGCATAGAGACCTGAAATCACAGACCCATCCTCCCGCAGAACTCTGGAGTTCTCGTCCGTCTTCAGTCCGCCCTTCGTCCCGAGATCCGACAGTACGATCTGCGCCGCGTAGAACGGCCCCTTGTCGATTACACCCAGGCACGGATTCGGGCCGTCCTCGTGACTGCCACACATACCGACGATGATTCGATCCCACGGTGCGTCGCCTCGGCCGAACGCTTCATCCTTGCCGCTGCGCGCGTACTCGTTGAACTGCTCGACGCTCTTCGTCAGGGCGCCTGCCGGAATACCGATAAGCTCTGCCAACTCCTCGAGTGTGTCAGCCTTTCGGAGAACACCGGCAGCGAGGAACTTGTCCACATCGAACCAATTCGTGGACTGCGGTGCGACCGGAGGCGATGCAAATGCCCGTTCGTTGTCGAACTGGCGTTGATCGAACACCCAATGCGTCGGCAGATGCGACACCTCCGACGCTCGGTGCGCACGAAGTATCTCATGACCCGACCTGTCGTACGGAAGTCGTTCATTCATGAAACGCTCACCGGCATCGTTCACCCAAATGCCACTCCACACAGAGGTATAGAACACCGGACGCTCATTGGGAACCACCAGTCCCGGAGCAAACCAGGCTTCCTCGAGTAGATCAGTCGCAGCACCGATTTCCATCCCGGCAACTAGAGCATCACCAGTATTGCCGGGCGCTCCCTGGGACCATTCATCCGTCACTTCCGGTTGATATTTCTGACGCAGTTCAGCGTTCCTCTCGTAGCCACCGGCTGCAAGGAGCACGCCTTGACGCGCACGGATAGTTATCGATCCACCATCCGTGGTCGCGTCGACCCCAACTACGCGGTCGCCCTCCAGAACGAGCCGCTCCAGACCGGTGTTTGTGCGGATCGTTCCGTTACCAGTGGCTACGAAGGCAAGCAACAGTCGAGCGATCAGCGCCTGCCCGCCAGTCATGACGGGCCCCGGCTCTGCACCCGAACGCTCAGCCCACTGCGGTCGCCGAACCAGCGGCTCGAGGTCACCCAAAGCCGAACGATCAAGCGGCTCAGGAAAAATCGTGCGCCCGGTCGACAAGCTGCCCGGAGCCTTCTCGAAGTAGTCAGGAACGCCCTGCCAGTAAAACTGTCCAAGCCATTCATGGCTCTCCAGTTCGTCGATCATCGGCGCCCCCACCTGCAGGAAGGCTTCTCTCAGCGCAGAGGGAGCATCGTCACCGACGATCGCATCCAGATAAGGCCGGGCTTGATCCGGACCGGAGTCGACCCCGGCGCGACGCTCCGCGACATTGCCTGGCAGCCACAGGCCAGACCCCGAGTATGCGGTTGTACCACCGATGAACTCGGTCTTCTCGATGACAAGAGTCTGCAGACCGCGCGAAGCCGCAGCGAGTGCACCGACCAACCCGGCACCTGAACCGACGACGATGACATCGTAGATGTCATCAATCTTATTGCTTTCCACTTTCATTCCTCTCGTGTATTACCGGAAATGCGCGACACGCGATGTAGCGGAAATCAATTGACCGCGTTCGAGGCCGCTTCCAGCTTCGCGAATCCGCTCGCACCGGCTTCGTCGAGTTCCATCACCTCGACGAAGTGACCGAGTTCCGCCGTCAGATCCAGATAACCGAACCGGATACCGCCGCTTCTTCCGTATTGCGCCCACGTACGCCCACTTTCGGCAACGATTGCGGATGCCTCGTCGAAATCGTCCACGCGAAAACCCATGTGATGGAGTGTCGCTGGAGCACCGCCGCGCAGTGCGCCCCGGTAAAGATCGACCGCGCCACTGACCGGCCGAATGATCTCGATGTTGGTTGCGCCGGCGTTGACCAACGCGACATCGATCACCCATTCTTCGGCTATTGTTCCTCCGACAACTACGAACGATCCCTGGGGTTCATTCCCATTCGCACGTGAGGACTCTTCGGCCGCAATCTCATCAGGCCGACGACCCAATGACGATCGATAGTGTTTCACGCACTGGACTGTCCCCAGCGTTTTCTCGAGAAATTCTGCGGCGGCATCGATATCGTCTGCCACATATCCGAGTTGCATACAGTTACGTAGCAGATCACTCAATGATTTCATCCGAAACCTCACCTTCAGCCTTGTAGATATGAGTGGGCGCTCGCCACGAGCGTGTGCAGATCACCGAGCCCACAACACATTGACTGTCGCCGCTCGGAAGGCATCGAGTCCACCGCTCATACCATCAGGCGGAATCGGATCCGATCCTTTCAGCGGTAGTGGACGCTCGAGCGCCTAACCGGTCGACTGCCCCGAACAGCGCAGTGCATCACAGGTGTTGGACCCGGCGACTCCGATTCGCGGCATCGACAACCGTCCCCCACAGGCCGTCGGGGCGGGCCGCACCAGTGGGTACGTCCCCCTGCGAATTGACCGACTGCTCCACAAGGACTTTCATCGTGGGGAGTCCAGGGCGACTAGAAACCTTGCATTCCAGGTTCCAGTTGCAGCCCGAAGGTGTTAAACACCATGCAATGCATGTCGTAGGCGCCGATCAGGAAAACCACGTCCATCATCTGCTTGCGATCGAAGTATGTTGCAAGCTCAGCCCAGGTGGCGTCGGAAACGTAACGGTCCTGGCAGATTTCTTCTACGGCGCGGAGCAAAGCCGCATCCATCGGACTCCAGATAGTCGCCGATGAGCCAATTTTGACGGCCTCGATCTCGTCATCGGAGAGCCCCGCAGCTCGACCCATTCCTGTATGTTGCGCCCACTCGTACTCACCTCGTCGTAACCATGAAGTCCCGAGCGTGAGTAGCTCCCGGTCCCGTTCATTCAACGTCGAATCGCGCAGATGATTGGAAAACGTCAGCCAACTGCGACTCAACTCAGGGTGCCACGCGTAGATAGCGATGATGTTGGGCACTGATCGGGGCTGGGGAGGAGTCACGACCGGTGGCTGCGCGCCGACAGTCGAGTTGCTCTTGCCCGTGCTCAGGACAGACAACGCGTCTCGAACTTCTTCGTCCCAATCTTCCAGGGGGCGAGGAACAATCCGGGGTTCACTCACTGCGTCACTCCATTGTGCTCTGGTAGACGGGACTGACGATCCAGTCGGACTGGGGTCGCTCACCTTTGTCGACCTCCCCCACACGGTCTACGCGTTGACATATTGCCTTACGTTTTCTGCGGCTGTGCAGCAGACCCTACAAACCCAAGCTGGGTGTTACTCAGTGGGTTCCTCACCGACAAGTGTGCAGCGGATCATTTCGCGCGCGGAACCGTCTTCGTAGGGTTGCACACGGTGCAGCATCCCCGGATTGTCCCAGATCACGGTGTCACCGACCGACCATTCGTGGCTGTACACCCGATCCGGCGTTGTGGCCCGAGCAACGAGATCGTCGAGGAACAACCGACTTTCGTCCTTACCCATACCCACGATGTAGTCCGACGTGCCGCCGATGATCACCGAAGGGCGGCCCTCACGGTGCCGCCAGACCATCGGGTGTTCACGGCTCTGCATCGCCGCCCAGGCCTGTTCCTGCTCCGGAGTAGGGTTCGGGATCACTCGTCGCCGGGAACCGGCGACGGAGTGCACAACCCGCATCGTCGACAACCGGTCCTTCTCTTCATCGCTGAGCGAGTCGAAGAATGCACGGGTGCTGGCGAATTCGGTTTGGCCGCCGGTCTCGGATGTGACCGCGCAGGTGAGGATTGTTGCCGGTGAGGGGTTCTTCTCGGCGGGCAGAGTGCAGCCGTCCATGTGCCAGTTGAACGTGCCGCGCACGGTCTCCTGGCCACCGTTCTTCTTCGGGTCCATCGAGACCCGCTGAATTCCGGGTTCGTTGTACTGCTCCCCGTTGGTGCGGTCCAGGGTGCCGAGTCGTTCACTGAATTGGAGTTGGGTGTCCGGAGTGAACCCGAGGTCATGGAAAAGAAGGACGCCGTGCTCGCGTAGTGCGTTCCAGATCAGTTCCGGGACAGTGTCGTCGTGAAGCAGTTGGTCGAGGCCGATGCCGCTGATCTCTGCGCCCATGGACGCCGTCAGTGTGTTGATGGTCAAGGTACTCATGAAACGTTGTCTCCTTGGAGAAAAGGATTCCTGTCCGGAATAGACCTGTCGCCGTAGCCGGCGCGGCTACGGCGAGGTTCAGGCGAGGTAGGAACCGCCGTTGACGCTGACGGTCTGCCCGGTAACAAAGGACGCGTCGTCAGAACACAGGTACGCACACGCCCCTGCGATATCTGCGCCGGTGCCCATGCGGCCCACTGGAATATGTCGGCCCATCACTTCATTCGACGGGACCAGACCGGCTTCCTGCTTACGGCGAACACTGGGGGTGTCGATCGAAGATGGGGAAATGTTGTTGATCGTCACGCCCAACGGCGAGTATTCGAGAGCAAGCGTCTTCGTCAACGCGATCACACCCCCCTTCGACGCGGCGTAATGGGCCATCTTCGGACCGCCACGCTGTGCACTCGACGAGGAAATGAAAACTACGCGGCCCCAACCAGATTCGACCATTTCCGGCAAAACCGATTGCGCACAGTTGAATGTACCGGTGAGGTTGATCGCCATGATCCGATTCCAGGACTCCACACTGATTTCCGCGAACGGCTCCTGAATGGCAACCGCGGCACTGGTAACCAGCACACTCACTGAACCCAGCTCTGCCCGGACCTCTCCGAGGACGCGATCGACGTCAGTTCGATCACTGACGTCAAGCTGATACCCGACAGCCTGGCCACCGGCAGCTACGATCTCTTTCGCTGTCAACTCGGCACCGTCACCATTGAGGTCGAGAACAGCGACCGCGTAACCGTCGGCACCTAGGCGCTGACAAATTGCGCTGCCGATACCTGAACCGCCGCCGGTCACCACCGCCACACGCTTCATCACAAGCACCGACCCAATCCCTCAAAAAGACTCACGAACTTCGACCAATCCCTAACGGCCATAACCATGGACCTTTCAAACGCGGCATTATCTTCCGGAGGCACCGGATTGATTCTCGGACTTTCGGCTGGTTCCCGGAGCACTCCGAATTGACCAGCCGGTCGATCGAAGACCTTGGAACTCAGATTGCAAAGGACAGTGTCCGGCGCTGGAACAGCCACGCGCCGCTGACGGACCGCAGGATGTCCTGATACTTACCGACCATGATGAGCCCCCAACCGGCGTCGCCCTTTTGAAGGACGAGGAGGTCACTGCTCACCTCTACCTCGCCTTCCTTCTGATCGGAGACAAGCGTATTGACGACCACATGCCGTAAGGGCGCCCCACCTGTCGTGGTCGCGTAGTACTCACGGATCGCATCGTGCCCCTCGGCAACCACACCGAAATTGGGAATCTCGAATACGGCGTCGCTGCTGAATGTGGCTAGGACGTCGTCGAAACGGCCAGAATCCATCGCCTGGGTGTATGCAGCGAGGCTGGCCTGGACACCTGCGACAACGTCTGCGTAGGTCAGAGTTTCCGTACTCATACGACCTCCTGGGTCAGCACATCGATACACAGACGGAATGGGCATCGAAGGGTGCGGGTGGGATGGGCGGCGGATGCCCACAATTTTGGTTCGAGATGTGACTGCCAACACAGATAGTTAAGCACAGTTTGTTAAGAAATGGGAAGCATATTTTCCGGCAATCTTCTCGAAACCCAGCGGTTGGGCGTCCCGGTGCGCGCAGGCGTACATGTTCAACGCGGATCACCTGGGACCCTCTTGGTTGTAAAGCCCCACGGGACACCGAGACTCGTAGAGGGGTCGGTAATGATCGTGTCGTCAGTGCGGGTCAAGATGCGCAAGCCCTGGGCTTCGACATGACGTTCGACCCGATCGATGTCGACAACTTTCCATGTTATTGCGTGATACACGTCGTCCGCACCATTCGCAGCAAGGTCTGCTTGCGCGGCCGAATCTGCATCCGGTGCTGCGTACTGGAGGATCGCATCGGCAAGATGAACGTACGAACCGGTGACACACCGGACATCGTCGTGACCCTCATGGATGACTGTTCCACCCAAGACATCGACGACAAACTTGTGTGCCCGGTTCGGGTTATCAGTCAATACCGTGTGGTGCGAACAGTATTCGATGCCCAGCGGGTCATCTTCTGACACAACGGGAATAGACCAGTCAGGCGTCAGTCGGAGGTCAGGCTTGAAGGGAAACAGCGGAAAGAAGTAGTAACGAATTCCGGCATCCACCGGAAGCGTATGGAAGTGCGGAATCGGGCCGGCCATCGGCAGCTCGTCGCCTTCGGCAATTTCGTCCTGGCTGTTGGTAACTCGGATGCCTTGATGCTTGAGTTCGCGGTAAAGCTCGGGCATTCCCTCGATGTACCAACCGAAGGTCTGCAAATGTCCCTGCTCGACTGCAGGTCGCTGGACTCCCCCAGTGATGTACCGCTTCGGATCAAGACTGTCGATCAGAACGTCGCCAACAGAAGTAAATATCGAATGGTCGATGGAATGATTCGGCTTCGGCGGTGCTTTCCTTACCGACGCGAGGGGGGTGCTCGACCGGCCGAAAACCCTCCGGTAAAAATCTTCGGCTTCGTCGAGATCAACAACGTGAAGCACAGGGTGGTAGATCATCTTGACGCGAAAGTCACGCTCACGAGCTTGAGCATTTATAATGCTTCTTGTGTTTTCAGACATGGTCACCCTCTCGTGTCATGACAATGCAATCGATCGATTTCCCTCTGCGCACCGGTATCGTTGTGCACCGGTGCGTTTGTGTATCGGTACCGGGATCTCTACACCGGCACACATCCGGAACGGTGCCGACTACCTCGCGGGTGTCGGTTCGAGCGCGATGCCTACTGGAAATGGCAAAAAGCCCTTGCAGTCGTTCACAACCACTTCGCGATCATCTCGCTCCCTGATCCGGCAGTCCCTCGCACTCACCTCGGACCGACTGCCGCACAGCAGTGCGCCAGCCTCCATGCCTGGATCAGGTCAGAGTTGGACCGATCCAGGTCCGACCACATCGAATCCTAGCAATTAAGCATAGTAGCTTGGATTGTGTCAATCACCTGACACGAGCATCGACAAATGGTGCGGTCACATGCATTGCTTGATGTCGACGCGCTTTCCGGAGTACACCCGAGCAAGGGTCGCGCTGGACTCCCGACTTCACGCAGCGAGACCACGTTGATGCTAACGTTCGATTGAACGGGACACTCGTTTCGCTGTGAAGAGTCAAGTGCCACACAGAAGACGAATGACGCAAAGAGCAGATCCCGAGGAGATGAACTTGGTCGTAGAAAGTCCACAGGAACTGTTGGAGCAGAACGAAATCAGGCGGCGCCGTGATCCACTGGGGCGAGCGATACAACTTTTGGTCCACATGGTCGACAGCGGTGAAGAGGCCTACGGTGTCCGAGAATTAGGTACGCGACTGGGCGCGAGCGCGAGCACAGCCCACCGTCTACTCGGCGAACTTGAACAACTCGGAATGGTAGATCGGACACCCAGCGGCACCTACCGAGTCGGACTGGAATTCCTGCGAATCGCCCGAACCTCGATAGCCCAGTTCCCACTACACGACAAGGCGAACGACGTTCTCTGCGAGCTCACTCGACGCAGCGAAGAAACCTCGTTTCTCAGTGTTTACAGTAGTCAACGTCAACAGATGATGTTCACTTTGTCCATCGAGTCCGCTCATCCGCTCCGCTACGTGCTCCAACTGAACAAATGGCTCTCGGTCCACACCGGCGCGAGTGGACTCGCGATCCTCGCGTTCCTACCCGATGAGGATCGCCGCGAGATCGTGGAAAAACAACTCGGCACATCGCCTGATATCAGCGACGATACGTTGCGCCTCACCGAACGCCTTACAGAGATTAAGCGCCAGGGCTACGCCAGTTCCCGAGCCGAACGGATCGTTGGTGCCGTGGCGGTGGCCGCACCCGTGTTCGGGCCCTCCGGTGAGGTTTTCGGCGATGTCGGCGTCACGATCCCCGAGAGTCGGTTCAACGAAACAGACGAACCTGTCCTTGCCGGACTCGTCGTCCACTCGGCCGAGATCCTCACTGTCAGTATGGGCGGGACTGTACCTACGAGTTGACCGAATGTCAGATTCCGCCGAAACATGCTGATCTCGGCTGACTTCCGTATTCGTTCCCCCCGCCACAAGAATCGCTGCAGGAATCGGCTTTAGCGGGTCGACACTTTACGGCGCGGTCTTGTAGCCCCGAAGGCTCTGGCTGCTCGAGACAGGCAGATACGCCTGGGTACCAAATCCATTGCAGACAGCCGATTTTAGTCAAATAGGACCGTACGGTCGTGTTGGTGGTAACTCCAATGACCGAAGGGCATGTGCACGGCAACCGATGGTCGATATATTCACTCCCCGGGTAGCCGACGGCGCATGCTGTGAGCGATGACAAAACCGAGTGGCGCTTAATTCGATCTAGTCATCTGAGCGTTGAAACCCGGAGGCATTGCCAATCTGTCGGCACCTATTCGCCGAAACGACTGCGGATCCCAGCTCACATCTGTAGCTTTCACAAGGCCGCCACTGAGCACCGCAGCTCCAGGGGCGACGCGAATTACCGAGGCCTGATCGTGTCCGCACCGGCGCGATATCGCCAGATAGGACAACGCCTTCGTGAAGATATGCGGTGAGTGCAGCACGCCCGAACCCGTCAGACATAGAGGCCGTTTTTGGCCTGTGAACAGCCCGAACTCGCAAACCGGCGGGAAGATCGACTGGGTCGATTGCCGCCGAATCCACGAAACTTCAACCTTCTACGGCCGACCGAGATTACGGCTCTGCACCACTACACACATCGGACTCTGCCGAGAACTGAGTTCTTAAACCAAGTAAATTACCTTGATCGTCCAGAGCGAATGGGTCTCCTGAAGAACAGGACCGGGCACACCCCTTGACGCTGACAACCTCAGCTGCCAAGCTTAATCGAAACACGGAACATGCGTTCCGTTATCCGGAACGATAACGAGCGCTGTTTCGTAGGAGTGCTCAACGAACTGGTTAGATCCCGAGACCGCGTGAGGACGACGATGCCAGTATCCGAGCCGGCTCAACTGCAGACCTTCCTCACCAGAACTGCATGGGAAGTGAACTGGCCGAAGGCATATCGCCTCAGCTGACTTCTCGGCCGGCACGTCGGTCCACTTTCGATCCGGACGCGCTTCGTAACTGTCATCGCACCGCTGTTCCCCACTCGCTTGACTGCGCTTCTCGAGCAAATTCCGGAAGAAGGATGTCCCGTGGGGTTAAAGAGATTGGGATGTAAAGAGATGGTAGAAAAGTGAAAACATGGAATTTCACGCAGCGAGCTGGTTCGCTGTTCCAGTTCCTGATGCTGCTGTTCATGGTATCGGTGGCGGTGTTCTTGCTCCTCGAGCTGATTCCAGGCGACCCAGTGGATGCGCTTCTTCCACCAGATGCCTCCCCTGAGCAGATAACCGCCGCCAGGGATGCGTACGGACTCAATGATCCACTGCTGCAACGGTATTTCAGTTGGATGGGAGGGGTTCTCCATGGTGACTTCGGCAGGTCCTATCAGACGGGCGTTTCCGTCGGAGAGTCGATCATGGAGCGGCTTCCCGTCTCCCTTGAACTTGCTCTGGTTTCCATAATTTTGGCTCTGGTCATAGCGATTCCGACGGCAGTCTGGTCGGCATACCGTCCGGGCGGAATAGTCGATCGGGTGACCACGATCATTTCGTCGGCCATGTTGGCAACACCGTCTTTTGTTCTGGGAATCGTGCTTATCTTTGTTTTTGCAATGACACTGAATATCTTTCCGCCGATGGGGTGGGTGCCGTTCTCGGAAGACCCGATTGCACATATTGAGAAACTGATACTTCCGGTGGTAACTCTTGCCGCGTCCGAAATCGTGCTCTTCATACGAATTCTCAAGGGCGATATGATGACTACTCTCCAGCAGGACCACGTTCTGTCGGCCCGCGCGCGTGGGCTTCCGACATGGCGCATCCTGTCGGGGCACGCATTGAAGCAGTCTTCCTTCTCGTTGGTAACTGTGTCCGGAATGGTGATCGGCCGGCTCATCGGAGGCACCATTTTGGTTGAGGCGATCTTTTCTCTCCCCGGCTTGGGAACACTAGCCATCAATGGAATTCACTCCCGCGACTACGTCGTGGTGCAAGCTGTGGTGCTGGTCTGCGCTGTCGGATACATACTCATCAACGCATTGGTTGACCTCACCTATCCGCTACTCGACCCGAGAGTCAGGAAGGAAAGGACGTCATGAGCGAAGTTATCCAGGATTCGCCCGGATCCGTCGCCGTGGCGGAACGGAACGCGCAGTCCCCACTGCCAGAAGTGGTTATCAAACCCATTCGGCGCCGGCGTGATATCGGCGCCCTGATCGGTGTTATCTGGATTACCGTTGTGTGCCTGGGCGCGATTTTCGCGAACGTACTGCCTCTGCCGGATCCGAACGACGTTTCCAGCGTTTTCAATGCGATTCCCGGAACTGACGGGCATATTCTCGGAACCGATTCGCTAGGTCGAGATGTCTTGTCTCGCCTAATATTCGGCGCCCGTGTGTCGCTGGCAGTTGCCATCGGTGCCACCAGCATCTCGCTTGTCCTCGGCGTAACCCTAGGGATGCTCGCGGGCTACTTCGGAGGAACAGTTGACAAGTTCATCTCGTTGTTCATCAACTTCACGCTTTCTTTTCCTCCGCTGATCTTCCTGATCGCCATGGTGGCAGTTCTCGAGCCGAGCCTGAGCACACTGGTGATTGCGCTGGCCATCATGGGCATCCCGAACTTCGCACGTGTCGCTCGGGCCAACACGTTGGCTTTTGCTGAACGCGAGTTCGTTACTGCTGCAAAATCTTTGGGTGCATCACCGCTACGCATCCTGCTCCGTGAACTGCTGGCGAATGTCATGCTACCCATTCTGTCGCTGGCGTTGGTCGTGATGGCGACTCTCGTGATCGCCGAGGGATCTTTGAGTTTCCTCGGCGTGGGTGTTCCCCCGCCGACTCCCAGCTGGGGTGGCATGCTCGCAGCTGGTCGCGAACAGATGAGCCGGCACCCTCAGCTTGTACTGATACCAGCGCTGTTCTTCTTCGTAACCGTCTTCTCCTTCAACAGGATTGGCGACTGGGTTCGTGGACGTGTTGGAAAGGATTCGGCGATATGAGTCAGGCAATCAAGTCTCCCGAGCACGAACATTCTTCGGCGGATGTCGACTCGACCGAAGTACTTCGGGTCAGGGATCTCCGGGTGTGGTTTCAGACGCCGAAAGGGCTGGTCCGGGCCGTTGAAGGTGTCGATCTCGATTTGCGTCGCGGTGAGACATTGGGCATCGTCGGTGAATCCGGATCGGGCAAATCCGTTCTGTCCCGGGCGATCATGAAGATCCTCGCTCCCAACGCGCATGTCCTTCCGGGTAGCAAAATCATCCTCAACGGAGTGGATCTGGCAACAGTTACCCGCAAGGACAACCCGCATTTGTGGGGCGTGGACCTATCGATGGTTTTCCAAGACCCGATGACGTCGCTGACGCCGGTGATCACCATCGGAAAGCAACTGACCGAGACGCTCAGTTTCCACCTCGGTCTCGACAAGAAGCAAGCCACGGCAGAGGCGACACGACTGCTCCGAATGGTAGGCATCCCCGAACCGGAGAAGCGCTTCAGCCAGTACCCGCATAATCTGTCGGGAGGTATGCGTCAACGCGTTACTATCGCACTTGCCATCGCGTGCTCACCCAAACTACTTATCGCGGACGAGCCGACCACCGCGCTGGATGTGACAGTTCAGCATCAAATCCTGAACCTTCTGCAGGATCTGCAGGAATCGTCGGGAATGGCCATGATCCTCATTACCCACGATTTGGGTGTGGTCGCCGGCCGTGCTGACAACATTGCGGTGATGTACGCCGGACGTGTAGTCGAGAAGGCGCCTACACGCCAATTGTTCGCAAACATGCGCCATCCCTATACCAAGGCACTTATTGATGCGATCCCCAAGGTTTCTCATCCGAGCCATACTCGGCTTCCGTCCATTCCCGGGCGTCCCCCGATTGTGATCGACCCACCTGCGGGATGCAGTTTCGCTTTGCGGTGTGCTTCAGCGCAATCTCGTTGTCTCGAGGAAACCCCGACCCTGCAGATAGATCCATTCCAGCCAGAACACTCGGCAGCCTGCTTCTTCCCGCTGGGCACCGCTGACGGAGATGCCGCTCGTTTACGAAATTCCGAAGCAGGCTTCACTGCTGCGGGTACCCCGGTTGGTAATGAGGTGATGATCTGATGGCTGGTAGTGGAACAGCACATCTACGCGACCAGGATGACGTCGTTCTCAGCGTTCGAAATCTGGTGGTGGAGTACGCCGGCCGTGGCGGACAGCGAGTCTATGCAGTGTCGGACGTCAGTTTTGACGCTATCCGCGGTGAGACAATCGGCCTGGTCGGTGAGTCCGGTTGCGGCAAGTCCAGTGTGGCGAAGGCAATCATGCAACTTCCGGGTCCTACCTCCGGATCGGTCGAGTTCGATGGCGTCAACGTTGTCGGTCTCAAAGGCGCTGCGTTGCGCCGCCAACGCCGCAAGATTCAGATGATCTTTCAGGATCCGATTTCCTCGCTGAACCCGTTGCGCAAGGTCAAGGACATCATCGCCGAGGGTCTGCGCATACACGACGACCTGAGCAAGTCGGAGGTTCTGGCCAAGACGCAGGCGATGATCGAGCGGGTCGGACTTGACCCTGATACTGCCGCAGACCGCCGTCCCCACGAATTCTCGGGTGGTCAATGCCAGCGCATTTCCATCGCGCGCGCTATGGTGCTCGATCCCGAGGTGATTGTCTGCGACGAGCCGGTATCGGCACTGGATGTTTCGGTTCAGGCTCAGATCATGAACCTGCTTCATGAAATGAAGGAGCGGTACCAGCTCACGATGGTCTTCATCGCCCATGATCTGGCCGTGGTCAAGAACCTCAGTGACCGCATCGTGGTGATGTACCTCGGAAAGATCTGTGAGATCGGAACTTCGGAGGAACTCTTCTCGTCCCCGGCCCATCCCTACACTCGTGCACTCGCACAGTCGATTCCAGAACCTGATCCCGATGCTCCGATTCGGGAGGCCGCACTCTCTGGCGACTTGCCTTCGCCGCTGAATCCGCCGAGTGGGTGCCGGTTCAGGACACGTTGCCCGTTGGCGCAAGAACAGTGCGCCTCTGATGAGCCGGAAATTCGAGAGGTTCGTCCAGGTCGCTTCGTCGCCTGCCACTTCCCTCTCGACGACTCGGCGCTCCTGCAGGCAACTGGTCAGAGTTCGGTGCTGTCAAAAAATCCCGCCTGATACACGAAGTCCCACAAGCACAGACATCTTCCGAACCCTCACGAGCAGGGACGGGTAAGCAAATGAGAATGGAGTTCACCTTGCGCACGCAAAAAGGTATGAAGTCTCGGCGGGTCATTGGCGCCCTCGCGACTATTGTCGTCACGGGTATCGCCCTGACCAGTTGTTCTTCTTCTTCGGGAAGCGAGGGCGATTCCGTAGGCGAGCCGAAGACCGGCGGCACGTTGGCATATGCAATGGGAGGCGAAACCCAGTCCATGGACCCGGCGAACTGCGGTTTGGTTGCGTACCACCGCTGTTCGCCTGTGTTCGGCACATTGGTGCGTTATGACGCCGCGACTGACACGTTCGTGCCGTATCTCGCAGAATCATTCGAGAGTTCGGACGGGGCGAACTGGACGCTCAAACTCCGTGAGGGCGTCACCTTCAGCGACGGCACCCCGTTTGACGCTGAAGCGGTCGTGTTCAACTGGGACCGCATCAAGGATCCCGCGACGCTTTCGGCCGCAGCGTCTGCCACCAATGGTATGGCGTGGGAGATCGTTGATCCGCTTACCGTCAAGGTGACGCTCGACGAAGCGAACTTCCAGCTGCCCTGGCAGTTGGTCAGGGGCCTTGGTGCAATCGGTTCGCCCACCGGGATCAAGGCAGCCGGCGCGGAAGTCGGCAACAAGCCCGTCGGAGCCGGCCCGTTCCTCATGCAGGAATGGGTCCGCAACTCCGAAATGAAGCTCGTCCGTAATCCGACCTACTTCGAGCAAGGCTTGCCCTACCTCGATGCGATGACCATCAAACAAGCTGGCTCCGATCCTCAGAAAATGAATGCGGTTATCAGTGGAGAAGCTTTGATGACCCCCCTTTCCAGCACTATCGATGCCGAGAAAATGGAGGACAGCGGCTTCAACACCGATGGCGGTCAGCTCATCGGCGGCAGCGGCGTTATCTTCAATTACAAGGATCCGACCATCCAAGACGCTGGTCTACGGAACGCTATGCTGCACGCAATCGATGCCGACCAGATGGTTGCGGCGCTCGGCACCCAGACCGTGACTGCTGACGCGTTCATGCCTTCGGACAGTGGCGCAGCGTTCCCCGAACTTGCCTTGAGCGAGGCACAAAAACTGTTCGATGACTACCTGAGCAGGACCTCGAAGACGAGCGAGACCATTTCGCTCACGACTTATGCGGGTTTCCCGGTGATGGAACAGACATCTCAGATGCTCCAGGCCCAACTGCAGAAGATCAACGGCCTGACCGTCAAGATCGTGCCCCTCGATCCCCCAGTTCTCTTGGCAAATCAGAGGAAGGGCGACTTCCAACTCATGACCACGACTTATCAGTCTGCGTCCAAGGATCTGCTGTTCGACCTGTTCTACACCAATGCACCGCAGAACGCGACCGGCTATTCGAATCCCACAGTGGACGCTGCACTCGAGCTCACCCGCTCGTCGAAGGACGCCGCTGAAGTCGCCAAGGCGTACGAGATTGTCAACACCGAGGTCTCTCGGGACGCTCCGATGCGTATCTGGCAGTACATCGGTGCCTACATTGCCTCGGACAAGAAGGTCCAGGGCATCACGGTTGTTCCGACGGGTTCAGGTGCAGCATGGGACTGGGAAAAGGTCTGGCTGAACTGATCGAAATACAGGTTGGCCGACTGATCAGCCGGCCAACCTGTGCGGACAGACCGCCAGTGTCAACGGCGGCTCCTGCCTCGCCTGAATCTCGCCGTAGCCGCACCGGCTACGGCGACAGGCCTGTTCCGGAAGCCGGACAAACACCCAGCAGAATCGTCCCCAGCCGGCCCTTGCTGGACACCGGATGCCTGCACAGCCAGACGGCACGAAGATTAACCAGACAAACTTAATTCATACTTATAGTAATTTGCGCTGCACATTATTTGCAGCACCGCAGGGCCAGAGGTGTGACCCAGGCGACAGGTGTCAGTTCCTTCACTGAATCATCTGGCGGCGTCATCCCTGAAACAAAATAAGCTATAATACTTAATTCCAAGGCTGCCCGATTCGAGGTACCGTAAGTTAGAATCCAAATTCGCAGGAGCGGGGCCGGGTACATCAACCGATCTGGAAATTGACACAAGGCATACGCTCTCCGCGGATAGAGATGAGCAGACGAGAGGGGGCGGGGACAGCGCCGGACCATAGGCACTTCCCTGGGCAAATATGCCGATAGCACCAGCGGACAAGATACCTTCGAGCGACGGCGGGAACATGCGGCCTTCCGCTGGTAAGGAACGAGTAAACTCACGGGGCGACGCGACCCGACTGCTACTTCTCATCACAGCCGAACAGCTATTTGCCGAGCGCGGAATCGCAGCAGTTCCCCTCAGGGACATCGGCATCGCTGCCGGCCAGAAGAACCATGCCGTGGTGCAGTACCACTTCGGCGACAGGGAAACTCTGGTGAGCGAAATTATCGCGTACAGGGCCCACACCAGCGAAGAACGTCGTGTGGAAATGTTCGCAGATTTGATGGTACGCGGCCAGCCTCGAGTTTCCGACCTCGTGCGACTATTCGTCTTCCCTCTGGCCAGCCATCTGGACGAGGACAATCATTACCTTGCATTTATGTCCCGTTACATTCTGGAGAATGGCGGCTATTCACGGCTCAGTGTAAGTAGCAACACTGTAATTCCGTCCGCCACTGCCAGTACCGTACTGGGGCTATTGGGCCGACTCCTGTCCAACCTTTCCGAAGAAGTCCTCGAAGAGCGCTGCATGCACATGCTCACGGGTACCGTTCATACACTGGCTCGCTATCAGGCGGTTCTGGCGTCTGGCGAGAAACTCCCCCTGCCGATGGACGTCCTACTCGAGGATCTGGTCCAGTTCTTCACCTCAGGGCTTGAAGCATCGCTAGGGCCGGCCACTGCAACGGCCAATGCCGCTCCGGATCGAGGGCGGGCTCCTAGCCAACTGAAGCGGAACACTATCTCCGCCAAGTAAGTTCCGACGAGGAACTTGATGGCCCGTGCGGTGTTTTTCGAAACCTTCCGATCATTGCGCGTAGTTCACCGGAGCCACTGACCCACGCGCGACGCGGATACCGACATCATTGACGATATCGGTATCCGCGCTAGATTCGATTCCCGTTAATGAAGGCCTTGATCCGGCGGCCGCCGGCGTTCGTACGGGCACGTCACGTACTCGAAGTCAGGACTTCGATGCCGACTCGATCGCGCCCGGCGCCCGTGTCCCCCGGGGTCACAGTCCCCGTGTTGAGAAGAATTCGGCGATTAAGGTATGAGTGAAACGAACGCGCTGCACTACGCACCCAAGTGTGACGACGTCCTCAGTCTGGCGCGGCACAATTCCAACAGATCGCGTCTCAGCGAGAACCTCAACTCCATTCGCTTACTCAGCGCAACAACCGACAGTCTTTCGTAGAACTGCCGACTGCTGATTCCGAACTCTACGAAAACTTCCTCATCCGGCACCGCGCCGTAATGGACCCACCTCGCGCCGAACTCAACCATTCGGTTGCATTCAGCCTGACTCAGACGGAACGCGCGAGACGACGTCTCGGCCCCGACCGAACCGCAAACAACTTTGTTCATCTATTCCCCCACATCCCGCATCGAAGATTCTCAACAGAACTGCATTACCCGTCATGGCATAAGGACACGAAAACTACACTGGGAGAGCGGAATTCAATCTCCGCCCTCCCAGCCTTGTTTAAGTTCACCCGCCGACCGACGCAGCACCTCTCCTTGACACCACGGGCTCGGCCAGCCCCTGCTCGATGACGATCTGCTGGACTCGCTCGATAGTTTCTTCCAACCCCGGCCCGATGCGTTTGCCCGGAGCGAAAGTCGCCGGCAGGTTCACCAGTCCGTTGATCATCGCCACTGACTCGTAGTGCACAACCTTCTCAGGATCGACGACGAAGTCGGGCATGCGTTCGAGCACCGCGGTCAACATCCGTTTGAAGAGGACGCGAGCGACGTTCGAGCCGATGCAGCGGTGGATCCCGAGACCGAAGGCTGTGTGCCGATTACCGCGACGGTCGAAGTCGACCTCATCCGGGTTCGGGAACACATCAGGTGAGCGGTTTGCCATGGCCCACGAAAGCCAGAGACGCTCACCTTCCTTGAACTCGACGCCGTTGATCTCGACATCCTGGCTGAAGGTCCGCCCATCACCCTGCGCCGGTGTGACATAGCGGAGGAACTCCTCCGTTGCCGGGTCGAGAAGAGTATCGATCTCGTCGATGAGACGAGCCCGCTCCGCCTGATGCTGGGACAGCCACAGGATGGACTGACCGGTCAGTGCAGTGGTGGTGTCGAACCCCCCACCGACCAACAACGCCGCCGTAGCTCGGATCTGCTCATCGGAGAGAGGCTTACCGGCTACCGTCGACCTGACTAGTGCATCCAGCAAACCAGGTCGCGGATTCGCTCGAACGTCCTTCACCGACTCCATGAGCGCAAGCTTGCTCTCCTCGAAAATCTGCCTGACCCGACCGAAATCAGGAGAATGAGGAGGTGTGTACATCAGCGCGTGAGCCGGCTCGTTGTGGATCACCCAGTCGGTGAGCGGCAGGCCCAACAGTCCCATGGTGACGACAGCCGGGACGACATTCGCCAGATCGAAGACGAAATCGATACTGCCGCTTTCGATGTTGTCGTCAATGCACGCACGAACGAGGTCGTCGATCACCGGAACCCACCGCGCGACGGCGGCCGGCGACAGGTAGGGATTGAGAATTGTCCGGAAGTCGGTCTGTTCCGGCGGATCCAGCTCGAGGAACGACGGCGCGGTGTACGGACCGCTCTGCGCGTACGCCGGGATCGAGATGCCCTTGTACCCGTTCTTGCTGCCGTCGACGTCCCGGAAACTGGTTACCGCGTCCGATCGGCGAGCAATTGCGAACAGTTCGTCAATTCCGCTGGCAACCCAGTGTCCATCGTATGAATCGCTCCACGCGATCGGGCACTTCGCATGAAGCTCGTGTGTCTTCTCCACGAACTCGTCGCGAAAGTTCGGCCCGTGACGTTCATAGTCGATCGGGCACTTCTTCAGGTTTTCGACATTGCGAACATCGTCTGCTGTCATGATTACTCCGGGATGCGATCAAGGCGCTCTTACGCAGCGCCAGAGGATATTACGGTTCAGGCTTCCTGAATTGCGTGCTCGGAAACCTCGACGATCGCGCGCTCCGGGCACGAGAGCATAGCCTCGCGCGCGGCGCCCTCGAGCTCGGCGGGGACGTCACCGTCGATCGCGTAGGCATGACCGTCCTCGTCCCTGAGCGCAAAGAGGTCGGGTGCGACCATCGAGCAGATTGTGTGCCCCTGACAGATGTCCTGGTCGACATAAATGTTCATGGTGCATTCTCCTTCGAAAAAATCAGTCGGCATTCAATGTTGTTCATTGACTAGGCAGGACGGGCGATGGTCTTGACCTCGAGGAGATCCTCCAGACCTTCGACGCCCCACTCACGGCCGATTCCGCTCTGCTTGTAGCCACCGAACGGTGCCGTCGGGTGATTCCACGTGGCGCCGTTGACGCTGATGGCTCCGGTCCGCATACCCTTTGCCACCCGCATCGCCCGCTCCACATCCGCACTCCACACGCTGCCGGCGAGACCGTAGATCGTGTTGTTCGAGATCGCGACCGCGTCGGCATCGTCCTCGTAGGGCAGCACACACAGCAACGGACCGAAGATCTCCTCCTGCGGCACCGTCGAGAGGGAATCGACGTCGGTGAGCACAGTCGGCTCGACCCAGAATCCCTTCTCGAAACGGTCACTGGCTTTACCACCCAACGCAATCCGCCCGGTCTGCTTCGCGATCTCGTAGTAGCGGAGCACCGATTCGTACTGACGCTTGTTGGCTACAGGCCCCATGTAGTTGGCAGGATCATTGACGTCACCCCACGGGAACTTCTGCATAGCCGCCACAGCCAAGTCCACTGCGTCGCCGAGGCGCGAACGCGGCACCAGCAGCCGCGATGGGACACCACAGCCTTGACCCGCGTGACTGCAAGTACCGGCAACCACCCTGGGGATCAGTGCGGTGAAGTCCGCGTCGTCGAGCAGGATCGATGACGACTTACCACCGAGCTCGAGGGTGAGACGTTTGACCGTCGGCGCAGCCGCCGCCATGATCCGCCGACCCGTGACAGTCGATCCGGTGAACGTAACCGCATCCACCTCCGGATGGGTCGTGAGCACAGACGCCACGTCATTGTCGTCAGTACTGACGATATTGACCACACCAGCCGGAATATCGGTGTGCTCGAGCAGGATACGACCGATCTGCAACGTGTTCCACGGAGTATCCGGCGCCGGCTTGAGGACCACGGTGCACCCCGCAGCCAACGCGGGAACCAGCTTGCCGAGCGCCAGGTGAAACGGGTAGTTCCACGGCGTGATCGCCGCGACGACACCGGCACCCTCACGCCGCACGATGCGGTGCGCCTTCTCGTCACCGGCAACCGGGGTAATGACCCGCTCGAACTCGAACGTATCGAGGAGACCGATGTAATGGCTCATCAAATCGATCGAGCGGTCCAACCCGACGTCGTAGGTCAAGGCAACCGGTAGGCCGGCTTCGGCGACGATGACCGGTCGCAACTCTTCGGCGTTCTTGCGCAGAGCGGACTGCAACTGCACCAGGCACCGCTGACGGAACTCGGTGTCCGTCGACCACGTCGTGGTGTCGAAAGCCCGCCGCGCGGCCAGGATCGCCCGCTCGACGTCGGCCACACCGGCATTCGGCGAAACACCGATGACTTCTTCGTTCGCCGGGTTGACATTCTCGTAGGTGCGGCCCCCCGTCGCGGCGACCAGCGCACCGTCGATCAACATGCGGTACTCGGAATTACTCATTTGTCACTTTCTCTCAGTCCACACCCGTTGTCGGCGTTCTCTACATCCGCTAACCGAATTCGAGTCCGGCGATTAATCGCAGTGCGACAGAAGCTCTGTTTCATCTATTCGATATTCGACGCCCCCGAGGGCAACAAACACATATCGCTATCGACCCACGACTCGTACCGGCGGGGGAGGGATCAGTTTCGGTTGCACTTCACTGATTGTCCAGCGCGACGAGAAAAGTCGAATCATGTTGCGAATTATCGGCATATCCGGTGTCGACTCCACCTAACCGACGAACTCCGTCTGACAATTGATCACGGTGTTACCGGTGCGCTGGATCCGAACAGCGCGTGTTGCCCCGATGCCTGCGGCGCCACCGGACCTCTATGGACTCAGTCAGGTCTCTTGCTGGAGGCACCGCAGGCATCAGGGCTTCGACTCAGGGAATGATTCCGCCCTCATCACGTTGACGAACCTCGAGCCGTCGCCCAACTCCCGCGACCGGTCATCGGGACATGCCGGTCATGAAAATTACGCTCCTACAGTGGCATCCGGACGCATGTGCGCGGTGGGTACGACACTGGTGTCCCAATCCGGAACGCGACTGCGCAGCGCCCCGACTGTGGCCTGCTCTCGGGAAATATGAGCGAACGGATCGTACTGGAAGTGCTTCATCGCGTTGAGGTGGGTGATCTTGTTGATCGTCTCATCGGAGATTCTGTTCATGTAGCGCATTGCTCCCTCTGGGGAGTTGGGCCACATCGTGTCGGAGTGCGGGTAGTCGCATTCCCAGGTGACATTGTCGATGTTGAGTCGATGCAGGTTGTCGACACCGACCTCGTCGTCGATGAAACAGGTGATGACGTTCGAGTTGAACAGTTCCGAAGGCAGACGGCCACCGAGATCCATACCCGACCAGTGCTGAGTGTGGTTGTACAGGTAGTCCAAACGCTCCAGGAAGTATGGAACCCAACCGATTCCACCTTCCGATAGTGCGACGCGCAGTCGGGGGAACTTGATGAACAGTTTGCTCCATACAAGATCCGCGGCAGCTTCGAACGAGCCGATGGGCGACAGCGAGTAGATCAGCTCTACAGGTGCGTCCGGGGACGTCGTCGGCGCCTTCGAGTTGGAGCCGATGTGCATGCACACAACGGTTCCTTCTTCCTCACACGCACGCCAGAACGGATCCCAGTGATCCTGGTAAATGCTCGGCAGACCCAAGTCGTAAGGATTGGAAGTGAAAGTAACTGCGTGGCAGCCCTTCTTCGCTACCCGGCGAATCTCTTCGGCTGCCAATACCGGATCCCAGAGAATCGGAATGGCCAGCGGAATGAACCGGCCTGGGTACGTACCAGCCCACTCGTCGATATGCCAGTCGTTGTAGGCGCGGACCATGGCGGCGGACTGATCACGATCTCCGTTTTCCAAGAAGAGTGCACCGGAAAAACGGACGAACGAGGGGAAGCACATCGAACCCAGCATGCCGTTGACATCCATGTCCTTGACACGCGCGTGGATGTCGTAGACGCCCGGTCGCATTTCCTCCCGACACACGGGGTCCATGCCCCACTCGGACTTCGGTCGGCCCACAACCGCCTGTACAGCTGGGTTCAACACGACGGCGTCCCCGTACACCCACGCCATTGTCCCGTCTTCGCGAGTGATGAAGCGGGGTGCCGCATCGGCGTACTTCTTCGGAAGCCGACCTTCAAATAGGTGGGTCGGCTCGATCACATGATCGTCCGTGCTTACAAGAATCAAGTCTTCAGTCCTCATCGGACACCTCTCCGTAAACCATTCGGATGACTCGCAACATGGGAAGTAGAGCATTTCCTCCACACACGCTTACGTGGAGAACCTTTCACAAGCCGTACGACCAGCTGGTATGTGTTAAATTAATCACTAGAGCTCAGTTTGTCAATGATCCACGGGGCATCCCCTACCTTCGACGAAACTCCAGCGTCGTCGCCCCGAGATCTACGGCGTCGTCACGCCAGGTCCGCAGCCAGATCTACTTGCGCTCAGTCGATCTCTGCCTGACCGCTGGAAAAAATGCGATGACGGAATCGATATCGTTGCTGGACCCGGCCCTGCATGCAGGCCGGCACTGAACTAAACAAGGGCGAACAGTCGAGATAGACCTCCATACTCCGTCTACAGCAGATAGCCGGCATCACGTTCGAGGTTTTGCCAGGGCGGACCGGAGCACCCTCGGGGCATGCTCCCGGACGACGATCTCCCTGGCCGAAGGAAGAATCCGCACGGGATCTTTGCGACCACCGATGTCGCACAGGAAGTTTCGTCAAAGGCTGTACCGTTGAGCGGAATCGTCAAGACCTATTTGCGCGCGACCCACATAGCATCCATCAGCATGGCAAAAAGAATCGATAATCTCGAGGATCTGTCGGCCTTCAAACTCTCCGAGGACGACCGCGAGAAGTTGTTCGACTTGCAGCACGAGTGCACCGTCAGCTGGACGAACAAGGACGGATGGCCGGTGTCCATGCCACATTCATTTGTGCGATCGGAGGGTAAGTTCTGGGTCCACACCACGACTAACCGCAAGCGAGTGCAGGCATTGCGCGCACGTCCCGAGAGTTGTGTCGTGGTCTCGAGCCTGGGAACCGGAATGACCGGTGCCATGGTCACCTCCAAGACGATCGCGACAGTTCACGACGGAGATCGCGATCTGGTGCGTTGGCTTCTGCCGTTGTTCCTGAAGCGAGTCGGAATGGGCGCCGACGAAGAAGCAATGAACCAGCAGTTGTCGCTGCTCGACACGCCGAACCGCGTAGTGGTCGAGTTCGACCCGGTCCAGTTCTTTACCTATAACTCGCAGGCACTGCGCCAGGCCGTAGCGTCAAGCGGCTACGACCGATGGTCCCAGAAATGAATCTGGTTACTTAAGGCAGGTTGACCCCGAATCACGGTCATTCGATGTTGCACGGGAGCCAAGAGAATGACACCGATCAGCCGAGCATTTGAAGTTCAATCATGCCGAGATCGACTGATCAGCAGTAACTCCTGAACATCAACGGATAGCGACCCACACCGTGACCTGTTGCCATCCTCGCGCTCCCGGAAATGTTCTGTGCCAGTCCGATATCGCCCCGTACCAACAATTCGGCTGCCCCTCGGCGAAATCGCTGCTGCGCAACCGATACCGGTGAAGCATGTGAGTTCACTCGTGTGGAGTGAGTGCGACAGCAACCTTGCGATCCCTGCCCCGGCTACCTCGATATCGATCGACCGACAGGACGAAATCTTTTGCAAGAGAGTCGAATTGAAGTTGCGCAGGCCACTTTGGAGACATACTGTGCGTGATGGCACTCTGCCACATTTCACGACCGAGGAGCGAAATGACCATCGAGATTCCCGAAGCGCCGATCCCCGACGCCCCCAACGGCCATAGATACGAAGGGAAGGTTGTGTTCATCACCGGAGCGGCCCGAGGCCAAGGACGCGCTGAAGCAGTCCGCTTCGCAGCCGAAGGCGCAGATATCATCGCTCTCGACATCTGCGAAGACCTCCCGACTGCTGAATACCCCGGCCCGACAACCGAAGATCTCGACGAAACCGCACGACTAGTGGAAAAGCACGGCCGACGCGTCGTCACCAGCGTCACAGACGTCAAAGACTTCAGCGCTCTCAAAGCCGCGGTCGAAAACGGGGTCGATCAGCTCGGCAGACTTGACGTTGTAGTCGCCAATGCAGGCATGACCACCGCTTCGCTGTCCTGGGAAATTGATCTCGATCACTGGCACGCCACCATTGACAATAACTTGCACGGTGCCTTCTACACGGCCAAAGCCACTGTGCCGATCTTGATCGAGCAGGCAACCGGCGGCTCGATCGTCTTTACCAGCTCAGTCGCCGGCCTGAAGGGTCTTCCGTTCCTCGCAGACTACGTAGCGGCAAAGCACGGTGTAACAGGCCTCGCGAAGACGATGGCAAACGAACTTGCCAAGTACCGAATCCGGGTCAACAGCGTTCATCCGCACGGTGTCGCCACCGGGCTCACCGTCCCCGAACTGCATCAGAAGATGGAGGCGCGTCAAGACCTAGGATTGCTGTTCATGGGAAGTCTCCCCGACCCGGTTAGCGAGTCTGAAGATATAGCCGCTGCCGTAGCATGGATCGCCTCCAACGAAGCCCGTCACGTCACCGGCATTCAGCTACCCGTCGACCTCGGACGTACCAACCGCTGAGCCTTCCGAGGGACGCACCTGGCCGATTCAACGACTGCGACGGGGCGAGCGGCGACAAGTCTTGTGCATCAATTCGCCACGGGGAGAGAAGTCGCTGAACTGGATTCGGCAAGGAAACAACGAGGCGCCGCCGGGGTAGATTCCCGGCGGCGCCTCACCATGACTCTTGACGACTATCCATATATCAGATGTCGATGCGGAGTCGTTCCAGGCGCAGAGATCGGATGCGCCACTGTCCATCCTGACGTTCGTAGTGCTCAACGTAATGCCCGTAGCCATTCGTGATCGTGGACCCCTGAGGAGAAACGCGCTCGAGAACGTCCGACATGGCCCAGACGCCCGTCGCAGTGTCCGGACCGGTGATCTCGATCTCCGGAGCGTGTAGGTGGTGAACAGTACGTACACCGTCCATACCGACACTGATTCCCTGCACGATTCGCGCCCGCCCTTCCCACCGTAGATCCGCTTCGGGCGCTTCGAGCGTTGCATCGTCTGTGAAGCAGTTCCCGAACTCGTCCCACCGCTTGGTGTCCAGGAATCGCGCAACGCGGGCACGCATCTGCTTGATGGACTCGACGGTCCACAACTTCTGCAATAGGTCGTCTGTGTTCATGCGGTACTCGGTCACTGGCCCTGAATGCACTGGCGCGAACCGGTTTCCGCTGCTCGCTCAATGGCGTCGAGCAACCGGTGACGCAGAAGTCCGTGCGCGAAGTCCGGTGCCTGCTTGCTGCCCCCATTGAGGTCCAGCCGAAGGCGGTCGTAGGCGTGGGCGACAGCGTGGGCGGGTGAGCCGACCAAATCAGCGTGGTGATCGTAGCCGTCGGGAACCGGAAGTTCACTCAAAACATCGTCACCGCGCGCTCCCCGGATGGTCACCGGGTTGGCCAGAGTGCCCCCGGTCCCGTCGATCCTCAGGTGCCCCTCGGTGCCGTTGATCTCCCAGATCAATTTACTGGAGTGATCATTCATCCCTCTGAGATGGAGCGAAGCGATCGCGCCATTGGTGAGAGTTCCCGTCACGACAATCTCATCCTCTGCCGTGGCAGTGACGAACTCACCGGAATCGGTGTTGAGCACCGTGGGGCGCCGTATACCCGTAGTGGCGTTCAGGTCGGCTAAGTCGCCGACGATGTAGCTGAACGAGTCCACAAGATGGCCAAAGACGATAGACAGCAGAGTCGCACCGTTGGACTTGTCGAGCAGGTACTCGGTGCGATTCCCGACAGGCCCACCCCAGGGGCCCGCAGTTGCGATCAGGCTGGTGGAGACCAGTTCACCGACAAATCCGTCGGCGATCAGATCCTGTAGGTAGCGCACAGCCGGCGCAGCTGTTCCCTGAAAGCCGACATAGGCATGCTTGCCTTCGGCGGCACTGGCCAGTTCGGCGGCCTCAGCAACACCGTTGGCAAGGGGCCACTCGCACAGCACCGGCTTCTCGGCGGACAATGCCTCGAGGACGAGCTCACGATGGTGAGGCACCTTGACTGCCACCACCACGAGATCAACCTCGTCGCATCGTGCGAGGTCCTCGACGCTCGAAAACGCCAGCGGCACCCCGTAGGCCTCGGCTGCAGCTTGCGCTGATTCGGGGGAACTCGTTGCCAACGCGCGCACTTCGAAGCCCTCGACGGCCCGCAGCGCGGGCAGATGCGCGTATGACGCCCAGCTTCCCGTGGCGCTCAAACCAACCACACCAACTCTTACTGTCATCGTCTCTCTACCCATCTGTTCGAAGAAGCTTCCGGTTCTTGGCAGTCACACTTGCGATCTAGGGGATCTCGAAGGGAGAAGTCATTGAAAAACGCCGATCTTGTGGGCGGACTCCCCACCCACATGGAAGCGTCCGCCATCGATGCGAAGTACTGAGCCGTTGACCCAACGCGCATCGGGCCCGAGGAGATAGAGCACGGCGTTCGCAATATCGGAAGGGTCTCCGAGGCGCTGCATCGGGATGAGCCGGCTCTCCGCTGCTTCGCGCTCGCCTTTCCAGATCGCACCGGCGAGATCTGTCTTGATGATGCCGGGTTCGATGGCGTTGACTGTCACGCCACGAGGTCCGAGTTCGCGTGACAGCGTGAAGGTCAAGCTCTCGAGTGCGGACTTTCCCGCAGTGTAGACACCCGCCGTCTCGTGAACGCGTTGCGCCCCAGCCGAAGAGATGTTGACGATCGACGAACCCTCGGGGAGGCCACCTGCCACGGCTGCTTGGATAATCGCCACGGCCGGCCAAGTATTGGACAGGATTGTCTTGCTGAAGGCTTCCCTTCCACAATCCAGAACCCGTCCCGAATGAGCGCTGGTCGCGGCATTGTTGACCACGAAGTCGATTCGTCCGAACTCGGATTGGCAAGCACCGATCAGCTTTTCGGGAAATTCGGGGTCAGCGAAGTCGCCTTGAACCCCGATCGCCGAGCCACCGGCATCTTCGATTTCCTTCACTGCGAGATCGAGAACCACCTGATCCCGCCCGTTGAGGACAACCGACGCACCTCGTACTGCCAATTTCCCGACCACAGCGCGTCCGATGCCGCGCGATGCCCCGGTGACAATTGCCACCTTGCCCTCGAACCAATCGTCGACGCCTTCGCTCACATGCCCCATCAGCCCCGCCAATCCGTATTTTCGATCCTGTATCGTTCGGGCGGTTTGTACGGTCCGGAAAGGTGGAGTTCCATCCCTGAGCCAAGCCGTCAGAAACACAAGTTGGTCCCGATGGGACGCTATCAAGATTTTCGACGTGCTCGATACCGAGTATTCCGTTGTGCGGAAAGAACTCCCGAGTTCAGTTGACATCTTTGACCGACACCGAGCGTCGTCACCCCTGGCCATGCGCGCACTACCACCGCACAGTCAGACCATGACGGCGATCGTGCGAAAAGTGCTTCTACGCATTACATCTTGACCGAACCTCGCCAGAACTGAGCTGACCGGTTGCTTCGTTCATGCTTCGCCGAAACGTGCCATCAGCTCGCGGCGCAGTATTTTTCCGCTGGGTAGCCGGGGCACCTCGTCGAAACTCACCGACCGCGGAGCTTTGTATCGGGCAAGACGCGCTCGACAGTATTCGATGAGCTCTTCAACCAGTGCTTCGTCGGCTACGACACCCGGCGTCACCGCGACTACTGCGTGCACCTTCTGCCCCATCTCGTCATCGGGAAGTCCGACTACGACAACATCGTCGACTGCAGGATGGAGGGCGAGTTCGTCTTCGATTTCCCGAGGATAGATGTTGACTCCGCCCGAGAGAATCAGATCGGTGCGCCGTGCAGACAAATAGAGGTATCCGTCTTCGTCGACATGCCCAAGATCGCCGAGCGTGTTCCACCCTTTGTCGTTGAAGGACTCTGCGGTCTTCACAGGATCACGGTGATACTCGAATCGGCGGATGTCGCTGAACCACACCGTTCCGATACTCCCAGCTGGTAGTTCCATCCCCTCGTCGTCACAAACATGAACCACACCGATAACAGCTCGTCCGACAGAACCCTTATGCGCCAACCAGTTCGGGGAGTCAATCATGAAGAATCCAGTGCCCTCGCTACCGCCGTAGAACTCGGTCAACTTCGGCCCGAACCAGTCGATCATTCGCTCTTTGATTTCGATGGAGCATGGAGCTGCTGCATGAACAACCAGTTCCATGCTCGAGACGTTGTATCGCAAGCGGGTGACGTCGTCGAGTTTGAGCAAGCGCACGAACATCGTGGGAACGAACTGGCCGTGGGTAATCGAGAACCTCTCGATGAGGGCCAACGCAGACTCGGCGTCGAACCGCTCCATGACAATGGCAGTCCCTCCGTTGCGCATTGTTCCCAGGCACCAACCGAGGGGTGCGGCATGGTAAAGCGGACCCGTACTGAGGTACACCGCTTCAGGTCCGAATCCGAAGGCTGAGGCCATCCTGGAATCAATCGGGAGCCCCGACCCGAAGGGCTGGTCTGTCCGTTCCGGCACAATTCCCTTGGGCCGACCCGTGGTGCCAGACGAGTAGAACATGTAATAGCCCTCGGACTCGTCCGGAATAGGCGTGACGGGCACCCCTTCTAACTCTGCTTCCAGCGAATCTCCGGCACCCGAGCCCACTACCAACCGTGACTTCAGCTGAGGTGCTGACGCTTCCGCCTTCAGCGCCAATTCACTCAGCGATTCAGAATGTACAAGTAGCCGAGCGCCACAGTCCTCGACGATATAGGCCGCTTCATCGGCGCTGAGGTGCCAATTCACCGGCGTGTACAACAACCCGGAGCGTTGCGCCGCCCATACGACAGGGAAAACTTCAATCTCGTTCTCCATGAGGATCGCGATGTGATCACCTGCGATCAGTCCTCGCAGTCGAAATAGATGCGCAATCGCATTCGACTGTTCTTCGAGTTGCCGATACGTCAGCGATTTTCCCGTTCGTCCCATGACAACGGCAAGCTTGCTCTCGTATAGCCCGGCGAGTTGCGTCAGATTCACGATTCATTCCACCTCTGAGTGCCTACAGCAGCATGAACTGCCATGTTCCGGCGATGCACGAAACCTTGCAATGAAGCGGAAAGGGACTGCTGTACAGACGATTACGTCGCACACAGAGCGCTTCCCGACTAGGTCGATATTGGTCGGCCGACCTCGCTGGTGTCAGTGCGCAGAATCTCGGCGCGGTATCCGAAACCAATGAGCGAACGCGCACCGTCGATATCGTTCTTCCGGGTATACCGACGAACAGCAAAACCTCCGGTCGGAGGCGGGGCTTCGATAAGCCACACCCCAACCGGAGGTTCCCTTCACATCACACCGAGGCGAGGACCTTCGGAGCTGTCGGTGGGTGTTTACGGGTGGAAGGAATGCATCTTCAGGTAACCGCCCGCATCGACCCGCATCTG
>NZ_JAWLRZ010000018.1:0-76628 GCF_033142425.1 Rhodococcus sp. IEGM 1366
GTCTATCGGGGCCGGTACGCCGGAACTGTGTGTATGGCGTTGTTCGAGCGCGCCGGCGACGCATTCCCCGCTCTTCCGGAGTTCTCGGCGCCGTTGAGTCATCCGGCGTTGGCCGACCGCATCTACACCGCGGCGCACGAACTCGGTTACACGATCATCTGAAATGGCTGGTCAGCCGCGCAGAGGACGTGGAGAGCGCCGATCACGGGCATTTCCGCAGACATGCATCGAACGCACAGAAGATCAACATTCACAGCGGAAACCCGACCCTGATGCAGCAAGATCGCGACGGCGAGACAAGTAGCTGGAACGGAAGAACCGACATGACCCGCGTAACAGCGGAGATCATGTACGCGACAAAGAGTACGCGGGGGATGGCGACGACTAAGGCTGTGACTTCGGATGCAGACTGTGACAAACCACAGAGCGGTTTTGGCGGGCCTTGCCGCCGCGGTGCTGGGCCTCGGCGCGTGTGGAGGGAACGAAGCGCCGGCGCTTGAATCTCCCTTTACGCCCAGTACAAGTGTCGAGTTGCCGATCGACCCCTATTCATCGAGTGGGTCATGGAAGATTCCCGAACAGGTGCAGCCGGGGCGGTATCGTGTGACAGCCAACAGCGACCCCGTGGTCAGTCTGCGCTGGTACACGTTGTGCCGAGATCCCTTCTGCGAGGACACGATCAGCGAGACCACGAGCTATGCGTCGGAGGGCGGGGATTACGTCACTATTCCCAATGATGGCAGTGTGCGTGGAATCAAGAACAACGGCGTGAAGCTGGGGCCGGCGGAATGAGCGAAACGTACTTGCCCATGGGGTACCTCGCCAATTCCGAGGGCAGCGATATACGAAATCAGTAGCATGCTGAGGAAATAACGACTTGGGAAAGCTGTACTAGCGGCGAGGCGAGCGACGGTACGTGGGTTGTAGATGACTCGGAGTTGGCCGTTGATATGTCGTGAGACACTGACTGCCATCAATGTGAGCCGTGGTTGGCCATCTACGCCGAGCCCTCGCACGCTCACCGCTGTCGCGTCTCTGCTGCTCGTTTCGGCAGCGATCGCGTCGTGTGGCGACGCAGAGGACGCAGCGTCGACCTCGTTAACTGCGGATGCTTCGTCCGATCCCAATTTTTCCGCATGCGACATTCTTCCGATGGATGCGCTCGAACAAAGCGGGTTGGACGTTAGCCCGGCTAAAGAGACGTTTCAGGACGCTCAGCGAAGCGAATCCGAGCGTGCCGCGCTGGCGATGGGCGGGGTACCGATCTCGCTGGATGCGTATCGCCATACCCGGGCGGGTCGAGCCGATGCTGATCCCACTGGTACCGAACAGCTACTTCATGGAGCAGCCTGGGGCAGAAAAGCGAACGTGGTTCCAAGAATGTGCTAGGCCGGCCCTAGCATGAAACGCACCCTTACAGCACTGGCGGCTTTGTTGCGCTTTGCTGTCGGCAGGTGAAACCTCCGACTCAAGGTTTACTCTGACTTCCATCGCCGACAACTACCGGGGGCAGTTGCCAGTGATGTCGTTGATTGCACACGCCTGGCTCGCTGATTAGGTAGCGATCGACATTGGTCCAAGCTGATGACGCTGCGCGGAAGGAAGATTCAAATGTATGGCATCCGTGCACCTTCTGGCAGCTGCAATAAGGCATTATTAGCGAAATGTCCTTTTCCCGAGTGATGCCGAAACCATGCTTTTCTCGGGAAATCGGCAGGTCAAAAGTGTGTTCCCCGCGAATACGGGGATGAGCCCTTGAACGTCCTGAGCGCCACCAAAGCAGCGAGGTGTTCCCCGCGAATGCGGGGATGAGCCCTTCTGCAGGGTGATATCGGAAATCCGCTTGGTGTGTTCCCCGCGAATGCGGGGATGAGCCCATCCTCAAGAACATCGTCGTGAGTGAACCCAAGTGTTCCCCGCGAATGCGGGGATGAGCCCGGTGACAACGATTGTGTGATAGCGGTATCGGCGTGTTCCCCGCGAATGCGGGGATGAGCCCTGATCGTCGCCATCGAAATCCTCGACCGAGCAGTGTTCCCCGCGAATGCGGGGATGAGCCCGCCACGATGCACCGTCCTCAGCTACACAGCAAGTGTTCCCCGCGAATGCGGGGATGAGCCCCAAGTTCCCGGACGCGTCTGCCGTCTCGCAGTGTGTTCCCCGCGAATGCGGGGATGAGCCCTCCCCGACAAACCCGACACGGCGATCCTCATCGTGTTCCCCGCGAATGCGGGGATGAGCCCGAGCAGGAAACCCGTCATCGCCCACGCCTGCGGTGTTCCCCGCGAATGCGGGGATGAGCCCGTGCCCGGCTCCCACACGCCACCGGTGTCGAAGTGTTCCCCGCGAATGCGGGGATGAGCCCGATGGGATGCTGTTGAACAGCATCTTGATCTGGTGTTCCCCGCGAATGCGGGGATGAGCCCAAGACCACTGATGACATCGAGAGGGATCTGAAGTGTTCCCCGCGAATGCGGGGATGAGCCCTACCGCGGTTCTCGGTTCCAGGCACTCGAGGAGTGTTCCCCGCGAATGCGGGGATGAGCCCGCGGGACTGTTCGGAAGGCTCGACGGGCAAGGGTGTTCCCCACGAATGCGGGGATGAGCCCCGTCTACAACAACGGTATTCGCGAGGCATGGAGTGTTCCCCGCGAATGCGGGGATGAGCCCGGTTCGGGTGACGCGAGTTTCTCCCGTTTCGAGTGTTCCCCGCGAATGCGGGGATGAGCCCACGGCCGGGACGGGCGGCGCACTCACCGACGTGTGTTCCCCGCGAATGCGGGGATGAGCCCAGGGTTGCGGACGCCTCGAGGATCGCTTCGCGGTGTTCCCCGCGAATGCGGGGATGAGCCCTCCACTGAGCCAGGCCAGTTGCGGAAGAAAGCGTGTTCCCCGCGAATGCGGGGATGAGCCCCGCACAACAGTGCCCACGTCTTCACCACCTTGGTGTTCCCCGCGAATGCGGGGATGAGCCCGTCAAGGGCGACGAGATGCACATCGACAACGCGTGTTCCCCGCGAATGCGGGGATGAGCCCCTCGAAGAACTAGAGGAGATCATCAACGGATGGTGTTCCCTGCGAATGCGGGGATGAGCCCTGGGGGAATAGGGTGCGAGCCCAGAGCGACCAGTGTTCCCCGCGAATGCGGGGATGAGCCCACCCACTGTCCGGCGTCGTCGATGGTTCCGTCGTGTTCCCCGCGAGTGCGGGGATGAGCCCAGTCGAATCCGCGCCCGTCGGACCGGTTGGGCGTGTTCCCCGCGAATGCGGGGATGAGCCCACGACACCCGCAACGAACACCATCGCCCCGACGTGTTCCCCGCGAATGCGGGGATGAGCCCCAGTGAGTTCCCGCTCCGAACAGGGCTGCCACGTGTTCCCCGCGAATGCGGGGATGAGCCCCAGGACCGGATGTCGAAGAGGCTGCTGTCTCCGTGTTCCCCGCGAATGCGGGGATGAGCCCATCACGCAGGAGTTCCACGGCTACAACGGAACGTGCTCCCTGCGAATGCGGGGATGATCCCAGAGGAGGTGCGCACCGTGTCGATCACGATCTGTGCTCTCCGCGAGTGCAGGGAGAACAGGATGCGCAGCTCGGTCCGCGTTGCGATTCAGACTCGTGTCCCTAAGGGGCCAGACTGTCTTGGTTGTAAACAAGAATCTGGATACTGGGGGCCGAAAACCGCGGCGTGGAAGTGGTTTGTCGACGTACGACGCTGATCTCATGTCAGATGCCTTCAGTAATGTTCCCGTTGACACGGGGCTGATCTAGGTATTGCAAGTTCTGTGCGATTTTTCGACGTGGTATCTCACCGAAGGCGGAAATGCGCCTTCGCGAGGGTTTCGTATTCTCACTGACCGCGATGAATACGGTATCGCGTTAGAGGCAGCGAATTGGTTCTTCGTGCTTCTGCGACTGAAATGCAACGGTATTGCGGTTTTAAGATCTCAATTGTCTGAGCCAACGAGTAGGTTTCTTTTGACCCGCGGCGCTCGGCCAAGGATTCACAGTCAAGTAGGTAACGATGACACTCAGTTCGGCAACGCGGTCCGCGTGGGCGAAATATTCGCGCGACTCGGGCGATTGGCTCTCCCTTCAGCGGCATAGTGCGGATGCGGCTGCGGTGGCAGGCCTGTTGTGGGATCGGTGGTTGCCGCTGTCGACGAAAAAGATTCTGGCGAAGGGGCGGACCTTCGATGAGGCGCGGACACTTGGATCTTGGTTGGCCGGCACACATGATACGGGCAAGTTGAGTCCAGCGTTTGCGATGCAGGTGGAAGATCTCGCTGCGCCGATGCGTGCGGCCGGTTTGGAGATCAAGCCGGTTATCGCGAATCGCAGTATGACGCCTCATTCACTTGTCAGTCACATTGCTATTGCCGAGTACCTGGTGGTGCAGGGCTGGGATCCTTCGGAGGCAAGATCGTTTGCGGTTATTGCTGGTGGGCATCATGGAACACCTCCGGTTCGTCGTCAATTGTTGGAAGATCCGAAGCGTGCGCACTTTGGCGACACTGCCTGGGAGGTTTGCAGGAATGAGTTGCTCGACTACATCACGGAGCTCACAGACGCTAGAGCCTATTTCGGTGCGTGGTCGGCGCGTGCGCTGAGTGTTCAGGAACAGGCGTTGTGGACGGGGTTCGTGATCATGTCCGACTGGATCGCCAGCAATGATGAGTTCTTTCCGCTGGGAGAGAATCGAGATTCTGTCCGCACTGCGGAGCAGATGTGGGAGCGGCTGGCGTTCTTGCCGCCGTGGGAAGCGCATCCGCCGGGGGATCTTGCGGCGCTGTTGAAGGCCCGCTTTCGTTTGCCGGACGATGTGGAGCCGCGCTCGATGCAGGTTGCGGCGGTCGATGCTGCACGGGGGATGGCGGAGCCGGGAATGCTCATTGTCGAGGCCGCCATGGGCACTGGAAAGACGGAAGCAGCGTTGGCTGCTGCGGAGGTGCTGGCGCAGAAGTTCGGTCAGGGTGGGGTTTTCTTTGCTTTGCCGACGATGGCGACGTCTAATGCGATGTTTGAGCGTGTTCTTGGGTGGATCGAGGCGCAGGACGGATTAGCTGCTGCGAGTGCTGTTCTCGCGCACAGTAAGGCGTCACTCAATCCGAGCTACCGTGAACTGCAATCAGAATCGGCTTTGGGTGTGGTCGGTGACGACGTGTGTGATCACGGGGCGACAGTTATTGCGCATTCATGGATGTCCGGGCGTAAGAGGGGACTGCTCGCGGAGTTTGTCGTCGGAACCGTTGATCAGTTGCTGTTCGCGGCGCTCAAAGCGAAGCACGTGGTGCTGCGGCACTTGGCGTTTACCAACAAGGTCATCATCGTCGATGAGGTTCATGCCGCGGACACGTACATGCGTGAATACCTGAAGCGGTCGTTGGAGTGGCTTGGGGCATATGGGGTTCCGGTAATTCTCCTGTCGGCGACGCTACCGTCCGAGCAGCGTGTTGCGTTGGTTCAGGCCTACCAATCAGGTAAGGATGCGCACGAACATCTAGTAGGGGACATTGGCTACCCCGTGATTACCGTGTGCCAGGCATCCGGTGTTGAGGCGATCAGTGTTGACGACACTTCTGCCCCGAAGACAGTCGGGGTTGTGCAGCTCGATGACGAGTTGGACTCACTCGTCGAGCTGCTGACGGATCTACTTGCTGACGGTGGTTGCGCTGGCATTGTTAGAAATACGGTGAGGCGTGCGCAGGAAACTGCGAGAGTATTGGCGGAGCAATTTCCCGGTGACGTGACGTTGATTCATTCGCGTTTCCTTGCGCAGCATCGCAGTGATCTGGAGGCAGGGCTGGTCAAGCAGCTGGGCCCGAACGGTCAGCGTCCGGCGCGGCGGATTGTGGTGGGCACGCAGGTGATCGAGCAGTCTCTCGATATCGACTTCGATGTGATGATCAGCGATCTGGCCCCCATTGATCTTCTCTTTCAGCGAATGGGACGGTTGCACCGGCACAGCTCGACGGTTCGCCCGGAGCGGGTACGAGATCCCCGGTTCTTCGTCACCGGGGTAGTGGATTGGGCGTCGGATCTTCCGGTGCCGATCACGGCGTCAAGCAGGATATATTCCGATGTTCTCTTGGTGCGCACGTTGGCGGTGTTGCGTGAGCGCTGGTGCGTCGGATCCGTCGAATTGCCACGAGATATTGCTGAACTCGTACAGTTGGCGTACGGCGAGAATGTACCGATCCCGCAGACGTGGGCCGCGGACTATCGCGACGCAACTGCGCGAGATGTTGTGGAGAAGAATAGAACGCGCCTGGAAGCGTCCTCGTTTCTCCTCCCAGAGCCATACGCCGAGGAAACCTTGGTCGACTGGTTGGCAGAAAATGTCGGTGAAGCCGACGGTCCGCGAGGGCAAGCGAAGGTCCGTGACACGGACGAAGGTATCGAAGTTATTGTCACCCAACGGATCGGTGAGAACGTTCACCTTCCGGAGCAGTGCGGTGGCGCGGTGATCGATACGGACTTCGCACCCAGCGGCGCGTTGTCGAGGCAGGCCTTGACCGCCACGGTGCGATTGCCGATGCAGCTGACCGGCTCATGGCGGATTGATCAAACACTGGACGAGTTGGAGCAGCGATGTTACTCCGGCTGGCAGGACTCGAAATGGCTTGCAGGAGAACTCGTCCTCGAACTCGATGCAGAGGGTTGCGCACATCTTGCTGGTTTCGACATTCGGTATCACTCCATCGAAGGGCTAATCGTGACGAAAGAAGAACTATGACGGTCACAGAATTCAATTTGTTGTCCGAGGCGTGGATTCCAGTGCATCGCACTAACGGTGATCAAGGATTGGTATCCATTGCCGAGATATTCGATCAGGCATCGACGATCAGAGGTGTCGGTGGGGACATCCCCACCCAGGCCTTCGCCCTTCAACGGATCCTGCTGGCGATCGTGCATCGGGCAATCGACTGGGGTGACAAACCCGAGAAGCGGTGGGCACAGATATGGAAAGGCGGGCAGTTTCCGATTGGTGAGATCGAAAGCTACACGCGACATTTCGCGCATCGATTCGACCTGCTAGATACGGTGGAACCGTTCTTCCAAGTTGCCGATCTGGCAACGGCGAAAGGGGAGTTCACTTCTCTCGAACGTATAATCGCCGACGTCCCGTCGAACGAAAAATACTTCACCACCAGAGCCGGCCCGTCATTGGCGTCGATTTCCTACGCAGAGGCAGCGCGGTGGATCGTGCACTGCCAGGCTTTCGATCCTTCGGGCATCAAGTCCGGCGACCCGCGAGATCGGCGGGTGAAGAATGGAAAGGGCTACCCGATCGGAGTTGCGTGGTCGGGGCAATTGGGCGGAGTGCTCTTCGAAGGCACTAACCTGTTTCAGACATTGTTACTCAACACGGTCCTACGCAATCGCGCAGGTGATCTGCCTCCGTTAGCGGATGCACCGGTGTGGGAGCGAGATCACGCGGGTGCCGGGGCGCGTGAGGACCCAACACCGCTGGGCCCCACAGATTTACTAACCTGGCAGAGTCGTCGTTTGCGGCTCGATCACGACGGAAAGTCCGTGCGCGGCGTGCTGATCATGAACGGTGACGCAGCAAGTACCCACAACCGGTTCGACATGGAGTTCCTGACACCGTGGCGTTTTAGCGAACCTCAGTCCAAGAAATTCGGCGATGTTCGTTACCTGCCGCAGGAGCATAAGTCGGAACGGGCATTGTGGCGCGGCGTCACTGCGCTCCTGAGTGACGTTTCCGATCCCAAGGTCGACGGACGGATGAAGTCGTTGGCCCCGGGCGTGGCCCATTGGCTCGATAGGTTGGTGGACGGTGGGTATCTGGACAAGAAGCTGACGGTGCGTCCTCATGCGCTGGGCTTGGCCTACATCAATCAGTCGTCAATTGTGGGTGAGAGCATTGATGATGTCCTCCAGATTCATCTTGCGCTCCTCGGCCGACACAGCGAGACACGAAGTTACGCAACTATGGCCGTGGGCGCGGCGGATGGTGCGATAGCCGCACTCGCCAATCTGGCCGGCAATCTCGCAGCCGCATCCGGCGGAGAATCGGACGGACCACGATCTGTCGCCCGGGCGGAGGCATTTTTTGCCCTCGATGCACCGTTTCGACGATGGCTCGCCCAACTCACTGATGACACCGATCTCGAGGACTACCTCCGAGAATGGCATCGGACAGTCAAATCCACGGTCGAACCGATGAGTCGGGCTCTCATCGAATCAGCCGGTGCCCCGGCGTTTGTCGGGCGCTCTGTGCGTGAGCGCCATGTCGATTCGTCACAGGCAGCGGTCTGGTTCCGGCAAGCGCTCCGCAAAGAGCTCGTGCACGCATTTCCTGCAATGCCGAAACCAGATGCCAGCAAGGAAGGTGCATCCGTATGACCACATCAGAGAAGCTCGACGAAAAGCCCCGATCAGCCGATGACAAGCTGAGGGAGTCGGTATCCACTGTTGTGGGGCGACTTCAGACGGGCTATTTGTCGGATCGTCGCGAATTCGATGTCACGGCACGATTAGCTCGATTGAGACGCGCAATCACATCGGAACCGGGGAGCGTCCCGGCCGTCTGGCAAGACACGATCGGAAGTATCGAACCGGAGTTACTCAACCGTGATGACACACCGTCGCAGTACGAGTATGCAGCGCACAGTGCGATAACCCTGTTTGCCTTGCATCAGCAGGCTGCGTCTGCAGGGATGCACAAGAGGGGAGTTTCCCTTGGTCGGGCAGCGCACCAGTTGGGCCGCCACACCGCCAATGAGGAGGCCGTTCGCAAACGCTTCATGACTCTTGCGACATCGGACTCGCGTGAGGAATTGTTGCATCACCTGCGTGGGCTGATTACTCAATTCAGGTCCGCTGGGGTGCCACTCGACTACGGGCGATTGGCCGTCGATTTGCGCCGGCTTCAGACGCCCTCGGCTGCCGACAGCGTTCGGTTGGCCTGGGGCCGTGACTATTACAGAACAAGCCATCAAGAATCAAACGCCGCATCGGTTGATGCTGCGGAATCCGAGAACTCTTAGCAGAAGGACCACATATCCATCATGAGTAACACCTTCATCGACATCCATATTCTCCAATCGGTTCCTCCGAGCAACATCAACCGTGACGACACCGGCAGTCCCAAGACTGCCGTGTTCGGCGGCGTTCGTCGGGCCCGAGTGTCAAGCCAGGCTTGGAAGCGTGCCACTCGCAAGAGATTTAATGAGACCTTGGACAAGTCGGATATCGGTTACCGCACCAAGCGGGTCGTCGAGTTGGTAGCGGACGAGATTCGACATATCGACGAGACCTATCAGGATCGTGTCGATGACACGCAGCGTCTCGCTGCGGACGTTCTGAAAGCCGCCGGGATCAAACTAACCACACCGAAGTTGCCGAAGGACGCGCCGAAGGGTACTCAGGCTCCGGCTGATCAGTCGGGCTACCTTATCTTTCTCAGTGCCGGACAGATCCGAAAACTAGCAGAACTTGCGATAGCCTCTGATCAGTCGGGGGTCAAGATCGTTGTGAAGGACGCTAAGGCTGCAGTCAACCAGGACAACAGCTTTGACGTCGCACTGTTCGGCCGCATGGTCGCTGACGATGCGGAACTGAACGTCGACGCAGCTGCACAAGTTGCCCATGCAATCAGTGTGCATTCGGTCGCCAACGAGTTCGACTATTTCACAGCCGTCGACGATTTGCAGGAGCGCGATTCCGAAACCGGTGCAGGCATGATCGGTACCGTGGAATTTAACTCGTCCACCCTCTATCGTTACGCCACAGTCAATGTCGGCGGTCTCCGCAAAAACCTGGGCGATGACGCCGCGACTGCCCGCGCGGTGGAGGCTTTTGTGGACTCGTTCACGCGCTCCATGCCGACAGGCAAACAAAACACTTTTGCCAACCGAACGTTGCCCGACGCAATCGTGGTCACAATTCGAGACGACCAACCCATCAATTTGGCGGGTGCATTCGAAGACGCAATCACCCGAGATGACACAGCCGGTGTGATGGCAAATGCGGCTTCTGCCTTTGCCATTCGGCATGAAGATGTGGCTCGTGCCTACGGCACCGGATCAGGGCACACGTTGGTAGTTGCTCTCGGAGCTGCGGCGAAGCCGTTGGCGGGACTCGGTGAGCAGGTGTCGATCGAGGACCTTATCTCACAGGTAGGTGCGTTGGTGGCGGAGCGGTTGTCGTGACGACGCTCTTGCTGAAATTGTCTGGCCCCATGCAAGCATGGGGCGCGGCGAGTCGATTCAGTCAACGCAACACCCGACAGGAGCCGACGAAGAGTGGAGTCGTCGGCCTATTGGCAGCAGCACAGGGACGTCGGAGAACCGATCCGCTCGAGGATCTCGCGGCATTGAAATTCGGTGTACGCGTTGACCAACCAGGACAGTTGATCCGCGACTTTCAAACCGCGAAAAGCTTGGACGACAAGCGCACGATGCCGTTGTCGTATCGCTACTATCTCGGCGATGCAGTGTTTGTCGCTGGTGTGGAAGGTGACTCAAATCTGGTGGGAGCGTTGGCTGAAGCTCTACGAAACCCGACATTTCCACTCTATTTGGGACGTCGATCATGCCCACCTAGTGGCCCCTTGCGGCTGAACGTTTCCGAGACGCCGCTGATGACAGCACTTGAATCAGCACCGTGGGAAGCAGCGAACTGGTACCGCACACGACAAGGAAAATCCGTGCACCTACGCATCGCGATCGACGCCGTGGACGGCGAAATCGGCGAACTGGTTCGGGACATACCGATCAGCTTCGATCCGACGTTGCGAGAATACGGCTGGCGCAACGTCATCGAACATGGCGTGAATATCGAAAACCCAAAAGGTCGCGCAAATACGCACGACGTCATGGCCGCACTAGGGGGAGCATAAATGTTCTTGACCAAGATGCCACTGAACCCGGCACGGCGTGGCGCGCGGAAGCTTCTCGCATCACCGCAATCCATGCACGCCGCCGTACTCGCCGGATTTCCGCCGGACACCTCCGACAAGGAAGGCCGGGCACTCTGGCGAGTCGATCAGACGGAAAAGCATGACGTGAGTCTGTTGATCGTCAGCCCGCGAGAACCCGATCTCACCCATCTTGTCGAACAAGCGGGTTGGCAGACCGGCCAGATGTGGCAGACACGGAGCTACACACCACTACTCGAACGAATCACGGCAGGCCAGCGCTGGAGTTTTCGGCTAACCGCCAACCCCGTCCACAACATTCGCAAGGAAGGATGGTCGGACACCAAACCCGTCGGACATGTGACAGTCAAGCAGCAGGAACAATGGCTCCTCGATCGTGCAGAACGACTCGGCTTTTCAGTACCCGACGGACCGGAGACCGAAGCAGCATTCGCTGTCACGAGTCGAAACAGTTTGGTCTTCAACAAGAGCGGCCATCGGGTTACGATTTCCACCGCGACATTCGACGGTGTTCTCGACGTGGTAGATCCGAAGGTATTCGTGTCCACACTCGTCGTCGGAGTTGGCCGAGCCAAGGCCTATGGCTGCGGGCTCCTGACCATCGCGCCGGCCGGATGATTGTGACGCGATGACCGGACCGCGCCCCGCGAAACCTAGTGAACTGGTTCGAGCCACCGACAGATTGTCGTTCATTTATCTTGAACGTTGCACGGTACATCGTGACGGCAACGCCATCACCGCAACCGATGAACGCGGAGTAGTTCACATACCCACTGCCACAATCGGCGCACTATTACTGGGTCCAGGAACACGGGTTACTCATCAAGCCATGGTCTTAATGGCGGAAAGCGGATCGTCCACTGTATGGGTCGGCGAACGTGGGGTGCGGTACTACGCACACGGAAGACCGCTGGGTAGGACAAGCAGATTACTCGACGCACAAGCAATGGCAGTGTCGGCCAGGGCATCTCGCTTGGCCGTCGCTCGCCAAATGTATGCGATGAGATTTCCCGGTGAAGAAATTGGATCGCTCAACATGCAACAACTGCGTGGCCGCGAAGGTGCACGTGTACGAAATTCATATCGCGAACATGCCAAACGCACTGGCGTCGAATGGAACCGGCGAGATTACAACGTCGAAGACTTTGGGGCATCTGATGCGGTTAACCAGGCACTGTCAGCGGCCACAACATGCATATGCGGAATAACCCACGCGGTGATCGTGGCACTGGGATGCTCCCCCGGCCTCGGCTTCGTCCACACCGGGCATGATCGGTCGTTCGTCTACGACATCGCCGACCTCTACAAAGCTGAGATCGCAATTCCGATTGCATTTGACATCGCAGTTCAGGCAGAGGCTGAAGGTGAAGGCTTCGATGTCATGGGCGTGACCCGTCGAGCAGTCCGCGATGCTGTGTACAACGGAAAACTGTTAAGTCGTTGCGTTCAGGACATCCAGCAGTTGCTGTTACCCGACAGCTCAGACGAAGGCGAAGGCTGGGAAGCGGACGTCGTTCAAATGTGGGACGACCAGGGCCCGGCTGTGGCGAGTGGAACATCATACGACGAGGTTCCGTGGTAGTCCTCATTGTCACTGCGTGCCCATCAGGTTTGCGTGGGCACCTCACACGCTGGCTGTTGGAGGTGAGTCCCGGTGTTTTTGTTGGTGTCTTGAACAGGCGGGTCCGCGAATTGCTCTGGGATCGTGTGATCGAACTCTGCAATAACGGGCGAGCGATCATGGTGTTCACCGCCCGCAATGAGCAGCGACTCGAGTTTCTTGTTCATCGACACGACTGGGAGACTATTGACATCGACGGTGTGAAACTCATTCGACGGCCGCACACTGGTGAAGCATTGGAGTCAGCATCCAAGCCGCGTGCGGGCTGGAGCAAGGCAAGTCGCTATCGTAAGGCTCGATCCCGACGAGCGGAGGAGTAGCAGAGATCGGGGCCTATTATTTGGATCCTACGTCTCTAAGTGATGCTGAAACCTTCCCCTTTCCAGAAAAGTACCAGGTGAAGAAGTGTGCTCCCCGCGTATGCGGGGATGAGCCCTTCCATCGAAACTCGCCGGCCGGAAGCCATCCGGTGCTCCCCGCGTATGCGGGGATGAGCCCAGGCGGGAGCCGGCGAACGCGTGAGCTGGGAAGTGCTCCCCGCGTATGCGGGGATGAGCCCTGCACCAAACGAATGACGCGAAAATGACGGACGTGCTCCCCGCGTATGCGGGGATGAGCCCTGTGTGTCGAGATCGAACCGCTTCTCGTCGAGGTGCTCCCCGCGGATGCGGGGATGAGCCCAGGTGGTCGCCGGCGACTTCGTGAGCTGGGAAGTGCTCCCCGCGTATGCGGGGATGAGCCCTGAATCGACTGATGACCATCTGCGCTTTTCATGTGCTCCCCGCGTATGCGGGGATGAGCCCTGTTCGGCGGGTTCAAGTCATCCGCATTCGACGTGCTCCCCGCGTATGCGGGGAGATGAGCCCTGATGACCAACAACCCGAGCACAGCCATGCCCGTGCTCCCCGCGTATGCGGGGATGAGCCCTGATGACCAACAACCCGAGCACAGCCATGCCCGTGCTCCCCGCGTATGCGGGGATGAGCCCGTCGTGCGATCGTGCCGCCCTGGAAGGACTGCGTGCTCCCCGCGTATGCGGGGATGAGCCCACAACGCAGCTCGGTCAGATGCTGAGCATGACGTGCTCCCCGCGTATGCGGGGATGAGCCGTGCCACTCATTCCGCCCAGTGCGGCAACGAAGTGCTCCCCGCGTATGCGGGGATGAGCCCATCGTGTTCAACACGAACCTCACTGCCGCGACGTGCTCCCCGCGTATGTGGGGATGAGCCCGGGCTGAAGGTTGTCCGCACCAACGGCGCCGCGTGCTCCCCGCGTATGCGGGGATGAGCCCTGCGCAGGGTCGATACAACCAGGCCAAGGTTGGTGCTCCCCGCGTATGCGGGGATGAGCCCAGTTCGTAAATGTGGACGCCGAAGTTGTCCAGGTGCTCCCCGCGTATGCGGGGATGAGCCCACTTTTCAGCATCCGTCGGCTGTACCGGGCAAGTGCTCCCCGCGTATGCGGGGATGAGCCCGATCCTCCGTCTATCGGCCGTCCAGGGCGGTTGTGCTCCCCGCGTATGCGGGGATGAGCCCAGCAGGGTTGCTTTGCCGTAGACGTCCATCAGGTGCTCCCCGCGTATGCGGGGATGAGCCCTCTCGCGCGGGGTAGTAGCCCGTGAATCCGAGGTGCTCCCCGCGTATGCGGGGATGAGCCCTGCATCGACAGCATGTCCCACTTCGATCGGAAGTGCTCCCCGCGTATGCGGGGATGAGCCCACGCGCACGCGCACGGTGGGCAAGGTGGTCGGGTGCTCCCCGCGTATGCGGGGATGAGCCCAACGACAACCACCACGACGACCACAACGTCGGCGGTGCTCCCCGCATATGCGGGGATGAGCCCGCATCACCGGCTGGACTGACCCGATGTACGTCGTGCTCCCCGCGTATGCGGGGATGAGCCCGGCACCAACTGGCAACCGTGGACGACGTACAAGTGCTCCCCGCGTACGCGGGGATGAGCCCGCGACAGGCGTGTGGTTATACGTGCATGGTTGCAGGTCTTGTTTTCCGGGGGTCTGACCGGCGGCGATGTCCTCTTTCTCCGATTTGTTGTGGGTTGCATGAGGTGGGTCGCACGTGGTGCACCGTTGCCAATCGGTGTACGACTCGTCGGTCAAGGCCCAATCGGGCCTTGACCATGTGTGATGGACACGCTTGATCCTGGTCCCAGGCTGGGGAAAGCGAGAAGATCTAACCGGATGGCCAAGAAAAATTACACCGCAGAGTTCCGCCGCGACGCGGTCGAGCTGTACCGCGATACCGACGGCGCGACAGTGGTCGGGATCGCCGTCGATCTGGGTATCGCGCATGGTTCGCTGACCGCGTGGCTGAAGAATGCGGGTATTCCGATCCGCAGACACGGCACCAGCAGTGCGCCGCGGCTCGACTCCGGCGAGACACCGAGCTGGAAACCGCCCGGCTCCGGGCCGAGGTCACACACCTACGCGCGGAGAAAACCAAGCTCGAGACCGAGCGAGACATCCTGTGATCGGCGCCAAATATTCCGCCGGAGAGACGAACTGGTTAACCGGCTTCCAATTCGTTGCAGAGGGTGACACCGAGCGCAGTGATCGTGGCGAGGCTCCCCGTCACAGAATCATCTAGCGAGACCGCAACAGGGAGAAACTGCACCACGGCAGGCACCTGATGGAGGTTGATGTCGACTCGGTCACCGCTGAGCGCAACTGCGCGCTCAAGGGATATGGGGGAGTTGATGAAGATCAGGTCCTCGTCGGAGCGCACCTTCTCGTTCATTCCGAGCTGAAACCCCAACAGGTCTACTGTGCAAGCGTCGACCCCTGATGCGGTGACGATGATCCTCTGGTGGGAGAGTGTCGTGTTTTCTCCGCGTGCGAGTGTCGTCATCATGGTGGTGGCCGAATCGGTTTCGGCGTTTACCTTTCGGGTGGTGGTGGGTTGGTCTCCCGCGTATCCGCGGGTGGAGTTCGATGGTTTGCGGGGTGTTCCGTCAGGGCGATGTGCAGACTGCCGGTCTACATGCTGGTTAGAGCCAGCTGGCAACGCCCCCGTGACCCGAGCAGGTGCCTCGGCGGCTTTGGCTGAAGCTGTAGGTGCCGTCACTACATTTCGCGGTGGCACCTGAGGGCGCTGAGGGTGCCTGCCGTGGGGAGGGAATGCAGTTGCCCGCGGTATTGATGTATCCGCCAACACAATCACCCCTACCGCCTCCGGAGTTTCCGCCACCGGTCGTGCCTTTCGACGGCGGCTGGGGCGGCGGGTACTCCGGTGTTGCGGCGTGCGGCACGAAGGGAGCAATCGCAACCTCGGTTGGTGTCATCGGGGCGAGAGTTCGGGTCGGCTCGAGTGTCGTCGTAATCGGCGGTGGGGGAGGCGTTGTCGTTGTCAGAGTGGCTGGTGGCGCCGACGTGGTGGTTGTCGTTTTTCGGGCGGTCGTCGTCGATGAGCTGGTCGGTGTGGGAGCGGGCGTCGACGTGGTGAGAATCCGGTCGGAAGTCGGGGCTGGTGAGGCGGGTGCAAGCGCGCCGCCGGTCAGCATCACACCGAACGCAATAACACTGACAATGACAGCAGTTCGCCGGTTCGGGATTCGAGCCCAACCGATGTGACCGCGTAGAAGCGCGATCACGCCGACGACAAGCGCGATCAAACCCACAAACACTAATAACGTGGCCACGTTTTCTCCTAAAGTCAGCAATTCCAAAGCAATATTTTTGAAGATTCAACCATGGCGCTTTGGGTGGAATGTGACAGACGTCCCTTTTCTGGACACTGCTGGGTCCTTGAGCATCGCGGCGAGGCAAGGCGACGTTGTGCACGTCGAGGGTTCGGGCACGAAAGCTCTGGTTGATCACCCCGCGGTCGGAACCCGAACTGGGGACGACATGAACGAACTCGGTAACGTCGTCAACATGTCACAATGGTGGTCAACGATCACACCAGTTTGCCTCCAAATATATTGCGCGACAGCCGCTTCTGAGTTATTTGTTCAGTGGCTGGTGAGGGCGCGGTTGTCCCATCATGTCGGCAGTCCCGAGGTTTGTGCCTTCGAGGGCATTGAGTCTGAGTTCCAACTGCCACACGGAGGTTGTCGTCGTGCATGTTCACGGCCTCGATATTCCGTCACAGGAGAAGGGGCTACAGCCGTGTGGCGGTCAAAGTGTGATCGGCCAACGCCGCGGCAGCCGTGTTGCTCACAGCGTCGACGATCGGTGTGTTGGGATCGGAAAAGTTTGACGTACGCGGGGTGGGATGAGCTGCGGGGAATTTGATCGGCGGCCGGTGACTCCCCGTGCGCTAGCATTGATTTACGGGCGAAAATTGCCTCAAGGAATCGGAGGTGTCGGATGCAGCGACTAGCAGCACCAGCGACCGCGTCCTGCACGGCGAACTCCCCTTCGAAGGTGCACTGAAAGAGGTCACCGGTACCGAACTCGTCACGCACCGCTGCCATGATCGGGTCACATCGCGTCAGCATCTGATCGGTCATGTTCTCTCCTGGAGCGTTCGTCGCTGGGACGCGGATCAGGTCGGGATGGCAACGTTCCACCCGGTCGGTCGTGGAGGAACGGGCATCGAATCTGCGACATCTGCTTCTACGGAATCGTCAACTGTGGCCGAGATGAACACAGGAGTGGAAGAATTCTGCTTTGTAGAGCGCTGTGTGCTCTTCGAGGGCTGGAAAGCAGGACTTAAACACCTGGAACAGCGTTCAACGTTGGCGATTTACATCCGGTATGAGTACGCGACCGTCTGCGCTCACACACCTTAGATTCTCTGAAATCGGGGATCCACTATGGGGCCCTGTCGTGTGCGTGCGATGTTCAGAAAAGGCAAGCCCGTGTTGTCTGAACATCGTGATAAACATTCCACATGGACATTGTCGAGATCCAGAAGCTCATGGCTGCATTCGCCGAAGACCGGGACTGGGGACAGTTCCACAACCCAAAAAACCTGGTAATGGCATTGAGCGGGGAAGTCGGGGAACTCACCGAAATCTTCCAATGGCTGACCGCCGATGAGAGTGCTGCCGTAACCGAGCGACCGGAGCAGCGACGCCGAGTGGAAGAGGAGATGGCCGATGTTTTGCTCTACCTCGCCCGGTTGGCAGACGTGCTGCAGATCGACCTAATCGACGCGGCAGTCCGCAAAGTTGAGTTGAACGGGCAAAAGTACCCCGTCGAAAAATCCAAGGGTCACGCTACGAAATATTCTGACCTGGAAGGTAATTGATCGATGGCATTGGTCGTACTGCAACCCGCGGGCAGCAAGGAATCTCAAAAGCACTACGAGGACACAGTCGCCAACTTCGTTGCGCTCGAAGACTTCACGGGATTGCAGTCATCGGATTTCGAGGTGCTTCGGGCCGCGTTTCCTGCGGGCAAGTTGCAGGTCTGGGGAGCAACTCCTGCAGCGAACGGCAGCAATGTGAAAAAACATGCCAAGCTTCAAGCCGGCGATTTCGTGTTGTTCGCGAAAAAGAACACAATTTTCTCGGCTGGCACTGTGCGTCACACGTTTCGGAGTGAGGAGATTGCAGAGAAACTGTGGACTCGCGACGACGACGGTCAAACCTGGGAGTTGATGTTCGCGATCGACGACGTCCGCGAATTGAACATCCCTGTCCCGGAGATCAACGCAGCAGTCGGATACAAATCAAATAACAGCATCCAAGGTTTCACAGTTCTCGACGCGGACAAGAGCATAAACCTCATCGAGTTCCTCGGTTTCGACTTGGCCTCCGCACCTACGGTCACCGCAGATCCCGACGACGACGAACTTCCAGACTTCAAGCCCAAAAATGATTCCGACTATCTCGCAACGATCACCGGGCACACCCAGACGAAGACTCGACTCCACGAGCGACTCGTACACACCTACGGCACGGCGATGGCGAAGTCTGGCTTCGTTCCCGCGACCACTGTCCATCCCCGTGATCTCACGTTGATGCGCAAGGATCGTGATTGGCTTGTCGAGGTCAAAGTCATCTACAAGGGAAACGCGACTGACGCAGTCAGAGCTGTCGTCGGCCAGCTGTTCCAGTATCAACACTTCCTGTACCCGATTGATCAGAAGCCGGCGCTGGTGGGGGTTTTCTCGGAGTCGATCGGTGAGGCTTATGCCGAGTTCCTCGAAATGCACGGAATTCGTTCGGTTTGGAACGAAGGAGGTGGGTGGAATGGTTCCGAATTGGCCAGGTTGGAAGGACTCGTCCCGGTAACGGGTTGAGGCAAAGGCTCTGGGGTACAGACAGACCTGCGATTGCCTCCAGTATTCAGCATCCAACTTTCATCCTTCCTACTTCGCGTAGGACACGGCGCACCAAAACTCTGAGAAGTGACGGCAGAAGAGACCCTCGTTGGCGAAATGTGAGCAGTTTTTACGGCAGGAAGATTCAATTTTCCGGAATCCGGACTACCTCTGGCAGCGTAGGTAGGGCAGTATTAGCGAAATCTGCTTTTCCCGAGTGATGCCGAAACCACGCTTTTCCCGCGAAATCGGTAGGTCCAGAAGAGTGTTCCCTGCGGATGCGGGGAGGAGCCCGGCCACCTTCGCCAGAATGCTTCTGAGTCTCCCAGCGAATGTGTCAACAACGGGTTGCAGCGATGGCTTGAACTCTCCCACTTCGAGGGTCATTCAAATCTGCCGTCGAATTGCCTTCCTCAACCGAAGCGGCCCTCGCCTCGGTTGAGGAAGCAGCATGCGTATTCGAAAAGGAAGAATCAGGGATGATACTGACAGATGACAGCGGCAGTCGATACGCGCAGTCTCACTGCGCTACCGTGGCTCGCATCGTTACATTATTCACCGAAATCCCATTGAAAATCTAAGAGCAAGAGGAGGAACCGATGCGGCAGTGCGGTCGAGTGATGATACATGGTTGAGTGGTTCTGGTGGCCGCTAGTAGCCGTCATCCTGAGCTTTGCGAGCTCGGGGACGATCTATCTCGTGGGGTCATGGGCATCGCGAGATCGGGCGGCGATCGCCCTCCACGAAGCACTGACCACCGGTGACGTCGCAACTGCGCGCCAAAATCTCAGCAAGCACGAATATCGGTGGTGGACTACAGCCTCTTCCGGCGGCCACACCTTCAAATCAACTGGCGCGATTGACGAGCACATATTCAGCAGCTTCTATGTCGTCGGCGGAGCACTGGACAGACTGCGTGTCATCCTGGTTCAGTATCCATCTGGGGGGCCTAGCCAGAAACGCCCCGGGCAGAAGCGGCAACTGACGCATCGAACGCGGCGGTGGCTTCGCCATCCGCTTCGGCAGCGGCGAGACCGCCACTATCGAGAGCTATTAGGTTGGCACGCCTCGATGTTCATTGCCTGGCAGATCTGGTTCATCGGAATGTCACAAGCAGGAGCCGGCCAGGAGGAAACTCCTCCGCTGTTGACCGGCTCCATAGATCGTCTCGGTGTAGCCATCAGACAGATCGGCTCGCACGTCATCAAGACTGATGGCGACACCGTCACAATCCTGGACCTAGCGGAGACAGAACTGACCCGGTGGCTGAACTCCGTTCACACACAGAACAGTCGAGAGTCCAAGGTGATCCGAAATGTGGCAACCACTATCGGTCTCTCGATCCCTGACAATCCCAATGAGACCATTTAATGTTATGCGCCCAAACATATCCCGAGCGCGACTGGAAATATCGGAAGAGATCGCCGCGGTAGAGTCAGCGGCGAATACCAGCCTAGAAACGACCGCCCAGAACTAGATGCATGAGGCATCGACACGCGCAGCGGCCGGTCGTCCTCTCTTTCGGGCGACGGCAGTCGGCGATCATTCGAGCGAACGGCCGCGTGACCGTTGTCCACTTTTCGGGGTGGACCTCAGTTCCGTTGATTGATGCGTATCTCGACGATCCCTCCTGCTGATGGACTACCCGTTACTGGCTCTGTTCAGGATTTGCCAGCTCAAGGTTGAAGAGCCCCTGACCTTCATCACGGGGTCGAGTAGCATCTACGTTCTTGTTGAATGTCGCGCTAAGTGACCAAATTAGAGGAATCCGATGGCAACGTGGGAATACAAGTCAGAGTCGATCAACATCACTGAACGGTGGAATGCAAAGAAACAGGCAGAATCGCTACAGGCATTTTCCAACCACCTCAACAGCATGGGGAGCCAAGGGTGGGAGCTGATTAGTTATCAGAATATTCCACTGATGGGCAACATCACCGGTAACGTCAAGGGGCAACTCTACCTCGCGATATTCAAACGACAGCTCACTTAGGAGCCAGCGAAGTTCGTTCACGACAGCTCGCGTCAAGTGAACGGAAAAATCACCCGCGACCTACGGCGGCCGGTGTGCTGAAAGGTTCTGACTGAACATCAAGCGACCCGCAGATTAGAAGAGTCCTTCCTCGAACACAAGAAATGGCCAGGACGGAGAGTTATCGGGTTGTACGTGATTTGGACGGCCGCTGCACTACGCTAGGTCGACCACCATTAGAAGCGCCGGGCCCATTCCGATGCGGGGTCGGCCACCATTAGAAGCGCCGGGCCCATTCCGATGCGGGGTCGGCCAGACTTACGCAATATTGCCGGACGCTTATCGATTACAACTGTCACTTGGAAGTGCAGCAGCTTCTGGCACTCTGGGAAACCGAATCGATTCTTCCCGTTCGAATCCCTATTGTTGAGCCGGTGGCTGCCTGGGGACCGAGTCGTGTCACACTGATCGGCGATGCCATCCATGCGGTGAGTCCTCCGGGTGCGGACCGCGTTTTTAATGCAGTGTCCGGTCGCGAAGTCCTATCCAGGCTTCGAGTTCTTCGACAGTGTCGGTGACCAGTATCGGGATGGACGTCGATTTGTGCGTATTCGGGCTGTCGTTGGGGATACGTGAGCTCGCGTCATAAGCAGGTTGTCGACTTCTTGGATGGAGCAACAGTGCGGGCCTGGGTCTTCTCGTCGGTGTCGGGAGAACGTAGTTGGCAAAGCAACGATGGCTACAGTGACGTCCTCGGGTCGCATTACGTCTACGACAGTGGCGTGGCTTACCGGTTGGCAGGTAGAGGTAGGCGATCTTGTGGTCTTCCGTGATCAGGACGTCGTCCTTGGCATCGCGCGAATTGACGATATTCGTACGACGTCGACGACAAAGGTGCGTTCTCGGTGCTGAAGTTGTGAGCGGACGGGAGTCGAGTACCGCAAGGGAAGAGGTGTGTACGTGTTCGGCACTGCAAAGACGAGTTTGAGACTCCAACCAAACGCAGTGAGCCGGTGACCGAGTACACCGCGGCATATGGGTCGAGATGGCAAGCGTTGGACGGCGCGATCACGACTGGAGAGCTGGAGTCGCTGCTGAGTGGAGTGGCGCAGAACGCGATTCGGTCATGCGAGATCGATGGACTAATGAAGCTACTCGACCGGATTTCCGTCGAGGCGCCCGCTGATCTGAGAGTACTTACCGAACCGGGTTCTCATTCTTCGATCACCGGAGGACATAGCGAGGCAATTGTTCGATCCGTAAGGGGACAAACAAGTTTCGCAGAGAACTTTTGCAGATGTACGGCTTGGTGTGCGCGGTGACGGGGCCGTGTCCGGCAGAGATCCTCGAGGCTGCCCACTTCGTCCGTTCGCCCAGCATGGGACTCACGACTTGAAGGACGGCATCTTGTTACGCGCCGACATCCACCAGTTGTTCGACGTAGGTCGGGTCACGATTGATCCGGACAAGCTTGTCCTTGTGACGCATCCGGGGCTGGACCGGTACCCGGACTATCGAGAATTGCGAGGGAGGCCGGTCGTTCCCGGGCCTGATCCCGTTGCGCTGCGGGAGCATTGCGACGCTGCGATTCGGTCATGGTGATCGATTGCCGGCCAGCGTCGAATGATTGGTGGACGAAACGTTGCCGATCTGCTCAAGAGGTGCAGAGGTTCATCGGTGTCCATGAACTTGCCGTCATCCCCGGATGCATTGCTCAACAACGTAATTGTCAAGATTCTCGCGTGACTCGACATGGGCCTCGCGAATGCGGTGGCGGGCCAACGTTGCCGACCGCGCCGCCGGTTCGGTTCGGGCGTATGTCACCGGATTATGGGTCGGGACCAGTCTCCAACCGCGGCCCACTCCGACGGGTACTCGTGTTGGACTTCTTCGACCATCCGCACCGCCCGCTCACGCAGTTCGGGCGGGTACCATTTGTTCGTTGCTGACGACATGACTCCATCTTTCCCAAAGGATGAAGTCTCCGGACACTCCGGTGCGATTCAGGCGGCAATATTCTCGCGGTCGCGCGCGCATACGGCCGTGAGAGGCCGTCGTTGCGGCGGGACATCCTCGCCCCGGTGGAAGTCGAGACAACGAGGGCGATCTGCTGCTGAATTCGTTGTGCCAGTTCGACTTGTGGTGGTGTGTGATCGCCGAACTCAACTCTGATGGCAGCAAGTTCGGGTTCGGGTTCTACACCAGCTTCGCGGTGTTCCACGGGCACCGGACTGAGCCCGCCGTCGGCATCATCGCCACCGGCAGCGAGGCGCGTTCGGCAGCCTTCCCTGGCTCATCGGAGGAGGCTGTCGCATCCGCTTTGGCAAAGGTCTTGGAAACTGCTCGAGGAGAGTCTCGAAATCAAGGGTTTCATACCGAGGTCAAGCTTTCTGTCGACGCTCAAAAGTTCATCGAAAGGGCCCAAACGTAATTCGTGCCGATCCTGAGCTATGGGGTTATTTCTCGTGCAAATAAGTGGTGTTGGGCTGGTGGACTAGGCAGCAGGAGCTGATCGTTTTTGTGAAGACGTAGCGGCCGGCTACCTGCCGGTAGTGATCGGCGCGCCCGGTTCGCACCTTGATGTCCGTTCGCGCTGTCGATCACCACGACCGAGATGTTGTCGTTTCCGCCGGGACATGTCATATTCCATGCTCAAGGGGCGAGTTCAACCGGTCGATGCAACACCGGACTGTTGGAGTGAGCGTAGCTGTTCGTCGAGAACTTCGGCGGGAGTCTTCCATTCGAGGACCTTCCCAGAGCACAGCTTGTTCGGCTCGTCGCGGGTGAACTACGGTCCACGAGATCGCTCGCGGTCGGGGTCTGATGCGTCGACCGGTGTTGAACGAGCGGCGCAACTGCCTGCGTTCGAAGGCAGGACGGACTAGTCGAGAGCCGCCAGCGTCAATCACGACGTCTTAGTTTTTTCGAGGTGATGTTGGGGTGATCGGTGATGTCGAGGTGTCGACGGCAGGTGAAAACTGATTAAGGTGTGCCAACCCTCGACACCGACGGCACCACGCGCTAGAAATAGCATCAAAATGTGTCCCCGACGCAACTCGAGGTGCTGCAACTTCTCGCCGACCTCAAACGACGCTCTTGCTCGACTTCCGGTGGACTTCTTCGAGATGGCAGTCGAAGTAGAAGTTGTAGCGTCCGACGTCGTTGTTGTCGTCTACTCCGGTAAGCAGGACACTATGCGTCCAGAGTGGGATACGACCGCCGTCATCGGCTCTGGTGCGTGGGGGCTGGCGTGGCGGACCATCTGGGAGCACCGATGTCCATGGGATTTTCAGTGCCTGTGCGCCGTAAGGGTCGTCGCCGGCGCCGAACACGTCTCCCATCACGAAACCAACAACGAACGCCGCACCATCACGAAACCACGTTTCATCTGTAACTGACTCCGCGGGCACTCCAGTCAATCCGCCGACCACTTGGCCGCCAACTTCAACCATCTTGTCGGCGATCTGCTTCGAAGTGCCTTCTATATCCGCGAAATCGTCGTGCTCGATGAGCGAGCACATTAACACCACGTCTTCCACAGGGCCTTGGTAGAGCTTCTGGTTCATCGACCGAATACGGAGACCTGGACCCATATCCAGTTTGTTGTCGTTCCCGGGGAACGCATGAGTGGTTTGGGTCGAATTCGCAGGTCCAACCGCACTGACGACGCCGAAGACCTCATCCATCTTCTCTTGCCGAGAGACACACTCAAGTCCAACAAACTCGACATTCAGCTCGGTCACTGTTTGACTGACTGTTTCAGGTCCATCATTTAGAAAGGTGATGTGACCGGATCGGAAGTCGGCGCCGAACTCGTCACCGTTGCGCGTAACGTGGATCTGCAGCCCGTTTCCCATCGGCTGCCCAACAGAGTTGAGTGGACCGCCGTCTGCGTAGTAGTGCGTAGCTATGAGCTTCTCAGCGCGCCGTTGTTCGGCGAGGGCAATCAACTCGGTAACGGTTTGGTCCGGCTCCTTTGCGCCAGCCTTCTTCTGCCACCGGCGGCGTTCCTCTAACTGTTCGATGTATTGCGTGAGGCCTCCTGCTGTGGGCGTGCCTTGGATCCCCGTCTTGAGCATTGCTTTGGCCGCCGGTGATAGGGTGTCTGGTGGTGGCATCTTGATCAACTCGTTCCATCTTTATTGTCGATTTCCCATGTGGGACTGTCAATTCCGATTTGAGCGTCCGGGTTTGTCGTCATTGGACGCCATTAGTCGACATGGCCCTGGCACAGGGTGTGGCACTGGATCAGTTCGCTCATTGCATGCCATGTGAATTGGAAGGTAGCTGCTACCCCGCAGGCGCATTCACGGCTAATTGCTGACGATCAAGCGGATGTTGAAGTGTGACTGGGATTGCAGTGTAATCCCGGGGTGATCCTAGCCTCCTCTCTCCAGACTTGTTGTTGCCCTATGTTTTTCGATCCTTACTGCTCTCTACGCTCATTCCAGTGAAGGTTAACTGTGCTCCGTGGTTGTCGGTGCCGGACAGCCCTTCAGTAGTGCCGCCCCGGAGGACTATGAGGTAGCGACAGGCGCTTGCCGCGTACTTTCAGGTTTGTCAGCTCCGCTTATGCCGCTGACGATCGTCCTGATGAACATGACGGGTGATCCCCGTTTGCGTCCATACTCTCGAACGCGGTCCGCATCGTCCCCACAGTGTGGTGTAGACGATTCCTGCTGTTGGCATATCCCATGACAGCAGTACCTCGTCAACGGTTGATCAGTTGTTCACTGACTTCCCAATCACTGGTGCATGCTCGGGAGGCTGCGAACGCCACCGTCGGAACGCGTAATGGCAGTACCCACAGGGCTTCACCTTCAATCATTATTTATATGCGACGGGACTGCCTGCAAGTGTTGATTGCGGCTGGCCTGGCACGGCTGACAGGATCGGTATCGTCGCTGCAACCTAAGTGACTCAGGGACTGCTTTGCCTCTCAGAGTGCACTTGTGGGGAATTGTCCATCGATTGCGGCGGCGACGCTGGCTCTGACTAGCTTCGGTGGCTTGATTAGAAGCCTGCCCAACCCTGTTGTTGCGGGGTTGTGGCCCGTTACAGGCCTGCCTCGAAGCGCTCGCTCCGGGCCGACGCCGACCAGCAACGTCGCCCAGCAGGAGGATTTTCGCCGTTATGCTCATCGTCGCAGATCACTACGAACTCGTTGTCGGAATCGACAGGCACGCAGCCAACCACGCGCTGTCGGTCGTGGCCACCGCAACCGGCGCAACCGTCAACCAAGCAAGCTTCCCCACAAACGCCGCCGGATTGGATCGGGCCCGCACGTGGATCACGAACCGGGCCGGTGAACGCACCCGCATCGTCAACTCGTTGACTGCTATGGTTCGCACGGTCGAGTTAGGTATTGATACCCGGAAACCGTTGTCGGGCAGACAGATCCAATCCATCGACGCATGGCGCACGCGTCTATCCGATGACGTGACTGCGGCGACGCGCCGAGTGGAGAGTGGGTTGATCGGATCGATGATGAAGCCCGCATCTGCGAGAGCGACGACGAGGAGGTTCTTGTCGGTTTCGATGGCAATCGGGGTGTCGGCGACGGTGCCTCCGTTCGATGGTCTGGTTTCTACAGCACTACTGCGCGGTGAACTGGTGTGCTGGCGCATCTCGGGCGATTGTCAGCCATCAGTAGATCGCTGATGTTGCGTTTGTTTCGATTGTTGTATAGCCGGCCCGGTGACACACGGCACCTCGAGGAGGTCTTCATCCGGATCAACGGCAAACTGACTGGGCTTCGTAACTTGTGGCGTTGATGCAGTCGACGTAATCGATTGTGCTGAAGATCTTCCGAGTTCGGAATGTTCATGGAAGAGCCGCCTCATGGGTCCGGTCTGGCAGCCGCTGTACACACGTCCACGTTGCGCGTATTGCTGCGGTCTTGTTCCACCCCGACATTTCGTGTCGGCGGTAGGTGGACGCCGGGCCGGGCGACCGACGCTTCAGTATTTGCTAGGCACCGCGGTCGCGGAACACCTGCTGGGAATTCCGGCGACGTAGACAGGCGTCTCGGCCAGCACTGTTCCCTGAGCGGCAATTGAATTCGGGAACGTCGAGCCGCCGCCGATGATCTGTCCGGCGACGTTGAAGCATGCGATCGCAACTCTGGCGGACGGGATCACCTGATCCGACGGGTTGGAAATCGGGACTCTCGCTTCGTTCCGGAAGTCAGCTTGAGCGAACTGGACCTCGCCGATCTTCAAGATCACATTGAAATCGGGTGCCGATCCCGTGGAATAAACTGTTGCATTCGCGGTTGCCTCGACCTTTTCGGCAATGATGCCATCGTCGAGCGACACTATCGTTCCGATGAACATTCGCGACACGCCATACCCGAATCTTTCGGTGTGTGACGCGGTCTTCACCAGGTTCCCTGCACCGTCGAACAGGTTGAAGTTCGCTACAGCGAACGCTCCGTCACTCCCGGTGAGGTTTTCGACTTCCGCAGACACCCACACGGTCTTTTTGACCTGCCCGAACCCGGCCTGCAACACCGTCGCCGTCGAGTCCGAAGCGGGTGAGCTGTCACCGGTCGCTTTGTCCGCGGCGACAGATCCTTCGCCGCTGATACCCGTTTGCTCTGGTTTGTTGGTGCCGCCAAGTGTCAGCCCTGCCGCGACCAGGCCGATAACTGCGACGGCCCCGACTGCGAGCAAAGGCTTGACCGGTAGGTGGTGCTTGCCGCTGCTCTTGAAGTTGTTCGGAAGATCCTCCGTCAGTGCCGATAGTTGGGACATGTGTGTCGCGTTCGCGACGGCAGCTGCGCGATCAGAGTATTCAGAGGGGTTGATGTATCCGTGGCTCATCGCTTGTATGAGTTGCTCGGATACACGCTCGCGGTCCTCGGCACCAGCGCGCTTGTCAATTCCCACAATTGCCCTTCGTCAGAAAGTTTGGTCAGTTACGACTACCGGCGCTACCGGCGCTATCGGCACGCGGGACTGCTGCACGGATAGGTGACATATTGTCACCTGGATCGTATAGCAGTCGTGTTGTCGTCGGTGATGCGTTGACCTGTTGAGACCAAGATCGATAAACAGGCACGATGCCGGAATCCGTGCGTGTGCAAGGCATCCGCTAGTGCGACGTTCTTTACTGGGCGTGGCGGTTTGCACTCCGGTGTGGTGTGCGCTCCGCCAGGAAACGGGAGTTGTCCTCGACGATATCGGCGCTTCAACCGGACCGTCCGTCTCGTCACAACCAGAACCTGGAGCGGACGTAGCCTGACCCTCCGCTCGCTGTGGTATCAAATTTTGTCACGAGCGAGGGTGCCTGGGAGTGATTCGATGTCGGGTGCCCGCTGTACGGTTTGCGATCGTGCCGACCGACAACAGAACCATCCCGTTCGAGGATCTCGCCGACGCCGACCTGTACGTCGGTGCCGTCTATCTCGGCGGTAGTCAGGGCACCGCCGCCGATGACCCGTTGGCGAAGTTGCTCCCGGTCGGAAACCAAGGCGGTTTCCGGCATGCCGGGTCACCGACAAAGGGCACGGTCCGGTTGTCTGTGCTCTACACCAGCGGTGCGGAGGCGGAATGGCCGGACGCACTCGACCCCGAGACCGGGGTGTTCACGTATTTTGGTGACAACCGCAAGCCGGGCCGAGACCTGCTCAAGACCACGCGCGGCGGAAACATACTGTTGCGCAACGCTTTCGACGCATCTCGCGGCGCCCGCGAGGGCCGACTTTCGGTGCCGCCGTTCCTGCTGTTCGAGAAAGCCGGAATCGGCCGCGCAGTACGGTTTCTCGGTCTTCTGGTCCCGTGCGAACCGACGCCGGATGCTGAGGACGTGCTGACAGTGGTTCGCCACACCGTCTCAGGGCAGGAGTTCGAGAACTACCGCGCACGGTTCACGGTCCTGGATACGGAAGTCGTGCCGCGGAGCTGGCTGACGAGCGTCCTGGGCGGAGCCGACACCACAAACGCCGAGTGCCCCAAGGCGTGGCGGGACTGGGTCGGAGAGGAGACTGCAAGCGCCCCAGACGCGTCAGCCAGAGCCTTGGGATTTGCGTCCACTTCCCCCTCCGCAGCGGAGGAGAATCTCGCCGACAACGTCGACGGCACTGGCGCGGACGTGTCCGACCGCGACGGCTCCGAGCGCGGTCCCGGCGTCGACCAGCGGGCTCTCTTGCTTGACGCCCTTCACCATCTGACTGTTCACCGCCAGGACGGCGGGGCGGCTTTCTACCAGTATGTGGTGTTGCTGTGGGCGATATCGAGGCCGTCCGACAGCGCTCGTCTCACCGCGTTCTCGGTGGCCCGACAGTCGCTGCGAGAGCTGCTGGCCCCCTTCGCGATCGCCGCACGCGTCCCGGACCCGGCAATGCCGTGGATCGCCCTGGCGGATTCACCCTGGTGGCAGATCGAGCTGCCCGACGACCCTCTCCGTCAGGGCCTGCGTCCGAGGGACGTGGTCCATCGCTTCGACCCCCGAGCTGGTCTGAGCGCCGAGGCGCACACACTCCTCACCGGGGATGAGCACTTCCGCAGAGAGGCCGTCGCCGCGATCGCCGCGATCGGACGCGAGCACCCGGCCCTTGACGACCTACTGGCCCGCCTGGGTCTGCACTCTCACGGCAATAGTCCCGGTGCCGACCGGGTAGTGCCGACTGCCGCAGCCGACACGGCGGCACGGCATGATCTGGCGGCGGGGTTGTCTGTGGCGCGCGTGACCGCCATCGCGCCCGAGATCCGTGCCACCGAAACATTCGAGCGGGACCATCTCGGTCCGGTGCAAGCCGAGCGCCGTGAGTCGGCGTTGCAAGAGCGGTATCTGAGGTTCCTCAAGGGTCAGGGGCACACGGTATGTCGCCAGATGATTGTGGTGCCGGGGGAGTCGTCGGCCCTCTATACCGATGTGTTCGACGTGACGACCGGCGAGTTGGTCGAGGTCAAGGCAGACAGTGGCCGGATGACGATCCGTGCGGCACTAGGGCAGGTCCTCGACTACGCCCGGTATGTCCCCCATACGTCGAAGGCGGTGCTTGTTCCGGGCGAGCCTCGAGTGGATCTTGTTGATCTGTTGCTGAGGTTCGGGGTGGCGGTGGTATGGGAGGAAGCATCGGGTGGATTCCGGCGGCTCGATCCTGATTGCTGGCGAGAGGCAGTCGTGTCGGCGATCTAGATGCGTGGCGTGATTCCCTCGGCGTCCAGGTCGCTCCACTCGCGTCGACGCCCTCCGAGGTATTCACCTCGGCCACCGGCGTGCTGTCGGTACTCAAACCGACGGTGGTGGTCAACCAGGTGCTCAATGTCGCCACAGGTGTCACCTCGCTCGACATACCCGGCATCCTCACCAATCTGACTGTGTTGCCGCAGAAGGTCGCCGCACTCGACGCGCGCGGTGCTCACGACATCGCGGGCCAGCTCAACAATCAGTTATCACCGTTGATCACGATGGCTGCAGCTGTTGATCTGACATGGGTTTCCCAGGTGCTTTCGGTCATTCCCGATCCTTCCGGTGCCACCCAGATCGCGGCACTCGTCGCGTCGATCCTGGCAAACGTCGACGTGATCAAGTTGGCGAACATAGTCGGGCAGATCCAGGAGATCGCGTGGGCTGCTGTGGAAAAGCTTCTACCGCCGCCCGGGCAGTTGCCCGACCCGCTGGGTGCGGCCGCGGCCATGACGGGTCTCGTTCCGGTGGGCCTGGATCTGGCGTCGGTGGCGATGAACATGCTCTCCGGTAAGGCCACAAGACATCGCCGGCACTGCTGGGTCAGCAGACGAACGCGGTCTCCACGAGCATCACCGCACAGGCGGCGAATTTGGATTTGCCGCAGTTGTCGGACTCGGTGGTCACACTGTCGCAGTCACAAGGGGCCGAGGACCTCATGTCCTTGGTCGGCGAAGGTGTGCGCGCTGCAGACTTTTTCGCCTCCGGTGCGCACACCAACTACAACGCTCTCGTCGTGGACAACGCCGGACGTAACGCCATTTCATGGCTCTCGGATTGGCTCAACCTTCAGATCGGACGTGCCGTATGAGCCCCCGTGCCCACAACCCTGCTGCCCGGTGGACCTCCTGTGAGAAGTGCGGTCACCGCGGTTATCACACCCGTGGTGATGCGAAGGTGGTTCGCAAACGTCACCACGGCGCTAAAGGGATGGCCGTGTTCGCCTGCCCGCACACCGAGGGCTTGTTTCACCTCGGGCACCGGCCAAACGCGTTGAGCAGCGGGGAGATCAACCGCAGCCAGCTACGCATACAAGCCTTGAGATCCGCCGATGCAACAGTAGATTTCAGTGTCGCGTCTGCCACGACATGTCCTGTGTCGGCGTCATCCTCGGACGGATGCAAACCGCATCGCTGTGTCTCTGCACGCCGACGGCATCCGATCAGGAAAGGAAACTGTGGAATGAACTCCGCTCACACCGAACAACATGCCCACGTACGTAATTCGCGTCTCGACGATCGTGTCACTGGCCGCAGGCAGGACGATCGCTCCGAGAACACGTGCGGGAGGCCAGTGCCGCACGCCATCACGGTGCTGCCAGGCGACGAGGAGTCGCCAGTTGTCATCCATGTTCCGCATTCCTCGCGTCTGATCCCGCCCGATATCCGCGCCGAGCTGATGCTCACGGACGAGAACCTCGCCGGCGAGTTGGACGAGGCCACCGACACCGCCACCGACGAGATCGCGCTCACCGCCCTCACCCACGTCCGGCTGCGGCCCACGATCGTGATCAATCATCTTTCTCGCCTGGTGATCGATCCCGAACGGTTCCCCGACGGCGACCCGGCGGAGGCGTTCGGCCGCGGCGCCGTCTACACCCGGACCTGCTCCGGGGCGCCGCTGCGCGCCGAACCCTATCGACGTCGGGCGGAACTGCTCGAATCATTTTTTCGTCCCTACGCCGACGCCGTCACCGACGTGGTCGAGAACCGACTGAACTCCTGTGGGCGGGCGATCGTCATCGACCTGCATTCGTACCCGGAGAAGCCGTCCGCGTTCGAGGACCCTGCCGCGGCGCGGCCACCGTTGTGCATCGGCACCGACCCCCGGCACACCCCGCCGTGGCTGACAGCCGCTGCCCGTGGCGCTTTCACGTCCCTCGCCGAGATTTTCGAGAACACGCCCTACAGCGGAACGTACGTGCCACTGCGGCATTACGGCATCGACGATCGGGTTTCGTCGGTGATGATCGAGCTACGCCGCGACACCTACCTGAGCGATCCAGCCGCACCGCACCCCGAACGCATCGCGCAGCTCGGCCGCAATCTCGCCGCCTTGATTGACGCACTCAGCGACCGAGCCGCCGATGTGTAAACCCAAACCCGGCCCACGCTGCACCCCGCACATCCGCGCGCGCCTCGACAACGCAGCCGCCCGAATCGATTCGGCTCGCGCCATGCTCGAGGAAAACCCTAGCCACGCGCGGCTGCAACGACGCGTTGCGGCCTCCGAAGCCGCCTACAGCGACACCCGCGATCTCTACGACTCCACCCCCGGCGGCCAGAACGAACTCCGCACAGCGATTGCCATCGAGCCCGACTCCGCCCGCCGCGACGAGCTGACCCGGCGACTGGCCGCCGGGCAGCAGTTGCGGGCCGAACAAACCGAGGCACTGCGCCGCACCCGAAGTGGCGTGGACAATGACCATGAGAGAAACGAGAGAGAGGAACACGATGGACGAACCGATGACGCAGGAACGCCGCGAGACGTTTTGGAGGCAGTACGGCTGGAGCCCGGAACTCCCGGAGGACCAGCGCAAGGCGATCGAGAAATACTGGTCGGATCCGGAGATCGAGGAAGCCCAAGCCCTCGGCTTCTGATAGACGGCCACCAGATCCAACCGGTCACCGACCACACCCTCCCTACTGACGAACGCGAAAGCTTCGCCGCGCGCGGACTGTCCGCACCCACGCTCTACGAGCTGGCTCCCGCCGACGCGGGCGTCTACCGCGAGCAGATGCTCGAGCTCACCCACAAGAATCCACACGCCGCATCGGTCCACGTCTATGACGAGGCCGAATACCGGCAGATGCGACTGTTGGTCACCGACGACGGAAAAGCCGGCGTCGCACTCAAAGACGACGAAATCGTCTCGGCCTTCGCGCACAAGGATTGCGCGCATCCGAGGTCGGTTCAATCGATGATCCGCCAGGCCACCGCCCTGGGAGGTCATCGTCTGGACTGCTTCGACACGGTCCTCCCCAAGCTCTACGCGGACGCCGGATTCGTCCCCGTCGCACGGCTCGCCTGGAACGACGACTATGCACCCGACGGCTGGGACTACCACCAGTTCGGCCGTTTTAACGGTGGTCGTCCCGATGTGGTGTTCATGGCGTATGACCCCGACCGTGTCGGTGGCATGTACACGCCCGGGGCGGGGGAGTACGTCGACGACTACGACGTCGGGATCGCCCGCGCCCAGGCGTACCTGCCCGGTGTGTCGACATGACCTGCCGCCACGGCATCGCGGTACCAGAGTGAATCTGGGCAGTACGTCGAGTCCAACGACACGGGGTGCTCCATCAGATGCCCGGGAGTTGTGGACGGCGCGGCGTGCAACCTCACCGCAATCTTTACATGTAGGGCAGAAGTGTAAGCACTGATGCCGATGTCGGTATCTTTCCGGTCTCGTCGGTCCCCTGTTCTGTGTGGCCGTCGAGACCGTCCCGGCTTCATCAACAAGATTCGATTGCGACTTCCCTGCTGGTGTCCTGATGATCGGTACGGTTTCGGCATCAGAAACGTGCCTGCCACCGCTACCATTCGTCTGGACGAAAACCGCCGAGCAGGTAATCGCGAAATCCGACCGTCGAAAAGCTCAAGAACACCGCACGAGAAACATGCACAAATCGTCTCCCCGATATCCGATAGTTGACTCTGAGTTACGTTAGACTCCGGGCCATGATTGAAACGACGACAGTTGGGCTGGCCGCAAAGGCCGCCTTTCCTCTGATTATTGCATGCGCACGTACAGCATCTAAATCAATCTGGAACAAGATTAAGAACAGAAATCAAATTTTGATTCCGTCCGCAAAACACATTCAACCGATTTCTGAGTGGTTTGAACGTGAAATCGTAAAATATGCGGATGAGAATTTGGATCAATCTGAGTTTGAAAATCTCGAAAAGTATCTCGGTTCGAGAGATTTCACTGCAATGGTTCAGCAAATATTTGTATTCCAACTGACCGGAAGAACAATTAATTCTGACGGCATGCTTATTAGATGCTTCGAACAAGGCATGCTCCGTCATGGAATTGAAAATGCGAATGACGTGGGTTCTCTCTATAGAGTTTTGACTTTCGCATGTTCGAAGATTTTCGATATGGCGAAGGTCGACGATGGTGATATATCTACCGAGACTCTGATTCAGGCGAATTCCATCGTGGCGACTAATTATCTATCCTCTATTGACCAGCAGATATCAAGACTGGTCCACGATAAAACAATTTCCTTGGACGTCGTTGACGCGCAGGTTGATTTGCTTCGTCAAGCGATTGCTCGACGATTTGCGCGGATCCAACCGCAAAGTTTTGACGGAGCTGAGCCGGTGCCTATGGATGGCCTCTATGTCTTTCCGACCCTTGATAGCGACGATGGAGAGATGTCATCGGTCGACATGAAGCAGCTTCTCGAGTTACAGCGTATTGTAATTGTCGGTGATCCTGGTGGCGGAAAGACTACTCTGACAAGTAAAATTGCTGGCGATCTAGCCTCGGGTAAATTATCAATCGAAGGCCTTGCTGACCAGCTCGTCCCTTTTGTAATCGTCCTTCGAGAATTTGGCAGCCATCACCGGGAAAAGAAAGGTTCGGTCGTCGACTATATCGTTGAAAAGTCTCGAACTGTCTACCAGGTAGATCTCGAAATTTCGACCGTTCAATTCTTGTTAGACACTGGAAGGATATTTGTCATTTTTGATGGATTGGATGAGTTGCTCGAGCCTCAAGATAGAAAAGATATAGCGGAAATTATTGATACATTCTCATGGATGAATCCTATGGTTCATGTATTGACAACTTCTCGCCGAATTGGGTATGCACATAATCCGATGGACCACGATGTTTTTGTAAAGTTAACACTGGGGGCATTCAATTCAAAGCAAGTTGAGACCTATGTCCAGAACTGGTTTACATTGTACCCCGATGGTTCGCTTAGTGAGAAAGAACTTGCTGCTCAGCAGTTTATGCTGGAATCTAACCATGCCGAAGATATTCGATCGAATCCGCTGATGCTAGGCTTAATGTGTACTCTCTATAGACGAGAATCGTATATTCCTCGAAGTCGCCCTGATCTTTATGAGAAGTGCTCTACAATGCTATTTGAATCTTGGGACAAGAATAGAGGTCTCTTTCGCCCTCTTAGATTTGAGGCACATGTCAAGTACGCTCTTTCATATATAGCGAACGTTATATATGATGATCAAGACCTTCAGGCAGGGGTATCTGAAAGGAAGCTGGTCGATATAGCCACGACCTACCTGATGGGTCGGGCATTTTCGGATCAAGCAGACGCGGAACTAGCGGCAAAGGAACTAGTCCAGTATTGCCAAGGAAGAACCTGGGTTCTAACCGAAGTTGGTTTGTCGTCGAATCATGAAGCATTGTTTCAATTTTCCCATCGAACATTTTTGGAGTATTTTGCGGCGGTTCACATCGCAAGAACAGCTGTCACCCTCGACGACCTTTGTAGCAAGATTATACCTGGGATCTCGTCTGGCGATCTTGACGTAGTTGCAGAATTGGCATTTCAGATTCGGACGCGAGATACTGAGGGCGCGCCGGACTACGTAATAGATAAACTTATGTCTGAGCATGAGTCCAATGCTGACCAAAATAGTAAGAATATCATTGCTCAATTTGCAACCCGTTCCCTTTCATATTCAGTACTCCTCCCTTTGTCTATCGAAAAAATAGTTTCATTGGCGCTTAATAGTATATTTGAATTAGAGGTTACCGACAGGGAGAAATCAAAACGCTCGGAAGTTCACTTGGATGAAAATCTTGCACCGGATCGAGATGACAGACTAGCTTCTGTAGAAAATCTTGCGCGCTGCATTACAGAGTCGAGAGATCAGGTAATCACGAAATCCTGCGACCTGATCTCGGCAAGAATTAATCTTGCAAACGAACGTACTTTGGAATCTGCGGTTGGATTTGGGTGGCAGTTCCCCTCATTTTTTGGATATGCTTCGGAAAATATTTCTGGCGAGCTGGAAGGAGCTCCTGATCAGATTCTAGAAATTCGACAACTATCGATATCGAAAATGATTGTGAAATACGAAGAGTGGGATTGGGCTGCGATTGCACTGTACTATTCGGGCCATATTCCTATGAATATCTTGATTGATGCGAATCCTGATTTGGCTTTTGTTAATGGCGCGCCAGTACCATGGAGTTCTTTAACTTACATTAGGCCAAGTTCGTTTGAGTTGGCAAAGCTAATTGAGTACGCCATCGGTAAGGGTTCAGATTTTTCGCGAAGAAAAGCAAGTCAGGCAATCGAAGTTTGTGCTGAATTTTTCAGAAATGGCCGTACTTTGGAAGTTTCGAAGAGTGATATTGCACTCCATCGTTTTTCGGATTTCGCTATGTCGTTACGGAGATACGCTCGAACGACGTTAACATCCGAGGATGAAAGAGCTTTGACTGACAAAGAAATCTGTGATGGAGCTTTGATGGTGGCTGTAATGAGTGAGTTTGAAAATCTTAGGAGCGAGGAAAGTGGTTCCTCTCTGGCGGAGCTTCTCGCCATCGAAGGTCAATCGACATTAATTTCCTGGAGTTTAATGGTTAAGCGGCGCGCTGGAGAAATTAGTGATCAGTCTCCAGATATTGACGATGCGCTGATTTGGAAGTGGATGGACGGTACCTTGAGTTTCCTCACAATTGTTGATTGATAGAAGTTAGCCTGGATCTTGCACGGGGGACCGCTGCCGGCCTGATCGGTTCGCCGATCAGGTCTTCAAGGCCCGAATCAGTATCCGGATGTGACAAGTCGACCCGCGTGCAGTCGGGATGCTGCCGGGTTCCACTTTTCCGGAGTCATGCTCTTTTCCGCTCGTACTAACAGGATTCGCCATGACTCAGGTGGGTGCGGGTAACGCATCGAGCCTGGCCAGCGCCGCCGCGACAAGGCCGGACCACGGTACCCGCTCCGATTGTGAACGACGGTCGAAACCTAGTCCATTCCCGACGGACGGAAACCAGACCACGCCGATGTATTCATTGTGCCGCGCTGTCCGCTCTCACGGACGGCAACGTATCGATTCCGGTGTTTCTGAGTCGGTAACTCGCCCCTTTCAATGTCAAAACCTCTGCGTGATGGACGATTCGGTCGATCATCGCGGCGGCGACCGCCTGATCGCCGAACACGTCACCCCATCGGCCGAACGGCAGATTCGATGTCAGAATCAGTGAGGCACGCTCGTAGCGACTCGACACCAACTGGAAAAACAGGTTCGCGGCATCCTGTTCGAACGGGATGTAGCCGACTTCGTCGACGAGAATCAACCCTATTTGCCGTAGTCGTGCCAACTCTGCTGGTAGCTTTCCTCCGGTGTGCGCGGCTTTGAGTCTGGCCACCCAATCAACCGCCGTCGCAAATGCAACCCGATGTCCGGACTGAGCCGCTTTGATTCCCAACCCGATCGCCAGATGCGTTTTGCCGGTGCCCGGCGGCCCCAGAAGCACCACATTGCGTGCCTGCGTCAAGAAGACTCCAGTTCCCAGATATGCCACCATTTCTCGACTGAGTGACGGTTGATAGTCGAAGTTGAACTCCTCCAACGATTTTGGTGTCGGAAATCCGGCCAATCGGATCCGGTTCTGAGTGCCGGACGATTCCCTCGCCGTGACTTCTCGCGACAGCACGGCGGCAAGGTAGTCCTCGTGGCTCCATCCGTCGCTGCGGGCCTGCTCGGCTAGCCGTGCTGCCGATTCCCGTATGCGCGGCGCTTTCATTACCTGGGCGTAGTGTTCGATGTCCTTGAGTGGATCCACAGCGCCCATCACTGCACCCAATCATCATTACATGATGCAGTACAAGGGAATTCAACTCCGAATGCTCGGTCGTAGTCGCCCAGGTCCCGCATCAACCGGTCCTCGCCGGCGGCAGCCGGCATCGGGGTGTTGGAATTGTTCTCGCAGCCTGGCGGCTGATTTCACGTGTAGTGGATCGGTGACGGTCAGGCCCCGTGACCATCGCCGTTCGTGCTCGGCCAGTACTCGTCCTTCACGGGTGACCGCTACCTGGCGCAGATCCGCAGCGACCTCGACCAGGTGTCCGATCGCCCAGGGGTCTACCGAGTAGTCGTTTCCGTGGACCCGAACGTAGTAGTCGCGAGGCAGACGGATTTGCGAGTATGCGGCGGTGAGCGGTGGAACCGGCGGCAGTGACAACATCGCCGCGGTGCCGACGGACACCAAATCTATTGGGCGACCGCCGATCCGGCGGACAACCCGAGAATTCGCGATCGGGAGCCAGTCGGCCAGTTGCGTGTTGAAGTCGTCGGGTGAACGAAATGTTCGACCCGGCATGAACGAGGTTTCCAGAAACTGGTTGGCGCGCTCGACGATTCCTTTGGATTCTTCGGTCGTACGGTTTGAGCTGGATCAGTGTCGTGGCAACCGTTCCGACGAATGCGGTCACCGTATCCGTCAGCCTGCCGCGGCGGCCGATACCTGACTCGTTGTCCCACCAGAGACGGTGTGGGATCGCGCCGAGATCCTGCGAGAGCAGCTGCCACATGCCCGCGACCAGGTCCGTGGTGACCCGACTGGGCAGCATCATCGCGGTGATGAACCGGGAGAACGCGGCAACCATGACGAGCACCGGCGGGGCACCGGTCTGGTCTCCGCCGAGCGGAATCGATGCCGGCGGAAACCAAAGATCGCACTGCACGACCTGACCCGGATCGGTGGTCTCAATCGATCGTTGCAACAGGCCTGAGATTCTGGGGGTTATGTTGTCATCGTCTCGTCGTGTCAAGAAGGGGCCGGGCCGGCGCCCACTCTCCGCCAAGCGTCGCCGCTTCATGGAATTGCGAGGCCGTGGATGGAGCATCCGCGCAGCCGCCCGCGAAGTTGGAGTATCCCGCGCGTCCGGAACCAACTGGGCCCGCGGCTATTCCGTCTATCGCGCCGGACAACTGGTGCGGACCGTCGCGCCGTTGGACCGACTCGCAGTCCGCGCCATCAGTCCGCGGTTCCTATCGGAAGACGAACGTATTCAGGTAGCCGATCTACGACGTGAACGGCTGAGTATCCGGCAGATCGCTGCACAGTTGAACCGATCGCCGTCGACGATCTCGCGCGAACTTCGACGCAACGCCTCTACCTCCGGGACGTATCGTCCCCCGCGATTCCCATCGACGGGCCGTTGCTCGGCGAGCACGCCATCGTCAGCGGCGAATCGAATCTTCTGCCGAATTGTTCGACGCCGTGTCACAGTTGCTGGGCCAACGGTGGAGTCCGCAGCAGATCAGCCGCCATCTGACGACTCGATTTCCCGCCGAACCAGCAATGCGACTGTGCCACGAGAGCATCTACCAGGCCCTTTACCAGCCGGGATCCTTGCTGATGCGACCCTCACCACTGGCACCGCAGCGGCGATCACCGTTGCGCACCGGCCGCCGGAATCGTCGTGCTCACGTTGCCGGCGACCGCCGTAGTCCCCGATTTGAACAGCCCATGCTCACTATCCATCAGCGCCCCGAGAGCGTCGCTGATCGGAGTGAAGCCGGCCATTGGGAAGGTGATCTCATCGTCGGTAAAGATGCTGGCTCAGCGATCGGCACCCTCGTCGAACGAAAAACCCGCATGATTCGATTACTCCACTTGACCCGTCGTGATGGCCAGACCCTTCGGCAGGCACTGATCGAGCGAATGGGCGATCTTCCACCGGATCTGCTGCGATCGATCACCTGGGACCAGGGCACCGAGATGGCTCAGCACCGAGCGATCACCGCCGCACTGGGCGTGCCGGTGTACTTCTGCGATTCGCGATCACCGTGGCAACGCGGGTCGAACGAGAACTCCAATGGTCTGCTGCGGGACTACTTCCCCAAGGGCACTAACCTGAGCGTGCATTCGCCGCAGCATCTCCTGGCGGTCGAGAACGAACTCAATCGCCGACCCCGTCAAGTAATTCAAGACTGCACTCCCACAGAACTATTCGAGTCACTGCTAACCTCAAGCCACGTCACCTGTTGCAACGATGACTAGAACCCGCCCCGTCGTCAACACCCGGCAACGCGAGCGGGCGATGAAAGGCTTCCGTTCCGTCGGTGCAGCGCAACGATTCCTCGCCGCTTTCAGTCGTATCTCCCCGCACTTCCGCCCGCCCCGCCACCGTATGAACGCCACCGACCGCCGCACCGAAATCCGCGCTCGATTCCAGGTTTGGAATCAGGTCACTGAACTACGCATCACTGCCTGACCGACTGCTCTGTGGAATGGCCTGCTGCGCCCGAAAACTGCTGTATCCCAGACAACTTGACAACATCTACCGGGCGCCGCACCGCAGGCGAACCCGCGATGCGAGTCATGCCTTGACCACGAAAAGAGGGCTTCAGATTTATCAATAATATTTGCATCACGTGCAGAAAGCGTTAATCGATGCGTAGCGCTGCTGCGGCGCAACCCATTCAGTTGCGGTGCTCCGATGTGGGATGAGTTCCGAATTGCTCGGCTAGGGATGTATGCAATCCGGTTGTCAGCCCACATCTTTCGCGGGGCCTTGTACTGCAGAAGTGTTGAACAACGAAAGGTGCACTTACGCTGTGAAAAGAGAGTTTTTCAGGTCGGTGCGTTCGCTACGCCAACCGGTGCCGTGTGAACTCAGAACTCGCAGAACCCTCGTTGGGTCCTGCTCATCGACACGAGTCTTCCTTGATGCAGCACGATCCGGTCTTGCGGCGCCGCCGCAACGGCTTCTTCGAGGTTTCCCGCCCGGATAGCTAACAATTCGGCCTGTGCATCTTTCTCGATTCCCGACTTCGGAAGTGACATGACGTCACGGGCGCCGTCGCTGACGGCCCGATAGGCCTCCTCGACAGACAGATGCCCGGCAGTGACCAGCAACATCGCTGTCTCGAGAGCATCGCTGCGTCCGAGCGGGTTGTACGGGTCACGGACGTTGTCGGCGCCGGCGCCGAACCGTACACCGGCATCGATCAATGCCCGCGCGGCGGTGAGACCACGCGGCATTGCCACAGGGGTGTCCCAGCCCTGTAGGTACAGATTGGTGATCGGCAGGCTGACGATCCCGACGTTGCTCTCTTTGACCGCTTCGATCACGCGGGCCAGCACTTCCGGCGTGACCATTCCCAGACTGACGCAGTGTCCGGCGGTCACCGGCATCGAACTCGGCCAGTCCCGGACGGAATGAGCAAGCTCCTCGAGCGTGAGCATCGTCGGGTTGGTTTGCTCGTCGGTGTGCATGTCGACGCCGACGCGGCGATCACGTGCTATTGCCAACAGTCGCTGCAGATTTCCGCTGGGGTCGGGTGTTTGGTGCGGATGCCCACCCACGAAATCGACGCCGAGGTCGAGGGCTGCATGTACTGCCTCGTCGCCCACGACGTACGGCGTCATCGCCACGAGCTGAATATCCATGACGCTCGAGAGTTCCTCACGGACTTTCACCAGTGCCTGAATTCCACGTAACGGCTGGTCGCCTCGTAGGAGATTGACGTGTGATCGCACCGCGGTCGTTCCGTTGCCCAGCAGCAACAATGCCGCGCGTCGGGCGCGCTCGGCAATACTCTCGACGGTCAGGGACGGTGTGTGGTTTTCCCAGGCTTCGATTGCGGAACCGAGATCACCAGCAGGTGGCCGGATCTCGTCGAACGATAGTGCTTTGTCCAGATGCGCGTGCGGCTCTGCCGGCGCCGTGAGCAGGAGAAATCCGGTGAGGTCGAGGTCGTCCTCGCTTGGCACTCGCCCTTGCGCGGGTACGACGTCATACACTCGCCCGCCCACGATATGAACATCGACGATCCGTCCGTCGACGAGGGTCGCATTGTGCAACGTGGGCACTGCGTGTCCGCCCGGGACGAGGGGCAGCGGAGCGGCGAGGGGCAGCGATGAATTCCGGGTCACGGTACTCCTAGGGTCGATCGAGTGAACGAAAGTCTTTCTTGCGTATCGAGCAGTGGACACCTTGGACCAGGTCTACTACCTGCGTCACCGAAAAGTCGCCCGCTGCACTGAGATACAGGTAGGCCTCACTGGGTGTCATACCGGTGTACGAGGCGAGGAAATCGACCGAGAGTTCCGCGCATTGACGCATCGCCTCGTCCAGACTCTCGTTCATCCCGAGGATGATCCAGTGATCGTCGGTGTCGACGAAGGGCATCGCGGCACGGGGCTGAGACAGAGTCTTCACGACGGTCAGTCGGGCGGTGACCCGCAGCGACCCTTCGAGTGCAGTGAGCGCGATCTCGCCGTTGCCCTGCGCGAAGTGCGGGTCGCCCAGGTAGAAACCCGCTCCGTCCACCTGGATAGGCAGGTACAGCGAGGTTCCGACCACCATCTCGCGCACGTCCATGTTGCCGCCGAACGGACCTGGCGGAATGGTGCTCAAAGGCTCGTTACCGGCAGGTGTCACGCCGCACAGTCCCATGAAGGGCCGCATGTCGATTGTCGCTGCGCCACCGCTGAATTCGAATCGTGCACGATCTGCGGTGTCGTCGAGTGGGCAGAACTTGCTGAATACTGCGGGAATGCTGCCGTCGACATCGCGCGGAAGGATTTCCGGCAACGCACCTCGCTGATGCCTGCTCGAGATCACTCCGTAGGGAACTCGCGGTGTCATCTCGAGGAAGTCGACGCGTAACCAGTCGCCGGGCTGGGCCCCGCGCACGTGAACGGGTCCGAGCACCACATGTGGAGCTTTAGGCGCTGTAGGTTTGCGGAGGTCCGATGCAGCCAATTCGATGGCGTCGGCCAGTACTTTCGAGCGGTGGACTCCGTATTGCCGGAAGTAGGCCACGGGGTCGCGGCCTTGGTCTTCCATCAGACCTTCTTGCGAGACCGTGTCGAAAGTGACTGTCCGGCCGCTGTCGAGGGTGAGCACAGGTTCGGTCGCCGCGGTGGGGAGAGTGCCCCAGCTGACTGTGTCCGGTGTGCACCAGAGGTAGTGGTCAGCGGAACCTGGATCGATCCCGGCCTGGAGTATCTCCATTACGCCGTCGCGGCCGCGGCAAGGTACTCACGCCAGCCACCTGGGGTGGTGATTTCGCGGGCTGAGTCTGTGACGAGGGGCAGTGATCGGCACACCATGCTCAGCGAGCCGCGGCCGTCCTCGAGTTCGATCACTGACAGTTCGAGTTCGTCCGGCTCTCGCGGCAGTAATTTCTCGCGCAGCTCGGCGTACGACACCTCGTATATCTCGCCGGGTACGGACCAACCGCCGACATCGACGGGAGCGAGTCCGGGAAACTCGTCGTCGAACGAGAAGAACCGATAGGCCGGTGCGGTGCGCACCGCACCGACAAAACGCGCCGAGGACAGGGCGTCGTTGAGTGAACCTCCGCTCATTGCTTGGCCGTTGACGAACATGAGGACAGTGTTGGGGGACATCGTAGGAACTCCTTGTTGCGGCGGGGTCAGTTGCGAGTGGATCAGCGCAGTGTGGTGTTGCCGTGCCCGCGTAGTGCGTGGATACGCACGGCTGTGGTGGCACGGTCGAGGTCGCCGCTCGCGAGGTCGTCGAGCAGTGCGCGATGTTGGGAAATCGGTTCGTGTCCCGATTGCTGGACGTAGTCGTCGGTGGGATACAAGAACGCCTGCCTCTCCAAGAACGACGAGGTGACGGGGCAGAACGCGGCTCGATTGATGGCCATGTGGAATTCGAGATGAGTCATGGCGTATTGAGGGCTACCTACCCCGAATTCACTCAGTGCACTATCGAGCGGTGTCAGCATCGCGTACAGCGAATCCCAGTCCACGCTCGAGGTTTTCGCGGTGATGAGTCTGGCAGCCACTTGGTCGAATGCGACCCGGAGTTCGTGAAGCTCGGCACGTGCCTGCGCATCGACGTCCACGACGATGAGCTGACCACGCCGAACGCGTTCGACAAGACCTTCACTTGTCAATCGCTGCAATGCTTCTCGGATGGGAGTCCGGCTCACACCGAGCTCGTCGGCGATCTGCTCCTCGGTCAAGCGGGTTCCGCCACTGAATTCACCGGTGGTGATCTGTTGCCGGAGATACAGATATACACGTTCGCGTGCACTGACAGGATCGCCGCTACGGCTCACGATCATGCTGTCCAACGGGTTCATTGTGTTCTCGCTTTCGACAGTGCTGCCCGGCAAGCGTTGGTGGCGCGCTGCATGAATGTTCCGGACATCACGTTCATACCTGCCGACAGCGCAGTGCTCTGCAAGGCGCTCACCCGATTGTTCAGATCGAAGAACTGGTTGCCCGGAGATACGAGAGCCGAGAAGTCGAACACGAACGGCGACTCCTCGGAGGCGTCCGTCTCACCCCACGTGGTCGTATTGACCAGCAACGACGGCGTGCCCGGGCCGAGCAGCGCGAAGACGTCAGCAGGTGCTGCGAACTCGGCGTCGAATCGCTGCGCCCACACCGCTGCAGCGTCGAGATTGCGGGCACTGCCGATCAGTCGCACACCCGGCCACGCCCGGCGGCACGCCAACGCTACCGAGTTCGACGAACCGCCGGACCCGAGAATCAGAATCGACGACGGTGTCCGGCCACCCATCAGCGTTTCCATCGCCGCCTGAGATGCCCAACTGTTGGTGTTGACTCCAACCTCGCCCCTCGACTCACGAACTATCGTGTCGACGACACCGGTTCGCACGGCGGACGGAGTTGACATCGCCAAATACGTTGCGACCGACTGCTTCCACGGACTGAGAACGAGCGCGAGTGTCCACGCAGGATTCGCCAGTAGCGCCTCGGGATTGTCGAATGGCAGTGTCCGATCCAGTTCGACGCCGTAGTCCGCCAGCGCATCGAGGAGCAGTCGACCTTTCAACGCATGCGCCGCTGTGGTGCCTATCCCGGCGATCACAGCGGGGTCGGTAGACGGTGAACCGGTGGACCCACCATGTACTTCGTCGACGCAACGCTCAACCGCGGCTCGGATAGTGGCGGAACCGGTATCTCCGAGCAGTGTTGCCTGTATGTCGCTCACGCGCTCTCCTCGTCTGTTGTGCTGGATTGTCATTGTTCGCGGATCGGCAAGTCAGCGCACGGAATCGGCAGGCGTTCGCGCCGGCTGGACCTGACGGCCGCGGGGTGCGCCGACCACTTCGCCCTTCTCATAGACAAGGCCGCCGCGCAGGTACGTCGCGACAACACTGCCGGTGAGCGCCCAACCGTCGTACGGAGTGACGTTGTGCTTGGAGTGGAGCGAGTTCTGGTCGAGAACAACCTCGGCTCCGGGGTCGACGAGGACGAAATCGGCATCGAAGCCGGGCGCGATCTGTCCCTTGTTCGCCATCGACCAGCGCTGTGCCGGGGTGTACGAACACAGGCGGACGATGTCTTCGACGGTCAGCTTTCCCTGCGCAGCGGCGGTGAGCATCAACGGAAGCATCGTTTCCACGCCGATGAATCCGCCATACGCCTTCCACACATCTGTCTCCGTCTGCTCGTGCGCGGTGTGCGGGGCATGATCGGTGGCAATGATGTCGACGTCCCCGCGGTCGATCCCGTCCCACAATGCGGCCACGTCGGAGGCCGGGCGAATCGGCGGGTTGAGCTTGATCAAGTTCCCGTAGGTGTCGTACGCGTCCTCGTCGAGGAACAAGTGCGAGACAAGCGCTTCGACACTGACCCGATGCCCCTGCGCACGCAGATCCATCACCCGCTGGAGCCCGGCGGCCGTCGATAGGTGATGGATGTGCAGTTTGGTCTTCGCTTCGGTTGCCATCGTGATGATGCGAGTAATGGCCTCGACCTCGACGAAGGCGGGCCGGCCTTCGAGGTGTGCGCGCGGATCCTTACGACCGGACGCTTGGAGGCGGTCACCGAACATGCGCAGCAGGTGATCGTTCTCCGCGTGCACGCCCACGACAAGATCGGCGGCAGCGGCAGCTTCGAGTCCACGGAAGATCGCGGCGTCGTTGGGGCAGCGGTTGTCACCCGTCGTCTGACCCATGAACAGTTTGAATCCCATGGCGCCCAGCTCCGCCATGTCCGCGATCTCGTCGGAGTTGTCGTGATCAAGCATCCCGTAGAGCCCGAAGTCCACGTACGCCTTGTTCTTCACCAGGTCCAGCTTCTGCCGGTATCGCTCGGCCGTCGCGACGGGGGGTTTGGTGTTGGGCATGTCGACGACGGTCGTGACGCCGCCCGCAGCTGCAGCCGACGTGCCGCTCGCGAAGTCTTCCTTTTCGGTCATTCCGGGCTCGCGCAGATGGACGTGCATGTCCACCAATCCTGGGAGAACGAGCAACCCCGTCGCGTCGATGGTCGGCACTCCCGGGGCGAGGAGATTGTCGCCGACTGCGAGGATGCGCCCATCGGCGACCGCGATGTCCTGGCGGCGGCGACCGTCGTGGGAGATAACGGTTCCGCCGGTGACGACGAGGTCCGGGGTTGTGGGAGAGGACATTTCAGGGCCTTTCGGTTGCGAAAACAGTGTGTTGGACAAGGGAGTGCTCTATGCCAGCGCCAGGTCTGGATTTTCTTCGTGGACTTCGCGAATGGGCCCGAGGTCGAACAGGTCGTCAACAGAGAGGTTCAGGCCGCCGGCTGCGATGGCTTCGATGTTCGCTGCGGCAGTAGCGTCGGAGATCGACAGAATTTGCTGTCCGGCAGAGCCGTTGCGGATGAGTTCGTTGCCCGCGATGCAGCAGTCGTAGGTGGACTGAGGGTTCAGGTTGAGATCCTTGCCGTATTCGTTGACGGTGAGGTCCGCTGCCCTCTGTGGGTCCGCGAGAACGTCCTTCCACCCCCGGATCTCGGCGTGTAGGAATGCCTTGAGCTTCTCGCGGTTGTTGTCGATGTTCTCCTGGGTGGTGATGTACGTCTGCCCGACGAGAGGAAATCCGACATCGGCAAGGAGCATCGTGTTGATGTCGAACCCCTTATTGCGCAGGTCGACCACCTGACTGTTGATGAAACCGACGTAGCCGTCGATCTCACCGACAGTCATGCCGATCGGGTCGCCCTGTACCGGCACCGTGTTGATGCGGGACTCGTCGAGACCGAGTGCCGCGATGAAGTTGCGCCAGACCGGTTCACTGGACGAGGCGCATCCAATGGTTTTGCCGTACAACTCTTCCGGTGTATTGACGGGATTGTTTCCCATAGTCATGACGCACCCGGCGTAGCGACTGTAGACGGCGCCGACGATCTTCAGAGGCGCGCCCTTTGCAACGGCAGATCCGGCGATGGGGACCTGCGAGACTCCGGCGAAGGTGCGGGAAAGTACATCGGATTCGATCGGTGGAGCGGTGGGTCCACCGGAGACCAGATCGGAGCCACTGAATCCTGCGTCGGTGTAGTAGCCGTTCTTGTCGGCGACGAAGCTGCCGGCGAACTGGGTGTTCTTGATCCAGGACAGACGCTGGGATGCAACTCCGAAACCGTCTGCGGAGGCGCTGCCCGAGTCGCCGGACATGCAGGCCGACAGAACGGCGGGCCCGGCCAGAGCGAGGCCGCCCAAGGTGAGTCCGCGGGTGAGAAATTTCCTGCGATCAAACTGTGTGGTCATCGGGTATCCGTTTCGGTAACGAGGAAAGGTGGGGTTCGGCTGGCGCCGCTCTCAGCGGGGAGCGCTCATGCGTGATGTGACAGCGGCTTCGATGACGCTGACGATCTGGTAGATGACAATGCAGGTGACGGTGAGTACGACGACCGAAGACCACAATCGTGCGAATTCGAATTCGTTGGCATCCCTGAGCATCTGGCCTCCCAGTCCCTGCCCGGTGGCTAGCCATTCGGCCAGTAATGCGCCGACGACCGAGGTGGTGACGGCTACACGCGCTGCGGCGAACCAGGTGGGAATGGCATGGGGCAGAGCAACTTTCCAGAATGCGGACAGAGTGGATCCGCCATACGCGACCACCATATCGACATCGGTCCGCGGAGTACTGCGGATCCCCTGCAGCATGGTGAGCAACGCGGGCACAACGACGATCGCAGCACCGATGACGGCAGTGCCGACCAGTCCGCGTCCGAAGATCAACACGAGAATCGGCGCGATAGTGACCATCGGGATCGCATGCAACGCCGTGACAGACGGAATGAACATGGCCTCGGCTGTGGCCGAAAAGTAGAAGAGCAGTGAAACACCGGCCGCAAGAAACAGCCCGAGGACAAATCCATACGACGCATCGGTGAGCGTGCGGGCCAGATTGGAGGTGATCACTGCGCGGTGCTCCGCAGCATCGGTGTCGGTGATCAAGTAATTCCAGACATCCGTCGGCGACTTGGCGACGAACGGGCTCACATCGACCAGTCGAATGAAGAGGGTCCAGGCGGTAAGGATGGCGATCAGTGCCCCGACGAGCGTCGCGAGAGTACGCGCCAGGCTGTGCACAATCGTGAGGGCCTGGTTTCGCTGTGCGGCGCGCGGGCCGGCGACCTCCGAGGGCGAGTCCTGTGTGATTGTCATGCGTTGACTCCCGACGTACTCGCAGCCCAGGGGGTGGCTATCTTCTCGACAGTGTTGACCAGCAGGAATGCAAGACCGGCGATAAGGCTCGATACCAGCGTGATTCCCCAGGTGCGCACCACGTCACTCGAGGACTGAGCGACAACGAGCGCAGCCCCCAAACCTCGCTCCTGCCCCATGAACTCACCGATGATCGTTCCCAGAATTGCCGCGGGCACAGCGACTTTCAGTGCAGTCAAAATACTCGGCAACGCCGACATGAGCTGCACCTTACGCAGAACGAGGTACTCACCGCCGCCGTACGCACGGACCAGATCTTCGCTCGACGAATCAGCATGTGAGAGCCCGTTGATGGTGCCGACGAGGGTGGTGAAGAAGACCGAGACTGCGGCCATGATCGCGGACGTGACAACACCGTCGAAGCACGCCGCGAGGATGGGTGCGATTGCGATCAACGGGATGCACGCCGACGCGATACCCACCTGCAACACCAACTTCTCGAGGGCCGGAACCGTCGTCACCAGCGCTGCGCACGCGATCGCGGCAAGATTTCCCCACAGGTAGCCCACCGAAGCCGATGCCAACGTGACGGGAATGTGGACTCCGTAGAAGGCGAGACCGTCGTGCATCACGCCGCCGAAAATGGCGGTGGGTGGCGCTATGCCCGGGCCGAGAATGCCTGTCATACCGACGATCTGCCACACGATGAGCACGACCCCGGTGCCGAGCACTCCGAGGAATCGACTGTTCTTCATCGGCGGTCACCACCCACGGTGGCCAGTGCGTCCTCGTCGCGGGTGCGAGCGCTGAAGAGAATGGAGGACAGGAGATCGACGTATTCGTGGAATTCGCGGGTGCGCATCATCTCCGGTGTCCGGGGCCGCGGCAGATCGATCTTGACCACCTTCTCGACGCGCCCGGGCCGGGCGCTCATAACCACCACGGTGTCCGAGAGAAACACGGCCTCAGCGATACCGTGCGTGACCATGAGGGTGGTGGCAGGTCGCTCGGTCCAAATCCGGAGAAGCTCGATATTGAGCTTCTGCCGGGTCATGTCGTCGAGGGCGCCGAACGGTTCGTCGAGGAGCAGAACGCGGGGCTTGACCACGAGTGCCCGCGCGATTGCCACGCGCTGGCGCATACCTCCGGAAAGCTGTGCTGGTCGTGCATTCTCGAAGCCGGTGAGGCCGACCAGGTCGATGAGTTCCTGAACGAACTCGTCCGAACCCGTCTGCTTCGACACCTCGAGGGGGAGACGAATGTTGGAGCGGACCGACCGCCAGGGCAGTAGTGCAGAGTCTTGGAATGCGATTCCGAGGTGGCGGTGTCGGCGCATGTCCTGCGGAGTTTCGCCATGGACCAGCGCGGTGCCTGCGCTCTGTGATTCGAGGCCGGCGAGGATCCGCAATACGGTGCTCTTGCCGCATCCGGACGGTCCGAGGAGCGTGACGAATTCGCCTTGCTCGGACGCAATGTCGACGCCGTCCAGTGCGGTGACAGTCGAGCGTCCAACCTTGAATTGTTTTGTGAGACCGCCGATGTGGATCCCCGGCGCGGTAGGCGAGATCATTCGTTCTCCCTTGATCGGATGCGACCCCGCTTGCATACAAGCTTGGATCCAAGTGCGTAGATCGAACTTTAGGGACGCTGTGTTTCGATTGCATGAACGACGGAAACATGTGGATTACATTGCGCTCACGGCTCTTCCTCACGGTCCAAGGCGAAGCCCGCAAAACGATATGCAAGATCTTCGTCAACTCGTCGTGCCGCTTTTACGCGCTCAGCAATCGGAACCGCGCGGGTTCCTAGAATCTTGGAACACCTTTGTATGAACTGGTACTCGGAAGTTGGACTGGCTGATCCGTGCCCCTCAAAGTGAACCATCTATATGAGAGATGAGGCAGAGTGATCGATGTTGTCAAGTTGTCTGGGATACAGCAGTTTTCGGGCGCAGCAGGCCATTCCACAGAGCAGTCGGTCAGGCAGTGATGCGTAGTTCAGTGACCTGATTCCATACCTGGAATCGAGCGCGGATTTCGGTGCGGCGGTCGGTGGCGTTCATACGGTGGCGGGGCGGGCGGAAGTGCGGGGAGATACGACTGAAAGCGGCGAGGAATCGTTGCGCTGCGCCGACGGAACGGAAGCCTTTCATCGCCCGTTCGCGTTGCCGGGTCGGCTGATGGGAATTCTCGCACCGATTGTTCAAATATTTGTTTTGCCGGCGCTCAGTTGTCGACATCATCTTCCGGTGCGCAACCTGGTAACTGGGGAGCTTGTCGGTGATCAACACCCGCGGCGAGTGGCCTTGTTTCTTCAACAGTGTCCGGAAGAATCTGGTCGCAGCCCTACCATCCCGCTTACCTTGGATCAGAATGTCGAGGACATTCCCGTGTTGGTCCACCGCCCGCCACAAGTACTTCCGCACCCCGCGGATCTTGACGAAGACTTCGTCGAGATGTCACTTGTCGCCAAGCCGGGGTGCCTTCGGCCGCAGTCTGCGGGCGTACTCGGGCCCGAACCGGGTGCACCAGGCGCGGATCGTCTCATGGGTTACCTCTATTCCACGGGCGGCCATGAGCAATTCGATGTCTCGGAACGAGAGGGTGAACCGGTAATACAGCCACACGCGGTGGGAGATGATCTCACGCGGGAACCGGTATCCCTTGTACGTCGACGACACCACCACATCATCTCCGGTTGGGCGATCTCAACAACTTGACAGCACCCTTCAAAAGATCAATTTCGTGCAAATTGAACGAAATTTATGCTCTGCGTGCATCGTGGGTGCAAATTATCGATTGGGGGTGCTTGTCAGCCTGGGGGCAGTCGACCCGGAATGGGGCCGTCACTTCTCGCATGGGTGCGATCAGTGGGCCGGGGATCTGGATAAAATCGTCCCCATTCTGTGACGTCATCCCACATCAGCACGAGATCGTCGTGGCGGAATCGTTGTGTCATCCACGGGCTGCTGGAATTACATGGAGGTCACGCGGTAGCTGTTCCGATCTTGATGCGCGCGCGTACTTCTTCCACCAACTTCCTTTGATGGACAGCACTTTCCGGTAGAAGCGACGTTTCTTCATCTCTAGCGGTAGGTCTCCCAGGCCTGGGAGCTTAAAAGACTCTGCTACACGTCCACTCGGTGCTTGTATCGCGTCGAAGCGCAGCGACTACCTCTCGAAGAATCTTCCCGAGCGTTTCAACAACCACTGCTCCCCCTGCATTGATGTCACCCCTGTCCCATGGCTTGACCAACTTCCAACCGCCAACGGACTGGGGTCGATGCACCTCCGCAAGCAGATCAATCACCGGACGATCGGCGGTGCCCTCCAGAACACCACCGATGATTACTCGAGGACCGCCCGACGGCGACAACAGTTGGAGAAGGAGTGCCCCCTCCCAAGGGTCGTCGGGAGGTTGCCCCTCGTAGTCTGAATCAACGATTACATCTCGGCCGTGATCTGCCAGTATCACCGGATCGTCGTACTGCAATTCTGGATCGAGACGCCATTCCGTGCTCACGCTGGAGTCGAAGGTAACCTGGGGGAACTCGGTGGCGATTTCGCGCTTGAGGGTCTCAAGGAACTGTTCCCTCGCCTTCTCGAATCGCTCAACTCGGTTCACCAACGTTCCGTAATTACTGCGAGGGGACGGCTTAGCCTCCACGCCTTTAGTGAGACGAAGCCACGCCCTGAACTCATTTCGAATGTCCCCAGCGGTAGGCCTTCTTGCGGGATCATTCGACGTCGCATCCTGCAAAAGAGTATCGAGGTACTTCCCTTCCGGCCCGAAGAACCGCCGAAAAGAGTAGGCCCACTCATTCGTTGCGTTGATTTCGCCCTGAGGGGGAGGGAATATCTGTGAGGGAGGCGGTGCTCCCGTCTCCAGGGCCAGGAGGTGTTCATACTGATACTCAGCCAAAGCCCACATTGTCTTCATCAAGGAATACACGTCCGCGGCGTACCAGTTGGCGTTGTGGTGCGGGCGGAGCGCCTCGGGGGCAATATAGGTATACGGCCCGAGTTTGTTGATCTCTTGCGTTATCTCGGCCCGGTCAGTCCACCCCGCAATTCCGAAATCGCCGAATGCCGGAGTTTGGTTCAGCCAGAACAAATTGTCAGGTTTGATGTCGCGATGAGAGACCTGTTGGTCCGTGAAACGTAGTTGATGGAGAGTGTCTGCGAGGTCTGCGAAGACTTTCACCAAGGAGCGGAAGCTCTGGCCTTTCACACACTCCGCCAGGGGTAGCGCCTTCTCCATGATGAACCAACGAGGCTCATCTCCTGGTTCCCGGTCGATAAGAGGTACCACGCCTCGGATCTTCCCGAGCGCTTCCAATCCCTTGACCTCTCCGTGAAAGCGCTTCCGCGAACCACCCGACGCGTCGTTGTTCTTCATGCGTTTGGCGACGGCGTACTGGGGCGGTTGCCTTGGAAGGACGACTACGCTTCGTACTTGCCATACATACGATTTGTGAATCCTCCTCACGAGAACCCAGTCGTCACCGAGCCGATCATTCTTTACCCATTTCGGCAGCACATCGCTGCTCTTGTCATCGCCGTCTTCGCTCACCACACGCGAACCCTATCGACATGAAGCGGCTACTCCAGCCGGAGCACCCAATTTCAGTACCTTTCAAGCTAGTCGACTCACCTCACACGAGGTGGAGAAGCGGCCCTGCAGGATATGTGGCTAGTTGCTGTACTCAGGAGTGGCACGACCGAAGGAACTACTTCAAAGTGAATATCGATTGCTGTCCCAGCTGTCACCGGAAGCGCGACAAGAGGCGCTTGAGAAGGCAGCGGCTGCCCTGGGTGCTCTCTCCGACGGCGGCAATGCTCTGGCACTAGATAAGAAATTCTCTGGAGCGAAGATATAGATCAGGCATCTTTATGGCGGTCGCCGGCCGATTCTGCCACTCGGGCCCACTGTGGTGCAGTGACAGCATGCCGGTCGACCGTGCCTTTTCCGGGTGATTCCATCCAGGGTTGGGGGTGACCACTACCGCCGTTTTTTCTTCCTCAGTGTGGGCTTGGTGGGCCGTCCGGTACGTTGGTGTCGCTGCATGCTCAACACGTCCATCAGGTTGAGATCGGTTACAAGGGCGTCGAGTTCGGCATCGGCCCCCGGTAGTCTGTTGTCGAAGACCGTCGCGCTTAACGTCCCTGTGCTCGCTTCGAAGAGCATGCCGAATCCTCGGCTAACTTGCAGTTGGTGTTTCTTCGCCGTGACAAAATTCTTGAGATCGCCGTGAGCGGTGTCCGATCCTGTCCCAGGAACGACATTCATCCAGACCAGGACGAAGCTGTCTTCACGTCGGGACCCGCCAGGGCACACTATCCGGTGAGACAGTCCATCTTCGCGAGTCTTTTCCGTAAGTGCATCAGACATGATGCCGAATTTGATCTGCGTCTCTCGATCTCCGCTGAGCAGTGTAGTCGCTAGTGCGAGCCAACCTTCTTCGTGACGGGCAGTGATGTCGTCGACGAGTGCGAGAAGCCGCGGGTCGGACTGCATCTGAGGTTTGTTGGCGGCGTCGGGTAGCCCGCTCAATTTGCCCTGATACCAAACATCTATTTCTTCAGTGAGAGGTTCAAAGTACTCGACTGTCCGGCGCTGCTCGCGATAGCGCCGCCGCTGTTCGGCGGACGGAGTGCTAAGGGCTGGTATCTCACGCTGCAGTACGTCGGGATCGGGCTCGGCATATAACCGTCCCTCAAGGAAGTACATGAAATAGTCGAGCTCATCTGCGCTCTGTATTCGTTTAGTCAGTTCGGGGTCGGTGCGACGTCGCAGATAGAGGATAAGTTCCGCGGGGCGATCGATGAGTTCGCTGATCACACGGAGGTCATGGAGTGAAACGACCCACGGGATGTTTGCTTCGGTCAACAGGCCTGCATTCACCAGCTGGTGTGTGGTGGTAGCGATCCCGGACAAGTCGTCGAGAGTTGCCGCCACAGTGTGAACCTCACGTATGCCGCTGAGGTCGAGCCAGCTGTCGTCGATAAGGCGCAGTCCGCCGTCCTGGAGGATGCGTTCCCGCAGGCGGTCGCCCTGTTCGGCAGCGATCGTCACCATGCGGCGCAGATCCTGCCAGAGGGGACCGGAACGTCCAGTTCGGGAGTGCTGCCGAAGAGCTACGGCCTTAGCTTCGATGATGATTGCTATGTCGTCGACGACGATCAGGCCGTCGCCTTCGACTTTCTTGGTGTACTTCTCGGGCGTCAACTTGTCTTGGTCCTCGTTGTCAGGCACGAGGTAGTCGAAGGCGGCATGGAGTGTATGACCCGGGAGGTGGGGCGTGAGAAGCACAATGCTGGTTCGCTCCAGGTAGTCTCCGCGATGCTTTTGGTACGCGGCCCACGGCGTACTGCCCTGTTTCAGGGCGGTTTCGACGCGTTCGCGTATGGAATGCACGAAAAGTGCGTCATGAGGAACCGCATAGGTTCCGTCGGGCGCGCGGAGGATCGGCTGCGTTCGCAGGGGTGATTTTCCTCGGAAGAAATCGACTGCAACTTCGCCGGGCGCACGGTCGGTCAGGGGGGCGGTGAACAGGTCGAGCACCGTCTGCGCAGTCTCGATGGACAGCGCACTGCGTGAAGCAATATCTGCAGTCGTCATGCGCGGATAGACAGATCTATCGTCGGCCAACCGTCTCAGATGGTCGAGGGTATGCTGCGGGACGTCGCTTGGGGTAGCGGTATTGGAAACTCCAGTGCTGGCGATATCTGCCCATGCGGTGGCGCAGGATTCCCAGACTTCGCGGTACAGCTCACGTATGGCTGCAAACACCTGACTAATCTGCTGCACTGTGCATCCGATGACCGATCGGCAGAGCTCTTCGACGGCAGGGTCGTCGAACAGGTCGGCGAGTGTCTCTTCGACCATGTGCGGATAGGAGGGGTTGCGAACGAATATCTCACGCATGATTGACCCGAAGCCTAATTCCCTTGCAGGAGAAGAGTCTTGTTGCGTTGCTGCCAGGGCCAGCATTGCTCCGGCCGACATTGCCTCGCCAATGGCCGCGTTGATGTTGTCGAGGACATCGCCCAGGCCAGTCGATTCGGGTTCTTCGGCCGGCTCAAGTCCGGTCTGAATTCCTCGTGCAGTGAGCACGAGGGCACCTAATTCGAGCGCGGCTGCACTTTCGTGACCGACGGCAATGGGATCGGCGGCGAGAGCGGTTTCGAAGCGCAGCCGCAGCAGTGCCAAGAGGTCGAATGTGTTATGCGGCGCCGCGAATGTGGCGATTCGATCGGCGATCTCCTCGAGTCGTGACTCCGCATCCGATTCGCTGCCGAACAGGTCGCCGAATTCGGCTCGTTCGAGCTGAGCATGCGTATCCCCATTGCGGGAGCGCTGCCGATTCTTGCGCTTCTTTTCACGCTTCCGACCTCTATTGCTGCTGGACACGCCGCCCACAATATGACATCGCGGCGGGCGGCGGAGTGCAGTCCGGACGGGAGACTTCTCACGCCGGTAGAGCATGTCGGTGCGCCAACGCGTTCGTTCTTCGCTACCCCCTAGGCTCTCGCTATGGGAAACGCCGAGACGGTCCGCTAGCAGGGACTGGGACAGGTTCCATTACTCTTGGCGGCCCGCCGAGCACTGCGTTTGCTGGACTTCCCCGATGACCTTGAAATCGTTGGTGTCGAGGGTTTACCTGCGGGTGAAGAAGTCGAGGGTGAAGAGGTCGTCGACGTCGCCGAGTATTACGGGGGTCGCGACACCGAATCCTGTACAAGATTTCGATACGTGCAACTCAAGCATTCGACGATGCGGACCGAGAAACAGATTATGCTCTCGGAACTCAAGTACACACTTGAGAAATTCGCCACGATTTATCGTGAGCAACTGAAGAGGGGCAGGAAGACAAGCTTCAATTCGTCTTCGTCGCAAACGCACACTGAACGACCAGGCGCAACTCTCATTCGCTGAAATCGCCGCCGGCCCTGGAGTGTTCACCTAAACCAAGGCGGCCGTGCGCCGCCGTTCAACGATCGCAGTCGGCTGCTACTGCGTGGCTACATGGGGTTTGGTGACGACGCCGAGCATGAAGCCGAATTCTGTGGGCGCTTCGATGTTGACGATGGTGTACCCGGAATTGTCGACAACGTCGTTTCCGAGCTCAGGGACGGCGCCGAGAGCAAGATCCTGGTCACTGCAGTGGGTGGAGTGGGTAAATCCACCTTGACCTCAGTCTTGAACGAAGCGCTCCCGGTGGGCTCTGTGACCATCGTCTATGACTGCTTCGCTGGTGGCGATTACTGAAAGGTGTCTTCTCAACGTCACGAACATCGGATCGGGCTAACCCAGATCGCCAACGAGCCTGCAGCAAAAGGGTTGTGCACCCCGCTCATTCCGACGGTCGCAACCGACTCTCTTTACATGCAGGTGTTCATGCGCCGTATTCAGGCCGTCGCCGAGCAGCTTGCACAGCGCAACCCGACGGCGCTTCTCACGATTGTCATTGACGCAGCCGATAATGCAGTGATGGCTGCTGACGAACAGCAGCAGCACACATTCGTCACCGACCTATTCGGGAAGATTGGCCGGCGAACTCGCGCATTGTGCAGTTGTGTCGCCCCGAGAGGAAGAAGCTACTGAACGTTCCCTGGACCGGGGTGACGGAGATTGGATGCTCGGGTTCCGGCGAGCATCGGGTTTGTTGGGTGCTGGACGGGGCGATGAGAGTTACCGCTGTCTTCTCGAACTGATTCATTCAGACAAGCGAAATCCGTGTTGTGCAACGATATCTCGTGAAATCTCCTCAATCTGCGCCCACAGGGAAGGTAGGTCAATTGCATCCCCATCCACGGTCTCGGTCCATCCGTCCTCGAAGGCGAGATACGGCGGCAGGCCCTTGTCCTTGCGAAGCCATTGAAGTGTCCGCTGTTCGACCAGGTAAGCATCCGCGCCCACTTCAAACCTTCGCGTTCGATACAGGCTCCACCCCTTCTTATGCCAGATCTGCAGGCGATTGGATTGGAGTCCCCCGATTCCGACTTTGTGGACATCTCGTGCAGGGTCTGTGATGAGGTAGACCTCTGCCGGCAGAGCAGGTTTGAAGCCGCTTACCGCGCAGTGAGGACAGATCGCCCCGGCAGTCATCACGCTGTGAAACGTCGGGTTTACGACTTCCTGACATACCGTGTGGCGAGCCATCCACTTGGCATTACTGCCGGGATAGGGTTCGAGTGGCTCCAGCCCGACTGCACGCATCAGTTCAGCACACTCGTCGGCATCGCGGCGGTGTGAGAATCCGGCACGACGAGCTGCACATACTCGGCATCCGCTGCCGGCCGATCGGACGGTGTTGAGGTTAGGGCTGACAAGCGACTCGCAGGTAAGGCACTTGCACCGCCACGCTCGGGCGCTCCCCGGGTAGGGGTCCAGTGGCTCCAGCCCGACTGCACGCATCGATGTGACGGCCTCCGGTGCGGTGACCGCCCGACTCGCGCAGTACTTACAGCCTGGCACTCCAGACTTCACGTCATTCCAGCGTTTGGTGGTCTCTCGATTACATTTCAGGCATTGGACCCGCCATGGAACCTGACAGCCTGGGTAGTCCTCGAGTGGTTCGAGGTCGTGTTGGCGAAGGGTCGCGACGGCCTCTGCCTGGTCGATCACGTGTCCGGAGCATCGATTGCAGCCGCCGTTTCCCTGATCAATGTTGTTGTAGCGTGGCGTGACCTCGGCACCGCAGACGAGACATCTACACAGCCACGGCTTCTTGTTTCCGGGGTATGGAACGAGTGGCTCGAGCCGCGCCGCGCGCATCAGCTGTATCGCCAATTCTGGATGCACGGCCTTACCGGCACAGAATGCACACAGACCGCCCTTGGCAATTTGGCTCAGCCGAGGTTTGATTTCTAATCCGCACTTTGTGCATGTGCACCGCCATGGCATTCCTGCGCCGGGGTAAGGCTCCAATGGGGTGGCGCCCGCCGATTGCATTCGGGCTTGAGCTTCAGCGTCGGACATTCGTGGTGGCACAGTATGGAATCTATCTTGCGGCAGTACACCAAGGAATATCAAACGACCGAGCATGTCAACGGCATCTGAATTCTGACCCCTTTCCGGCATGGCCGTATCTTGATCAGTTTTCACCTGCCGTCGATAGCCCCATCCGCACGAATCGTCCAGGATATGGTGGCCCCTCGTAAAATTTGAACAACCGCCGAAACCGTAGTACCGGTGAATCTTAGGATGTAGGCGCCTTACTATGGATGCTCAGTAGGCTTCTGGGGTGGACATTTCGGGAATCGCGTCGGTCATTGGTGCGTTGGGTATCGGTTCGTTCGTCGGTCAATATCTGATCGGCAGTCAGCAGCGTCGTCAGTTGCGTAGCGAGGTGCTCAAGCACTTGGCTCATACCGAGACTGCGCGGTGGGCGCCAGAGGAACCAGGGAATCCCAAGTTCCGCGAAAGTATGCGTGAGCTGGAAACCGCGGCCATGATTTCTCGGATCCCGCGGAAGGTCGTCGACCAGTACAAGGTGTTCGCTTACGTCGCATGGTGGTTGAGTCAGGAGTCCTGGGATGACCATCCTTTCTCGGAGACTGGGGGAGGGCTCATCGAAAGTGATTTCGCCGATATCGTTCGGGATGTGGCCGCGGAGCTGAGTAGGTCAGCATGGTCTCCCTGGGCGGTGAAGGTTAATCAGAACAGTCGTTTGAAGAAGAATGATCTCGGGGTCGAGGCGATCGACAACACACGAGTTCGACAAAACATGAAGCGCGCGCAGGAGACCGTACGCAGTTTGTAGTGCTTCTGGCCGGCTCAATTCTTCTGACGATGTGGTTGTCGTTGTTGCGTCGACGGCAGCGAAGCGAGTGCTTGCCCAGAACTCACGTGGTTTGTCTGTGCGGCATTCGCCGGCGATCGCGGCATCCTCTGGGCCAGAAGGGGCTGGGCTCCGCGAGGTTGATCACGGACCGTTCGGACATCGTGTTGGGGGTGCTCTCTCGCTGGTTTTTCGAAACCCACCCGGCCATTAGGGGCGGCGGTTGTACTTGCCTAATATGGACGAGACTAGCGTCGATATACTCTGGCGCAACCGATCTCGATCCAACTTCCCGTGTTCCTTCTTTCGTCACCGCAAGACCTCGACAGTCGAATGCGTCAGCGTGTACGTCGACGATACTTCTGCACTGGTAGCAGAGCTACGCAAGGACGTCCCGCCCGCGTCGAGGTGAGCTCAGGGTTGCGCGGTCACCGAGGAGATTTTCGCCTGCTTCGTTGGGGGATGGAGTCGAAGTCACCGCATCTCATGGGTAGTTACTCGCAGCATCGCTTGTATCGGCGGGTGATTGGGCGATGACGGTGTGGGCGGCGCCGCTTCGATGATGGTGCGGCCGACGAACAGAAATACGTGACGACGATTCGCGCGGGCGATGCCGAATTCCTCGACCAATCAGAAAGCGGGAGAACGATTCACGATTGTCGTGGCGTTCGTGGCGCTAGTTTTCGATCGTCGTTCACACCTCCAATCGTGCACCTAGAAACATGACTTCGGCGACGTCGTACGGTGGCGTGTCGACGGTGATTGACGGGGAGTGGCGAGTGGGTGCAGCTATCTCAAAAGACCGGGTAGCACCTGGTTGATCTTACTCTCGAATTCTCCACCCAGATCGAAGGACCATCCGTTGTAGCTGTAAATAGACGTCGGTCCGTTGTAGATGGCGAGTACAGCCAGCTGCACGAGCGAGGCAAGGAAACCTGGATCCATGATCAGCGTAGTTCTTCTGATCTGGTCTGTTCCGACTTCCTGGTAGCGACGAAGATCGCGCATGCGATACAGCGTGGGGTGGGTGCCATTGGACAGAAGATCGTAGTAGCCTTCTTTCCGTTTGCGGCCGGTAAACCCCACTGCGCCGCTCGACTCCATTAGCGCGAAGAACCGCGACACCGCGTCGGTTGGCCCCGCCCGATTCTGCCCGTGGATGACCCGGTCATTGAGGTTGTAATCACCCGGGAAGTTCGCGGCGATCTCCTTTCGGATGCGTTTGAAGCGATCCTTCGCGGCCATGGAGTAGAGCGAATTCGGCCTTGTGAGTCTGCCGGCTACCTTCTTCTGCTCTTCATTGCTGAAATCTTCTTCGAGGTATGCTCGCGCTAACCGCTCGTGTGGTGTAGCCCCTTCTTGGATACATACAGCGCTGGCACAGCACTCTACGATCGCCCGCGTGAGCATATCCACAGACATAAGCACCTCATGAGACTCGTATAAGGCCGAGAGGGCGGCAAGGTGGTGCCCAGCCATATCGAGATATATTGCGGCGACTTCGTTGACTGAAATCGTTGGCGGCGTGGGGAACGCTGGGTCAGGCGTCAGGTCGCTCGCACCGCGAGAACCCGGAAGTGGTTTCCACTGGTGATCGTCGACGATGCGGTGGACCTGCTCGCGGCAAAACTTGGGTACGTCTGCGTGAGCAGCAAGCTGCACCTTGGTTTCGGGCGAGGTTGCAATCGAGTAGACCATCGACCGAATGTAGAGCGAATACTAGGAACGAGGGAAGGCAGCACCGAATCCTCCCGTTGTCTGGTCTTGACCGCATGTCCGGACAAGCCTTTCAGGGTGACATTTTTCTTCAACGTTAACGACAGTCGACAACTGGCTCTGGCCTATTTTCCTGATGATCTCTCGGTATCAGTCGCTGAGGAGTATTCGTCTGCGAACGTTGCTGGCGAGACATACATCCGACGTGACATGGTGCGGGATCAAAATCGGAGGTTCTGTCGGTGCCAAGTGATCGAATTGTTTCTATGGATGGTGTGAAAGTCGGATTAGTTGCATATGGGGCGCGTCTTCTTACCGGACATCTGCAGGCGAAGGGGGAGCGGTTCGCTGGCCTGATCGAGGAAGGCCGGAGGGAAGATATTCAACGCGGCGCGGATGGTCTTGTGGCGGTCACTGCCACGTTCTTGCTCGCATACGTCCAGCAGTCAGGTCAGGGTGCACGAGGTGCGCTTGCTGAAGTTGCGCGTGGCCTGGAAACAGGTGTCGGCGCACAAGAAATCGATGCCGTCGTTCGCTTGATCCTGGAGATTCATGAGGGCGTTACACCTCAGGCCGTTCAGGTGGATGTGGAATTGGTTGGGGTGGTCGCCGAAGGCCTCGCCGCAGGACTGGCCTGCCTGATCGCGGTCGCACAGAACGTCCATCCGAACAAGGTCGTAGCGCAACTCTCGAAGCAGATTCGTACGGATCCTGCAGGGCTGGAAATGTCTGACAGTGACTCGCTAAGGAAGGCGGCGATGGAAGCAGCTTCAGATGAGTTTCTCCAGAAATTGCGAATTGATGCACTGAACGCAGTGATGTACGCAATGCGATGGTCAGCTGTTCGTCTTGGAGCGCTAGGGGAAAGCAGGGTCGGAAACCCTGAAGCTTTGAGTTTCGTGGCCGTAGCAAATGTTGCAATCACGGCTCAGCAACTCGCCGAGGGTGCCGCCAACCTTGTCGAGCTCCGAAACTACTACGCAGCTTCTGCACTGGCGCGTCAGTTGGTTGAATTCGAATACCTGATGTGGGCGTTTGACGATGAACCAGGGTCAATAGGTGATTGGGCTCAATCGGATCGCGAGGCGCGTGAGGTTCGCTGGAGTCCGAGGGCGATTTACAGTCGAGATGGCAACGACTTTCGGCGGAGTGACTATGGGCGGCATTGCGAACAAGGTGGCCATCCGACACCAAACGGAGTCCAACTGTCCCTGCCTGATCCAGGTCAAGTGACGGCGATCTTTGCGCTGCAATTGAGTGACCTCATAATCCATGTCGACGCGATCTGGACATCGCAGCAATCGCTACTCACCAAACTTGCACGCTTACATGGCTTCGGTGAATCGGCCGTTGTCGTCGCGGCTGAGCGCGATCGAGCACGAGAATGCTTGGAAAAATGGAAGAAGTTCGATCGGTTGGGACATATTGCGTCACACTATTCAGATCCGACAGGACGAGTCGAGCGAGTTGCCCCTTCAGAGAATGGATCTGCGGCCGGCAAAGAACTGACTTGAGCGATCATCTTGTCGCTCACGACATCCTGAGATCGTTCGATGCGAGCTAGAGACGGCAACGCGAGGAGTCACTAGATTCGAATCGACATCTCCCCAACGATGTCCACATCTCATCGAATGTCTGTGTCGTCTGAAACGCGGGTGTTGATGTAGTCGAGCTATGAATCGCACTGGAGTCTCGATCGAACTCGGAGCACATCAAAGTCCACGGATTCGCTGGTGCGATTCATCCCGAAGGACGACTCGGCCGCGACGGGACTGGTCAACTGGGAAAGCGGGAGTGTTAGCCCAGGCCCGCTCCGTCGACGGAGCCTGCGGCTGGAGGGACGTTTGAGGTCCGAAGATGACTGACATCCTTGGTGCAACGCCCGGGGTCTAGAGCGCTACCGGCCGGCGTCGGTTTTGATACCCACGGACCGTCGCAGTACACACCAGAAGAGATTTCTACATTGCACAACTCAACCGCATTCGCTACCGGCTCAATGCTAGGGAAGCCCGGTACGATTGTCATCTTTCGTAGCCGGTCGATGACGGCTTGTGAGTCCTTCCATAGACGTCATCATCGTCGTTGCGTTCGAAATTTTGGCATGTCCTGGCGGTCGAGAACGAACTCAATCGCCGACCCCACCAAGTAATCCAAGACTGCACTCCCACCGAACTATTCGAGTCACTGCTAACTTCAAGTCATGTCACCTGTTGCAACGATAACTAGAACCCGCCCGTCGTTTCTGGACTAGTTTTCAACCGTCGTCAACAAACGATGTTCGTTGGCGATATGTGAGGTGTATTAGTTACTTGTCGGTGAGCTGCAGTTGTCGCATATCGCCGAGAGAGACACACTCTTCTCTTGCGCGCGTTAGCGCCACGTAAAGCACGCAGTCTTCGGGTTCGAGTTTGTGAAGCCCCGCGGCAAGTCTCTGCTCGTCCTTGGCTGATAGAGCGACTCCTACACGTGGCCACTCTCGCCCCTTCGCCTGGTGGACGGTCAGCCCGAGGATGAGATCGTCTCGTCGAAGACGTCGAGACAGGGCTTCGACTTCCGATCGGCGGTCCGGTTCGCCTTGTCCCGGAAGTCGAGACGGACGTCTTTTCGCTCCGAGGTTCAACGCGACGTCACGCAGCAGATTAAGCACACGATCCGCGCTGGCGCCGTTATGCATTGCCTGGAGGACGGGGTTGAGGACTGAGGCTTGGACGAGCGCCAACTCTCCGGGGTCAATGCCGAGGATGACGCAGGCGGCCTGCTTCCCAAACGAGTCCCGGCCGAGTTTGCGGCGCGAGACCTCGTCCAGGAGGAGATTCAGCATCCCGTCAATGGCGTTCCCGACTGAGCGGAAAGCGAGCGGAAGGACGTTATCGCCAACATTCCACAGGTCAACCCATCTGCGAGCCAGGGCGACATCGACGACGTCACTGGTCCGCCGCGGAATGGTCACCGCCGCGCCTGTTCGGAGCGTCCGCGCCAATTCAGGCATCTGCTCGCCACGAAAGCGGAACGACTCGGGCTGCTCATACTGATGGAACGGAAAGCCGTCGATCAGCGTCTGCACCTTCTCCGGAGTCGCGCCACGCCACTCGTACAGTGCCTGCCACGGGTCCCCTACGAGGGTGAGGTGGGTTTCAACCGACCCTGCCTTACCCAGCATCCACAAGTCGAGCACGTCGGCGTCGTAAATCTCATCAACGATGATGTGCCTGAAGTTGCTCCCAATCCAGCGTTCGATGGCATCGACGACGCCGTCGAGAGGTATTGCACTTCGCAAGATCGAGCGGACGTCTTCGTGACTGGCGAGACCTTCCGCGAGAACAGTACGGTGGTTCGCCGCGACTCCGATTCCGTCTTTCGGAGTGGCCAGCTGGAGGGAGCTGCTCACGACTTTCCCGAACTCGTCGCAGATAGCGATGCGCTTCCAGCTCGTCGCGCCGAGGAACCGGAAGCCGGGCTTTCCTCGGTAATCATCAAGAACCTCGACACTCGAATGGTCGCCGGGCCAGCGAATATGTCCTCTGTCGATGAGGTGGTGCATGAGGCGGACGTGCAAATCGTCAAAGGTCGTGACCATATTCGGCAGCTGGATCGTAGGCTTCCCCCACCTCGCTGTGATGCGGGAGCCCAGTTCGGCGACTGCGGCTCTGTTGAAGCTCAACCCCAGAACGCCGCGTCGGTCGGCAGCGCGTTGAAATGCTAGGTATCCGAATCGTTCGGCCGCTACGGTTGTCTTGCCCGACCCAGGTGCTGAAACGATGTTCGTGAACGGTCGGTCAGACGCTGCTGCAATGACCTGTCGGTCGGTGAGCCGAATTGCCATCAGCTTTGACCGCTAAGCCCGTCGGCACCGTCTCCGGCGTCCAGTTCCGCGTCGCCGTTGACCGCGATGTGGCCGGCCCACAGCTAGTCGAACAACTCAACGAGTTGGCTGGGCACATGGGTGGTACTCGCGTTCGCGTCTACGAGGGCGGCGAGTTCGAATGCGAACTCGCCCTTCCTTTTCTTACCCGAGGAGGTTTGGAACAAGTCGTCAATACTCTGCGCGGTCGGAGCTTCTGTCGGGGACTCGCCGAGTAGAGCGAGCACCTTTTCAACCAGTATTTCGTTGTGTTCCACCAAGGTTGGCTCAAGTGTGGGGCGCGACCAGAACACCTTGAACCGAGTTGGGTCTGTGAAGTCGGACTGCCAGGCAGTCGGGGTCGGGTCGGGGAGAGGGTCGCCGCGCTTGTCGGTATCGGATAGTACTGCGACCTGGCTCGCAAGCTCCCACCCAGGATGCACGAGGAGGCGCACTGGCCATTCGCCGACCTTGTTGCCGATCGGCACGATGGACAGTGCGTCAATGAACGCGAACTTGGTTGAGTCGCTTCGGGACCACACTCGTCCGAAAGCGCGGAGCAGGGCTGCCTCGGTGATGCCTTCGACCAGTACAACCCGGTCCGCGAACAGCGCGCCTGAGCGACTCGCGTCCATATGGAGTGCTGCCATCCGAGTGATCTTTTCCCGATCGGCGGTTTTCCACGGAATATTTGCTAGAGCGCGGGTCAAGACGCGACCGTTTTCTCGGCGTACGACCACCATTTCGTCAGGCTTGCACGCGGCGACGATTTCGCTCGCGTGAGTGGACACGATGACTTGCAAGTCGGGGCGCTCGACGGTGACCTTACGGAGGTATCGGATCAGGCCGTGCTGAAGCTGCGGGTGCAGGTGGGCCTCGGGTTCCTCAATGAGGACGGTGGCGTGAAACAACTGCGGGAAGAACGAGTCGACCTGGTCATCGGCCTCCTCGCTGCGGTCCTCTAGCCTCCGGCGAGCGGTCTCAGCGTTCTCAGCAGAGGTGGCCTGTGCGGTGCTCTGTGCGGGGACATCGATACCGGTACCGGCAGGCCCGTCGCCCGGCATTGCCCCTGGGGATTTCGACGGGTCTGGAACACCAGCGAGGGTCACCGCGATGTGCAGTAAGTTCACGTACCCCAGACTTGACCCCTCAAGGCGCCGCGCCTGGTGCGCGTCGTTAGTTGCTGCGAGTACGAGTTCCAATACCCGCGCAAGGTATCCGTCGTCTACCCGCTGGGTACCGATGAAGGGAAAGTGCTCCTGCACGCCGGCCGTGAGAACTTTCATGTTCTGGGCTATGCGCCCCTGAACGTCGGCTAGGAGCTGGTGGGTAGTAAGGGAACTTAGCAACGATTCGGCCTGACGGCGAATGTCGATGAGAGTCCCTGTCGACGGATTTCGCAACTGCTCGGCTCGTAGAAGCTCCAGCAAGACCCGGGTCTCGCGCCTGGACAGTTCATCCACCGGGTTTCGAAGGGCAGGTAGGTAAATCAATCGAAGCTGATCCAGTCCATCCGGCGCGGCAGCAACGGTCCGAGCCCGGACCCGGCCCATCGAGCGCTCTAAGGACCGCACCCACAACGGGGCACTGGTGCCGATCCTCTGGAGCGCCTGACCGAGCGCGCCCTCGGACCCCCTTATTCCCTCGAACGCGTACTCCACCGCGATATTGCGCGGTGCTGAGCCCAGTACGGCTGCGTCTGGCGGCGCAAGCCGTGGGAATCGGTCAGGGTGCGCCAAATAGATGGCGTCATTGATCGTGGTTTTCCCGACTCCGTTGGACCCAACCAGAAGGCTGAAACGGCCCGGTAAATCGACGGTGATGGGAGCGGGAACGGCGGCCCGGAACCCGTCGACCATAATTCGTTTGAGGTACACAACGCTCCTAAGAAATGGGTCGAGGTATAGGCAGTGGTTGTCACTCTCGTAGCCTGACCTCTTGGCAGAGTACTAAGCTGGTGTCCGGTAATGGGTACGCCGTCGCTGGCGTGGACAGGGAGTCGCCGTCCATAAGCCTGGGTGGTATTGGGGTGGGGAGTCCGATCATAATGTGATTACGGTGCTGTAGTCAGAGCTATTTTCTAACACTTACAGGCAGTCCCCAACGCTAGGGGAAGCCCGGTACGATTGTCATATCTTCGTAGCCAGTCGAGGACGCGTTGTGAGTCCTTTAGGACGTCATCATCGTCGTTGCGTTGGAAGTTCTACGAGAATGCAAAAGGCCAAGAAGCTGACAATAAGTTCGATCTGATCTCGATTCCTATTTCCGGGACTGCGACGGAGGTAGCCACAATTCAGGATTCACCTCTGCCACCCCAGCTACATACGCCGCTGCTGCGCAAGTTGTTTCGGCAGCGGGATCAGCTGAGCCCGGATAAGCCCGAATCCACCGGCCAGGTATCTTCAAGCTGGCCCACACACGCCCGCGGGGACCGTCGTAGCGTTAGCCTGAACGAAGGATCTCGACGATTACCACTACCGACCGCACTGAGCTGCTTACCGCCGAAAAACGCCTTCTGGACGCTGTCCTGGCTGGCAAAGAATGTAACTTCATCCGATCGACGGCGACACCGTCCTACAACGAGATTGTTGAGTGGGACGACCCCGACCGTGAGATCCGTGCTCACTTTCTCGTCGAACTCCTCACAGGACAACACTCCACCGAGAAGCCTGGCAGGGTCGCAATGCGTGGTGCCATCATCAGCGGCGTCCTGACCATCCCTAGGTCCGCAGAGGTTGTCACTGTCAGTGCCCAGTACTGCCGATTCGGCGATTTTGTCGCTACAGGCGGGGTGACATTTGGCGGGAATATCCGGTTCAATGGCACGGCCTTTACCGGGGCGGCATATTTTGAAATGGCGATGTTCCACGGTGCTGTCGGGTTTGGTCAGGCAACGTTCAACCGAACAGTCCAGTTCGGTAGGGCGACGTTTGATAAGTATGTTCGGTTCGGCAGGACAACCTTCAACGATTCCGTCGGTTTCGGAGGAACAAAGTTCAACGGTTCCGGTGAATTCGGTATGGCAAAATTCGGTGAGACTGCGAAGTTCAATGGGGCGACGTTTGGCAAGGACGCGGGATTCAGAGGGACGCGATTCGGGGGCGCCGCGGGGTTCAGCGCGGCTAAGTTCGGTGGAAGTGCCGAATTCAGCGGGGCCAAATTTGACGCTGAGGCGAGATTTGCGGATGTGACCATTGCTGGATCAGCTGTGTTCAGCAAATCCAGGTTCGCTCGGAATGCCGGGTTTGGCGCTATAAATGTTGGCGGTGCCGCGAGGTTCGATGGTGCAAAGTTCGGCGGGACCGCTGCGTTTGGCGGAGCGAACTTCGGTAGCGACGCGGGGTTCGATGGTGCAATATTCAGCAGCAATGTCGGGTTCAGTGGGACGGACTTTTGTCGGACCGCAAAGTTCAACCAGGTGACCTTCCTCGGATCGGCGAAATTCAGCGGAGCAACATTTACTGGTGCCGCGAGGTTTGACCTCGCAAAGTTTGACAAGGGCGCAACATTCAGTTCGGCAACATTCAGTGCGGCTAGTAGATTTGACGGCGCCAGGTACAGCGGGCCCGCCGGATTCAATGAATCAACGTTCGGTAGTGATACGACGTTCGATGGCGTGGAGTTTGGCGGGGAGGCAAAATTTTGCGCGGTGACCCTTCGCCAGCGTGCAACATTCAGTGGGGTGACCTTCAATTCGGCTTCGCGGTTCGATCGTGTGAGGTTTGGCGGACCCGTGTCGTTCGAGGGTTCGACGTTTGGTGGTGATGCGACGTTCGATGGTGCGACATTCGACGCACTAGCGCGTCCAGATTTCTCGCAGGTTGTCGCTCGTTCACTTGAGTTTCAGAGAGTGAAGTTCCACTCTGCTATTGAAGGAGCGTGGGCAACTGAACTCGTCTCATTCGTAGAGGCAATCTTCGACGAGCCGACTATCATTCGTGCACTCTGTCGAAAGATGGACATTTCGAGGGCAGAATTCCGATCCGGAGGAACCATAGAGATTCGTGGGGGCTCTCTAGACGCGTCTGCAGCGAATTTCGGTGCACGAACAGTATTGTCGGATCCGGGTGCTGATGCCTGGAAGGATTGGATTGGAGTCGTTGCTAGTGAGCGAGGTGTTACTGCCGTGCGCGTCAGCTCTGCTGAACCCCTTGCCTCTCTGCTCACTGATCCCCCTCGCCTGCAGTCGCTTAGGCGTACCGCCGTCGCAAATCTCGAGTTGTCCGCTGTAGATCTAACTGAGTGCCGGTTTGCTGGTGCGCACGGGCTTGACAAGATGCAGATCGACTCCGCCTGCGCCTTCCCAACTGCTCCCGCCGACACAGCTTTTCGTAAACCTGTGCGGTTCACGCGACGCACAGTTATCGCTGACGAACGGATGTGGAGGGAACAGAACGCGACGTGGGATCAATCCGACTCTGGGTCATCCACACATTCGGCCAACGCGCCCGACATTCAGGTCGTTCCCACATCTGACATGCCAGCAAGGGATGTTGAACCCGCGTCCGTTGACCCCGATGGGGCGACCACTGAACCCGCCGGCGTTGGCGCGCTGCGGACAGGTTCGACCAGCGCCGAGAAGTCCACCACTCCGACGGCGCCTACACGGATCCCCGACAACGAACGGCTTGACGCGACCGAGGTTGCGGGCATCTACCGCTCGCTTCGTAAGGGACTCGAAGACGCCAGCAACGAGCCTGGCGCTGCAGACTTCTACTATGGCGAGATGGAGATGCGGCGCTTGGCGCATCGTATGTCGAGCGCTACGGGACATAAACCTTCGTTCTTTGAAAACTGGCTACTGACCGCCTATTGGCTGGTGTCCGGGTACGGGCTACGGGCATGGCGCGCGTTCACAGCGATTGGTGTGGTGATCGCTGCGGCAACGGTGGTCTTCGCGACGGTGGGCGTGCAAGACCCGCCCGGGATGACAGAGAAGGCGTCATGGGTGCATCCCCTTAGCGGCGCAATCGGATACGAGCAGGTGCCGAAGGCGTCGTTCGGGTGGGGGGACTCGTTCGAGTTGGCGGCGCGCAACAGTGTGGCACTGCTGCGGAACCCGAGCAACACGCCAGACCTCACACCGGCCGGGACCGTCGCCGACATTTCTATCCGACTGCTGGTTCCGGTGCTACTCGCGTTGGCGGTACTGGCGATTCGAGGTCGAACGAAACGCTGACGAGGCAGGCTGGAAACAAGTCGGCCAAGCGTGATGCCGGCCGCCGCACACGCTGGGGGTTCACGAAAAACTCGTAATTCCCCACCATCCAAACCGGGTGCCGAGCCATGCTGGTCTGGATCGGCGAAACACGCGAACACGGCGATCTAGTCGGGATCTTCAGGCGGCGTTCGCCATGCTCTGCGGCATCCCGCCAGATGCTTGCCACTGCCGGCGACAATTTCGATCGGACTCGATACCGATCCGACTCGATCGTGGCGACTCCGTATCGACTAGCTGGACTCCGTCGATGACGTCTCGCCGATTTGATGGGGTTGGTAGACAGTCATGCTCGTGTAAACATCACGGATCGCCGCATTTCGGGCCCCTGGCGATCCGTGGGCTTCGTCCGAGTTGAACCCGGACCGGCGCCGACCCGACGACGAGCTGTTGCCCGCAGTTCCACTCACACGTCGAACGAAAAACGAACCTTAAGGTCAGTTACCGCGAGTCGCTGATAGCGCTTAACTTCTACGCGACTAGGCAGGCGTCATGCTGTGGTCGGGCTCTCCGGTTCGGAGAGTTGCTCGGGCTTTGGGGGTCGCGATGTGGGACTCCAACACGTGGTGGTTGAAGATCTCGTTTATTGCGACCGGCAACTAACCATTCCACCCGATAGCGCGGTTTCCTACCCCTCTACTGTCCGGTCGATGCTACGGCAACGTGGTCATCGGATCATTGTGGGGCAGAATGCAAACCGAGCTTTCGAACAGGAAACGATGGAAAATGAGGATCGAACTGCCAACGCAATGTTCGGGTACTTCGAGGTCTTCCACAACGGTCAATGTCGGCATGGTGCTTCAGGGACGCTGACACCGATCGAGTTTGAGAAAGTACACTTTACCCGCCAAATCGCAGCCTGAATTCAAATATGATGACTTCACTGAACTAGATGTCACATCAAATTCTCCGGAAACTCCGGCGCGACTCAGGACTGGTGGGCACAAAATTCTAGAGATCGCCGTCGTGCTCGGGCCCGCGACCATAGAATATCGTAGAGAACAAATATCATGAAGGGGATCCGTGCGCCTATCTGCATTTCGAGTACAGAATTACAAGCGCATCGAAGACACTGGTTGGGTCGATTGTCGCGACCTTACCGTCTTGGTTGGCAAGAACGAGGCAGGAAAGTCCGCCGTACTACGCGGACTCTCTAAGTTGAACCCCTCCGACGGCGAGAAGTACGACGGACTCCGGGAGTATCCGCGCCGCCACTACTCCGACCGCTTTTCGGAAGAGGCGACTGTGGCAACAGCTCGCTTCATGCTCGACGAGAACGACTTGATCGCCTTGACTGCGATCACGCCTCTACTGGCCGACATCGAGTACGTGGAAGTCGGACGCCGTTACGACAACGTGTGCTTGGTCGAATTCTCTCCAGCGACGGGCAACGACTATCCCAATGGCACGAAGGCCAAGACCGTAATCAACAGCGCGCTAAACGATTTCAAGGAATCCTTCGCACCTGACGGACACGGGGATGATTTCGCTCCCTTGAAAGTAGAACTCTCTCAGGTTCTCTCAACGCTCGCCCAGCAGATACCCACACAGGGCAATGTCCGCGGGGATCTGATCACCACCATGTACGAGGCCGTCACCGCTAGGGTGACGGAGCAGTGGCACCGCGAGGCCTTGGACGGACTACTCAAGGCACTTCGACCGCTGCATGAGGAATCTCAGCAGCGGTCGAAGTTGGCCGGTGCGCGCGGTTGGGTCGTGAGCAACATGCCGCAGTTCATCTACTTCGATCACTACGACGTGCTCGACAGCGCCGTACACATTCCCACGTTCCTAACACAGATTCAGCAGGATCCACATGCTCCGCGCGTCCGTACCACTCGCGCGCTCTTCAGGCACGTCGATCTTGACCCGCAGCGACTCCATGACCTTAATGCGGGACTAGCGAGTGATACGGCAGATGCTCGTCGCCGCATCGACGAACGAGCGATTCGCACTTCCTCCGCGAGCCAGGCTATGACCGAGAAATTCGCGGCATGGTGGCTCCAACGGCGACACAAGTTCCGCTACGACCTCGATGGCGATTACTTCCGTGTCTGGGTATCCGACGACCTCGACCCAAGCGAAATCGAACTCAACCAACGCAGCCAAGGAATGCAGTACTTCTTCTCCTTTTTCCTCGTATTTCTCGTAGAAGCTGCAGAGAACCACGAAAACAGCATCCTGCTCCTGGACGAACCCGGTAATTCACTGCATGGCACCGCGCAGGCAAAAATCATCGAGTTCCTCCGCAATGTCACCGATGAGAACCAGGTTATCTACTCGACTCACTCCCCCTTCATGGTCGATGGCGACCACCTCGAGGAGATCCGGCCCGTATACGAGGACAAGACCACCGGCTCAACCAAGGTCTCCGACGACGTATGGCCGAAAGATAAGGACGCCTTGTTCCCATTGCAGGCAGCATTGGGGTACCAACTGGCTCAATCACTGTTCATCTCGCGACACCAGGTATTGGTCGAAGGAATCACCGACTTCTGGATTTTGAAAGCGATGGATGAAGCCCTCAATGCGAATGGGCGAACAGTGCTCGACCCACGCGTAATAATCACTCCCGGCGGTGGCGCCGGTCGCGTTGTCCCCCTTGCCAGCATGCTGGTTGGACACGAAGTTGAAGTCGCGGCACTGTTGGATGGCGACGAACCCGGGCGGAAGGAGGGAAGGAAGCTGGAGCGAATCCTCGGTTACGCAAACAGGGTACTTTTCGTTGGCGATCATACCCACGATGGCAACACTGCGGGAGAAGTCGAGGACCTATTCCCAGACGACTACTTTGTCGATGCAGTCAAGGCAGCCTACGGAAATAAGGACTTGCGTTTCAACGCTGATGAGAAGGCGCTGCCCAACATCGTCGATCGGCTCGAAGCGCTGTTCGAACGGAAGAATCTCGGAGTATTCGAAAAGTGGAAGGTTGCCCGCGAACTTGCTGACGCGATCATGAAGGATCCGACGGGCGTCCCGTCCGAGACACTCGATTCATTCGAGGCTATCGCGGCCGCGCTGAACAAGATCACCGAATCGATCTGACACCTCACTCTTACGCCGGCATCGGTTTAGGAGGCGTTAGAGGTGCTCGACCGGCAGCGATTGTGCGGACGACCTTACGAAGTGGTTTTGCCATGTCGAAGTAGTCAGCCCGCCTGGTGCGCTCAGCGGCGATTTCGGCCTGGACTTTGAGGCGCAGCAGTCCCTGGGTGGCTGTTCTCGGTGTGAGGCACCGGAGAATAGGGCGCCGAAGCTCAACTCACATGACGGGTGATCTTTTCGGTTAGGTTGGTGTAGGGAAGGTAGTAGTTGTCCAATCCCATTCCGCGCAGCAGATTCTTGAGGAGCTTTTCCACGACCTTGCTCGGGTGCTCTTCGAGTTCCTGAGTGGTAGTCGTGGCGACTGATTGATATGTGGGTCGTTTGAAAGGTTCCACGTCGGCGAATTGATAGGAGTCCTGGCGGAAGGCCTCGGCCGGCTTCGTGTCTTCCAGGTTGTCGATGTAGACGCCGACTCGCCATTCTCCGTAGTAGGGCGCTTTGTCGGCGGAGAACTTGGCAACGGCGGCGCACGCGATGTGCGTCAGTTCGAGGATGTGTTTGGTGTAGACGCAAAGTTCGGCATCAGGGTAGTTCCCACTCGGCCTGGTGGCTGCGCCGGACAGGATGCTCCATGCGCCCTCGTCATCTACCAGGACCGACACCCTGGTCTGTTCGACCAGGACCGACCCGCTGGGCAGTTCTACACGGGGATCGTTCTTCCGCAGTGACGTGACAAACCAGCCGTCGGAATGGGGATTGCTCTGATCTGCATCTACCAGAAATGGTCCGTGAATTCTCTCGATGCCCCCGATCAGCTCTCTGATCGCGTGGCCAGGGTACCCGGTCATCGCATCCGAGACAGGGCCTGCGTAGGACGGGGCGATCGCCTCGAAACGGAGGACGAGTTGCCCGGTCCGGCGGCTCGCTGCATCAGGTGCATGGAGGTCCTCGCCGACTCCGACGAGTCGGGCTTTGAAATCCTCAACCGCAGGGCGGCGATCCGCCATCAATCGGCGTATTTGATCGTCCGAAAGTGGCGTCTTTCCGTGTTCGGTCCGGCCCCAGTAGTTCCCGTCGACCATGTGGGGTGCGCTTGCTGAGGCGGGAACCGTTACGACCATCACGCCGAGGGCGGCGTTATCGGAATTCGGGAAGGTGCTGGTCGAGACGTGAAGGGGCGGCCGGATCGTCGATTGACTGACCTGATTGATCCGGGTCTGCAGGGAGCTGAGATCGGTGCCGACGACGTCGCCGGCTACACCCGCCTTCGACTCTTCAATACCGATGATGAGGGTGCCGCCATCGACGCTCAGGGATGCGAGGTCTTTCGCGAGTTCTTTGTTGGTGGCCCTGTTGGTTGCGGGGATTTCCTTCTTAAGCTCGACCCATCGACCTTCGTCCAAGATGCCGGCGGCAGCGGCAATCTCGATGTCCTCCCAGGTTGTAGGCGAGAATCGAGGTTTTCCGGGACCGAGGTAGTGGCTTGCTGTCATCGTGTCAGGATGCCACGCGAAATTGCGGTGACATCAGTCGCCCATATCGGCATCGGGGGTTGCCGACTTGTCCGTCTCGTGGTGTATCGGGTCTTGGTACAGCGTGACGGTATTTCCCTTTGTGTGGATGGCATCCGCGTCGTTGCCTGCTTGATGCCCAAAGCCTGACCAAGACCCATACATCGAGACCGTGGGGCCTTGGAATGTGTAGTTCTCGGCGATGGCGAAGCTGTGTCCGCTGTAGCCATAGCCATACAGTCCATCGGCTCCCTTGGGGTAGTTCTTGAACTGCACGTCGTTGTACTCCGGTTTCAGGAGGCTGACGAATGCTTTCTCCGCGTCGGCGATCACCGCCCTGTAGTGGGCGTCCCAATCCTGATTCTGGGTGTCGAAATAGTCTTTCGCTGTCTCGATTTCCTTTGCTACGAGTGGATCCGCAGCCCAGGCAAATAGGAACATCTCGTCCGTGACTTGAGAGCCTGGGCGGATCGGATCCTCACTACCGAGGATCTTCTGACGCTTTGCGTGCGCGCCATCGAACAGTCGTTCATAGGTGTCAGTATTTTTGGCGATCCCCACGTAGAGCAGCCTGTAGGTAGCGAAATCTCGATGCCGTGTGAGGCCAGTGATGCCAGGTTTTCCCCGGCCAACGTCGTAAATCAGCTTCTCCGTGGTGAACCACTCAAACATCTTTGACTCTGCTTGACCTGCTTCGATGTCGTCCTCGGTTGCGTTTGCGTACAGCTTCATGAAGTTAGGGCCCCAGGTGACGATGATGTCCTCAGGAGCACATTCAATATCGGCGTTCTTAGCCAGAGCCATGCCATCCAACTCGAAACTGTCCGTGAGTGTGTCTCCGGTCGTGAGATTCAGACTGAGGATGCCGTTGCGCTCGGTGGGTTCTGTGAAGGTTGCTTCCGCCCGCATCGCAATCATGTAGAAAGCGCTCGATCTAAGGGTCTTCTCGACATCCGAGTCTTCAGTTAGCCATATCGCGACGCGGTTCGATACAGGTGGATAGACAAGAAAAATGGGACTGGCCATGACAGTCAGTGGATTCACATCGCCACAGTACGGGTGGCCGACCTGATGCGGGACGGGGCGGTATAGGTCGTTTTAAACGTATCGTTGAGTGCGAGGCTTTAACGTCCGCGTGGACGTGTTACTCGATTGTGTGGTTGTGAGATGGATGAAGACATCGGTGTCGTCTCTGGTCGGTGCACGGAGTGCGGGTTTGAGTTCCCTTACCCCAGCAAGGCGGCCGCAGAACCCGCCGGAACGGCATGCCCCCGGTGTGGCGCTACCGCAGGGAGGGCATTCGAAATAAATGCCTCCGATTCGGTTACGTTCCACGAGTATGTCAAGGCGAAAGGGAAGCGTCCGGGTAAGAAGACGCGTCCGGGTAGGAAGAGGCCCTATATCGAAACCGAGGGTGGAGAACAGTTCAACCACGGCGCGGGCAAGTTTGTGGAGAAGTACGTACGAATCGACCGGGACAAAGACGAGTACGAGGAGATAGTCACCGATATTGAGACGGGCGTGACGATCCACGAGTGTCGTGAGCCGCTGAGTGAGCATCGGGACCATGGATCAGCTAGATCCAGAAAGCATGACGAGTCGGGATAACTGGTCTTTGTGCGGTGTCCTTTGCGTGTGCTGGCGGGCATCGTTTGTGCCTTTGAACTGGGTTGATGACATGCCCCCGGCGTGATTGTTGGGGTGTGTGGGCGCCGGCAGGGTGTTCGGGTTCGGTGGGGGTGTTGTGGGGCTCGTTTTGAGTGTTTTTGAATGTTGTTGTGTGTCAGTAGGTTTCGGTATTTGTCTGGCGTGGAGTGGGTTTCGTGGGTTGTGCACGGTTCGGGTTTCATAAACGTCGAATATTGTTGTGGTGGTGACGTTTTCGGAGTTTCGTGTTTCCGGATTGTTTTGCGGTTTGGGTGGGGTGGGGGTGTATGATTGGGAGCATGATGATGACGAGGCAGTGGACGCGTGACGGGGCGCCTTTCGTGACCCCGCCCTCCTCTTCAGCCTCGTTCGGGTGTCGGGTACCGGTTCAGACATTGCGATTAATTCAATTGGTGAGAAACAAGATTCGGAATTCAGAGGAGCGAAGCGACTCGATCGACGGCAACGGCACTCGACCCACTGCGAGCCGCGCAGCGGCTCCCTGGCGGGGAGCGCAGCGACTCGCTCCCGTCTCCCGACGCGAAGCGTCGGGAGGAGCGC
>NZ_JAWLRZ010000019.1:0-72825 GCF_033142425.1 Rhodococcus sp. IEGM 1366
TTGCGGGTGGGTGCGGTGTTGGTGTTGGCGTCGGCTGATGGTCATCGGGATCCGGGGTATTTGGCGTCGGTGATTGACGAGCAGGGTGTGTCGGTGACGGATTTTGTGCCGACGATGTTGTCGACGTTTTCGTCGTTGGTGGATCCGGGGTTGTTGGGTTCGTTGCGTGATGTGTTGGTCATTGGTGAGGCGTTGCCGGTGGAGGCGGTGCGTGAGTTCGGGTTGGTGTCGTCGGCGCGGTTGCATAATTTGTATGGTCCGACTGAGGCTGCGGTGTCGTTTACGTTTGCGGATGTGACGGGTGCTGGGTCGGGGTCGGTGGTCTCGATTGGTGTGCCGGAGTGGAATTGCCGGGTGTTTGTGTTGGATTCGCGCCTTCGGCCGGTTGCTGTGGGTGTAGCGGGTGAGTTGTATTTGTCGGGTGTGCAGTTGGCTCGGGGTTATGTGGGTCGTCCGGATTTGAGTGCGGATCGGTTTGTGGCGTCGCCGTTCGGTGTGGGTGGGGAGCGGATGTATCGGACGGGTGACCTTGTGAGGTGGTCGTCTGAGGGGGATCTGGAGTACATCGGTCGTACTGATTTTCAGGTGAAGTTTCGTGGTCAGCGGATCGAGTTGGGGGAGATCGAGGCGGCGTTGGTGTCGCATGGGTCGGTGTTGTCGGCTGCGGTGGTGGTGCGTGGGTCGGTGATGGGTGATCAGTTGGTGGGGTATGTGGTGCCGGCGGTGGGGTCGGTTGTGGATGTGTCGGTGTTGCGGGGGTTTGTGGGGGAGCGGGTTCCGGGTTATATGGTTCCGGCTGCTGTGGTGGTGTTGGATGCGTTTCCGTTGAATTCGTCGGGGAAGTTGGATCGGGCGTTGTTGCCGGAGCCGGTGTTCGAGGCTCGGGTGTTTCGGGCTCCGGTGTCGTCGGTGGAGTTGGTGGTGGCGTCGGCGTTTGTGGGTGTGTTGGGTGTTGATCGGGTGGGGTTGGATGATGATTTCTTCGAGTTGGGTGGTAACTCCCTCATCGCGATGAAGTTGGCGTCCGAACTGAGTGCATCTGTTGGTGCCGACGTCCCCGTGCGCACGCTGTTCGGTGCATCGACAGTTGAATCCCTCTCCGCTCGAATCGAAGACACGCTTTGTGGCAGCGCGGCGTCGTCGAATCAGGCACTCGATGTTCTATTGCCGATCCGGGAAGCTGGATCGTCCGTACCGGTATTCTTCATCCACCCGATGAGCGGGCTGGCATGGAAGGCCTCCGGCCTGGTACCTCACCTCGACGCGCAGACGCCGCTCTACGGTCTGCAGGCACCGGTGATGGCGGAACCGTGGTCTCTGCCCACGTCGGTCGACGCATTGGCCGAACGCTACGTTCGCGAGATGCTGAGTGTGAATCCGAGCGGCCCGTTCCACATCGTCGGCTACTCGCTCGGCGGGTTCATCGGACACGCGTGTGCAGTTCTATTGCGCTCGAAGGGGTTCGACGTGAAGCTGGCAATGATCGATCCTCGCGGCACTACCGAAGTCGGGGAAAATCAGGCCCGGGACAACGTCTCCGAACTGGCCGCGGGATGGGGGGTCGACGTCGGGGACACCCTGGATCTCGGTGCGTTGGGCCGGGACGAGATTCTCGCGCTCGGCCGATCGCTCGATTCCCTGTCGTTCCTCTCCGACGAGCAACTCGGATCTCTGTACGATTTTGCGATCTCAGCTGCCTCGATAATCGACGGGTACGTACCGCGCGTCTTCGACGGTGACGCTGTACTTCTCAGCGCCACCGTGGGAGTCGGTTCGACAATCGAACTTGCCGAGGCCTGGAAGCCCTATGTCAATGGAACTTTGACTGAGACAACGGTCGAGAGTTCGCATCACTCGATGATGGAAACCGATCAGCTCGAGCTGATCGGTCCACGATTGGCGGCGTTCTTCAGGAGCTGAACGGAGCGTTAAGAGGACGTCGGCACAAATCTGAACGAGAAGCCGACGTTCTGCGTGTTTGTCGGGTCAGGTCCCGGGCCAGGTTGGGCAATAACCGACGTCGGTATCTGCCTGGCATTTTGGGTCAGAGGTGGCGCTTCCTGCCAAAAAGGCTGGGCAGCTTGGAGTTCCAACGCAATCTGAATGAGACCGGCTTCGTCCCACATACGACCACCGAGTTGGACTCCGAACGGAAGTCCGGTCTCCTTCGACCTTCCGGCCGGCGTCGTGACAACCGGAGCGCCTGTGTAGTTGGCCCAGGCGACGTCGGCGGTGACTCCGTCGAACAGTGCGATGCCCGCGACCTCAGAACGCTTACTGCCGTCCACACTGGCGCCTGGTACGAGAATGGCGTCGAGATTCTGCTCGGAGAGCATGCGGTTGTAGTCGTGTTGGTAGCGAAGCCTGTTGTGCGCCAACGTCATGTAGTCGGCGACTGGAACAGCCATCGATGCAAGGGCCTGCCCGACGAAGAGTGCTCGCTCCGGCTTGTACAGGCCGATCCGGTCGGAGAACTGCTGGTGATAATGGCCGGCCTCGGCCATATCTCCGGTCAGTAGTCCTGTCGGATAGGTCGGCATCGTCACGTCGACAAGCGTGCCTCCCAGTGCCACAACAGTGTCCGTGAACTCGGCGAACAGTGTGCCCAACGACGCCGGCAATTTGTCGACACCTTTACGGGGGATGCCGAATCGGCGGCCGGCGAGCGGTGACTGTCCACCCTGAGCTGCCAAGGGGTACCCGTCAGCCGGAACCGGGGGACCGGCAGACGTAGTTGGATCGTTGACGTCGACGCCGGCCATGTAACTGAGCAGCAAGGACGCATCGGCCGCACTTCGGGCCATAGGGCCGGTATGGTCACGCGTCCAGTTGAGGGGGATCGTTCCGTACGTGCTGCAACGTCCGAAAGTCGGTTTGACAGAGGTGATTCCCGTTGCGCTTGCCGGCAAGCGGAGCGATCCGCCAGTGTCGGTTCCAGTTGCCAGCGGACTGAAGCGGGCGGCCAGGACTGCAGCACTGCCGCCCGACGACCCACCCGGTGAGTACTCGGCATTCCAGGGGTTGCCCACTTGTGCCGTCGCCACACCGATGGCGAACTCGTCGCAGTGCGCGTGACCCATCAACACCATGCCCGCGTCACTCAGGCGGCGCCATACGGTCGAGTCACCCGCGGCGATGTTCCCTTCGAGGACGCGACTCGAGGCTGTGACCGGTAATCCCGATACCGCAAACATATCTTTCAGAGCGATCGGCAACCCACAGACCAGTGGTGGCGCTTCACCGTCGCTCGTCTGCCCTGCGGTCGAGAGTCGTTGCGCTGCCTTCTCGGCGGCAGCGTACGCGACCTCCGGATAGATCCGGATCCATGAACCGATTCCACCGTCGTACTCGTGACTGCGTGTCAAGCACGCGTCGAGTAGCTCGCGTGGATGAAGGATGCCTTCCTGGAGCAGACTCGCGGCTTCGGTAGCGCTGAGCAGTGCAGGGTCGGTCGCGTCAATTGTGCTCGGAGCCGGCAATTGACTGTGTCGAGACGCCGAACGAATCGGCGTGGCAGCTGCAGGTTGTACGGCAGCGCCAACTGCAGTGGCACCGGCTACTCCGAGTGCCGTTGCGGCGCCGAGGAAACCACGTCGGGAAATGCCTGTGTTCACAAGAGATGCCTTCGAAAGTGTTGCTGGGGATGATCAGGAGATTTTGTCAGGTCAGGTAAGCGGAACCGCATCTGACGACTAAGGCCACCTGCTCGGACACTCCACAACGGGAGTGTCGCGAGCAGGTGGCCTTCGAGGTGAATCAGAGGCAAATCAGATTCCGAGCGAACCGGCGATGAACGGCCACGACTTGTGGAGATCGTCCTGCCAGTAACCCCACGAGTGGGTGCCCGTCGGGCGGAAGTCGACCACGGCGGGAATGTTCAGCTCGTACAGGCGCTTGGCCATGTTGGAGGTGCACAGGTTGGTAGCAGCTTCGATGACGCCGCCGACGATGATCTGGTTCTCCAGGTTTGCGCGTCCGTCATTCATGCGAGGGTTGAGGCTCGTGTCGTTCGGGAAGCCGGGAAGACCGTTGCCGGTGCTCATGTAGATCGGAGTTCCGCGGAGCTTTTCGGCGTTGACCAGCGGATCGTGATCGCGCCAGCCCTGACCGTCGAGCGGACCCCACATGTTGGTGACGTCGTCGACTCCACCGATCCATTCAGTGGTGATCCTGACGAACTGCTGGCCGAGCGGGTCACTGGTCTGAGCGCAGCCACTGTACGCGGCAACCGAGTTGTACAGTCCGGGATGCTCGATAGCGAGGTTCAGAACAGACGTACCGGACATCGAGATGGCGGACAATGCCTGCTCCCCGTTGCTGCCCAGTTCCTTGTTCAGGAGTGGAGGCAGTTCCTCGCCGAGGAAGGTCGACCACTTGTTGCGCCCGGCCTTCGGGTCGTCCTGCTCCCAATCGGTGTAGTAGGAGAGGCGTCCGCCCACCGGCGTCGCGACATTGACGTTCTTGTCGCTGAAGAAGTCGACGACGTCTGTCTGACGCTGCCAGGTCGCGGAGTCTTCGCCGCCGCCTGCACCGTTCAAGAGATAGAGAATGGGCCGTGGTTCGGAATTATCGGCCGGGGTGATGACCTGAATGGGCACCATCTTGTCCATCGACGCAGCGTAGACATTGACGACGAGTTGCCGATCATTGATCTTCTGCACGGACTTGACGTACGAACCGTTCGCGGCCACGTCGGATGCGGAATTGCCCGAGTTGTCGGGAGCGGCTTGTGCAATACCGGCGGTGAACAATGAGCAGGCGATTGCCAGAACTCCGACATGTGTGGCGCGACGCCAGGCTGGTTTCGTGTTTCGCGTCAAGACTTCTTACCTCTCGGTTGAAACGGTTCTCGGAAAAGCGGCGGTCTTTGCTTCCCGATTGGATATGTCGACCCGACCGTCGGATACGTTACGGGACGCCCCCGACTCGGTAGATCGATTTTCATTCAGGCGTTAGTCCGATGCAGCCCGACGGTATCCCTGAATTGCCGGATATATGAATATTGCGATCATTCCGAAGGACCAGGCAAATGTTTTGAGCACAGGTTCGAGAACTGGCCCACCAAGCGACATTCCGCGCATCGCTTCCACTGCTACCGACATCGGTTGTGCCGCGATCACCGGTTGCAACCAGACGGGATACGCCATTGTGGGGACAAAACCACTGTTGAAGAACATCAGCAGTGTGCAAACGATGGAGACGATCTCGACGAGTGGAAGATTGTCGGACACCGTAGCGAGAGCCGTCACCATCACGGCAAATCCGATACCGAAGACAATCGGCAGAAGAAGCATTCCGATCGCGGCAACTGGGCCTTGGTTGAATCGGAAACCGGCGATGAAACCGACTCCGATGATCACGATCGTCGTCACAAGGACACGGATGGCCTCGGCGATCATGCGCCCGACCAACCCCGACGCACGGTGGGCCGGCAGCGTCCAGAAGCGGCTGAGTAGTCCGCTGGTCTTCTCGGTCCGTAGCCCGACAGCACTCGCAATGGAACCGAACATCGCGCCGACCAGAATGATCAGCGGAACAGTTCCGTAGATACTCGGCTGACCGGTTGCCGCGCTGATCGAATTTCCGAGGACAACGCGGAACATGATGAGCGTCAAGGCCGGGTACAACAGGGCTTGGATCGCGGTGGATGGATCACGCGCCCAACTGACGAGCAGCCGCCGAGCTTGAATCAGGCTGTGAGTCCACAGAGCCTTCGCGGAGTTTTCCGGCAACGCGGCGTTGGGTTCCGGGAAGTTCAGCGTGCGACCGCGTCGTGGCTCGCTCTGGTCGAGTTTGCTCCTGTCGGTACTTGTCATCATGCCCGCCTTGTACTTGCCCAGTAGGCAAGGGGAGCGCAGACGACCAGCAGTCCCAACGACCACATCACAACCGGGAACATCGTGTGCGACGTGACGCCGCCGTGCGCGAGATCGCGCATCGCGAAGGAGAATTGTGAGACTGGCTGATTGCGCACGAAGGGGCGGATCCACTCGGGAAAGCCCGTCTCAGGAGCGAACCCACACGAGAGCATGCCCAGGATCAGCTGGGGAAGGGTAAGGGCCTGGCTGGTTGCCTGCGGGCTCTTCGAGAGTGAGCCGATAGCGTCGGCGCCCAGTGACAAGCATGTGCTGAACACCAAAGCCAAGCCGCAGAAGAGCGCTGCCTGGCCAAACCCTTCGGTGAATCGAAAACCGATCGCATGTCCGTAGACGAGTGCGGCCGTCAACGACACCACGGAACGGACGAATCCGCTGCTCATCCGGGACAGCAAGGGGACCGGTCCGTACACCGGCATGGTCTGCATGCGCGAACTGAATCCGGTGATCTTCTCTTTTGCCGACATCTGCGCGGCCGAAATCGACGTGAAGGCCATCGCCTGCAACACGATGATCGGCATCAGGAACTGCGCGTAGTCGATGCCTTGGAGCTGCATCACGAACTTCAACGGCAGGTAGAAACCCACAGTGAATATCAGCGGAGCGATGACGGCGATAACCAGCTCGTAGCGTCGAACCATCGCCCGCAACGTGCGACCCGTGAGAACCCACCACTGCATGAGCGCCGACGGATTCGGGCGACGGTGACGTCCCACTCGCGTGGCAGCCGGAACCGAGATCTCACGGCGACCGGTCTTCTGCAGCGTCAGGTTAGGGGTTTGGTACTTGGTCGTAGTGGTCATGCAGGCTCACCGGCCTTGCCGGGTTCGGCAGCCTGAGGGCGTCCGGTCAACGAGAGGAAAACATCGTCGAGTGACGGGCGCCGCAGCGCGATGTCGGCAAGCGGAATTCTCGCGTGATCGAGGCGGCGCAAGGCCTCGGCAAGCGTCGCGGAACCACGCGGTGCCGGGATTGCGATCTTTCCGTTGTCCTTGGCGATATCGAAACGGAAGTCCGGCGGAAGTAGGTTGCCCAGAGCGTTGGCTGCGGGGCCGAGTAACTCGGCGGACAGTGGAACGATCTCGCAGAAGCTCGCTCCCGTACGGGCCTTGAGCTGATCTGCGGTTCCCTCGGCGATGACCGAGCCCTTGTCGATCACGATGATGTTGTCGCTGAGAAGGTCGGCTTCCTCGAGGTACTGCGTAGTCAGCAGAACCGTGATGCCTTGTTCCTTCAGCGTTTGAACGAGATTCCACACGCTCTGACGGCTGCGTGGATCCAATCCGGTGGTCGGTTCGTCGAGGAACACGACCTCGGGACGAACGACGAGCCCGCAGGCGATGTCGATGCGACGACGCATACCGCCCGAGTAGTTGGCCACTGTGCGAGCGCCGGCCTCGACCAGGTCGAACTCTTCCAGGAGGTCAGCGGCCCGCTGCTTCGCCGACGCACGATCCAAGCCCATCAACTGTGCAAACAGTTCGATGTTCTCGCGGCCGGTCAGTGCATTGTCGAGTGCCGCGAACTGCCCCGTCATCATGATCGAACGACGAACTTCGGGGGCATTTCGTACCGCGTCGTATCCGGCGATCATCGCGCGTCCGCTGTCGGGACGAATCAGCGTCGACAGCACCTTGACCGTGGTGGTCTTGCCTGCACCGTTGGGTCCGAGAATGCCGAGAACCGATCCTTTGGGGGCCTGGAAGCTGATACCGCGCAGAGCGTGGACATCTTTGAAGGACTTGTGAACGTCCTCCACGACTACAGCCGCGTCCGTGGGAAAGGGCATCAATTCTCCGCTGTCTACATGGATGTGGTGGGGCTACCTTTGGGTGGCCTGGTTGTGCCGATCCGGCTTGTGGTGAGGCCGGAGGGCGCAGCCGCGGATGACCCACACGGATTGCGGGAACCTTGGTTGTCTATCTCCGAACGCACTGAGCATGTTACCGGAGGTGACACGTGCAACTTTGGCCTCAGACGGGGTGATTCGGTCGCTTTGCCTGGATAAGGCAAGCAAGCACGCAGTTTGGCCAGGACTAATTTGTGTGCCATCGCACACTCGGTTGCTCCGTGTCCGATACCAGACCGCATCGGTCGAATATCGCGCGTGGTGATAGCGTGCCGTCCATGGGCGTCCAGTTGTCGGTTGTTGTTCCGGTGTACAACGAAAAAGAATATCTTTCGGAATGCCTGGAATCCTTGTTGGAACAAGGCGACGATATTTCCGAGATAGTGGTTGTGGACAACAACTCGACCGACGGAACAGCTGAGATAATCAAAGAATTCGAACGGCGGTCGCCGAAGATTCGCTATTTAGTGGAAACTCGGCAAGGTGTTGTTTTTGCCCGAAATCTGGGATTCAATTCAGTGCAGGGAGAATTGATCGGCAGAGTAGATGCCGATACCCGGGTACTACCTGGCTGGGCTCGCGAAATACATGATCTATTCACGGATCGGGAATTCGATGCCGTCACCGGATTCTCGTTGTTCTACGAATCGCCGTTTGCAAGCGCGCAGCGCAACGCAGTTGCAAAGCAGGACAATCTCGGAAATCTCGGTGGCCTCAAAGATGCGCCTTCCCTGACCGGGTCGAATATGGCGATCAGAAAATCTGCTTGGCTGTCCGTGCAGGGATCGGTCAGTGATCGCAAGGATTTCCACGAAGACGTCGATCTGTCGTACTGCCTTCTCGGAAATGGCATGAAAATAGTCCAGAACCTTGCCATGCGAGCAGAAGTGTCCGGGCGCCGCGGAGAAACCGGTCCGATCGAGTTTCTGTCCTACAACAAAGCGTCTATCGCAACACTGAAACACCACGGCGCAATGAACCGTCGACTTCGCTTCATGATTTTCCGTAGTTCGATACTTCACACAGTTCTGTGGCCCGCATATCGCATGTACGACAAGAACACCGACGCAATGTCCGTGAAGCGACTGTTCTTCAGACCCGCCGCCCGTCAGATGCCGGTCGAGGCCTGAAGGAAGCTGATCCCTACGGTAGAGGGCGGTCGACACCGAGCGCGTCGTACAACTTTTTGATCCCACTGAAGTCCTGCACGAGTAAGCCGGATTCGGGAGAGTGCTCGACGTCGTCGATCATCCGGTGACCGCCGGCGATGCCCTCGGTATCCATGATCGCCCGCCACGCGCCGAAATCATTGCCGGCAAATGCTGCCATCGCGTCAGCCGCGCCGTCGACGAACCGTCGACGCTCATCCGAGTCGAGAGTGTCGAACACCGACACGGCCAGAGCGTCGGCGATCGACGCGTGACAAAGTTCGTCGCGATTGTGAAGTCGGACCGTCGCACGATTGACCGGCTGGATGTCCTCACCGTCGATGATCACGTCCAGGTACGAGCTGATCGAGATCTCGGCGACGGTCATATATGCCAGTGCGACCACTGCGCGGGAACGCTCATCGGAGCATTCCGACAGTGCTTGCGCGCGAGCACGCACAGTCAGAACGTCCGGGAGAGACTTCGTCGGCAGCGACCATCCCCGTCCGCGACGGGTCGAGGAACTCGCGTTCAGATGCATCAGCGTGTGGTACTGCTCGTCGACCATGGCCTGATTGACAGCAACAACGGCGGAATCGGCGAATCCGACATCGAACGAGTCGGTCGCGAGTAGCTCGAACCCGGGATTCACCACGGACCGCTCGATATCCATGACGTTCTTGTTGAAAGCAATCCAGGCCCACGCGCGGAGCCGTTCTTGCTGCTGCGGCGCGAGTGCCATGTACACAGGGTGCTGGGCAAACGGCAGCAACGAGTCCGGATAGTCGAGTTTTGTGTGGTCGAAGAGATCGTCCAGATCAGGTTCGGGCTTCTTGACGGCGGCGCGACGAGGCCAGTTCTCGGCAAGTCGGCGCACGATTGCGCTCTCGACGGGATCCTCGGCGTCGAAGCCGGGAAGCGCAGGTGGTGCCACTCGATTGTGCATTGGTCCCTCCTACTCTCGGTTGCGATCGGCTTCGTGGGAGCCGAGGTCCTCGAAGAGCGTCGCGGCGACCTCGTTCATTTCCTCCGTCTGATTACCCAGCGCACCGGCCGCCGACGCTACGAGATCCGAAAAGTCGTCGAAATTTCCTGTTGCCGCCTCCAACCGGGCAGCCGCAGCAGTCAACGCTTTGCGCGCAGTCGCGGCATAGGGATTGCCCGATTGAACATCCCAGTACACCTCGGGCTCGCCCGTGACGATTCGGGCAAGCAATGCGGAGAGTGTTCGATGGGGCGGCGGTCCGACATCGAGGGCGAGCTCCGGTGCCACGTCGAGTTCCGTCAACGCCAGACCGAAAGCCAACACCGAAGCATGGGTCAGGGCCTGGGTGGCAGCGGCCAGCCGATCATGACGGTCCGGATCCATGACAGGCGTCGACGCACCCCATGATCTGACCTCGTCGAGGAATTCGCGACACCGGGGGCCGTCGACGTAGGGAACCGCGATGACAGCACGACCACGCGGGCCGAGGGAAGGCCGGAACATCGGGTTGAGTCCGAGGAATTCACCGGCGCGACCGGATTCCTCGACCGCAACGGCAATGCGGGATTTGACCGACAAGGTGTCGACGATCAGCGTGTCGGCGCGTGCGGCACGCGTCAGTGTCGGCAATGCTGCGAGTGCGGTTTGCTCGGCTACGGCCAGGACAATCAGTTCCGCCTGCGCGAGTGCGCCCCGTACCGGTCCGTCGGGGCAGGAGATGTCGCCGACGAGATCGCTGCCGCGCGTCCGGTCCAGAACCGTCACGGATCTGCCGTCGTCGCGCAGGAGATCGACGAACATGGATCCCACCGCGCCGGCGCCACCCACTACGATCACATCACCCTGCGCCGGCATCGTGGGCTACCTTCCTATGCCCTTCTGGTGGCTCGGAGCTACATCGAGTGCGCGGAGCATCGTCGACGCCTTGACGGTTGTCTCGTCGAATTCCTCCTCCGCGTCCGACAGCGCGGTGATAGCGCCGCCGATACCGAAGCTCACTCCGGAAGACGTCGAAACCAGGGAGCGGATAACGATCGACAGATCGGCAGCGCCGCCGAGCGCAAAGTACCCGATCGAGCCGGAATACACTCCGCGAGGACCTGATTCGAGTCGGTCGATGATTTCCATCGTGCGCACTTTGGGTGCGCCCGTCATCGATCCGCCGGGAAACGCCGCTCGAACGCAGTCGACCGCTGACGAGTCGCCGCGCAACATTCCGCGCACCGTCGAGACCATCTGGTGAACGGATGAATACGATTCGATCCCGAACAAACGTGGCACGTGGACGCTTCCCGGGACGCAGACTTTCGCCAGGTCGTTTCGGGTGAGATCAACGATCATCAGATTCTCTGCTCGGTCCTTCTCACTGTCGAGGAGGTCTTGCCGCAGTGCCGCGTCCCGCGCCCGAGTGACGCCACGGGGGCGAGTGCCTTTGATCGGTTTGCTCTCCACCTTGCCGTTGGAATCGACTCGTAGGAATCGTTCCGGAGACGCTGAGATGACCGCAATTCCGGTGAAATCGAGCAGTGCGCTGTAGGGAGTGGGGTTGATTGCGCGCAGATACTCGAATGTGCGCAGGGAGTCGATTGCCCCGTCGACAGCGGCCATATTGGTCAGGCACACCTCGTACGATTCACCGACGCGGATCTGTTCGAGCGCGTCCTCGATCAACGACAGGTACCGAGCCCGGTCGTGACGTAAACGTGCTTGTGCCCATACGGTTTCGCTGATCAGGGGAACCGGAATTCGCTCCTCGTCAGCGGCGCCGACTGCGGCAAGGACGTTGACGGCATGCGCGAGCCAATCGTCACAATCGTCTGCCTGCTGTGTTTCACGTACCGGGGTTTCACGTAGTCGCAAGACATGGGTTTTGCCGGCAGTGTGATCGATGACAATCGCGCGATCCGCGAAAACCATTGCCGCGTCGGGCGCCTCGGACGAGTGTGCACGGTGACCACCGGTCTGCGCCTTCAATTCGTATCCGAGGTAGCCGACATATCCGAGGTTGAAGTCCAGTTCCGGATCTGCGGGAATGTAGCGCGTCGCGAGTTGTCCGTCGAGATAGTCGAAGAACGGGACGTGAATGTGCTCGTCAGGCAGCCCCTTTCGCGTCACGGTGAGAACTCCGGCGTCTACGTCATAGGTGATGAACTCCGCCAACGGACCGGAAGAGTCGCCCATGATCGTGAACCGCGCATCGGGTTCCGACGTGGCTGCTCGATCGAGCCAGTACGGGTTTGGTCCGTCGGCAAAGAGAGCGGCGTATGTGGCGGACGGATCCACGGCAAAATCGAGCCGCACCTTGTCGACCTGGTACGACGACGCCGGCCGCAAACTTGGTGCCCGGGGAGTCGGATCCGGGCGCATCACGGACTCGAGAGTTCGGCCGACCGACAGATCGCGGAAGTTCGTGAGCAGTTCCACTCCGAATTCGGTGCTGATCGACTCGGGATGGAACTGAACTCCCCACATCGGCTTCGTCCGATGCCGCACTCCCATGATCACGCCATCCGGCGTCCATGCCGTCCGAACGAACTCGTCGGGAAGATTCTCGACGGCCAGTGAGTGGTAGCGGACTGCACGGAACGGAGAGGGCAGGCCGGCAAATACTCCGGACCCGTCGTGGTCGACAAGAGAAATCCGCCCGTGCATGGGTGCCGGCGCGAGTACGACATCTGCGCCGAACAGCTGACACAGTCCTTGATGTCCGAGGCACACACCGAGTAGGGGGAGCGGACCTTCGTCGATGAACCTGCGGCTGATCCCGAAATCCCGTTCCCGATCCGGTCGACCCGGCCCGGGGGAGATCACCACGTTGTCGAACTCGGCGAGATCGAGGGATTCCCACTCGGCGTCGTTGGTCACCACAGTGGGCACCACGCCGTTGACCTTGGTCAAGAGGGTGAAAAGGTTGTACGTGAACGAGTCGTAATTGTCCACGAGGAGCGTGCGGGAACTCATCTCGTTAATCCTGATCTCGGGCCGACTGATTCCCGCACATTTTCCACGTTTGCTTCCGGCCCGTCGATCACCAGGTCCTCGAGACGGCATGTTTCTGCGATCAGGAGCTCGTAAAGGGAGCTGAAGAACTCAGGTGACAGGTTGTGCTGGCGGGCGAATTGACGCGCGCGTTCCTGCACGACATGTACGCGAGACGGCTGCATCATCGGAACGTGACTGGTCCGCTTCCACTCGCCGATCTGCAGGCATAACAGGAGTCGTTCACGCACGGTCTCGAGCAGGGTGGCGTCGATGGCGTCGAGTTGGCGCCGGAATTTCTCCAGGTCGTCGCCGGGATTACGGTCGTGGGTCTGCGCGATCTCCCCGTGCGCGTCGGTGCCGGTCGAGTGCTGGAAGTCTGCCACGGTGCCTCCTGCTGCTGCGCTGTCGGAGGCGACGCCTACCCGTGACCGACGCGTTCAGCTGGCGCCGGCCACCGGTACCCCGACCGATCATCGCCGTTCGGGAAGGTGTTCCACCAATCCGGCGACTCGAAACCCTGGACATTCGTTCCTGCGAAGGCCACTTCTCGGTGTCGTGGACGACGTCGATGTTCGTGAATCGTCCTGTTGCCCAAATGTATTCGTACTAGTTGTTACTTCTTTGTCACCCAGGTGGTGATTTCGGCGCGGACGACTTCCTGGCCGGCGCGATCGACGATCGTGATCGGCACGACCAATTCGGTGCCGGTGGAGATAGCGCTGAAATCCGGCATGGGTGAAAGCTGTGCCACGGCGCGCAGGCCGGTCTCGGCCTTGGCCAGGTACTCGACGTTCATCGATTTCGGGATCCATCGGTGGGTGCCGGGGACGGTAGCTTCGCACAACATTCCCATCGCGACTTCGGCGAGGTTGCAGGCCGCTATCGCGTGGAAAGTGCCGAGATGGTTGTGTACGCCCCACCACTTCGGGGCGCGCACCTCGCACAGGCCTGGTTCCAGGGTTGTGACGCGGGGGAGAATGGACGCGAAGTAGGGAACGCGAACCGACATGGCAAGTGAGAAAACTGCCTGACCGAATGGGTTGTTCGGAAGCTTCTGCCAGGCGCGATAGGTGGGAGTCGTCGTACTCGAGGTCGAAGTCATGACGCGATCTTACTTGGGAGTAAGATCGTTGTCGCCCACATCACGATCAGAACGTGAGCACCCGGAGTTGAGTAATTCGGACGCCTACGGCATACTAGTCGGGTTGCCTTGTCTGGGACTGGGTCGCTTGCGGCCAAGAGCAGTCAAGGGTGAAGACGTCACGAACAGCGTGTTGGGGTAACCCACCGATGATCGTGGCCAAGTAAGACGAGATGTAAAGCAAGACGGAAGCAGTACCTACTTTGTGTTCGACTTCGAACACGTCCGGTACACATCAAGCGCCAGATGGTCGAAAGATCATCGGCGCAGGATGAGTGAGAGAGCGACACGCCCGACCGCGTGTACCGGAGAACAATGACAAACGAACAGCGGCAGCGGATCTGGATGCGTCCCGATCGCTTAAGTGTTCGTCGTGTCATCGTCCAGGCAAGGACTGTGCAGACGAGGTAGCTCGAGCCTGACCAGGTGGGCTACGAAACGCGGCAAGAAAAGGACACTAAGCGTGGCGGGACAAAAGATCCGCATCAGGCTCAAGGCCTACGACCACGAGGCGATCGACGCGTCAGCGCGCAAGATCGTCGAGACGGTAACCCGTACGGGTGCCCGCGTCGTTGGACCTGTGCCGTTGCCGACCGAGAAGAACGTATATTGCGTCATCCGCTCGCCGCACAAGTACAAGGACTCGCGCGAGCACTTCGAGATGCGTACTCACAAGCGGCTGATCGACATTCTCGACCCGACGCCGAAGACGGTTGACGCGCTTATGCGCATCGACCTTCCGGCCAGTGTCGACGTGAACATTCAGTGACGGCGGAGACAAAAACAATGACTGATACCAAGATCAAGGGAATCCTGGGCACCAAGCTCGGCATGACCCAGGTCTTCGACGAGAACAACCGGGTTGTCCCGGTCACCGTCGTCAAGGCTGGGCCGAACGTCGTAACCCAGATTCGTACCGAAGAGCGTGACGGCTACACGGCTGTTCAGCTCGCGTTCGGCGCAATCGACCCGCGCAAGGTGAACAAGCCGATTTCCGGCCAGTTCGCCAAGGCTGGTGTGACCCCGCGTCGCCACGTCGTCGAGTTCCGCGTCGCGGATGCCTCCGACTACGAGGTCGGCCAGGAACTCACCGCTGAGGTCTTCGAGGACGGCGCATTCGTCGACGTCACCGGAACCAGCAAGGGTAAGGGATTCGCCGGAACCATGAAGCGTCACGGCTTCAAGGGACAGGGTGCATCGCACGGTACCCAGGCCGTTCACCGTCGCCCCGGCTCCATCGGCGGCTGTGCAACTCCCGGCCGCGTGTTCAAGGGCATGCGCATGTCCGGACGCATGGGTAGCGACCGCATCACGACGCAGAACCTCTCGGTCCACAAGGTGGACGCCGAGAACGGCCTGCTGCTGATCAAGGGTGCGATCCCCGGCCGCAAGGGCGGCCTCGTGATCGTCAAGAGTGCAGTGAAGGGTGGTGCACGAGCATGACCAGCACCGAGACCAAGTTGACCCTGGACGTCAAGGTCGCCGGCGGCAAGACCAACGGCACCGTCGATCTCCCCGCTGAGATCTTCGACGCTCCGGCCAACATCGCGCTTCTGCATCAGGTTGTCGTCGCGCAGCTCGCCGCTGCTCGTCAGGGAACCCACTCCACCAAGACCCGCGGTGAAGTCCGCGGCGGTGGCAAGAAGCCGTACCGCCAGAAGGGCACCGGCCGCGCACGCCAGGGCTCGACTCGCGCACCTCAGTTCGTCGGTGGCGGAACCGTTCACGGCCCGCAGCCGCGTGACTACAGCCAGCGCACCCCCAAGAAGATGAAGGCAGCCGCTCTCCGCGGAGCCCTCTCTGACCGCGCACGCAACGAGCGCATCCACGTCATCACCGAACTGGTTGCAGGGCAGACGCCTTCGACCAAGAACGCAATCGCGTTCCTCGGCGAGATCTCGGATCGCAAGAAGCTGCTGCTCGTCGTGGGTCGCCAGGATGTAGCCGCTTGGAAGAGCGTGCAGAACCTGGAAGGCGTGCATCCCATTGCACCCGACCAGCTCAACACCTACGACGTGCTCAATGCGGATGACGTCGTGTTCAGCGTCGAGGCGCTCAACGCGTTCATCCACGGGCCCGCCGAGACCGCCCAGGAAGAGAACAAGGAGGAGGCCAAGTGACGACCATCGCTGACCCCCGCGACATCCTGCTGGCACCGGTCATCTCCGAGAAGTCCTACGGACTTATCGAGGAAGGCACCTACACCTTCCTGGTGCACCCGGACTCGAATAAGACGCAGATCAAGATTGCCGTCGAGAAGGTCTTCGGTGTCACTGTGACCAGCGTCAACACCGCCAACCGTCAGGGCAAGCGTAAGCGGACGAAGTTCGGTTACGGAAAGCGCAAGAACACCAAGCGCGCTCTCGTGACTCTCGCCGCCGACAGCAAGCCCATCGAGATCTTCGGAGGACCGGTCGCGTAAGCGCCGGGACTTGACGAGACATAGAGGACGAGAAGACTCATGGCAATCCGTAAGTACAAGCCGACAACACCGGGCCGTCGTGGCTCGAGCGTCTCGGACTTCGCCGAGATCACTCGGTCGACCCCCGAGAAGTCGCTGGTTCGCCCGCTGCACGGCCGTGGTGGCCGTAACGCACACGGTCGTATCACCACCCGTCACAAGGGCGGCGGGCACAAGCGCGCCTACCGACTGATCGATTTCCGTCGCAACGACAAGGACGGAATCCCGGCCAAGGTCGCTCACATCGAGTACGACCCCAACCGCACAGCAAACATCGCACTCCTGCATTACGCAGACGGTGAGAAGCGCTACATCATCGCCCCCAAGGGCCTGGTGCAGGGTTCACCGATCGAGTCCGGTGCAGGCGCCGACATCAAGCCGGGCAACAACCTGCCGCTGCGCAACATCCCGACAGGTACCACCATCCACGGTGTGGAACTGCGTCCCGGCGGCGGAGCCAAGATGGCCCGTTCCGCAGGTGCCAGCATCCAGCTCCTCGGTAAGGAAGGCTCCTACGCCACGCTGCGTATGCCGTCCGGTGAAATCCGTCGCGTCGACGTGCGCTGCCGCGCATCCGTCGGCGAGGTCGGCAACGCCGAGCAGTCGAACATCAACTGGGGCAAGGCCGGCCGTATGCGTTGGAAGGGCAAGCGCCCGACCGTTCGTGGTGTCGTGATGAACCCGGTCGACCACCCGCATGGTGGCGGCGAGGGCAAGACCTCCGGTGGTCGCCACCCGGTCAGCCCGTGGGGTAAGCCGGAAGGCCGTACCCGCAAGAACAAGGCAAGCGACAAGATGATTGTTCGTCGCCGCCGTACCGGCAAGAACAAGCGCTAGGAGGGAGTGAAGGATGCCACGCAGCCTTAAGAAGGGCCCGTTCGTCGATGACCACCTCCTCGCGAAGGTGGATGTACAGAACGAAAAGGGAACCAAGCAGGTCATCAAGACCTGGTCCCGTCGTTCGACAATCATCCCGGACTTCATCGGCCACACGTTTGCGGTTCACGACGGCCGTAAGCATGTCCCCGTGTTCGTTTCCGACTCCATGGTCGGACACAAGCTCGGAGAGTTTGCACCGACCCGTACGTTCAAGGGTCACATCAAGGATGATCGGAAGGCGAAGAGGCGATGAGCAACACCGAAACCGCCAACCCGACTGCCAAGGCAGTAGCGCGCCACGTGCGCGTTACACCGATGAAGGCACGTCGTGTTGTGGACCTGGTCCGCGGGCGCTCGGTTGAAGACGCCCTGAACATTCTGAAGTTCGCGCCGCAGGCAGCGAGCGAGCCGGTCGCCAAGGTGATCGCCTCCGCAGCAGCCAACGCCGAGAACAACCTCGACCTCGACCCGAGCACGCTTGTCGTTGCGACGGCGTTCGTGGACGAGGGCGCGACCCTCAAGCGGTTCCAGCCGCGTGCACAGGGACGTGCGTTCCGTATTCGCAAGCGCACCAGTCACATCACCGTGATCGTGGAGAGCCTGCCGAAGTCCGGAACATCGACCCGTAATCGCCGGAAGGGAAGTGCTCAGTAGTGGGCCAGAAAATCAACCCGCACGGCTTCCGTCTCGGCATCACCACCGACTGGAAGTCTCGCTGGTACGCAGACAAGCAGTACGCGGAGTACGTCAAGGAAGACGTCGCGATCCGTAAGCTCCTCGCCACCGGCATGGAGCGCGCGGGAATCGCGAAGGTCGAGATCGAGCGCACCCGTGACCGTGTTCGCGTGGACATCCACACGGCACGTCCGGGCATCGTCATCGGCCGCCGCGGCGCCGAAGCCGATCGCATCCGTTCCGAGCTCGAGAAGCTGACCGGCAAGCAGGTTCAGCTGAACATCCTCGAGGTCAAGAACGCAGAAGCTGAAGCACAGCTCGTCGCACAGGGTGTGGCCGAGCAGCTCTCGAACCGCGTTGCTTTCCGTCGTGCAATGCGCAAGGCCATTCAGTCGGCCATGCGTCAGCCGAACGTCAAGGGAATTCGCGTTCAGTGCTCCGGTCGTCTCGGCGGCGCCGAGATGTCCCGGTCGGAGTTCTACCGCGAAGGCCGTGTGCCGCTGCACACGCTTCGTGCGGACATCGACTACGGCCTCTACGAGGCCAAGACCACCTTCGGTCGCATCGGCGTCAAGGTCTGGATCTACAAGGGCGACATCGTTGGCGGCAAGCGTGAGCTCGCAGCCACCGCCGCCGCTCCGGCCGGGGATCGCCCGCGCCGCGAGCGTCCGAGCCGTCCCCGTCGTTCCGGCGCAACCGGCACCACCGCGACTAGCACCGAGGCCGGCCGCGCAGCGACCGCAACCGCCGATGCTCCCGCAACTGATCAGAATCAGGAGGGCTGACGCATGTTGATCCCTAGGCGGGTCAAGCACCGCAAGCAGCACCACCCGAGCCGTTCGGGTGCCGCCAAGGGCGGTACCCAGGTGACATTCGGTGACTACGGCATCCAGGCTCTCGAGCCTGCCTACATCACCAACCGGCAGATAGAGTCCGCTCGTATCGCCATGACTCGGCACATCAAGCGTGGCGGCAAGATCTGGATCAACATCTTCCCGGATCGCCCCCTCACGAAGAAGCCGGCCGAAACCCGAATGGGTTCCGGTAAGGGTTCGCCCGAGTGGTGGATTGCCAACGTCAAGCCCGGACGCGTTCTGTTCGAGATGACATACCCCAACGAGGAGATCGCTCGTGAGGCCCTGCGCCGCGCGATGCACAAGCTCCCGTGCAAGTGCCGGATCGTGACCAGAGAGGAGCAGTTCTGATGGCTACTGGAACCCCAGCAGCAGAGCTCCGCGAGCTCAGTGAAGACGAGCTGGTCACCCGGCTCCGCGAAGCGAAGGAAGAACTTTTCAACCTTCGTTTCCAGATGGCCACAGGCCAGATGGACAACAACCGACGACTGCGCACCGTTCGTCACGAGATCGCGCGCATCTACACCGTCCTGCGTGAGCGTGAGCTCGGACTCGCTGTGGGTCCGGATGCAGGTGACGCGGCATGAGTGAGGAAAAAGCAGTGAGCACAGAAGAGCGCGCGAGCCGTAAGGTCCGTGTCGGATACGTAGTTTCCGACAAGATGGAAAAGACGATCGTGGTCGAGCTCGAAGACCGCGTCAAGCACAAGCTCTACGGCAAGATCATCCGCCGTACGACCAAGGTGAAGGCGCATGACGAGAACGGCGTTGCCGGCGTCGGCGACCGCGTTCAGCTGATGGAAACCCGTCCGCTGTCCGCGACGAAGCACTGGCGTCTGGTCGAGGTCCTCGAAAAGGCCAAGTAAGCCTGATCGTGATCTCGAGCTGATCGAGCACAACCGAATGGCCCGCTTCCCGTTGGGGGAGTGGGCCATTCGGCTTTCGGTCAGGAATGCAGATGGTGGGCAAGGTGCGCTGATTTGGTAATCGGTGAACCCTTCCCTACAATAGAACGGTTGCCTGTGGCAGAGGTGTGTCTTCACGTGCGCAGCTCGACCGGTGCTTGCAGTGATCGCCTTCATCGATGAACTTCGGTGGGGCAGCAGCTCAGACACGACGCAGGTGGCAACAATGACCGCGCGCACCGGGTCGGTAATCCGTTGCGCACGAAATTCCAGGTCTAGGGAGATCAAGTGATTCAGCAGGAGTCGCGAGTTCGCGTCGCTGATAACACGGGTGCCAAGGAAATCCTTTGCATCCGCGTTCTCGGCGGTTCGTCACGTCGCTACGCCGGGATCGGTGACGTCATCGTCGCCACCGTCAAGGACGCAATCCCCGGTGGAAACATCAAGAAGGGTGAGGTCGTCAAGGCCGTCATCGTTCGCACGACCAAGGAGCGCCGTCGTCCGGACGGTTCCTACATCAAGTTCGACGAGAACGCAGCAGTGCTCATCAAGGCTGACAGCGATCCCCGTGGAACCCGCATCTTCGGACCCGTCGGCCGTGAGCTGCGCGAGAAGAAGTTCATGAAGATCGTTTCGCTCGCCCCGGAGGTGCTGTGATGAAGGTGCACAAGGGTGACACCGTTCTGGTCATCGCCGGTAAGGACAAGGGCGCGAAGGGCAAGGTCATTCAGGCTTTCCCCGCGACCGACAAGGTCCTCGTCGAAGGCGTGAACCGAATCAAGAAGCACACCGCGGTTTCCGCGAACGAGCGCGGAGCATCCTCCGGCGGCATCGTCACGCAGGAAGCTCCGATCCACGTATCCAACGTTGCAGTCGTCGACTCGGACGGAAACCCCACTCGCGTGGGCTACCGCACCGATGAAGAGACCGGCAAGCGCGTTCGGGTTTCCCGGAAGAACGGGAAGGACATCTGACATGACCTCCACCGAAAACAAGGTCCAGCCGCGCCTCAAGGCGCGCTACCGCGCTGAGATCAAGGACGCGCTCAACAGCGAGTTCGACTACGCCAACGTCATGCAGATCCCCGGTGTTGTCAAGGTTGTCGTCAACATGGGCGTCGGCGACGCTGCCCGTGACGCCAAGCTGATCAACGGCGCTGTCCACGACTTGTCTCTCATCACGGGCCAGAAGCCCGAGATCCGTAAGGCACGTAAGTCCATCGCGCAGTTCAAGCTTCGCGAAGGCATGCCCATCGGCGCACGCGTCACCCTCCGTGGCGACCGTATGTGGGAGTTCCTGGACCGCCTCGTGTCTGTCGCGCTGCCCCGTATCCGCGACTTCCGCGGTCTCTCGGGCAACCAGTTCGACGGCAACGGCAACTACACGTTCGGCCTCAACGAGCAGTCGATGTTCCATGAGATCGACGTGGACAAGATCGATCGCCCCCGCGGTATGGACATCACCGTCGTGACCACCGCAACCAACAACGAAGAAGGCCGTGCACTGCTCAAGCACCTCGGCTTCCCGTTCAAGGAGAACTGAGCGCATGGCTAAGAAGGCATTGGTCAACAAGGCCAACAAGAAGCCCAAGTTCGCGGTTCGCGCCTACACCCGCTGCCAGCGCTGCGGTCGTCCGCACGCTGTGTTCCGCAAGTTCGGCCTGTGCCGAATCTGCTTGCGCGAGATGGCACACGCCGGCGAGCTTCCCGGAGTTCGCAAGAGCTCCTGGTGATCTGAGACCTTCGGGTCTTGTCACTTCACGCTTGTGAATGGGCGTGGGTTCCTTCGGGAATCCACGCCCATTCGGCATTTATCGGGTATTTCCCAGATGTGGGGACGCGCTGTTTGGACAGGACGGCCAAAGTTCCCTACACTAGAGCGGTTGCCGTGGCTGACGCATGCGTTCAGCTCGGTGCGGTAACTTACGCCGTCTGACATAAGTCGGACGGCCCAGCCGAATTGCTGGAGGCCCACGACCGGACTCGTCCGGTGTTGCATGGGAACCACAGCGAGAAAGGTGTCGAGGTCGACCTATGACCATGACTGACCCCATCGCAGACTTCTTGACGCGTCTGCGCAACGCCAACACGGCGTACCACGATGAGGTGAAGCTTCCCCACTCGAAGATCAAGGCGAACATTGCCGAGATCCTCAAGCGCGAGGGCTACATCTCCGACTTCCGTACCGAAGACGCCGAGGTCGGCAAGACCCTCGTCGTCGATCTGAAGTACGGCCCCAGCCGCGAGCGTAGCCTCGCCGGCGTGCGTCGCGTTTCCAAGCCCGGTCTCCGGGTTTACGCGAAGTCCACCAACCTGCCCAAGGTCCTCGGAGGCCTCGGCGTGGCGATCATCTCCACGTCGTCCGGTCTGCTCACCGATCGCCAGGCGGCCAATCAAGGAGTAGGCGGGGAAGTCCTCGCCTACGTCTGGTAGAGGGAGGCCACCACAATGTCGCGTATTGGAAAGATTCCGGTCAACGTCCCCGCGGGCGTCGACGTTACGATCGCCGGCCAGGACGTCACGGTCAAGGGGCCCAAGGGCACCCTGGCACTGACGATCGCCGAGCCCATCGAGATCGCCAAGGCTGAGGACGGCTCCCTGAGCGTCACTCGCCCCGACGACGAGCGTCGCAGCCGTGCGCTGCACGGTCTGTCGCGGACCTTGGTTGCGAACATCATCACCGGTGTCACCGAGGGTTACACCAAGAAGATGGAAATCCACGGTGTCGGTTACCGCGTGGCGCTGAAGGGCAAGGACCTCGAGTTCGCGCTCGGCTTCAGCCACCCGGTCCCGATCGAGGCTCCCGAAGGCATCACCTTCGTCGTCGAGTCGCCCACCCGGTTCTCGGTGTCAGGCATCGACAAGCAGAAGGTCGGGCAGATCTCGGCCAACATCCGTCGTCTCCGTCGTCCGGACCCGTACAAGGGTAAGGGCGTGCGTTACGAGGGTGAGCAGATCCGCCGCAAGGTCGGAAAGACGGGTAAGTGATATGAGCCAGACTGCAAACCAGAAAGCCAAGCGGATTCCGCTCGGCAAGGATGCGTCCACGAAGCGTCGTCTCTCGAAGACACGTCGTCACTTCCGTCTCCGCAAGAAGGTCTCCGGCACGCCCGAGCGTCCCCGCTTGGTCGTCAACCGGTCCTCACGCCACATCCACGTCCAGCTCGTGGACGACCTGGCAGGCCACACTCTGGCTGCTGCGTCGACCATCGAAGCCGACGTGCGCGTGGCCGAAGGCGACAAGAAGGCTGCGAGCGCGAAGGTCGGTCAGCTGATCGCCGAGCGCGCAAAGGCTGCCGGCGTGGAAGCAGTGGTCTTCGACCACGGCGGACACGGCTACCACGGTCGCATCGCGGCCTTGGCAGACGCAGCTCGCGAAGGCGGGTTGAAGTTCTGATGACCAACATTTTCAACGGAAGGACAGCCTGATGCCGGGACGTCAAAGGCGTGACGGCGGAAGCGGACCCGCCGGACAGAATGGCCCCAACAGCGGCGACAACAGCAACGCTCGTGGGGACAACCGTGGTGGCGGCCGTGACCGTCGCGACGGTGGCCGTGGCGGAAACGCTGCGGAGAAGTCACAGTTCATCGAGCGCGTTGTCACGATCAACCGCGTCTCCAAGGTCGTCAAGGGTGGTCGTCGCTTCAGCTTCACCGCTCTCGTGATCGTCGGAGACGGCAACGGACTGGTCGGCGTCGGCTACGGCAAGGCCAAGGAAGTTCCCGCGGCCATCCAGAAGGGTGTCGAGGAGGCTCGCAAGAGCTTCTTCCGCGTCCCGATGATCGGCAACACCATCACTCACCCCGTTCAGGGTGAGGCTGCTGCCGGCATCGTCATGCTTCGCCCGGCAAGCCCCGGTACCGGTGTTATCGCCGGTGGCGCGGTGCGTGCCGTGCTGGAGTGCGCTGGTATCGCGGACATCCTGTCGAAGTCGCTCGGTAGCGACAACGCCATCAACGTCGTGCACGCGACCGTTGCCGCGCTCAAGGGTCTGCAGCGTCCCGAGGAAGTTGCGGCTCGCCGCGGCCTCACCCTCGAAGAGGTTGCACCCGCCGGCATGCTGCGCGCACGCGCACAGGCTGCTGGGAGTGTGAAGTAATGGCAGATCTCAAGGTCACTCAGATCAAGAGCATCATCGGGACCAAGCAGAACCAGAAGGATTCTCTGCGCACGCTCGGTCTCAAGGGCATCCGTCAGACCGTTGTTCGTGAGGACAACGCACAGAACCGCGGTCTGATCAACGTGGTGCGCCACCTCGTAACAGTTGAGGAGGTCTAACCATGACCATCAAACTGCACCACCTGCGCCCCGCTCCCGGATCCAAGTCCAACAAGATTCGTGTTGGACGCGGCGAGGGCGGCAAGCGTGGTAAGACCGCAGGTCGCGGTACCAAGGGCACCAAGGCACGTAACACCGTGCGCGTGGGCTTCGAGGGTGGACAGATGCCGCTTCACATGCGTCTGCCCAAGCTCAAGGGCTTCAAGAACCCCTTCCGCACCGAGTACCAGGTCGTCAATGTCGGCGACATCGCCCGTCTGTTCCCCGAAGGTGGAGCAATCTCGGTCGAGGATCTCGTTGCCAAGGGCGCAGTCCGCAAGAACCAGCTCGTCAAGGTTCTGGGCGACGGCGAACTGACTGTTGCCGTTCAGGTGACCGTCGACAAGTTCACCGGTTCCGCCAAGGAAAAGATTGCTGCTGCCGGTGGTTCCGCCACCGAGCTGTGAGTAATCACGCGTAGCTAGTCCGATGGCCGCAGCGCAGCATTTGCTGTGCTGCGGCCATCGGCGTCTGTGCTGTTCGTCCCGAAAGTGTGGCCCCGTCGACCGGGTCAGGCACACTGGTTGTATCTTCGGCTTACCCGAGTTTCGTGGTCGGCTCGTTTAGTTCCCATAAATTGACTGTTAGAGTTCTGAAGTTCGGCAGGTCAAAAGATCTGCCCCCAACCGTCGTGCCAGGAGGATCTTTGCTTTCCGCCTTCGTTTCGGCCCTCAGGACACCCGACCTGAGGCGGAAGATCCTATTCACCCTCGGCCTGGTAGCCCTCTACCGGGTCGGCGCAGTGCTTCCGTCACCTGGTGTCGACTACGCCAGAGTGCGTGAGTGCATCGACATAGCTAACTCTGGTGACTCGGCGGGCATCTACTCGCTGATCAACTTGTTCTCCGGTGGTGCGCTACTCCAGTTGTCGGTGTTTGCGATCGGCATCATGCCGTACATCACCGCCAGCATTATCGTTCAGCTGCTGACCGTGGTCATCCCGAAGTTCGAGGAACTTCGCAAGGAGGGCCAGTCGGGTCAGGCCAAGATGACGCAGTACACGCGCTATCTCTCCATCGCTTTGGCGGTGCTTCAGTCGACGGGCATCGTTGCGCTCGCAGCTAGGGGACAGCTACTGCAAGGCTGTGACGACATCATCGCCGACAAGTCGATCTTCGGCTTGATCATTCTTGTCCTGGTCATGACGGCCGGCGCCGCACTCGTCATGTGGTTCGGTGAGCTCATCACCGAACGGGGCGTCGGTAACGGCATGTCGCTCCTCATCTTCGCCGGTATCGCCTCGCGTATCCCGTCCGAAGGCAAGGCCATTCTGGACAGCCGTGGTGGCCTCGTCTTTGCACTCGTCTGCTTTGCAGCGCTCTTGATCATTGCCGGCGTCGTCTTCGTCGAGCAGGGCCAGCGTCGAATTCCCGTCCAGTACGCCAAGCGCATGGTGGGACGCAAGATGTACGGCGGCTCGTCGACGTACCTGCCGCTCAAGGTCAACCAGGCCGGTGTCATCCCGGTGATCTTCGCGTCGTCGCTGCTGTACCTGCCTAACCTGATTGCGCAGCTCACGTCGGCCAGCACTGCGGTCGACCCCAGTTGGTGGCAGCGAATCATCAACACCTACTTGGTCAATCCCGCCAACCCGGTGTACATCCTGATCTACTTCGGTCTTATCGTGTTCTTCACGTACTTCTACGTCGCGATCACCTTCAATCCAGAAGAGCGCGCCGACGAGATGAAGAAGTTCGGTGGATTCATTCCAGGTATCCGTCCCGGTCAGCCGACCGCGGACTATCTCAACTACGTGCTGAGTCGCATCACCCTTCCGGGTGCGATCTACCTTGGCACCATTGCTGTTCTGCCCAATCTGTTCCTCGACATCGGGAATGGCGGCGGCGCGCAGAACCTGCCGTTCGGTGGCACCGCGGTGCTGATCATGGTCAGCGTCGGTCTGGACACCGTGAAGCAGATCGAGAGTCAGCTAATGCAGCGCAACTATGAAGGGTTCCTCAAGTGAGACTTGTCCTCCTTGGTCCTCCCGGTGCCGGCAAGGGCACCCAGGCCGCGATCCTGTCCGAGAAGTTCGGTGTTCCCCATATCTCGACGGGTGACCTCTTCCGAGCCAACATCGGTCAGTCCACCCCGCTCGGCGTGGAAGCGAAGAAGTTCATCGACGCCGGTGAGCTTGTTCCCAGCTCGATCACCAATGACATGGTGAAGGCACGCGTTGCCGAGCCGGACGCCGCCAACGGATTCCTGCTCGACGGATTTCCGCGCTCGGTCGATCAGGCGGAAGCCCTCGAAGGCATCCTGAAGGATCTCGATACGAAGCTCGACGGTGTGCTTTCCTTCGTCGTCGACGAAGACATCGTGGTGGAGCGAATGCTCGCACGTGGCCGTGCAGACGACACCGAGGACGTGATTCGCAACCGCCTCCGGGTCTACCGCGACGAGACGTCGCCGCTGTTCGACTACTACAAGGACAGCATCGTTTCCGTCGACGCGATCGGCGAGGTCGAAGAAGTCAACGCTCGCGCACTGGCAGCGCTGGGTAAGTAATGGTTTTCGGGCGTAAACGCAAGGTTGTTCCGTTCCGCTCCGCGGGCGAACTCGACGCAATGGCTGCGGCCGGCGCAATCGTGGGTTCGGCGTTGGTGGCGGTGCGCGCTGCGGCAAAGCCCGGTGTCAGCACCCTGGAATTGGATGCGGTCGCCGAATCTGTCATCCGCGATGCGGGTGCGGTGCCGTCCTTCCTCGGCTACAACGGTTTCACCGGTTCGATCTGTTCTTCGGTCAACGACCGGGTTGTTCACGGAATCCCGTCGGCGCAGGACGTCCTCGCCGAGGGTGACCTGGTGTCCATCGACTGCGGCGCGATCCTCGAGGGTTGGCACGGAGACTCCGCGTGGACGTTCGGTGTCGGTGAGATCAGTGCAGCCGATCAGGATCTGAGCGAAGCAACTCGATTGTCCATGGAAGCCGGCATTGCGGCGATGATCGCAGGCAACCGTCTGACAGACGTTTCGCACGCCATCGAGCTCGGCACCCAGGCCGCCGAGAAGCTACACGGCCGTTCATACGGAATCGTCGACGGCTACGGCGGTCACGGTATCGGCCGTGAGATGCACATGGATCCGTTCCTGGCCAACGAAGGTGCCCCGGGCAAGGGGCCCGAGTTGGTGATCGGATCTTGCCTGGCAATCGAGCCGATGTTGACGCTCGGGACCACGGATACCGTGATTCTCGATGACGACTGGACTGTGGTGACCACCGACGGTTCGCGTGCTGCTCATTGGGAGCACACTGTTGCTGTCACGGCGGACGGCCCGCGAATTCTGACGCTGCGACCGGAGTAGTTTTCGGCTCCAACGCTCGACAAGTGTTGACAGCAAGAGTGATTCGCTCTTCGAGAAGTCCCGGTCCCGCAAGGGGTCGGGACTTTTTTCGGTTGCTGGTTCGGTGGCCGCGGAGGCATGGATTGCCGCCCAGATGCGCTGCCGTAGGGGAGGCGCATTTGGCCTGGTCGTTCTCTTCGCGTAACATAGCTAGGCGGTGCGCCATGCGTGTCGACAGCTTGTGTGTGTAGGACTGCCGCTACGGGGAACAACGCACCGAGTCGATGTAAAAATCATGTCGATGAAGAAACCATTGCGTGCCAATGTAACGGAAGCCGATGCACGAAGCATGCCAAACCAAACGGATCGCGGAGGATATGGCTAAGAAAGACGGGGCCATCGAGGTCGAAGGACGAGTAGTCGAGCCGCTGCCCAATGCGATGTTCCGCATTGAGCTCGAGAATGGCCACAAGGTCCTCGCCCACATCAGCGGAAAGATGCGTCAGCACTACATTCGCATCCTCCCGGAAGATCGCGTTGTCGTAGAGCTCTCGCCCTACGACTTGTCGCGCGGACGCATCGTTTACCGCTACAAGTAACGAACTTCCCGGATCTGACCTGGGTCAGGGAGAAGTACGTCTGCCGGGGTTCGCCTTTGCAGGCTGCGACAAAACAGGAGATCAGAAGACGTGAAGGTTCAGCCGAGCGTCAAGAAGATCTGCGAGAAGTGCAAAGTGATCCGCCGTAACGGTCGGGTCATGGTGATCTGCGAGAACCTGCGTCACAAGCAGCGTCAGGGCTAGATCTAGCTTTTCGAAGATCTGCTTGGCAACAAGCAAAGAAGACCTTCCAGTACCAGCCATTGTTGACGAGACCCCACGCGATCGTTTACCGATCGACAAGGTCGGACAATGGTTCACCCCCGGCACGGAGGCCGGGGCCCCACTGAGTTAGTTGATGAGACCAGTCACGTTTTCGGACGTGGTTACTCGGCAAGAGGCACAGGGGATGGGCTGGGAGCAGACCTCCGCACACCGATAGGAAATGCCAACATGGCACGTCTCTCTGGTGTTGATCTTCCTCGCGAAAAGCGCATGGAGATCGCACTGACATACATCTACGGCATCGGCCGTACCCGCTCCAAGGAAATCCTTGACGCCACCGGCGTCAACCCGGATCTCCGGAGCAAGGACCTCTCGGACGAGGACCTGGCAAAGCTCCGCGAGTACATCGAGGAGTCGCTCAAGGTTGAGGGTGACCTTCGCCGCGAGGTTCAGGCCGACATCCGTCGCAAGATCGAGATCGGCTGCTACCAGGGCCTGCGCCACCGTCGTGGTCTGCCCGTGCGTGGTCAGCGCACCAAGACCAACGCCCGTACCCGTAAGGGTCCGAAGCGCACCATTGCCGGCAAGAAGAAGGCGAAGTAATGCCCCCGAAGTCACGTAGCACCGGTCCGAAGAAGACCCAGAAGACGCGTCGCAGGGATAAGAAGAACATCCCGCACGGCGCCGCTCACATCAAGAGCACCTTCAACAACACCATCGTGTCCATCACGGACCCCGCCGGAAATGTCATTTCCTGGGCGTCCTCGGGACACGTCGGCTTCAAGGGTTCGCGTAAGTCGACTCCCTTCGCCGCTCAGCTTGCTGCTGAGAGCGCTGCCCGCAAGGCGCAGGAGCATGGTGTCAAGAAGGTTGACGTCTTCGTCAAGGGACCGGGTTCGGGTCGCGAGACCGCGATTCGTTCGCTCCAGGCCGCAGGCCTCGAGGTCGGCACCATTTCCGATGTAACTCCCCAGCCGCACAACGGCTGCCGTCCGCCCAAGCGGCGTCGGGTATAAGCGGGAAGGAATAGGTAGAAAATCATGGCACGTTATACCGGACCCATCACCCGCAAGTCGCGTCGTCTGCGCGTCGACCTCGTTGGAGGCGACCAGGCATTCGAGCGTCGCCCGTACCCGCCCGGACAGCACGGCCGCGCGCGTATCAAGGAGAGCGAGTACCTGCTCCAGCTGCAGGAGAAGCAGAAGGCTCGCTTCACCTACGGCGTCATGGAGAAGCAGTTCCGTCTGTACTACAAGGAGGCGAACAACCGCCCCGGTAAGACCGGCGAGAACCTGCTCACCATCCTGGAGTCGCGTCTCGACAACGTCGTGTACCGCGCAGGCCTCGCTCGCACGCGCCGTCAGGCACGTCAGCTGGTCACGCACGGTCACCTTCTCGTGAACAACAAGAAGGTCGACATCCCGAGCTACCGCGTCTCGCAGTACGACATCATCGATGTCAAGGAGAAGTCGCTCGCAACGCTTCCGTTCCAGGTTGCCCGTGAGACCGTTGGCGATCGCCCGGTTCCCGCGTGGCTGCAGGTTGTCGGCTCGCGTCTGCGGATCCTGGTTCACCAGCTTCCCGAGCGTGCGCAGATCGACATTGCTCTGCAGGAACAGCTCATCGTCGAGTACTACTCGAAGTAAGGTGCTCCGCGCCCTGTGCGCCTTTCCGGTAGTTCCGACTACCGGAAAGGCGCACGGGGCCGCAGGCCCTTTCCCATCGTGGGCGTCAAATAGTGGACGTCCGTACAGGAGGAAATACCATGCTCATTTCTCAGCGACCCACGTTGACCGAAGAGGTCATCGCTGATAACCGCTCGAAGTTCGTCATCGAGCCCCTGGAGCCAGGTTTCGGGTACACGCTCGGCAATTCGCTGCGCCGCACGCTGCTCTCGTCGATCCCCGGCGCTGCTGTCACCAGCATCCGCATCGACGGCGTTCTCCACGAGTTCACCACGGTCCCCGGAGTGAAGGAAGACGTCACTGACATCATCCTGAACCTCAAGGGTCTCGTCGTGAGCTCCGAAGAGGACGAGCCGGTCACCATGTACGTCCGCAAGCAGGGCCCCGGCGCTGTTACCGCAGGCGACATCGTGCCCCCGGCCGGCGTCATCGTGAACAACCCTGATCTGCACATCGCCACCCTGAACGACAAGGGCAAGCTGGAGATCGAGCTCGTAGTCGAGCGCGGTCGTGGCTATGTCCCCGCCGTCCAGAACAAGGCGTCCGGCGCAGAGATCGGCCGCATTCCGGTCGACTCGATCTACTCGCCGGTGCTCAAGGTCACCTACAAGGTGGAGGCCACTCGCGTCGAACAGCGCACCGACTTCGATCGGCTCGTTCTCGACGTGGAAACGAAGAACTCCATCACCGCACGGGACGCGCTCGCTTCTGCGGGCAAGACCCTGGTTGAGCTCTTCGGCCTGGCCCGTGAGCTGAACGTCGAAGCAGAAGGCATCGAGATCGGACCCTCGCCCGCCGAGGCCGATCACATCGCTTCCTTCGGACTCCCCATCGAGGATCTGGACCTCACGGTCCGTTCCTACAACTGCCTCAAGCGCGAAGGTGTTCACACCGTCGGTGAGCTTGTCGGCCGTACCGAGTCCGATCTGCTCGACATCCGCAACTTCGGACAGAAGTCCATCGACGAGGTCAAGGTCAAGCTGCATTCGCTCGGCCTGTCCCTCAAGGACAGCCCCGCATCCTTCGATCCCACGACCGTTGCAGGCTACGACGCCGCCACCGGAACGTGGAGTGACACCGATGCCGGTTCCTTCGGCGATGCCGACGGTACCGAGGACTACGCCGAGACCGAACAGCTGTAGCAGCTCAGGTCCTTTACTAGGAGATCATCATGCCCAAGCCCAAGAAGGGTGCCCGCTTCGGCGGGTCGGCTTCCCACCAGAAGGCGATTTTCGCCAATCTGGCTACCGCGCTCTTCGAGCACGGTCGTATCACCACCACCGAGTCCAAGGCCAAGGCACTGCGCCCGTACGCCGAGAAGCTCGTCACGCACGCGAAGGCCGGCACGCTGGCTCACCGTCGTGAGGTGCTGAAGGTCATCCGTAACAAGGATGTCGTTCACACCCTGTTCGCCGAGATCGGCCCGTTCTACGCGGACCGTAACGGTGGATACACCCGCATCATCAAGACGATCCCCCGCAAGGGCGACAACGCGCCGATGGCAATCATCGAGCTCGTCAAGGAAAAGACCGTCACCTCCGAGGCTGACCGCGCGCGTCGCGTCAAGGCTTCGCAGGATGCTCCCGCCGCAGAGAACGTCGTCGAGGCCGTAGAGGCTGACGCGACCGAGGCTGAGGTCGAGAACGCTGATGCAGTTGTCGAAGCTATCGAGGACGAGACCGCAACTGCGGCCGACGCCCCCGAGGCCAAGAAGGACTAGTTCCCTTGGTTTCAGCACACGCTGAATCGAACGAGCCCGCCGCCCCCCTCGGGGACGGCGGGCTCGTTCGATTGCGGCTCGATATCTCTTATGACGGCACCGACTTCTCTGGTTGGGCCAGGCAGACCGATCTACGCACGGTGTGCGGTGAGATCGAAGACAAACTGGGAACTGTTCTACGGCAACCCGTTCAGTTGACCGTCGCCGGTCGGACGGATGCCGGCGTCCATGCGAGTGGTCAGGTCGCGCACGTCGACGTGCCGGCTGATCTCCTGCCGGACGATCCGTCGCGATTGGTTCGGCGGCTCGCTCGGTTCCTGCCGAAAGATGTTCGAGTCAAGAGTATTTCCGTCGTCCCGGCTGATTTCGACGCGCGTTTCTCCGCGATGCGACGCTATTACGAGTACCGGGTGTCCAACGCGATGTTCGGTGTCGAACCGCTTCGTGTGCGTGACATGGTTTCCTACCCGAAGGCTCTTGATCTGGCCGCGATGCAGGAAGCGTCGCAGCGACTCTTGGGACTTCATGACTTTGCCGCGTTTTGCAAGCGCCGCGAAGGAGCGACGACCGTACGCGAACTTCAGCGGTTCGACTGGACACAAGAGGGCACAGTGTTCACGGCCTACGTGAATGCCGACGCGTTTTGTTGGTCGATGGTGCGGAGTCTTGTCGGCGCCGTGCTGTCCGTCGGTGAGGGGCGTCGTACGTCGGATTGGCTTGCCGGGTTGCTCGACGAATCCTCACGGTCGAGTTCCATCCTGGTGGCACCGGCCCATGGTTTGTCGTTGGTGCGAGTCGATTACCCGGATTATTCGGAGTTGGCGGCCCGCAACGCGATTACCCGTGAGACCCGCGAATTGCCGTCGGCCGGCGGTTGCTGCGGCGACTGAAGGCGCTCATCGACATTGCCCTCCCACCATTGCCCTCCCACCATTGTGGGAGGGCAATTGTCGTATCCGGCTATCCCGCCAATTGGCGCGCGATGACCAGACGCTGAATCTGGTTGGTGCCCTCGAAGATCTGAGTGATTTTGGCTTCACGCATATACCGCTCGACCGGGAAGTCCTGGGTGTACCCGTAGCCGCCGAATACCTGCACGGCGTCGGTCGTAACCTTCATCGCGGCGTCTGTGGCAATGAGCTTGGCGACGCTGGCGTTGCGGGAGTACGGCACTCCGGCGTCGCGGCGACGGGCCGCATCGAGGTACGTGGCACGAGCGGAGTCGACGGCTGCGGCCATGTCGGCGAGCACAAAGCCGAGGCCCTGATGGTCGATGATCCGCTTGCCGAAAGCCTTGCGTTCCTTGGCGTAGGCAACCGCGTCGTCGAGTGCGCCCTGGGCGATGCCGACCGCAACGGCCGCAATTCCCAACCGACCGGAGTCGAGGGCGCTGAATGCGATGGGAAGTCCCTGACCGCGCTGGCCGATGAGGCGCTCGTCCGGGATGAAGGCGTCGTCGTAGTTCGCAGAGGCGGTGGGAACAGCGCGCAGTCCCATCTTTTCCTCGGGCTTACCGAAGCTGAGGCCCTCGGTGTCCTTGTCCACCAGGAGGCAGGAGATGCCGCGTGAGCCGTCGTCGCTGGTGCGGGCGAAGAGGTTGTAGAAGTCTGCCTTGCCGCCGTTCGTGATCCAGGCTTTGCTGCCGTTGATGCGGTATCCACCGTCGACGGGTGCAGCCTTGCAGGACAACGCTGCTGCGTCGGATCCCGCCTGGGATTCGGAGAGGCTGTAGGCGCCGATGGTGTTGCCGCCCAGCATGTCCGGCAGCCACTTGTTCTTCTGTTCGTCGGTGCCGAAGGTGAAGAGTGGGAAGCAGGAGAGGCTGTGAACGCTCACTGCGACGGCAACTGCAGCCCACCGTGAGGCGATCTCTTCGAGGACTTGCAAGTAGACCTCGTACGGCTGATCGCCGCCGCCGAACTCCTCGGGGTACGGCAAGCTCAGGAGCCCGGCTTGTCCGAGAGCGGGGAAGACTCCATCCGGGTACTTCTCGGCCTTTTCGTACTCGTTGACCTTGGGGGCGAGGACCTTGTCTGCCACGTCTCGGGTCAGTTCGATGAGATCGCGAGCTTCTTGGCTGGGCATCAGACGTTCGACCGGCACTGTCGACTCCTGTTTCTGTAGTAGTACTGACAACGATACTGCAGTACTGTTTTCAGTATGGCAAGAGTGACGGCACGCAGAGTGCAGCTATTCGATCAGTTGGTTGCGCTTTTTCTCGACGAAGGATTCGCGCATCTCACTCTCGACGAGATCGCCGCGCGCCTGCATTGCTCCAAGAGCACCCTGTACACCGTCGCAGCCGGCAAGGACGATCTCGTGCGCGCCGTCACGGTCCATTTCTTTCGTACCGCGACCGATGCCGTCGAAGACGCGGTTGCAGCTCACGCGGATCCGTTGCAGCAAGTGAGCGCGTACCTCGAGGCCGTCGGCGATCAGCTTTCCGCCGCATCGCACCAGTTCATGGAGGACCTCGCGGCGTCCACGTCGGCGCGTCAGGTGTACGAGAAGAACACGTCGATCGCTGCGAGTCGGGTACGCGAGATGATTGTTCGAGGCGTGGACGCCGGCGCGTTTCGCGAAGTACACGCGTCGTTTGTCGCTGACGCAGCCTCGAACACGATGGTGCGCATACAGCAACGTGACGTCTACAAGGCGACCGGACTGGACGACGCGCAGGCGTACCGCGAACTTGCCGCCCTGATCACCACCGGGATTGCTGCGACGGGCGCGCCGTTATCATCAACGACATGACCGATCTGTTCGTCGAGGTAATTGTCGGTTCCGTGCGCGAGGGACGAATCGGCTTGGCTGTCGCCGATTGGTTTGTTGCGCGCGCCGTGAATCAACCGAATTGGTCTGTCTCGGTCATCGACCTCGCCGAATTGATGCTTCCAACCGATTTCTCGCCGTCGGAGGCCGCCGAGGAATTGCGTCGACGCATCGAGCGCGCCGACGCCGTTGTTGCGGTCACACCCGAATACAACCATGGATATTCTGCTGCTCTGAAGACGGCACTCGATTCGGTGAAACACGAATGGCGCGCGAAACCGATCGGTTTCGTGTCGTACGGAGGAGTGTCGGGAGGGTTGCGTGCGACGGAACAATTGCGGCAGGTTGTTGCCGAACTGCACATGGTCTCCGTGCGTCAAAGCGTGAGTATTCACCAGGCCCGCAAGCAATTCCGGTCGCCGAATCCTACGGTGGACGCTATCGCAACCGATGCCGCCGACCGGATGATCGGTCAATTGGACTGGTGGGGAAGAGGACTGCGCGAGCATCGCGGCCGGAAGGCGTATCCCGGGTGACTCCGCTACGGTGACACCGGGAACTCGGCCCCTGCGCGCGGTCGTCCGATGAAGGATGTTTCGGCGGCGATGGTCACCAGCGTGAGTTCGACGCTTGTCTTGTCGGTCGCGACGACAATCCGATCGCCGAGGGCATTCGGCTGGACGATCGTGAGATCGGGTTCGATCTCAGGCCACTGCGCCGGGTTGCCGTACACGTAGACCGCGGTGACACCGGCGCGCGGGGGAAGAGCTCGAACACCGTCGAAGACAACGGTATTGAAGGTTCCTTCCGGTCCTTGCCCGTGGCCGGAAACTCGGAGGCGATCGGGGACACCCATCGAGTCGATCAAGGGTGTCCAGGTCTCGGGCCGATCCGTGTGGATCAGAACCCGGGTTCCGGTGGCGACGGCACGGAAGATCAATTGTTGGGCGAGATAGAGTTCCCCGGCCACGAAGACGGTATTCACGCCGGTCCCCGCAACGAGGGCAGCAACGCCTTGGCCTCGATCGTCGGATCCGAGGAGTTGTCCGCATCCCGCCAGTGGGAGCTCGAGCGCGGTCAGGTCCGCAGCATCCATCGTTCGGGTAGGCGAGATGGCGTCGAGCGAGGTGAGCGCGGTCGGCACGTTGGTCAGCAGGGCATCGCGTTGACGGCCACGCATGGATACCAGCCCGGCGACCGGGGCAGCTTTCGGGAGATGCCGAGTCGTGAATCGACAGGTGGCGCTCACTGCCGTCAGTCCGGTTTCGGGACGTGGCCGGAGCCGAACGGTGACCGAGGTGCCCAGTGTCGCGGCCGCCCACACCTGCGCGAGACTGCCTTTGGTAATTGCCTTCGGCTCGATTCCGTAACCGAGATTCGATACACCGGGAAGTGGTGTGGAACGCCATGTTTCGGCCACGTCTGCGACTTCCACACCGCGACTGACCTGTGCGATCGACGAGGAGATCTCGGGTGCTGTCAAGATGCGTGCCCGTGCGCCGGCAGCTTCGAGAACCCGCACCACTCGGCTTGTTGCGACGGAGATGCTGCGCGCCGCTCCGTCGCCGCCACCACCGCGGCGGTCGACGGCATCGGAGCCTTCGATTCGGTCGAATCGTAGTGCAAGCCAGACGATTCTGGTGGCCGTAGCGGGTAGCGGGCCGATCAGACGGTCGTACACCTCGGTTGCCGGTGTTCCGGACGCCACCCGAAAACCGTGGCTGACGATGTCGATCCCGGTGAGCGAAATATCGTGTTGGTGAAGGCAATCTGCGAGTTCCGCAGTGGGTAGGGCATGCGACGCGTCGAATGACGTTCGGCCGATTCGAGTCAGATAGTCGTGCGGCGCCATGATCTCGACGACGCTCACCAGCGTCGAACCGTCGACGCGTAGGCCGATGGATTGCTCGCTGGGCGTCTGGAAGCTCACGATGGTACCGCTGGAGGTCTGGCACCGTCGCATGTATCGAACGGCGGTCCGAATCCACGTCGTGATCGATCGACCGCCGATATGCAGCAGCAGGATCACCGCGACGGCGGCTGCGATCGCGATTGCCCACCGCAATTCGAGTCCGGCAAACAGGGCGAGACACGCTGCGCTGATACCCACGGCCTGTGCACTGACGACCTCGCGCGCCGAGATCCTGTGCGACGACGGCCAGTACTTCAAACGTGATCTGTCCACGGTTCCACCCCCGGGGGAACTGTACTGTGTCATCTCAGGGGATGACAGGTACGGGGGGAAATATGGCTGCTACACCTACAACTCGGTGGCAGGTCAACGGATACCGCTTCCTGGTTCGGCGCATGGAACATGCACTGGTCAGGCGGGATGTGCGGATGCTGCACGACCCGATGCGATCGCAATCGCGGGCCTTGATCGTCGGTATCGTGCTGGCGTCGTTGGGTCTTGCGGGGTGTGGTGTGCTTGCGCTTTTTCGGCCTCAGGACAAGATTGCCGATGCAGCCATCGTGGTCGGAAAAGACTCGGGTGCAATGTTTGTCGCAATGGAGGGCACATTTCACCCGGTTCTGAACCTTGCATCTGCGAGGTTGATCATCGGTTCGCCTGACAAGCCTTCGATCGTGAAGGAATCCGAAATCGATGGCAAGCCTAGGGGAGCGCTGGTGGGGATACCAGGTGGGCCGTCGGCACTACCGGAGGCGGCAGATCCGACAAATGCGCCTTGGGCGGTGTGTGACACCGTAGGTGCCGACGGCAATCGGTCCGTGGCCTCGACGGTGCTGGTCGGCGAGCCGAAGTTGCGGGAAGTCGCGTCGTACTTGCCTTCTGATCACGCGCTTCTCGTGCGTTCGGGTGCTGATCATTTTCTCGTCTACGACGGGAAACGGGCTGCTGTCGACATCGGTGATCCGGCGATCACGCGGGCATTGGGACTTGAAGGAATCGAGCCGCGGCCGATCAGCGTCGGCATGCTCAATGCGATCCCGGAGGTTCCGCGGCTACAGGCTCCGGCCATTCGTGGTCTTGGCACAGTGCCGCAGTATCCGTTGGCGGACAAAACAGTCGGATCCGTTGTTCAAGTCTCCACGGGCTCCGATATGATGTACTACGTCGTTCTCGAGGACGGTATACAGAAGGTCAGTTCAGCTGTGGCGCAACTGATCTACTTCTCCGACTCTCAAGGTGACTCGGGAATGGCCACTGTGACGCCGGATGCGATCAATCGCATTCCCTCGGTGAACGAACTTGCCACGGCCGCACTCCCGGCTGTGGCTCCGACCGTGGTGAACGAAGACATAGCTCCGGTCAGTTGTCTTGTCTGGAAACCGGATCCGGTTTCGGTTGCAGCGCAGCGTAGCTCCGCGAGCGTGAGTGTGCTCGTGGGTAGCGACCTGCCGATTGCCGCTGACGCCAGGGTGGTTGCGCTGGCGCAGGCGGACGGGTCGGGGGATCGGTTGGATTTTGCCTACGTCGCGCCGGGTATGGGGGGATTTGTTCAGGCGACCGGGATCGAGACGGAGAGTACTCGGCGCGACAGCGTGTTCTATGTTGCCGATACCGGCGTGAAATACGGAGTGCCGAAAGAAGATTCGGCGAAGTCGCTCGGACTCTCGAGACCTCCGGATCGCGCGCCTTGGCAAATGTTGGAGTTGTTGGCTTCGGGACCGTCACTCGACAAATCGAATGCCCTTGTTGCACATGACGGAATGACGCCAGACCCGTTTCCGGCGGCGCCGGTCAATTAGCGCTCGTGCGTGCGCTGAGAAAGTCCCCGACGCTGGTGACGGGGGCCGAAAGTATGCCAACGGCCGCGTCGATGATGAAGTAGGCCAAGCCCGTCCAGTCGGGGTCGATCGAGTCTTGCTGAACCAGTGACTCGTACCGGGCGCAGACGTCCGTGACCATGCGACCCATGATCCAGGCCCTGCCGGCCAGTACGGGTGGTGGCACGTCCGCGAGGAAGGCTCTCGTTTGCTGGATGAGGTCGTCTTCCAGCGGGTCCGACATCATGGAGATGAGTTCCATTCCGGATGGCACTGACCTCAATTGTTGGAGCAGGCGTGCCCGCCAGCTGGGCCGCGGCATCGATGCGAGCTGATCGGTCCACGGAAGGATGAGGCAGCTCAACAAGTCTCGGAGATCGGGGTTCTCGCCCAAGACGGCGACGAGTTGTGTGCGGCGCAGCTTGGTCTCGGTCGCGTGACGCTCCAACAAAGCGCGGATGAGTTCGTCGCGTCCGCCGAAGTGATAGGCCACGGCGGAGTGATTGGCGTTGCCTGAGTGTTCGGCGATGTGACGGTTCGACACCGCGTCGATGCCGTGGGTGGCAAAGAGTTCCTCTGCCGAGTCCAGCAATGACTGCCGCACCCGATCTCCGTGTTGTCCCATGCTTCCTCCGTTTGCTGGTTCCCTGACTGGTCTTCCGGCGCGACGCCGCGGAAGTGGGATCAACGTCACGACTCTACCGATTGCCATTTTAAGTCATGCGGCGTAATTTTTTTAAGACGCGCAGCGTAATTTTTGATATTTAGGAGTTCGACTATGACCACCACCGCATCGCCGGAAACCGAGCATCCGCCAGGCGAGCCCACGGAAGTCGAGGCTGCTGCTGCTCGAGCCCGAAAAGAGCAGATCGGCCGATATGTCGCGATGATTCTGCTGCCCTTCCTGATGGTCGGCATGATGATCACGGGGTATCTGGCCGCGATGCACGCGCCTTCCCCGAACAACATGCCGATTGCGGTGGCCGGGCCGATCCAGCAGGCCGATCAGTTTGCTGCTGCGCTCGAGGCGTCCGATCCGTCGGCCGTCGATGTGCGAGTAGTCAGTAGCGAGGACGAGGCACGTCAACTCCTCCTGGGCCGTGAGGTATCCGGCGTCGTGTCGTTGCCCGCTACGGGAGGCGACACAGCAACGGTCTACACCGCGAGTGCGGCCGGTGCTGCTCAAGTCTCGACGGTCACCGGACTTGTCGCCCCACAGGTGCTGGAGCAGGGGCTCAACGTGACGGTCGAGGATCTGGCTCCATTGCCTGCCCACGACACCGCTGGTCTGGCGGCGATGTTCATGGCCACGGCGCTCATGCTTGCGGGCTACATGCCGCTGAGTATCACGCTGTCCAACTCGCCGGAGCTGCTGCGATTCCGCCGAGTCGTACCACTTCTTGCCGGATGGTCTGCGCTGATCGCAGCGCTCGTGTGGTTGGTCACCGGCCCGATTCTCGGTGCAGTCGAGGGCCATACGGCGGCAGTTCTCGGAATCTCTTGGCTCGCTGTCTTTTCCGTCGGTTCCGTGCAGTTGTTCCTTACCCGGATATTCGGGCCGATGGCGGTTCTGGTCGGCATGCTGTTCATCATGGTGCTCGGCGTCCCGGCCTCGAACATGGGAATGTCGGTCTACACCCTGCCGTCGATCTACGCGACGCTGCACGGATTCCTGCCCACTGCGGCAACGGGTGAGGCGCTTCGATCAGTGCTGTACTTCGGCGGCGACGGTCTCAGCTCGCACCTGATCGTTTTGGCGCTCGGAGCAGCGCTTGCGCTTCTCGCGACCTTGGGCGTCGACGCGCTCAAGCGTCGTCGCAGTCCTGACGGTGGTGCGCCTGAGGTGTCCATGGCGTCGCTGACTGCTGGGCCACGTCCGACCAGCAACAAGGTTCGCTACGCCACGCTCGCGTTCTTCCCGTTTGCCATGGTTGTGCTGATGCTTTCGGTCATGCTCGGAGCGATGTATCAGCCGGCGCCCCGTGACATGCCGGTCGCTGTGGTTGCCGCCTCGAGCGAGCAAGCTGAGCAGGCCGTTGTGGGACTTGAACAGAACTTGGGCGGATTGTTCGATCTGCGTGCAGTCGATTCGGTGGACGCAGCCAGCGACCTCGTTCAGGACCGCACGGTTGTCGCAGCATACGTACTGCCGTCCGCCGATTCACCGACCGCGACCCTGATCACCAGCCAAGCTGCCGGCATGAGCCAGCAGCAAGCAGTGGCAGCTGTTTTCACGCAGGTTGCCCAGGGCCAGCAGGTGCCGCTGACCACGCAGGATCTTGCGCCGCTTGCCGATTCCGATTCCAGCGGCACGGTCAGTATGTACATTGCGATGGGCTGGATCATGTCCGGCTTCATGATCATCGTCGTCGCGAGCAGTGCTGCGCCCACGGTGATGAAGTTGCGGACTCTGCTCCCGGTGCTAGCCGGGTGGTCGGTCTTCATGTCCGCCGTGATCTGGACAATTGCCGGACCTGTAGTCGGAGCGATCGACGACCACTTCTGGCAGCTCTTCGGAACCGGAATCGTCGCGATCTTCTGTACCGCGCTGTTCACGACGGTGTTCGCACGGCTACTCGGGCTCCTCGCAGTCATCCCGGCGGTCGCAATCTTGATGTTCCTCGGGGTTCCGGCGTCTGGTGGTGCGATGTCGGTCTACATGGAACCAGAGATATTCCGAGTGCTCCACGGCATCCTGCCGATGCCTGCTGCCGTGGAATCGGTACGGTCGATTCTGTACTTCGGCGCGGACACAGTCGGGTCGCATCTGATCACGTTTGTGATCTGGGGCGTTGTCTCCTTGCTGTGCGTCATGGTCATCGACAAGGTTCGTTCCGCTCGGGCCGAAGATCTGCCCCCGGAGCACGCGGATCTGCCCCATGCTCAGCTGTCTGCTGTTTAGTGACGACGTGAACGGCGTCCTCGCTCTGCAAACACACGACGTATCGGAAACGATGACAGCAGGGCGAGGACACCGAGCGAACCTACGGCCGCGACGCCCAGGAGAGCCGCGTCGCGCGCGCGGTTGTCCGGCGGCGGCGGTACGGGCAGCGCAGCCAGAGTCGAGGTGTGGTGACCGAGCGGATAGGTTTCGACATCGCTCGGCAGCGCGGTGACGGCTGCCAACGGATCGACCACCCCATGCCCGACGTAGGGGTTCCAGCCCTCGGCCGGGGCGTGCGCCGTCGACTCGATGCGCTGAACTACCTGTGCAGCAGTGAGATCCGGGTATCGGGATCGAACCAGCGCCGCGGTTGCCGCGACGTACGGCGCCGCAAAACTTGTCCCGTTGATTGCTTGAACGGAGCCGTCCGGGCCGTACGTTCCGTTGGTCAACCCAGGTTCGGTGGGATGGAGTGACACTACTGCGGTACCGGGAGCGGCCACATCGACCCAGGGACCACCGAGGCTGAACGAACTTGCCGCCCCGTTGGGATCGACGGATCCGACGGTCAGTACGAAGTCGTCGTACCAGGCGGGGCTGGCGAGCGTGTTGACCGAATTCCACAGGTCAGCATGGGGTGTCAGCGGGCTAGGAGTGGGATTCTGGCTCTTGCAGCCGCCGGATCCGACATTTCCTGCCGCGGCCACGACAACGATGTCCTTGACGAGCGCGGCGTATTGGATTGCGGCACCGAGGCGTTGATCGTTGATACCCTCGGCTGCCGACTTGCACGCAACTTCGGAGATGTTGATGACGGTGGCTCCCATGTCGGCGGCGTGACGGACAGCCATGGCCATCGTGTCGACATTTCCGTACCCCGACGAGTTCTCGGCGATGTTCGGGTCGCCTTGGCTGCCGGCAAGGGAGTACGCCGAACTGGACTGTCGGATCGTAATGATTGTCGCGCCGGGTGCGGCGCCGGAGAAGCCTGACCCAGTCACAGGTTGAGCGCCGATCAACCCAGCGACGACGGTACCGTGGGCGTCGCAATCCTCCGTTCCGTCGGCAGCTCCCACGTAGTCGCCACCGGGTTCCAGATTGGGAAGTCGGGGATGACGGCTGACTCCGGTATCGATCACCGCGACACGCTGCCCTGCGCCGGTCGTGATCGGCCAGACCGTATCGAATGCCAAGTCCAGCTGGGCAGGAGGGACGTTGGCACCGTCGCCGCCCGACACTGCCGGGACGCACAGAGTGCGCTGTTGCGTGGCTTGCGGTGGCGCCGCGGGGCCGTCTTCGGGAAGCATCGACGGATCGACGGGTGGCGGCATCGCGCCGACAGCTACGCCTTGCCCCGCACATAGTGCGAGTGCGGCGATGGCGAGGAGTGTCGCAGTCCAGGATATTCCACGGTTCATACGTGTATGTCCGACGCTCAGAGTCCGCGCATGACCGAAAATAGATCGGTCACCCAACAGATCAGAGGCACGATCAGCGCGATTGCAGCCAAGTCGACCAACTCTGCAACCCGTCGCATCACCGGGCTGAACACCCGGTTCGGTGCGAGGATGCCGAGCACGAGTGCCAGGATGAGAACGGCCATGGCGAGGGCAAATATGACGACGGCGTCGTCTTTGTGTGACCAGATCTGGGCGCCCAGAACAACTAGCACGATGGCAGCCCCACACGCGATGAGGGGAACCGCCTGGGCGGTACCGGCAAATGTGCGTCCGCGGAGCATCAGAACGCCTGCGGTGACTCCGGCAAGGGCAAGGCCGGACCAGACGATTCCGTCGTCGGTGTGGACCGCGGCCACGCTCAGCGCACCGGTCATGGCCGTCACGGATGTCGCGACCACCAAACCGGTCAGGTAACTGCGGGCGCGTCCGGTTCGCTCGGTCAGTTCGTCGAAATTCGGCATGTCGGGTTCGGCGGCAAGATCACGAGCTTCGTCCAAGGGATTTGCCGGTACCGGCACTGGCGGCAACGGAAGCTTGGCAAGAATCATCGATAGCCGGGCCGAGTAGGCGAGGGTGATCAGCGCGAGTGCGATGGCGACTGCGCTTATAGTTTCCAGCGAAACGCGCGGCAGCAGCGTTGCTGCCGCAGTAGCTGCGGTTGCGGCCAACGAGATGCCGAAAAGTGCTGTGAATGTGGCTAACCCGACGCCGCAGAGGCGCAGGCATAGTAAAGCGACCGATGCGACGAGCACGGAACCCATAAGAAGGTGTGGCGCCTCTAGGTCGTCGGGCACGGCAAGGAGACCAGCCGTGAATGCAAGTGGAATGCCGGCGCAACCGAGGACCAGTGCGCTTCCACTGTCGTGGTAGACGCGGGCTGTCACGATCGACGCAATGGTCAGTAGAAGGGACGTGATGAAAGCGCAAGTGGCACCCGATATTCCGGTTGCGCCGACAATCAGCGCGGCGGAGCCGAGCAACGATGCGAGGACAGCGATCACAGAGCCGGTGATCCGTGCGGCCAGTGGTGTCCACCGCCGGTAGGTCTGCGCGTCGGTGGCGGCGACGGTGTACATGATGTCGTCGAACAACGGCGGTGGAGCGGCAGCGTCCGCGGCTTCGAGAACGAGTAGTTCTCCGTCACGGATTCCATGCTCGTGAAGGGAGAGCGTGCCCGACAGCGGTGCGCGGCCAACCTTGGCCAGTGTCCAGTCCGTCGGTTCGAATTGTTCGGATACGGTGTCGAAATCGTTGGAGCCGCTGTGGCTTCGAATAGTGTCGACTATGCCGGGAATGACCAGTACGAGCGGAATGCGCAGCGGCACTGCGAGATCGACCTGCGAATGTGCCGAGAGAACTGTCAGTCGACACAGCTCTGCCGACGGTGCGCTACGACGATCACCTGGCGCCGCCGGCGCCGTGTCGGTTGTCGACATGCTCATGAATCAACCCCACTGTTCACTGTCGAACCCCACCCTTCGACGCGATTCCCCGTTCGCGTCCCCCTTCTTTATCGGAACCATACGACACCGGACTGGGAATTGCTGCCGCCACTGCTCCAGTGGAACGGTTGCGCTCGAAGGTCTTGTCGGCCCGATGGGTTAGTGTCTTCTCGTTGCGTGGACTTTGTGCCGTGGGGGCGGTCCGGTTGATGTCGGACACATCGCAGCGCTGTAGGGGGCGAAGTGAGTACAGTCAGATTTTTGCGTCGGGCTCGGCGTGAGGCGCCGCGGGCGCCAGGCGGCGAGGTGACGTTGCAGGCGCCGCCCGAGATCCCTCGTGCGACTCCTGGCAATCTGCTGACCAAATTGCTCCCGGTGGTGATGGTGGTGGCAATGATCGGCATGGTCGCGTTGATGTTCACGTCGGGAATGGCGCGAAATCCCATGTCCCTGTTGTTTCCGATCATGATGATGGTCTCGATGCTCGGGATGCTGGCCGGTGGGGGTCGTAGTGGTGGCGCGCGGACCGCCGAGGTCAACGAGGACCGTAAGGACTATCTTCGTTATCTCGATCAGTTGCGTCGTGATGTCGACGAGACCGGGCAGGCGCAACGTCGGGCACTCGAATGGAGTAGTCCGCAGCCGTCGTTGCTGTGGACCCTGGCAGGCACGTCACGCATGTGGGAGCGTCAGATAACGGACCCCGATTATTGTCACGTGCGTGTCGGTCTCGGCAGTCAGAGACTGGCGACTCGTCTGATCTCGCCGGAGACCGGACCGGTTGAAGACCTCGAACCGGTTGCATCCGTGTCGCTTCGACGATTTGTCCGTTCCCATTCGGTGGTCGAGGATCTTCCGACTGCGGTATCGCTGCGGGGGTTCGCCTCGATAGCGCTCGAAGGTCAGCGGGACGCGGCGAGGTCGTTGGTCAGGGCGATGTTGATGCAGTTGTGTACTTTTCACGGTCCTGACATATTGCAGATCGCTGTGGTGCGTGGCCCCGATACTCAGGTCGAATGGGAATGGGTCAAGTGGTTGCCGCACACGCAGCACCCGGAGGCATATGACGGGGCGGGCGCGGCGCGGATGGTGTACGGCTCCTATCTCGAGTTGGAAGGTGCTCTGGGTGAGCAACTTTCGATGCGAGGCCGCTTCTCGCGTAACGCGCCCGCATCGTCAGGTGTGCCGCATGTCGTCGTTGTCGTCGACGGCGGATTGCTGGAAGGCGATTCCGGTCTGTTGACGGGAGCGGGTCTGGATTCGGTGACGATCCTGGACCTGTGTGGTTTCTCGTCGTCGTTGTCGGCCAGTCGTGGTTTGCGTCTGGTGGTCGCTCCCGATCAAGTGGGCGCGGTCAGTAGTGCCGGCGTCGAGAAGTTTGCGCGCCCTGATTCCGTCTCCACGACTACCGCCCAGACCTTCGGCCGACGGATGGCGCCGTACCGTGCTGCTTCACAGAACGCTGTCGATTCGGGGGACGACGACACGGCGTCGCGCTCGTGGAGTCAGATGCTGGGCATCGGAAACGCTGCGCGGTTCAACCCGGAGCATGCGTGGTTGCCCCGCCAGGGACGTGATCGACTGCGGGTGCCGATCGGTGTCGGTGCCGACGGTCAACCTGTCGAACTCGACCTCAAGGAATCCGCTGAGAACGGAATGGGGCCGCACGGTTTGTGCATCGGGGCAACAGGTTCGGGAAAATCGGAGTTTCTTCGGACGATTGTGCTCGGTTTGATCGCGACACACTCGCCGAACGCCCTCAATCTCGTCCTCGTGGATTTCAAGGGCGGGGCAACCTTCCTCGGTCTCGAAGAGGCACCGCACGTTGCGGCCGTCATCACCAACCTTGCCGAAGAACTGGCCATGGTGGACCGAATGCGCGACGCACTTGCCGGTGAAATGAACCGTCGTCAAGAACTCCTCCGGGCCGCGGGAAACTTCGCAAATGTGTCGGACTACGAAAAAGCCCGGATGGCGGGTGCCGCACTCGACCCGCTGCCTGCCCTGTTCGTCGTAGTGGACGAGTTCTCCGAATTGCTCAGTCAACAACCGGAATTCGCTGACCTCTTCGTGGCGATTGGCCGGCTAGGCAGATCGCTGCACATCCACCTGCTGCTTGCCAGCCAACGTCTGGACGAAGGGAAATTGCGTGGGCTCGACAGCCATCTGTCGTACCGAATCGGCTTGAAGACATTCTCCGCCAACGAGTCTCGGACCGTGTTGGGGGTCCCCGACGCATACTATCTACCCGGAAATCCAGGCGCCGGATATGTGAAAGCGGATTCTGCCGAGATCGTGCGCTTTCAAGGCGCGTACGTCTCCGGACCCTACGAGGGTGCGAGGATTGCGCCGACGCGACTTGCGACGGAACAATCCGTCGGTCTCGCTCCGGTGTTGTTCACCGCTGCGACGGTGATCAGTGATCACCTCCCGGAGGATGTGGTGGAGCCGGACTTCGTAGATATGGGGGAGGCAGGTGACGAATCACGAACGCTCATGGGAGTTCTCGTCGACAGGATCAAGGAGTACGGTCCGCGCGCGCACGAAGTGTGGCTTCCTCCGCTCTCCGAGTCTCCGACGCTCGATCAGCTTCTTCCGCGCGCCGTGTCGCGTGATCCGAATCTGCCCCGTGGGAATCTGAGTGCAGCGTTCGGAATTGTCGACAGGCCGTTCGACCAGCGGCGCGACCCACTTGTCGTCGACCTCAACGGGTCGACCGGAAATGTAGCGATCGTCGGCGGCCCGCAGTCGGGGAAATCGACGGCACTGCGGACCCTGATCATGGCGTTTGCTCTGACACATACCGCGGAGCAGGTGCAGTTCTATTGTCTCGATTTCGGCGGCGGAACCTTGCTGGGACTGCGGGACCTTCCGCACGTCGGTTCGGTGGCAAATCGTCTCGACCAGGACAGGGTCCGGCGAACAGTGGCGGAGGTTTCGACGGTAGTGCAGCAACGGGAGCGACTCTTCCGTGAACTCGGTATCGACTCAATGGTCGAATTCCGGCGACTGCGCACTGCCGATCCCCGCGGAGTTGGTGTCGCCGCCGGCCTCGAACGCGACAGGTTCGGCGATGTCTTCCTGGTGATCGACGGGTGGCCAAGCGTTCGTTCCGACTTCGAATCTCTGGAAGGGCCGATCAGTATCCTTGCGGCGCAGGGATTGTCATTCGGGGTTCACGTCATGGTCACCGCGCCGAGGTGGGCAGATATTCGGCCGGCATTGAAGGATCAGCTCGGCACGCGGATTGAACTTCGCCTGGGTGACCCAGGAGACTCCGACGCGGGGCGCCAGAAAGCGAATCTGGTTCCGGAACGTCATGCGGGGCGCGGTATCACTCGTGAAGGCCTGCACTTGTTGACCGGGCTTCCGCGTATGGATGGTATCTCCAGCAGCGTAGAACTGAGCGCCGCGGTATCTGATTCGGTGATGCGCATCGCGGCTATGTCGACGTCCCGACCCGCTCCACCAGTTCGGATGCTCCCTGAATCATATACGCGTGCAGAGCTTCTCGCGTCCGTCGGAGACAGGTGGCCGCAGGCGAGCGCGGGTGACGGTCGGTGTCTGCGGGTACCTGTCGGGCTGGGTGAAACCGACCTCGAACCTGTCTACATGGACTTCGCGGAGCATCCGCACCTCCTGATATTCGGCGATACCGCCTGCGGGAAAACGTCGCTGCTCCGCGGCATAGCCGAAGGGATCATGGCGTCGAACACACCGGCGCAGGCGAAATTGATCATCGGTGACTATCGCCATTCGATGTTGGGTGTGGTCGACGGCAATCACCTCGGTGGATACTCGGCCTCAGCGGCGACATTCGGTGAACTGATGGCGGACCTTGCTCGGATCGTCGGCGGAAGAATGCCGAATTCGGATACGACGCAACAACAACTGCGAGAACGCTCGTGGTGGTCGGGACCGGAAATCTACGTGATCATCGACGACTACGACCTGGTGGCAACATCCACCGGCAACCCGGTGGCGGCATTGCTCGAGTTCATTCCCCACTCGAAGGACGTGGGGCTGCATCTGGTGATCGCCCGACGATCCGGCGGGGCAGGGCGCGCACTGTTCGAACCGGTGATTGCCCGGATCCGCGACATGGCACCTGCCGGCGTCGTGATGAGTGGCAGCCGCGACGAAGGGAATCTGGTTGGCGCCGTGCGTGGTTCCGAGATGCCGCAGGGGCGGGGTACGTACGTGTCTCGGTCGCAGACCCAGCTGGTGCAGCTACCGTGGATGCCACCGCTGTGACATCGGGTCACACGTTGTCGGTGTCTGTTCATATAGGTTCGTCCAACGCGTGGTCGGCAACCGGGCAACGCGAATTCTGTTGCAGAGTCGACACCGAGCAGCATTCGTCGCCGGCCGCCGCGTTGCCTGCAGTCAATCCGCTCGATTTCATCGACGACAACTACATGGAGATCGGTGGACGAATCGCGCCTACCGATCTCGAACTGGTGCACTTGATTTTGCACACCGTGCAAGGTTGCGGTCTGGCAGATGCGGATGTGCTGTACCTGAGCTATCCGACCGAGTGGGGAAATACCCGAAAGGGACGGTTGCTCGACGCTGCGCGCCAGGTCGGGTACGACGTTGTCCTGGTCCCGACCGCGATTGCGATTGCGCGCGCCACCCGGGGGAGCTGGCGAGCGAGGTGCATCGTGGTGGAGATCCGCGGTGGTGACGTTGTCGTTTCGTGTGTGCGCGATTTCGACGGAGACGTCACGCTCATGAACACCCAGCGCAGAGCACTGTCGGAATTGCCGCAACTATTCGGTGAATTCGAGGAACTGACAGTTCGGGACTCTGTAGTAGTTGTCGGGCGACATTCGCATTCGATTGCGTCGTCCTTGGAGCGTGGGTCGCGAAGCATTCACGGCTATGCGAGCGTGCGTGTTCTCGACGAGAGTCGGATCGTGCGAGCGATCGTTGATCCGCGGGTGCGTCTGGAGTCGGTCACAGCAGAAAATTCGGCGGGTCGGGCTGTGGACAACTCGGCATTCGGAGATCGGTGGGTGCCGCCGTCAAGGCTGGTCACGCCAGCCGATTCGGGTGTCCGCCAGCGCCGATGGTTGCCAGCGCTGGCGGTGTCAGTCGTTGCTGTCGGACTGCTCGGGGTGGGCGTGGCGGTCGCGACCGGGCGAGGCAGCGTAGAAGGCACTGCGGTCGAAGGTACTGCGGTCGAAGCCCGAACTACTGACGGTGAGTCTGCCGATGTGGTGCCGCCGACCGCACAACCGACCACACTGGGGAGTGCCCAGCCGAGCACGCTGGTGCCTTCTACTACGTCGGCCGTGGCGACGACAACAATCCCGCTCGCCGGTGGCAACGTGAGCGTTGTCGTGCCGGCGGGGTGGGCGCCCGATCGCGGCGGATCGGCCGCAGGACGGATGGACTTGATTCCGGCGTCTGGGAATGATCGCAAAATCGTCATCGTCGAGAAGGAGCTCCGTGCAGGCGTCGAGTTCGACGCGGTCGAGATCGATCTGCGTGAGCAGCTTTCGGCGATAGAGGATCCACTCCGCTTCGGAAACCTCGAGTCCACTGTTGCCGTGGACGGACGAAAGGTTCTGTTGTACAGGGAATTTCCGGATGGATATTCCGAAGTTCGGTGGCAGGTATTTGTCGAACGTGGCAGGCAGGTGAGTATCGGGTGCCAGTACCTCGTCGGTGAATGGGACGCGTTCGAGCCGGAGTGCGTTCAGATCGTCGAATCACTGTTGTTCGTGAATTGACCGCGCGAAATTTCTTTCCGAACCGCCGGAACCGTCGGCGAGTGCGCGGCGTCCAAGTATGTGTAGCGCACATCAGGTACTTGTTGCCGGCGAAGGTCCGCCGGATGTGAGCCACCGCCGACACCGCGCATGCACATCACAACCAGGGGGAAACATGGGCTTTACCGCAACTACCGCTGAATTGATCAGTTCGGCGAATGTCATCAACGGCCATTTGGGCGACATCAGAGGACTGGTGAATGCTGTTCGATCCGAGGCGGAGGCGTCGAGCGGTTCGTGGAAGGGCAGTGCGCACACCGAATACGCCGACATCATGGTGCGCTACAACAACGCTGCCATGAAGCTCGATACGGCGCTGGGCGATATCTGTGAGCAGATCAAGCAGTCGGCCGGAACGTTCGACAGCGCAGAATCCGACAACGTGAGTTCGTTGCGCGGCGCGACCGTCAACATGTCCTGAGTGCTCTGAATCAGGCTCCGCGCAAGAACATTCGGTGAGTCGTCTGAGATCGTCCCGGATGCGACAGACATACAGAGATCAGATTCGATACGGACATAAAGTGGAACGGGAGTGGTTATGAGCGAGAACATGATCAGGTACGACTTCGGCGGACTTGCCATGTTGTCTGACGAAATGAAGCGTCAGGCGCAGGCGATCAACGACAAGCAGGGCGAGATCAAGGTTGTTGTCGACAACCTGCAGGCGGGATGGGAAGGTGCGGGTTCTGAAGCCTGGAACGACGCTCAGCGTCGGTGGGGGCAGGCGTCGGAAGAGCTGAACATCGTGCTGGCTCAGATCGCCAACGCAACCGCGAGTGGTTCCGATTCGATGCGCGACGCCGATCGCGCCGCCGCGAACGGCTTCGGGCGCTGACTTCACGTCGCATGTGGCTTTCCGTTTTCTACCCCGACGAGCATCGGTCGTCGGGGTAGAAAGCTCTTGTATGAATGCTGCCAACGGTAGTCCGGACTCTCTTTGACCGGAGACGGTTGATACCGGTATCGTCTATCGGTGGCGTGCCGTAGGCCTCCGCATGTTGATGTCCGGATGTTTGATCGTGTGTTCGACTGCACGTTCGATTCCCGGAACTCGATGCGCAGGGTCCAGCGGTTCTCGGGTCTCAACTGGCCGCCGAGAATTGTCTATGCGATACGCACATGGTCAGCAGTGGAATGAATTAAGACGAGGAAGTTCTGTGTCTACGTACACCCCGAAGGCCGGAGATGTGACCCACACGTGGCACGTCATCGACGCCACCGACGTGGTGCTGGGCCGTCTTGCCGTTCAGGCAGCGACCCTGCTGCGCGGTAAGCACAAGCCCACCTACGCTCCGCACATCGATGGTGGCGACTTCGTCGTCGTCATCAACGCCGAGAAGGTTGCCATCAGCGGCAACAAGCTCGTTGGCAAGAAGGTCTACCACCACTCCGGATTCCCGGGTGGCCTGAAGTCCCGCACCGTCGGAGAGGTCCTCGACCGGACCCCCGATCGCCTCGTGGAGAAGGCCATCGTCGGCATGCTCCCGAAGACCAAGCTTGGTCGCGCGATGAGCAGCAAGCTCAAGGTCTACGCGGGCCCGAATCACCCCCACACCGCGCAGCAGCCGGTGCCGTTCGAGATCAAGCAGGTCGCACAGTGACATCGCCGGAAGAGCAGAACGTGACCGAAGAAAACATCGAGGCAGTGGAAGAATTCGCCGCCGAAGCAGTCGAGGTCGTCGAAGAGGTTGCAGCGGCTACGCTGGCACCGATCGTCATCGATCGCCCGATCCAGACCGTTGGTCGTCGTAAGGAAGCGGTCGTCCGCGTCCGCATGATCCCCGGCACCGGCCAGTTCAAGCTCAACGGCCGCACCATCGAGGATTACTTCCCGAACAAGGTGCACCAGCAGCTGATCAAGGCTCCGCTGGTTACGGTTGAGCGTCCCGAGTCTTTCGACATCGTTGCACTGCTGCACGGTGGCGGACCGTCCGGTCAGGCAGGCGCGTTGCGTCTGGCTATCGCTCGTGCGCTCATCGAGGTCACCCCCGATGATCGTCCGGCACTCAAGAAGGCCGGCTTCCTGACCCGTGACGCTCGCGCAGTCGAGCGTAAGAAGTACGGACTGAAGAAGGCTCGTAAGGCATCGCAGTACTCGAAGCGTTGATGCTTCGCCGAGGTTGACCGGCTGGTCTGCTTCGGCACCTGTTCGACTCGAGAGCAGGCGTCCATCGTTACCGGACGCCTGCTCTTGTGTTTTTCGGGAAAGATATTTCACAGAACTCGCACAAGATATTCAGGGAGTTGTTCGATGGGGCGGTTGTTCGGAACTGACGGTGTGCGCGGCTTGGCCAATGGTGATCTGACGGCGGATCTTGCGCTGCGATTGTCGATAGCGGCTGCGCATGTTCTGGCAGCTGAATCAACCGGTGGTGGCACCCGCCGCCCGACCGCGGTCGTCGGACGCGATCCTCGTGCGAGCGGTGAAATGCTCCAGGCAGCTGTCACGGCGGGGCTGACTTCGGCCGGCATCGACGTCTTGGATGTCGGCGTTCTGCCGACACCAGCGGTTGCCTATCTGACTGGTTTGTTCGATGCGAGTCTCGGCGTGATGATCTCCGCCTCTCACAATCCGATGCCGGACAACGGCATCAAGATCTTTGCCGCGGGTGGACACAAACTCGACGACGATGTCGAGGCCGCAATCGAGGCCGCCATCGACGGTGGTGTGGCGCCGAAGTTGCCGACCGGCGCGGGTATCGGGCGAGTACGCCCGGTCGGTGATGCCGCTGCGCTCTACTTGCAGCATCTCGGCACCGCTCTGACGCAGCCGCTCGACGGCCTGACCGTTGTTGTGGACTGCGCAAACGGGGCAGCCTCCGAGGTCGGCCCGGCGGCCTATCGGGCTGCGGGTGCGACGGTGATCGCGATCAGCGCCGAACCGGACGGCCTCAACATCAACGACGGTTGTGGATCCACTCACCTGGAGAATCTGCAGAAAGCAGTGGTCGAGCACGGCGCCGATCTTGGTCTTGCCCACGACGGTGACGCCGACCGTTGCCTCGCCGTCGACGAGACCGGGGCAGTGATCGACGGCGACGTGATCATGGCGGTGCTGGCGGTGGCGATGCACGAATCCGGAGAATTGGTCGACAACACACTCGTGGCGACCGTCATGAGCAACCTGGGTTTGCACCTTGCGATGCGGGCAGCGGGTATCGACGTGGTCACAGCAGCGGTCGGTGACCGCTATGTGTTGGAAGAACTTCGTACCGGCGGATACAGCTTGGGCGGCGAACAGTCCGGACACGTGGTGTTCCCCGGATTCGGAACAACCGGAGACGGCGTGCTCACCGGACTTCGATTGCTGGCCAGGATGGCGCAGACGGGTAAGTCGTCCTCGCTGCTCGCCGCAACGATGACGTCGCTTCCGCAGGTCTTGGTGAATGTGAGGGTGGAAGACAAAGCAGCAGTTGCCGCAGCGACCTCGGTAATGGCAGCGGTCGCCGATGCCGAGCGTGTGCTCGGTGACGCCGGCCGTGTTCTGCTTCGACCTTCCGGTACCGAACAATTGGTGCGAGTCATGGTCGAAGCTGCGGATCTTGGTGTGGCACGCAAGCTTGCCGACGAGCTGGCAGAAACCGTCGCAGCGGTGTAACCGCATGTAGCGTGATCGTCCGGGGGGGAACTGAATTCTCGTGGGAACGACCCACGGGGTTCGTGCGTCCAAGTAGTCATGGACCGCCGGATCTTTCGTGCGGCCGGGCGAAACGGAGTTCCGCATGGATATCGACCACACTGCTACCGATGAGCTCGAGCGTCGGACAACGGCGCTTGCGCAACAGATGGGTGTCACTGCACGAACGTTGGAATTTGCCGAGTTCTCGGGCGAGTGTGCAGGCCGGGATTACGTCGAGTGTGGCAACACGCTAGCTGCTGCGCTGGGTGGGTTCCGGATACGGATGGTGGAACGTGCCCAGTTCGTCGAGGCTCTCGGCGCGCGTATCGGCAGTTCGACCCGAGCAATTGCGGATGTCGATCTGGGGTTGGCGGATCAATTGCGAATGCACAGCCGCGAGTATCCGAAGTCAGGTTTCTGATGTCGAGTCGCGACGCGGTTACGTCGAGCTCTGCTGCCGATGCTGCGGAATTGATTATTGCGCAACGCAATTCGCTGTCTATTCCGGACGATATTCTCGACGCCGGTAGTGTCGGATTGGATTTCTTCGAGCGTTTTCACGACGCGGCCAGTCGTCTCGGTATCGAAATGCGACCGCTGGGTACCTACGACGAGATGTATCGTGCCGAATCGGGAATCGATCTGCAGGCTCTGCACGCTGACGTGTCGACGATGTCCCTTGCGGCGGAAGCGTCGTCGCGCGATTCGCAGGACTTCGCGGTCCTGTCCGAGTCGCTCGCGGAGATCTGGAATGTCGAGGCTGTGGACGACGTTGCCGGACGAGTGCGCGACGAGCAGCGAAGAGCGGAAGTCGATGTCGAAGCCATGCCGTTGCTGATTTCCGTCGCCGACGAACTGGCAGGAATCGTTCGAACTGCCGTGGTGGACAAGGCTTTCAAGGTTGCGTCGCTGAATCGAGAAACGATCGGCGGTATCGATGCGCAGCGCATCGATCAGCTGGTGGACGTGAGCACGCAGCAAGGGGGCGTCGACGCAGTTGCCAAGGCTGCCACGTGGTTTGCGCCGTTGTCGGATGAGCAATTCAGAGCAGTACGATATGCCGCGCCGGTCGATCAGATCGAAACTTGTAGAGCAGCAGCAGATCTCGTCAGACCTTGGATCGATCAGATCTTCAGGCCTGTGTACGTGGATACCCGCGACGAGTTCGACCGCGCCTGCGAGCAGGCCCGGGTGGCTCTGACCGACGCTTTCGGGGTTGCCGCCGGTATCGTCTCCGAACTGTTTCCGGTCGAGAGTGAATCTACCGAAACGCGGCATTCTTCAGTTCCGGCCGACGCAGCGCAGACATCCGTGCCGCAAGCAGTCGAACCGTCGGGGGACAGGGTTGCACCTGCACTCGAGTTGGCGGTCGGTGCAAATACCTGGGGGTTCTCGCTCGCGCCGAACGGACGTGGGGTCAGTCTTGAAGTTCGTGACCTGTCAGGGGAGTCCGTCACTGTCACTGTGGAATTGGACGAGCACGGCTGGCCGAGAATCGCGGTGGAGACGGATGCCGCTCCCGTAATGTCCGAGGCGCCGGAACCCGCGCCGCAGCCGTACCAACCCCCGAATCCAACTCCAGTAGACACTGCGCCGTTAGAAGACCCTGCGCCGTCAGAAGACCCTGCACCGCCAGAACACCGTGAGTCGCTGAACGAACCGATCGTGACCGGAGCCGAATTAGCCGGGGCGGGGCCGATATGAGTTTGTCGCAGTTCGACGCCGTCAATGCGGCCATGGATTCGCAACTCGCCGAATTTCGCATGCGACGATCTGCTGCCGAACGTGACCACCAACAGCGGTGTGCACAATTCGGCGAATTGTCTACCGGTGTGAAGGAGTTCGGGCGTTTACCCTTCGAACAGGGCGCGTTTCTGCGATCAGCGTCCGCGTCGATGCCCGGCGACACTGCGATGCCTGGCGACACTGCGATGCCTGGCGACACTGCGAAGTCCGGCCAGCCGGTACGAGATTCGAGTGCTGATTACCGGGAAACTGCCTGGCTCCGGCGAGCGTCGGACTGAGAGTGGGTGTCGGACTGAGTATCCGCGTCGAACATGGGCGAGGTGTGCGGGAATTCGGTGTCCTGATCGGCAAATGCTTCGTAGCGCTTGTCGCCGGTCAGGTGGAATAGAAGGAATCCCGTCAGCAGGCAACGCGTCGTGGCCTGTGTTTTGCGTTCGGAGCCGCCGAGGCCCAATGCTCCCAGAAGGCGACGCCCTTCGATGAGACCAGCATCCTGGGCGTCGTCGACGGTTCGCCCGATTACGGGTCCGCCCCATTCGCGGGTGAGCGGGCGGGCGTTGCTGGTGAGTGAGTCGACGTCGTCCTCGCCGGCGAGGATCAGCCCGGGGGCTGTGATCTTGGACGCGTAGTTCTCGGCTTTGGGGGCGGTGGGTGCGGGGAAGAGCGCGGCGACGGCGGCGACGTTTCCACGTTGTGCGGCTGCGAGGACCGCGGCACCGGCACCCATCCCGTGTCCGGCAAATGCGACGTGGTCAGGATGAACGCTGATCTGCCCGGGACCGAGTCGGACGCCGACGCAGATGTCGAGGGTCGAGCGCAGGTCTGCGGCCAATCCGAGGTGCGAGGGGACGGGGCCACGCTCACTTTCGGGTGCTGCGGCGACAATTCCCCAGGAAGCGAGATGCTGAAGTGTTTGTTCGTATTTGTGCGCACCGACCATCCAGCCGTGCCCGAAGGCGACGGCGGGGAGATTGAAGCCCGTTTCCGGGGTGTAGACGACTCCTGGTTGACCGGCCAGAGCGAGGTTGCCGCGCAGAACGCGGTGCGGTCCGCGCTTGGACAGCTCACGGGTCAGTGCCTTCAGTTTCGGTGCCACGGATCAAGACGTTATCCGATGTGGCCGTCGGCGTGCCCTGGCAACCGCAGAATGCGCGTGCCACGGGTGTCCAAGTACCCTGATTCACCATGTGCGGAATCGTGGGATACGTCGGCCACCGCCCAGCTCTGGGTGTCGTGGTGGAGGCTTTGCGGCGAATGGAGTATCGCGGCTACGACTCCTCGGGAATCGCGATTCTCGACGGAGTGGGTGGCGTTGAGATCGAGCGTAAGGCCGGGAAGCTGGCCAACCTCGAAGCTGAGTTGGAAGAGATCGGTGCGGACAGCTTTGTCGGCTCAACGGGCATGGGTCATACCCGGTGGGCTACACATGGTCGACCGACCGATCGGAATGCCCACCCGCATCGCGACGCGAGTGGGAAGCTTGCGGTGGTCCACAACGGCATCATCGAGAACTTCGCTCCGCTGCGTGCTGAGCTCGAGGCTGCCGGCATCGAACTGCTCAGTGACACCGATACCGAGGTAACGGTCCATCTGGTGGCGCGTGCGTACGCAGAGGGCCCGACTGCGGGTGATTTCGTCGAGAGCGCGTTGTCGGTTGTCCGTCGTCTCGAAGGCGCGTTCACGTTGCTGTTCACGCACGCCGATCATGCGGACACGATTGTCGCTGCGCGTCGTTCGACGCCGTTGGTGGTGGGTGTCGGTGAGGGCGAGATGTTCCTCGGTTCCGATGTGGCGGCGTTCATCGAGCACACACGCGACGCGGTGGAACTCGGTCAGGATCAGGCGGTGGTGATCACCGCGAACAGCTACCGGATCTCCGATTTCTCCGGCAACGAAGCGCAGGGGCGCCCGTTCCAAATCGACTGGGATCTTGCGGCTGCCGAAAAGGGCGGTCACGACTACTTCATGCTCAAGGAGATCGAGGAGCAGCCGACCGCAGTTGCGGATACGCTTCTCGGGCACTTCGAGAACGGCAAGATCGTTCTCGACGAGCAGCGGTTGTCCGACCAGGAACTGCGCGACGTCGACAAGGTTTTTGTCGTGGCCTGTGGCAGCGCGTATCACTCCGGTTTGTTGGCGAAGTATGCGATCGAACATTGGACTCGGCTTCCGGTCGAGGTGGAGCTGGCGAGCGAATTCCGTTACCGGGACCCGGTTCTGGACCGTTCGACGCTGGTTGTTGCCATCTCGCAGTCCGGCGAGACCGCCGATACGCTCGAAGCCGTCAAGCATGCCAAGGATCAGAAGGCTCGGGTTCTCGCGATCTGCAACACCAACGGCGCGCAGATCCCCCGTGAGGCGGACGCTGTTCTCTACACGCGGGCGGGACCGGAAATCGCCGTCGCGTCCACCAAGGCATTCCTGGCGCAGGTGACGGCAAATTACCTTGTCGGGTTGGCCCTGGCGCAGGCGCGCGGCACCAAGTACCCGGACGAAGTTGCCCGTGAGTACGCGGACCTCGAGGCGATGCCGGCTCTGGTGAGCAAGGTCATCGAGAACGCGGAACCGATCCGTGAGCTGGCTCGCACGTTTGCGCATGCGTCGACGGTTCTGTTCCTGGGGCGGCACGTTGGGTACCCGGTTGCGCTCGAGGGTGCGCTCAAGCTCAAGGAGCTTGCGTACATGCATGCCGAGGGCTTTGCGGCGGGCGAGCTCAAGCACGGGCCGATCGCGTTGATCGAGGAGGGCCTGCCGGTCATCATCGTCATGCCGTCGCCGAAGGGCCGTGCGGTGTTGCACTCGAAGTTGGTGTCCAACATTCAGGAGATCAAGGCGCGTGGTGCAACGACGATCGTGATCGCCGAGGAAGGTGACGACGCAGTACGTGCGCACGCGGATCACCTGATCGAGATCCCGGCGTCGCCGACCCTCTTGCAGCCGTTGCTGTCCACGGTACCGCTGCAGATCTTTGCCGCGGAGGTGGCTGCGGCACGTGGCTACGACGTCGACAAGCCGCGTAACCTGGCGAAATCGGTTACCGTCGAATAGCTTTCGGTGAAATCGGTGAGGCCCGCAACCTTCCGGTTGCGGGCCTCACTGTTGCCGAAAAGTTATTGAACGATCACAGTGCCTCGCATGTCGGGGTGCGGTGTGCAGGTGTAGTCGTAGGTTCCGGGTTCGTCGAAGGTGGCCGTGTAGGTGCCCGACTTCTTGAGCGGGCTTCGGAGCAGGCTTCGGGCACTGCCGATGCCTTTGACGTCGTGGGCCATGCCTCCGTCGTCGAACACCCAGGTGACCGTGTCACCCACGTTCACGGTGATGGATGCGGGGGAGTAGGCCATCCCGGTGACGGTGACGACGGGGCCACTCAGCGTGGTTTCGGGCGCACTAGGGGTGGAATCCGTGCTGGAACTGCACCCGACGAGGCCGGCGGTGAGCACGAGGCCCGCGAACATCGGGACGAGACGTGATTTCATGGTTCCGAGGGTAGCGACTGGCAAACGAAGGGTTCCGGCATGCGCGGGTACTACACGGCAGATCAGGTTCGCGAAGCGGAGGCGCCGCTGCTGGTGTCGTTGCCCGACGGTGTGTTGATGCGCCGGGCCGCGTACGGACTCGCTCGGGTTGTTGCCGACGAATTGCGTTTGTACACAGGATTACTCGCTTCGAGGTCGGTGACTCTGCTGGTCGGCAGTGGCGACAACGGCGGTGACGCGCTCTGGGCCGGAGCGTTCTTACGTAAGCGCGGAGTTGCTGTGCGTGCGGTCCTACTCGACCCGGAGCGCGCGCACCGGCGGGGCCTCGAGGCTTTCCGCCGAGCGGGTGGGCGTGTCGAGCCCGACCTCGGTACACCGGATCTGGTGGTCGACGGGATTGTCGGAATTTCGGGTCGCGGTTCGTTGCGCCGCGCGGCAGCCGCTCTGGTGGAGCGGGTCCGCTGCCCGATCGTGGCGGTGGATCTTCCCAGCGGTGTGGACGCAAACACCGGGGGCGTCGACGGGCCTGCGGTGACAGCTGCGGTGACGGTGACATTCGGCGCGCTCAAACCTGTGCATGTGTTGGCACCGCAGCGGTGCGGTCGGGTGGAGCTGATCGACATCGGTCTGGATCTCGGTGAGCCGGATTTCCGCTCCCTCGATCCGGCGGAAGTGGGTGCGCGCTGGCCGGTTCCGGGCCCGAGTGACGACAAGTATTCGCAGGGCGTCGTTGGGGTGATTGCGGGAAGTGCGCAGTATCCGGGGGCTGGTGTGTTGTGTACGGGGGCAGCGGTCACGGCGACGTCGGGGCTGGTGCGTTACGCGGGGCACGGCGCGGCGGAGGTGCTTTCACGCTTCCCCGAGGTGATCGCAAGCGCGGCCTTCGAAGACGCGGGGCGCGTTCAGGCGTGGGTGGTTGGTCCGGGTATGGGAACCGATGCCGACGCGGCGGCGTTGCTTGCATCTGTTCTTGCGACGGATGTCCCGGTCCTGGTCGATGCGGACGGGTTGAGCTTGCTGGCCGAGAATCTTGATCTGGCACGTCGACGCACCGCACCGACGCTTCTGACTCCGCACGCGGGTGAGTTCGCACGATTGGCGGGCACCGAGGTGGGGCCTGATCGGGTCGGTGCCGCGCGCGCTTTGGCATCGGATCTCGGTGCGACGGTGCTCCTCAAGGGTCATACGACAGTGATCGCTGATGGCGGCGGACAGGTGTTGGTCAATGATGCGGGTGGCTCGTGGGCGTCGACCGCCGGATCGGGTGACGTTTTGTCCGGTGTGATCGGGGCGCTGCTCGCTGCCGGGCTTGCACCACTCGACGCTGCGGCCGTGGGAGCCAGAACACACTCTCTTGCCGCGAACTTGGCGGCCGCAGGCGGCCACGCCGACGTTGCCGGTGCACCGATCTCGGCATCGCCGCTGCTCGGGAGTGTGCGTGACGCAGTAAGAGTGTTGCGCAGCGTCGCGCGGAATTAAGTGATGTCAAACCCGAATTGATGTCGGAATTCGCGAGAGTGGCAGGATTGACGCCATGAAGCTTGCCGAAGGAAGAGCCCCGAAAGACCCAGAAGAAGGGGAGTCGGCAAGCGTCGCGGCAACAGGAGGTCCGCAGACCGAGGCGGTCGTGGACCTCGATGCCATCGCCCACAACGTGCGGGTTCTTCGTGAGTTCGCCGGTGACGCGGCACTGATGGCAGTCATCAAAGCTGACGGGTACAACCACGGTGCCGTTGCTGTTGCGCGCACTGCACTCTCCGCCGGTGCCCGCGAACTCGGTGTCACCACGATCGGCGAGGCCTTGGTCCTGCGGGCAGCGGGGATCACCGCTCCGGTACTGGCGTGGCTGCATGGCGTCGATGCCGATTTTGCCGCCGCCATCTCCGCTGACGTTGAAATCGGGGTGTCGTCTCCGCGGCACCTGGCCGCGGTGGTGACCGCCGCGCGGGATCTCGGACGAACTGCCACGGTGACGTTGAAGGTCGACACCGGACTCAATCGCAACGGCGTCTCGCAGACGGACTGGCCGCAGATGCTGGAGGACCTCGTCGCGGCGCGAAACGAGGGCACGATCCGGTTGCGCGGAGTGTTTTCGCACCTGGCGCATTCGGACGAACCGCACCACGACGTCATCGACCACCAGAAGCAACGTCTGATCGACGCTGTCGCCGACGTCCGGGCCCAAGGATTCGAACCCGAGGTTGTGCACCTTTCCAACTCAGCGGCAACGGTAACCCGTCCTGACCTGCGATTTGACATGGTTCGGCCGGGAATTGCGATATACGGATTGTCGCCCGTACCAGAGATGGGCGATTTCGGTCTTCGACCGGCAATGACGTTGCGAGCGAAGGTGATTCTGGTGAAGAAGGTGGCCGCCGGTGAGGGGGTTTCCTACGGACACCTCTGGACCGCGCCGCGCGACACCACCCTGGCACTGCTCCCCGTCGGCTATGCCGACGGGCTTCCGCGCTCGTTGAGCGGGCGTTTCGAGGTCCAACTCGGCGGTAAGCGTCGTCAAGCCGTCGGACGGATCTGCATGGACCAGGTGATGGTCGACCTCGGACCAGATGGTGACGGTGTGCGCGAGGGCGACACCGCCATCTTCTTCGGCAACGGAGATCAGGGCGAACCCAACGCGCAAGCCTGGGCGGAAGTGCTGGACACCATTCACTACGAGATCGTGACCGGCCTGCGCGGGCGAACCGAACGTACGTACATCGGCGGGGAGGGTATCTCGTGAAGACTGCAGGACGAATGAGCATCCTCGGTGGGCTCCTCAGTGCGATTGCACTCGGTTCCATGGCCGGCGTCAACGCGTTGAAGACGGCCACTCGGCCAGGTCGAGAGATCTACGCAGACGAAGACTTCGACCTGATGACGCGGGACCGCGCGAGCGTTGTACGCACCGACGACGGGGTTGATCTGGCAGTCCGCGAAGTCGGGCCGGACGACGCTCCACTGACGGTTGTCTTTGTGCACGGATATTGTCTGAGCGCGTTTTCCTGGCATTTTCAGCGTCGTCAGCTTGCCGAGCGGTGGGGTGACGACGTTCGGATGGTGTTCTACGACCAGCGCGGGCACGGTGATTCGGGCATGCCCCGCGCAAAGAGTTGTACGGTCTCGCAACTCGGCCGTGATCTGGCGTCGGTCATCGAAGCCAAGGTGCCGATCGGTCCGGTTGTGCTTGTCGGTCATTCGATGGGCGGCATGACAGTGCTCGCGCTTGCCGGTCAGCGACCGGAATGGTTCGCCGGTGGCCGAGTTGTCGGTGTCGGGTTGGTATCGACCACCGCAGCGGGTCTCGCCGAAACCGGACTCACTCGCAATCTGCAGAATCCGATCATCGACGGTTTCCGTCTGGCTGTGCGGACGTCCCCGGGCGTCGTACAGCATGCCCGTGGCGCTGCGCGCGTGCTCATCACACCGATCCTGCGGGCCGCGTCGTACGGCACGGACGTGAGCCCTCGACTGCACGAGCTGTCGGACGGGATGCTCGATCGCACGTCGGTTGTCACCATCGTCAATTTTCTGCGGACCCTCGAATTGCATGACGAGAGTGGGTCTCTGCCCGTCCTCGCGCACACTCCGGCTGTCGTGATCTGCGGCGATCAGGACATGATGATTCCGTTTGCCAGCTCGCAACTGCTGGCGGATGCGTTGCCGGAGTCCGACCTGGTGCGAATTCGCGGCGGCGGTCACCTGATCCAGCTGGAGTTCCCGGCTATCGTCACGGATGCGATCGAGAGTCTTGTCTCACGTACACATAGTCAAGTGAGGTCCGATGTCGGCTGAAACCCTCCCTGAATCAGGAACCGTCACTCTGGAGACGACGGAAGACACGGAGGCATTCGGTCGCAGGCTGGCGGCCGGACTTGTCGCCGGTGACCTCGTGGTTCTCGACGGTCCCCTCGGCGCCGGAAAAACGGCACTGACCCGCGGTATCGGTGCGGGCCTCGGCGTGCAGGGACGCGTGACGTCACCGACATTTGTCATCGCGCGCGAGCATCGCCCCGGTATTCGCGCCGACGGCGGAACACCCGTCGGGATGATTCACGTCGACGCGTATCGCCTCGGCGACAGCGGGCCGCACGCTCTTGACGAGCTCGACGCCCTGGACCTCGATACCGACCTCACCGATGCGGTGGTCGTGGTGGAGTGGGGCGGCGACGTCGTGGAACGCCTTGTCGAGCGTCACTTGCGGGTGCAGCTTCACCGTGAACCCGAGTCGGATGTCCGGACGGCCAGTTGGGCATGGACGTCGTGACACTGCTCCCACCGTTGAAAGTAGTTCTTCACGTGCGAGTACCCTGAGTTATCGTGCTTGTTCTCGCGATTGATACCTCCACGCCGGCCGTCACCGCCGGAGTTGTCTCACTCTCGCCTCTCGGTGAGGTTTCGACGCTCGCCGTTCGGGTGACAGTGAACCCCCGCGCACATGCCGAGGTGCTCACCCCGCATGTTCTCGAATGCCTCGCAGAGGCGTCGATCACGCCGGCAGACCTGGGCGCCGTGGTGGTGGGCGTGGGACCTGGTCCGTACACCGGCCTGCGGGTGGGGATGGCGACCGGCGCCGCGTTCGGTGACGCGCTCAGTGTCCCGGTCTACGGTGTGTGCAGCCTCGACGCCATTGCCGCGGCAGTGCAGACGCCAGGCAACCTGCTTGTCGTGACCGATGCACGTCGACGTGAAATCTATTGGGCTCGTTACGATGAGGGCGTTCGAGTGGAAGGCCCCGCAGTGAATTCGCCGGGCGACGTTGACGCGTCGCCGTCGACGATTGTTGCCGGATCTGCTTCGCACGTAGACCTTTTCGATCTCCGGGTCGAGCCTGTGGAGACGCCGTCTCCAGCCGGTTTGGTCACTGTTGCAGCGCAAGACATTCTGGCCGGTTCGATTCCGGAACCGCTCGAGCCGCTGTATCTACGCCGCCCGGACGCCAAGACCTTGGCGGAACGCGGCAAATGAGTTACACCATCACGTCGATGACGGTCGACGACGCCGAGCGGTGTGCCGAGTTGGAACGTGCCCTCTTTGCGGGGGACGGGCCGTGGACCGCTCAGGCTTTTGTCTCCGAGCTGGCCGGCTCGCACAATCACTACTTCGTGGCTCGTGAGCCCGACGGTCGTGTTCTGGGGTACGCCGGAGTTGCATTGTTGGGCGCGCCGCCCAACATCGAAGCCGAAGTGCACACCATCGGAACGGATCCGGGTGCGCAGCGCCGCGGTATCGGCGGGGCTTTGCTCGATGCGCTCTTGGCTCTCGCGGACGACCGGGGAGCAGACGTGTTCCTGGAAGTGCGCACCGACAACGAACCGGCAATCGCTCTGTATCGGCGTGAGGGATTCGAGATCGTCGGAACCCGAAAGAAGTACTACCAGCCCAGCGGGGCAGATGCGTTCACGATGCGGCGGCCCGCCGTAGGTGTTCGCAAGAATGAGGAGCAGCAAGCATGATCGTCATGGGTGTCGAAAGCTCGTGCGACGAAACAGGAGTCGGCATCGTTCGTTGGAACGGTGACGGAACCTGTGATTTGTTGGCGGACGAAGTGGCGTCGAGTGTGGATCAGCACGCCCGGTACGGCGGAGTGGTGCCTGAGGTTGCGTCGCGCGCTCATCTCGAGGCAATCGTCCCGACCATGCGGCGTGCTCTCGCGGCGGCCGGTATCGAGAAGCCCGACGCTCTGGCCGTGACGATCGGACCCGGCCTGGCGGGCGCCCTGTTGGTGGGTGTGGCGGCAGCCAAAGCCTATGCGGCAGCGTGGAACATCCCGTTCTATGCGGTCAATCACCTCGGTGGCCACGTGTCGGTCGACACGCTAGAGCACGGACCGTTGCCGTCGTGCGTGGCCCTTCTGGTCTCCGGTGGGCACACGCATTTGCTGCACGTCGAGGATCTCGGAAAGCCGATCGTCGAACTCGGAACTACCGTCGACGACGCTGCCGGTGAAGCATTCGACAAGGTTGCGAGGCTTCTCGGTCTCGGGTTCCCCGGTGGACCGGCCTTGGACGCGGCTGCGCAGGAAGGTGATCCGAACGCGATCCCGTTCCCGCGTGGCATGACGGGCCCGCGCGACTCGCGCCACGACTTCTCCTTCTCCGGGCTCAAGACGTCCGTTGCTCGCTATGTGGAGTCGAAACAGCGTGCGGAAGAAGCGTTTTCGATTCCGGATATCGCAGCGTCGTTCCAAGAGGCGGTGGCCGACGTCCTGACGATGAAGGCGGTTCGTGCCGCCAAGGATGTCGGCGTCGACACCGTGGTGCTCGGCGGAGGAGCAACCGCGAACTCTCGCATTCGTAGCCTCGCCGAGCAGCGGTGCGCCGAGTCCGGTCTCACGCTGCGTATCCCGAAGCCGAGGTTGTGTACCGACAACGGAGTGATGATCGCTTCGCTGGCCGCGCACCTGATCGGTGCCGGAGCCGGGCCGTCGGAATTGAGTGTTGCAACCGATCCGGGATTGTCCGTCTCGATCAGCCAAGTTCTGCGCTAGGTCAGCCGACCGGTACAGGCAGGTGAGCGGTGGGGGTCGGCGCCGCGTTCTCCGTCGTCGGCTCGGGTGATGCGGACTCTGTGGGAGTCTCGGCGGTGGTTTCGGTGGAACCGGAACCACCGTTTCCGCCTTCGCCCGGAGCCAGTTCCGAAGGCCCACTCGGAATCTGTGGCAGGTTCTCCGGCCACCACGACGGTGTATCCGGCAGCGTGATGCCGGGAAGTGTCGGCCGGGCCGGGATGGTGGTCGTGGTTGTCGGCGGAAGAGTTGTCGGCGGAACGGTTGTCGTCGGTGTGGACGTGTCCGACGGCGGCGCGGGCGACAACGTGAACTGATGTGTCTCGTACGGCTGTGTTCCGTACGGCTGCGTTCCGTACGGCTGTGCCCGGTACGGGACTGTTGTGTGGACAACCGTGGGCACGGGGTCATGTGACGGGATGACTGTGGAACCGGTGCTCGGAACGACGTCGGTTGTGGTGTGCGTTGTGGTCGATCCGGTGCCGGCCGGCGAAATCGGCGTGTTGTCGGTCGGGACGACTTCCTTGGCGGCATAACCCAATACGAGTCCACCGACGACTAGCGCGCCGATCAGCGCGCCCGACGCTTTGGCGGCCGGACGGATGCGCTCGGAAGTTTCCGAGCCTGCTAACGGGTAACGCAACGACGTCGCGGAATCTGCAAGTAGTGCAGCACCTTTGGCTGCTGCTGCTTCGGGCTCGTCGAATTCGACTGTCGGGACTCGTGCGGCGTCGGCGATTGCCGCACGCACAGTGGGGATATGCGCGCCGCCGCCGATGAGGACAATGGCCTCGACGGTGTGTGGTGCCGCGCTCAGGACGCTGCGGATCAGCGTGAGCGCGCGCTCGACATCCGCGGCGATGATGTCCTCGAACTCGACCCGGGTGATCGTGATGGGCCCACGTGGCAGGTCGATCGTGACGCTGCGAGTGGTGGAGAGTTGTTCCTTGGCGACGTGGCAGCGCGACATCAGTAGTTCGGTGTCGGTGTGTCGGCCGAGTGGATGAGGGTACTTGTCGGTGACAAACGCGACGAGGGCTGCGTCGATGCCTGCGCCGGCAAGAGCGTCGCTGCGTTCGGAGATGAGGATCTCGCCGCTGTGATCGACCACGGACACGCTCAGGCCGCTATCGCCGAGGTCTATCTGCGCGGTGGCGCCGTAGCGTGCAGTCTTGCCTGTTTCTGCGAGATAGGCGTGCACCGCGGCCGGTTCGGGAATGAGCCGAACGCGGTTCGGCGACTTCGCGAGCGAGGATCGGATGCTCGCGAGCTGTTGGTCGGTCGAGTATGTGACCCCGATCGACCGAGGGGCAGCGGCGCGATCGGACACCTGCGTGGTCATCAGCTTGATCGACGCGCGGACCAAGTCTCCGACGTTGGTGTTGACCTGATCGGCGGAGACGAATCGTGTTTCGGCAGGCAAACTACCGGGTGTGGCTTCTGCGGAATCGGTATCGACGAGCGCGGAGTAGACGCCCGACGAACCCGTCGACATTCCCAGTGATGAACCCATCTTGCACCCCCTCGCAGGTGTTTCTGTGACCGCATATCGGTCGCCGTTACATGAACGTTACAGAACGATCGGCACGATTGCTCGGCGGTTTTCTGTGAGGAGGAGAACTTTTCGTACCGAAACGGTGGTTTTACCAGCAGGATTGCCGAATATTGAATTATGCGGAAAAAAGTCGAATCCCGGCAGATGGATACGCGTCAACGCCGTCGATTGATCGCGGGGGCGATACTGCGGCCGGTGCTGACCGTCGTCGCGTTGGGTTGTGCGTATTTCCTGTTGCCGTGGACCGACGCGCATACCGTCAGCGCCTTTGCTCTGTTGGTCGCAGGCGGTGTCGCGGTACTGGGTGTCGCTGCCTGGCAGATCAAGCGAATCCTGAATTCGGATGTGCCGGCGTTGCAGGCCGTCGAGGCGGCATCTGTCGTGGTGCCGACGTATCTTCTGATCGTCTCGATGACCTATTTTGCTGTCGCAGGGGCCGACCCGACAAGTTTCACTGAACCGTTGTCGAGGATGGGTGCGCTCTATTTCTCGCTGTCCGTGTTCTCGACCGTCGGGTTCGGGGACATCGCCGCAAAAACTGATCTGGCCAGGGCATTGGTGTCGCTTCAGATCGTCTGCAACCTGGTGCTGATCGGCTTTGGCGTCCGCTTTGTTATTGCTGCCGTGTCCTGGTCCAAGGAACACAGGACACGGCAGACGAAGCCAGGTGACGCTAGCGAATGACGGGAACCAGCAACTCGACGTTCTGATCGACACCGGCGCCGGTCAGCTTGGGATCGCGGTGAATGTCGTTGAAGGACAGTTCGCGGTACAGCGATGCCAGGCCCTCTGGCGATTTGTCACTGTGATCGACCGAGTACGGACTCTCGGCTTCGAAGAGCGTCGCGAGCAGCGAGACGGTGCCGTCGCCGTTGTCCGCGATTTCGATGATCCGGCCGAGCTGCGGGAAGTCGATGTGCGAAGCGGTGTTGATCTCCCAGAACCCCTGTTCCGGCGTGACACCGGGCCACGGGGTGATCTTGTTCTCGTGTGTGTGGCCGTTGACCCAGGCAAGAACGTTGGGGAAGCGGTGCAACAGCTCGAGAAGCTGCGAACCGCGGAAGCGCGGCTCGAGGATGTTCTCGGGGTCGGGGATGAGATTGTCCATCGTGTCGCTCGTGTGGTGGCTGAACAGCACGAAGTAGGTGTCGTCGCGGGACTGCGTGATCTTGGACCCGGCGGCGTCGAAGAACGTGCTGCTGCCGGCCCGAAGGGTGTCTTCGATCCAGCGGAACTGCGCTGCGCCAAGGGAGCCGTCGACAAAGCCGGCACGGTTGGTGGAGTCCATGCTGATTCCGACGACGCCGGGAGCGATCTCGAAGGAGTAGTAACCGATGCCGGTGTGATCGGCGTCCGGTGCAAATCCGTGACCAACCGGACCCGGACCGGTATGCGCCGGATCGAGGTGCGCGGCGATGAACTGCTTCGGCGTGAAGGGAGCACGGGCCGGGTCGGGGGTGACCTGGCGCGGGGGCGTCGTGAAGGCGGACAGAATTCCCGGAATGGCGCTCGGATCGAACTTGGTGGCGATGTCGATCTGCTTGGCCTGTTCCGGTGAGCCGGGAACCTCGAACTTGAGCGATCCGGTGTACATGGCTTCTAGCGGCGGGATGCCACTGGGAACGGTGCCGGACACCGAATCGTCGTGGTTGCCGAACACGCAGTACCAGGGAGTGTTCAGGCCAGGGCTCGAGACAGGGGTAAAGGCGGCTCCGAAGAAATTGGGAATCTCGGGGAAGCCCGCCTTCTTGTACATGTCGAGCATCGGCGATTCCGGGTTCCAGTACAGATCGGCCCCGGAGTTCTGGACACCTTCGTAGCGGTCCTTCGCGCCGGTGTTCGCAACGATCGTGCCGCCGTTGAGTGCGGTCAGGAACCAGTCGAGTTCGGCGTGTTCCTTGTTGTCCGTGTTGTCGCCGGTGGTGACAACTGCGTCGAACGGTCGTGCCGTGTGCGGACCGCATCCGATGGAATTGACGCTTCGGACAAGCGAAATCAGGCCGTGCGCAGTCAGCGTTTCCTGAGGACGGAAAGCGGAACCGGTGATCTGGTGGACGTATTCGAAGCGCATCGGCGACTGCGCGTCGAGGATGTGGACGTCGGTCAACTGCACGATCGATGCCAATGCGGTGCGTCGGTCTTCGCGGCCGGACTTGGGTTCCGCGAGTTCGCCGCGCACGATGTTTGCCCAGCCAGGACCGGCTCCGAGTTTGCGGTAGCCGCTGCTGCCGATCGGCGTCGCGACTGCGTCGAGTGTGGTGCCCGCGCCCGACGTGGGCAGGGGAGCGGCGCCGGCATATTGCAGTCCCCACGGCTTGGCGCTCAGACCTACGGCGCCCACGGCGCCGAGTCCGGCAAAGGTCAGGAAACTACGGCGGTTGATGTTCGTCACGAATGAACAATAGGTGAACAAATTGGACGTGGGTCTGATTTCGCTGAGGACGAAGAGAAAAAACCCGCCCAGTCCTTGAGGGTTGGCACTCTCACGTATAGAGTGCCAATTGGCGCTGATCGAGTTCCGGCACCCGCGACGACGGGACTGCAGTGACGCGCCGTAAACGTCAAACCCAATCGCGTCTCGAGCAACCCTCGGGCGCACATACCCATGGAGGGCTCATCGTGGCGAGCGTCAACATCAAGCCGCTCGAGGACAAGATCCTCGTCCAGGCCAACGAGGCTGAAACGACGACGGCTTCCGGCCTGGTCATTCCTGACACAGCCAAGGAAAAGCCCCAGGAGGGCACCGTCGTTGCAGTCGGCGAAGGCCGCGTCAACGAGCAGGGCAACCGCATCCCGGTCGACGTCAAGGAGGGTGACACGGTCATCTACTCCAAGTACGGCGGAACCGAGATCAAGTACGCCGGCCAGGAGTACCTGATTCTGTCGGCACGCGACGTGCTGGCTGTCGTCTCCAAGTAAGACACACGTGATCCGCCCCGGAGTCCACACAGGATCCCGGGGCGGAATGCGTTCACGCCCCGAAGATTCAGGAGCTGACAGAACAGATGTCCAAGCAAATTGCGTTCAACGAGACCGCGCGGCGTGCTCTCGAAGCAGGCGTCGACAAGCTCGCCGACGCCGTCAAGGTGACCTTGGGCCCGCGTGGACGCCACGTCGTGCTCGCCAAGGCATTCGGCGGCCCCACCGTCACTAACGACGGTGTGAGCATCGCCCGTGAGATCGATCTCGAAGATCCCTTCGAGAACCTCGGCGCACAGCTCGTCAAGAGTGTCGCCACCAAGACCAACGATGTTGCCGGCGACGGCACCACCACCGCTACGGTTCTCGCTCAGGCGATCGTGCGCGGCGGACTCAAGAACATTGCCGCGGGCGCAAACCCGATGGCACTCGGCGTCGGAATCAACGCTGCCGCAGACAAGGTCGTCGAGGCGCTCATCGCCGCAGCAACTCCGGTCGAGGGCAAGAAGTCCATCGCTCAGGTTGCCACCGTCTCCTCGCGTGACGAGGAAATCGGCGAAATGGTCGGCGAAGCACTCACCCGTGTCGGCACCGACGGCGTTGTCACGGTCGAGGAATCCTCCACCGTTGCAACCGAACTCGTTGTCACCGAAGGTGTTCAGTTCGACAAGGGCTACCTCTCGCCCTACTTCGTCACCGACATCGATTCGCAGAAGGCCGTCTACGAAGACGCGCTGATCCTGCTCTTCCGCGAGAAGATCAGCTCACTGCCCGACTTCCTGCCGCTGCTCGAGAAGGTTGCCGAATCCGGCAAGCCGCTCTTGATCATCGCCGAGGACGTCGAGGGTGAAGTTCTCTCCACTCTGGTGGTCAACTCGATCCGCAAGACGATCAAGGCTGTCGCCGTGAAGGCACCGTTCTTCGGTGACCGTCGCAAGGCGTTCCTCGACGATCTTGCCGTTGTCACCGCAGGCACCGTCATCAACACCGACGTCGGACTCTCCCTCAAGGAAGCCGGACTCGACCTGCTCGGCAGCGCACGCCGCGTTGTCGTCACCAAGGACGAGACCGTCATCGTCGACGGCGCAGGCACGGCAGACGACATCGCGGCCCGCGTTGCGCAGCTGCGTCGCGAGATCGAGAACACCGATTCCGACTGGGATCGCGAGAAGCTCGAAGAGCGTCTGGCGAAGCTGTCCGGCGGAGTTGCGGTCATCAAGGTCGGCGCAGCCACCGAGACCGATCTCAAGGAACGTAAGTTCCGCGTCGAAGATGCCGTCAACGCAGCCAAGGCTGCTGTTGCCGAGGGCATCGTCCCCGGCGGTGGATCGGCACTCGTTCAGGCCGGCGTCGAACTCGCCGACAACCTCGGCTTCACCGGTGACGAAGCTACCGGCGTCGCAGTGGTTCGCGCAGCACTCAACGCTCCGCTGTTCTGGATCGCATCCAACGCCGGCATCGACGGTTCCGTCGTTGTCAGCAAGGTTGCGGATCTCCCCAAGGGCCATGGCTTCAACGCCGCGACCCTGACGTACGGCGACCTGCTCGCCGACGGCGTCATCGACCCCGTCAAGGTCACCCGCTCGGCAGTGGTCAACGCCGCTTCCGTTGCTCGGATGATCCTGACCACCGAGAGCGCCGTTGTCGAGAAGCCGACCGAAGAAGTAGCTGACACCGGACACGGTCACAGCCACTAGGTTTCACGCACGAAAAGCGATCCCCCACCGAAAGTTGGTGGGGGATCGCTTTTTTCGTTTTCTGCTCAGACCAGCGGAATGATGGCGAACGGATCGCCCGTCGGCTGAGTCGATCCACCAGGAGGCTCGATCGTAAATGCCAGCTTGGTGTTGGGACCGATATTGTCCAGTACAACCTGAGTGGTCGGCTTGACGTCGGCAGGTGCCATGGTGCCCTTCGGAGTCATGGTGCTACCGTCCGGCGAGACCAGCCACATCTGATAAACCTGGTCCGGGCTCGGGGGAGTCACACCGTTCATCGTCAACACCGCGGCATCCTCGGACGGCGAAAACGCCGTTGTCGCGGTGCCGCCGCCGGGTACGTCCAGCGTGGTCGAGTGCATGTCGGGCGCGGCCATGATCTCGGAAACGGTGGTCGGCGACGGAGTGTTGTCGGTGATCTGGACGCCGATTCCGATACCCCCGGCCACGATAACCATGGCCGCTGCAGCGGCTAGTGCGATGGTCCATGGGCGTCGACGCTTGCGATGACTGGCAAGGGAGACCGGCGGAACCACTTCCGGGGATTGTGGTGTCTCGGCAATAGCGTCGAGTAGGCGAGCGCGGATCATCGGCGGAGGTTCGACTGCGTCGACGATGCTCAGAGCAGCCATCGTCTCCGCTGCGAGCCGGACCTGAGATTCGAATTCCGCTCGGGTGGCAGCGTCAGTGCCTTCCAGGAGAACGTCGACAGCCCGACGCTCATCGGGGTCGAGGGCATCGATCGCGTAGGGGTGTGCCCAGCCGATCAGCTCTTCGTCCATCTCAGTTCACCCCCAGACATCTGCGTAGCCGGAGTAGTCCGTCGCGGATTCGTGACTTTATCGTGGGTATCGCCACGCCGAGGTCTTCGGCTACTTCGCGGTACGTTCGCCCGCCGTAGTACGCCAATGTCAAAGCTTCTCGCTGGGTCGCCGTCACCGATTCCAAACAGTCGGTGACGGCGCGATGTTCGTCTTTGCGAGTGACTTCTTCGCTGACGACGTCGAATTCGGGAGTCGAATTCGTGGTGTCGTACAGGGCCTGTCGATCCGTACTCGACTGTTCCGACCGCACCCGGTCGACGGCTCGTCGGTGAGCAAGAGTGAGTAGCCACGATAAGGCCGACCCGCGAACCGGATCGAAGGTGTCCACCGTTTTCCAGGCCTGGAGATATACCTCTTGGACAGTTTCTTCGGAGAAACCCGGATCGCGAAGGACCCGGAGAACCATCCCGTGCACGCGTGAACTGGTCCGGTCGTAGAACTCGGCGAATGCCGATTGATCGCCCCGAGCGACATTCTCGAGGATCAGCGCGAGTTCGCGGGATTCCGTGATCCGGGCGGTGCGCGCTGCAGAATTGTCGGTCGGACAAGCGTCGGTGTGCTCTGGGGCCTCGTTCGGTTCACTCACGTCGCGTGGCTCACCCGAGCTGAGTAATCCCGCCCCGAAGGTTCGTGTTGTTTCATCGACTACAACCGTAGCGTGCATGTCCGGTTCTTTTCTGTTGGCCCGCCGCTACTGCTGTGGGGCCTTGTTAAAACCCCCCCGGTGCAAAACCCCCCACCCCCCGGGGGGTCAGGCGCCCCAAAACACCAACCAAGACGTATAACGTTGGGGTGTGGGGGTTGTCGCCCCCACC